>NZ_JAZARD010000001.1:0-1908999 GCF_036231885.1 Janthinobacterium sp. P210006 | reverse complement strand
CGCGCTACCTGCCCAATTACCTGGGCTGGCGCTGGATACTCGACGCCAGGCGCATCCGCTCACCAGAAACATTATTGAAAGCAACGCTGGGAGCATTCCCACATTTGACGGTGACATAGCCAATAAAAAAGGGCCTCGCGGCCCTTTTCTACGTTGATACGCATGGTTTAATGCAGCTTGACCTGCGGCGTGCTGCGCTTGATCAGGAAGCGGCCCATGGCCATGACGGCCGTGCGCACGCTGCCCAGCACGGCATTGTGGTGCATCAGGTGCAGGCTCACATACATCATGCGCGCGACAAAGCCTTCGACGAACCAGCTCAAGCCCTTCAGGGAACCCATCAGGGTACCCACCGACGTGGTGCGGCCGAACGATACGAGCGAACCGTAGTCCAGGTATTCATACGGCTTCGTTTGCGGCGGCTTGCCCTTCGCTTGCAGCAGGAAGGTTTTCAGCAGGTAATCGGCTTGCTGGTGGGCAGCCTGGGCGCGCGGCGGCACCAGCTTGCCGTCCGGCCCCGCGCAGGCGGCGCAGTCGCCCAGCGCGAAGATATTCGCGTGGCCCTGCACGTTGAGCATGCCCGTCACTTCCAGCTGGCCGGCGCGGTTGGTCGGCAAACCCAGGGTGGACAAAAACTCGGGTGCGCGGATGCCGGCCGCCCACACGCAGATGTCGGCCGCATAGCTGGTGCCGCTGGCCACCGTCACCTTGTCTGCTTCGATGGTGGTGACGCGCGTATCGGTCACCACGGTGATGCCATGCTGGTACAGCAGCTTCGAGGCGGCGATGGACACGCGCTCGGGCAGCGGCGCCAGGATGCGCGGCGCCCCTTCGAGCAGGGTGATGCGCACATCCTTGATGGCGTTGAGATTCTGGAAACCATACGCGGCATACACGCCGCTCGCTTCGCGCAGTTCGGCCGCCAGTTCCACGCCCGTGGCGCCGCCGCCGATGATGACGATGTCGACGCCCGGATGGCCCGCGTCGCCCTGGCGCTGCTCGGCCATGGCCAGCAGCTTGAGCAGGGTCAGACGGAAACGTTCGGCGTCTTCCGTGGCATTCAGGGAAATCGTGTTTTCCTTGGCGCCGGGCACGCCGAAGTAATTCGAGGTGCTGCCCACGGCCAGCACCAGCTGGTCGTAGCTAACTCGGCGCTGCGGCAGCAGCTGCTCATCCTTGTCGGTGGCGATGGCGCCCACGGTGAGGCTGTTCGAGCCTGCGTCGAGCGCGATCAGGGGCCCGTAGACATAGGTGAAACCATTGTCATGCGCGAGCATCTGGTACGACAGGCCCTCCTGGTGAATGTCCAGGGTGCCGGCCGCCACTTCATGCAGCGACGGCTTCCAGATATGGTACAGGCGGCTGTCGACCAGGGTCACCTGGCCGGCGCCGAGCTTGCGGCTGAGTTTGCAGGCCAGCTCCAGGCCGCCTGCGCCGCCACCTACGATAACGATTTTACTATGCAAAGATCCTCCTGCTTGCGTGTTTAGTCCCTGCGCCCGTTGCCGTTGCCATGACCCCTGCCCGGATTGTCGTCATGCTTGTCGCGCTTGCCTTCGTGCTTGTCGCGCTTGTCATCATGCTTGTCAAAGTGCTTGTCATGCTTGTCGTCATGACGGCCGCGGTCGCCGTAATCGGGACGGCCATGGTCGCCATGCTGCTGGCGGTAACGGGGCACATACTGGTTGTTATACCAACTATCTTGGACGAAATATACCTCTTGGTTACAGGCATTATACTTGCGGCAGTGCTTGGACCAGTTTTTCGCATGGCCGGGCGGCACGCGCAAATAGATGGGACGGGCCGAATAGTATTGGGGGCGCTGCACGATGACGGGCTGGGCGTAGATCAATTGGGGCGCGGGATAGTCGCCAATGTCGAGGCGTCCGTAAAAGCCTGGCTGGCCCACGGTGACGGAAACGCCCACCTGGGCAACAGCGGCGGTGGCGGCCGACAGCAAGGCGGCGGCGAGAATCAGGGTTTTCATGGGGACACTCCTTTTATCAGTTATGTCTCCATTGTAGACCTTGTGCATCAACTGGTTTGTTCGCAAGGACACATAGGGATGGCCGTGGCAAACTCACCACAGCTTGCCCAAAGGCACGACCAAGCCGCTGAACAGCGACCAGTCCGGCGATGCCGCCGTCAAGCCGCGCGCCATGCCGATATCGATGGCCAGCCGCGGTGTGGGGCTGTAAGTGGCCGCCAGCAGCAGCTGCGCCGTGGCCGGCGCGCCGCGCAGGCGCGTGCCCGACACTTCCGCCGTGGCGCCCCAGCGCGCGCTGACGGGCGTGGAAAAGGACGCCGCCCAGCCCGTTTGCACCGTGCCCGTGCCAGGGTCGGCAGCCCCCAGGCGCGTGGCGTTCAGGTTGGCGTCCATGTGCACGGCGCCCAGGTCGCGGCTGAAAATGCCGTTCAGCGATACATCGCTCTTGCCGCTGCCGATGCTGTCCTTGGCCGTCGGCAACTTCCAGCCCAGTTCCAGGCCCAGCGCCGTGGCGCTGTCGAGCACAAAGGCGCGCTTGAGCACGACGGTCGTGTCGCCCACGCCCGTTTCGCGGCGGCCCGTGTCATCGCGCGCGCGCACGACACCCTCGCCTTCGAGCAACACGCCCCATTCGGGCGTGAACGCCAGTTTGAACGTGTACGGCAGGCTGGCGCGGCGCGTGCCGTCCGTTTTCGACAGCAGGCCGCCAGCCTCGAATTCCAGCTGGCCCGGCACGGGCAGCTGGGCGGGACTGGCCACGGAAGGCCGGTAAGGCAGGACGGGGTCGCCGTCCTGCGCCTGCGCCAGGGGCGCCAGGGACGACAACAGTAAAGAAAGACACAACAGCGGCAGAGAGGAAGACGGCATGGGAAACCCGGAAGTGGCAAAGGCGCAATACCGACAGCCTACCACCAAGCCCATGCGTCCGTGGCGCGCGATCAAGCCAGGCGCCGCACGCCCTGCCTGACGGCCGGCGCCGGCCGGCGCAGCGGCGTGACATTGCTGGCCGGCGCCACGGCCAGTTGTTGCGCCTGAGCATGCAGACGGAACACGCCCACCAGTTCCGTCAAGGTCTGCGCCTGGTCCTGCAGCGACTCGGCGGCAGCCGCCGCCTCTTCCACCAGGGCCGCATTCTGCTGCGTCACCTGGTCCATTTGCAGCACGGCCTGGTTGACTTGCTCGATGCCGGCGCTCTGCTCGGCGCTGGCGGCCGTGATTTCCTGCATGATGTCGGCCACCTGACGCACGCTGGTGACCACTTCATCCATGGTCCTGCCCGCGTCATGCACGAGTTTGGAGCCGATTTCCACCTGCTCGACGGAGTCGCCGATCAGGGTCTTGATTTCCTTGGCCGCGCTGGCGGAGCGCTGCGCCAGGTTGCGCACTTCGGACGCCACGACGGCGAAGCCGCGGCCCTCCTCGCCCGCCCGGGCCGCTTCCACGGCCGCGTTCAAGGCCAGGATATTGGTCTGGAAGGCAATGCTGTCGATGACGCTGATGATGTCGACGATCTTGCGCGAGGACGCGTTGATCGATTCCATCGTCTGCACCACCTGCCCCACCACGGCGCCGCCCTTGCCGGCCACCTCGGAGGCGGCGCCGGCCAGCACATTGGCCTGGCGCGCATTGTCCGCATTCTGACGCACGGCCGACGTCAGCTCTTCCATCGAGGATGCCGTTTCTTCCAGCGAGCTGGCCTGCTCTTCCGTGCGGGAAGACAAGTCGAGGTTGCCCTGGGCGATTTCGCCGGAAGCCGTATTGATGGTGTCGGTGCCCGAGCGCACCTGACTGACGATGCCCACCAGCTTGTCGCGCATGGTTTTCATGGCAAACAGCAAGCTGGTGCTGTCGTGGCTGGCCGTGCGGATATCCACGGTGAGGTCGCCCTCGGCAATGGCGCCCGCGATCTTGACGGCATACGCCGGTTCGCCGCCCAGCTGGCGCGTCAGTCCCCGCGTGATCAGCGCCCCCAGCGCCAGGCCGGCCGCCACACTGCCCAGCACCAGCGCAATCATGAAGCTGCGGCTGGCCTGGTACACGCCGGACGCCTGCACGGCCGCAGCCTTGGCGCGCTCTTCTTTCTGCAGCGACAGCTTGTCCAGCACGCCGTCGAGTTCATCGGCATGCAGGCGCGTCTTGTTGAGCAGATCCGTCAGCTGCGCGCTGCGCTGGGCCAGCGGCTCGGCCGCGGCCAAGGCCAGCGCCTGCTGCATGGTGGCAATATATTCCGCTTCGACGGCGGCAAAGCGGGCAAACAGCTCCTTGGCGGCCGGCGTGACGAACAGCGGTTCCGCCTTGGCCAGATAGCTTTTATTCATGTCGAGGAATTTGGCGATGTCCGCCTGGCGCGTGGCGCGCTCCTCGGCGGTCGTGGCCAGCAAGAAATTACTACGGGCGCGGCCCACCTTGATCAGGGCGATATTGGCTTCCTTGATGTACGACAGGCCCAGCAACTCGCTGTGGTACATCTGCCCTGCCATGGTATCGATCTTGCCCATGTTGAAGATACCGATGCCGGCCACGATAGCCCCCATCAGCGCGACACAGAAAAATGCCGCCAACAAGCGCGTTCCCACCTTCATCCGGTTCAACATGATTTCTCCCGTAGACTGGCCGATACTCGATGTAACTGGAGCGTACTGGCTTGAATATAAAGAAAAAACAGGGAAAAAAATGCTCGGATTGTCACCAAACAACAATTCCTTGATATGCAGCAACATACGCAACGGCTTGCCGTGCTAGGCAAGCCGCGCGCTGATGTCCGGAAATGCGGGGGAATTAATGCCCGCTGTGGCCGGCCGGCTTGCGCACCGTCATTTCCACACTTCCCTTGGCCGCTCCTTTGCCCGCGCCCTGGCCCCGCACGGGTTCCGGCAGGGCGCCCGTCCATTCATACGCCACGCTGCCGGCCGGGTGCTTGTACCAGCCCGGATCGCGGTAGTCGCCCGGCTTCTGGTCCTTGCGCACCTTCACCGTGGTAAACATGCCGCCCATGCCGATGGCGCCGAACGGACCGTCGCCCGCCATCATCGGCAAGGTATTGTCGGGGATCGGCATCTGCATCTCGCCCATGTCGGCCATGCCCCGTTCGCCCATCACCATGTAGCCGGGCACGAGCTGGTTGATCTTCGCCGCCACGCCCTGGTGGTCGACGCCGATCATGGTGGGCACGTCATGTCCCATGGCATTCATCGTGTGGTGCGACTTGTGGCAGTGGAACGCCCAGTCGCCCAGGTCCGTGGCCGTGAACTCCACGGCGCGCATCTGGCCCACGGCGATATCCGTCGTCACTTCGGGCCAGCGCGATTCGGGGCGCGTCCAGCCGCCGTCCGTGCCCGTCACCTCGAATTCGTGGCCATGCATGTGGATCGGGTGATTGGTCATGGTGAGATTGCCCACGCGCACGCGCACCTTGTCGCCCTGGCGCACCACCATGGGGTCGATGCCGGGGAAGACGCGGCTGTTGAAGGTGAACAGATTGAAATCCGTCATGGTCATGATCTTGGGCGTGTAGCTGCCCGGATCGATGTCGTAGTTGCTGAGCAAGAAGACGAAATCGCGGTCCACCTTCATGAAATTCGGGTCTTTCGGATGCGTGACCCAGAAACCCATCATGCCCATGGCCATCTGCGTCATTTCATCCGCATGCGGGTGGTACATGAAGGTGCCGGGACGCTTGGCAACGAATTCATACACGAAGGTCTTGCCGGGAGGAATGCCCGCCTGGGTCAGGCCCGTGACGCCATCCATGCCGTTCGGCAAGCGCTGGCCATGCCAGTGCACGCTCGTGTGTTCCGGCAATTTGTTGGTGACAAAGATGCGCACCCGGTCGCCCTCCACCACTTCGATGGTGGGACCGGGCGACTGGCCGTTGTAACCCCACAGGTTCGCCATCATACCGGGCGCCAGTTCGCGCACGACGGGTTCGGCCACCAGGTGGAATTCCTTGACGTTGTTGTTCATGCGCCAAGGCAGGGACCAGCCATTCAGGGTGACGACGGGGTTGTACGGCCGCCCGTTCGGCGGCGGTGGCGGCGCCTTGGTGTCCGCGCCGGCCATCGTGACGGCTTCCGGCAACGAGGCCGCACCCACGCGGCTGACGGCCGCGGCACTGAGGGCGACAGCGCCCGCATTTATGAAAAAGTTTCTACGTGTAATCATCATTATTCCTTTGCCGCAGTTGCCGCACCTGGGCCGCTGCCATTGATGGCCGATTGCAATGCCGTTTGGGCGATCCAGAAATCGCGCTGGGTTTCGATGGCGCCGTTGACGCTGGCGACCTGCTCGCGCGCGTCGGCCAGCAGCTCGAACACGCTGGCCAGCATGCCGTTGTAGCGCAGCAGCACTTCATGCGAAATGGTCTTGCGCAGCGGCACGACCTCATCGCGGTAGTGGCGCGCCAGGTCGTAGGCCGTGCGGTAGCTGGAATACGCTTCGCGCACTTCCGAGCGGGCCCGCACCGCCGTGCCCGCCGTGCGCTGCAGCGACTGCTCGTACAGCGCCTGCGCCCGGGCGTTGCGCGCCGTACCCCAGTCGAACAGGGGCAGTTCCAGCGACACCTCGTAGCCGTTTTCGCGCGGCGCCTCGCTCGTGCTCTTGTTGGTATAGCCCACGTCGAGCACATTGACGAACCCCGTCACCTTGGACAGGCCCAGCGCGCTGGCCGTAGCGTGCGCGTCGAGCTTCGCTCTTTGCACGTCGAGGCGCTGCTCCATGGCCTGCGCCTCGATATTGCCTGCATCAACAGCCTGGGCCGGCAAGTCGGGCAGGCGCGACGGCAAAGTAAAGCTGGTCTGCCTGCCCCACAGGCCCAGCAAGCGCGTCAGGTGCTCGCGCGTGGCCGTGGCCTGGTGGCGCGCGCGGGCCAGGTCGCCGACGGCGTCCGCGTAGAACACTTGCTGGCGCGCCTGGTCCAGGCGGCTCCAGTTGCCCGCCTGCTGCAAGCGCGTGGCCAGTTCCGCGCCCGCCTCGGCCGACACGAGCGCCCGCTGCATGAACGCTTCCGTCTGCACGGCGGCGACGGCATGGAAGTAGGCGCGGCGCGTGTCGGCCGCCAGCTGCACGGCGCTGCTGGCGGCCTGCAGCTTGGCTTGCTCGAAACGGCCCCGCTCGATGTTCACGCGCATCGGCATCGTCAGCAGGCCGGCCAGGTCGAAGCTGACGCCGCGGTCGATTTCATTGCCGTGGCTGCCGTGCGAGCGGCCGAACGACAGGCCCGGGTTGCGCAAGCGCCCCGCTTGCACCAGGTCCGCCTCGGACGCGCCCAGCTGGGCCAGCGCCACCTTCATGTCCTGGTTGTTCATCAGGGCGATGCGCACGGCGCTGTCGGCGTCCAGGGGCTGGGCCAGCAGCTGCGCCAGCTTGGCTTCTCCGCCCTCGCCGGCCAGCGCCGCAGGGGCGCCCGTGCGGGCGTCGGCCAGCGCGGATACCGTCTGCATGCCGCCATCCTGGCTGAAGCTGGCGCAGCCGCCCAGCAGCAGGACGGCCGCCAGCGCCAGCGGCGTCAAACAGGTTGATTTGGTAAAACGGGCCATGTCAGTGTCCTTCATGCTGGTGTTGCGGGGCGGGCTTGTCCGCCGGCTTGGGCTGGGCGTGGTCCATCGGCATGGCATGACCTTCCATCTTGTGGCCTTGCATCTTCATCATGCCCATGTGGCCGCCGGCCTTGCCGACCTTGTCGTTGACGGCGCGCCAGGCCTGGTCGGGCGTGGCTTCGTCGGCGGCGGCGGGACGATAGCCCGCGAAGGCGGAGCGGTAGGTGGTGGCCGGCACGGGCGCTTGCGCCTCTTGCGGGGCGGATGGGCTTGGCGTTGCGGCGGCCGGACTGGCGGCACTGGCGGCCAGCGCGGGCAATGCAATGCCGGCGGCCAGCGCAAGGCTGAACAGGTATTTCATGGTATTCCTCGAATGACAGGGATGGCGCGGCGGGCGCGCAGGTGGAACGGGGGGCGCGGCCAGCACGGCCCGATGGACGTGCAGCGGCCGCACCGCCGGGTTCACGGGCGGTCAGGCGGAGTGCGTGCTTCTCGGGGGGCGTTCCAGGCCGGACGGGATATGCCCGGCGAACAGGGAATCGGGCGCCAGCGCCGGAGGCGGCGCGCGCAGGGTCAGGGCGTGCAAGGCAGCCATGCCGGGCGGCGCCGTGGCGCCCACGGTGCAGGCGCCGTGGTTGCTGCAATCGTGGCCATGGTGCGTGGCGCCGCCATCGTCCATGGCCATCTTCATCTGCATCGGCTGATCCTGCATGGCCATGTCGGCCATGTCGCCCATGTCATGGCATTGGGGCGTTTGCGCCTGGGCGGGCGCGTGCACGGCCGCGACGGCGACCGCCAGCTCGTCCACGCAGCAGCTGCGCATGGCCGACGCAAAGCCCTGCAAGGGCAGCGTGACGGCCAGCAGCCAGAGCAGCGAGCGGGCGAGAAAGCGGAAAAAGGCACGGTTCATGGCACGACTATAAACCTTCCCACATGAGGAAGGTCAAGCCCCATTTGCCATCCGCTCAATGCGTGAGCCAGATCACGTACGCGCCGTAATAGCCTTCTCCCTCGAACACGGCGTGGCCGTCCGCAAACGACACGGTGTGCACTTGATTGACGGTGAAATAGGCGCGCCGGTCGGCCGTCTCCACGTCGCCCCAATAGCGGGCATCGGGTGAGCGGTAGCCGCTGGCGCGGCCGATGGCCGTCATCAGGTCGAAAATCATGAAGTCGTACAGCATCCCGGCCAGCAGGGGCCGGTGGCCCGCCAGCATGGCCGTGATATCGGGGTAGCCGGCCTGCTGCAGCTCGGGCAAGTCGCTTTGCTCGTACTGCAAGTCGTCTTCGCGGCAAGTGCGGATAAAACTGTTGAACGGCTCGTCCAGCAGGCCCGCCAGCGCCGTTTCCGGCACGCTCAGGCGGAACGGACGCAGCGGCAGCTCGCTGCGCTGGCCATAATTGAGTTCGCGGCAGCCGAGCAAGGCCAGCGCGTGCGGCCGTCCATCGACGTCGCAGCGGATGCCAGGTTCTTGCTCAAACATCATCAATATTCATCCCTGCCATGCCAGCTGTCCTCCTTGTGCGTCTCAGGGCCACATGGTAAGCGCTGGCGGGCAAACGGGACAGGCTCAGATGCAACAGAAAACAGGGGATCAGTTCATGCCGTACGGCAATACCGTCAGGCGGGCTCCGTGATGCCCACGCAGTTGCGGCCGTTTTCCTTGGCCACGTACAGGGCCGCGTCGGCGGCCAGCAGCACGGCATCCGTGCTGCGCTCCCCGTGCGACGACGAGACCACGCCCAGCGAGACCGTGATGGCGCCCGCGCCCGGAATCACGGCGGCGGCCACCTTGGCGCGCAGGCGCTCGGCCACCTGCATGGCCACGTCGAGGTCGGCGTCGGGCAGCAGCATGATGAATTCATCGCCGCCGTTGCGGCACAGCACGTCGGCATCGCGCGAACAGGCGCGCATCAGCTGGGCCAGGCGCAGGATGACGTCGTCGCCCACGGCATGGCCCCAGCGGTCGTTGACTTGCTTGAAATGGTCGATATCGATGGCGATGACGGAAAACGGCCGCGCCTGCGCCTGCCAATCGTCGAGCGCCGCCGCCATGCCGCGCCGGTTCGACAGGCCCGTCAGCGGGTCCGTCTGCACGTCCGTCTTCAGCTTGCCGATCTTGGTCTGCAGCAGCGCCAGGCCCTTCAGCAGGGCTTTCTTGATCTGCGCCGCTTCCACATACCAGGAACGGATGGCGGCGATGTGCTCGGCCGTGCCGGGCGCGTCCATGCGCCGCGCGCCCTCGGCCAGCTGCACCAGGGGCCGCGAAATCAGGCTGGCCAGCCACCAGATGAATGGCAGGCTCAGCAAGGCGATGGGCAGCGAGTGCCACACCGTGTTGGCCATCAGCTGGTTCAGCGGGGCCAGGGTCATGGCCGTCGGCCGCTGCGCCACGATGCCCCAGCCTGTCGACGGCATGACGGCATAGCCGGCCAGCATGTCCACGCCCAGGCTGTTGTACATGCGCCGGTTGCCGCCGCCCTGCTGCGCAATGATGGCGTCGATCACTTCATTGCGGCCCGCCAGGTCGCCCAGGCGGTCCGGGTCCGGGTGGTACAGCAGGCGCCGCTTCTGGTCCACCACGTACAGGTAGGAACCGTCGCGGTAGTAATGCTGGCCCAGCATGGTGTACAGGATGTTTTTCTGTTTCAGGTAGATGCTGCCGCCCACATAACCGAGATAGCGGCCATCCTTGCCCACGATGGGGTGCGAAATGAAGACCACCAGGTTGCCGGCCGACGAGACGTAGGGCTGCGTCACCAGCGGGCGCCGCTCGCGCAGCGCCTGCACGGCGCCGGCCGAATCGAGCGTGCGGTGCTTGAGGGCCAGCGTTTCCGGCGACACGCCCAGCACCTTGCCCTGGGCATCGACGATGAGCACGGAATTGAAGCTGTTCGTCTGCAGGCGCAGGCGCTGCGCCTCACCCGTCAGCCAGGCGTCGTCGTCCATGCGCGACGGCAGGCTGCCCGCGCTGTAGGCCAGCTGCTGGCGCGCCGACTGCAGGAAATCCTCGGCCGTGCTGGCCAGCTTGCTCGCATACGCATGGTTTGCTTCCAGGGTGGTATCGATCAGCAGCTGACGCTGCACGCTGTAGCTGGCATAAAAGGTATTGGCCAGGGACACCAGGGCGCTGGCAAAGGCCACGAGCACGATCAAGCGGCGCAAATTCATGCGCAGAACAGGTTTAGTCCACATGGCGTCGGCAAAAATGGGGGTGTAGGGAGAAAGTATTGCGCTAAAGAAAGGGCGCATTATACCGAGACACCCGTGCCAATATTGAAATCTTGGCATCAATGATCAAAGAATGTGTACAAGCGGCAACGCAGGGCGCTGCCGCCTTGACCTGCATCAAGCGTGGATGGCGTGCTTCCTGACCCAGTCCACATAACGCTGCATCCAGCCCTGGAAGAAGCCCAGGCTGGCCGGACCGATGCCGCCATGCTCGTCGAACAGACCTTCCTTGGCCTGGATAAACATTTCAGGCTGCCCCAGCAGCGGCACGTCCAGGTAGGCCAGCACATTGCGCAAATGCTGCTGCGCCAGGGCCGTGCCCGTGGCACCCACGGAAACGCCGAGCACGGCGCCCGGCTTGCCGCCCCACACGCTCTGGCCGTACGGACGCGAACCGTGGTCGAGGGCGTTCTTCAGCACGCCCGGAATCGAGCGGTTGTATTCGGGCGTCAGGAACAGCAAGGCTTGCGCGTCGGAAATCTCCGTTTTCAGGCGCAGCACCTGCTCGGCCTGCGCGCCATCGTCGTCCTGGTTGTACAGCGGCAGGTCGCCGATTTCGATGTGCTTGAAGGAAAACTCGGGCGGCGCCAGCTTGACGAGCGCATCGGCCAGCTTGCGGTTGAAGGAATCCTTGCGCAGGCTGCCGACGATGATTGCAACGTTATATTGACTCATAGATATCCCCGATGATGGTGAAAAAAATAGCCCTGGAGTGAACTTCACTGCAGGACTATCTTGCCACACAATCATGGGTTTTGCGCTGCTTAGCGTGCGCCGCCAGCCAGGCCTTGATACTCGCGGTAATAGCGCCCGCCCAGGTTGGTCAGCACCTCGTAGCCGATGGTATTGGCCATGGCCGCCACGGCGTCGACCGGGTGTTCGGCGCAGATCAGGTCGACCAGGCTGCCCGGCGCCACGCGTTCCTGCGCAATGGCGCTCACGTCGAGCGTGATGGAATCCATCGAGATGGCGCCGATCTGCGGCACTTTCACGCCGTCGACGATGGCCAGGCCCTGGTTGCTCATGCTGCGCAGCCAGCCATCGGCGTAGCCGACGGACACGGTGGCCACCTGGCGCGGCTCGCTGGCCGTGTAGCGGCGGCTGTAGCCCACGTGGTCGCCGGCGGCAATCGTGCGCGTCTGCATGACCTTGCCTTGCAGGCGCACGACCGAGCGCAGGGGATTGGGCTCGCCGCCCTGCGGCGCGATGCCGTACAGGGCCGCGCCGGGGCGCACCAGGTCGAAATGGTAGTCGGGCGACAGGAAGATGCCCGAGGAATTGGCCAGGCTGGCGCGGTACTGCGGCAAGCGGGCGCGGATGGCGACGAAACGGGCCAGCTGTTCGCGGTTCATGGGGTTGCTGCGCTCGTCGGCGCACGCCAGGTGGCTCATGATGTAGCGCACCTTGATGCCGTCGAGAAAGTGCTCATCGGCCAGCCAGCCATCGATTTCCTGCGGCGACAGGCCCATGCGCGACATGCCGCTGTCGACCTGCACGACGGCGTTCAGGGTGGTGCCCAGCGCTTTTGCGTGGGCACGCCAGCCCGCCACCTGGGGCTCGCTGTTGAGCACTGGCGTCAGGCCATGGGCCGTGAATTCGCCTTCCGTGCCGACGGGCGGGCCGTGCAGCACGAAAATGTCCGCGTCCGGCGCCACGTGCGGACGCAGGCTGATGCCCTCTTCCAGGTGCGCCACGAAGAAATGGCGGCACCCTTCTTCATACAGGGCCGCGCCCACTTGCGCGGCACCGAGGCCATACGCGTCGGACTTCACCACGGCCGAGCAGGCGGCCGGATGCGCCTTGTCGCGCAGCAAGCGGTAGTTGGCGCGCACGGCATCCAGGTCCACCGTCAGGATGGCGCCGCTACGCTCTTTCAGAGGCATGCTGGCCCCCATCTCAAGCCACCGCGTGTTGCAGTTTGCCATTGCCCTGCGCGCCGCTGTAGCGGTTGACGGACAGGTCGTCGGCCAGGATGGCAGGCTTTTTCGAGGACATCAGGTCGGCCAGCAATTGCGCGGAACCGCAGGACATGGTCCAGCCCAGGGTGCCGTGGCCCGTGTTGAGGAACAGGTTGCGCAGCGGCGTGCGGCCGACGATCGGCGTGCCGTCCGGCGTCATCGGGCGCAAGCCCGTCCAGAAGGTAGCCTCGGCCGTGTTGCCGCCGCCGGGGAACAGGTCGTTGACGACCATTTCCAGGGTTTCGCGGCGGCGCGGGTTCAGGTTCAGGTTGTAGCCGGCGATTTCCGCCATGCCGCCCACGCGGATGCGGTCGTCGAAACGGGTCACGGCGATCTTGTACGTTTCATCGAGGATGGTCGACACGGGCGCCTTGGCCGCGTTGACGATAGGCACGGTGATCGAATAGCCCTTCAGCGGGTACACGGGGATGTCGAGCAGCGGCTTCATGAAGCCCGTCGAGTAGGAGCCGAGCGCCACCACATAGGAATCGGCCTTGACGATTTCCGCGCCGCATTGCACGCCGGCGATTTCATCGCCCTGCGTCAGCAATGCATCGATGGAGACCCCATAGCGGAACTTCACGCCCAGCGCCACAGCCATTTCGGACAGGCGCGTGGTAAACAGCTGGCAATCGCCCGTTTCATCGTTGGGCAGGCGCAAGCCGCCGAACAGCTTACCTTTCACCGCTTCGAGCGCCGGTTCCGCGCGCGACAGCTCGTCGCGCTGCAGCACTTCATATGGCACGCCCGCGTCCTTCAATACTTCGATATCCTTGGCGGCATCGTTGTATTGCTTTTCGGTGCGGAACAATTGCATCGTGCCTTGCTGGCGGCCTTCATAGGTGATACCTGCCTCGGCGCGCAGCACCTTGAAGCAGTCGCGGCTGTATTCGGCCAGGCGCACCATGCGTTCCTTGTTCACGGCATACGCTTCCGGCGTGCAATTACGCAACATCTGCCACATCCATTTGAGCTGGGCGGCGCTGCCGTCGAGCGAGATGGCCAGGGGCGCGTGGCGCTGCATCATCCACTTCACGGCTTTCAGCGGAATGCCGGGCGCAGCCCATGGCGAGGCGTAGCCGGGCGAGATCTGCCCCGCATTCGCGAAGCTGGTTTCCAGTGCCGGGCCCGGCTGGCGGTCGATGACGGTCACCTCATGTCCTGCCTTGGCCAGATAGTAAGCACTGGTGACGCCGATGACGCCGCTACCCAGAATCACAATACGCATAGTTTCCTCAATTATATTTATGGCTAGTGCCAGATTAACCGCTATCATATTGGGAAAGAGCCAGTATTTGTTCACGTATAAATCGAGATATTCAGCAATAAATCATGAGAATCCTTAAAGAATCGGCACGTGGCCTCGACAAGCTGGACCGCCACATCCTGCGCATCCTGCAACAGGACGGCCGCATCTCGATGAAAGACCTGGGCGAACAGGTGGGCCTGTCCATCACGCCCTGCATCGAACGGGTCAAGCGCATGGAGCGCGACGGCGTCATCACGGGCTACCACGCCAAGGTGAACCCGGCCGCGCTGGGCGCCAAGCTGCTCGTCTTTGTGGAGATTACGCTCAATCAAAAATCCGCGTCCGCCTTCGAGCAATTCCGCCGCGAAGTGCTGCAGATTCCCGAAGTCCAGGAATGCCACCTGGTGTCGGGCGACTTCGATTACCTGATCAAGGCGCGCATCCATGAAATGGCCGAGTACCGCAAGCTGCTGGGCGACATGCTGCTGCAGCTGCCCGGTGCCGCGCAATCGAAAAGCTATGTGGTGATGGAAGAAATCAAGGAAACCCTGGCGCTCTCGACCGACGTCTTGCAGAGCCGGTAAAAGTACCGGTTGCCGCTACCGACGGCACCGTTTTATGCGCCTTTGTATAATCTTGTAGCACATTCGCGGCGACACAAGCACACTCCTGCCATGACATCACGCCCGTCCCCTCTGAGATTGGAAGCAGTGATGCACACTGGGAGTCCATATGAACACATTGATAAAACTGGCAGCTTCCTGCCTCGCGGGCCTGGCCGTGGCCATGTGCACCGCCAGTGAATACAAGGTCAACCGCGCGCCGGACAATGGCGCCATCTATCAGAACATCAAGGTGGGCAAGACCACCCGCCTCGACCTCGACGCGGCCCTGGGCAACGCCACCGTCGTCAGCTTCGATCCCGGCTATGAAGTCTGGGTCTACAAGAACCAGCTGAAAACGCCCAGCGTGACGCGCCTGATCCCCCTGCTGGGCGAAAAAGGCACGCGCGAAGTGGCCGTCATGTTCGACCAGGCGGGCATCGTCAAGAAATTCCGGATACACGAGCCGCGCAAGTAGGCATAGACCGGCGCGGGCCGCGCCAGTGTGCGCCAGTGAACGGCCGCCGCCAGCCAGATGGATATACTGTCTGTTGGCTACTGCCGCCCACCGCCCACTTATTCAGCAAGGAGTTTCCATGCGCCTGCCCCTGATCGCTCCGAAAGACCTGACACAAGAACAAAAGCCGCTGTACGACGATATGCGCAAAGGCATCACCAGCAATTTCAACGATTTCATCGCCGTGCGCGAAGACGGCGCCCTGATGGGACCGTGGAATCCGTGGCTGCACGAACCGGCCATCGGCAAGGCCATCTGGGACCTGACCCTGGCCATGACGGCCAACGCCACCTTGCCCGACAACGTGCGCCAGATTGCCATCCTGGTGGTAGGCGCGCGCTACAACGCGGCCTATGAAATCTACGCCCACATCGCCGTCGCGGAACGCGAAGGCATGCCGGCCGAGCGCCTGGCCACGCTGGTGGCCGACGTCAAGCCCGTCGACCTGGACGCGCATGAGAGCATAGCCTACGACCTGGCCTATGCGCTCAGCCGCGGCGGCACCCTGCCCGAGCCGGTGTACCGGCTGGCGCTGGCCACGTTCGGCCAGCACGGCACCAACGAACTGATCTACCTGGTGGGCCTGTACGCGCTCGTCTCGACCACCTTGAACGGCTACAACGTCCCGGTACCGGAACGCGACTGAAGAACCTGGCCCGTGCCGCGCCCTATGCGGTCCGGGCCGCCGCCGCGCTGGCCGCCCGCTGCGGCCGGTGCGCCACCGCGCATGCCAGCACGCCCGCCAGCAGCAAGGCCGTCGCCGCAGCTTCCGCCGCGGTGGGCCAGCGCCGCTCCCACGCATAGCCGTACGCCAGGGCAAACAGGAATTCAAAGACGATCATCTGCCCCATCAAGGTCAGCGGCAGCACGCGGCTGGCGTAGTTCCACAAGCCATTGCCGACGACTGAACACAACAGCGCCACGCCCGTGACGAGGCCGGCAAACTGCAGCCATGCCGTGCCGCCATGCGCGGCCGGTGCGGCAAGCGCGACGGGAATCGCCAGCAGCAAGGCGGCAGCGCCCGTCACCACGCCCGTCAGCAGATTCCACTCCTGCGCCGACACCGCGCGCAAGCGCCCCAGCCAGCGGCTATTGCCGACGGCATACACCGTCCACGACAGCAGCGCCGCCAGCGCGCACAACAGTCCCAGCAGCGATGCATGGCCGGGATGCGCAAGCGACTGCCAGCTGATGCACAGCAAACCGGCACCGCTGAGCAGCAGCGAAGGGAGCAGCTTGCGCAGCGGCACGGCATTGCGGTCGCGGCTGCCGACCACGGTGACGACCAGCGGCAGCAGGCCGATCACCATCGACGTCATGGCCACCCCGCCCGTCTGCACGGCGCTGGCCAGCAGCACGTAATAGATGATGTTGCCGGTCAGGCTGAGCCAGATCAAGCCACGCCATTCGCGCCAGCCCAGGCTGCGCAGCAGGCGCCGCCACGACGGTGCGACCAGCATGGCCGCGATCAGGCCGTAGGCCAGGTAGCGGCCCACCGACAGTTCCAGCGGCTGGAACGCGGGCAGCAGCGCCGGCGCCAGGAACACCAGCCCCCACAGCGCGCCCGCAGCGATGCCGGCCAGCATGCCCAGGCGGGTCATATTCTTCTGCAACATAGTCAATCTCCCGAAAAGGAGATTGTGGCCGCTGGAGCGCGCCCGTTCTTGGCGCCATCTACTGCGTTTTTGACCTGTTCTCGCGACGTTGGCGCCGGTAGGCGGCCGGCGTGGCGTCGATGCTGTCGCGCATGGCCCGCGTCAGCGTGCTCTGCTCGGAAAAGCCGGCCGCCAGCGCAATCTCGGCAATGCTGGCATCGCTGGCGGCGAGCAAGTCGCAGGCCCGCCCTATCCGTTGCTGTTGCAGCCAGGCATGCGGGCTCGTATCCATTTCTTCGCGGAACAATGCATGCAGGCGGCTGACGCTGAGGTTGGCAAAGCGCGCCATCGATAGCGTCGACCAGGGCAAGCCAGGCTCGGTCTGCACACGCGCCAGCAGCGCAGCCAGCCGCGAGCGGGCCTGCGGCGCGGTCTGCAGCAAGGTGTCGAGCAGCAGCGGTGTCCAGCCGTGGATGACGGCCGGCGTCAGCGCCTGCTGCCCCGCCATGATGCCCAGGTATTCGATCAGCTTGCGGGCGCCCGGCCCCAGCGCCGCATACGGCCGCTCCAGCAAACGGCCCCAGCTGCCCTGCTCCACGGCCGCCGCATTCACGTCGACGATGATCGAGTGGTTGGCCACCCGGCTGTGCTGGGCGTGCCAGGTATTGGCCGGGATCACCACGCCCTGTTGCGCGTCCACCTTGCCCTGCTTGCCGTCGATCTCCAGCAGCAGCTGGCCGTGCAAGGGCAGCACCAGCTGCACGAAGTCATGCCGGTTCGGCGCGCCGATTTCCGCGTAGCTACGAAAGCTGAGGTCGAAGGCAGGATGGGGTGTGCTGGACATGGGGACCGGCCTGGGCGAAGAAGCAATTATTTTATCAGCACGGCGATTATCAGCACGGCAATGCCTCAGGCCTGGCGCGCCGCCCCGCGCTCCGACGGTGCGCGCCAAGGGCGCCCGCTTGCTCTACACTGGCGTTTTATCCTCTGCCACTTCCATGCTACTACCTGCACAACTCGCCCACATCTCGGTGGAACAAGACTGGCAACACAGCGCACCCTACCCGCCCCTCGGCTTCAATCCCTTCGTCGAAGGCGCGCTGGGCAATGGCGATACCTACGGCCTGTACTGGCCCATCGGCCGCGAAGCAAGCGAACCCATCGTCGTCGAAACGTGGCATGACGAATGGCGCCTGCAGCCGAACTTTTCCAGCCTGGCCGCTTTCCTGCGCGCCCATGCGGCAGCCGGCGACGCTGAAGACGAAGACGAAGAAGGCTACGTGGCGCTGCCCACCTTGGCCGACGACCCCGCCTCGCCGCGCGCCGCCTTCCTGGCGGCCAGGGAATCGATTGCCCAGCAAAACCCCGCGGCCGCCATCGCCTTGCTGGAAGCGGCGCTGGCCCTCCTGCCCGAATACACGGATGCGCTGGCGCTGCTGCACGGCCAGTATGTGCGCGCGGGAAGAAACGATGAGGCGGTCAGGGTGGCGATCCAGGCCATCATCTCGCCCCCTTCGTTTGGCGGCCCGCCCTTGAAAGCCTTGCAATGGCTGCGCACGCAGCCGGTGCCGCAGAATGAACGAGACCCGATCTGGCGCGCCTGCGGGCAGCTGTCGTTCAACTTCGGCGGCAGCAAGGACAATGCGGATTACCCCGTGCTGCTCGCCGCTATCGACACGTATCTTGAGCAAGGCAATTACCGCTGCGCCTCGACCCTGATGCAAACCTACGCGGAACTGATGAGCGCAGAAACCGTGTCGTTCCAGGAACGCCACGCCTTCGATCCGGCCGCCTTCATTGCGCGGCAGCTCGCCGTCAGCGCCGCGCTGCCGCAGGGCAGCCGCGACCCGGCAAGGCTATGGTCAAACGGCCTGGCTTAGCTGCTGCCGGAACAGCTTGCGGTAGGCCGATGGCGACGTCTGCAAGCTGGCGCGGAAATGCTGGCGCAGCGACAGGGCCGTGCCGAAGCCGGCCTCCTGCGCCACGACATCGATCGACGCTGCGCTTTTTTCCAGCATGCCTTGCGCATGCGCAAGACGCTGGTTCAGCAGCCACTGCTTGAACGACGTGCCCGTGGCCTGGCGGAAATGGCGCGTGAAGTTGCGCCGGCTCATGGCCGCCCGTTCGGCCAAGGCATCGATACTGTGGGCCATGCCCAGGTTGGCCGTCACGCAGGCCAGCACGTCGGCAAAGCGCCCTTCGCTGCCGGACACGGGCAGCGGACGCTCGATGAATTGCGCCTGCCCGCCCTGGCGGTGCGGCGCCACCAGCAGCCGGCGCGCCACCCTGTTGGCCACTTCGGCACCCGCCAGCTGGCGCAGCAGATACAGGCAGCAATCGAGGCCTGCCGCCACGCCGGCCGACGTCAGCACGGCGCCATCGTCCACGTACAGCACTTCGCGGTCCACCCTCACCTTGGGATAGCGGGCCACCAGCCGCTCCGCCATGCCCCAGTGCGTGGCGGCGCTCTTGCCGTCCAACAAGCCCGCCTGCGCCAGCGGAAACGCACCCAGGCACAGCCCCACCATGCGCGCGCCGCGCCCGCTGGCTGCCTGCAGCGCCGTGACCAGCGGTTGCGCCGCGTCGCGGCAATCGTCGTGCCAGGCCGGCATGATGACGATATCGGCATCTTCCAGCCCTTCCAGTCCGAACTCGGGCGTGATGCCGAAGCCGGCCGCCGTGCGCAGGGGCACGGGATCGGCGGCGCATACGCGCACGTGGAAAGGCGGCAAGTCGGTCTCGTCCGTCTGGGCGCCAAACACGAGGCAAGGCACGGACAGGTGAAAAGGCGTCATGCCGTCGAAGGCAATGACGGCAATGGTCAGGGGAGTGGAAGATGGAATAGGCATGGCCCGATTTTATCGCAGATAGGCCTTCAGGCCACTTTTTGTTTGCAAGGTCCGGCGTGAAAATGGCGGTATCGAGGAAGTCCTTCCTCTTTCAACCATGCCAGGAGAACCCATGACCACCACCCCGCGCCGCGCCCTGCTCGTCATCGACGTACAAAATGAATACTTCACGGGCGACATGCCCATCGAATATCCATCCGTCGACATTTCCCTGCCGAATATCGTCACCGCCATGGCCGCCGCGCGCGCCGCCGGCGTGCCCGTGATCGTCGTCCAGCACGATGCGCCGGAAAGCTCGCCCATCTTCGCCAAGGGCAGCGACGGCTGGCAGCTGCATCCGCAAGTGGCCGCCTTTGCCGCCGACCACCGCATCAACAAGGTCATGGGCAGCGCCTTCGCGGGCACGGACTTGCGCGCCTGGCTGGAGGGCCACGGCATCGACACCCTGACGGTGATCGGCTACATGACGCACAACTGCGACGCGGCCACCATCTTCCAGGCCGCGCACGATGGCTTGCAGGTCGAGTTCCTGCAGGACGCCACGGGCACCCTGCCCTATGCGAATGGGGGCGGCACGGCCAGCGCCGAGGAAATCCACCGCGTGTTCAGCACCGTGTTCCACTCGAATTTCGCCGCCGTCGTCAGCACGCAGGACTGGCTCGCCGCCGTGCGCGAGGGCAAGCCGCTGGACAAGGACAATATTTATCTGTCGAACCAGCGCGCGCGCAAGGCGCAGGCGAACTGATGCCCAGTGGAATGGGCGGGTATGATGCGTCCATTCCCTACTTGATGACGAAGATGCGCAAAATAACACTGCTGGGCTTGACCGCTGTTGCTGTTTTCCTGCTGGCCACCACCGCGCTGGTGCTGGCCGGGCTCAATGACAAACTGGCGCCCGCCGACGTGATCGTCGTGCCGGGCAACACGATTGCCCCGGACGGCACGCCCAGTCCCCGCCTGCAGGCACGGCTCGATGCGGCCCTGGCGCAGTTCCAGGCAGGACGGGCGCCCCGCATCCTCGTCAGCGGGGCGACGGGCAAGGAAGGCTTCGACGAAGCCGCATCAATGGCCCGCTACCTGCAATCGCGCGGCGTGCCCGCCAGTGCCATCATTGAGGATAATCAAGGCTGGACCACGGACGCCACGGCCCGCAACGCGGCAATCCTGATGCACGAGCACGGCTGGAAGACGGCCATGGTGGCCACCCAGTATTTCCACGTGCCCCGCTTCAAGCTGGCGCTGGAGCGCAGCGGCATCGACGTCAGCGGCCAGGTACATGCACCCTACTTCGAGCTGCGCGACCTGTATTCCGTGCCGCGCGAAACGGTGGGTTATGCCGTGTATTTCATGCGCCACTGAACGCCCGTTTTCACTCGCTCCAGTCGCGCGAGCGCTCCACGGCGCGCTGCCACTTGTGCAGCCGCGTCAGGCGCTCGTCGGCTGCCATCTTTGGCTCGAAGCGGCGTCCCACCTGCCATTGGGCAGCGATTTCTTCCTCGGATTGCCAGAAACCCACGGCCAGGCCCGCCAAATAGGCGGCGCCCAGGGCCGTCGTTTCCGTTACCACGGGGCGCACCACGGGCACATTCAAGATGTCGGCCTGGAACTGCATCAGCATGTCGTTGCGGGCCGCACCGCCGTCCACGCGCAGCTCGGACAGTGCGATGCCCGCGTCGTCCTGCATGGCGGACAGCACGTCCACGTTCTGGTAGGCCACGCCTTCGAGCGCCGCGCGCGCGATGTGCGCCTTGCCCGTGCCCCGCGTGATGCCGATCAGGGTGCCGCGCGCATACGGGTCCCAGTACGGTGCGCCCAGGCCCGCGAACGCGGGCACGAAGACCAGGCCGCCCGAATCGGGCACGCTGGTGGCCAAGGCTTCCACTTCGGACGAGTCGCGGATGATGCCGATGCCGTCGCGCATCCATTGCACGGCCGCGCCCGCGATGAAGGCGCTGCCTTCCAGCAAATAATCAGTCTTATCGCTGCCCGCGCCCAGGCTCCAGCCCACGGTCGTCAGCAGCCGGTTTTTCGATGGCAAGGGGCGCTTGCCCACATTCATCAGCATGAAGCAACCCGTGCCGTAGGTATTCTTTGCCATGCCCGGTTTCAGGCACGCCTGGCCGAACGTGGCCGCCTGCTGGTCGCCCGCGATGCCGGCGATGGGCACGGACACGCCCAGCAAGTCTGTATAGGTATGCGCCGCCACGCCGCTGGACGGCACGACGTCGGGCAGCAGGGAGGCGGGAATGTCCAGCAGCGCCAGCAGGTCCGTGTCCCACTGCAGGGTGTGGATATTGAACAGCATGGTGCGCGCCGCGTTGCTCGTGTCCGTCAAGTGGGCGCCGCTCATCTTGTAGATCAGCCAGCTGTCGACGGTGCCGAAGGCGAGCTCGCCCCGCTCGGCGCGCGCGCGGGCGCCGGCCACGTTGTCGAGCAGCCATTTGAGCTTGGTGGCGGAAAAATAGGCGTCCAGCACGAGACCCGTCTTGCGCTGGATCACGTCCGCCTTGCCCTGCTCGACCAGTTGCTCGCAATAGGCGGCATTGCGCCGGTCTTGCCAGACGATGGCGTTGGCGACGGGCTCGCCCGTGGCGCGGTCCCACAGCACCGTCGTTTCGCGCTGGTTAGTTACGCCGATGGCGGCCACGTCGGAAGCGGCCACGCCGCTGTCGCGCAGCACCTGCTGCAGCACGCCCTCTTGCGAGGCCCAGATTTCGCCCGCGTCATGCTCGACCCAGCCCGGCTGGGGGAAAATCTGCCGGAACTCGCGCTGCGCGCTGGCGTGCGGCCGGCCCGCGTGGTCGAACAGGATGGCGCGCGAACTGGTGGTGCCCTGGTCTAAAGCAAGTATGTATTTGGTCATGGTCGCTACTACGTCTGTACAGTAAAAAAGGCACGGGCAAGCGCCCGTGCCCCGGGAAAGCGGCGGCAGAGTTTACACGACTACCTTACCTTGCCTTCTTTCCATGCCTGCAATAATTTATCGTAGGCAATCGTTTCGCCCTTCGGCTTTTCATTTGCCAGCTTTTTCCAGGGGGCGTGCTGGTCCGACAGGTACTGATTCGGGTCGCCCTTGGCATTGAGCTTCGGTGCGCACGCCTTCATGCCGGCCCGCTGCAGCCGCGCCATGACCTGGTCCATTTCCTCGGCCAGGTTATCCATGGCGGCTTGCGGCGTTTTTTCCGCCGTAATCGCCGTGGCCACGTTCTTCCACCACAGCTGGGCCAGCTTCGGATAATCGGGCACGTTGTTGCCCGTCGGCGTCCATGCCACGCGGGCGGGGCTGCGGTAGAACTCGATCAAGCCGCCGTATTCGTTCGCGTGTTTCGTGAAGTAATCGTGGCGGATGTCGGAATCGCGGATAAACGTGAGGCCGACGATCGATTTCTTCAGCGACACGGTTTTCGACGTGACGAACTGCGCGTACAGCCAGGCGGCCGCCTTGCGGTCATCGGGCGTGGACTTGAACAGGAACCAGGAACCCACGTCCTGGTAACCGTTCTGCATGCCCTCTTTCCAGTACGGACCGTGCGGCGACGGCGCCATGCGCCATTTCGGCGTGCCATCCTTGTTCACCACCGGCAAGCCCGGTTTCGTCATGCCGGCCGTAAATGCCGTGTACCAGAAGATCTGCTGGGCGATTTCGCCCTGCGCCGGCACGGGACCCGATTCCGAAAAATTCATGCCGTTTGCCTGCGGCGGCGCGTATTTCTTCATCCAGTCGATATATTTCGTCAGTGCAAAGACAGCAGCCGGCGAATTGGTGGCGCCGCCGCGCGACATGGACGCGCCCACGGGCGTGCACTTGTCGGCTGCCACCTTGATGCCCCATTCGTCGACGGGCATGCCGTTCGGAATACCCTTGTCGGCTGCGCCAGCCATCGACAGCCACGCATCGGTGAAGCGCCAGCCCAGCGATGGATCTTTCTTGCCGTAATCCATGTGGCCGTAGACTTTCTTGCCGTCCAGTTCCTTCACGTCATTGGTGAAGAAATCGGCGATGTCTTCATACGCGGACCAGTTCTGCGGCACGCCCAGCTCGTAGCCATACTTGGCCTTGAACTTCGCCTGCAAATCCTTGCGCGCGAACCAGTCGGCGCGGAACCAGTACAGGTTGGCGAACTGCTGGTCGGGCAATTGGTACACCTTGCCGTCCGGCGCCGTCGTAAAGCTGATGCCGATGAAATCCTTCAAGTCCAGGCCCGGATTCGTGTAATCCTTGCCCTTGCCCGCCATGTAGTCGGACAGCGGTTCCACGGCGCCATAGCGGTAGTGGGTGCCGATCAGGTCGGAATCGGAAATCCAGCCGTCATAGATGCTCTTGCCGGACTGCATGGAGGTTTGCAGCTTTTCCACCACGTCGCCTTCCTGGATGATGTCGTGGCGCACCTTGATGCCCGTGATTTCCTCGAAGGCCTTGGCCAGGGTCTTCGATTCGTAGACGTGGGTATCGATGGTTTCCGAGACCACGGAAATTTCCTTGATGCCCTTGGCTTTCAGCTTGGCCGCCGCATCGATGAACCATTTCATTTCAGCAAGCTGTTGCTGCTTGCTCAGGCTGGATGGCTGGAATTCCTTGTCGATCCAGGTTTGCGCCTGCTTGGCGTCGGCCAGGGCCGCATTCGACACGAGCATGGCCGCAGCCGCGAAGACCGTGAACTTCAATTTCATCGTGAATCTCCCTTATAGTTGTCATCCGGCCTGCCGGAGGCGGGCCGCTGTTTTCATCTACGACTTCACACATCCAACTAATTTGAAGCGCCTGACAGAAGCTTAGCGAGCGGCAGTGATTTGTGGCCGAGAAGCGCAACCGTACTTTAGTACGGTGAGCATCGCCGGCCGCAAAGCGCGCCGCGCAGTAGCTGATGTCTGGTGCCCTCACCCCCAACGCATTACCACCAACAACACTACAAAACTGATGCCCGCCCCGATGGCCTGCTGCATTTCCGTGAACCCCGCCCACGCCAGGTTCACGTAGGCGGCCGTGAGCAGCCCGATGAACAGGCGGTCGCCGCGCGTGGTGGGCATGGGCAGGAAACCCTTGCGTTCGATGCTGGGCGAACGGATTTGCCACACCGTCATGCCGGCCAGCATCAGGCCGATGCAAATGAAAAAGACGGCCACTTCCGGCGTCCACGCCATCCAGCCGAACAGGCTGGCCGTGCTATCGGTATTTTCCATGTCACACCCTCCCCATCGCAAAACCCTTGGCTATGTAATGCCGCACGAACCAGATCACCAGCGCGCCGGGCACGATGGTCAGCACGCCGGCCGCCGCCAGCACGCCCCAGTCCATGCCGGCCGCCGACACGGTGCGCGTCATGGTGGCGGCGATGGGCTTGGCATTGACGGACGTCAGGGTACGCGCCAGCAGCAGTTCCACCCAGCTGAACATGAAGCAGAAGAAGGCCGTCACGCCCACGCCCGACTTGATCATCGGCAAGAAGATGCGGATGAAGAAGCGGGGGAAGCTGTAGCCGTCGATATACGCCGTCTCGTCGATTTCCTTGGGCACGCCGGACATGAAGCCTTCCAGTATCCACACGGCCAGCGGCACGTTGAAGACCATGTGCGCCAGCGCCACGGCCAGATGCGTATCCATCAGGCCCACCGTCGAATACAGCTGGAAGAACGGCACGAGGAAAACGGCGGGCGGCGTCATGCGGTTGGTCAGCAGCCAGAAGAACAGATGCTTGTCGCCCACGAAGTTGTAGCGCGAGAACGCATATGCGGCCGGCAAGGCCACCGTGACGGACATCACCATGTTCAAGGCCACGTAAATCATGGAATTGATGTAGCCGCTGTACCAGGAACGGTCGGTAAAAATCGTGTGGTAGTTGGCGAACGTCAATTGCTGGGGCCACAGGCTCAGCACGCCGACGATTTCCTCGTTGGTCTTGAGCGACATGTTGAGCATCCAGTAGATGGGCAACAGCGAGCCCAGCAGGAAGACGATCAGGATGGTGCTGCTCATTTTCTTGTGCATCATTTCTGGTCTCCCGTGCCGACGCGCTGCATCCACGTGTACAGCACAAAGCAGAACAGCAGGATGATCAGGAAGTAAATCAATGAAAACGCGGACGCCGGCCCCAGGTCGAACTGGCCCACGGCCTTCTGCGTCAGGTATTGCGACAAAAAGGTGGTGGCATTGCCGGGCCCGCCGCCCGTCAGCACGAACGGTTCCGTATAGATCATGAAACTGTCCATGAAGCGCAGCAAGACGGCAATCATCAACACATTGCGCAGTTTCGGCAGCTGGATGTAGCGGAAAACGGCCAGGCGCGAAGCGCCGTCGATGCGGGCCGCCTGGTAATACGCGTCGGGAATGGCGCGCAAGCCCGCATAGCACAGCAGCACGACCAGCGGCGTCCAGTGCCAGATATCCATCACCATCACCGTCAGCCAGGCATCGAGCGAATTGCCGTTGTAATTGTAGTCAACACCGAGCTGGTTCAGCGTATAGCCCATCAGGCCGATGTCGCCGCGGCCAAAGATTTGCCAGATGGTGCCCACCACGTTCCAGGGAATCAGGAGGGGCAGCGCGATCAGCACCAGCGCCAGCGACGCCTTCCAGCCATCGGCCGGCATGCACAGGGCGATCAGGATGCCCAGCGGAATCTGGATGGCCAGCACGGAGCCGGAAAACAGCAGCTGGCGCAGCAAGGCGCTGTGCAGGTCGCCGTCGAGCATGACCATGCGGAACCACTCCGTGCCCACGAACACTTTTTGCGTGGGACTCAGGATATCCTGCACGGAATAGTTCACCACCGTCATCAGGGGCAGGATGGCGGAAAAGGCCACGCACAGCAGCACGGGCAGGATCAGTAGCCAGGCGCGGCGGTTGTTATCGGTTTTACCGTTATGTATCATCAGGCCACCCGCTTATCGTTGACATAGAAAAGGGTGCGTTGCGGCGGAAAGCGCAGCCGCACGGCATCACCAGGAGCGGCATCGATGGCGCGCAGCTTGGCCGCCACCGTCGCGCCGCCCAACTGGAATTCCGCCAGGTAATGCGTGCCCATGTTGCGCACGGCCGTCACCGTGGCGTCGAGGCAATGGTCGCCACCTTCGCCACCCTCGCCTGCCTTCACGCATGCGACGAACTCGGGCCGCACGCCCACCGTGATTTTTCCTTGCGCGCCCGACAGCGCCGCACGCGCGGCGGCGGACACGGCCAGCGGCTGGCCCGCCACGCGCACGCCGCCATCGTCCAAGGTGCAATCGAGCAAGTTCATGCCCGGGTTGCCGATGAAATAGCCGACAAACGTGTGCTCGGGCTCCTCGAACAGCGCTTGCGCGCTGCCCGTCTGCACCACTTCGCCCTGCGTCATGACGACCACCTGGTCGGCAAAGGTCAACGCTTCCACCTGGTCGTGCGTGACGTAGATCAGGGATAACTTCAGTTCGTGGTGGATTTCCTTGAGTTTGCGGCGCAGCAGCCATTTCAGGTGCGGGTCGATCACCGTCAGCGGTTCATCGAACAGCACGGCCGCCACGTCGGGGCGCACGAGGCCCCGGCCCAGCGAAATCTTTTGCTTGGCGTCCACGGACAAGCCGCTGGCGCGCAGCTTCAGGTCGCCCGTCAATTCCAGCATCTGCGCCACCTGCTGCACGCGCTTCTTGACCTCGCTCTCTTTCCAGCCGCGATTACGCAGCGGAAACGCCAGATTGTCGTGCACGGTCATGGTGTCGTAGATGACGGGAAACTGGAACACTTGCGCGATATTCCTCGCCTCGGTCGGCAGCTGCGTGACATCCTTGCCGTCGAACAGCACCTTGCCATGCGACGGTTTCACGAGGCCGGAAATGATATTGAGCAAGGTCGTCTTGCCGCAGCCGGACGGCCCCAGCAAGGCGTAGGCGCCGCCGTCGCGCCACTCCATGCTCATGGGCCGCAGCGCATAGTCGGCCGGTGCCGCAGGATTCGGTTTGTAGGCGTGGGCCAGGTCGACCAGTTCGATGCGCGCCATGTCAGATCCCCCCTGCCGACGCTGCGCGCGCGCCCGGCGCATACAGCAGTGCGCCGTCATCGGCAAAGATCAGCAAGGCGTGCGGCTGGCAATACACGGTGCAGGCGCTGCCGATCTCCAGGTTGTGCACGCCGCCCAGCTGCGCCACCAGGGCCAGCTCGCCGCGGCGCGCATGCACATAGGTTTCCGAACCGCTGATTTCCGCCAGGTCCACCTGCGCCGCGATGGGCACGTCGCCATCGGACTGGGGCGACAGATGCAGGCTGTGCGCGCGCACGCCGAGGATCACGTCGCGCCGCTCGCCCAGGCGGGCGCGCTGCTCGCCGCTCAAGTGGATCGCCAGGCCGTCGGCCGCCTGCGCCACGCCGTGCGCATCCACGCGCGCGGGAATCAGGTTGATGGGCGGATCGCTGAAGGTGCGCGCCACGTCGATGGAATTGGGCGCATTGAAAACGTCCAGGGTCGGCCCCTGCTGCAGCAGCCGTCCCTCGTGCAGCACGGCCACGTGGCCGCCCAGCTGCAGCGCTTCCAGCGGTTCCGTGGTGGCGTACACGACGGTCGTGCTGCCGCTGGAAAACAGTTCCGTCAATTCGCGCCGCAATTCCTCGCGCAGCTTGTAGTCGAGGTTGACCAATGGCTCGTCGAGCAGCAGCAACGATGCATCCTTGATCAGCGCGCGTCCCAGCGCCGTGCGCTGCTGCTGGCCGCCCGACAGTTCGCCCGGCGTGCGCTGCAGGTAGGGCGTGATGTGCAGGCGCTCGGCCAGCGCCAGCACTTTCGCGCGGATCTGTTCCTCGGGCACCTTGCGCAGGCGCAAGGGCGAAGCGATATTGTCGTAGACGGTGAAGGCCGGATAGTTGATGAATTGCTGGTACACCATGGCCAGGTTGCGCTTGCTGACGGGCACGCCCGTCACATCCACGCCATCGGCCGTGACCGTGCCCCCGCTGGGCTTGTCCAGGCCCGCCATCACGCGCATCAGGGTCGTCTTGCCGGCACGCGTGGTGCCCAGCAAGACGTTGATGGCGCCCGGCACCAACGCCAGCGACATCGGATATAAAAAGTCGTCAGCCCCCTGCTTCCTGCTGATCTTGTCCAGTACCAGTTGCACGCGATTCTCCTCCAGTGATGGTTTCTTATTCTTCGCCGCACCCTCTGCGGGGCGCGGTCGCCAGCGTGTTCGGTCTTGCTCCTACGGCAATAACGGGTGCTGCAACAGCCAGGCACCCAGCGTGTCCGCCGTCCCGCGCGGCAGGTGCAAGCCCAGCTTGGAGCGCCGCCACAGGATGTCGGCCGCGCTGACGGCCCATTCATGGCGCCGCAGATAATCGACTTCCGCCGCGTACAGGCCCGCGGCGATTTCCTCGCCCATGGCCGCCACGTCCTTGCGCCCCGCGAGCAGCCGATGGATGCGCGTGCCGTAGGCGCGCGCATAGCGCGCCACCAGCGCCGCCGGCAGCCATGCGTATTCGCGCTGCAAGTCCTGCACGAACTGGCCGAACTCGCGTACGGACCGGTTCTGCGGCGTGCTGCCGAACACGTCGCCGCCGGGCAGGCAGGCATGTTCCGTCCACGCGGGCTGCGCATTGCCGAGAATCGGCGCCAGCAAATCGAGCGCTTCCTCGGCCAGCTTGCGGAAGGTGGTGATCTTGCCGCCGAAAATGCTCAGCAGCGGCGCCCCTTCCTGGTCCAGCTCGAAACGGTAGTCGCGCGTCACGGCCTTGGCGTCGGCCGCCGCGTCTTCCACCAGCGGACGCACGCCCGCATACGTCCACACCACGTCAGCCGGCACAATGGGCTTGCTGAAATAGTAACTGGAAAGCTCGCACAAGTAACGAATTTCCTCGTCATCGATTTCCACCTTGCCGCTGTCGCCGTGGTAGTCGAGATCGGTGGTGCCGATCAGGGTGAAATCGTGCTCGTACGGAATGGCAAACACGATGCGCCCGTCCGGATGCTGGAAGATATACGCGTGATCATGCGCGAACAGGCGCTTGACGACGATATGGCTGCCTTTGATCAAGCGCAAATGCCGCCCCTGTCCGCCGGGCGCCGCCTGCTGCAGGAACTCGGCCGTCCACGGCCCCGCCGCATTGACGACGCTGCGCGCGCGCATCATCGTCTGCCTGCCGCCCGCGTGCTGCAAGGTGGCCAGCCAGGACCCCCCCTCGCGCGCCAGCGCCGTGCAGCGCGTCTGCGTCAAAACGTGCGCGCCCTTGTCCGCCGCGTCGATGGCGTTCAGGACCACCAGGCGCGCATCGTCGACCCAGCCATCGGAATACACGAAGCCCCGCTTGAATTCGGGCTTGAGCGGTTTCCCCGCCGCGTGGCGCGTCAGGTCGATGCCGTGCGAGGCGGGCAGGATTTCCCGCTTCGCCAGCATGTCGTAGAGGAACAGGCCGGCGCGTATCAGCCAGGCGGGACGCTGGCCCCGCGCATGCGGCATGACGAAGCGCAGCGGCCACATGATGTGCGGCGCCGAGCGCAGCAGCACTTCGCGCTCGACCAGCGCCTTGCGCACGAGGCCGAACTCATAGTATTCGAGGTAGCGCAGGCCGCCGTGTATCAGCTTGGTGGACGCGGACGACGTGTGGGCGGCCAGGTCGTCCTTTTCGCACAGCACCACGGACAAGCCCCGGCCCGCCGCGTCGCGCGCGATGCCGGCGCCATTGATGCCGCCGCCCACCACCAGCACGTCGCATTCCATCGCTGTCTCCACACCTTGCTGTGCTGCGGCCATCGGGACTCCATGTCTGTCAGGGAAAGGCCGGCGAGGAAAGACTAGGCATCGCCGGCGACTGTCGTTAAGATCAATACAGATGCATTTCGAATGCAATATGGATAAGATACGCCAGAATACGAACCCATAGCAACATATTTTCAATACTATTTGTTCGTTTTTGTTCGTTTGTGATTTTTAAAGAGACCGCCCATGATTTTGAATCCCCGCCAGCGCCGCCTGCTCGAAGTGGTGCGCCAGAAGGTCACCATGTCCGTCGAAGAGCTGGCCCAGCAGCTGGACGTGACGCCGCAGACCGTGCGCCGCGACGTCAAGCAGATGGAAGAAGCGCGCCTGCTGGCCCGCTACCACGGCGGGGTCGGCTTGCCCTCGTCCGTGGAAAACATCGATTACAGCCAGCGGCAAGTGTTCAACAGCGACGCCAAGCGGCGCATCGCCGCCGCCGTCGCCGCGCAAGTGCCGCACGGCTGTTCGCTGCTGATCAATATCGGCACGACCACCGAGGAAGTGGCGCGCGCGCTGGGACGGCACACGGGCTTGCACGTGGTGACGAACAACCTGAACGTGGCCGCCATCCTGGCCGACAACGCGGCCTGCGAAGTCATCGTGGCCGGCGGCGTGGTGCGCGGGCGCGACCGCGGCATCGTGGGCGAAGCCACCATCGACTTCATCCGCCAGTTCAAGGTCGACATCGGCATCATCGGCATTTCCAGCATCGACGAAGACGGCAGCCTGCGCGACTTCGACGCGCGCGAAGTGAAGGTGGCGCAAGCCATCATCGAACAGTCGCGCGAAGTGTGGCTGGTGGCCGACCAGCACAAGTTCGGCCGCAAGGCACTGGTGCGCCTGGCCGACCTGGCGCAAGTCGATATCCTGTTTACGGATGCGCCGCCGCCGCCCCGCTTTGCCCAGGTCTTGCGCGACGCCAGCGTGAAAGTGCACGTCGCCGCCTGACGCTGGCCGTCGCCGGGCGGGACAGGCATCCGCTTCTCAGTGCGCGATGGCAAGCTTGCCGAAGTGGCGCCCGCCGGCGCCCAGCTCCGCGTACGCGGCGGCCGTGTCGTCGATGCCGAACACGCGGTCGATGACGGGCACGATGCCGTGCGCGGCGATGGCCTGGGCCGCCTGCGCCAGGTCGGCCACGGAACCCGTGTTGTTGCCGACGATGCGCAAGGCCTTGACGATGACGGGCAGCAGATCGATGCTGGCGGCCGTGCCGCCGACAAACCCCACCGTGAAGACGGTGCCGCCCATCGCCGCCGCATTGAGCGAGCGCGCGATGGTGGCGCCGCCCACCGTCTCGACCACCAGGTCGGCACCCCGCCCGCCCGTCAGTTTCAGCACCTCTCCATCCCAGGCCGGCGTGGCCCGGTAATTGATCAGGTGATCGGCGCCCAGCTGGCGCGCGCGTTCCAGCTTTTCATCGCTGGACGACGCCAGGATCACCGTGGCGCCCGACGCCTTGGCGAACTGCAGCGCAAAGATGCTGACGCCACCCGTTCCCAACAGCAGCACCACCGATCCGGGGCGCACTTGCGCCGAACGCACGGCATTCCAGGCCGTCGTCGCCGCGATGGGCAGGGCCGCGCCCTGGACGAAATCCAGGTGGGCCGGCAAGGCGACCAGGCTGGCCGCGGGGACGGCCACGTACTCGGCCAGCGAACCGGGCAAGGTGACGCCCCGCATCGCGCCCACGTTGTGCGGCGTGATGGCCCCGCCCTGCCAGTGCGGCATGAAGTGGGGGATGACGCGGTCGCCCACGGCCAGGCCGCTGACGCCCTCGCCCAGCGCCGCCACGTCGCCCGCGCCGTCGGCGACGGGGATCAGCGGAAAGGCCGCGCCGGCAAAGCTGCCCGTGGCAATTGCCACGTCCAGGAAATTGAGCGTGGCGGCGCGCATGCGCAGCAGCACCTCGCCCCGGCCCGGCTGCGGTTCGGGCAGCGCGGTCTGGCGAAACGCGGCAAGGGAGGGAGCGGTCAGTTGGATGGCTTTCATGGTCTGTTCTCAGGCGATATGTATGAGGGTGGCCGCAGGCTTGCGGGAAAAACAACAGTGTCATTTAAAATCATGAATAGATAAACTATGGTTTACTTCATTGATTTAACACTAGGGATTGCCAATGGATTTGCTCGACAGCATGAAGGTGTACGTACTGGCCGTTGAAAAAGGCAGCCTGAGCGCTGCCGCGGCCGCCAGCGCGATCTCCGCGACGATGGCCGGCAACCACTTGCGGACGCTGGAAAAGCGGCTGGGCATGCAACTGCTCCACCGCACCACCCGGCGCCAGCACCTGACCGCCTTCGGCGAGGATTACTACGCGCGCTGCAAGGAAATCCTCAGGCTGGTGGCGGAAACCGATGTCCAGGCGCAAAACCTGCAATTGGCGCCCGCCGGCAAGCTGCGCATCACGGCGCCGCTGACCTTCGGCGCGGAAGCGCTGATGCCCGCCATGGCCGTGTACCTGGAGCGCCATCCCCAGGTGAGCATCGACGTGTCCCTGAGCGACCGCGTGGCCGACCTCGTGGAAGAAGGCTTCGAGGCCGCCATCCGTATCGGCCAGCTGCCCGATTCGTCGCTGATCGCCAGGCCGCTGGCGCCCTACCGGCTGATGATCTGCGCCTCGCCCGACTACCTGGCGCGCAGGGGTAAGCCGCGCGAACCGGCCGACCTGAGCCGGCACGAATGCCTGTCCTTCTCGCCTGCAGCCCTGGCGCACTGGCGCCTGACGGGCGAGGACGGCGTTTGCAGCGTGCCCGTCTCGGGCCGCCTGCAAGTCAATCACGGCCAGGCGCTGCGCGTTGCCGCCTTGCATGGCATGGGTATCGTGCTGCAACCGGCCTTCCTGCTGGAAACGGACGTGCGGGCGGGCCGCCTGGTGCAGCTGTTTCCCACGCATGCACTGCCCAGCCGCCCCTTGAGCGTGGTCTACCTGCCGGACCGCTATCGCTCGCCCAAGTTGCGCAGCTTCGTCGATTTTCTGGTGGAACGCTTCAGCTGAGTGGTGCCGCAAACAACATGTGCTATTCGACATCAGGTGCCCGTTGAAATATTTATCAATTCGGCAAAAATCATGTTACCATTGATGCAACATGAGTTATTTTTTTAATCTTCCTCTCCGGCAATACGATTAGTCGCTTGATATTGCTTTTTATCTATCTGGAGCAAGAAAAACAGGAAAAACTCTTTGCCGGTAAGTGATTTCCTGTGAAAACAGTGTTAGAAATACCTCAAGCACGATGATTGTTCCCAAACAAACCACTCGACAGCAAGCGTGAAGGCCTTAACCATGCCGGCAACGCCGCCCAGTGAAGGAAAAGAAATGAGCCATAATTTTGAAACGGCCGCCATGCCGCAAACCGCCCATTCCAACAGCGTCCCCGTCAGCGAGCTGGAAGCCCATCTCGGCTACTGGCTGCGCTTCGTCTCCAACCACGTTTCCCACAGCTTCCAGAAAAAAGCGGAAGCCAACGGCGTGACGGTGTCCGAATGGGTGGTGCTGCGTGAAATGTTCCGCCTGGGCTGCACCTCGCCCACGGTGCTGGCGCAGGTGTCGGGCATGAGCAAGGGCGCCGTGTCAAAGCTGATCGACCGCCTGGAAAGCAAGGGCATGGTCAGCAAGTCCATCCTGCTGGCCGACCGCCGCCAGCACTCGATCGAACTGACCACGGAAGGCGAAGCGCTGGTGCCCGTGCTGGCCGAGATGGCCGACCAGAACGACGAAGAATTCTTCGGCAAGCTGCCGCGCCAGCTGCGCGACGACCTGCTCGAAGCGATGAAGGAAGTGGCGCGCACGCATCAGCTCAAGAGCGTGCCCCTGAATTAAGCCAGTGTGCGGCAAGGGTGAGACGGTGGCGCCGGCGCTTCGGCTATGATGCAGGCCTGACCGTCTTCCAGGAATACGCATGGCCCTGCATATCGAAACTCCCCTGCTCAACTCGCGCGCCCTGAGCCTGCACAGCGAACGCGCCATCTGGCTCAAGCTCGAAGCCTTGCAGCCGCCCGGCTCCTTCAAGATCCGCGGCATCGGCCTGGCCTGCGAAGAATACGCACGGCGCGGCGCCAGCCGTTTCATCTCCTCTTCCGGCGGCAATGCCGGCATCGCCGTCGCCTATGCGGGCCGCCAGCTGGGCATACCCGTCATCGTCGTCGTGCCGGAAACGACCAGCGAACGGGCGCGGGCCCTGATCGCGCAGGAAGGCGCCGAAGTCATCGTGCACGGCGCCGCCTGGCAAGAGGCCAACGCGCTGGCGCAATCGATGCTCACGCCGCAGGACGCCTTTCTGCACCCGTTCGACGACCCGCTGCTGTGGCAGGGCCATGCGGGCATGATCGATGAAGTGGCCGGCGCGGGCCTGAAGCCGGACGCCGTGGTGCTGTCGGTGGGCGGCGGCGGCCTGCTGGCCGGCGTGGCCGAAGGCTTGCAGCGCAATGGCTGGGACGACGTGGCCCTGGTGGCCGTGGAAACCGAAGGCGCCGTCTCGCTGGCCGCCGCCGTGGCCGCGCGCGAACACGTGGCCCTGCCCGCCGTGAGCAGCATCGCCACCTCGCTGGCCGCGCGCCAGGTCTGCGCGCAGGCATTCCACATCAGCCAGACGCGCCCGCTGCACAGCGTGGTGGTGTCGGACCGCGCCGCCGTCGACGCCTGCCAGCGGTTTATTACCGACCAGCGCCTGGTGGTGGAGCCGGCTTGCGGCGCCGCGCTGGCGGCCGTCTATGGCAAGGCGCCGCAGCTGGCGCCCTACCGCAATGTGCTGGTCATCGTGTGCGGCGGCGTGACGGCCACCACGCAGCAGCTCGATCACTGGACTGCTACCCTGTAAAACCTACGGCGCCGCCTCGAGCAGCGCCACGCCGTCGCGGCCCTGGCCCTTGGCTTGATACAGGGCCTGGTCGGCCAGGTCCAGCAGCAGCGCCGGCGTCAGCGCGCCTTCGTGGAAGAGGGCGATGCCGATGCTGGTCGTTACGGGCAGCGGGCCGCCGGCCAGTTCGAATGGCTGGCGGATAGCGTCGATGATCTTCGCGCCGATCTGGCCCACTTCGGCCGCGCTTTTCACGCCCTCGAAAACGATCACGAATTCATCGCCAGCCAGGCGCGCCACCAGGTCGCTGGCGCGCACGCTGCGCACCAGGCGCGCAGCGAATTCCTTCAGCACCTCGTCGCCCGCATGGTGTCCCAGGCTGTCGTTGATGGCCTTGAAGCGGTCGATATCGAGATAGGCCAGCGCCATCGGCGCGCGCGTGGCGCGCGTGCGCTGCATGCTTTGCGCCAGCTGTTCATCGAAGCGGCGACGGTTGGCGATGCCCGTCAGCGTGTCCGTGGCGGCGGCAAACTGCAGCGCCGTGTGCACGGCCTTGGTCTTGGTGATTTCATGGATCAGGCCATACACGCCGGCCACCGCGCCGCTGTCGTCCACATGGGGCACGTAGCTGGTCTGGAAGGCGCGCCGGCCCCTGCCCTGCGCGCCCTCGCTTTCGCCCTCGATATCGCCGTCGACGGTAAATTCGAACTCCACCTCCTCGCCCGAGAAGGCGCGCCGCAGGTAGGCTTCGCGCAACTGGTACGCTTCCTCGCCCAGCACCTCGCGGATGGAATGCATCAGGCTTTCCTTGCGCGACATGCCGAACCATTTTTCAAACGTGGCGTTGATGAACTGGTAGCGGTGCTCGCGGTCGATGTAGACGATCACCACGGGCACGTGGTCGGTCAGCAGCTTCAATCGCCGCTCGCTGTCGCGCGTCTGCGCCTCGGCGATTTCGCGCTCGGCCACCAGCGAGTAAAAATCGCGGCTCAAGTCGCCGATCTCGTCGCGCCGCTCGATCTGCAGCGCTTCGATGCCCAGGCGCTGGCGGCGGATCTGGTGCACCTGGCGGCGCAGGCGCTCCAGCGGTTGCAGCAGGCGCAGCACCACGCGCCAGCCGGCCAGTCCCGCCAGCAGCGCCAGCAGCACGGCGGCCAGCAGTATCCTGCTGCGCATCGCATGCAAAGGCGCAAAAGCTTCGTGCATCGGATACACCGAGGCCAGTATCCAGCCCGTGGCGGCGATGCGGTGATAGGCGAACAAGGCATCGACGCCTTGCGTGGTGGTACCCGTCAGCCAGCCCTCGAAGCCCTGCATGGCGCGCCGCGTCGGTTCGCTGACAGGGCCATTCGCTTCGATATGCTGCATGATGCGCGACTTGTCGGGATGCTCGACGATGACGCCTTCGCTGGTCATGATGTACAGGTAGCCGCCCGTGCCAGGCTTGAGCGCCCCCAGGCGCCCCAGGAAATCGGGCTGGCGCAGGTTCACGCTGGCCGCCAGCACATAGCGCACGCCGCCCTGCGCGTCGAACACGGGCTGCGTCACCACCACGATGGGCATGCCGGAAATGCTGCCGTTGAGCGGCGCGGAAATCACCGAGCGCCGCGTCGCCAGCGTCTGTTCGAAATACGGGCGGCCCTTCAGGTTCAGCCCCGCCTGCGGCTTGAACGGACTCACGCTGGCCAGGACCAGGCCGTCGATGCCGACCACGCCGGCCGAATAGAATTCCTTGCTCAGCACCGTTTGCGCGGCCAGGAAGCGCTGCAGGCTGGCGCCATCGTGCGCGTCGCTGGCCGCCAGGCTGTCCGCCATCGCGCGCAGCACATTGCGCTTGGCGTCGAGTTCTTCATCGATGAAGACGGCGGCGCTGGCCAGCGATACGTATTGCTGGCGGCCCGTCACGTCGCGCATGCCGCGCTCGGCCACGCTCAGGGTGGCCAGCGCCAGCGACGCCACGGCGGCCAGCACGAGCAGGAAGACGACCACGCTCATGCGCGCCTTCAGGCTGGCGGGCAAGCGCCTGCGCAGCAGTGTGCGCAATCTCATACGCATCGCCGCCCCGCCGTTACAGCCGCTGCTGCAAAAGCCGGCACAGGCGTTCGACCGATTCTTCCAGCGCCAGCACCTGGGTGTCGAGGCTCAGCGCGGGCGACAGCGGTGCTTCGTAGGGCGCGGAAACGCCCGTAAATTGCGCGATCTGGCCTGCGCGCGCCTTCGCATACAGGCCTTTCGGATCGCGCGCCTCGCATTCGGCAACGGGCGTGCTGATATGCACTTCGATGAACTGCGCAGCGCCGACGATGGCGGCGGCCATGGCGCGGTCGGCGCGGTACGGCGAAATGAAGGCGGCGATGACGATCAGGCCCGCCTCGTTCATCAGGCGCGCCACTTCGGCCGTGCGGCGGATATTCTCATGCCGGTCTTCCGGCGTAAAACCCAGGTCGCGGTTCAGGCCATGCCGCAGCTGATCGCCGTCGAGCATCGCCACGGCCCGGCCCTGCGCCTTCAGCGCCTGCGCCAGCGCCAGCGCAACGGTGGTCTTGCCGGCGCCGCTCAAGCCCGTCAGCCAGACCGTGGGGTGTTGTACTGCTGTCATCACACTGCCTCTCTGTTATAGAGCAGGCAATATAACAAAGCCGTGCCGGAAAGGACAGATTTTCAGGCCGCGCTGCGCACCTCAAGCAGCAACTGTCGTATCTCCGGTACGCAAGAGCCGCAGTTGCCGCCCGCCTTGACGCAGGTCGTCACCTGCGCCGTCGTCGTCAGCCCCTGCTCCCGGATGGCCGCGCAAATGGTGTTGCGCCCCACGCCAAAGCACGAGCACACGGTGGCGCCGGCGTCGACGCCCTTGCCGATGGGCTGGCCCAGCAGCACGCCGGCGCGGTCCGCCGCGTCCATCTGCGCGTGCGCAAACAGGCTGGCCAGCCAGCTGCGCGACGGCAGGTCGGGCCGCGGCGACACATACACGCACTGCGCGATGCGCCCCTCTTCCAGGTGCACGGCGCGGTACACGCCGGCGCTGGCGTCCGCGTAATCGAGCCAGTCGGCATGTTCGTCCGCCACACCCAGCAGCGCGCGCGCCCAGGCGCCCAGGTCGCCGATGCGCTGGCGCCCCGCCAGCTCGTAGCGCAGGAACTGCTCGCCCTGGATGCGCGTCCAGTGCGCCACGCCATCGAGCGCCAGGGGCGTGCGGCTCAGCACGAACGCATGCCAGTGCACGCGGAACTGCTCGATGCGCACGGGCGTATGCTTGAATTCGGGCTCGCCCGAGACGGGGTCGACGGCCGGATTGACGACGGCGCCCACGCGCGCGTCGGACGCATTCGCGTCGCTCCAGTGGATGGGCACGAAGACCTGGCCGCGCGCGATGCCTCCGCCGTGCACGACCCGCGCCACCATCGCGCCCCAGGCGCTGGAAATGCGCGCCAGTTCGCCTTCGCGCACGCTGTACAGCAGCGCATCCTGCGGGTGGATGTCGATGAACGCCTCGGCCACGTGGCCGGACAGTTTCGCCGCCTTGCCCGTGCGCGTCATCGTATGCCACTGGTCGCGCACGCGGCCCGTGTTCAAGATCAGCGGATAGTCTTCGCCGGGCAGGTTCTGCGGCGCGCGCGGCGCCGTGGGAATGAAGCGCGCGCGCCCGTCCGCATGCGCGAAACGGCCATCGCCGAACAGGCGCGCCTGGCCCTGCGGCCACTGCTGCGGCAGCAAGCCATCGTACTGCGCACCGGTCAGCCCCACCAGGTGGCTCAGGTTGAACAGGCGCGCCAATGCCCCCTCGTTGCGGAAGGCGGACAGGCGCACATGCTCGTCGAAGATGGCCTGCGGCGACGCGAAATCGAAGCCCGCATGGCCCATGCGCGTGGCCACCTCGCACAGCACCTGCCAGTCGGCGCGCGCTGCGCCCGGCGCCGGCAGGAAGGCCCGCTGGCGCGAGATGCGGCGCTCGGAATTAGTCACCGTGCCATCCTTTTCGCCCCAGCCCAGCGCCGGCAGCAGCACGTGCGCATGCGCATTCGTGTCCGACTGCGCGCTGATGTCCGACACCACCACCAGTTCGCATTGACTCAGCGCGCGGCGCACCTGGTCGGCATCCGGCATGCTCACCAGGGGATTGGTGGCGATGATCCACACGGCCTTCACCGTGCCCGCCTCGACGGCATGGAACAGGTCCACCGCCTTCAGGCCAGGTTTGGCGGCGATGCGGGGCGAATTCCAGAACGACTGCACCGTTTCGCGGTGCCGGGGATTGTCCAGCTCCAGGTGCGCCGCCAGCATATTGGCCAGGCCGCCCACTTCGCGCCCGCCCATGGCGTTCGGCTGGCCCGTGAGGGAAAACGGCCCCATGCCGGGCTGGCCGATGCGGCCCGTCGCCAGGTGGCAGTTGATGATGCTGTTGACCTTGTCCGTGCCGCTCGACGACTGGTTCACGCCCTGCGAAAAGGCCGTGACGACCTTGCGCGTGGCGGCAAACGCCTGGTAAAACGCCAGCAAGGCGTGCGGGTCGACCTTGCACATGGCCGCCACCTGCAGGGGGTCGCCGCAGTCCACGTGTGCGGCTGCCAGCGCTTCGTCCAGCCCCGCGCTATGCTGGGTGACGAAAGCGCCGTCGATCGCGCCTTCCTTCGCCAGGTAGCACAACAAGCCGTTGAACAGCCACACGTCGGTGCCCGGCTTGACGGGCAGGTGCAGATCGGCCAACTCGCAGGTGGCCGTGCGGCGCGGGTCGATCACCACCAGTTTCATGTGCGGCCGGCTTTCGCGGATGCGCGCGATGCGCTGGAACAGGATGGGATGGCACCAGGCCGTGTTCGAGCCCACCAGCACGACCATGTCGGCCAGCTCCAGGTCGTCGTAGCAGCCGGGCACGATGTCTTCGCCGAATGCGCGCTTGTGGCCCGCCACGGCCGACGACATGCACAGGCGCGAATTGGTGTCGATATTCGCGCTGCCCACGTAGCCCTTCATGAATTTATTGGCCACGTAATAATCTTCCGTCAGCAGCTGGCCCGAGACATACAGGGCCACGGCGTCGGGGCCGTGTTCGGCGATGATGGCGCGCAAGCCGCCCGCCACCTGGTCCAGCGCAGCATCCCAGGAAGCGGGCCGCAGCACGCCGTCCACGCGCACCTGCGGCTGCAGCAGGCGGTTGTCGAGACCGGCCGTATCGCCCAGCGCCGAGCCTTTCACGCACAGGCGTCCCAGGTTGGCGGGGTGGCTGCTGTCGCCGGCGATGCGGATGGCGCCGTCGGGCAGGCGCGCCGCTTCCACGCCGCAGCCGACGCCGCAGTACGGGCAAGTGGTTTTCACGGGCGGGCAAGTCGTCATGGGGATTCCAGTCAGGCGGCCTGGCCGCACAGGGCCTGGCCAAACAGAAGGTGGGAACGCAGCGCGCCGATGTCGCGGCGCTGCTGGATCAGGTCGAAATACCAGGGCCCGTCCTGCACGTCGCCATACAGCACGGCGCCCACCAGGCGGCTACCCTGCACCACCAGGCGCTTGTAGACGCCCCGGCGCGGGTCGCGCAGCACCAGGTCTTCGCTGCCCTCGCCGCCGAGGATATCGCCGGCCGAATACAGGTCGATGCCCGTCACTTTCAATTTGGTGGCGCTGGCCTGCTGCACGTAGCGCCGATGACCGGCGCCGGCCAGGTGCGCGCCGCACACGCGCGCCTGCTCCCAGATGGGCGCGACCAGGCCGAAGGTGGCGCGCCGGTGCTGCACGCATTCGCCCACGGCGTACACGCGCGGATCGTAGCTTTGCAGGCAATCGTCGACGACGATGGCCCGTTCGCAGTGCAGGCCCGCCGCTTGCGCCAGCCCGATGTTGGGGCGCACGCCGGCCGTCATCACCACCAGGTCGGCGGGAATGCTGCTGCCGTCCGCAAACTGCACGCCTTCCACGCGGGTGCCGCCCAGAATGGCGGACGTTTGCGCCTGCATCAGGAAACGCAGGCCGCGCGCTTCCAGCGCCGTTTTCAGCAGCATCGATGCCGGTGCATCCAGCTGCTGGTTCATCAGGGCGCCGCTCATGTGCACCACGGTGACGTCCATGCCCTGGCGCTGCAAGCCGTTGGCCGCTTCCAGGCCCAGCAAACCGCCGCCGATGACCACCGCGTGGCGGTGCGTGCGCGCCGCCTGCAGCATGGTGTCGACGTCGCTGATGTCGCGAAAGCCGATCACGCCCGGCAACTGGTGGCCCGGCACGGGCACGATGAACGGCGTGGACCCTGTCGCCAGCAGCAGGCGGTCGTAGCGCACCGCGATGCCCGACAGCGCTTGTACCGTGCGCGCCTGGCGGTCGATGCGCACGACGGGGTCGCCCGCGTGCAGGGTGATGCCGTGCTGCGCATACCAGTCGCGCGTATGCAGCATGATGTCGTCCACCGTCTTTTCGCCGGCCAGCACGGGCGACAGCAGGATGCGGTTGTAATTGCCGTGCGGCTCGGCGCCAAACACGGTGATGTCATACAGGTCCGGCGCGAGTTTCAGCAGCTCTTCCACCGTGCGCATGCCGGCCATGCCGTTGCCGACCACCACCAGCGAGGGACGCGCAGTGGCCCTGACTGGCGGGTTCACAGCGCCACCCACACCATGTCGGCAAACACGCGCGCGGGCCAGGCGGCCACGGAGTGCTCGGGCGCTTCGATGCACTCGCCGCTGGCCAGGTCGAAATGCTGCTTGTAGATGGGCGAGGCGACGACGACGCGCTCGCCGATGCTGCCCACGAGCCCCCGCGACAGCACGGAAGCGCCCGCGTTCGGGTCGACATTGTCGATGGCGTACACGCGCGGCGACGCGTCGCCGACGCGGAACACGGCCACGTGGCGCCCGCCGAGCAGCGCGCACACGCCCGTGTCGGGCACGATGTCGCTCAAGGGACAGATGGCCACCCAGTTGTCGGCGGTGGCGCCGGCCAGTTCATTCATCGCATTCATGCTTCAAGCCTCCACGGCAAGGATGGGGATCACGGTGCTGCGGCGTTCGATTTCCGTGGCGGGCCGGATCTGGCCCCGCTCCTCGACGAACACCACGTTGTCATCGTGCTTGTCGCTGTTGACGAAATGGCGGAAACGCTGGCGCACGGCGGGGTCAGTGACGGCTGCCTGCCATTCGCAGGCATAGGTGTCGACCACGTGCTGCATGTCCGCCTCCAGCTCGTGCGCGATGCCAAGGCGGTCATCGACGATGACGCGCTTGAGATAATCGAGGCCCCCTTCCAGGTTGTCGCGCCACACGCTGGTGCGCTGCAGGCGGTCGGCCGTGCGCACGTAGAACATCAGGAAGCGGTCGACATAGCGCACCAGGGTGGCTTCATCGAGGTCCGATGCGATCAGTTCCGCGTGGCGCGGCTTCATGCCGCCATTGCCGCACACGTACAGGTTCCAGCCCTTTTCCGTGGCGATCAGGCCCACGTCCTTGCCCTGCGCCTCGGCGCATTCCCGCGTGCAGCCGGACACCCCGAACTTGATCTTGTGCGGCGTGCGCAAGCCCTTGTAGCGGTTTTCCAGCTGAATCGCAAAACCCACGCTGTCGGCCACGCCGTAGCGGCACCAGGTGGAGCCGACGCACGATTTGACCGTGCGCAGCGACTTGCCGTAAGCGTGGCCCGATTCGAAGCCGGCCGCGATCAGCTCTTCCCAGATGGCCGGCAGCTGCTCGACGCGCGCGCCGAACAGGTCGACCCGCTGGCCGCCCGTGATCTTGGTATATAAACCGTATTTTTTCGCCACCATGCCCACGGCGATCAAGCCGTCGGCCGTCACCTCGCCACCCGGCATGCGGGGTACCACCGAGTACGTGCCATCCTTCTGGATATTGCCGAGGAAGTAATCGTTACTGTCCTGCAGGCTCGCATGCACGGGCAAGAGGATGAAATCGTTCCAGCACGAGGCCAGGATATTCGCCGCCACGGGCTTGCACACGTCGCAACCGAGACCCTGTCCATGCGCGGACAGCAGCGCGCCGAAGCTGCGGATCTTGCCGACGCGGACCAGGTGGTGCAGCTCCTGGCGCGAGTAGGCAAAGTGCTCGCACACGTGGTTGTTCACTGCCAGGCCCTGCTTCTGCATTTCCGCCTTCATGATCTGCGTCACCAGCGGCACGCAGCCGCCGCACGCGGTGCCGGCTTTCGTGCAGGATTTTAATGCGCCGATGCTGGTGGCGCCATCGGCGACGGCCGCGCACAGCGCGCCTTTCGACACGTCGTTGCACGAGCAGATCTGCGCCGACGCGGGCAAGGCCTCCACGCCCAGGCCCGCTCTTTGCTGGCCGTCCGGCTGCGGCAGGATCAGGAACTCGGGCGATGCCGGCAGCTCGATTTTATTCAGCATCATCTGCAAGAGCGTGCCGTACTCGCTGGCGTCGCCCACCATCACGCCGCCCAGCAGATACTTGCCGCAATCGGAAACGACGATCTTCTTGTAGATCTGCTTGCGCTCGTCCATGAACTGGTAGGAGCGGCTGCCCGGCGCGTTGCCGTGCGGGTCGCCCAGGCTGGCCACGTCCACGCCCATCAATTTGAGCTTGGTGCTCATGTCGGCGCCCTTGAACGACGCTTCGCCCTCTTCCTGCAGCACATGGCGCGCGCAAATGCGGGCCATTTCATAGCCGGGCGCCACCAGGCCGAACACGAGGCCGCCCCACAGCGCGCATTCGCCGATCGCATAGATATCGGGGTCGGACGTGACGCAGCTGTCGTCGATGGCGATGCCGCCCCGCGGCCCCACGTCCAGGCCGCAGGCGCGGGCCAGCTCGTCGCGGGGGCGGATGCCGGCCGAAAAGACGATCATGTCCGCTTCCAGGTGGCTGCCGTCGGCAAACTGCATGCGGTGCGTGGCCGCTTCGCCGTCGACGATGGCCAGGGTATTTTTTTGCGTGTGCACGGTCACGCCCAGCTCCTCGATCTTGCGGCGCAGGACGCGCGCGCCGCCCTCGTCCACCTGCACGGCCATCAGGCGCGGCGCGAATTCCACCACGTGGGTGTCGAGCTTCAGGTCGCGCAAGGCTTTCGCGCATTCGAGACCCAATAGCCCGCCGCCGATCACCACGCCCGTGGCGGACTTGGCGCCCCAGGCCAGCATGGCTTCCAGGTCTTCGATGGTGCGGTAGACGAAGCAGCCGTCGCGGTCCTTGCCCGGCAGCGGCGGCACGAACGGCGTGGAGCCGGTGGCGAACACCAGCTTGTCGTAGGCGAGAATTTCTCCCGTGCTGGCCGTGACGGTCTTCGCCGCGCGGTCGATGGACACGGCACGCGCATTGAGCTTCAGCACGAGGTTGTCCTTGTCGAAGAAGCCGGGCGCCACCAAGGAGAGGTCCTCGGCGGATTTGCCGCTGAAAAATTCGGACAGGTGCACCCTGTCGTAGGCGGGACGCGGCTCTTCGCACAGCACCGTCACCGACAAGCCCGCATTGGTTTCCAGCGCCAGCCGTTCGAGGAATTTATGTCCGACCATGCCATGGCCCAGCACGACGATGTTCAGGGAGTGGTTCATTGCTGTCTCCTCAGGCCGCGGCCATGTTCGGTTCGGCCGCTTCGCGCGTAAAACGCACGGCGATGGCGCACAAGGCCGAGATCACCACCAGCGCGCTGAGGATGGTCAATGTCTGGCGGATGTCGCCCGTGCCCTTCATCAGGAAGCCCGCCGCCACGGCGCCCACGTTGCCGCCCGCGCCGATGATGCCGGCCACGCCGCCCAGGGCGCGGCTGTCGATGAAAGGCACAAGCGCGTAAGTGGCACCGCACGCCATGTGGGTGAACAGGCCGAAGACCAGCATGGCGATGACGGCATAGGTGACGCTGTCGACTTTCGCAAACCACAGCAAGCCCACGCCTTCGCCTATCATCAGCATGAACAGCAAGGTCACGCGGCTGTTCAGATTGCCGCGCAGGGCCAGTTTGTCCGACAGCCAGCCGCCCAGGGCGCGGGCAAACAGGGCCAGCAGGCCGAAGCTGCCGGCGGCCAGGCCCGCCGATTTCAGCGACAGGCCGAAATGGTCGACGTAATACACGGCGGCGATGTTATGGATGAAGATCTCGATGCCGAAGCAGGCGCCGTAGGTGACGAACAGCAGCCACACGCGGTAGTTGGCGCTGGCCGCCTTGAAGCTGTCCCAGCCCCCCTTCTTCCCCCCTTCAATGGCCACGCCAGCCGCGCGCAAGTCCGAGTAATTGCCTTCCGGGCAATCCTGCGTGTAGCGCCAGTACAGGGCAGCCATGACCAGCATCAGCACGCCCGGCACCAGCAGGGCCACGCGCCAGCCCAGCGATTCGGATACGCCCAGCATCAGCACGGCGCCCAGCAGCAGCGGCATCAGCGCCTGCGCCGCCCCGCCGCCCGCATTGCCCCAGCCGGCCGCGGCCGCATTTGCCGTGCCCACCACGCGGGGCGCGAACATCACGGAGGTGTGATATTGCGTGATGACAAAGCTGGCACCCACGGCGCCGATGCCCAGGCGGAAGAACAGGAAGCTTTCATAGCTTTGCGAGGCAGCCACGCCCAGCACGGGGATGGCGCCCAGCAGCAGCAAGCCCGTGTAGGTCTTGCGCGGGCCGTAGCGGTCGCACAAGGGTCCCACGATCAGGCGCACGAGGATGGTGATGGCGACGGCCGCGATATTGATATTCGCCACTTGCGCCAGGGACAGGCCGAACTCGCCCTTGATGACCGGCATCAGCGGCGCGCAGGCGAACCAGGCGAAGAAACACACGAAAAATGCCATCCACGTCAGGTGGAATGCCCGCATGGGCGGCGTGGCGAGGGAGAAGAGCGCGATGCGCGTTGCTTTTTGGCTGGCCATGATAGGTTCCCGAAGTATCCCGTTGATAAAACAAAACGGCGCCCGCCCCCGCCGATGAAAAATCAGCCAGAGCGGACGCCGTTGTCCAGGTGGTCCGTCGTTGGACCGTTGTGCGTTTATTCAGGGGATCGCCGTTGATCCGTCCCTTCTGTTTAGCAAGCGCCGTGCCAGCTTCTCCGCCGGGCACGCAGCGCCATTCGCACCGGCTTTGCGCCAGATCATGGCCAATCACGGTGCAAGCACGCCACTTGCTGGTGCATGCGGGAACCGACACGTGGCATGTCTTGTCTAACTACCATCTGAAGCAGGTGCGGGAGGCCACGATGCTCAAGACACTGCGCCGCCGATTTTGGAAACACGCGCCCTGGCCGCCATGGCTCGCTTGCGTGTGCGCTGGCGTGTTGCTCATTACGTGGAGCAATACTGCCGCCGCGCAAGAGCCGAAGGAACACAGCGAACTCGATGCCACCGTCGTTGCCCCCTTCCGCGCCGCCCCCGGCGAACGGAGCACGCAGGCGCGCACCTTTCTGGTCCGCCTCGCCTACCCCGACGAGGGCCGCCCCCACGCGGTGCGCTGGACCGTGACCCTGGCCGGCCCGGGGCCGCAAGGCGCCGTGCTGCGGCGCTGGTCGGGTACGGCGCAGGTGGGAGCAGGCGGCCAGAGCATCAGCTTGCCCTGGGATGGCCGCGCCGACGCCGATGCGCGCGAACGGCGCGTGCGGGTGCCGGACGGCCTGTACCAGCTGCGCCTGGTAGCCGTGGCCGATGCCGGCACGCCGCAGCCAGCACTGGTGGAACAGCAATGGCCCATCCAGGTGTTGCGGGGCCGCGGCACGGCGCCTGACGTGCCCGCCTTCCAGGCGGGCCTGCAGCAACTGCCCAGCCTGGATGGCCAGGCGGACTACCGCATCGTCTACGCCAACCTGCACAGCCAGACGCGCCACAGCGACGGCGGCGCGCCACTCGATGCCTGCCATGGCGCGCAAGACCCGCAAACGGGGCTCTACGGCCCCATCGACGCCTATCTATACGCGCAGCAACATGGGCTCGATGCCCTGATGACGTCCGAACACAACCATATGTATGACGGGTCCGACGGCACCAACGGCGCTGCCGTGCCGGCCGAAGCAAAGGCCCTGTACCAGACGGGGCTGGCCGAAGCGGCTGCGTATTCGGCCGCCCATCCCGGCTTCCTGGCCCTGTACGGCATGGAATGGGGCGTCATCAACCAGGGCGGCCATTTAAATATCTTCAATAGCGAGCAGTTGCTGGGCTGGGAAAGAAATACCAGTGGGGAACTGCTGGCCGATGTGGAAACGCCGAAGAGCGATTACGCGGGCCTGTATGCGCTGATGCGCGAACGGGGCTGGATCGGGCAATTCAACCATCCCGCCTATGCGGGCCAGTTTCTCGTCGATGGCCAGCCGCTGGGCTACACGCCGGATGGCGACGCGGCCATGGTGCTGTGCGAAGTGATGAACACGTCCGCCTTTTCCACGAACGACGCGGAAACGGAAACGCGGCGCAGCAACTACGAGGCGGCCTGCAACCGGGCCCTGGCGGCCGGCTACCATGTGGCCTTCAGCAGCAACCAGGATAACCACTGCGCCAACTGGGGCGCGGCCTACGGCAACCGCACGGCCGTGCTGGTGGCCAGCCCGGCCGCCGGCATGCCCGTGTCGCGCGACGGCTTCCTCGAAGCATTGCGCGCGCGCCGCGTGTTTGCCACCATGGACAAGCATGCGCAGCTGCTGTTCACGGCCAACGGCAAGCCGATGGGCGAGCGTTTCGACAACCACGGTCCCTTGCACCTGGCCATCAGTTTCAGCAACAGCGCAGGACGGCAAGCGGCCGCCATCGCCATCTTCCATGGCGTGCCGGGCGGCAATGGCTCCGTGACGGCCCTGTCGGACCAGGCCGAGCTCACCGTCACGCCCGCGCCCGGCCCCCATTTCTATTACGCGCGGCTGACGCAGGACGACGGCAATATCGTCTGGTCGGCGCCCGTATGGGTCAATCAGTTGCCGTGACGGTGACAGCGGGGGCGGCATGCCGGGCCATCAGTTCGGCCACCCAGTCGATGAAGACGCGCAGTTTCTTGCTGACATGGCGATTCGGCGGATAGGCGAGATAGAGCGGCATGGCGTCGACCGTCCATGCCTGGAACAACGGCAGCAGCTCGCCCCTGGCCACGTGCTGCCGCGCCATATAATCGGGCAGCCACAGCACGCCTAGCCCCGCCACCCCGGCCGCCAGGTAGGCGTTGCCATCGTCGATCGACAGCACGTACTGGCCATGGATCTTCACGCTCTTGCCCTCGCGGTGCATCACGTACGGAAAGCCGTTGCCGCTGCGTCCCCAGCGAAAGCGCACGATGCGGTGCGCGCTGTCCTGCAAGTCCAGCGGATGCATGGGCGTGCCCACCCGTTGCAGGTAGGCAGGCGCCGCATACACGCCCAGTGGCAAGTCGGCAAGCTTGCGCGCCATCAGCGACTGGTCGGTGATGTCACCGCCGCGTATCACGCAATCGACATTGTCGCCGATCACGTCGACCATGCGGTCGCTGGCGCCCATGTCGAGCACGATATCAGGATACCGCGCATGAAACCCGGGCAGCGCCGGCACCAGCAGCAAAGCGGCGAGCGGACTGGGTACGTCCACGCGCAACTGGCCCCGTGGCAAGGCAGCGGCATGCGGCAAGCTCGTTTCGATTTCTTCCAGGGTGTCGAGCACCTGCACGATGCGCTCGTAGTAGACGGCGCCATCGGCCGTCACATTGACCTTGCGCGTGGTGCGGTTCAGCAGCTTCAGGCGCAGCCGCGCCTCGAGCTGCTGCACCAGCTGCGTCACCGTGGTGCGGCTCATATGCAAGGTCGCGGCCGCCCGCGTAAAACTGCCCGTTTCGACCACCCGCACGAATGCCCGCATCGTATCCAACTTGTCCATCCATACCTCCGCCGCCCGATTGTTTGGATTATACAAATAGTGCAGACGATAATGGCCGCTTTATCAGCAGGACGGCAGCAGATAAAGTGTTCTCCAGGCAGCAACTTCGCTGCATCAACAAAGGAAAGCTGATGAAACGCGACGTCGTATTCCCTCCGGGCCGCCAAGCCCTGTATGAGCAGAACCGCTATTCGCCCGCCGTGCGCGCCAACGGCCTGCTGTTCGTGTCGGGACAGGTCGGCAGCCGCGAAGACGGTTCGCCCGAACCCGGGCTCGAAGCCCAGGTCCGGCGCGCCTTCGACAACCTGAATGCCATCTTGCAGGCGGCCGGCTGCTCGTTCGACGACGTGCAGGACGTGACCATCTTTATCGTCGACCCGCAGGCCAACTTCCAGCGCATCTGGGATATCGTGCAAGCCGATTACTGGGGCGCAGCCCCCCACCCCACCGTCACGGCCGTTGGCGTGACGTGGCTGTATGGTTTCCAGTTCGAGATCAAGGTAGTGGCCAGGCTGCCTGGCCAGCACACTGCCCCCGGCAGCGTGGAGGAAAAATAGCGGCAGGTTTTCCCTCGCACGATTGCCCGCTGCAAGGTGCGCTGGCGCTGATCTATGGCAACATGGCAGCGCCGTTTTGACCGCAGGCGGCGCAACCGACGAATGCCAGGAAATGGAATGAAGCCAAAAGCGCTGCTCATCGCCAATATTGAAGCGTTCTTGCTGGAGCCGCTGACGGCAGCGGGCTTCAAGTTCTCGCCAGGCCAGCTGGCCTTCAAGCGCCCACGGCACGAATTCGTCCAGGCCATCCATTTCCAGGCCAACCGCCATAACGAAGAGCATGTCTGCGTGGAATTCTGGAGCCGCTATCAGGTTTCATCCCGATCCTACGCTTCGTGGCACAAGGCGCGTTACGGTCACGAACCGGCCAACCACATCGTCGGCGGCACGGCGGACTGGAATATGGGGAACTGGCAATTCGCGGGCATCGCAGGCAAGCAGGACGCACATCACCAGCTCGTCGATCCTGCCCATCGGGCGACAGTCATGCATTGCCTGCGGCACAATCTGCACACATTGGCCCTGCCCTGGCTTGAGCGCCTTTCCAATTGGGAAAATGCCGCCTTGACCCTGCTCGAAGCGCAAGACGCGCATGCCAGGGCCTGCGATTTTTATCTGATGGCGGGGCAGCAAGAAAAGGCCCTGTGGGCACTGAACGAGGGCCTTGCCTACTGGAAGAAAAATCCCGGCGCCTCTTTTCCAGAGGAAAAAGAAGCAATCGCTTTACGGATGGAGAAATATTTCAATGCCTGAACACGCTACGCCATGACCGAGATTACTTGCCCCTACGACGGCGACTGCGGGCGCCGCTTCGACAGCAGCACCATGGATGCCCCCGATGCTGCGTTTTTAAACACGGCCATCGGCAAGAAAATGACGTTCCTGTTCCTGCACTGTCCCGCATGCTCAAGGATGTTCCAGTTCAATCCGGTCGCCTGGACGGCGCACGCTAGCGAGACGGCCGCGCTCAGGGCCGCCAGGGTCGCGCAGAAAAGCAGCAAGCAGCTGGAAAAATTGCTGGCCAGGGAACAAGTGACCGTGCCCCAGGCCTATCTCGCGCACCTCCGCAGCGTCAAGTCACGTCCCGGCGTGGCGATTTTCAAGGATGAAGAGCCCTTCACCCTGTACAGTCTGGACGCGTTGTGCCAGGACGTGGACGTGGATGGAACCCGGTATCGGGCAGTCAGGCAGCTGGCTGGCTTTGCCCAGGCCCTGGGGCAAGCGGCGGGAAGCGGGTCGAAGCAGGCAGCCCCGTTCAGTCTTGCCGAGCTGGCGGCTTGTCTGGCCATCGGCGAGGAAAACACGCGCATCCTGTTCATCGACAGCCGCGACAACGATGCATTGTGGATCTATCACTGCGATGGCGGCGATGTCGAACCGACGCGGCTCACCCTGACCTCGCTGATCGGGCCTGGCGTATGCTGAAAGGCGCAATACGCCGCAGATTCTGCGGCCGGCCCCCATTCCAGCAAACAATATTGGAAATGTAAGTATTTTTTAGGTAGCCGTCCATAGACACTGGTTCCCCACAGCAATCCATGGCACCATGGATGCGCCGTTTTGCCTGCAACGCGGCCTCCCACCGGACCATCAAGGAACATTACATGTCGTCATATCGCACCTTCGCCGGCAGCATGCTGCTCGGCCTGGCCGCAGCGGGCCTCGCCCATGCACAGGCACCCGCCCCTGCCGCCGCCAATACCGATCCCCACCTGTGGCTGGAAGAAGTCCTCGGCGACAAGCCGCTGGCCTGGGTCAAGCAGCACAATGCCGTCACCGTCAAGGAACTGGAAGGCCAGCCCGGCTTTTCGGCCCTGCAGGCGCGCCTGAAAACCATCCTCAATTCCAAGGAACGCATTCCCTACGTCAGCAAGGAAGGCGAGTTCTACTACAATTTCTGGCGCGACGCCCAGCACGTGCGCGGCATCTGGCGCCGCACCACCCTGGCGCAGTACCAGCTGGCCGAGCCAAGCTGGGAAACCGTGATCGACCTCGACCAGCTGGCGGCCGGCGAGAATGAAAACTGGGTCTGGGGCGGCGCCTCCTGCCTGTATCCGAAGGGCGAACGCTGCCTCATTTCCCTGTCGCGCGGCGGCGGCGACGCCAAGGTCGTGCGCGAATACGACGTGACCAAACGCGCCTTTGTCGACGGCGGCTTTACCCTGCCCGAAGCGAAGGGCAGCGCCAGCTGGATCGACCAGGACACCCTGTTCGTCTCCACCGATTTCGGCCCCGGCTCGATGACCAGCTCCGGCTACCCGCGCATCATCAAACAGTGGCAGCGCGGCACGCCGCTGGCGCAGGCGGCAACGCTGTATGAAGCCAGGGCCGACGACCTGAGCGCGGGCGCCTACAAGGATTTCACGCCCGGCCACGAACACCAGTTCATCGAGCGGCAAATCGATTTCTACAGCGGCGAAACCTTCCTGCGCGATGGCGCCAGCCTGAAGAAAGTGCCGAAGCCGGACGATGCCACCGTATTTACCGTGCGCGATCAATTGATCATCACCTTGCGCTCGGACTGGAAAGTGAACGGCAAGACCTATCTGCAAGGCTCGCTGCTGGCCACGGATTTCAAGGCCTTCATGCAGGGCAAGCAGGACCTGGAAGTGCTGTACGCGCCCACGGCCACGTCGTCGCTGGACAATGTGACGGCGACGAAATCGGCCATCCTCGTGACCACCCTGGACAAGGTCAAGAACCGCCTGACGGAACTGCGCCACGTGAACGGCAAGTGGCAGCGCCGCGCCGTCGATGCGCCCAAGCTGGGGACCCTGGCCGTCACCGCGCTCGACCCCGTCGACTCGGACCAGTACTTCCTGACGGTGACCGACTTCCTCAACCCGACCACCTTGTACCTGGCCACGGCGCAGAGCGACAAGCGGACAAAGATCAAGTCGCTGCCCGCCTACTACGACGCGGCGCCGTACAAGGTGGAGCAGTTCGAATCGACGTCGAAGGATGGCACGAAGGTGCCGTATTTCGCCATCATGGGCAAGAAGACGAAGTTCGATGGCAGCAATCCCACCGTGCTGTACGGCTATGGCGGCTTCGAAGTGTCGCTGAAACCCAGCTACAGCGGCACCACGGGCGTGGCGTGGCTGGAAAAGGGCGGCGTGTACGTGCTGGCGAATATCCGCGGCGGCGGCGAATTCGGCCCCCGCTGGCACCAGGCGGCGCTGAAGGAAAACCGCCAGCGCGCGTATGACGATTTCATCTCCGTGGCGCAGGATCTGATCAAGCGCAAGGTCACCAGTCCGCGTCACCTGGGCATCATGGGCGGCAGCAATGGCGGCCTGCTGACGGGCGCCGTGCTGGTGCAGCGACCCGACCTGTTCAATGCCGTCGTCAGCCAGGTACCGCTGCTCGACATGCGCCGCTATAACAAGCTGCTGGCGGGCGCTTCGTGGATGGGAGAATACGGCGACCCGGACGTGCCGGAACAATGGGCTTACATCAGCAAGTACTCGCCATACCAGAACGTCTTCAAGGATAAAAAGTATCCGCGCGTGCTGTTTACCACTTCGACGCGCGACGACCGGGTCCACCCTGGCCATGCGCGCAAGATGGTGGCCAAGATGGAAGAGCAAGGACACGACGTGCTGTACTGGGAAAACACGGAAGGCGGCCATGCGGGCGCCGCCAACAACGACCAGCAGGCGCTGATGTGGGCGCTGACCTACACCTTCCTGCTGGAGCAGCTGAAGTAAAACGGGCCTGACGGCCCCTGCAAGCGAGAACGCCTGCACCGGACTCCGGCGCAGGCGTTCTGCTTTTGGCGTTACTTTATCTGCGCGCTGGGGCGCTCGGCAATCCGGTCGCGGTAAGCCTGCAAATGCGCCAGTCCCTCCGCGCCGGGACGGTATTTCATCAGGCCGCGGGCAAATTCCAGCGCGCAGAAGGCCGTGATGTCGGCAATCGTAAACCGTTCGCCCGCGACGTAGGGCTGGTGCGCCAGCACCTGGTCCAGCCATTGCGCAGTCTCGCGCATCTTGCCCGCCTGCGCCAGGGCGAAGTCGGGAAACTGGGGGTTTTCCAGCGCCACCAGGGCCGGATGGCCATGGCGCACCCAGTTGGCGGCGCCGCTGAACAAATGCAGTTCCACGCGGCGGTCGGCCATTTCGATGAAGGCGCGCTCCTCGAAACCCTCGCCCATCAGGTTAGGCTGCGGCTGCAAGCCTTCCAGGTAGGTGCAGATGGCGCGCGTCTCGGTCAGCACGCGTCCGTCCGCCAGTTCCAGCACGGGCACGCGGCCCAGCGGGTTCTTCGTCAGGAAGGCGGGGTCGCGGTGCTGGCCCGCCATCAGGTCGAGCGCCACTTCCTCGATGCCGGTGATGCCCTTTTCGGCGATGAACATGGTGACGCGGCGCGGATTGGGCGTGCGGGGGCTGATATACAGTTTCATGTGCATGGGTCTCGTCTCGTTTATGGGGTGGACAATCAGCTGCGGGACTGGCCTGCGGCAGGACAGCCAGGCGCCCATCATACCAGCGCACCGCCATGGTGCGGCGTCCATGGCGCGTTGACTTTGCCCCCGTTTCCACTTAGATTGCTGTACGGGAACGCTGGCCTACAGCTCCAGCGATGTCCCGCTACCGCCATGACGCTCGCAGCCTACCCGGCTGGCGGGCGTTTTATCCATGAACCAAGGGCATACCATGCATCGCACACCGACTCCGCGTTTCCGCCGCAGCCAACTGGCCGCCGCCGTCCTGGCACTGACTGCCGTCGCCGCCTTCAACACGGGCCACGCCGCGCCCGCCGCCAAATACGCCTCGGCCAGCCACGCCGCCAGCACCACCACGCAGCTGCCGCGCGGCGTCACGCCCTTGCACTACATCCTGTCGATCACGCCGGACGCCGCCGCCTCCACCTTCAAGGGCGAGGCCGCCATCAAGATCGCCGTCGACACGCCGACCGCCAGCATCACCTTCAATGCCTTGAACCTGGCGTTTGCCGCCGCCGCGATCGAAGGCGCGGGCGGCAGCAAGCAGGTGGCGCGCAAGATCGATTTCGATGCGGACAAGCAGACGGCCACCGTGCATTTCGCGCAGCCCGTGGCCAAGGGCGAGTACCTGCTGCGCATCGACTACAGCGGCAAGATCGGCACGCAGGCCACGGGCCTGTTCTCGCTCGACTACGACACGCCCGAAGGCCACCAGCGCGCGCTGTACACGCAATTCGAAAACTCGGATGCGCGCAGCATGCTGCCGTCATGGGATGAACCTGACTACAAGGCCACGTTCGCGCTGGACGTGGTCGTGCCGAGCAACCAGATGGCCGTCGGCAACATGCCCATCGTCCGCAGCGAAGAGCTGGGCAACGGCAAGAAGCATGTGTATTTCGCCACCACGCCGCGCATGTCGACCTACCTGCTGTTCTTCGGCCTGGGCGACTTCGAACGGGCGACAAAGATGGCCGACGGCACGGAGATCGGCGTCATCACCAAGCGCGGCGCGCTGGCGCAAAGCCGCTTCGCGCTCGATGAATCGGCCGCCCTGCTGCGCGAATACAACGATTACTTCGGCGTGCGCTATCCGCTGCCCAAGCTCGACAACATCGCCGCGCCGGGCCGCAGCCAGTTCTTCGGCGCCATGGAAAACTGGGGCGCCGTGTTCACCTTCGAATACGGCCTGCTGCTCGACCCGGCCATCTCGACCCAGTCGGACAAGGAAAACATCTACACCACCTTGTCGCATGAAATGGCGCACCAGTGGTTCGGCGACCTGGTCACCATGCGCTGGTGGGACGACCTGTGGCTCAACGAAGGCTTTGCATCGTGGATGGAAAGCCGCACCACGGAACGCCTGCACCCCGAATGGAACACGACCCTGTCCAAGGTGGGCGGACGCGAATCGGCCATGAGCCAGGATGCGCTGCGCACCACGCATCCGGTGGTGCAGCGCATCGCCACCGTGGAACAGGCCAGCCAGGCCTTCGACGGCATCACCTACCAGAAGGGCAAGGCCGTGATCAGCATGCTCGAAGCGTACGTGGGTGCCGACACCTGGCGCACGGCCGTGCGCAGCTACATGCGCAAGCATGCATATGGCAATACGGTGTCCGACGACCTGTGGCGCGAAGTCGATGCGGCCGCGGGCAAGCCCGTCAGCGCCATCGCCCACGATTTCACCCTGCAGCCGGGCGTGCCCATGATCACGGTGAGCGACGCCGTGTGCCGCAAAGGCACTACGCGCGTGACCCTGACGCAAACGGAATTTTCCAAGGACCAGCCGGACAAGACACCGCTGTCGTGGAAAGTGCCCGTGATCGCTTCGACGGTCGGCAGCGGCAAGCAGGCCCGCGTGCTGGTCAGGAATGGCAAGGCCACCTTGAACGTGCCCGGTTGCGGCGCCCTGCTGGTGAACGCGGGCCAGAGCGGCTACTACCGCACCCTGTACGCGCCGGCCGGCACGCGCGCGCTGGCGGGCAGCTTCGCGCACCTGGCGCCCATCGATCAGCTGGGCCTGCTGGCAGACAGCCAGTCGCTGGGCATGGCGGGCTTGCAGGACCCTGCCGCTTTCCTGGAACTGGTGAAGGCAACGCCCCTGTCGGCCGACCCGCAAGTGCTGGGCCGCGTGGCCGCCTCGCTGAACGGCCTGTATGAACAATATGCGGGCGATAGCGCGGAAAGCAAAGCGCGCCAGCAGGCCTTCGGCCGCTTCGCCATGGCGCGCCTCGCGCCGATGATGGCGCAGACGGGCTGGGAAGCGCGCGCGGGCGAAGCATCGAGCGTGGCGACCCTGCGCGGACGCCTGATTGCCATCCTTGGCGACATGGGCGAGCCGGGCGTGCTGCAGGAGGCGCGCCGCCGCTATGCGGCCAGCGAACAGGATCCGTCCGCCATGCCCGCGCCGCTGCGCCGCACCATCCTGGGCGTGGTGGCGCAACATGCGGACGCCACCACCTGGGAACAGCTGCACGCCAGGGCGCAGCAGGAAAAAACGCCGCTGGTCAAAAACCAGCTGTACGACCTGCTGGCCTCGACCGACGACGCGGTCCTGGCGCAGCGGGCGCTGGCGCTGGCGCTGACGGATGAACCGGGCGTGACCAACAGCCCGGCCATGATCTCGCGCGTGTCGCGCACGCATCCGGAACTGGCGTTCGACTTTGCGCTGGCCCACCTGGAGCAGGTCAATGCGCGCATCGATGCCAGTTCGCGCAGCCGCTACTTCCCGCGCCTGGCAGCAGGTTCCGCGCAGCCGGAGATGATCGCCAAGCTGGAAGCATATGCGCAGGCCAACCTGCCGGCCAGCGCGCGCGGCGACGCCGACAGTTCCGTGGCCGGCATCAAGTACCGCATCAAGGTGCGCACCGAGCGCCTGCCGGCCGTCGATGCTTGGCTGGCCAAGCAGACGGGCTGAGCGCCCGCGCCCGGCGCCGCAGCACGGCGGCGCCGGGCATTTTCCGGCCCTGCACGAAAATCCGGACAAAAAAAACCGGCTTCGCAAGTCGCGGCAGCCGGTTGAAACGCTGTTTCAGAGCGCAGGGATAAAACGGGAACACATGAAAAAGTGGAAATCGTGCCGGTCATTGAGGTGTCCGGCAACCTTGCGCCCGGGGTTTCCGTGCGCCATGTATCCACTATGCCAGTCCTTCCTTCAGGCAGGCTTAGGACTTCATTAAATCCCCGGCCGTTTCCCGATTTTTCCCGCCCTTGCCCTACCCTGCCCCGCTTTGCTTGCCAACGCGGCAATATTTCTGCCGCGCCGGCCTGTCTGGTGCCGATGGTTGAGCTCACCGGCTAAGCTGTTGAGTCATGCCTGCATCCTATCGCTCCCGGAGCGTAGTGATCTGCGCAACACATGCTGTGTGCCAACAAAAGCATCATAACAGCGGCATATGACGGGCTTATGACGTAGCGCTAAGGTGTGCTGCCCTCTTTTGCAGAACTCTTGATACCCGTCAACTCGATCTCCACGCGGCGGTTCGGCTGCAGACAGGCGATCAGGGCCGCGCGCGGCGCCACCTTGTCGCAGGCGGCGACGGGTTCGGCCTTGCCCTTGCCGTACGCGCTGATGACATTGGCGATGCCCTGTTCACGCAGCAACTGTTTCACCGTCAGGGCTCGCCGCTCGGACAGGGCCTGGTTATAGCTGTCCGAGCCCAGGCGGTCCGTATGCCCCGTCACGGACAGCGTATCGATCTGCACATAGCCCTGCTTCAGGCGCGCCGCCAGGTCGCGGATTTTCTCGACACCCTGCGGCAGCACGTCAGCCGCGCCCGCCTTGTCGAAGCGGAACAGGGCATCCATGTCGAGCGTGATGCGCTCATGCCCGATGCGCGGGGGCAGAGGCACCGGCGGTTCCGGCTCCCGCTTCGGCTGGTCGGCCGGGCACGCCGCTGCGGCGGACTGGGCGGCGGACTGCGCATCCTCGGCCAGCTGCACGTACGGATTTGCGTGGCGCCAGCCCTGCTGCTTGTATTCATTGCCCGCATGCACCAGTTCCACTTCGCCGCACGCCACCTTTTGCGCCGCGCAGGCAAAGCCCGGCGATGCGCGCAGCTTGCCGAAGCTGGCCCACAGGTCGTCGCGCAAACGCGTGGCGTCGTTCACCAGCGGCGTGGCGTCGCCGGGATTAGGCGTGCTGCCGTCTTCCAGCGCGGCAACGATCTTCGCCGATTCCTGCAAGGCTTGCAGGGGAAAGGCCGAGCGGTCGTTGCGCGTGTATTCGTGGAACGAGACGTCGAGCCAGCATTGCGCCTTGGACAGGTAATAGTCGCCCACGCGCACGCCGCCGTCGTTGAGCTTTTTGATGCGCTCCTGCAGCAGGCGGTAGGCTTGCTGGTCGGCAGAGACGGCCTGATCGCTGATGCGCAATTGCGGCATGGCCAGCGGCGCCGCCGGCAGGGTCGGCGTGACCGCCTGGGCCAGGCCCATGGCCAGCAGGCTGGCCAGCGGCAGCAATTTCATCATCGGTGTCATGGTCGGTGTCAACATTGGTGTGATTTTCGGAGTCATGGTAGCTTTCATGGCCGGGCCAGGGTACGGTTGATGGTGGCGTCTTTGCCTTTGAACAGGTTTTCATCGAACTTGAAGCGCAGGCGCAAATACGGGCCGCGCGCCGTGTAGTCGGCGCCCGTCAGGTCGCGGTCGGAAAAGCCCGACCAGTTGTGGCCGGCCGACAGCCACAGGTTTTGCGCCAGCAGATAACCGACTTCGACGCCATTGGCCCACTGGCGGCTGCCCCCTTGCGGGCTGCCCATCACGGCCGCCAGCACACCGATGTCCCAGTTCTTGCTGATGTCATACACGGTGCGCCCGGAAAACAGCCACGCCGTGTATTTCTCTTGCCCGGCGGGCAAGTTCTTGTCATTGTTGTGCTTGGCGGCGACCCTGCCCGTGAACCACCACGGACGGCTGGGGTGGTAGTCGAGGTGCGTGGAAACGATATGCGCGCGGTAGTTGTCGCCATCGATCTGCGACTGGTCGCGCACGGTCTTGTACTCGTAGCGGGCCAGGCCGTTAAAACGGTTGTCGTCCACGGGGCGCCACGCAAAGCCCAGTTGCGCCCGGTCCTGCAGCACATTGCCGACAGGCGCGCCGCTGGCGTCGTCGTTATTGCGCGTGTACAGCAAGTAATTGCGTGCAAGCAAAGTCCAGTCGCGGCTCAGCTTGCGCGCCCAGGCAATCGTATTGAGCCACTGATCCTGGCGCTGGTTGCCCGGCGCGATGTCGCTGTCGAACAGGCGCCGGTACTCGAGCTTGACGGAGCCCCGCCACAGGGGATTGACGGCATAGTCGAAGCCTGCCGCCACGGCCACGGCTTGCTGTTGCTGGCCGTTCATGACTTTCAGATATTCCACATTCGTGTTGGCCGCCAGCCCTTCGCCCAGGTTCCACGTGTTGCGCAAGCCGGACGCCAGCTGCAAGTCGCGCTGATTGCTGAGGCTGTAATCGATGGCGTCGCGCATGCGGTACTCGCCAAACACGGTGCCGCCCGGCATGTAGCCCGTATCGGCGCCGGCGACAAAGCTGGTGCTGCGGTCGGCCGGATTGAGCGAATACGCGGACGCCAGCCCCGTCTGGTTTTCATAGCGCGCGTACAGCCGGCTGCGTTCGGCCAGCTGGTATTGCGCGCCCAGGCCGTAGCGGTGCTGGTCCGCGTCGGCTATGCTTTTTTCCACGTCGCCATTCAGGATCCAGCGGTCCGTGGCCTTGTACTGCGCGCCCAGGCGCACGGTGGTGGCGTCCAGCGGCACCGTCGCGCCCGTCCCTGCGCCGGGATTGATGGGCGCAAACGTGGTGATGCTGCCGCCCGTGACAGGGTCGATGGCCGTGTTGGCCGTGCCGTTGCCGAAGAAGCCGCCCGTGGGATTCAAGCCCGTGCCCAGCGGCGAGGTATTCGGCGCGATGCCGGCCGTCGACGGCATGCCGCCGCTCTCCTTCATGTGCTGGATGGACACGTCGAGCAGCCAGCGCTCGCTGGCATTCCACGCCACGCCCAGGCGCTGCGCATCGCGGCGCGCGTCCGTGCTGCGCTCGTCGCTGCGGATGGCCTCGCCATACACGGTGATGGCGGGACTGAGCTTGTAGCCCGCCTTCACGCCCGCCTCGCCCCGCCCGCCCGTGATGCCGGCCGCCGTGTTGTTGAAATCCTTGTCGGAACGGTTCCAGAACGCTTTCGCTTCCAGCTTGTCATCCTTGTGCTGCAACTCGACCCGCGCCGCATTGCCGCTCACTTCATCGCGCAACTCGCCCGCCTGGCCCGACGGCGTCGTGTAGATATTGCCGCCCGCGCTGTAGCTGGTGGACGTGGTGCGCGCCACTTCCAGCACGAGCAGGCTGTGCTCGCCGAGGCGCAAGCCCGCGTTGGCACTATGCAATTTGTATGGCGACAAGGGATTCTTGTCTTCCACGGCCGAGCCGCCGAGCGAGATCATCTTGCCCAGCTGCACCTGCCCATCCACGCCCAGGGTCCAGAATTTCTCGCCGCCCTGGTCCACCTCGTAGCTGATGCGTATCGATTGCGGGTCGCCATTCGGCGTCAGCGCGGGGATCGCCTGCTTGAACAGGATGCGCCCGCTGAACGGCTCGAAGCTGTAATCCTCGAAACGGCGCAGCTGCGTGGCTTGCACGATATTGCCGTTCTGGTTCTTGTCGCGCACGACGATCTCGATCTTTTCCGAGTTTTCGATGGCGTTGTTGTTGCGCACGGCGAACGGTCCCGACGTGCCGTTCGCCCGGTATTCCTCGACCACCTGCTTCAGGCTATCGTTGATGGCAAACGCATTGGCGACGATGCCATCCTGTTCGTAATGGCCGCGCCCGCCCGTGGCCGTGCGGTTGTACTGGCCCAGTTTTCTCTGCTGCAAGTTCGCCACGGCGCCGCCGCCCGTCATCTGGCTGAAGCCGTCGCCCGTGGCAAAGTCGCCATACAGCACATAGCTTTTTTGCCGGTCGATGCGCACATATAAACGGTCGCTGGAGCGGGCGTCGAAATTGCGCACGGAACTGTCGCCGTAGACGGGATAAAACTCTTCCGGATTGACATCGCGCAAGAGGCGCGCGCGCGTGTCCTTGTCCGAATCGTAGGCGGCCGTCAGCAAGGCGTCGCCACGGATGGTGCCTTTCAAAAACATCGCTGCCCGACCCGCCACATTGGCCTTGCCATTGTTGAACGCCCGGCTCCAGCGCTGGATGTCGCGCTCGAAACCGTCATTGAAACGCGACGGTGCAATGGCATCGCTGGACAGGCTGCGCTTGCTGATGATGCCGTCGATCAAGCCCACGGCCAGCATGTCGCGCAATTCCGGCAGAAAACTGATCGTGCCCTGCGCCGCCACACTGCCGGCCGACACGCGCAGCAGCACGTCCTGCGGCGTGGCGGGGGCCAGCAGGCTGAAGACCGCTTCGCCATTCTCCACCGTCAGCTGCGTGCCGGGCGTGACCTTGTCGGCGTCGCGGCGCTCGGGGCCCAGCTCGTCCGTGCGGGCCCCGGGCAGCAGGATGCGCCCGCCGCTGGCCTCGATGGTCAATAACGCCGTGCCCGCCAAGGGCTTGCCCTGTTCATCAAAGAGGCTCACCGTCACCTTGACGGGGCTCTGGCCATCGGCCGGCACGCCGTTCCCGTCCGTCTCGACGGCAATGCGCGCCACGCCACGGTTGATGGCGTAATCGGTGGCGCCCACCTTGCCGGCAAGGAAGGATGGCGCCGCCACGGCGGAGCCTGACGCACTGTCCGGCAAGGGCAGTTGCGCCAGGCTGGCCGCCGGCAAGGCCAGCAGGGCCAGCGCGGCGGCCATGCGCCGGGGCGCGGGGAGAGTTCTCTTCATGGCTTGTTTCTCTTTGGCGGCATTGGCAAGCGGCAAGTAAGGTGACAGAGGCTTATTGCACATGGCTGCCTCCTGCGGCTGGCGCCGTGGCTGGCACAGCGGCTGGCGTGGGCAGGCGGGGCGCGACGACAGGCTGGTTGGCGCTGTCCGTCGCCTGGGCCGGCGCGGCGGCCGGCTGGCTGCTGAAGCTCAGGCCCCCTCCCTTGCCGCCCTCCCTTTCCACGCTGCGCACCTCGCCCTGGGCACGGCGCGCCTTGACTTGCTCGAGCACGGGATTCGAGCACGAACCCTCGATGAAGTCGGCGCGCAGCAGCTCGCCGTTCTTGGTATCGAGGAACAGGCTGTGCGGATCGCCCAGGTTGCGGTTCGACGCTTCCATCATGCGGCTGCCGCGCGGCAACGTTGCGCCGTCGACCTTGATCACATGGCTGTTCGGCGTGATGCCGCAATAGCTGTACTTGCCTTCCACGTCCGTGGTGAAGTTCGTGCCATCCTCCATGTACAGCCGCACGCCCGGGATGCCCAGTTCCTCGCCGTCCTGCACGTGGTTGTTGTTGCAGTCCACAAACACCTTGCCGGCGATGCAGGCATCCGTCGTGAACACGCCGCCCGTCACCTTCACTTTCGCGCGCGCCTCGTTCGACGGCGGGCCGTTGGTGGTCGTTGCCTGGGCCCGGTTGATGCCGTCGCCCTGCAGCGAACCGACGCCAACGCGCAGGCGGTAGCGGAAGCTGACGCTGGCGTTCGGCGCCAGCGATTCCAGCTTAAAGCTCAGCTGTGGCCCCGGCTTGCCGGAGGGATCGGGCTGCACCACATTGTTGCGCGTGGTGGTGCCGTCGATGTAGCGGAAGCCGGCCGGCAGTTTGTCGAGCACGCTGACGCCGAATGCCGTCGCCACGCCCGTGTTCTTCACCTCGATCGTGTATTGCAGGCTGTCGCCGATCTCGGCCTGGGTCTTGTTGACGCTCTTGCTGATCAACAGCATCGGCTTGTCCTTCGTGTTGAACACCACGGGCGTAAAGCTGGGCGGCGTGGCGCCTGGCGTGGCCGGCAGCAGCAGGGTGTCGGCCGAGCTGGCCAGGGCCAGCACGCTGGCAGGCGCCACCGGCGTATTGCCCCCATTGGCACCGCTGTAGCTGTGGCCGATATTGCGGCCGCCTGTTTCCGAGCCCGGCATGGTGCTCGCATATACCTGGTTCAGCTGCGCCACGGTGGGGATCGCCGCCACGCTGCCGAAGTCGACCAGCACCGTGAAGACGATGTTGCAGCTTTCCTGCGGCTGCAAGTCACCCATGCCATTGAGCAAGCCAAACACGGTGGCGCCGTTGAAGTCGGGATTGGCGACGCAAGCCGTGGCGCTGGCGGGGCGCGCCGTGACGGCCAGGCTGCCCGGCTTGAGGGCGACGCTGGTGGCCGTGGGGAAGACGGCGCGCAGGTTTTCCGCCACCTGCACCATGGTCGAGGTCGGATAGCCGGCAGGATAGCGGTTGGCCGCCTGCACCGTGTAGCTGATCTCGAACTTGCTGGCATCGACTTGTTGCTGCGCCGACACTGCCTTGATGACATCGACTACTTGCCGCAGCAACACCACGGGCGTGGGCGTGTCTTCGCCCGTGAAGGCGACGCCGCCCACGGTATCCGAGGCATTGCCATTGCGGTTAGGGTCGACCTTGTCCGCCAGCGCCGCCACGTCCGCTGCCGTGGCCGCGGCGCCCGCATGGCTGCCGCTATTGTTGGACGCATCGAACACGAGGCTGCCCACGGGGGGCGTGTACGTGGGGTTGGCGGCGATCACGCCAGCCGCCGGGGCGGGCGGCACGCTGATGGCGCCGCCCCCGTTGGCGACAGTGCCGGCCAGCGCGCTGGCAAACACGCTGTTGTTGTACTGCGGCAAAGTCGTATCCTGCACCGTGATTTCCACGGTGAACGTAATGACGCTCAACTCGCCCTCGCCCAGGGCCGCATCACCGCTCAGCAAGCGCAAGTCGCTGCCGCCGCAACCGCCTGTAAAGCCCGGGTTGACGGCCAGCTGCCGGCTGCCGCCAATGGCGGGCGCGGCAGGCGGCGCGACGATGCGGCACGCGACAGGTTCGGGAAAGGCGGCGCGCAGGCTGTCGAGCGCCTGCACGTTTTGCGCCGCGCCCTTGCCCACGTTGCGGATCACCACCGTGTACGGCACGGTGAAGACCTTGGCCGACAGCTGGGTCACCTTGCCCACGCCCAGCGCAGCCCCGATGGCGGGATTCGCCACCTCCGTGACGGCCGTGCAATCAGATGCCTGCGCACAACGCGGCAAGTCGGGACCGGCGGGTACGATGGTGTTGCTCAGGGTGCCGCTGGCCGCCACTTTCGCGCTCACCGTGACGGCGGCCACGGCGTTCGGCGCCAGGCCGGCCGGCACCGTGCACACCAGTTTGTTCGCCGCCAGCGGCGCGCACGTGGTGGGCGCGGCCGGCGTGACGACGATCTCGGCCAGGCTGGCGGCCAGGTCGTCCGTCAAGGTGATGGCGGCCGTGGTGGCGCCGCTGCCGCGGTTGGTGGCGGTGATGGTCCAGCTGACGGTGTCGCCGATGCTGGCATTGGCCTTGTCCGCCACTTTCTTCACCATCACGCTGGGGCTGGTGACATTGGTGCTGGTCTGGCAATCGGCCGGCGCCAGGCACAGCGGCGCATCGGGGCCGGACGGCACGACGCGGTTGAGGGCCGTGCCCGCCTGGGTGACGGTGGCCGACACTTCCACGCTGGCTTCGCCGCCATTGCCGATCAGGCCCGCAGGCACGCTGCAGGTCAGCACATTGCCGGCCACGGGCGCGCAAGTGGCGCGCACGGGTGTGAGCACCACATTCGTCAGGCCGGCCGGCAAGGTGTCGACCAGGGTCATGACGGCGCGCGTGGGGCCGGTGCCCGTATTGCTGGCCGTAATCGTCCACACGACGGTGTCCCCCACATTGGCGCTGGCGCGGTTGACGCTTTTCCGCACGGCCACTTTGGGTCCCGTCAGCACGATGCTCGATTCGCAGCTGTTCGCCTGCGCGCAGGCGGGGTTGTCGGGGCCGCTCGGCATCACGCGGTTCGACAGCACGCCTTCCAGCGTGCCCGTGGCCGTCACGCGCACGCTGCGCGTGCCATTGCCGATAGCCAACTGACCAACAGCAATGCTGCAGCTTTGCACGCTGTTCGCCACCCAGTTCGCCAGCGGCGGGCAAGTCACGCCCGCATCGGCGTTGACCGCCAGCACCGTCAGGTTTGGCGGCAGGATGTCCGCCAGGGTCACCACGCCCAGGTTGGCCACGCCGCCGCTGTTGATGGCGGTAATGGTCCAGATGATGCTGTCGCCCACGTTGGCATTGCCGATGTTGGCTGCCTTCGTGACGCGGATCACGGGACCCGGCATGGTCACCGTGGCCGTGTTCGGCAAGTCATACTGCACTTCCGTCGAGCTGGTGGCGATGATGCTTACGATGGTCGACACGTTGCTGGCCGGCTGGATATACGACAGGCCAAAGCTGTGCAGTTCGTTGGCCGCCAGGCTGGCGGGCAAGCCCGTCACCGTCAGCATGCCGCTGACGGCGTCATAGCTGCCGGCCGCGCCGCTCAAGGTCACGCCCATCAGGCCTTGCGCCAGTTTCAGGCTGTACGTCACGTTCTCGGCCGTGCCGGGACCCACGTTGCTGTAGCTGACGATGCCGTTGATCTGGTCGCCGGCACTGGTGGTGCCGGGGAAACCGTTCAGGGTGGTGGTCACGTCGACCAGCAGCTTGATGGCCGTGGTGGTGGTGCTGCAGTCCGCCGCCTGCGCGCAGACAGGATTGTCCGGGCCGCTTGGCAACACCGTGTTCTGCAGCACGCCGGCCGCGCTGGCCGTGGCCCGCAGCACCACTTGCGCCTGTCCGCCCGGCGCCAGGCCGGCCGTCACGCTGCACGTGACGATATTGCCCGCCACGGGTGCGCAGGTGGCCAGCTGCGTGGACAGCACTTGCACGCCGCTGACGCCCGCCGGCAGGTTGTCGGTCAGCACGATGGCGGACTTGGTCGCGCCCGTGCCGCCATTGCTGGCGGTAATGGTCCAGGTCAGCAAGTCGCCCACGCTGGCATTGCTCTTGTCGACGCTCTTGCGCACCGTCACTTGCGGCGCGACGAGGGTCGTCGTGGCCTGGCAGGCGCCGGCCGTATCGCAGGCGGGGTTGTCGCCGCCGCTGGGCACGACGCGGTTCGACAGGCTGCCGCCCGCCGAACCCCGGCCCGTGATGACGACCTTGCGGCTGCCATTGCCGGCGGCCAATTGACCTGCCGCAATCGTGCATGACTGCACGCTGCCTGCCGTCCAGCTGGCGGCCGGCGGACAGCTCACGCCCCCATCGGGCGTCACGCTGAGCACGACGATATTGGCGGGCAGCACGTCGGCGATGACGACGGCATTTTGATTCGGCAAGTTGCCCGTATTCGTGGCCGTGATGCTCCAGGTCAGGATATCGCCCACGGCCGCGTTCACCTTGTCGACCGTCTTGCTGGCGCGAATCACGGGGCCCGGCAAGTTCGTCGTCGCCGTATTCGGCAAGTCGTTGACGATTTCCGTGGAACTGGTACCCACCACGCTGGTAATGCGCGAGCTGTTGCTGGCCGGCTGGGTGTAGAACAAATTGAAGCTGGCGCTCTGGCCCGCGATCAGGGTGGCCGGCAAGCCGCTCAGCACGTACATGCCCGTGGCGCTGTTGTAGACGCCGCTGATGCCGAGCGCGCCGCTGACGGGGCTGAGGGACACGCCGCCCAGGCCCGCTTCCAGCTGCAGGCTGTAGCTCATCGTTTCCGCCACGCCAGGGCCCACATTGGCAAACGTCACCACCCCGCGGATGGCGTCGCCCGCATTGCTGCTGGCGGGAAAGCCGTTGAGGGTGGTGGTCACGTCGACCAGCAGTTTCGACACCACCGTGGTGGTCTGGCAATCACCGGGCACGGCGCACGCGGGGTTGTCCGGCCCGCCCGGCAGCAGCGTATTGACGAGGCTGCCCGACAGGGTTGCCGTGGCGCTCAGCTTGACGGTGGCGCTGGCGCCGGCGGCCAGGCCGGCCGGCACGCTGCAGTTGACGACATTGCCCGCCGGCGCGGCGCAAGTGACGGGCGCCGTCGGCGTCACCAGCACGTTCGCCAGGCCCGCAGGCAAGGTATCGGCCAGGGTGGCGATGGCCGTGCTGGGACCGCTGCCGCTATTACGCAAGGTCAAGGTCCACGTCAGGGTATCGCCCACGTTGGCAGCCGTCTTGTCGACAGTCTTGCTGGCGTTCAGCAAGGGCGCGCTGACGGTGCTGGTGGTGCTGCAATCGCCCGCCTGCAGGCAGACGGGGTTATCCGTGCCGCTGGCGCTGACGCCGTTGACGAGACTGCCAGCGACGGCGGCCCGCGCCGTCACTTGCAGCGTGGCATTGCCGCCGGCGGCCAGGCCGGCCGGCACGCTGCACGTGAGGACGTTGCCGGCCAGCGGCGCGCAGGTGACGGGCGCGGCAGGCGTGACGACGATATTTGCCAGGCCTGCCGGCAAGGTGTCGGTGAGGGTGGCGACGGCCGTGCTGGCGCCCGTGCCGCTGTTGGCCAGGGTGACCGTCCACGTCAGGCTGTCGCCGATGTTCAGCGCCAGCTTGTCGACACTCTTGCTCAGCGCCAGGCTGGGGCTGGTGATGGTGGTCTGCGTCTGGCAGCTGTTGGCCTGGAAGCAGGCTGGATTGTCCGGGCCGCTCGGCATGACATGGTTGGCCAGGTTGCCGCCCGCGCTCGCCTTGCCGGTCAGCACGATCTGGCGCTGGCCATTGCCGGCCGCCAGCTGGCCGATGGCCACGCTGCAGCTCTGGCTGCTGTTGGCCACCCAGCTGGCCAGCGGCGGACAGGTGACGCCGCTGTCGGGCGCCACATTCGTCACGACGATATTGGCTGGCAGCAAGTCCGTCAAAATGACGGCGCCCTGGTTGGCCAGGCTGCCCGTGTTGCTGGCCGTAATCGTCCAGATAATTTCCTCGCCGACATTTGCCACGGCCTTGTTGGCCGTCTTGCTGACGCGAATGATGGAGCCGGGCATCGTGACGGTGGCCACGTTGGGCTGGTCGTTCGGCACTTCCACCGATGTCGTGGCGATGCGGCTGACCACGGTCGACAGGTTGCTGGCCGGCTGGATGTAGCTGAGCTGGAAGCTGAAGCCCTGCCCCGCCGCCAGGGTGGCCGGCACGCCGCTGAAGGTCACCAGGCCGGAGCCGCCGTTGTAGCTGCCCGTCACGCCGCCGAGATTGACGCCGGCCAGGCCGGGCGCCAGTTGCAGGCTGTACGTCACGCCTTCGGCCGGCCCGGGGCCGATATTGCTGAAATTGACGGTGCCCGCAATCGTGTCGCCCGCATGCGTGCTGCCGGGGAAACCGTTCAGGGTGGTGGTCACGTCGACCAGCAGTTTCACGGCCGTGCTGGTGGTGCTGCAATCGCCGGGCTGCGGGCAAACAGGATTGTCGGGGCCGCTCGGCACCACCGTATTGACATAGGCCCCGGCCCCATTGGCCACGCCCTTGACGACGATATTGAGCGTGGCGCCTGCCGCCATGCCGGCGGGAATGGAACACACGAGCTGGTTACCGTTCGGCACCGCGCACGTGGCGGGCGACGCGGGCAGCACTTGCCACAGGGTCAGGTTGGCCGGCAAGGTGTCCGTCAGGGTGACGATGCCCATGGTCGCGCCCGTGCCCGTATTGGCCACGGCGATCGTCCACGTCAGCGCCTCGCCCACGTTGATGTTGCTCCTGTCGACGGTTTTACGCACGGCCACCTGCGGGCTGAGGATGGTGGTGGCCGTCTGGCACGAAGCGGCCTGGGCGCAGGCGGGATTATCGGGTCCGCTCGGCAGCACTTTGTTGCCCAGGCTGCCGCCGGCCGTGCCCCGGGCCGTGATGGCGATGCTGCGGCTGCCATTCACGGCGGCCAGCTGGCCTGGCGCGACGGTACACGCTTGCGCGCTGTTGGCCAGCCAGCTGGCCAGCGGCGGACAGTTCACGCCCGCGCCCGGCGTGACGGACAGCACCGCCACGTTGGCGGGCAGGATGTCGGTCAGCGTCACCACGCCCAGGTTGGCCAGGCTGCCCGTATTCGTGGCCGTGATGGTCCAGGTAATCGTCTCGCCCACGTTGGCCGTCGTCTTGTCGGCCAGTTTCGTCACGCGGATGATGGGGCCGGGCACGGTTGCCGTGGCCGTGTTCGGCAAGTGGTTCGCCACTTCCACCGAGGTGGTGGCGATGGTCGACGTCACCATCGACAGGTTGTCGGCCGGTTGCGTGTAGCTGACGTTGAAACTGGTACTCTGGCCATTCGCCAGGCCCACGGGCAAGCCGCTGAGGGTGACGACGCCCGTGGCGGAATTGTAGCTGCCGGCGGCGCCCGTCAGGACGACGTTGCTCAGGCCGGGCGTCAGTTGCAGGGTGTACGTGACGCCTTCGGCGGGGCCCGGTCCCACGTTGGCATAGGTGACGGTGCCGGAAATCATGTCGCCCGCCAGGGTATTCGGCGGGAAATTGTTCAGGGTGGTGGTGACGTCGACGAGCAGCTTGACCACCGTGGTGGTGGTGCCGCAATCGCCGGGCAGCACGCAGGCGGGAGTGTCGGGACCCGATGGCAGCACGCTGTTGACGGCGGCGCCAGCCACGGTGACCGTCGCGCTGACGACGATTTTCGCCGAGGCGCCGGGGGCCAGGCCGGCCGGCACGCTGCATGCGAGGTTCTGGCCCGCCACGGGCGCGCAGGTGGCGGGCGCCTGCGGGCTGACGACGACGTTCGTCAGCCCGGCCGGCAAGGTATCGGCCAAGGTGACGGCGCCCGTGCTGGCGCCCGTGCCGCTATTGCTCACCGTTAAGGTCCACGTGAGCGTGTCGCCCACGTTGATGCTGGCCTTGTCGACGGTCTTTTTCACGGCCACGTTCGGGCTGGTGACGGTGGTGGTGGTCTGGCAATTGGCCGGCGTGGCGCAGGCGGGATTGTCGATGCCGCTTGGCACGAGGCTGTTGGCCACCGTGCCGGCCGCATTTGCCACGGCCTTGATGGTCACCGTTGCCTGCATGCCGCTGGCCAGCCCTGGCGGCACGGTGCACGTCAGCGTATTGCCGGCGGGCACGCCGCAACTGGCGGGCGCCACGGGCAGGATCTGCAGCGCGCCCACGTTGGCGGGCAAGGTGTCGGTCAGGGTGATCGGGCCGTTCGTGGGGCCGCTGCCGCTGTTGATGGCTTTCAGGGTCCACGTGATGGTGTCGCCGAGGTTGACGGTGGTCCTGTCGACGCCTTTCGTCACGGCCACGCTGGGGCTGGTCACCGTGCTGGTGGTGGCGCAGGCGGCAGGCGTGGCGCAGGCCGGGTTGTCGGCGCCGGACGGCACGACGCTGTTGTTGTAGGTGCCCGCCGCGGCAGGCTGGGCCGTGACGATGAAACCGGCGCTGCCGCCGTTCGCGGCCAGGCCGGCCGGCACCGTGCAGGTGAGGATATTGCCCACCGGCGCGGCGCAGGTGGCGCTGCCGACCAGCGCCACGTTCAGGTTCAGCAGGTTGGCCGGCAAGGTATCGGTCAGGGTGATGGGCGCGGTGCTCGCGCCGTCGCCGTTATTGGTCGCCGTGACGCTCCAGCTCAGGCTGGCGCCGATATTGATGCTGGCGTGGTCGACGGATTTCGTCACCGCCACCTTGGGGCTGGTGATCGTGGTGACCGTGCGGCAATTTTCCGCCGTGGCGCAGGATGGATTATCGGGGCCGGTCGGCATGATGCGGTTGGCCAGGCTGCCGCCCGCCGTCGCGTGCGCCGTGATGGTGACGCTGCGGCTGCCGTTCAGGGCCGCCAGCTGGCCGGCGGCGATGGTGCAGGTCTGGGTACTCGACGCCACCCAGGCCGCCAGCGGCGGACAGTTCACGCCGGGACCGGGAAGCACGCTGGTGACGGCCAGGTTGGGCGGCAGCAGATCGGCCAGGCTCACGACGCCCTGGTTGGCGATATTGCCCGTATTGCTGGCCGTGATCGTCCACGTGATGTTCTCGCCCACGTTGGCCGTCAGCTTGTCGGCCACCTTGGTGACGCGCACGTTCGGCCCCGGCACCATCACGGTGGCCGTATTCGGCAAGTCGTTGGCCACTTCGACGGAGGTGGTGCCGATCACGCTGGTGACAAACGAGGTGTTCGTGGGCGGCTGCGTATAGCTGAGATTGAAGGTGACGCCCTGCCCGGCCGCCAGGTTCGGCGGCAGGCCCGACAGGACGATGAAACCCGTGCCCGCGTTGTACACACCCGTCACGCCGCCGACGGACACGCCCGTCAAGCCAGGCGGCAATTGCAGCGTGTATGTGACGTTTTCCGCCGCGCCCGGTCCCATGTTGCGGTAGGTAACCGTGCCGCTGATGGCATCGCCCGCATTCGTCGAGCCGGGAAAGCCGTTCAGGGTGGTGGTAACGTCCACCAGCGCCTTGCTGACCACGGTGGTGGTCTGGCAGGCGCCCGCCGTGGCGCAGCTGGCGCCATTGCCGCCGGACGGCGCCACGCTGTTGACGAAATTGCCGGCCGCCGTCGGCACGCCGGTGAGGCTGACCACGGCACTGGCGCCCGGCGCCAGGCCGGCCGGCACACTGCAGCTGAGCGTGTTGCCGGCCAGCGGCGCGCAGGTGGCGGGCGCCGTGGGCGTGACGACGATGCTGGCCAGGTTGGCCGGCAAGGTATCGGTCAGGGTCAGGATGGCCGTGGTGGCGCCCGTGCCGGTATTGTTCGCCGTCAAGGTCCACTGCACGGTGTCGCCGATGAAGGCGCTGGTCTTGTCGACGCTTTTTTGCACGCGCACGAGCGGGCTGACGATGCCCAGGCTGTCGCTGTCGACGTTGTTTGCGGGGATGGGGTCCAGCGTGCTCGCGCCGGCCGTGGTGGTGATCGTCAGGCTGCCGCTGGCGGGCAGGTTGAAGGTGGAACTGCAATTGATGCGCGAACCGGGAATGAACGGCGACACGGGCGCGCTGCAGGTGGCCGTGGCGCCGGCGGGCAAGCCGCTCATCACGCAGGTGGGCGCGGCCGCGCTGTCGGGACCGTTGTTCGTGCACACGCCCGTCACCGTCACGGGCGAACCGGCATTGTAGGGACCGGCCGGCACCGTCGTGACGGCTTGCATGTCCGCCTGCAGGCGGCGGTTGCTGATAGTACACGTGACGGGCGCCTCGGGCATGGTGAAGTTGCCCCCGTTGGCCGCGCCGCTGGAAATGACGGCCGCCGTATCCGTACGCACGCAGCTGTAGCTGCTCTGGTACTGGGCCAGCACGGTGGCCGTGCCCGCGTTTTCCGCAAACGTCGCGAGGTTGCCCACGCGTACCACGGCGCTGGCCGTGGCGCCGTTGCCGCCCTGCACGCCCGCCGTGCCGTTGGCATTCATGATGAACAGGCCGCTGTCGCTGGCCGGCGCCAGCACCTTGAGCACCGTCAAGGTATTCGTTTTGACGGTGGCCGTGGTGCTGCTGCTGTTGTTGCTCAGATCGCTATCCGTTTCGTTGGGCGAAACGGTCACATTGGCCGTATTCACGATGCTGGCGGCGTCGCCCGGCGTGGCCGTGATCGTCACCGTCAGGTAGGAGCCCGCGGTGGGATCGCTGACGGCGCCATTCACGGGCAGGTTGCCCATGGTAATGCTCACATTGTTGCTGCCCGAACCCGAGGTTTTCGTGCCGCAGGAAGCGCTGCCGCTGGCGGCGCAGGTCCAGCTGACATTGCTCAGGCTGGCGGGTAGCACGTCGCTGAAGGTGGCGCCCGCGCTGAGGGCCGGACCGCGGTTCCACACTTTCATGGTGTAGCTCAGGGGCTTGCCGACGGAAAACTGCGCCGGGCCCACCTTGCTGACGGCCAGGTCCGTCTTGCTATTGGTACAGTCGGCATAGGAGCTGGCCAGGCTGGGGTCGCGCAATTGTGCAGCGGGAATAATTTCCGTCACATTGTCGGGACGCGTCCAGCGCATGTGCAGATAATTGATGCCGCCCACGTTATTCCACAGGACGCGGGCCAGATAACAGCCGCCGGGCGTGGCGCTATTGAAATTGCCGGCCAAATTCTGGAAATCCGTTTCATTATTCGAATATTCGGCCACGCTGCCCACGGCCACGTTGTACACGGTATTGCGGTAATTGGTCGAATACTGGGTCGAGAAATCCACCTTCACGTCATCGTCGTGCGCGACGCTGAATTTGTAATTGCCCGCCTGCGGAAACACCACCAGCGTGTACATCACGCGGCCCATGATCCAGGCCCGGCAGGCAGGCGACGTCTGCTGCGTATCGAAGTTGCATAGCTGCCCGGGATTGGCGGCCGTGCCATTGGCCCAGTCCAGCTGCGCCGAGGTGCCCGTGCGCGCCGCGTTGGCGGCGGGATTGGCGGCCAGCGCCGCCAGGCTGGCGAGCCGGCCCGTGCTGCCCGCGTTGAAGCCGTTGTTGTAATTGGGCGCGGGCGGATTGGCCGGCACCCGCTCGATGCCGCGGTAATCCTCCCACAACACCTGTGCGGCGGCGGGCGCTGCGGCGCCCAGCAGCAGGGAAGCGAGCGCCAGCGGCACAACATGACACTTGGAAAGATGCCGCAAGCGGCTGCGGCCGGCAAGCGCGGCCAGCATGCCCAGATAGCGCCCGGCGGACGAAAAAGCTGCATGGCGGCCGGAACGGCCTGCCGTTTCCTGGTGTGTTTTGATCATGTTGTTCGCTAAGAAATGTACCGCTGCAAGATGCAGGACAATATAAAAATGACATTTATTTGTCATGATTATATGAACAAGTAACAGTTCAAGCGTACGACAACAGTGCTTTTTTTGTTTCCAACAATGAAATTAAATTATCTCGTTGATATTTCGCAACACATTCCTCAAATTAATCGTGTAGTCACGCTGACATTCTATTTTTTACTGCATACTGATTAGCTCGACATAATATTTAAATTATCATTTACATAATCATGCGAAACTATCAAACGCGTAGTTTGTTTCCCAAAAGAAATTATTAATGCCAATTAACAGTATTTATTGAAATACGTCTTTTCCCTGCCTGCGCGGCAAATTCCCCATTTGCTCCTGCGCCGCCGCATATTCACGCCGCATATTCTTTTTCCGGCGCCTGTTCTTGATACCAATTTCACGGCATGCACGTCCATTTCCCTGCAAGACAGGGCAGGCGGCAGGGGAAATTGGTCCTGCAAAACGGACGCGCAGGCGTCGCGGCTATCGCACCGGTGCCCGGATCGCTTACTATCGCCCCATCGCGCCCTGCGCCACTACCGTGCCATCCCTTTGCCAGGAGTCCTCATTGATGCCCCATGTCCATCGCCGCCTGCTGCTGGCCTGCGCCTGCGCCTTGCTCGCGGCCTGCAGCCCGTTTGCCCCGCCGCCCGCTGCCTCGCTCCCGGCGGCGCCCGTAGCGACGCCAGCCATGCAGGCGCCGCCGTGGCAGCAGCCGGGCGTGCGCATCCTGCACATCGCCCCGCAGGAATCCCTGCTGACCATCACCGTGCGGCGCGGCGGTGCGCTGGCCCGCCTGGGGCATGACCACGTGATCGCCAGCCGTACCCTGCAGGGCGTCGTGGCACCCGCGCCGGGACGCGCGCAATTCCAGTTCCGGCTCGACGAGATGAGTGTGGATGAAGCTAGCCTGCGCCAGGCGGCGGGACTGACGACGACGCCGTCGCCGGACGCCATCGCGGGCACGCGCCACAACATGCTGGTGCGCGTGCTGGAGGCCGAACGCTATCCGTGGGTACGTATCGACGCCCGGCGTATCGACGCCCGGCTCACTGGCGACGGCGAAGTGCTCGACGCGGACATCACCCTGCATGGCGTGACGCGCACCGTGCAGCTGCCCGTGCGGATCGAGACGGCGGCCGACGGGCGGAGCCTGCAGGCCAGCGGCAGCCTGCTGTTAAAACAGAGCGATTTCGGCATCGTGCCCTTCGCCGTGCTGGGCGGCGCCATGGCCGTGCAGGACCAGATGGAACTGGCGTTCCGCATTACCGCCCGGCAAGAGATCAGCGCGCCAGGATCAGGCGCAAGCCCAGGCCGATGAAGATGGTGCCGGCTACGCGGTCCAGCCACAGGCCGGCGCGCGGGCGGCGGTTCAGCCACAGGCCCACGGCGCCGGAAAAATAGCCGAGCAGGCCGAACAGCACGCAAGCCTGCGCCGTGAAGACCAGGCCCAGCTGCGCCGTCTGCCAGCTGGCGTTGCCCTGGCCCGCGACGATGAACTGCGGCAGGAACGAGAGGAAGAACAGCACGACTTTCGGATTGATACTGTTGGCAAACAAGCCCTTGCCGAACAGGCGCAGCAGCGATTCGTCGGGCAAGGCCGCCGCGCCATCGACCTTGGCGCCGCCGCGGCTGCGCAAGGCGCCGATGCCCAGCCACACCAGGTACAGGCCGCCAGCCACTTTCAGCGTGGTAAAGGCGGCGGGCGAGGCGGCCAGCAGGGCCGACACGCCGATGGTCGCCAGCACCGTGTGCGTGAGGCAGCCGAGGGCGCAGCCCAGGCCGAATGCCATGCCCTGGCGGCGCCCGCGCGACATGCCCACGCCCAGCACCATCAGGTTGTCGGGGCCGGGACTGGCGGTAATGAGGACGGCGGCGGCCAGGAAGGCCAGGAACTGGTCGGGACTGAGCATGGAAGACTCGCAGGCAAAAGGCGACATGATACCGGAGCGGGCGCCATGCCGGCAGGACATGAAATTGCCCGTGTGCCACCGAGAGTCGATTAAAATGGGCACTCCACAGCAAACGGCGTTGCCGCCAGTTCCCGCGCGACCATCACCCTACCCATCGATGCCAGCCTTCCCGCCCCCTACCAGCCACCGCGCTTCCAGCTCCCGCGTCAGCGCCTGGCTATGCGGCTGGCTGTTCGGTTTTCTATTCAGCCTGCTGGGACTGGCGGGCGCGGCGCAGGCGGCACCTTTACCTCTGAGCAAGCAAGGCATCGCGCACCTGGGCAGCGGCGGGCAACTCTTTTTCGCCGGAGATGAAGCAGCGCCTGCCGATGCCGCCGCCCTGCCCGCCTGGCTGGCGCGCCAGCGCCCTGCCGGACAGGTCGACCTGTTCGGCGGCGCCTACTGGCTGCATGCGCAGGTGCGCAACGACAGCAACGTCGCGGCCTGGGTCATCGACCCGAACGACACCCTGATCGACCTGGTCGACCTGTACGTGTATGGCCCCGGGCCCCACGCGGCGCCGCAGACCTTGCTGACGGGCTACCAGCGCCCGCATGAATATTTGCTGCACTACGGCAAGGACGTGCAGCTGGCGCCAGGCGCCACGTATGACATCCTGATCCGCTTTTCCAGCCCCTATTACGCGCGCGCCCCCATGTTCGGCGTGAAGACGCAGCACGATTACCGCAAGCTGGTGGGCAAGGAAAATTTCCTGATGGTGGCGTCCATCGGCGCCCTGCTGGCACTGGGCCTGTTCAATTTCTTCATCTTTTCCATCACCCTGGAAAAAGCCTCGGCGTATTACGCGCTGTATGTGCTCACGTACGGCCTGGCCTGGGCCATGACCTTCCACGTCTTTGCCGACCTGTTCGACTGGCACCTGCTGCAGCTGCATTACGTGCCGTTTTTCCTGCTGCCCGTCTTCAGCACTTTGTTCTACACGCATTTCCTGCGCCTGCGCGACTACTCGTCCCTGCTGTACCGCATCAGCAAGGTCAACCTCGTGCTGCCCCTATTGCTGCTGCCCAGCTGCTTCTTCGCCCTGTCGTATGCGCACACGCTGGCCACGATCGCCATCAGCATCTGGATGCTGCTGGCGCTGATCTGCGGCATCGTCGTCTGGCGCCGCGGCTACCAGCCGGCGCGCTTCTTCGTGCTGGCCTTCGTCGCCCTGATGCTGCCCGGCTTCCTGATCCTGCCCGCCAACCTGGGCCTGATGCCGGCCATGGTGGCCAACGCCCAGCTGGTGACCCTGCTCGGCGGCACGCTCGACGGCTTGCTGCTGGCCTTTGCCCTGGCCGACCAGATCCGTTTGCTGCGCAACAACCTGGAACAGCGGGTGCAGGAACGCACCCTGGCGCTCACCCTCAGCAACGATGCCCTGCTAACGGCCAAGGAGCATGCGGAAGTGGTCAGCCGCCACCGCATCGACTTCCTGTCGGCCATGAGCCACGACATCCGCACCCCGCTGGCCGGCGTGATCGGCATGCTGAAATTCGCCCTGCGCGACCAGTCCGTCAAGGGCCGCACGCAGGAATACCTGCGCATCGGCCTGCACAACGGCGTCTCGCTCCTGACCATCCTCAACGACATCCTCGATTTCTCGAAGATCGACGCGGGCAAGCTGACCCTGGAAACCGTGGACTTCGACCTGCTGGCGCTGGTCGGCGACGCGGCCGGCATCGTGCAGGGCCAGGCCGACGCCAAGAGCCTGCTGCTGCGCCGCGAACTGGCGCTGGACCTGCCCCGCTACGTGCGCGCCGACCCCACGCGCCTGCGGCAGATCCTGATCAACCTGCTGGGCAATGCCTTGAAGTTCACGGCCAATGGCGAAGTGCTGCTGGAAGTGCGGCGCGCCCGCACGCCGCCGCGCCGCGACGGCCGCAGCGAAATCGACTTCATCATCAGCGACACGGGGCCCGGCATCGACGCCGACACCTTGCCGCGCCTGTTCCAGAAATTCGAGCAGGCCGACCATTCCACCACGCGCCGCTACGGCGGCACGGGACTGGGCCTGGCCATCTGCAAGGAACTGGTCGAACTGATGGGCGGCACGATCGGCGTGGAAAGCCGCGTCGGCATCGGTTCGCGCTTTCATTTCACCCTGCCGCTGCAGGACGGCAGCGCGCCGGCGGCCGACGCGCGCCGACCCCAGCGCCACGCGCGCCACGCCTGCCGCCTGCGCATCCTGTGCGCCGAAGACGTGCGCACCAACCAGATCATCATCGGCACCCTGCTCGAAAGCATGGGCCATGACGTGACCATCGTGGAAAACGGCGAGCTGGCGCTGCGCGCGCTGGGGACGGGCGCCTACGATTGCGTGCTGATGGACGGCCGCATGCCCTCGATGGACGGCGAACAGGCCGCGCGCCTGATCCGCGACGGCGGCAACGCCGAATTCCCCATTCCCGACACGCACATCCCCATCCTCGCGCTGACCGCCAACGCCAGCGAACATGACCGGCAGCGCTACCTGGCCGCCGGCATGGACGACTTCCTCAGCAAGCCCGTCGACGAAGCGCTGCTGTTCGAGAAAATCGACGCCATCATCGACCTGCTGCTGGCGCGCGGCCACGCCCTGCCGCCGGCCGTGTCGAGCGAGGACGAGAACCTGGCGCGCCAGTTCGGCCTGGACGGCGGCGAGCCGCCCGCACCGGCCGATCCCATGACGGCGCCCGTGCACATCCTGCCGCTGGCGGGCCTGTCGCCGCAGCACTTGCAGCGCATCGCGCAAGCGTTCCTGACGGAAGCGCCGCGGCGCCTGGACCTGGCATGCCACGCCGTGCGCGACGGCAATGCCAGCGCGGCCGCGGCCGCCTTCCACGCCTTGAAAGGCAGCGCCGGCTACCTGAGCCGCCCCACCCTGCACAGCCTGTGCCACCAGATGGAAACCCTGGCCTCGAACGGCCAGCTCGATAACGTGGAACAGTTCCTGCCGCAGCTCCACGCGGCGCTGGATGCGGCGCGGCGCGACCTCGAAGTTCAGCCTGGCGCCTGAGGCATCCAGCCATGCGCCTGCAGCCACGCCAGCAGCAGCTGCGGCCACGCGGCCGGCTCGCTGCCCCGCTTGCCCAGGCCCCAGCCATGGCCGCCTTGCTGGAACAGGTGCAGCTCCACGGGCACGCCCGCGCTGCCCAGGGCGACGGCCATCAGCCGGCTGTTCTCGGGCGGTGCAATCGGGTCGTCCAGCGCCTGCGCAATGAACATGGGCGGCGTGCGCGCATCGACGTGCAATTCCACGGACATGGCGTCGCGCGCCGCCTGCGTGGGGTGGCTTCCCAGCAGCTGCTTCTTCGCATGCGTCGTGTCGTATGGCGGCTGCATGGTCAGCACGGGGTACAGCAGCACGGCAAAGTCGGGCCGCGCGGACACGGCATCGAGCGCATCGGCGGGCGCATAGCGGGCCGCGTCGGGCTCGACGGCCGTCATGCCGGCCAGGTGCCCGCCGGCGGAAAAGCCCAGCATGCCGATGCGCGCCGGATCGATCCGCCACTCTTTGGCACGCGCGCGTATCACGCGCATGGCCCGCTGGCCATCCTGGAATGGCGCGGCCACCCCGCCGCCTTCCTGCGGCAGGCGGTACACGAGTTCAAACGCCGTGATGCCCTGCGCCTGCAGCCAGCTGGCGGCAGGGCCGCTTTCCTTGCCCGCCTCGATATGCGCATAGCCGCCGCCGCTGACCAGCACGATGGCCGTGCCGTTCGGCTGCGCCGGGCGGTGCACGATCAGATACGGCTGATCGACCTGCGTGATGGAACCCTTGGCGCTGTCGCGCTGCGGCCCCGGCGCCGCGCCGCCGGGCGGCGCGCCCGGCCACAGCACGATCGCGCCGGGCGGCGCGGCGCCCCCGTGCAGGTGGACGAAGACCAGGCATAGCAGCATCAGGCGTTTCATGGGCAAGCTCGCGCAGGGAACAATGAAACGCCATCATAGCGAAATAACTAAAAATCCGTCTCGCCCTGGATCACGGCCGGATACCCCGTCAGCGCGCGCGAGGTCTGCATGCCCGCCATCACGGCCGCCTCCACGCAGCCCGCGTTGATGCCCGTCCTGATCCAGTCGCCCGTGAGGAACAGGTTGGAAAAGCCCGACTGGTCGGTGGCCAGCCGGTACTGGGTGCTGCCCACCACCGACATCACGTAGCGCTCGGACGGGTCGACATTGGCGCGCCAGTACTGGCTGTCGAAGCGCGCCGGCCCCGTGCCAGCCTTCGCATCGACCAGCCATTGCCACGGAAACGCGCCGGGCCCGCCCGCCTCGGGCCACAGGGCGCCGATTTCGCGTTCCAGCTGGTGCAGCGCGCCCGCCTTGGCGCGTGCCGCGCAGCGGGCGGGGAAATCCGTGTCGGTGACGGGCGGATAGCTGTCGACGGGGAAGGCGCTGCAAAAGTAGGACACGTTCTTCGGCGCCAGTCCCGCCGGCCAGTCCTCGTGCGCCAGCAACTGGTCCATGGGCGCCCACGTGTCGTACGGCTCCGTGAAGGCCGACAGCACGGGCTGCTGGCCTTTCGGCTGCGTGGTCCAGCCCATCTGACGCAAATCCTTGTTGAGCCACACCTGGTAAGCCTGCGTGGCCACGGTCTGCACCTTGTCCGCCGCCAGCTGCAGAGCCGGGCTTTGCGCCAGCAGCTGCGGGCACAGGGCCGGCAGCGAGCCGATCGAGATGCCGAACACCACCTTGTCGAAGTCGATACCCTTCTTCAGGACCGTGGCGGGCAGCTGCCGGCCGAACGCCTGCTGGTACTGCTGCGGCCAGTCGCTCCAGTACGATTCCAGGTTGACGTTTTTCTCCTGCAGCAGGGCCGCCTGCGCGGGATCGAGCTGCGTGTAATCGGGCGCGCTGGGCCAGCACGCCAGGCCTTTCACGTCGACCAGCGGCGCGTAGCCAGCGGCGGGATCCTTCAATTGCACCTGCTGCGTGATGCGGATGCTGTCGATGTCGCCCGCGCCCGGCACCAGTTCTTCCACGCGCTGGAAGAACCTGAATTCCACGCCCCGCTTGCGCAGCACTTCGTACAGCGGCGTGAAAATCGTGTCGCCCATGCCGGCCTGCATCTTGAACATGATGCCGCCCTTGTAGGCCAGGCCGATGCGCGCCATCGCCCGCAGCAAGGTGCCCGCCTCGATGTTCGGTTTGGAAAAATCGCCGCCCTCGTAGGCGAACACCAGGTCGTAGAAGCCCCGCACGGGCGCCGAATTGACGCTGAACTGCTCGTCGCCGCCGTGTTTTTTCAGCCAGGCGCGGAAATCGATGTCGTTGATGACGTCAAAGCCATTCTTGAACACGCCATCCTCGAACATGCCCTTCATGACCGTGATGCCCAGGTCCAGGCAGGTGAACAGGCGGCGCAATTCATCGTCGCCGTCGATCAGCGCGCGGTAGCGCAGGCGCAGCCAGGCGCGGATGCCGTTCAGGGTGCTGGCCAGCAGCTGGTGGCGGGCCTGGTCGTGGCGCGTGGAATCGGGCGCCAGGTCGGCCACCAGCGCCGCCAGCGCGCCCACGGACAGGCCCACGTCCAGGCCCAGTTCATCGGCCTGCCCCACCACTTCGTCGGCCAGGCGGCGCAGCCAGCCCGGCCACACGCCCTCGCCCTGCGATGCGCTGGCGCGCACGATGCGCGCGTCCGCGTCCGCCACTTGCCGGATCTGGCGTATCCACTGCTCGATCCACCCCACCATGGCGATGGCCATCTGCCACAGGGTGATGTCTTCGCCGCCCTCGCCCGGCTCGCCCGGCAAGGTGGGAAAGACGATGGACCAGTTGCGCCATTTGCCCTTGACGTCTTCCGACAGGGCCACGTAGTCGTGCTGCTTGAAGGCGTCGCGCCAGGTGGCCAGCGGCGCGCCGGGCGGGCGATCGAGGCTGGCATAGGCTTCCTTGATCATCCTGAAGGCATTCGCGTAAAAGCCGAACCAGATGTGCAGGCCGTGCTCCTCGATGCGCTGGCCCGCTTGCGCATTGCGTCCGCTGGCGCCCTTGCCGCCCAGGCGCCAGCCCAGCTGGTACACGGTGATCGCGTGCCGGTTTTCCCAGCCCGGCTGGTTCGTCAGATAATACGCGGCCGTCATGGCCGCCACGCCGCCGCCCAGGATGGCGATCTTTTCGGGCGCGATGCGGGAATTGTCGACCAGCTCCTCGCCCGGCATGGCCGTGAAATCGAAATTCACATTAAACGGCAGGATCGCCGCCTGCGGCCCCAGTTGCAAGCCCAGGGTCTGGTCCAGCGGAAAGCTGTCGAACGCGTGCACCGTGCATTCGTATTCGTAGCCCAGCAGGCGCGCGCTGTGCAGGCGGTTGATCTCGGCCGGCGCGGCCACCAGGGCCTGGTACACGGCTTTCACGCCCGCGCTGTCGGGGAATTGCTTGAGGAAGATCTGGTCGATGCGGGGGTTGCGCAGCAGGGAAAGGATATCGGCCCAGCCGGCCTGGTCCATGTCGAAGAAATCGGGGATGGAGAGGAAGATCTTGAACGCCTGCTCGATCAGTTCGAGGAAGCTGTTGACGGGCTTATGCTGGCCCGTCTGCACGGTGGCATTGACTTCCAGCAGCGGGTGCAGGGCCAGTTTCGTTTCCGGCGAAAAATGCTGGAAACCCTTGGCAGCCACGGAGCAGCGCAGCGGCTCGCTGCCGGCAGCGGGAATCTCGTACTCGCACAGGTATTTCGGATAGCCAAACAGTTCGCGCCCGTTGATCAGGGCCATCGCATCGTCGACGAAGATATGGCACGGATACCAATAGATATGCGCGAGCTTGCCCTTGTCGTCCATCTCGCCGACCATGATCCAGGTGACGATATCGACTTCCGTGATCCAGCCCTTGGCCTGGTCGACGGGGTTGCTGGAATCGGCATGGTTGACGCGCGTAAACGTCAGCATCACATACGGCGACAGGGCTTTCAGGGTCATCTTGCGGCCCGCCACCTGGTTCAGGGTGGTGTTCACGGTCGCCTGCAGCTTCGCCAGGTCGCCCCTGACGAAATAGCCGTACATTTCCGACTGTTTCAATTGCAGCGGCGAGTGCATCATCACCGAACCGCCCTGATAGATATACGAAGGTCTTGCCGAAGGTATCGCCGTCATTGCCCTGCCCCCCTTTAAGTTTCATTCAAACAAGATTTCTACAGTGTATTTGAGAAATATCAATGAATGATATGAAATAAATTAAAGGATTTGCCAAGATGCATAGGCTCAGCAGGAAACAGCTTGCACGCGGCAGACGGGGCAAGCCCGGGCCATCGGGTGTACGATGAAAGCTCCTGACCGTTCCGAGCACCGCGCCATGGCAATGATTACTACCGATTACGTTTCCACTTATTCCGGCAACCGTTTTTATCCGCTGCGCCCCCATATCGACAAGGTCGCCATCGAAGACATCGCCCACGGCCTCGCCTACCAGTGCCGCTTCAATGGACAGACGCAGGTGTTTTATTCGGTCGCCCAGCACAGCCTGATCGTCGCCGGGCTGGTGCCGCCCCATCTGCGCCTGGCCGCCCTGCTGCATGACGCGGCCGAAGCCTACCTGGGCGACATGGTGAAGCCCTTGAAAGTGCTGCTGCCGGAGTTTGCCGCGCTGGAAGACAAGGTGAGCGCCATCATCGCTGCCACCTATGGCCTGGATTTTTCCGATTACGCGCCCATCAAGCGGGCCGACCTGATCGCGCTGGCCACGGAAAAGCGCGACCTGATGCCCCATTCGGCCGAACGCTGGGCCTACCTTGACGGCATCGTGCCCTTGCCCGGTATAATCGAAGCCATGGGACCGGCCGAAGCCAAGCAGCGCTTCCTGCATGCGTTTGCCCAGCTGGGCGGGCTGGGGCTGGCGGCATGAAAGCTTCTCCCGCAGTCTCACGAACGGGCGCTAAGCCCCGGTTTTTGCACGGCTTTTTTAGATATCCACAGCAACTGTGGATAAAGTTGTTGATAAGCCCCTCTTGACAAGCCGCAACACCAGCATTGATGCGGGTTTCAACAATTTGCTGATTTCACAGGCAATTTTTTACCCCAATGAAATCAATGACTTAGAATCATGCTTTTGCGCTAGCGCAAAGCTGCTCGGCCATCATGAAAATATATTTTGCGGTGCATCAGGCAAGCTGGCGCCAGGCCGTCTTGCCTGAACAGCATTGTTTTGACAAACCCCGCAGACTGGCATAGTGTGGAGTGAGCGAGCACGATCAAAGGTGGATAAACGCATGAATATGGATAGCGACAGCGCCGCCAAGGGGGCGGACGAACCCGACTGGCTGGTCGACGACCCGCTCGAGAAGCCAGATGCGGCGGCAGAACCGGTCACCGCAGCGCCATGGCGCGTGCTGATCGTCGACGACGATGTCGACGTGCACGTGGTGACCAAGTTCGCCCTCAGCCAGGCCAGCTTCCAGGGACGCAGGCTGAGCTTTTTGCATGCGTACTCGGGCGCCGAGGCGCTGGCTTTGCTGCGCAGCACGCCCGACATCGCCGTGGTGCTGCTCGATGTGATCATGGAAACCCAGGATGCCGGGCTGCAAGTGGCGCGCCAGGTGCGCGAAGAACTGCACAACAGCGCCGTTCGCATCATCCTGCGCACAGGCCAGCCCGGCCAGGCGCTGGAACACCGCATCATCATCGATTACGACATCAACGATTTCTGGTGCAAGACCGACTTGACCACGCGCAAGTTGTTCACCACCGTCATCGCCTCGCTGCGCACCTACGCCAGCTTGCGCGAAGCCCAGCAACAGGTCGCCAGCCTCGCTGCCGCCCTGGCCCAGTGCGGCGAAGCGCCACCGGCGCCGGCCGGCGGCACGCCCTGAGCATCGGCCGCTACTTTTAGTCATAAAACAAGAGCACTGGATGGGCATACAGGCTTGTCCCGCACCCCATTTTGACCGGCACGGATGCGCCATCCGCTGCGCCGAACGGCCGTCATTATCTAAGTGGCGGATTGTTAAGCGCTTTTTCAGATATCCACACGGACTGTGGATATCTTTGTGGATAAGCGCCTATTGACAGGCCTCAAAGCCACAGCCAGTGCGGCTTTCAATAAACTGCTCAATCAAACAGCAAAAATAAATCCTATTAAAATCAAACACTTAGAAACTCACACATAATCACAAGAAAATTATTTCGCCAATTTCGCTAACCCATCATTTGTGCATAACTGAGCCGTAGTGATCAATCCGACAACAGCGGACTAGCGATGCCAGCAACACAGTTGCCGTGCGGATATTCAATGCACGGTCTGGCGGCGCTGCTCCGGATGCAGCAGCACGCGTTCGATCAGTTCGGGCGCGATATTGTATGACTTCAGGTATTCCAGCGCGCACAAGGTACTAAAGGCAGCCTGCACGGCGATACCCAGGTTGACGATATCGGACATCTTTTGATCGACCCGGGCATGCAGCACCACGGTCTTGACGGGCATATGCAGCGTTTCTGTGGAATTAGGCATGGTGAACAACTCCTGCGTAGGGGGACGGAACGGAGGGAGACGGCGTAGCGGTGCGAACCGCGCCAGCGCGGACAGGGACAGCGGTCATGTTGCCGATCAAAGTATTGCTGATAAATTCTCGATGTCAATGGCAGGGAAACATGAGCCACGGTTTTTTCTTGCAGGCACGAGCTCAGCCGAAAGCGATGGACAAGCGCGATCGGCCACGGCGATAATCAGCCATGCCTTCGCCTTCGCCCCTCCCGCCCGACCTTCCCCGCCCGCAACCCGCCTCGCTTGCCGACCTGTTCTTCTCGTTCACCTGGCTGGCCCTGCAGGGATTCGGCGGCGTGCTGGCCGTGATCCAGCGCGAAATGGTGGAGCGCAAGCGCTGGCTGACGCAGGAAGAATTCCTGGAAGACTGGGCCGTCGCGCAAATCATGCCCGGCCCCAACGTGGTCAACCTGTCGCTGATGGTGGGCGGGCGCTATTTCGGTTTGAAAGGGGCATTGACGGCGCTGGCCGGCATGCTGGCCGTGCCGCTCGTCATCGTGCTGGTGCTGGGCGTGCTGTACACGCGCTTTGGCGACAATGCGCACATGGCGGGCGCGCTGCGCGGCATGGCGGCCGTCTCGGCCGGCATGATCGCCGCCACGGGCATAAAATTGGCCGCCGCGCTGGGCAAGCATCCGCTGCCCCTGTGGCTGACCCTGCCCCTGGTCGTGCTGGGCGTGCTGATGGTGGCGGTCTTCCGCTGGCCCCTGCTGTACATCCTGCTGGGCCTGGGCGGCATCGGCTGCCTGCTCACCTACCGGAAGCTGGCCGCATGACGCCGCCCCTGCAACTGGTCTTGAGCACGGGCGACTGGCTGAACCTGTTCGGCCATTACCTGATGCTGTCGCTGATGTCGATCGGCGGCGCCATTTCCACCACGGCGGAAATGCACCGTTTCCTCGTCGAGCAGCACGGCTGGCTGACGCAGGCGCAGTTCAACGAATCGATCGCCATCGCGCAAGCGGCACCAGGGCCCAACGTGCTGTTCGTCGCCCTGATGGGCTGGAACGTGGGCATGAACGCGGGCAGCTATGCCGCCGCCTGGCTGGGCGTGCTGGTGACCATGGTGGGCATCATGCTGCCCAGCACCACCCTCACCTACGTGGCGGCCCAGTGGGGCTACCGCAACCGCGACCTGCGCCCCGTGCGCGCGTTCAAGCAAGGCATGGCGCCCATCGTCGTCGCCCTGCTCATTTCCACGGGCATGATACTGGGCGGCGCCAACCATCGATGGAGCACCGACTGGCCCCTGTGGAGCCTGTCCATCGTGGCCGGCCTCATCATCTGGCGCACGAAAATCCATCTATTGTGGCTGCTGGCGGCCGGCGCCGTGCTGGGGTGGCTGCAGCTGGTGTAGAACGCCTACACGGCCAGGTGCCGCTTCACCTCCTCGCCATCCATCTGCGCCGCCTTGCCGCTGGCCACGACGCTGCCGCGCGACAGCACGATGAACTCGTCGGCCAGCTCGCGCGCAAAGTCGAAATACTGTTCGCACAGCACGATGGCCATGTCGCCGCGCTGTTTCAGCAAGCGGATCACACGGCCGATATCCTTGATGACGGAGGGTTGGATGCCTTCCGTAGGCTCGTCGAAGATGATCAACTGCGGCTCGGCCAGCAGGGCGCGGGCGATGGCCAGCTGCTGCTGTTGTCCGCCCGACAAATCGCCGCCGCGCCGCTGCAGCATCTCTTTGAGCACGGGAAACAGTTCATACACGTGCGGGTCGATGCGCGAGGCTGCCCTGCCCCGCTTCACCGCCATGCCCATCAGCAGGTTTTCCTCGACCGTCAGGCGCGCAAAGATGTCGCGCCCCTGCGGCACGTAGGCGATGCCCAGCTTTGCCCGCGCATGCGGCGCCAGCTTCGTGATGTCGCGGCCATGGAACAGCACCTGGCCCTGCGCCACGGGCAGCACGCCCATCAGGCATTTCAGCAAGGTCGTCTTGCCCACGCCATTCCTGCCCAGCAATGCCAGGCATTCGCCCTTGCGCGCCGACAAATCGATGCCGCGCAAGGTATGCGAGGAGCCATAGTATTGATTCAACTGTTGCACTTCCAGCATAGTCTGTGATCTCCCCTATTACCTTCCCAGATAGACTTCAATGACGCGCTCGTCCGCCTGCACCTGGTCCATGCGGCCCTGGGCCAGCACGGCGCCCTCATGCAGCACGGTCACGATGCCCTGCTGCGCAATCTCCGTGACGAATCCCATGTCGTGCTCGACCACCATGATGGAATGCTTGCCCCGCAATTCATTGAGCAATTCCGCCGTGCGCGCCGTTTCCGCATCCGACATGCCGGCCACCGGTTCGTCGAGCAAAATCAGCTGCGGCTCCTGCATCAGCAGCATGCCGATTTCCAGCCACTGCTTTTGCCCATGCGACAGCAAGCCGGCCAGCCGCCCCTCGTGGCCATGGAGGCGGATCAAGCGCAAGATCGCTTCGATCTTGCCTGCCTGCTCGGACGTGAGGCGCGCAAACAGGGTGGGCGCCACGCGCTTGTCCACCTTCATGGCCAGTTCCAGGTTGTCGAACACCGTATGCTGCTCGAACACGGTGGGGCGCTGAAACTTGCGGCCGATGCCCGCGTGGGCAATCTGCGCTTCCGTCATGGTGGCCAGGTTCATGGTCTGGCCAAACCAGGCCGTGCCCGACGTGGGGCGCGTCTTGCCGGTAATCACGTCCATCATGGTGGTCTTGCCCGCCCCATTCGGACCGATGATGCAGCGCAACTCGCCCACGGAAATATCGAGGCTCAGTTTATTAATGGCCTTGAAGCCGTCGAACGATACGCTGATATCTTCCAGGTACAGGATGGCGCCATGCGTCGTATCGACGCCCTCGCCCTTCACGCGCGCATACGTGGGGCCCGCTTCGGCGCTGGCCATGCCTGGCAGCATGCGGATGCTCATGCGGCCTCCTCTGGCACGGCGGACTTGCGTTTGATTTTATTCAATACACCCAGCATGCCTTGCTGCATGAACAGGGTCACGCCGATGAACAGCAGGCCCAGCGCGAACAGCCACAGTTCCGGCAAGGCGGCCGTGAACCAGCTTTTCAGACCGTTGACGGTGAAGGCGCCCAGAATCGGACCGAGCAAGGTGCCGCGTCCACCCACGGCCACCCACACGACCATCTCGATGGAATTGGCGGGCGACATTTCCGACGGATTGATGATGCCCACCTGCGGCACGTACAGGGCGCCGGCGATGCCGCACAGCACGGCGGATAAAGTCCACACAAACAGCTTGAACCACAGCGGGTTATAGCCGAGGAACATCAAGCGTGCCTCGCTGTCGCGTACGCCCTGCAGCACCCGCCCCAGCTTCGAGCGGACGATGGCGCGCGCGCCCACCAGCGCGGCCAGCAGGAAGGCCAGGGTCAGCAGGAACAGCACGGCCCGCGTGGCAGGCGCCGTGATGCTGTGACCAAGAATGGTCTTGAAATCCGTGAAACCGTTGTTGCCGCCAAAGCCGGTGTCGTTGCGGAAAAACAAGAGCATGAACGCATACGTCATCGCTTGCGTGATGATGGAAAAATACACTCCCTTGATGCGCGAGCGAAACGCAAAGTAACCAAACACGAAGGCCAGCACGCCCGGCACCAGCACGACGAGGGCCATGCAGTACCAAAAATGTTCCGTAAACGCCCAGTACCATGGGTAGGTTTTCCAGTCGAGAAAAACCATGAAGTCGGGCAAGCTGCTGTGGTACTGGCCCTGGTCGCCGATGGCGCGCATCAGATACATGCCGTGCGCATATGCGCCCAGCGCAAAGAATACGCCATGGCCCAGGGACAAGATGCCCGTGTAGCCCCAGACGAGGTCCAGCGCCAGCGCCGCCAGCGCGTAGCACATGAACTTGCCCACCAGCGCCACCGTGTAGGCGGACACGTGCAGCGCATGGCCTTCGGCAAACATCAGATTAAACATGGGCAACAGCGCCGCCAGCACCGTGCACCCAGCGATGGCCATCCACACGGGCCTGGTAAACAGGCCCTCCTTGCTTCGGAGTGAGTTAATCATTCGACGCTGCGTCCCTTCATGGCAAACAGGCCCTGGGGCCGGCGCTGGATAAAGATGATGATGAAGACCAAAATGGCGATCTTCGCCAGCACGGCGCCCGCCACCGGTTCGAGGAATTTGTTCACTTCGCCCAGGCCCAGCGCGGCGATCACGGTGCCGGCCAGCTGGCCCACGCCGCCCAGCACCACCACCATGAAGGAATCGACGATGTAGCTCTGGCCCAGGTCCGGCCCCACGTTGCCCAGCTGCGACAGCGCCACGCCGCCCAGGCCCGCGATGCCGGAACCGAGGCCGAAGGTCAGCATGTCGACCTTGCCCGTTGCCACGCCCACACAATCGGCCATACGGCGGTTTTGCGTGACGGCCCGCACGAACAGGCCCAGCCGCGTCTTGTTCAGGATCAGCCACACGGCCGCCACGACCACGATGGCAAAGGCGATGATGGCCAAGCGGTTGTACGGCAGCACGAGGCCGCCCAGCACGGTCACCCCGCCCGACATCCAGGCGGGATTGGCCACTTCCACGTTTTGCGCGCCGAAGATCGTGCGCACCAGCTGCATGAGGATCAGGCTGATGCCCCAGGTGGCCAGCAGGGTTTCCAGCGGCCGGCCATACAGCCAGCGGATGACCGTGCGTTCCAGCACCACGCCCACCAGGCCGGAGACGAAAAAAGCGGCCGGCAAGGCGGCCAGCAGGTAGGCGTCCTGCAGGCCGGGCAGATAGGTGCGGAAGAACAGCTGGCACAGATACGTCGTGTAGGCGCCTATCATCAGCAACTCGCCATGGGCCATGTTGATGATGCCCATCAAGCCAAACGTGATGGCCAGGCCCAGCGCGGCCAGCAGCAGCACGCTGCCCAGGGAAATGCCATAAAACACATTGCCGGCAAATTCCATGCGCTGCACACGTCCCTTGATCTGGCGCATGGTCTCGATGGCGGCCAGCTGCACGCCCTCGTCAGGCTCGCCGGCCTTGCCATCCGGTCCTGTATCGAGCATGGCTTGCAACGCGGGCAGCAGGCGCGCATCGCTGCTACCAGCCAACGCCTGCACGGCGGCCTTGCGCGTGGCCGCGTCGGGCGCATGCAGGTTGGCGCTGGCGATCAGCACCTGCAATATCTGCCTGATGTCGGCGTCGCTCTCCTGCGCCAGCGCGGCGCGGATCAGGGGCAGCTGGGCGGGATCGACTGCCTTTTGCAAAGCTTGCGCGGCGGCCAGGCGCTGGGCGCGCTCCGGCGCCAGCAGCTGCAAGCCCGACAGGGCGCCGGCCACGGCCGCGCGCAAGCGGTTGTTGACCATCACGCCATCGATGCCGTCAGGCAGCGGCACGCGCTTGCCGCTTGCCGGGTCATACGCCTGCTCGCCATCGACGATGTAGACCTTGCCATCGGGCGCCGCATACAAGGCGTCGTCCTGCAAGGCTTGCAGAACCTTGGCCGCCTCGGGCGTGGCCAGGGCGGCGATCTGCGCCACGGCGGCGATCCTGGTATCGGGGTCGTCGCCGGATAGCGGCTTGAGCAGGTCCGCAGGGATGGCGGCATGCGCCATGGACGACAGGCACAGGCAGGCGAGGACCAGCAGTTTGAAGAGGAGCTGCATTTGCGTTCCAAAGAATGACTGCACAGGGATCTATGCTTACCCCAAAGGCGAGGACTGGGGTCGGATGGGGACGCCTAGTCCCTCAGGGTCCGACCCCGGCATTTGCGGGTGGGTGAATAGCGCCTACATAGCTAGCGCCTACAGCTTCTGCTTGCCCTCATTGCCCTTGATATACGGGCTCCACGGCTGGGCGCGTATCGGTTCCTTGGTTTTCCACACGACATTGAATTGCCCGTCAGCCTTGATCTCGCCGATCATCACGGGCTTGTGCAAGTGGTGGTTGGTCGGGTCCATGGTCAGGGTAAAGCCCGATGGCGCCTTGACGCTCTGGCCCGCCATGGCGGCGATCACCTTGTCCGTGTCCGTCGACTTGGCTTTTTCCACGGCTTGCGCCCACATGTGGATGCCCACATAGGTCGCTTCCATGGGGTCGTTCGTCACCACGGAACCCGCGTTCGGCAACTTTTGCGCCACCGCGTACGCCTTCCACTGCTTGATGAACGCCGCATTCACGGGGTTCTTGACGGATTCAAAATAATTCCAGGCCGCCAAATGCCCCAGCAGGGGCTTGGTATCGATGCCGCGCAGCTCTTCCTCGCCCACGGAAAACGCCACCACGGGCACGTCCGTGGCCTTCAAGCCCGCGTTGCCCAGTTCCTTGTAGAACGGCACGTTCGAATCGCCATTGATGGTGGAAATGACGGCCGTCTTGCCGCCCGTGGAAAACTTCTTGATGTTGGCCACGATGGTTTGATAGTCGGCATGGCCGAACGGCGTGTAGACCTCGCTGATATCGCTATCCTTGACGCCCTTGCTTTTCAGGAAGGCGCGCAGGATCTTGTTGGTGGTGCGCGGATACACGTAATCCGTGCCCAGCAGCACGAAGCGCCTGGCGCCGCCGCCATCCTTGCTCATCAGGTATTCCACGGCGGGAATCGCCTGCTGGTTCGGTGCGGCGCCCGTATAAAACACGTTCTTTTCCAGTTCCTCGCCCTCGTATTGCACCGGGTAGAACAGCAGGCTGTTGAGCTCCTTGAACACAGGCAAGACGGATTTGCGGGACACGGACGTCCAGCAGCCAAACACGACGGCAACCTTGTCCTGCGCCACCAGCTGGCGCGCTTTTTCCGCAAACAACGGCCAGTTCGACGCGGGGTCGACGACGACGGCTTCCAGCTTCTTGCCCAGCACGCCCCCCTTGGCATTGATCTCGGCGATCGTCATCAGCGCCACATCCTTGAGCGACGTTTCGGAAATGGCCATGGTGCCCGACAGCGAGTGCAGGATGCCCACCTTGATCGTGTCGGCGGCCAGGGCTGCCTGCATATAGGTGGACGTGGCCAGGGCCAGTGCGCCGGCGGCGGCCGCTTTCAGGATGATGCGTCGTGACATGGGGACTCCTGTGATGGGTTCGTGGGGGTCGAGCTGGGCATACGATGTTGTTAAAGCAGAATGCATGCCAGCGCCAGCAGGTGTCCCCCATGGTGCACGGGGCCGGCGCCGCACGAAAAAAAACCTGGCTGCACAAGGACTGTGCAGCCAGGTTTCAAATTGCCGTAAAACGGTGCGTCGCCGCATCCATCCCTATCCATCAATCCTTGCGCGGCACGCCTTTCAAGCGGCGCCAGCCCTTGCGCCCCAGCGGGAACAGCAGCACGAAAGCAATCAGCCACGGCAGGATGTAGGCCATGGCCGTGATGGCGTTGGCCACGCCTTCCGACAGGTTGTCCGTGAAATTGCCCAGCGCACGCTTGACGGGCGTCCAGAACGATTGCTTGCCTTCGGCGCTGATGGCCACGTTCAGCAAGTCCGTATCGATGCGCTGCATCAACAAGGCATTGGCCGCCGTCGCCTGCTCCAGTTCCACTTGCACAGTGGCCAGCTCCTTGCTCACCTTGATCAAGGCATCGACATTCGCGCCCGAGCGTTTTTCCAGGTCTTGCAATTGCGCCTGGTACTGCTTGAGCATTTCCAGGCGTTTCTTGCTGTCGAGCACGGGACGACCCAGGTCTTCCACCTTGGTGCCCTGGCTGGTGATCTCGCCTTCGCTCCCGACCAGCGCCATCATCTTCTTGATGCCGGCCGGCTTGGCGCGCATGCTGATGCGCGCATGCACGTAGCGGCCGCTATCGATGCTGGAATCGAGCAGCAGGCATCCGTTTTCCGTATCGGCCTTGCAGGCGGCCACGACTTTTTCGTACAGGGGCCGTATCTGCGCCTCCCCTGCCATCACGTCGACGTTATGTTCGTAGGCCAGGTAATCTTGCCCTTTACCCTCTGTGGCCACGCGCGTATCGCTGGGCTGGACAGAGCGGTTTGCCTTCCCGCAACCGGCCAGCAGCAACAGTCCGAACAGACATATAGAGACTTTTTTCATGATTTCTTTCTTCTAGTTATAGATGCTGCGGCAGCAGTTCGATATCGGGCAGATGCGCGGCCACCTCCTGCACGGTCGCATGGCCCGTCAAGGACGCCACCACCTGCGGCAATGGTTCCGCCCAGATTTCCGGCAAATCGCGCTCCTCCGGCGCCAGCACGGGAAAAGCCAGCTGCTCGCGTGGCGGCACGAACGCCGCGTCGACGCCCGGCTTGTTGCCGCGCGCATCGATGCGGTACCAGCCGTAGTCTTGCAAATACACGGCGTTCAAGCCATGCAGGCAGAACGGCGGCCCCGCCTCGCCCACGGCCAGGCGCTGGTAGCACAGGCCGGCAGGAATGCCGTTGGCGCGCAGCAGCGCAGCCAGCAGATGGCTCTTCGCATAACAATAGCCTGTGCCATGCTGCAAGACGTCGGACGCGCGGCAGGTGACGGGATTGCGCTGGTAATCCCAGCTGTGGGCAATCTCGTCGCGCACGAAGGCAAAGCAGCGGGCGGCGATGGCGGCATCGCCCGACACGCCTGCCGCCAGTGCGGCCGCCCTGGCGCGCACGGCCGGATGGTCGCTGTCGATATGCAGGCTGCTGGCTAAATACGGGGAAAAGTCGGTAGACATGGCATAAAGGCAATGCGAAAAGATAATGCGCGATTTTAGTCGAAGCGGCGCGCAATTCACCGTTTCTTTGCGCAGGAACAAAGAAAATCCACGTGCCAGGCTGGCTGCGCCGGGGGCGGCGACTTTGGCGGCGGCCCGGTAGCTGGTATCATGCGGGCAAACGCAGCCGGCCATATGGGCGCGGCACATGCACTACCCTGCGAAGCGGCCCCCGCCGCCGACGCCTCCCTACAGATCAGAGAAACGAGTTCCTATGAGCACTTCATCGTCCCATCCATCGTTCTGGCGCCGAGTCCCGCTGGCTTTCGGCGCCTTCTTCAGCACCCTGTCGGACGCCGCCTATGCCGCCCGCGTGGAAAAGCTGTCCCTGCCCGAGGCCGCCCCGGTGGCGCCAGTAGCCCCTGCCCCGGCGCCAGCCCCCGTGCCGACGCCGGCCGCCGCCCCCGTCATATTGAAGGAAGCCACGCCGGACGCGGCCCTGCAGTTGCTGGCCCTGCTGCAGCGCGAAGCGCGCCTGATCGACTTCACCCAGGAAAACCTGGGCAGCCATGCCGATGCGGACATCGGCGCGGCCGCCCGCGTCGTGCATGAAGGCTGCGCCAAGGTCATGCGCGAGTATTTCACCATCGACGCCGTGCGCCAGGAAGCCGAAGGCAGCCGCATCGTGCTGCAGGAAGGCTTTGACTCGGCCAGCGTGCGCCTGACGGGCAACGTGGTCGGTTCCGCCCCATTCACGGGCACCCTGAGCCACCGCGGCTGGCGCGCCTCCAGCGTGCGCCTGCCGAAACTGAGCCCGCAGCACGACGCCGCCATCCTGGCCCCGGCAGAGGTGGAACTGTGAGCGATCAAACCAACCCAAGCCCGCGCTACGCCATCGGCATCGACCTGGGCACCACGCACAGCGCCCTGTCGTATGTGAACCTGGTCGAGAGCGACGGCGAAAAGTCCAGCCACGGCGTGCTGAAGATGCCGCAACTGTCGGCGCCGGGCACCGTGGAAGACCTGTCGCTGCTGCCGTCGTTCGTCTACCTGCCCCACGCCGATGAAGTGGCGGCGGTCGACCTGGCCCTGCCCTGGGTCACCGAGGAAGCGGAAGCGCCGTTCGTCGTCGGCGAGATGGCTCGCAGCCGCGGCGCCACCACGCCCATCCGTCTCGTGTCGAGCGCGAAAAGCTGGCTGTGCCACCCGGGCGTGGACCGCCGCGCGGCCATTCTGCCGAACGATGCACCGGCCGAGGTGCCGCGCATCTCGCCCATCACGGCTGCCACGCGCTACCTGACGCACTTGCGCCAGGCCTGGGACCACGCCCACCCGCAAGCGCCGTTCGCCGAGCAGGAAATCACCGTCACCATCCCCGCCTCCTTCGACCCGGCCGCGCGCGAGCTGACGATGGAAGCGGCGCAGGCAGCCGGCTACGCTTCGCTGACCCTGCTGGAAGAGCCGCAGGCGGCCCTGTACAGCTGGATCCAGACCAGCGAAGGCCGCTGGCGCAAGGAAGTCAAGCCGGGCGACATCATCCTGGTCGTCGATGTGGGCGGCGGCACCAGCGACTTTTCGCTGATCGCCGTGCTCGAACGCGACGGCGTGCTGGAACCGCACCGCGTGGCCGTCGGTGAACACATCCTGCTGGGCGGCGACAATATGGACCTGGCCCTGGCCCACCTGGTGGCCCGTAAACTCGCCGCCAACGGCACCCAGCTGGACGCCTGGCAGATGCGTGCGCTCACGTATGGCTGCCGCAGCGCCAAGGAAAGCCTGCTGGCCGACAGCGGCCTGGACACGGCGCCCATCGTCGTGCCGAGCCGCGGCTCCAAGCTGATCGGCGGCTCCATCCGCACGGAACTGACACGCGCGGAAGTGTCCACCTTCATCCTCGACGGCTTCTTCCCGCAGGTGGAAGCGTCGAGCCGCCCTGCCGTGCGCACGCGCGCCGGCCTGACGCAACTGGGCTTGCCGTATGCGCAGGATGCGGCCATCACGCGCCACCTGGCGGCCTTCCTGGGCCGGCAAGTGGCGGCGACGTCCGAACTGGAAGGGTTCGCGGGCCGCCAGTCGGCCGACGCCAGCTTCCTGCACCCGACCGCCGTGCTGTTCAACGGCGGCGTCTTCAAGTCCGACCTGCTGGTCCAGCGCATCCTGGCCACCGTCAACGACTGGCTGTACATGGAAGGCGCGGAACCGGCGCGCATGCTGGCCGGGGCCGACCTGGACCTGGCCGTGGCCCGTGGCGCCGCCTACTACAGCTACGTGCGGCGCGGCCATGGCGTGCGCATCCGCGGCGGCACGGCCAGTGCCTTCTATGTCGCCATCGAATCGGCCATGCCGGCCATCCCCGGCATGGAACCGCCGATCCAGGCCCTGTGCGTGGCGCCGTTCGGCATGGAAGAAGGCAGTGAACTGGAACTGCCGGGCCAGCAATTCGGCCTGGTGGTGGGCGAACCCGTGCACTTCCGCTTCTTTGCCTCGTCCACGCGCCGCAACGACCAGATCGGCGACCTGCTGGACTTCTGGGGCCCCGACGAGTTGCAGGAGCTGAGCGAAATCCAGGCGACCCTGTCCGCCGAAGGCCGCTCGGCCGGCGACGTGGTGCAGGTCAAGCTGCATGCGCGTGTCACGGAAGCGGGCACCCTGGAGCTGCTGGCCGTTTCCCCTGACGGCGCCGAGCGCTGGAAGGTGGAATTCGACGTGCGCGGCACGCCGCAGCAATAGGCATGCGCAGCGCTGCGGGCAAGCCGGCCTTCCTGGTCGGCATCGACCTGGGCACCACCAATACGGTGGTCGCCTATGCGAATGCGGCCGATGCGGCCAATGCGCAGGCGGGCATCGAGCTGTTCGCCATCGAGCAGCTGGTCGCTCCCGGCGAAGTGGGCGCACGCCCCCTGCTGCCGTCCCTGCGCTACCACCCCGCTGCCGGCGAGCTGGCGGCGGGCGACTTGCAGCTGCCCTGGCCGCAGCAGGACCCGGAGCATGCCGTGCTCGGGGCGCTGGCGCGCCAGCTGGGCGCCCAGGTGCCGGGCCGGCTCGTTTCCAGCGCCAAGAGCTGGCTGTCGCACGCGAACGTGGACCGCCAGGCGCCCATCCTGCCCTGGGGCGCCGATGCCGACGTGGCCAGGGTGTCGCCCGTGGCGGCCAGCGCCAGCTACCTGGCCTACGTGCGCGCCGCGTGGAACCACCGCTTCCCGCACGCTCCTTTGGCGCAGCAGGAACTGGTGCTGACCATCCCCGCCTCGTTCGACGAGGGTGCGCGCGCACTCACCCTGGAAGCGGCCCGCATGGCCGGTTTGCCCGCCTTGCGGCTGGTGGAAGAGCCGCAGGCGGCCTTCTATGACTTCCTGCAGCGCCGGCGCGCCACCCTGCGCGCGGACCTGGCCGATACGCGCCGCATCCTGGTGTGCGACGTGGGCGGCGGCACCACCGATTTCAGCCTGATCGACGTGGCCTTCGGCGACGATGGCGAACCGCAGCTCACGCGCAGCAGCGTGGGCAACCATTTGATACTCGGCGGCGACAATATGGACCTGGCGCTGGCCCATCTGGTGGAAACGCGCATGGCGCAAGGCAGCGAAGGCGGCATGAAGCTGTCGGCCGCGCGCCTGTCGCAGCTGATGGAGCGCTGCCGCGCCGCCAAGGAGCTGCTGCTCTCCAGCGGCGCGCCAGAGACCACCACCGTCACCCTGCTGGGTGCGGGATCGCGCCTGATCGGCGGCAGCCGTTCCGTTGACCTCGCGCGCGAGGAAGTGGCGGCCATGGTGGTCGACGGCTTCTTCCCGAAGGTGGCGCTGGGCGACACGGCAAAAAAAGGCCGCGCCGGCATCGTCGAATTCGGCCTGCCGTATGCGCAGGACGCGGCCATCACGCGCCACCTGGCCAGCTTTCTGCAACAGCATGCGGGCGCACTGCCCGACACCCTGCTGCTCAATGGCGGCGTGTTCCGCGCCGACGCATTGGCGCGCCGCCTGGCCGAGACGCTCGCCCACTGGCGCGGCGCGCCCCTCACCATCCTGCACAACGACAATCCCGACGTGGCCGTGGCGCGCGGCGCCGTCGCCTACGCGCTGGCCCGGCGCGGCCAGGCGCCGCGCATCGGCGGCGGTTCGCCGCGCAGCTATTTCCTCGTGCTGGGCGAAGCGGGCAAGGAGCGGCGCGCCGTGTGCATCCTGCCCCGCGGCAGCGCCAGCGGCGAAGAAATCCGCCTGACGGAGCGCCTGTTCGCCTTGCGCCTGGGCCGGCCCGTGCGCTTCCACCTGGCGTCCTCGATCGCGGAAACGGGCACGCCGCCGCAACTGGGCGACCTCGTCGACCTGGACGCGGGCGACTACCTGCGCCTGCCGCCGCTGGCCAGCGTGCTGCACGCCAGGGATGGCGGCAATGACAAGCGCGACATCACCGTCCAACTGGCAACGGTCATGACGGAAGTGGGCACCCTGGAAGTGCATTGCGTGGCCGCAGCCGATGCAAGCCAGCGCTGGCTGCTGGAATTCCAGTTGCGCGCTGGCAAGGAAGAGCAAGGCGATGGCGAGACTCAAGCCGTCTCGCCGCGCGTCAAGGAAGCCATCGAGAAGATCGAGCGCATCTTCGGCGGCAAGGCGCAAAAGGTCGACGTAAAAGATGTGCGCCAGCTGCGCCAGCACCTGGAACGGGGGCTGGGCGGGCGCGAAAGCTGGGATACGCCACTGCTGCGCCAGCTGTTCGACGCCCTCATGCTGCGTGCCCGCGGCCGGCGCCGCTCTGCCGAGCATGAGCGGGTCTGGCTGAACCTGGCCGGCTACTGCCTGCGTCCCGGCTATGGCGACGCGCTGGACCCGTGGCGCATCGAGCAGCTGTGGGCGATGTTCGACACGGGCGTGCAACACCACAAGGACAGCCAGGTGTGCGCCGAATGGTGGACCCTGTGGCGCCGGGTGGCCGGCGGCCTGAGCTCGGAGCAGCAATTACGCCTGCTCGACGATTTCGCCTTCAACCTGCAAGCCGATGCGGCGCAGCGGGGCAGCCGCCCCGTCACCCTCGTCAACGGCAGCGACGACGACATGCTGCGCCTGGGCGCCTCGCTGGAGCGCATTCCCGGCGCCTACAAGGCCGAAGTGGGCGCCTGGCTGTTGAAACGCCTGGACAAGGCCGGCAAGAAGGATGATACGGCGGACACGAATACCCTGTGGGCGCTGGCCAGGGTCGGCGCGCGCCAGCCCTTCCACGGCAGCGCGCACGAAGTGGTCGACAGCGCCACCGTGGCCGAGTGGCTCGCCGTGCTGCTGGCGCTGGACTGGAAAAAGACCGAGCCGGCCGCCTTTGCCGCCGCCCACCTGGCGCGCATGACGGGCGACCGCTCGCGCGACATCGCCGACGACTTGCGCGCCACGGTGCTGGCGCGCCTGAAAGACGTCGGCGCCCCGCCCCAGTGGCATGCCATGGTCAGCGAAGTCACGCAACTGGACGAGGCGGCGACCCGGCGCATGCTGGGCGAGGCGCTGCCGCCCGGGTTAAAGCTGATCAATTAATCAGCTGCCATCGCGCTACACCAGCGCCACCACCAGCAGCAGCACCGCCAGCGGCGCCTGCACCAGCACGATGCCGGGGTGCGTGCGGCGCAGCTGGGCCCACACGGACAGGCCCGGCACTTCTTCGTGCGGATGGTGGGCTTCGTCGCGCAGCGACATCGCGTGCAGGAACATGCCGGCGATCAGGGGACCGGGATTGACCCACCAGCCCTGCTCCAGCAAGCCGCGCGACAAATAGATGGCGAGCGCGCCGATGGCAAACGGCGAGGCCCACACCAGCACCAGCATCAGGCGGATGCCATAGAATTCCGCCAGGGTGCCCATGCGGTGCAGGCGGCTGAAATCGTGGTCTTCCATGCGCTTGTCGATGGCCAGTTCGGCGCGGCCGTACAGGGTCCACAGGCCGCCGAACAGGCAGCCCAGCAGCACGCCGATGACGATGTCGGCCGCGAATACCGCGTATTTGTTGACGTCGGCCGTGCCGATGCCCAGCGATGTGTGGGCGGCCGCGTGCAGGTGCAGGCTGGCCTGCTCGCCTTCGGCCGTCGTATAGCGGTCGCGCACGTCGTAGGTACTGCCGATATACACGACGTTCTTGTGCAGGGCCCCGGCAGCCACGCCGGCCTGGCCGTCGATCAGTTTGACGCGCGTGCGCGTGGGGTTCAGGAATGCGGGCGCCACGGCAGCCGGGTGAAACGGCGCCGTGACGGCATTCTGTTCGGCCGCCGCCCTGGCGTCGCCCTGGATGACGGGTTCGAACGCCCAGCGCGCCAATTCCTTTTCGCTGTTCGTGCGCCGGGCCAGCTGGCACACGCGGCCGGCCAGCGCCAGCCCTTGCTTTTGCTCGGACAGGACGGCCGGCATCGGCTGCTTCTGCTCCTGTTCGTCGGCGCCATGCGCCAGCTCGAAGGCCACGGCCGCCAGCACGGGGCTTTTCAGCTCGATGCGCGTGACGGCGCCCATGCGCTCGCGGATCTGCGGACTGGCGAAATGGATGCCTGCCGCGCAGCGCGCGCGTATCCAGGGCAGGTTTGCATTCCGGTCCGATTGTTCGGGCAGGATCAGCACCAGTTGCCGGCCATGCGCGGCCAGCTGGTCGAGCAGGCGGTCCAGCGGCCGCTCGCCCGCCTTGTGCTGTTCGTACACGGCGGGCGCCAGGTCCAGGTCGATGGCCAGCACCTGGCCGCCGTGCGCGGCGGCGCTGGAGATCAATTGCTCCAGGCGTGAACGCTCCAGCGGTTCGCGCTCGTCGAAGACCTGTTCGAACGCGGGCTGGTCGATTTCGATGATGCCGGGCCGGTAGGCGGCGCCCGGGTCCTTGCCCCGGTTCAGCAGCTGCCCCTGTTCCGCGCTGGCCCGCAGCATGGCCGCATCGAGCCATTCGAGCACGTGCAAGCCTTCCAGGGCCAGCATCAGCGCGGCGATCAGGCTGGCGCCGATCACGTGGTGCAGCAGGTGCGTGCCCGTCAGCTTGAAGGCGGATCCCACCCGCGAGACGGGCCACAGCAGGCGCCGCCAGAGCGGCGAACGCGGTTGGTCTGGCTGGCTGGTTTCCACGGTACCTGCTCCTTGCGTGCGACGAGTAAATTATCACTCAAGCAACAAGTGATGACGAAAGGACAGTGTATTGCAGTTGTGCCCGTTCCGCCGCACGGCTGGCAAGGGTCAGCCTGGCACCCTATTTCGGCCTGGCCAGCAGCAGCTTGCCCAGCGCTTCGAAGGCGGGCGTGGTGGTCGGATCGTTGGCCGCATTGGCCGCCGTCGGCGTGGAGGCAAAGCGCACGATCACCATTTCCGCCTTCGGATCGACGTAGATGCGCTGGCCGTACACGCCGCGCGCCATGTAGGCGCCATGGTCGTTATGCGTGACCCACCACATGTCGCGGTAGCTCCAGCCTTGCAGCAGGTCGTAGCCGCCCTTCGCGAACAGCTGCTTGTCGCCGCCGCGGCGGATATCGGCGACGGCCGCGCGGGGGATGATTTGCTGGCCGTTGTAGCGGCCATCGTTGCGCAGCATTTCGCCGAAGCGGGCCAGGTCGCGCAAGCCGGCGCTCAAGCCGCCGCCGGCAAACGGCGTGCCCGTCGAATCGACGCTCATGTAGGCATCCTGCTCGGCGCCCAGCTTCTGCCAGATATGTTCGGACAGGTAATCGTTGACGTTCTGCCCCGTGACGCGGGCGATGATCCAGCCCAGCACATCGGAGTTGACCGTGCGGTAGCCGAACGCCTCGCCATGCCGGCCTTCGTGCTGCACCGTTTGCAGATACTCGAAATAGCTGCGCGGCCCCGTGTAGTCCTTGGGCTTGGGCAGCGGATTGCCGGCCGCCGCGTGCTGCCACACTTCCGCTTTCGGGTCGGCATAGTCTTCGCTGAATTTCAGGCCCGTGGTCATGTCGAGCACCTGGCGCACGGTGGCGTCGCCAAACGCGGATCTGGCCAGTTCCGGCACGTAGTCGGCCACTTTCTTGTCCGGATCAAGCCTGCCCTCGGCCACCAGCGCCGAGCCCATGGTGCCCATCACGGACTTCGTTACCGACATGGCGCCATGCTGGCCGCTGTCCTTCAGCACACCAAGATAGCGTTCATACACGATGCGGCCCCGGTGCAGCACCACGATGCCGTCCGTGTAGTTGGCGCCCAGCGACTGCTCCCACGTCATCGTGTCCTTCGCGCCCAGGGGCGTGAAGCGCAGGCCGTCGATATCGTTGCGCAGCGCGCGCTGCAGGGGCACGGGCGCCTTCAGGCCGCGCGCCACGCTCACCGTCGGCATCAGCTGGCGGAAGTGCGACACGCTCCAGCGCAGCTGCGGGAAGGTGAAATAGCTGCCATCGTCGAAGCGGATGATTTTATCGGCCGGCGGCGGCGCGCCCACCATCCATTTCAACGTGGCCGGGTCGCTGGCGGCGGCAGACAGCGGCGCCGTCGTCTCGGCCGCATGGGCGCTGGCGGCCAGCGCCAGGCAGGCGGCGCCCAGGGCCAGGCGTTTCATGCTGGGAAAATCGTTCATGCGATGCTCTCCTTGATAAACAGAATATTTAATAGACCCATACGACATTCGCCAGCCAGCCCGTCCAGGTCCTGGCCTGCCCGTTCACCAGCTGGTTTACTCCCGACTGCGCAAACGAGGCGCTCAAGCCCAGGGTCAGGTAGGTATTCGGGTTCACCACGCGCACGTATTTGACGAAGACATCGTTCGCCAGCATCGGGCGCAGCACGCCGGCGATCACCACGGGCGCGTCGCCCGGCACGTCGAGGCGCGTGGCCTGGCCGAACTGCAGCGGGCTGCCCATCTGGTTGGCCCGCACCTGGGCCAGGTAAGCAATCACGGTGTCTTTCGGCGTCGGATGCAGCTCGATGGTGGCCTGCAGCGCATTCACGTTGGCGTTGACGAAGACCCAGGTTGCCTTGCTGCCCGAGGCCCAGGCGCCGGGCGTGCCTTCGAAGAAAAGCGGGTCGAAGCGCTCGTTGCGGGCCGTGTGCGGGTCGTCGCCGGAAAAACTCTGGTAGCCGAGCGTAAACTTCGGCGTCCACGCCACGTCGGGCAGCGAAAATCCCCCTTCCGTGCGCCAGCCCCAGGCCCGCATCGGCTCGCGCGTATTCCATTCGCGCGTGGCGTCGATGCCAAACCAGCCTTTCGGCAGCACGGAGGGCAAGACGGGAACGCGCGCGTAGCCATACACGAACTGCAAATCCTTGCGGCCGTCAGGCACGGCCAGCGGCGCGCCGATGCCGCCGGGCGCCGCCTGCGGATACGCGGCATGCGAGCGGGGTACTTTGCCGTATGCGATGCCGGCCTTGCGGTCGTTCGCGGGCGCGTAGCTGACGTCAACGCCCACCACGCGCGTGCCCGAATCGTTGTCGGGGTTCTCATTCGGATCGAGATAGAACGCCTGGGCGCTGAACGCATCCTGGCTCACCCTGGCCACCACGGAGTTCTGGAAGGCCTTGCGCGGCCCCAGTTTCAGCGCGCCCCGGTCAAAGCCGTTCGAGCCCCCATTGGCGATCAGCATGCCCGTGCCCAGCGTGAAATTCTGCGCGCCGGCCGACACATCGAGCATGGCCCGCGTGCCGCCGATCGGCATGCGGATGCCGGCGACGAATTCCTCGATCGAGATGCGGCCCGTATCGCCCGCGCCGAAGGGATCGTGGCGCGCCGTGCCCGAACCGACGGCGGACGCGCGCGCATACAGCTGCTTGCCGTCGCCCAGATTGCGCTTGAAGCCGAGCGCCGGCTTGACATAGAACTCGTACCAGTAGGGATTGAAATCGAAGTCGGGATTGCGCGCCGGGGTATTCGACAGTTTCCAGAACAGATTGCTTTCGCCGGCGACCTGCACGCCCGCTTCCACGGAACGCGTCATTTGCCAGCCGGCGCCGATGTCCGGTTCGACGGCAGCGCGCCGGGCCAGCTCCCTCTCCAGGCTGCTCTGGCCATCGGGATCGAGCTGTCCGGCGGCGCCGCAGGCGGCGCTCCCTCCCAGCAAGGCCAGCGCGAGCGCACGGCGCACCAGTAACATCGCTTGCATGGCCATTGGTATCCCTTGCGATAGCTGACTGTATATTGAAGCGGATGTTATCAGAGATGCTCTTTTTTATTGTTTTAAAGCATCCTATTGTGCGGGCGCCCGTCTTGAGACAAACGTCTCACGCGCGCGCCATGCTGCAACGCAGGATGCGTCCTCCGGCGCTTCGTGCTAAAAACGAAGGCGACAAGCGAGACCCCTTTAAAACACCAGATACCGTGCCACTGGAGAGCGCCATGCCCTACGTCCGCCAGACCAGCCATATCGACCGCGTGCGCGACCTGATCGCGGGCAGGATCGTCAATCCGGGCGCCGATACGGCCAGGCTGGCCTCGTCCTACCGGCGCTCGCTGGACGACTACCGGCTCGATCCCGCCTCGACGACGGGGCCGCGCATCCTGACGGGCACCGAGCTGCGCGCCATCCAGCAGGCCGAGGAAGGCTTCCTGCGCTCCACGGGCCAGTGCCTGCCGCGCCTGCACGCCATGGTGCGCGAAGCCGGCTACTGCGTCATCCTGGCCAATGCGCGCGGCGTGACCATCGACTACGCGGTCGACGCGGACCAGCGCAAGGACTTCAAGAAGGCGGGCCTGTACCCGGGCTCGTGCTGGTCGGAAGAAGAGGAAGGCACGTGCGGCATCGCCTCCGTGCTGCTCGACCAGGAAGCCATCACGGTGCACAAGACCGACCATTTCCGCGCCGCGTTTACGGGCCTGACCTGCAGCGCCGCACCCATTTTTTCGCCGCACGGCGACTTGATCGGCGTGCTCGATGCCTCGGCGCTGACTTCCCCCGACGCGCGCGACAGCCAGCGCCTGGTCAAGCAACTGGTGCGGCAAGGCGCGACCCTGATCGAGGACGGCTTTTTTCTCAAGTCCTACGGCCATTGCTGCATCCTGCTGGCGCACCGTAACCGCCACTTCGTGGAAGTGCAGCCCGAGATGCTGCTCGCCATCGACGAACATGGCAACGTCGTCGCCGCCAACCGCTGTGCGCGCGACGTCATCGCAGGCCTGGCCAGCCTGCCGCGCCCCGTCGCCGAGGTGCTGGACGTGCGCGCCGAGCGCCTGTTCGATGCGCGCGCGGGACACCATCTGCTGTCCCTGCGCCTGGCCGGCGGCAGCACCTGGCTGCACGCCCGCGTGCGCGCGCCGCTGCGCCAGGCCAGCGCGCGCCCGCGCGTCACACGCGACGCAACGGCAGCTGCCGCAGGCGTGGAATACTCGCCGCCGGAACTGGCCGAACGCACGCGCATCGTGCACGCCATGAATGCCGCCAAATGGCGCCCGCTGCAGGCGGCAGCCATGCTGGGCGTCTCGCGCGCCACCCTGTACCGGCGCCTCAAGCAGCTGAAAATCGTGCCGCCGCACCGGCAGTAAGCAGTCCGGAAAGCTGAGACTTCCGTCTCAATGGCCGCCATGCTGCGCTGCAGGATGCGGCGCCAAAACGCCAGTGTTACAACATTGTCAGCGGCAACACAGCCGCATCCCATCATAAAGTCAGCAGACTTGGAGGAGACACGATGCATACCGATACCAACCCGCACTACCTGGCCGTGGCCGGCATCCTGGAACAGCTCGAGGGTGCCTTGCGCGCCCGCGACAGCACGGGCGCGGCACGGCTGTTTGAAAGCGACGGCTACTGGCGCGACCTGGTGCTGTTTACCTGGAACCTGAAGACCCTGGAAGGCCGCGAACAGATCGCCGCCATGCTGGCCGCGCAGCTGGGCGCCGTGCAGCCAATAGCGATGCGCATCGCCAACGGCGAACATGCCAGCGAGGCCGGCGGCGTGCTGCAATGCTGGATCACGGTGGAAACGGGCGCGGCGCGCGGCGTGGGCTTCATCCGCATCCGCGACGGCAAGATCTGGACCCTGCTCACCACCATGAGCGAATTGAAGGGTTTTGAGGAAGCCAAAGGTGCACGCCGGCCCATGGGCGCCGAACATGGCGCGCGCACGAACCGCAGCAGCTGGCTGGAGCACCGCGAACAGGATGCCAGGGAACTGGGCTACGCGCGCCAGCCCTATTGCGTCATCATCGGCGGCGGCCAGGGCGGCATCGCGCTGGGTGCGCGCCTGCGGCAATTGAACGTCCCCACCATCATCATCGAGAAAAACGCGCGCCCCGGCGACAGCTGGCGCAAGCGCTACAAATCGCTGTGCCTGCACGACCCCGTCTGGTACGACCACATGCCCTACATCCCCTTCCCCGACAACTGGCCCGTCTTCACGCCCAAGGACAAGGTGGGCGACTGGCTGGAAATGTACACCAAGGTGATGGAGCTGAACTACTGGGGCTCGACTTCATGCGAATCGGCCAGCTTCGACGAAGCGGCCGGCGAATGGACGGTGCAGGTGCTGCGCGACGGCCAGGCCGTCACCCTGAAGCCGAAGCAGCTGGTGCTGGCCACGGGCATGTCGGGCAAGGCAAACATGCCGAAGTTCAAGGGCATGGACGTGTTCCAGGGCGAACAGCAGCACTCGTCGCAGCACCCGGGGCCGGACGCGTATGTCGGCAAGAAGGTGGTGGTCATCGGCGCGAATAATTCCGCGCACGATATCTGCGCCGCCCTGTGGGAAGCGGGCGTGGACGTGACCATGGTGCAGCGCTCGTCCACGCACATCGTCAAGTCCGATTCGCTGATGGACCTGGCGCTGGGCGACCTGTATTCGGAACGGGCGCTGGCGGCTGGCATGACGACGGCCAAGGCCGACCTGACGTTCGCCTCGATCCCGTACAAGCTGCTGGCCGACTTCCAGAAGCCCGTCTTCAAGGCCATCCGCGAGCGCGATGCGGACTTTTATGCGCGCCTGGAGGAACGGGGCTTCATGCTCGATTTCGGCGACGACGATTCCGGCCTGTTCATGAAATACCTGCGCCGCGGCTCCGGCTACTACATCGACGTGGGCGCCTCCGAGCTGGTCGCCGAAGGCAAGATCAAGCTGAAAAGCGGCGTCGGCGTGCAGGAACTGAAAAGCCATTCCATCGTGCTGTCGGACGGCACGGAACTGCCGGCCGACCTGGTGGTGTACGCCACCGGCTACGGCTCCATGAATGGCTGGGCGGCCGACCTGATTTCGCCGGAAGTAGCGAACAAGGTGGGCAAGGTGTGGGGACTGGGCTCCGCCACGACGAAGGATCCCGGTCCGTGGGAAGGCGAGCAGCGCAATATGTGGAAGCCCACGCAGCAGCAGGCGCTGTGGTTCCACGGCGGTAACCTGCACCAGTCGCGCCACTATTCCCAGTACCTGTCGCTGCAGCTGAAGGCCCGCATGGAGGGACTGGCTACGCCCGTGTACGGGCAGCAGCAGGTGCATCACCTGGCGTGATCTTGATTCGCTGGCCAAAAAAAAGCGGCGGGCCTTGGCCCGCCGCTACTTGTGATACCTGCCAAACCGCGTAGGTCGGATTAACGCGGGACGCGCGTAATCCGACACGTTGTTGGCGGCGCATCTCGGATTACGCGTGGCTTTGCCGCGCTAATCCGACCTACTAGCGAAAAAAAGGCGGCGGACCGAAGTCCGCCGCCTTTTTCCATTACTGCCGCTACTGATCGGTAGTGGCTATCAATCATCACCAGAGTAACGTCTGACAAAATCGTAGCGAGCGGCGATGATTTGTGGCCGAGAAGCGCAGCCGTGCTTAAGCACGGTGAGCATCGCAGGCCGCAAAGCGCGACGCGCAGTAGATTTTGTCACGCGTTTTATTGTTTGATCGCTTCGATGGCAAACGTCAGGGTCACGTCATCGCTGACGGCTGGCGCATATTTGCCCGCGTTGAATTCCGAGCGCTTGATCTTGGCCGTGGCGTTGGCGCCGCAAGCGTCTTTTTTCAGCATCGGGTGCGGGGCGCAGGTGAACGAAGTGACGGTCAGGGTCACTGGCTTGGTCACGCCTTTCAGGGTCAGGTTGCCTTCCACGGAAGCCAGTTTGTCGCCGTCAAAATTGAACTTGGTCGACTTGTAGGTGGCCACTGGATACTTGGCCGTGTCCAGGAAGTCTTCGCCCTGGATGTGCGAGTTGAACAGGGTCGAACCCGTGTCGACGGACTTGGTGTCGATCAGCACTTCGACGGCGCCCGTCTTGGCGGCGCGGTCCAGGGTGACCTTGCCGGTGGTGTTATTGAAACGGCTTTGCTGCGTCGAGAAACCCATGTGCGTGTACTCGAAACGGGGGAAGGTGTGGCTGCCATCGATGACATAGACTTCAGGAGCGGCAACGGCGGACAGCGAGAAGCCGGCGGCGGCGATAAAAGCGAGCAGTTTTTTCATTGTGGATTCCTAACAGGGAGTGGAGGATGTCAAAACCGCAACCGGCTGCCGGCGAAGATGCGGGCGGCCGGTTGTCTGGCTTCAGTTGCAACAGATTATGCATGGCATGAAGATCGATGTAAAACGGAAAATATACCTAGTTAGCATCGAAAAAATCGATAATAACGCCCATACTGTCCGCAACAGCGCCTTCTGCTGCCGATTATTGTCCGTGTTGACAAAAATATCCAGCGCTATCCAACGGGAGCGTGTATCACAGATGAGAATGATTCTTGTTATTATTTGATGGGCTTGCTATCATGGCGCGCTTTGATCACGGGGAAACGCGCGGTGCTTGAACGCTATTACCAGGAATTGCTGCGCCTGATTTCGCGCTCCACGGGTTGCCGCGACAAGGCGCAGGACGTGGTGCAGGAAGCCTATGCCCGCATCCTGGCGCGCGAGCCGCAAGGGGGCGCCTCCGCCCTGCGCGCCGACGCGGCGCCCGACAGCGGCCAGCGCGCGCTGCTGTACGTGACGGCGAAAAACATCGTCATCGACGAACAGCGATTGCACCAGCGCCGGCCCCACGACGACATCGACACGCCCCAGCTGCAGCTGCGCGCCCCGCGCGCCGACGAACCGGAGCAGCGCCTGCACGACCGGCAAACCATGGAGCGGCTGCTGGACATCATCGAATCGCTGCCGCCGCGCTGCCGCCAGGCCTTCGCGCTGTACAAATTCGATGGCCTGAGCCAGATCGAAATCGCCGCCCAGATGGGCATCTCCGTCAACATGGTGGAAAAACATATCATCAACGGCATGCTGGCCTGCAAAAAAGGCTTGCCCGACCGCGTGACTGGAAAAGACAGCGCATGACACAGACAACTTCCACGGCAGACGAGATCGACTTCCAGGCCGCGCAATGGCTGCTGCGCCACGATGCGGGCCTGGCCGCGCCGGAACTGGCGGCGCTGCACGCCTGGCTGGCGGCCGATGCGCACCACCAGCATGCCTGGGATGCGCTGGCCCGCACGGATGCGCTGCTCGCCAGCCTGCCCGCGCAGCGCGTGGCCGCCTTCAGCCGGCCCACCCCGCCCGCGCCCGCGTCCCCATCGCTGCTGGGGCGCCTGTCCAGCGTGCGCCTGGCCGCCAGCCGCCTGCCGCGCGGCGCGCTGGCCGGCGGCTGCCTGCTGCTGTGCGGCCTGCTGGCCTGGCCGCTGGCCGGCCATTTGCGCCAGCCCGGCTTCCAGCACGACTACAGCACGGCGCGCGGCCAGTTCGCCACGCAGATCCTGCCTGATGGCAGCCGCATCGAACTCGATAGCGGCAGCGCCGTCGACGTGGCCCTGTACCGCGACCGGCGCAGCGTGCGCCTGCTGCGCGGCCAGGCCATGTTCCATGTGCACGCGGATGCCGCGCGGCCATTCCAGGTCGTGGCGGGAGCGGCGACGGCGACGGTGCTGGGCACGCATTTTTCCGTGCGCCATGTGGACAGCGCCACGCAAGTCAGCGTGGCGCAAGGCACGGTGCGCGTGGAAGGTTCCAGCGGCGCACCAGCAGCCGTGCTGCGGGCCGGCGACACCGTCACCGTCACGCCGCAGGGCATGCAAGCGCCGGCCAGGGTCAGCGCGCAAGCCGTGGGCAACTGGCGCACAGGGCGCCTCGATTTCGAGGATGCCACCCTGGCCGAGGCGCTGGCCGAATTCGAGCGCTATGGCGACACTGGCCTCGTGCTCGGCGATCCCGCGCTGGCGGGGTTGCGCCTGAACGGCAGCTTCGACGCCAGGCTGCCCGCGCAATTTGCCGCCGCCCTGCCGCTGGCCCTGCCCGTGCGCCTGCTGCGCCAGGACGGCAAGCTGCATATCCTCGCCCGCTGATTTTTTTGAATATGCAAGGAAATAAAATCAATCCGCACGTCAGGGTAAATGATACTCATTCGTTTTAACTATGAATGATCACCACATCACCATAGGAAAAACATGCACATGACTTTACCGCGCCATCGCTTGCACGCCCGCCTCTCTCCCCTGTTCCTGGCCATCGGCCTGGCCTTCGCCACGCCCGCCCTGCATGCCGCCGCCGCGCCGGCGCCGCAGGTGGAATGGCGCATCCCCGCGCAGCCTTTGAGCCGCGCCCTGAATGAACTGGCGCGCCAGGCCGGCATGGTGCTGCTGGCTGATGCGCGCCTGACGGAAGGCCGGCACAGCGCGCCGCTGCAGGGCCGCCATTCGCTGCCTGATGCGCTGCGCCAGCTGCTGGCCGGCAGCGGCCTGCAGGCGCAGCTGCAGGGCGGCACGACCATCATCATCAGCGCCTCGGCGCCCGTCGCTGCCGGCGCCGTGCAGATCGGCACCCTGCGCGTGAATGGCCAGGGCGGCAGCGGCACGTTCGAGGCCGATGACACGGACCCGGCCGACCTGCCCTACCTGACGCCGGCCGCCTCCGTGTACATCGGCCGCGAACAGATCGAGCGCTTCCGCGGCACCTCGCCGGCCGATATCTTCAAGGGCGTGGCCGGCGTGCAGGTGGGCGACAGCCGCAACAGCGGCGCCGTCGACGTCAACGTGCGCGGCATGCAGGGCCAGGGCCGCGTGCCCGTGCTGATCGACGGCAGCCTGCAATCGTCGACCGTCTACCGCGGCTACGCGGGCATCGCCGACCGCAGCTACATCGACCCGGACCTGATCAGCGCCATCCGCATCGACAAGGGCCCGAACCTGTCGGCGCAGGGCGCGGGCGCCATCGGCGGCATGGTCAGCATGCAGACCCTGCGCCCCGAAGACATCCTGCTGGCGGGCCAGCGCACGGGCGTGCGCCTGCGCGGCGGCATCCAGGACAACAGCGTCACGGCGCCCACGGATTTCGGCAGCGCGCCGCGCACGCACCGCAACAAGCTGGGCGACCCGCGCAGCGGCTTTGGCAGCATCGCCGTGGCCACGCGCCAGGACGACTACGACCTGGTGGCCGCCATCAGCCACCGCAGCATCGGCAATTATTTTTCCGGCACGCGGGGCTTCGAACGCTACCAGCTGCCCAATGCATGGGGCGGCGACGATGGCGTGACGCAGTTCTTCAAGAAGGGCGACGAAGTGCTGAACACGGCCAACCGCACCACCTCGGCCCTGCTGAAGGCCAACCTGCGCCTGCCGCACGAACAGAAACTGGAGCTGGGCTACCGCTATTTCGACAGCAGCTATGGCGAAATCATGCCCTCGCAAATCTACCGCAACAGCACGGGCAGCATCCCCCAGTGGGACCCCAGCCAGGTGCGCACGAACGCGCTGACGGCGCGCTACGAATGGAAACCCGAAGGCCAGAACCTGATCGACCTGAAGGCCAACCTGTGGCTGACGGACATGCAGAGCAAGTCGCGCAACGGCGACATCTTCAGCAATCCGCTGGAAGGCAAGCCCAATCCGGGCGACCACGAATGCAAGGAATGCGTGGAAGTGCTGTACCTGGCGAAGAACCAGGCGCGCCGCGTGGGCGCGGACCTGACGAATACCTCGCGCTTCGCCACCGGCATGGGCGCGCTCAAGCTGGACTACGGCCTGTCCCTGCAAAATGAAGATATCGGCCCGGCCGACAGCGTGCGCATCCTCGACGAAGACCTGAACGCCAATCACACGCTGCGCAACGGCAAGCGCCAGGAACAGAGCGTGTTCGCCTCGCTGCAGTGGCAGGCGCGCGACTGGCTGACCGTCGACGCGGGCGGCCGCTTCCAGCGCTTCGAGACGCGCGACCGCAACCGCCGCGCGGAACAGCAATACCACCCGCAGGGCTGGCAATGGGTCACCATGTGGGACAAGGACGGCGAGCAGATCGGCGCGGCGAAGTGGTACCAGGATGCGCAGGGCCAGTTCACGCCCGCCACCAATCCCGCGCTGGTGGGCGGCATGGTGGAAAACTATGGCGCCGACCCCGTGCCGCTGGACGTCGCGCGCGTCGACGACTGGAGCGGCAACGGCTATGTCTTCCGCGACGCCATTCCCGGCCAGTTCAAGTACAGCACGCCGATCCGCCGCAAGGACCACGGCTTCTCGCCCACCGTCGCGCTGACGGCGCGCCTGTCCGACAGCGTCAGCCTGTTCCTGCGCGACGCGCGCGGCTTGCGCATGCCCAGCCTGTACGAATCGACGATGGGCTTTTCGGCCACCTATTCGTCGCCGCTCAAGCCCGAGCGCAGCCACAACCGCGAAATCGGCGTCAGCCTGGTCAAGGACGGCGTGTGGAGCGCCAGCGACAAGCTGCGCCTGCGCGTGTCCTACTTCGACAACGTCACGCACGGCTACATCACGCGCCGCCCGATCCCGGACCTGCCGGCCTATGCGCAGAACTTCTCGATGGCGAACACGGACAAATACAGCGTCTCGGGCGTCGAGCTGCAATCGGCGTATGACCGCGGCACGGTGTTCGCCGATTTTTCCGGCACCTGGAACCGCAAGACGCTGATCTGCGACGCGGCCACGGCAGCCTATCTGCGCAAGGCCAGCAGCTGGAAATCCGATATCTGGAACACGCCAGACTGCTCGCCCATCGGCTTTACCAGTTCCTACGTGAGCAACCACATCCAGCCCAAGCTGAGCGCCAACCTGACCCTGGGCACGCGCTGGCTGCAGGAAAAGCTCACGGTGGGCACGCGCCTGACGCACGTGGGCCATCCGCTGGCGCGCCAGGACGACAAGGCCGTATGGCAGACGTGGACGGGCACCTCGCCGCAGGTGCTGACGCAGGCCTACACCCTGGCCGACCTGTTCGCCAGCTACAAGATCACGCCCAACGCCACCCTCGACGTGGCGGTGGACAACCTGACGGACCGCTACTACCTCGATCCGCTGACCCTGAGCCTGATGCCGGGACCGGGCCGCACGGCACGCGTCACCCTCGGCATGCGATTTTAATGTGATTCATCCTTATAATAGAGAGCAGAAACGACCCATCATGAATGCAGCAAGCGATACCAGCATCACCCAGAACGCCATCCCGACCAACCCTGCGCCGACCCGCAGCCAGCGCCTGAAAGCCGACACCATGGCCACCCACGACCTGCTGGACCAGCGCATCATGGCCAGCGCCCCGTTCTCCAGCCGCGCCAGCTACGCGCGCTTCCTGCAGGCGCAGTACGCGTTCTTGCGCGACGTCGACGCGCTGTACGACAACGCGCAGCTGGCCGCCCTGCTGCCGGACCTGGAACAGCGCCGCCGCTACGCCAGCATCGCGGCCGACCTGCTCGACCTGGACACGGCCCTGCCGGCCGATGCGGCCACGCCGCCATTCGACGCGCAGCTGGACCTGGCCACGGCGCTGGGCTGGCTGTATGTGAGCGAGGGCTCGAAGCTGGGCGCGGCCATCCTGTACAAGCTGGCCGGCAAGATAGGCCTGGACGAGCATTACGGCGCGCGCCACCTGGCCGGCCATCCGGACGGGCGCGCGCGCCACTGGCGCGAGTTCACGTCCGTGCTCGACACGGCCATCCTCGACAGCGCCGGCGAAGCGCGCGTGATCGACGGCGCGCGCGCCGCCTTCCTGCGCATGCATGGCCACGTGGAGGCCTGCGCCTGATGGAAGAGCCAGTGACCCGGGCAGGCGCGGAAGCCCACACGGCACGCCTGCGCCGCTGGGCGTGGACGGCCGCCGGCATGCTGATGGTGGCGCTGGGCGTGATCGGCGCCCTGCTGCCCGTCATGCCGACGACGATATTCCTGATCCTGGCGCTGGCCTGTTTCAGCCGCGCCTCGCCGCGCCTGGAGCACTGGCTGCTGCACCATCCGCGCTTCGGCGCGCCGCTGCGCCAGTGGCGCGAACACCGCGCCGTGTCGCGGCGCGGCAAGGCCATGGCCTGCCTGGGCATGGCCATCGGCTTTGTCGCCATGTGCCTGGGCCATCCGCCATGGTGGGTGATCGCCATGGTGGGCGCGATAGAAATCGCCGTCATCATCTATCTGCTGCGCCGCCCGAACGGACCGCCGCCAGCGGCCGGCGCAACACCGGCGCCGCCCACGGACTGGCGCCGTCCGCTGACGGTTGCCGCCGTCTTCGCCATGCACGGAGCCCTGCTGGGCTGGGCGCTGTACCAGCGCGCACCCGCCACGCCCGTGCTGGCCATCGTGCCCGACGCCGCGCAGCCAGCCATGCTGCTGTTGCTGCCCGCCGCCCCGCCCCGGCCTTTGGAGCAGAATCTTGCTGAGCAGGTCAGCGCGGCTGCCGCACCGTCCGCCGCCATTGCCAGAAAAACAGCGCCCGCCATCCGCCAATTCGTGCTGCCGCAGCCCGAGGCGGCGCCCATGCCGCCGCAAGCGGAGAGCCTCGCCGCCGTCGCCGAGGTGCGCCATGCGCCCGTGACGCCGGCGCCGGCCGCGGCGCTTTCCGTGGCGGCGGCGCCCCCCTCGCCCGCCCTGCCGCCCGCGCCGCAGGAGCAGCACAGCGGCGTTTCCAGCTGGGAAGGCAAGGTACTGGCGCGCATGGAACGCTTCCGCCGCTATCCGACGGCCTCGCGCGCAAGACAGGAACAGGGCGTGGTGTACCTGCGCTGCCGCATCGACCGCGATGGCCAGGTGCTGGCCGCCGCCATCGAGCACAGTTCCGGCTCCGCGGCGCTGGACCAGGCCGCGCTGGACACCTTGCAGCGCGCCGCGCCGCTGCCGCGCATCCCCAAGGAACGGCCGGATCCGCTCGAATTGTCGATCCCCGTCGAATTTTCTATCGGCTGAGCGCCAAAAATCCGCTTTTGCTCTTGCAAAACATCCATATAGACATTATTTGCATATTCAAAGCAAGATTCTGTCGTAGGAGTAATAACACGATCGGAGGTATACTACGCAACCGACGTTTCAGGCCGGCCCGATCCATCCCGATCCGGCCCCTTTACCCGCCTGTCACGGTCCAATAAAAAAGGAAACACTGCATGACCACACCACACCGTACGCCGGTGATTCGCATCGATGGCGCAAACAAGACCTTCGCGCTGCCCAAAGGCGAACAATTCCACGCGGTCAAATCGGTCACGCTGGAAGTCTATCCCGGTGATATTTTCGGCCTGATCGGCAAGAGCGGCGCCGGCAAATCGACTTTGCTGCGCCTGATTAACCTGCTCGAACGTCCCGACAGCGGTACCATTACCGTGGCCGGGCGCGAACTGACAAGCCTGAGCAAGAGCGCCTTGCGCGACGCGCGCCAGAACATCGGCATGATTTTCCAGCAGTTCAATCTGCTGCAGAACGCCAGCGTCTTCGACAACGTCGCCTTCCCATTGAAAATCCATGGCACGGCCAAGGGCGAGCAGATCGCCGCCAGGGTCGAGGAATGCCTGGCGCTGGTGGGCCTGTCCGACAAGCTGCACAGCTATCCCGCGCAATTATCGGGCGGGCAAAAGCAGCGCGTGGCGATTGCCCGCGCCCTGGCCAGCCACCCGGACGTGCTGCTGTGCGACGAACCGACGTCCGCGCTGGACGCGGAAACGACGCGCGCCCTGCTCGACACCCTGCGCGACATCAACGCGCGTCTGGGCGTGACCATCGTCATCGTCAGCCATGAGCTGTCGGTGCTGGGCGCCATCTGCAACCGCGTGGCCGTCGTGGAAAACGGCGCCATCGCCGAACAATTCGACCTGAGCGACACGGCCACCCCGCGCAAGACGGCGCTGGGACGCGAGCTGGCTTACTACGGCACCGAGGCGTTTGAAGCCACCGCATGGAAGGATGCAACACATGTTTGAAGAATCGATCAATAACGTCATCAACCTGCTGCCGGAAATCTGGGTGGCCCTGGGCCAGACCATGACCATGCTGGGCATCGGCCTGACGGCCGCCATCCTGATCGGCGGCCCGCTGGGCATCCTGCTGTTCCTCGTCTCGGAAGGCCAGTCGCTGGAAAACCGTCCCCTGTCGACGATCCTGGGCTGGCTGGTCAATACCGTGCGCAGCTTCCCCTTCATCATTCTGCTCGTCGCCCTGACGCCGTTTACACGCATCATCGCGGGCACTTCGATCGGCCCGCTGGCAGCCAGCGTGCCGCTGTCGTTTGCCGCCATTCCCTACCTGGCGCGCCTGGTGGAACAGAACCTGCGCGAAGTGCCGCGCGGCGTGATCGAGGCGGCGCACGCCATGGGCGCGTCGGAGATGCAGATCATCTTCCGCGTGCTGCTGGTGGAAGCGCGCTCCGGCCTCGTGCTGGCCCTGACCGTGCTGTCGATCAGCTTCCTGTCGTATTCGGCCGTGGCCGGCGTGGTGGGCGGCGGCGGCATCGGCGACCTGGCCATCCGCTACGGCTACTACCGCTTCGAGACGGACATCATGGTCGCCACCGTGGCCATCCTGATCGTGCTGGTGCAAACCATCCAGTTCGCCGGCACGCGCATCGCCAAGCGCCTCGACAAACGTTAATCCCCATTCAGAAACAAGGACATACATGAACCACATACGCCGCAACCTGCTCCTGGCCGCCGCCAGCCTGGCCTTCGCCACCGCCGCCCATGCCAAGGACCCGAAAGAACTCGTCATCGGCACCAGCTCCGGCCCGTATTCCGACCAGCTGAAGCTGGGCATCAAGCCTATCCTGGAAAAACAGGGCTACAAGGTCAAGATCGTGGAATTCAACGACTATGTGCAGCCGAACTACGCGCTGGCCGAAGGTTCGCTGGACGCCAACGTGTTCCAGCACATCGTGTATCTGACCAAGTTCGCCACCGATAACAAGCTGCCATTGAGCTCCTTGATCACCGTGCCGACCATGCCGATCGGCCTGTACGGCGGCAAACAGAAAACGCTGGCGGACGTCAAGAACGGCGCCACCATCACCATGCCGAACGATCCCACCAACCAGGCGCGCGCGCTGGTGATGCTGGGCAAAATGGGCTGGATCAAGCTGAAACCGAACGTCGACCCGCTGCGCGCATCCGAGCGCGACGTGCTGGAAAACCCGAAGAAGCTGAAACTGGTGCCGCTGGAAGCGGCGCAGCTGCCACGTTCGCTGGCCGACGCCGACTACGCTTTTGTGAACGGCAACTTCGCCCTGGCCGCCGGCATGAAGCTGACGTCCGCGCTGAGCGTGGAAAAGATCTCGGACAGCTACATCAACCTGGTGGCCATCCGCACGGCCGACAAGGCCAAGCCATGGGTCAAGGACCTGGAAGCGGCCTACCGCTCGCGCGCCTTCCTCGACGCGACGAACAAATACCTGCCCGGCTACGAAAAGACGGACTACCAGCTGGCACTGGAAAAGACGCTGAAAAAATAAACCGCTGCATGCCATGCAAAAAGGACGGCCAGGGCCGTCCTTTTTTATTGTCCGCGCCGCGCGGGCGCAGTCATGCCGTGCTTAGAAGCGGTAGCCGACGCCGACGCCGATCAGCAGCGGATCCACCTTGACTTCGCTGGCCTTGGCGCCGCCGATGAAGACGTCGCTGCGGATCTGCACTTTCTTGATGTCGAAGTTCAGCGACCAGTTTTTATCGAGCTTGTAGTCGACGCCAGCTTGCAGCGCGAAGCCCCAGCTGTCGTGTTCCAGGCGGCCGGCGCCGTTCAGCAATTTCACATCGGAAATATTCGTGTAGTTCACGCCTGCGCCCACATAAGGGCTGAACTGTTTTTCAGGCATGAAGTGATATTGCAGCGACAGGGTCGGCGGCAGGTGCTTGAATGTGCCGATATTGTTACCGTCGAGCTTGACGTCATGCTTTTGCGGATACGTCAGGATCAGTTCGGCAGCGATATTGGGAGTAAAGAAATACGAGATATCGATTTCAGGAATCGTCTTGCTGCTGACATGCAAACGGTCGGATGCGCCCACGCCGCCGATCGGAGCAGATTTGTCGGCCGGGTCGAGGTGCACGGCGCGTGCACGAACCAGCCATGGGCCTTCCTGTGCCATTGCGTTACCGGCGAATGCGCCAATGGCGGCCAGGACGATTGCTGCTGCAGTTGCGGACTTCTTCATTCTAGTTCCCTCTTTTTGTCGTTAAGTAACGCTGCGAAGTCTAAGAGTGCAGCGCAACAAAAACTTTGATCCACATCAAATAGGGCCAGAAGGGCTGGAAAGAGGGATTTTTTCCTTTACACAGGTCAAGAAATGCCGCATTGCAAAATTAGTTCGCTGCGATAAACAGGCTGGCGACCCAGTCGGCAAACACGCGCACGCGCGGCGACAATTGCCGGTGATGGGGATACAGCACGGACACGGGCAGCGGGTCGGGCCGCAAGTCGCGCAGCACCTCCACCAGTTCGCCGGCCGCCAGCGCCTGCTCCAGGTGATAGCGGGGCGCCTGGATCAAGCCCATGCCCGCGCGGCAGCAGGCGTGATACGCGTCGGCATTGTTGACGGACACCGTGCCCCCCAAGGCCACGCTGTGGCGCTGCCCCGCCACCTTGAAATCGAAGGGCCAGACCTTGCCCGTCTGCGCGGAAAAGAAATTGACGGCGCGGTGGCCGTCCAGCTGCGCCAGATGCTCCGGCGTGCCGTGCGCGGCCAGGTAGGCGGGGCTGGCGCACGTCACCTGCTCGAGCAGCGCCACGCGGCGCGCCACCATGGACGAGTCGCCCAGTTCGCCCACGCGCAGCACGCAATCGACGCCTTCGCGCACCAGGTCGACGAGGCGGTCGCCCATGCCGATTTCCAGTTCGATCAGCGGATAGCGGGTGCAGAACCGGTCCAGCACGGGCATCACGAAATGCATGGCCAAAGTCGCGTGCAGGTCGACGCGCAGCTTGCCGGCCGGCTGCTGCGCCGCCGAGGAAAACACGGCTTCCGTTTCTTCCAGGTCCGCCAGCAGGCGCACGCAGCGCTGGTAGTACGCGTCGCCATCGGGCGTGGGCGTCACTTGCCGCGTGGTCCGCTGCAGCAGGCGCACGCGCAGCCGCGCTTCGAGTTGCTTGATGGCATGCGTGACGGTGGCCTTCGGATAGCCGAGGTCATGCGCCGCCTGCGTGAAACTGCGCAGTTCGACGATGCGCGTAAAAATGCGCATCGCATCAAATCGGTCCATGCCCCGCTCCATTGTTATTGCCTGCTGCACAGTGTAGCGATATCGACCTTGGTTTTGCAATGCCAATGCAAGATGCGTGCGACGCAATCGGCGCTTGCGCCGATGTCACTGATTGTCAGGCCAGATAGCCCGCATAATATTTCCACTTCGCACAATACAAATGAGAATAGTAATGATTATCATTTGCGATATAATGCACTACCTCGCTCAGGCGACTACAAAAAGGAATGGGAGACATGGATATATTGAGGGAACTGCGTGAATCGGGCTTGAAAGTGACCATCCCCCGCTTGCGGATTCTGCAGCTGTTTCAAGAAGGCACGATCAAGCACCTGAGTGCGGACGATGTCTACAAACTCTTGCTGGCTGAAAAGATCGACGTGGGCCTGGCCACCATCTACCGCGTGCTGATGCAGTTTGCCGAAGCGGGCATCCTGTTTCGCCGGCATTTCGAATCGGGCCACGCCGTCTTCGAATTGAACGAAGGCCAGCACCACGACCACCTGGTCTGCACGGGTTGCGGCAAGGTCGATGAATTCGTCGACGAAGGCATCGAACTTCGCCAGAACGAGATCGCCGCCGAACGGGGCTTCGTGCTGCACGAACACGCGCTGTCGCTGTACGGCACCTGCGCCGAGTGCACGGCCAAGAAAATCCCGCCGCGCCGAGCCTGAGCGCGCCGGGGCGGTGCGGCATTCCGCCCTGCCCCGTCTTGCGCTACACTGCGCCCGCCCATGCTCAAGAAAGGACAGCCATGTACATCGGAGAAATCGCCCGCCTGGCGGGCACCTCGCCCAAGGCCTTGCGCCACTATGAGACCCTGGGCTTGCTGGGCGACGTGCGCCGTTCCGGCGCCTACCGCGTCTATACGCAGCAGGACCTGGCGCAAGTGAGGCTGATACGCCAGGCGCAGACCCTGGGCTTCCGCCTGGCCGAACTGCTGCCCATCCTGGCCGGCGACGATACCGACTGGGCCGCCCTGTCGCGGCACATCGCCGCCAAGCGCGCGCAGGTGCAGCAGGATATCGCCCGCCTGCGCCAGCTCGACGCGGAACTGGCCGGCATCGACTCGGAAATCCGCGACTGCCTAGCGCGCCAGCAGCCGCAGGCAGCGTAACACGACGCGCTTGACTCTGCCCCCAGGGGCAGGCTTTAGCATGCAAGCTCTTCTTTAATGGAAAGCCTGCATCATGAGCAAGACGACACCCAAGCGCATTCTCATCCTCCTCGGCCACCCGTCCAGCGACAGTTTCTGCGCCGCCCTCGCCGAGGCCTATGCCGGATCGGCGCGCGCGCAGGGCCACACGGTGCGCGAGCTGCGCCTGGGCCAGCTGGACTTCGATCCCGTCCTGCATGAAGGCTACCGCCAGGTGCAGCCGCTGGAGCCGGACCTGCTGGCCGCGCAGGAAGCCATTCTCTGGGCCGAACACCTGGTGTTTGCCTACCCGATCTGGTGGGGCGGCGCGCCGGCCCTGCTGAAAGGCTTTGTCGACCGCGTCTTCCTGCCCGGCTACGCCTTCAAGTACCGCCCCGGCAAGGCCTTCCCCGCGCAGCTGCTGAAGGGCCGCACGGCGCAGCTGCTGGTGGCGATGGACACGCCGCCGTGGTATTTCCGCTGGATCTACCACATGCCCGGCATCCACCAGCTGCGCAAGACGACCCTGGAATTTTGCGGCGTCAAGCCCGTCAAGGTGGCCAGTTTCGGCCCCCTCATCGATTCCACCGAAGCACAAAGACAGCGCTGGCTGGCACAGGCGCAGAGGCTGGCCCGGCGCCCGTGAGGTGCTTGCCATGCAGCCATCTTGCATACGGTTTTGACAAGCTGGTAATCAAGCCGTCATATTCGGCAGCTACCATGATGATATTGCCTGTTTGTCAGTCGCCTTGCCGCCGCGACAACAAGGGTCCGATCGTCATGTAAAGGTAGCCGCTGTGGAGTTCAACGCTTCTCGATTGCATCTTCCCCGTTATCGCACGTCCGTGGCGCTTGACCTGTGCATTCCCACGGAATCGGTGCAGGCCGACGCCAGCAATTTCGCCGTGCTGGAACTGTTCACGGAACGGCGCGACATGATGAGCCTGCCCGTCACGGAACAGCAGCGCCCCATCGGCTTAATCAGCCGCAACATCTTCATGTCGCAGATGTCCAAGCCCTTCTATCACGAGGTGTACGGCAAGAAGAGCTGCATCGCCTTCATGGACAAGGAACCGCTGATCGTCGACGGCGCCATGAGCATCGAAGACCTCACCTTCCGTGCCGTGGAAGCGGGCGAAAAGGCGCTGGCCGACGGCTTCATCATCACCGAGGATGGCGCGCTGGCCGGCGTGGGCTTCGGCTTGCAGCTGATGAACGTGGTGGCCACCATGCAGGCGGAAAAGAACCGGCAGATCATGCACAGCATCGATTACGCCAGCGTGATCCAGCGCGCGCTGCTGCGCACCTCGGACGCGGAACTGCGCGCCACCCTGCCCGACGCGCACCTGGAATGGCAGCCGCGCGACGTGGTCGGCGGCGACTTCTATTTTTTCGAACGCTACGAAGGCGGCTGGTTCGCCGCCATTGCCGACTGCACGGGCCATGGCGTGCCGGGCGCCTTCATGACCCTGATCGCGTCGTCGGCCCTGAGCCAGGCCCTGCGCGAACTGGGTCCGCGCGACCCGGCCGCCCTGATCGGCGCCGTCAGCCGCGCCATCAAGACCTTGCTGGGCCAGGATGCGGGCAGCGGCGAAGCCACGGGCCACGCCGGCTCGAACGACGGCATGGATTGCGCCTTCCTGTGCCATGACGCGGCCAGCGCCAGCCTGCGCTTCGCGGGCGCGAAACTGGCGCTGCACGTGGTGGCGCCGGGCGAAGACGCCGTGCGCGCCATCGACGGCGCGCGCATGGGCGTGGGCTATGTCGACACGCCGGCCGGCTACTGCTGGCACAACGAGACGCTGGACATTCCCGCCGGCAGCCTGCTGTTCATCACCACCGACGGCTTGCTCGACCAGATCGGCGGCGCGCGCGACATCGCCTACGGCAAGCGGCGCATGCGCGAACAGCTGCTGGCGCAGCGCGACGCACCCGCCAGCGACGTGGCGGCGGCGCTGCTGCAGGACAGCGCCGCCTGGCAAGGCAAGCAGCCGCGCCGCGACGACCTGACCTTTTTCTGTTTCCGCCTGTAGTTTTGACGCCATCGAGCCACCTTATCAACAAGAAACCGGGTCACCGGCTAGCCAGGAGCACGGACGTGCTGTACGAAGAATTCAACGAGTTTTGGGATGTGGCGCGCAAGCGCAACATCATCTTTTTTTACGTGGGCTATTTCTCGCAGCACGTGGTCAGCGCCATTTCCGAAACCATCAAGGCGCGCCTCGATACGGCGGGAGCGGCCGGCCCCACGCGGCGGCGCATCTTTTCCTCGTTCATCGAAATGTCGCAAAACATCATGCACTATTCGGCGGACAGCCTGACGCCCGATGCGCAGCTGGACCAGCAGATGCGGCGCGGCTCGTTCTGCATCGGCACGCGCGGCGACAGCTTTTTCCTGCTGTGCGCCAACCCCGTCTCGACGGACAACGTGGCGCAGATCCGCGCCCGCCTGGAACCGCTGCACACCATGACGATGGAGGAAATCCGGCTCGCCTACAAGAAGGCCCTGCGCGAGGAAACGCCGGCCGACAGCAAGGGCGCAGGCCTGGGCTTCCTCACCATGGCGCGCGACGCCAGCGAACCGCTGGAATTCGAATTCGTCCAGGATCCCCAGGAACCGGGGCACACCATCTTCTGCATCAAAGCCATCATTTGAAAGAGCCGACTCAGGAAAGCATATGCAATTACCGTCACCACTGTTCATCGCCGCGACCCCGAGTTCGCCCGAAATCGACTTCCGTTTCGAGCAGCACACCCTGTCGATCAAGGGCGAGTCGTATCCGGAAAACGCGGCCGCCTTCTATGGCCCGCTGATCGCCGCTGTACGCGCCTACCTGGAAGGCTGCCGCGAGAGCGCCATCACCGTCAACGTCTCGCTGGCCTACTTCAACAGCTCCAGCACGAAGATGCTGTTTACCCTGTTCGACACCCTGAACCAGGCGGCCATGGACGGCAACCAGGTGCGCCTGAACTGGTATCACGACGAGGACGATGACACCATCCTGGAATTCGGCCAGGAGCTGCAGCAGGATTTCACGGCGCTCGATTTCCGCGACCATCCCGTGCAGGGCAGCTAGAGCATGCGCGCCGCCATCTCCGAGGCCGAACTGGAGCCCGACCTGTTCACCGTGGAAGCGGCCGCGCTGGCCGCCGCGCGCCGCATGCACGCCGACGGCCATGCCAGCGGCGAGGCGCAGCGCCGCGTGCTCGGCGAACTGATTGTCCACTACGAGCGGCTGATGCGCGAGACGCGGCGCCTGATCGGCCGCAGCGACCGCGCCGAGCGCGACATGCATTTGCTGAACCGGCAATTGCAGACCCTGGCCGGCCAGCTCGAATACCGCGCCACGCACGACCCGCTGACGGGCGCCCTGAACCGCGGCGCCGTGATCGACCACGCCTCGCGCTGCCTGGCGCAGGGCGACATGGCGCTGATCGTGCTCGACATCGACCTGTTCAAGCAGGTCAACGACGACTTCGGCCACCCGGCCGGCGACGGCGTGATCCAGGCCGTGGTCGACTGCCTGAAAGAGTTGCTGGGACAGGAAACGGCCATCGGCCGCGTGGGAGGCGAAGAGTTTTCCGTGGTCTGGCCCACGTCCTCGCGCGACGACGCGGCCGCCATCGCGCAGCGCATCTGCGACACCGTCGGCCGCCAGCGCCATGCGGCGCCCATCACGCGCGCCATCACCGTCAGCGTGGGCCTGAGCTGGAACCGCGCCGGCACGGCATTCGAGACGGCCTACAGCCATGCCGACCAGGCCCTGTACCAGGCCAAGCGCGAAGGCCGCAACTGCGTGCGCCAGTGGCTGGAGAGCTGAACCGGCGCCCCGGATCAGCGCAGCTGTTCGCGCGCCATGCTGCCGTCGCGGCGCATGGCGGCAGCGGCGCGCTGCATGGCCGCCACCTGCGCCTCGGGCAACTGCTTGTTGCAGGCCAGGTAGGTCTGCACGCGGTTGAAGGTCAGCAGCGGCACCACCTTGCCCTCCCACTGCTTGCCGGCAAACGGCTTGCTGCCCACCGCCATGCCCACGGCCCACAGGTCGATGCGCCCGAGCAGCAGCTTTTGCGGATTGAGCCATTCCTGCGTGACGGGCGCCACGCTCAGGCCCCGCTGGCGCAGGTAGTCGTCGCGCGCGTCGCCCAGCACCGTGCCGATCACCAGTCCGCGCGCATCGTCGAGCGTGCGCAGCGCCAGATGCCGTTCGGCCAGGCCGTACAGCACCCATTCCGCTTCGTTCAGCGGGCCGATCCAGCGAAACTGCGCTTCGCGCTCCTGCGTGCGCGTGGTGGAAAAGATGCAGGTGTCCGCTTCGCGCAGCGCCTGCGCATACGCGCGCTTCCACGGCAGCAGTTCGATACCGTAGGAAAGGCCGGCGCGCGCCATGATTTCGCGCACCTTGAGCGTTTCACGTCCGACGACGACATTGCCTTCCATCATGCTCGATGGCGGCAAGTGCTCGCCGACGACGCGCACGTCCGCCGCCGCGGCCAGCGCCGGCATCAGCGCCACCACTGCCAGCAGCCGTGCCATGCTTGCTTGTTTCATGCTTGCTTTCATCTGCTACGGAGGATTCAAGCCGATGTTACCATCGGCCCGCGCCAGCATCGCCGCATATTGCCAATTAAACCATTTATTTTCCGCAACGTGGCAACAGGCCAACGCCGGAACGGTCTGCATGCGGGGGAAAGGAAGAGAGGAGCAAGTGGCGGAAAACAGTAGGAGTCGAACCTACGGGAGAACGTCTGACGCCCTCCACCGGGTTTGAAGCCCGGCCACATCACCGGATGAGTGTGCTTTCCGCGGTGCCTGAGCTAGCTGTTGGGCAAGGCTGCAGCGTAGGACCACAGCGCCTGCGGGCGTAATAGATGCCCATTGCCAACACGTCGAGTATAACCGACGCGGTCGAAGAACTCCAGAACCTGGATCGCCCGCTTGCGGCCCAGGCCGCTTGCGTCGCGGAAGGTGGCCGCCCCGACGGCGCCGCTGCCCGCTGGCAAGCCGCCATCGTCTTCGGCCTTTTGCGCCAGTTCCCGCACCAGCTGCGCCAGCTCGGCCAGCGCCGCCTGATGATAAAACAGGTCGTGCACCACCTGGCTGATCTGGCCTGCCTTGGCCAGTTTGCGCAGCAGCCGGCGCGTTTCATCCTCGGCCAGGCCGAAGTGGCGCGCCAGGTCGCGCGTCCACGGCGGATCGAAGCGCCCTTGCACGAGGGCTGCCAGCAAGGGCTCGGCCATGGCCTGCTCCTGCGGCGTCAGTTCCACGCTGTGGGTGGGCAAGTGCAGGCTGGCGCCCCGCGCCTGCACCTTGTCCTGCGCCAGCAAGCCTTCGACCAGGTGGCTCCACAAGGCGTCTTCCATCTCCGCGTCGACGATGCGCTTCAGGCGCCACAGCTCCGGCCCCGCTTCGTCCGGCGCGCGCGCGTGGAACTGGGCCAGCGCGGCCAGCATCCGCTCTTCCAGCACGGCCCGCGCCGCCGGTGCCAGCAGCAGGGCGTCGCCGGCGCGCAAGCCGATGCGTTGCGTGTCGGGCGGCAGCGCGATGGCAGCGGCCGGCAGCAGCGACAAACGCACGAGCAGCGACTCGCGCAGGCCCAGCGGGCTTTGCGCCAGCAGGGCCGCATAATCGGCGTGCGCGACGAACGCCGCCAGCGCGTCCAGCCAGGCCAGGCGCGCGGGGCTGCGCCGCTTGCGCGCGGGACCGAACGGATCGAGCACCATGCCGCCGCCCACCGTCTGCGTGGCTTGCGCATTGCGCACGACGAAGCGGTCGCCCGGCACGCCGTGCATGGGTGCATCGAACACCAGCTGCACCCTGCCCGTCTGCCCCGGCGACAGGGTCTCGCCATCGAGCATGACGGCGCGCGCCAGCTGGTGTGCCGCGCCCAGGTGCACGTGCAGCGGCGACCAGGCTTTCAATTGCACGCCCGCGTCGGGCAGCAGGGTCAGTTCCACGTCGAGGCGTTCGGAACACTGCGCCAGTTCCTGCGCCACGATCCAGTTGCCCCGCTCGATGCGTTCGCGGTCGATGCCCGCCAGGTTCAGCGCCAGGCGCTGGCCCGCCATGCCCGTCTCGGCCGCGCGGTTCTGCGCATGGATGCTGCGCACGCGCGCTTGCGCGCCGCCGGGCGCCAGCTGCAAGGTGGCGCCCACCGTGGCCATGCCGGCCAGCGCCGTGCCGGTGACGATGGTGCCCTGCCCCGACAAGGTGAATACGCGGTCCACGCCCAGGCGGAACAGGCGCCGCTCGTCGCGCCGCGGCAGGCTGCGCGCCACCTGCGTCAAATGCGCGAGCAGGGCCGCCACGCCCGGGTCATGCTCCTGGCTGGCGGCCGTGGGGAAGATGGGACTGCCCGCCAGCGGCGTGCCGGCCAGCAGCGCCTCGATATCGGCTTCCACCTGCGCCACGCGGGCGCCATCGGCGCGGTCGACCTTGGTCAGCGCCACGGCGCCCCGCGCCACACCCAGCAGCTGCAAGATCTCCAGATGCTCGTGCGTCTGCGGCATGATGCCGTCGTCGGCCGCCACCACCAGCAGCGCGAAGTCGATGCCCGTCACGCCGGAAGCCATGGTGCGGATGAATTTTTCGTGGCCGGGCACGTCGATCACGCCCAGCACCGTGCCGTCAAGCAGCGGCAGGTAGGCATAGCCCAGTTCTATCGAGATGCCGCGCGCCTGCTCTTCCTTCAGGCGGTCCGTGTGCACGCCCGTGAGCGCGCGCGTCAAGGTCGTCTTGCCATGGTCGATATGGCCTGCGGTGCCGACGATCATGCGGACAACTCACCGAGCTGCCCGATGAAGGCCGCCTCGTGCGCCGCTTCCAGGCAGCGCAGGTCCAACCACAGGGTATCCTGGCCGATGCGTCCGATCACGGGGCATGGCAAGGCGCGCAGCCGCTGTTCCAGCGCGCCCAGCGGATTGCTCAGGCGCGCGCCGGGCGCGCTGCGGATGGCCAGGCCAAAGCTGGGCAGCTGGTCGACGGGCAAGGCGCCGCTGCCGATCTGGCTGCACATCGTTTCGGCCGTCACCACGTAAGAGGCGCCCAGCGCGCCCTGCAGCAGCGGCAGCAGGATCTCCGCCTGCGCGCGCATGGCGGCGGCGGGCCGCGTCAGCAGGCGCAAGGTGGTCAGCCGCTCGGCCAGCAAGTCCGGCGCGCGGTATAGCCGCAGCACGGGCTCCAGGGCGGCCAGGGTCAGCTTGCCCACGCGCAGCGCGCGTTTCAGGGGATTGCGCTTGATTTTTGCAATCAGGTCGGCGCGCCCGACGATAACGCCGCATTGGGGGCCGCCCAGCAGCTTGTCGCCGCTGAACGTCACGAGGTCGGCGCCCGCTTCGATGGTTTCGCGTACCGTCGTTTCATGCGGCAGACCGTATTGCGCCAGGTCGACGAGGGTGCCGCTGCCCAGGTCCACGGCCGCGGGCACGCCGTGTTGCGCCGCCAGCGGCACCAGCTCGTCCAGTTCCACGCTTTTCGTGAAGCCGGTGATCGCGTAATTGCTGCAATGGACCTTCATCAGCAAGGCCGTGCGTTCATTGACACCGTTCGCGTAATCGGCCAGGTGCGTGCGGTTGGTGCTGCCCACTTCGCGCAGCACGGCGCCGGCGCGCGTCATCACGTCGGGGATGCGGAAGGCGCCGCCGATTTCCACCAGTTCGCCGCGCGAGACGATCACTTCCCTGCCCTGCGCCAGGGTATTGAGCATCAGCAGCACGGCAGCCGCGTTGTTGTTGACGATGGTGGCCGCTTCGGCCCCCGTCAGTTCGCGCAGCAGTTCCTCGACCAGGTCGTCGCGGTCGCCCCGCTTGCCCGTCTCCAGGTCGAATTCCAGGTTCATCGGCCATTGCAGCGCTTCCACCACGGCTTGCACGGCGGCGTCGGGCAGCAGCGCGCGGCCCAGGTTCGTGTGCAGCACGGTGCCCGTCAGGTTGAAGACGGCGCGCAGCGGCGAGCGCGATTGCGCCTGCAGGCGTTCGTCCATCTGCGCGGCGATGGCGGCAATCGATGCGCCCTCTTCGCACACTGCGCCCGCCAGCATGGCCGTGCGCAGTTCGGCCAGCACGGCGCGCGCGCAGGCCAGCGTCTGCACGCGGCCATGCCGGACGATCAAATCAAGGCAAACCGCGTCGCCCAGGATGCGGTCCACCGACGGCAGGCGCACGGTTTGCCCGGCCGTCATGCTGGCTGGCCTTCGCTGCTTTCGCTCTTCCCCAGCCACAGCAGCGGATTGCCGCTGGCGCGCTGGTAGCCCGCCTCGCCCACCAGCAGGTCGAGCATCAGGCTGGCCAGGTCGTCGGCCAGCGGCTCGACGTTGTAATCGTGCTCCTGGTTGAAGACCTTGCGGTAGGTGTGGCAATCGTCGCAGGTTTCCGCGCGCGCCACCTTCTTCGGATCGTTGGCCTTGTTCGGCAATTTGTCGTCCTTCGCCGTCACGGGGTCGAACGGCGCCGCGTCGGCCGCGTCCAGGCCCTGGTAGGCGATCTTGCCATTCTGTTCGCACGTCGAGCACTTCACGCGCACCATATGCCATTCGCTTTCGCAGATGCCGCAGTGCAGATAGCGGTAGCCCTGCGAGCCGCCGCCGATGCGGATCACGCTGGCGACGGGGTGCGAGCCGCAGACGGGGCACAGGGTGCCCGTTTCCAGGTCCGGCACGCGCGTGGCGCGCAGCTGGCTGGCCGACGTCGACCACAGCACTTGCAGGGCGGCCGCGACGAACGGCGCATGCATGGGATTGAGGTTGTCGCCATTCTCGTCGAGCACGGCATCGGCGCAGGCATCGAGCGCCGTGTCATCGAGAGCGCGCAGCTGCGCCAGCACCTGGTTCAGGCCGCCGGACAGGGCCGGCTGGCGGTCTGCCGTGGCGGCCAGTTCGTCGAGCAGGCTGGCGAAAATAGCGCGCCACACGGGCGGCCGGGCGCCGTTGACGGGCAGCACGGGCATGCGGTGGGCCATGGCGCGGCGCAGCACTTCGGCGTCGGCCACGGGCACGGCGCCGGGCGCCAGCCTGGCCACGACAGCGGCCTGCGCATCGGCCAGCGCGGCCATCAGCACCAGGTAGCCCTGCATGCCCGCATCGACGGGGATGCCCTTGATCTTGCCCTGCGCCAGTTCGCGCAAGCGCAAGGCGCGCGCCGTAAACAGGCTGTCAGGCTGCGGCAGCAGCAGGCGCGGAATCGCGTTATGGTCCAGGCCTTCGATTTCGCCTGGCTGGAGTATGCGTTGTACCAATGGAGTTTTCCCATCAAAAAAGGCCGAGTACATTCGGCGAGCCCATCCGACGGATGCGGCTGTGTTTCGAAACTATTTTAATCGATAAAGAGAAAGGGGCCGATCCTGTGGGACCGGCCCCGGCTCTTGCAGCGGGTGTGACTGGCAGCAGCTTAATCCTTGCTGTTGCGCATCTCCGCCTCAAACCACTTCGGATGGTGCTTGCGCGCCCAGCCGTAGGTGACGGTGCCGCGCACCATGGCACCGATCGAGCCCTTGACCCACAGGGCCGCGTAGATATGCACGATGATGGCGCAGATGATGCCGAACGCGCACACGGCATGCAGCAAGGCGGCCGCGCGGATGACGGGGATCGGGAAATAGAACGCGAAATACGCGCGCCAGATCACGATGCCCGACAACAGCAGACCGCACATGCATGCCAGCAAGGCGAAGAACAGCATCTTCTGGCCCGCATTGTACTTGCCGATCTTCGGCAGCTTTTCTTCGCGGTTGTTGAGCACGTCATCCATCTGTTTCAGCCACTGCTTGTCGCCGTCCTCGAACTTGTTGTGGTGCCAGAAGCGCACCACCAGGATTGCGAACGAGACGAACATCACCAGGCCGGCAAACGGATGCAGGATGCGCGTCCATTGCCCGCCGCCGAACAGGTTGGCCAGCCACGCCATCGACGGATGGAACATGGCCAGGCCGGACAGGGCCAGCATGACGAAGGTAATGGCGGTGACCCAGTGATTCGTGCGCTCGTTGGGGTTGTAGCGCTGGATCAGCGGATTGCCATCCTTGTCGTACAGCTTGCCATTGTGCAGTTCACTGTGCTGTTCATGATGATTCATGCTGCCCCTCCTTGATGCGCTTGGCCTCGTCCAGGGCTTCGCGTTCTTCATCCTTGCTCACTTCGTTCGGACCGACACGCGTGTAGTGGAACAGGCCCGCCAGCGCCGTGGCCGCCATGCCTGCCACGGCCAGCGGCTTGGCCCAGCCCTTCCAGAAGCCCACCATCAGGCTGATGCTCGGCTTGTCAGGCAGGTTGGAATACAGGCGCGGCTTGTCGGCATGGTGCAGCACGTACATCACGTGCGTGCCGCCCACGCCCAGCGGGTCGTACAGGCCCGCGTTCTCGAAACCGCGCGACTTCAGGTCGACGATGCGCTCTTCCGCATGCACCTTCATGTCTTCCTTGGTGCCGAACACGATGGCGCCCGTCGGACACGTCTTCACGCAGGCCGGTTCCTGGCCCACGGCCACGCGGTCCGAGCACAAGGTGCACTTGTAGGCGCGGTCGTCCTTCTTCGAGATGCGGGGCACGTCGAAAGGACAGCCGGCCACGCAGTAGCCGCAGCCGATGCAGTTTTCCTGGTGGAAATCGACGATGCCGTTCGTGTATTGCACGATGGCGCCCGGCGCCGGGCAGGCTTTCAGGCAGCCCGGGTCCTCGCAGTGCATGCAGCCATCCTTGCGGATCAGCCACTCGAGGTTGCCGTCGTTGCTTTCGTGTTCGGCAAAACGCATCACCGTCCACGATTGCGGCGTCAGGTCCGTCGGATTGTCGTAGGTGCCATGGTTTTCGCCGACCTCGTCACGCAGGTCGTTCCATTCCATGCACGCCGTCTGGCAAGCCTTGCAGCCGATGCATTTCGACACGTCGATCAGCTTGGCCACGGTGCCCGTCACCGGGGTACGCGCTTGCGGCGGCGTCACCGTGGTGGCGGACAGGCGCCGGATATCTAAGGATTGCAGTGCCATTATCGATCTCCCATCATGCTTTTTCCACCTTCACGAGGAAGGACTTGAATTCCGGTGTCTGCGAATTCGCATCCCCCACGCCCGGTGTCAGGGAGTTGATCAGATACCCCGGCTTGGCCACCCCCGTGAAGCCCCAGTGCAATGGCAGGCCCACGGTATGCACCTGCTTGCCTTCGATCTTCAAGGCCTTGATGCGCTTGGTGACGACGGCCTTGGCGATGATGTGGCCCCGCTTGGAACTGACCCTGACCTTGCCGCCGGCCACCACGCCGATGCTGGCCGCCAGCTCTTCGCCGATTTCAACGAATTGCTCCGGCTGGATGATGGCGTTCAGGCGCGCATGCTTGGTCCAGTAATGGAAATGCTCGGTCAAGCGGTAGCTGGTGGCCACATGCGGGTATTCCTCATGCGTGCCGAACAGCTTGCGGTCATCGGCAAACACGCGCGCGCCCGGATTGCTGGTCGCCTGCGGGTTTTTCGGATGCATGGGGTTGTAGCCGAGCGGATTTTCAAACGGCTCGTAATGCTCGGGGAACGGCCCTTCGGCCATGGCGCCGCGCGCAAAGAAGCGCGCCACGCCCTCGCCCAGCATGATGAACGGCCCCATGCCGTTTTCCGGCGGTTCGTCGACCTTGAAGTCGGGAATGTCGGCGCCCGTCCAGTTCGTGCCATTCCACTCGATCAGCTTGCGGGTCGGATCGAAAGGCTTGCCCTTCAAGTCGCACGAGGCACGGTTGTACAGCACGCGGCGATTGGCCGGCCATGCCCAGGCCCAGCCCAGGGTCTGGCCGATGCCCGTCGGGTCGCTGTTGTCGCGGCGCCCCATCTGGTTGCCTGCCTGCGTCCAGCTGCCGGCAAAGATCCAGCAACCGCTGGTGGTCGTGCCATCGTCGCGCAATTGCGCAAACGACGCCAGCTGCTCACCCTTCTTGACCAGCAGCTTGGTCGGATCCTTGGGATCGTACAAGTCGGCCAGCGCCTTGCCGTTGAATTCACGGGCAATCTCTTCCGGCTGCGGATTATGCGGCTGCGCATAATTCCACGTCAGGTTGACGATCGGATCGGGGAACTTGCCGCCCTCTTTCTGGTACATGGTGCGCATGCGCAGGAACAGGCCCGACATGATCTCCAGGTCGCTGCGCGCCTGGCCCGGCGGTTCGGCCGCCTGCCAGTGCCACTGCAGCACGCGCGAGGAACTGACCAGCGAACCGCGCTCTTCGGCGAAGCAGCTGGTCGGCAGGCGGAACACTTCCGTCATGATCTTGGTGGGATCGACTTCGTGGAACTCGCCGTGCGGACGCCAGAATTCGCCCGTTTCCACGGCCAGCGGGTCCATGATGACGAGGAACTTCAGCTTCGACAGCGCTTCCGTGACCTTCTGCTTGTTCGGCGCGGACGCGATGACGTTGAAGCCCTGGCAGATATAGCCCGTCATCTTGCCTTGGTGCATGTTCTCGATCGCTTGCATCAAGTCATACGGCTTGTCCAGCTTGGGCAGGTAGTCGAACGCGTAGTTGTTCTCGGCCGTGGCGAAATCCCCCCACCACGTCTTCATGAAACTGACGTGGAACTTGCGGTAATTGCTCCAGTAGCTGAGCTGGTTCGGCCGCAGCGGCTTGGTGGCGCGCGCGGCGATGTAGGCGTCGAAGTCCTGCTCGCCCTCGTTCGGCAGGGTCATATAGCCCGGCAACAAGTTCGACATCAGGCCCAGGTCGGTCAAGCCCTGGATGTTCGAGTGGCCGCGCAAGGCGTTCATGCCGCCGCCCGCGATACCCATATTGCCCAGCAACAGCTGCACCATGGCGCCCGTGCGGATGGTCTGCGCGCCCGTCGAGTGGTGCGTCCAGCCCAGTGCGTACAGGATGGTGCCGGCGCGTCCCGGCACGGCCGTCGAGGCCAGCGCCTCCGCCACCTTGTGGAACTTGTCGGGCGACACGCCGCACGTGCGCTCGACCATCTCGGTCGTGTAGCGCGCGTAGTGCTTCTTCATCATCTGGTAGACGCAGCGCGGGTGTTCCATGGTCGGGTCGACCTTGGCATAGCCATCTTCGCCGATCTCGTAATCCCAGGTGCTCTTGTTGGTGTACTTGCCTTTTTCCTTGTCGAAACCCGAGAACAGGCCATCTTCGAACGCATAGTCTTCGCGCACGATGAAGGGCATGTCCGTGTAGTTGCGCACGTACTCATGCTGGATCTTGTCGTTCGTCAGCAGATAATTGATGATCGCGCCGAGGAAGACGATGTCCGTGCCGGTACGCGTGGCGCAGTAGTAATCTGCCACGGATGCGGTACGGGTAAAGCGCGGATCGACAACGATCAGCTTGGCCTTGTTATGCGCCTTCGCTTCCGTTACCCATTTGAATCCGCAAGGATGTGCTTCTGCTGCATTGCCGCCCATGACCAGAATCACGTCGGCATTCTTGATATCGACCCAATGATTCGTCATCGCGCCACGGCCAAACGTCGGGGCAAGACCTGCCACCGTCGGTCCGTGTCATACACGCGCCTGATTATCAAAGGTCAGCATCCCCATGCTGCGCACTGTCTTGTGGGTCAGATACCCCACCTCGTTGCTGCCGGCGGACGCGGCCAGCATGCCGGTGGAGAGCCAGCGGTTGACGGTCTTGCCGTCGGCATTCTTTTCGATCAGGTTGGCATCGCGGTCATCCTTCATCAGGCGCGCGATCTTGTCGAGCGCCACATCCCAGGAGATCGGTTGCCATTCCGTGCCGCCCGGTGCGCGGTACTCGGGCACTTTCAGGCGGTTCGGGCTGTGAATGAAGTCGACCAGACTGGCGCCCTTCGGGCACAGGGTGCCGCGGTTCACCGGGTGATCGGCATCGCCTTCCACGTGGATGATGCTGGAGACGGCGTTTTTCGCGCCATCGCCCAGTCCATACAGCAGAACGCCGCATCCTACCGAACAGTAAGGACAGGTATTGCGTGTCTCGGTCGTGCGAGACAGCTTGTATTGCCGCACTTCCGCCATCGCCTGGCCCGGTGCGAAACCGAGCAGGGCGAGGCTGGAACCAGCAATGGTCGCGCCAGTAACCCGAAGGAACTGGCGCCTGGACATCTGAACCATATTCAGGCCTCTATGATGTGAGTAAATAAAAAGTCATACGGCGTCGTGGTGGTGTCATATGACCAAGATATAAGCACCATGCCTGTGCCGTATGACACCATTTTACCCCTCAAACTCAGACAAGGCTTAGTCCGCTGGAAAAAATTGCCTTTAGTCAACATTAATTTGACGATACCGAACATTCCCTCTAAACAATGCCAGCCGGCCCGCACGCTTGCATATCGCTACCCACCGACGAAAAAAAAACCCGCTCGCGAGCGGGTTTTTGCTGTCTGTCCGAAGATCGGGCTCGGCTTACAGGCTGTAGCGCAAGGTCAGCGCCACGTTGCGCGGCGCACCCGGCAAGCTCAGGTTCGGGCTGGAACCGTGGCCCGAGACGATGTAGCGCGTGTCGCCGATATTGTTGAGGTTCAGCTGCACTTCATAGCGGCCCGTGCGGTACGCGGCCATGGCGTCGGCCGTCACGTAGCCCGGCAGCACCACCGTGTTGCCCGGATTGGCGAAGCGGCTGCCGACGGCGTTCGCGCCGCCGCCCACCGTGAAGCCGTGGCCCAGATCCTTCGTCAGCCACAGGTTGGCCGTGTTGCGCGAGGTCAGGGTGGCGCGCTTGCCCTTGACGGCGACGGAACTGGCCGTCGTCGTGCCCGGCGTATTCACGCTCCTGTCGACGGCGATGGAATCGGTGATGGTGGCGTCCAGCCAGGCGTAGCCGGCCATCATTTTCCAGCCGTCGTGCAAGTCTGCATTGAAGGTCAGCTCCAGGCCATCCGTGCGCTGCGTGCCCACGGGCACGATGCGGTTCGTGATCGGGTCGCTGGTCTTGATGTTGTCGCGCTCGAGGCGGAACAGCGACACGGTGGCGTTGGCGCGGCCGCCCCACAAGTCATACTTGGCGCCCACTTCCGTGTTACGCGTGGTTTCCGGCGCCAGGTCCGCATTGTTGGCGGCCAGGGCGAAGTTCTCGCCGCTGGGCTGGAACGAACGGCTCCACGACGCGTAGTACGATTGCGCCGCGCTCGGCTGCCAGACGAGGCCGGCGCGGGGGCTGTAGGCCGAATCCGTGCGCGACAAGTCTGCCGTCGTCACGCCCGCCGCATTGGCCAGGCGCGACTGCTGCTTGTAGCGGTCGTAGCGCAAGCCGGCCAGCGCCTTCCACTCGTCGCTGAAACTGATGGCATCCTGCACGTAGGCGGCGGCCGTGTCGTAGGTACCGAACGTATCGCTGCGCGCGCCCAGCTTGCTGCGGTCGACGACGGGCAGCACGGGGTTGAAGATCGACACATTCGTCGCCACCACGGTCGAAGCCCAGCTACTGGCATCCTTGTTCTGCTTGCCGAACTCGGCCCCGTACAGCACTTCGTGGCGCATGGAACCCGTGAGCAGCTTTTGCGTCAGTTCCGTCTGGTTGAACCAGCCGCTCTCATCGCGGTTCAGCTTGGCGTGGCCAAAGCTCATCGTGCCTTTGACTTCGTTGACGTTGCCGGAAATATTCGTGTTGTTGCGGTCCAGGTGGTAATCGTAATAGCGGAAGGCATTGCGCAGCGACAAGGTATCGCTGAACTTGTGCGTCAGGGTGGCGGCCGTGGACACCACGCGCGACTGGCTGAAATCGGCATCGCGGGCGTTGGCGGCGCCGTAATACGTGCCCGCATCGACGGCCACGGGACGGCCCTGGTAGGACGGGATGCCGAAGTCCGTCAAACGGCGGTCTTCCAGGTATTCGCCCTGCAGCAACAGTTTCGTCGCGCTCGACAGGCGGATGGCCGCCGATGGCGCCAGCGCCGTGCGGTTGATGAATTGCTGGTCGCGGTAGCTGTCCGACAATTCGCGCGCGCCCGTGAAACGCCAGTCCACCGTCTCGCCCACGCGGCCCACGTCGACTTCGCCGCGGCGGCCAGCCGTGTTTGTCAAGCTCAGCGCCACGTCCGTGATATCCACGCCCGGCTTCTTGGTGATGCGGTTGACCAGGCCGCCCGAGGAGCCGCGGCCGTACAGCACGGCGGCCGGCCCCTTGATCACTTCCAGGCGCTCCACGTTCGACAGGTCGCGGAAATACAGGGCGTCATCGCGGAAGCCGTCAACGAACTGGTCGCCGATGGCCGTGAAGCCGCGGATGAACACCTGGTCGCGCTGGCCGTCGCCCGTGGACAGGCCCACGCCAGGGATGTTCTTCATGATGTCCTGGATCGACATGGCGTGCTGGTCGCGGATGACGGCGGCCGGCACCACGTTGATCGTCTGCGGCACATCGCGCAAGGCCATTTCCGTCTTGGTGCCGCTGGCGGAGGTGCCGGCCACATAGCCATCCTTGTCCTTCGATGCCGTCACGGTCACGGCGGGCAGGCTTTCCTGCGCCCAGGCTGCCAATGGCGTGGCGCCAAAGGTCAAGGCGCCCAGTACGGCGATGGTGATCGGTTTGATTCCTGGCTTGCGCGGTTGCTGCATACGATTCCCTGGTCAATGTTTTAATACGAATGATTATCATTAGTATTTTATCAGCCGACGGGGGAAAAAGTAAGGCGGAATGTAAGTGATAGTACTTATATACACGCAACTTGATGTAAAAAAGCAACAGGAAATCAATATCAAAAAACAATTAAAATTGCCGCCAGAAACTATTTCCGTGCGTCAATGCTATACTTGCGGTTTGCTGGTTAGCGGCACCCCAGGCCGCTGCACCCCTTGCTTTACCTCTACGCCACGCTCAGCGCGGCGCGCCGCACAGCCATCACGCGGCACCCGAAGACCCCGATCCCCTGCGCCTTGCGGCGCCTGTCCGCCCCTGCTGGCGGCGGCGATCATGACTATTAAACTGTTAGGAATTACATGAAAAACCTGAACATCGGCAGCCGCCTTGGCGTCGGCTTTGCTGTCGTATTGCTGTTGCTTGCCGCCCTGACCATCACCGCCCTCGTGCGCATGCAAACGGCCAGCGACCTGACCTATCGCCTCATCAATACCAGCATCAAGAACCAGCGCATGGTGGCCGAATGGTCGAAGATCATCGAGCTCAACAGCGTGCGCGGCGTGGCCTCGTTCGAGATTACCGATCCGGTCGTGCGCGCCAAGATCGAGGAAGACTTGAAAGTCGATGCGGAGCGTTCCAGCAAGCTGCAGGACGACATCATCGCGTCCCTGCTCAACCCGGCCGTGATCGAGCAGTTCAAGGTGGTGCGCAAGGTACGCACCGACTATGTGACGACGCGGGGACGCGCGTTCAAGATGAAGGCGGACGGCGACGTGGCGGGCGCCAAGGAAGTGTTCGACAAGGAAGTGGCGCCCATCACCGTGGCTTACCTGGCCGAAGTGAAGCGCTTTGCCAACATGCAGATCAAGGCGGCCGACGGCGTCGGCGCCAGCATCATCGAAGCCTACAGCAGCACCCGCATCTTCCTGATCACCATGGGCGTGCTGGCCGTGCTGATGGGTATCGGTTTCGCGTGGTGGATCACGCGCTCCATCACGGGCCCCATCCGCGACGCCGTGAAGGTGGCGGAAACCGTGGCAGCGGGCGACCTGAGCAGCACCATCACGGCGCAAGGCCGCGATGAAACGGGCCAGCTGATGCACGCCCTGAAAACCATGAACGACAGTCTGGTGGGCATCGTGGGCCAGGTGCGCAGCGGCACCGACACCATCGCCACGGCCTCCGCGGAAATCGCCGCCGGCAACCAGGACCTGTCGTCGCGCACGGAACAGCAAGCCAGCTCGCTGGAAGAAACGGCGTCGTCGATGGAAGAACTGACCAGCACAGTGAAGCAAAACGCGGACAATGCGCGCCAGGCAAATAAACTGGCCGGCGACGCGGCCGGCATCGCCAGCCGCGGCGGCGCCGTGGTGGCCGAAGTGGTCGCCACCATGAGCGAGATCAACACCTCGTCGAAGAAGATCGTCGACATTATCTCGGTGATCGACGGCATCGCCTTCCAGACCAATATCCTGGCCTTGAACGCGGCCGTGGAAGCGGCACGCGCCGGCGAACAGGGCCGCGGCTTCGCCGTGGTGGCAACAGAGGTGCGCAACCTGGCGCAGCGCTCGGCCGCGGCGGCAAAAGAGATCAAGGGCTTGATCGACGACTCCGTGCAAAAGGTCGACGTGGGCACGGACCTGGTCGACAAGGCGGGCAAGACGATGGAAGAAATCGTGCAAAGCATCGGCTTCGTCACGTCCATCATGAGCGAGATCAGCAATGCCAGCGAAGAACAGAGCGCAGGCATCGAGCAAGTCAACCAGGCCATTTCCGAAATGGACCAGGTAACGCAGCAGAATGCAGCCCTGGTGGAAGAAGCCTCGGCCGCAGCCGAAGCGATGCAGGAACAGGCGAGCGAACTGGCGCAGGTGGTCAGCGTCTTCCGCCTGGACGCCAACGCGGTGGCCAGCGACCGTTTCAGCGTGAAAGCGGCGCAGCGCAGCACGCCCGCAGCACCGGCAGCCGCGCCGGCCCGCAAGGCTACGGCCCCTGCCCTGCGCCTGCCCGCGACGCGCGCCAGCAGCAAGGCGAGCGCACCGGCCGAAGGCGAGTGGGAAGAGTTTTAAAGTATGACGGTCCGGCGTGGCAGTAGCTGCCGCGCCTGGCCGGATGAGCGGCAGTCAGCGCAAGCGCCGCTCAGGCGCGCGCCACCTGCTTGCCCGCGGCATCCCAATAGCGCCAGTCGTCCGTTTCGACGCCATCGCGATAGTGTCCTTCGGCGGCTGGCGCGCCCGTTTCATGGAAGTCGCGCCACAAGCCGTTCTCGCGGCCATGCTCGTAATGTCCCTCTGAAATGACCGTGCCGTTGCGATGGTATTCGCAGAACAGGCCATGGCGTATCCAGCGCGTGCCGTCGTCCGACAGCATGCGCGTGTAACGGAAACGCAATTCGCCCGTGTCGTACGGGATTTCCGCCAGGTGCAGCTCCGCTTCCATTTTCTCTCCTTGTGCTTGCTTCAAGCCAGCGCGGCCTGCGCATCGCCAATTAATGTCGCCAGCTCGCGCGGCACGGATTGCCCCAGGAATTCCAGCGCCAGCGCATCGGGATCGATGGCGGCGTCCGCCGGCAAGCCATGCTCGAAGCCGCCCACCATGTAGCGGCAGAAGTACGGCGACTCCGCCCGCGTTTCCACATACCAGCAGCCCGCGTGGCCTTGCACGAAGTATTCGCCGATGAAATAGCCGAGCATGGTTTTCACCCATTGCCAGCTTTCGTCGCGGATGGCGATGGTGCGCATGGCCGCATCGATGTACGGCAGGTATTCGGCCGCGTTCGTCAACACTTCGTGCGCGGGCTGAATGCCCAGGCGCTCGACAAAATTCACCAGCGAGGCGCCCAGCGCGTCATAGTAGGCATCGAAACCCGCCTGGCTTTGTTGCAACAATTGTTCTTGTTCGTTCGACAGCATTCACACTCCACAGACATTCAACAATCCCGCCCATCCCGGGGAATTGCGGGGATCAGACCATCGCATATTTTACGCCACGCGCACGTCCACGCCCGCGCGCTGCAGCAGGGCCTGGCTGCGGCCGGACAGATGCATCACCTGCAGATGCTTGCCGGCCCTTGCATAACGGTCATACAGCGCCTCGATGGCGGCGATGGCCGAGTGATCGGCCAGGTGCAGGTGGCGGCAATCGAGGATAACGCGGGCCGGGTCGGCAGCCGGCTGGAACAGTTCCTGGAAATGCGCGGCCGACGCGAAAAACAGGGTGCCGTGCGGCAGGTAGACGCGCACGCCCGGCGTGCCGTCGTCCGTCTCGGCGCGCATGTCGCGCGCATGTTGCCAGGCAAAATTCAAGGCAGCGATGACGATGCCGCACAGCACGGCCATCGCCAGGTCCGTAAACACCGTGATCACCGTTACGGCAACGATCACCAGCGCATCCTGCAGCGGCACCTTGCCCAGCACGCGCAGGGAACCCCAGGCAAACGTCTGCTGCGCCACCACGAACATCACGCCCACGAGGGCGGCCAGGGGAATGCGCTCGATCAGCGGCGACAGGAACAGGATGAACAATAAAATCATCACGCCCGCCGTCACGCCGGACAGGCGCGAGCGGCCGCCCGAGCTCAGGTTGATCATGGTCTGCCCGATCATGGCGCAGCCGCCCATGCCGCCAAACAGGCCCGAGACGACGTTGGCCGCGCCCAGCGCAAGGCATTCGCGGTTCGGCTGGCCCCGCGTTTCCGTCATCTCGTCCGTGAGATTAAAGGTGAGCAAGGTTTCCAGCAGCCCCACCATGGCCATCAGCGCCGCGTACGGGAAGATGATGTGCAAGGTGGCCATGTCCAGCGGCACGGTGGGAAAATGCAGCGACGGCAAGCCGCCCGCGATGTGCGCGAGGTCGCCCAGGGTGCGCGTGGGCAGCTGCAGAAAATGGCTGAGCACGCCCACGCCGAGGATGGCCACCAGCGCGGGCGGCACGGCCCGCGTGATGCGCGGCAGCACGTAGACGATGGCCATGGTCAAGGCCACCAGGCCCGCCATCACGAGCAAGGGCGTGCCTTGCAGCCAGGTGTCGCCTTGCGGCGTGGCCTGGCGGAAATGCTCCAACTGGGCCATGGCGATGACGATGGCCAGGCCATTCACAAAGCCCAGCATCACGGGATGGGGCACCATGCGGATCAGTTTTCCCAGGCGCAAGATGCCGAACAGCGCCATCAGCATGCCGCTGAGCACCACGGTGGCCAGCAGGTACTGCACGCCATGCTGGGCCACCAGCGCCACGATGACGACGGCCATGGAGCCGGCGGCGCCCGAAATCATGCCGGGACGCCCGCCAAAGATGGCCGTCAGCGCACAGATGATGAAGGCGCCATACAGGCCCATCAGGGGATTCAATTGCGCCACCAGGGCGAAGGCGATGCACTCGGGCACCAGGGCAAATGAGGTGGTCAATCCCGCCAGGACATTTTTTTGCAGGTTCGAGTACCACTCTTCTCGAAAAGTTGTGTTGATCATTGAGTCAAATCCAGGTTCGGAACGGAAAAATGCAGGCCTGCGCGAGCAGCATCAGGCGCAGCCATGCCGGCGGACGCCACAGGAAGGCCGCGCGTGTCTGACGGAGAGGGAAACTCGGCAATGACTACATGGGGATGGCGGAAAGGGGAAGATCGATCAGCGCACCGGGTAACGCGGCTGAGCCTGCGGGCATTATACAAGATGCACGGCCGGCGAAAACGCGGACAAAAAAATAGCCCACTCGAGAGCGGGCTATTTTTTTCATCTGGAGGCGAGGACGGGAATCGAACCCGTCTAAACGGCTTTGCAGGCCGCTGCATAACCTCTTTGCTACCTCGCCAGAGGAACTGCTTGGATGCGCCTTGCGGCCCACCTTGAAAACTGGAGCGGGAGAAGAGTCTCGAACTCTCGACCTCAACCTTGGCAAGGTTGCGCTCTACCAACTGAGCTACTCCCGCATTGGAGCTTGGTTACTGCTTAATCGCGCCACGTACCGCAGCGGATAAAAAAAGGAAGCCAGCTTAGCTTCCCTTTAGAATTCTGGAGCGGGAGAAGAGTCTCGAACTCTCGACCTCAACCTTGGCAAGGTTGCGCTCTACCAACTGAGCTACTCCCGCATTGGAGCTTCTATTTTCTGCTACTGCCATCTTGCTTGACTGCTGCCAGCTTGCGCTGGAGCGGGAGAAGAGTCTCGAACTCTCGACCTCAACCTTGGCAAGGTTGCGCTCTACCAACTGAGCTACTCCCGCATTTCGAACCGCTATTTTACTGCCTTTTACTACCGTTTACCAGTGCTACTTTACTGCTGATCCAGTATTCACTGGAGCGGGAGAAGAGTCTCGAACTCTCGACCTCAACCTTGGCAAGGTTGCGCTCTACCAACTGAGCTACTCCCGCAGTGGACAACATTGTATCAGAAGCTCTACTACATCGCCAGTACTACTTTTTACTGCATTTGCTGTTTTTACCTATGACACGATCCAGAAAACTGGAGCGGGAGAAGAGTCTCGAACTCTCGACCTCAACCTTGGCAAGGTTGCGCTCTACCAACTGAGCTACTCCCGCGTCATCAACAACAGGCCAGCATTATAGAGGGATTACAGGGGCTGTCAACGGGCAATATCTGGTCTTTTGCAAAATATTTGGGTCAGACGGGGACGCCGAGTCCCTTTGGGTCTGCCCCCGGCTCTTGCGTTTGGGTTAAAAAGACGCCAGACCAATGCTATCGGCGTCCACCCACATCAATGCAAGTTACCCGCTTTTTCCTTGATGAGAGGCCACGCCAGACGCAGGTAATAGAACATCGACCACACCGTCAGCACGCAGGCTATCCACAGCAGCTTTTCGCCCCACACATGGGTATCGATCGCGCCGAAGACCACTTCGTGGTACAGCAGCAAGGGAATGGCCGTCATTTGCGCGGCCGTCTTGATCTTGCCGATCGAACTGACGGCCACCGATTTCGATGCGCCGATCTGCGCCATCCATTCGCGCAATGCGGAAATCGTGATTTCGCGGCCGATGATGATGAAGGCCAGCACGGCATTGACACGGTCCAGCTGCACCAGCACCAGCAAGGCGCCCGCCACCATCAGCTTGTCGGCCACGGGGTCGAGGAAGGCGCCGAAGGCCGACGTCTGGTTCCAGCGCCGCGCGAGGAAACCATCGAACCAGTCGGTGACGGCGGCAACGATGAAGACCAGGGTGGCGACCAGGTTTTGGTCGCCATGCAGCAGCATCGACGGCGGCAGGTAAAACACGCCGACGACGAGCGGGATCAGGGCCACGCGCAGCCAGGTCAGAAGGATGGGAATATTAAAAGGCATAAGGAAGCAATCGGCCGACGGGTAAATTGAACATGAAGAAAGCGTGAAGAAAGCGCCACTAGTCTACATGGCCCAGGGGTATTAGCCTAGTCCGGTTGCGGCAGCGCCGGACCAGGCCATCGATTCATCAGTGCAACTGCTTATAAATCTCTTCGGCCAGCTGCGTGGAAATCCCCTCCACCGACATCAGGTCCTCGACGCTGGCGTCGACCACGCCCCGCAAGCCGCCAAAGCGCGACAACAGCTTCTGGCGGCGCCTGGCGCCGCATTGTGCCCCCTCTCGATTTCTTCCAGGCGCGAGGTCTGGCGCACCCGTTCGAGCATTAATGCAACTGCTTGTAAATCTCTTCGGCCAGCTGCGTGGAAATCCCCTCCACCGACATCCGGTCCTCGACGCTGGCGTCGACCACGCCGCGCAAGCCGCCAAAGCGCGACAGCAGTTTCTGGCGGCGCTTGGCGCCGCATTGTGCCCCTCTCGATTTCTTCCAGGCGCGAGGTCTGGCGCACCCGTTCGAGCATTAATGCAACTGCTTGTAAATCTCTTCGGCCAGCTGCGTGGAAATCCCCTCCACCGACATCAGGTCCTCGACGCTGGCGTCGACCACGCCGCGCAAGCCGCCAAAGCGCGACAGCAGTTTCTGGCGGCGCTTGGCGCCAATACCTTCGATTTCTTCCAGGCGCGACGTCTGGCGCGTCTTGGCGCGCTTGGCCCGCATGCCCGTAATGGCAAAGCGGTGCGCCTCGTCGCGGATCTGCGCGATCAGCATCAGCGCCGCCGATTCCTTGCCCAGCTCCTGCGCCGCGCGGCCATCGACGAACAGCAGGGTTTCCAGGCCCACCTTGCGCCCTTCTCCCTTGGCCACGCCGACAATCAAGCTGATATCGAGTCCCAGCTCGGCAAACACCTGGCGCGCCATTTCGATCTGTCCCTTGCCGCCGTCGATCAAGACCACGTCGGGCATCACACCGTCGCCATTCGCCACTTTTTCATAGCGGCGCATCAGGACCTGGCGCATGGCCGCGTAATCGTCGCCGGGCGTGATGTCGTTGATGTTGTAGCGCCGGTATTCGCCGTTCTGCATGGCGTGGTGGTGGAATACCACGCACGACGCCTGCGTCGCCTCGCCCTGCGTGTGGCTGATGTCGAAGCATTCCACGCGCAGGCTGTCTAGGTCTTCCGTTTCCAGGCGCAGCGCTTCGGCCAGCGCGCGCGTGCGCGACTGCTGCGAGCCCTGCTCCGACAGCAGGCGCGCCAGCGAAATCTCGGCGCCCTTCTGCGCCATTTCCAGCCACTGGCGGCGCTGCCCCTGCGGCTGGAAGATCAGGTTGATGCGGTGGCCGCACTGCTCCATCAGCGCCACCATCAGGGCTGGCTGGTCGAATTCGATATTCAGGATCAGGGTGCCGGGGATGAATTTTTCCGTGTAGTGCTGGGCCAGGAAGGCGGCCAGCACTTCCACCTCGATGGGTTCTTCGGCAATGGCCGCCGCGTCGCTGAGCTGGCTGGGGAAGTAGGCGCGGTCGCCCAGGTGGCGCCCGCCGCGCACCATGGCCAGGTTGACGCAGGCGCGTCCGCCCTGCACCAGCACGGCGAGGATGTCCACGTCCGCGTCGCCCGTCGTCTCCATGCTTTGCTGGTGCAGCACGCGCGACAGCGAGGCGATCTGGTTGCGCACCACGACGGCCTGCTCGAATTTCAGCTCGGCGGCAAACGCGTGCATCTTCTTTTCCAGGTCCGCCAGCACTTCACTCTGGCGCCCGCGCAGGAAGCGCGCCGCGTTTTCCACGTCATTCTTGTAGTCTTCCTTGCTGATCAGGTCCACGCAGGGCGCGCTGCAGCGGCCGATCTGGTGCAGCAGGCACGGCCGCGTGCGGTTGGCGTACACGCTATCCTCGCAGGTGCGGATCAAAAACACCTTTTGCAGGATCTGCATCGATTCCTTGACGGCCCAGGAACTGGGGAACGGCCCGAAATACTGGTTTTTCTTGTCCACCGCACCGCGGTAATACACCATGCGCGGCGCATCGCCGTTCGTGATCTTCAGATACGGATACGACTTGTCGTCGCGGAACAGGATGTTGTAGCGGGGCTGCAGCGCCTTGATCAGGTTGTTTTCCAGGATCAGCGCTTCCGCCTCGCTGTGCGTGACGGTCGTTTCCAGGCGCGCGATGCGCTCGACCATCATGGCGATGCGGGGGCTGGCCAGGTTTTTCTGGAAGTAACTGGACACGCGCTTTTTCAGGTCGCGCGCCTTGCCCACGTACAGCACCTTGTCGGCGGCATCGAAATAGCGGTACACGCCGGGCAAATTCGGCAGCTTGGCGACGGTGGCCAGCACCTGCGCGCGCGGGTCGGGTGGCGTTTCCGCAGAATTGAGGTCGGGTATTGCTTCAGTCATTGCTGGCTCTTAAATGGGGTCAGACCCGCCGGGGGAATACGTCCCAATGGGACGCATTCCGATCGAAAAGACTGACCCCAGCAGTCGTCTGCATTACGGCGCTTGCTCCACAATCACAAACGCCACGGCATACTCCTCTTCATCGCTGATCGTCACTTGCGCGCTCAGGCGGTGCTGCTCCATGAACTCGGCCAGCACGCCGCTGCAAACGATCATCGGCTTGCCGCTGGGGTGATTCAGCATCTGTGCGGCGGGCCAGGTCATCGGCATGCGCAAGCCCAGGCCGATGGCCTTGGAAAACGCCTCTTTTGCCGCAAAGCGCGTGGCGAGGAAGCGCACGCCGCGCACGGCATTCTTGGCACTGCGGGCGCGGAACTTTTCCATCTCCTGCGGCCCCAGTATCTTTTGCGCGAAACGCTCGCCATGCCGGGCCAGCGCCGCCTCGATGCGGGGAATCTTGCAGATATCGGTACCGATGCCGTAGATCATGCCCTGCTCCCTTGTCAGGCCCTGTGGCCCAGGCGCGTAGCCACCATGATGGCCTTCATTTCGCGCACGGCATTTTCCCAGCCGACAAACACGGCATGCGCGACGATGGCGTGGCCAATGTTCAGTTCGGTAATATCGGGAATGGCGGCAATCGCCTGCACATTGGTGTAATGCAAGCCGTGGCCCGCATTAACTTTCAAGCCGCGGCCCACGCCGAACAGCACGCCCGCCTTGATGCGTTCCAGTTCGGCCAGCTGCTCGGCGCCGTCCGTATCGGCATAACGGCCCGTGTGCAGCTCGATCACGGGCGCGCCCAGCTCGGCCGCGGCGGCGATCTGCTGCTCGTCCGCATCGATGAACAGGCTCACGCGGATGCCCTCGCCTTGCAGCTGCTGCACGGCCGCCTGCACTTCCTTGAAGTAGCGCACCACGTCCAGGCCACCCTCGGTCGTCACTTCCGTGCGTTTTTCCGGCACCAGGCACACGTCTGCCGGGCGGATGCGGCAGGCGAAATCGATCATCTCGGCCGTCACGGCCGCTTCCAGGTTCATGCGCGTGAGCAATTGCGGCGCGATGGCGATCACGTCCGCATCCTTGATGTGGCGGCGGTCTTCGCGCAAATGCAGGGTGATGGCGTCGGCGCCCGCCTGTTCGGCCAGCAAGGCCGCGCGGATCGGGTCCGGGTATGCGGTGCCGCGCGCGTTGCGCAAGGTGGCCACGTGGTCGATATTGACGCCCAGGTCGATGACGGGGCCGGAAGGCTGCAAAAAGCTCATAGTGATGGTATCCATAAAGTGCCGCAGGGCCACAAGGCCGCTACAGCTGCATTAAATCGATCAGTATCTGGCGCGTATTCAAGGTGGCGCCGCCCAGTTGATGGGCCAGCAAAAAACGCATCAGCAGCTTGCTTTGCGCCTGCGTGGCCCCGTCAAGATAATCTTCGCGCTCCATGTCGAGCAGGGTCTTGCCCGTGATCCTGGGCCAGGCGTCGGCAGCACGCGCCGGACGCGGTCCCCGCTCCGGGTCAACCACGTACACCTGCCCCGCATCGACGGCCTGGCGCGTGGCCGTGCAGCGCGTGAGGTCGGCCGCCACGCCCGTTTCCTTGAGCAGCGCGCGCTCGAACTTGCGCAGCACGATGGGCGGCGGCTCATTGTGCGCCAGTTGATTCAAGGTGGCAACGTAGTGGTCGAACAGGACGGGGTGCGGGTCGTCGCGCGCCAGCAGTTTCACCAGCAGTTCATTTAAATAGAATCCGCACAGCAGCGCCGTCTTTTCCAGCGGCAACATGCCTCCCACCCATTCCGCGCCCGTCAGGATGCGCAGTTCGGATTTCCCAGTCCAGCCCGCCTGCAGGGGCTGGAAGGTCTGCAGCACGCCGCGCAACTGCGAATGGGGCCGCTTGGCGCCCTTGGCGACGAGCGCGATGCGGCCGTATTCGCGTGTAAACACGTCGACGATGAGGCTGGTTTCTTTATGGGGATAGCTGTGCAGCACGAAGGCGGGCTGGCCCGTGATCTTGCCGTCGCGCGCGGGCGGACGGCTGCGCCGGGGCGCGACAGAGGGGGCGGCCGGCGGCGCGATGGCCGCCGGTGCGGGAACGACGATGGAGGCTGGCGCAGGACCGTGCAGCGCTGGCGTGGTGGTGCTCATGCGTGTGGTGTCGCCCCCGGGTTGCGGATTACTCGTAGCCGTAGGCGCGCAAGCCCGCCTCGTTGTCGGCCCAGCCCGATTTGACCTTGACCCAGATTTCCAGGTACACAGGACCGCCGAACAGCTTTTCCATGTCCAGGCGGGCCTTGGTGGAGACTTCCTTCAGGCGCGCGCCCTTGTTGCCGATAATCATGGACTTGTGCGTATCACGCTCGACCAGGATGGCGGCAAACACGCGGCGCAGATCGCCTTCCTGCTCGAATTTCTCGATCAGCACGGTGCTCGTGTACGGCAGTTCGTCACCGACAAAGCGGAACAGTTTTTCGCGCACGATTTCCGAGGCGAGGAATTTCTCGCTGCGGTCCGTGATGTCATCCGGCCCGAAGATGGGCTGGTTTTCCGGCAAGAAGCGCTTGATCTCGTTCTGCAAGCCTTCCAGCTGGAAGTGCAGCTTGGCCGAGACGGGCACGATGGCGGCGAAGTCGCGCATGGCGGCGATCTTTTGCGCAAACGGCAACAGCACCGCCTTGTCCTTCACGCGGTCGGACTTGTTGATGACGAGGATGCACGGCACTTCCTTCGGCAGCAGGTCCATCACTTGCTGGTCGGCCGGGCCGAAGGTGCCCGCCTCGATCACGTACAGGATGACGTCCGAGGAAATCAGGGTGTTGGTGACGGTCTTGTTCAGCGTCTTGTTCAGCGCGTTCGAGTGGCGCGTCTGGAAGCCGGGCGTGTCGACATAGATGAACTGCGCGTCCGGCACCGTCTGGATGCCCGTGATGCGGTGGCGCGTCGTTTGCGCCTTGCGCGAAGTGATGCTGACCTTCGCGCCGATCAGCACGTTCATCAGGGTCGATTTGCCCACGTTGGGGCGGCCCACGATGGCGATATAGCCACAGCGGAAGTTGTCGGGCATTTTGGTGGTGGTCATGCTAGTGTCGATTCTGTTTAGTGTGAGCGGCGATCGCCGGGGCAGCCGGGGCTTGCGCGTCGTCGCTCTGGATGGTGGCAATGCCGGCCAGCTTGAGCTGGGCGGCGCGCGGTTTGGGCTTGCGGCTGGCGGCAGGCGACTTCAACAGTGCCTGCTCGGCCACGTCCAGCGCCAGTTTGGCGGCGGCTTGCTCACCGGCGCGGCGGCTTCCGCCACGGCCGTAAACCTGGATGTTCAATTTCGGCACCAGGCATTCGATCTCGAATTCCTGGCTGTGGGCGGCGCCGTGGGTGGCCACCACGTTGTATTGTGGCAGCGAGATTTTCTTGCTTTGCAAAAACTCCTGCAGCAGGGTCTTGGCATCCTTGCCCAGGGTTTGCGGGTCGACCGAGTCGAGGATGGGAATGTAGAAGGCGCGGATCACCGTGCTGGCCGCATCGAAGCCCGTGTCGAGGAAAATCGCGCCCAGCAGGGCTTCCAGGGTATCGGCAAGGATGGACGGACGGCGGAAACCGCCCGACTTCAGTTCGCCTTCGCCCAGGCGCAGGAATTGCGACAATTCCAGCTTTTGCGCGATTTCATACAGCGACTGCTGCTTGACCAGGTTGGCGCGCAGGCGCGACAGGTCGCCCTCGTCGATGGACTTGAAGCGTTCGTACAGGATGGAGGCGACCACGCAGTTGAGGATGGAGTCGCCCAGGAATTCCAGCCGCTCATTATGCAAACTGCTGTGGCTACGATGCGTCAAGGCTTGCTGCAACAGGCCAGCATCCTGGAACGTATAGCCTAAACGGGTTTGCAATAGCTGAAGATTCATTGTTGTTTCTGTATCATCTGAGTAATTCGGCTGGCCGCCGCGCGGGGAATCGGCGCGGCAGCCATAGGGCGGCTTAGTGTATGCCGCCCACGCGTTTCGGATTGCTGAAGTTCATCCACACCAGGAAAGCCTTGCCGACGATATTCTCGTTCGGCACGAAGCCCCAGTAGCGGCTGTCCGCGCTGTTGTCGCGGTTATCGCCCATCATGAAGTAATTGCCTTCTGGCACCACACACGTGAAACCGTCTTCGTTGTAGTTGCACGCATCCTTGTGCGGGAAATCCTTCACTTCGCGCAAGTTCAACGTGGGAGCAGGCTCGTCGTTGAGGATGCGGTGGCTCACGCCCGTCAGGTTTTCTTCCAGCTGCTTGTGATAAATGGTGCTTTCGTCGTCGAGGTAGTCGTCCAGCGGGGTGTACTGCACTTCCTTGCCATTGACCGTCAAGCGCTTGTTTTCATAGGTGATTTTATCACCGGGCACGCCGATCACACGCTTGATATAGTCTTGCGACATATCTTTCGGGTACTTGAACACCATCACGTCGCCACGCTGCGGATCGTTGACTTCAATGATGCGCTTGTTGACGATCGGCAAACGAATGCCATAGGTGAACTTGTTGACCAGGATCAAATCGCCCACCAGCAAGGTCGGCACCATCGAGCTCGACGGGATCTTGAATGGCTCGTACAGGAACGAGCGCAGGCAGAACACGAGGGCGATGACGGGGAAGAAACTGCCCGAATACTCGACCCAGGTCGGCTGGCGCAACAGGGCTGCCTCGATGGTCGCGCGGCTGCCGCCCGCATCGGACTTGATGCCCTCGGCGGCCAGCTTGGACTGGCGCGCATCGAATTCGGCCAAGGCGCGGTCGGCCGCCTTGCGGCGCTGCTTGGACAGATAGAACACATCCAGGCACCAGACCAGGCCCGTCAACACCATCAGCACGAACAGGATTAAAGCGAAATTTCCTAAAATCACTTGCAGGTTCATGTATTAACCATCCACTTGTAAAATTGCCAGGAATGCTTCTTGCGGGATCTCCACGGAACCCACTTGCTTCATGCGTTTCTTACCCGCTTTTTGTTTTTCCAGCAATTTCTTCTTGCGGCTGATGTCGCCGCCATAGCACTTGGCCAGCACGTTCTTGCGCAAGGCTTTCACGTTCTCGCGCGAAATGATGTTGGCGCCGATGGTGGCCTGGATGGCCACGTCGAACATCTGGCGCGGGATCAGTTCGCGCATCTTGGCGGCCACCTGGCGGCCACGGTACTGGCTGTTCGAACGGTGGACGATGATGGCCAGCGCATCGACTTTTTCGCTGTTGATCAGCATGTCGACCTTGACCACGTCGGCCGCGCGGTATTCCTTGAACTCGTAATCCATCGAGGCATAGCCGCGCGACGTCGATTTCAGGCGATCGAAGAAGTCCAGCACGATCTCGGCCATCGGCATTTCGTACACCAGCTTGACCTGGCGGCCGTGATAGCTCATGTCCATCTGGATGCCGCGCTTGCCGATACACAGGGTGATCACGGAGCCCACGTATTCCTGCGGCATGTACAGATTGACCGTGACGATAGGCTCGCGCACTTCCTCGATGCGCGACGGATCGGGCATCTTCGACGGATTGTCGACGTTGATCATGGTGCCGTCGCGCTGGATCACTTCGTACACCACGGTTGGCGCCGTAGTGATCAGGTCCATGTCGAATTCGCGCTCGAGGCGCTCCTGCACGATTTCCATGTGCAGCAAGCCCAGGAAGCCGCAGCGGAAGCCGAAGCCCAGCGCCTGCGACACTTCCGGCTCGTACATCAGGGCCGCGTCGTTCAGTTTCAGCTTTTCCAGCGAGTCGCGCAGCGCGTCGTACTGGTTCGCTTCCACGGGGAACAGGCCCGCAAACACTTGCGGCTGCACTTCCTTGAAGCCAGGCAATGGCGCGGCGGCAGGACGGTTGGCCAGGGTGACCGTGTCGCCCACTTTCGCCGCCTTCAATTCCTTGATGCCGGCGATGATGAAGCCCACCTGGCCTGCCGACAATTGCGGCAACGATTGCGAACGGGGCGAGAACACGCCGATGTCTTCCACCAGCTGCACCGAATCGGTGGCCATCAGGCGGATCTTGTCTTTCGGTTTCAGGGTACCGTTGACCACGCGTACCAGCATGACCACGCCCACATAGGCGTCATACCAGGAGTCGACGATCAGCGCCTGCAGCGGCGCATCGGGGTCGCCCTTCGGCGGCGGTACCTTGACGATCAGTTGCTCGAGCACGTCCAGCACGCCAAAGCCCGTCTTGGCCGAGCAATGCACGGCGTCGGCCGCGTCGATGCCGATCACGTCTTCGATCTCGGCGATGGCCGTCGGCGGGTCCGCGTTCGGCAAGTCGATCTTGTTCAGGACGGGCACCACTTCCACGCCCAGGTCCAGCGCCGTGTAGCAGTTGGCGACCGTTTGCGCTTCCACGCCTTGCGACGCGTCAACTACCAGCAGCGCGCCTTCGCAGGCGGACAGCGAGCGCGACACTTCATAGCTGAAGTCGACGTGGCCCGGCGTATCGATCAGGTTCAGGTTGTAGATCTGGCCGTCGCGCGCCTTGTAGTGCAGGGCCGCCGTTTGCGCCTTGATGGTAATGCCGCGCTCGCGCTCCAGATCCATCGAATCGAGCACCTGCGCCTCCATCTCGCGGTCGGACAAGCCGCCGCACAATTGAATGATGCGGTCAGCCAGGGTCGATTTACCGTGGTCAATATGGGCGATGATGGAGAAGTTGCGTATGTTATTCATTAACTAATATATGTGCGAGTGACAACACTGCTTTAACAGGAATCAAGGGGATCATGTCCGGGCCAAACAGGGCCAAAACGGGGCGCCCCACTCATGATGAAAAAAGCGCTCCGAGCAGGACATCTGCATGCCCAGGCGAGCGCTTTTGAAGCGACAGAAGCTGCTGCCTCGGACAGTAGCTTTTTCGACCTCCCCATTTTACCGGATTTCAGAGCGGAAAGCCCGTCTTATGAGGGTGGCACGGGGGCAAGGCGACATTTTCAGCTGTTTTCGGCACCAGAATGGTGCAATGCAGTGTCAATATTGGCATTTAAGCTACGCCAGGCAGCGCCGTACGGCAGCCTCGTCCAGGAAATAGTGGCAGAGCTCGGGCTGCGCCAGGTCGCCAAACAGCACGGGCACCAGTTCGTCGAAACGGGCCAGCAAGGTCGCATCGGCGGAGTCGTCGATATCGATCACCTCCACCGTGAACGGCTTGTCGGGCGGCTGCAGCAGGAGCAAGGCGTCGAGCATGTCCTGGCAAAGGTGGCAATAACTGCGGGAATAGAGGGTGAAGTGCATGAAGAAAGGGGAAAAGGCATCCCGGCCGACGCCGGGATGCAGATGACATCAAAAACTTACTTGGCCGATGGACGCAGCGAAACGAATTGCGCCGTATCGCCACGGCGCACCAGCACGGCCGACGATTTCTTCGGATCGAGCTTGGCCACCAGCGCGTTGAACTGCTTGGCATCTTTGACGGCAACGTTATTCAATTGCAAGATCACGTCGCCAGGCTGCAAGCCGGCCAGGGCCGCCACGCCATCGGCATCGTCGACCAGCACGCCCGCGTCGATCTTCAATTCCTGTTTCTTCGCGGCCGGCACGTCGCTGACCTTCAGGCCCAGCGCATTGACGGCTTGCGCTTCCGGCTCCTTGGCGCCCTTCTTGGCCGTCTTCTCGCCTTCCAGCTCGACCACGGTGACGGGGATGTCCTGCTGCGCCCCCTTGCGCCACACGGTGACGGTGGACTTGCCGTTGACGGCGGCGCCGCCGACCAGGCGCGGCAGGTCGGAGGAACGCTCGATGGCCGCACCGTTGAATTTCAGGATGATGTCGCCCGGCTTGATGCCCGCCTTGTCGGCCGGACCGCCCGGCTCCACCATCGACACTTGCGCGCCCTTGGCATTCGGCAAGCCCAGCGATTCCGCCACGTCCTTGCTCACTTCGCCGATCTGCACGCCGATGCGCCCGCGCACGACCTTGCCCGTCTTTTTCAGCTGCTCGCCCACGCGCATGGCTTCATCGATGGGTACGGCAAACGAGATGCCATTGTAGGCGCCGGACAAGGTGGCGATCTGCGAATTGATGCCGATCACTTCACCGCGCATATTGATCAGCGGACCGCCCGAGTTGCCCGGGTTGACGGCCACGTCGCTCTGGATCAGCGGCAGGTAGTCGCCCGTGTCGCGGGACTTGGCGGAAATGATGCCGGCAGTCACCGTGTTTTCCAGGTTGAATGGCGAACCGATGGCGATCACCCACTCGCCCACGCGTATCTTGTCCGAGTCGCCGATGGTCAGGCGCGGCAGGTTGCCGCCCTCGATCTTCAGCAGCGCCACGTCCGTGCGCGCATCGGCGCCGATCACCTTGGCCTTGAATTCGCGCTTGTCCGTCAGGGTCACATACACCTCGTCGGCGCCATCGACCACGTGGGCATTGCTCAGCACGTAGCCATCGGCCGAGATGATGAAGCCGGAGCCCACGCCACGCTGCACTTCCTGCTCCTGCGGCACGGCGCGACGACCGCCGCGCGGCGCCTGCTGGCGCGGCGTCGGCATGGCGCCGCCAAAGAAGCGGCGCAGGAATTCCTGCATTTCCTGCTCGTCCTGGCTGCCCGCGCCGGCGCCGCCCATCTTCAGGCGCTCGGTGGTGCGGATATTCACCACGGCCGGGCCCACGGCGTCGACCAGGTCGGAAAAATCAGGCAGCTTCACGGCCGCCACGGCGGCCTGCGCCTGTGGCGCCAGGCCCAGCATGGTCGGTGCGAAAAAGACGCCAGCCGTACCGAACAATAAAGCGGAAAGCGTCTTCACTGAAAACGACTTGCTGGCGACACACATGTTTTTTTTCATGGAAAGGATCTTTTCGAGTATATAAACGGATCAAAACACGGATCAGGCGATTGCCTGCGCGCATGATTGGCCGTCATGACGTAGCCTCAGGGGCAAACCCACCTGACGGCGCGCATGGCAAACAATGCAACAATATATCGCAAAAGCAAGATATTGCCTGCGCACAGTGTCAATCGTACCGAAGGCCAGTGTCAAGGGGGCGAGGCGGAGGTTAAGCCTGGCATAAGATGGACAAGGCGCCAGCTAGCGCTGCGCCAGCGGTCCCGCCTCCAGCGGTTCGGCGGCGCCCGGCGGCACGATGCTGGCGGCAAGCGGCGGCAGCGCTGCTGCATGGGCAGCGGACTCTTCGGGCGCCGGCTCCGCGGCCAGGCGGCTGGCCAGGCGCGCATCGAATTGCGCGCCCAGCGCATGGCCGCATTGCTCCGAACGCAGCACGTCGCCGATATGGCGATAGGCATCCCAGGCTTGCCGTCCCGATGGCGTGTCGAGGGCGGCAAACGCCAGTTCGAGTTCGCCCGTCGCCAGCTCGCCATCGGCCAGGGCGGAAATAATCTCGTGCAATCGTGTGTGCGTATCCATGATGGGCCCTGCCATTTCAAGAAGATCGGTGCGGAAACCGGACGCAGCCATGCCAACCTCATACTCTCCAGATTACCAGCGCTTGTCAATCGGCATGTCCAGCAACGGTTTCAATTTCTCCGCAATCACTTCGCGCGCGCGGAAAATACGGCTGCGCACGGTACCGATGGGGCACGCCATGATTTCCGATATCTCTTCATAGCTCAGGCCCTCGATCTCGCGCAGCACGATGGCCGTGCGCAACTCGATGGGCAGCACATCCATGGCTGCATTGACGGTGGCCGCAATCTGCTTGCTGGCCAGCACCGATTCAGGCGTATTGTTGTCGCGCAATTTATTGCCGTCATCGAAGGATTCCGCCTGCTCGGCATCGGCATCGCTGGACGTGGCGGCGCGCCGCCCCTGCGTGACGAGATAATTCTTGGCCGTATTGATGCCGATGCGATACAACCAGGTATAAAAGGCGGCATCGCCGCGAAAATGGCGCAGCGCCCGGTATGCCTTGATAAAGGTTTCCTGCACTACATCTTCGGCCTCCGCCGGATCATGCACGAGGCGCGACACCAGGCGCATCAAGCGGCGCTGATATTTCGATACCAGCACATCGAATGCCCGTTTGTCGCCAGCCTGCACCCGCTCGACCAGTAACTGATCATACTCGCGCTCTGTCCTCACGCCCAATGTCCCTGTTCGCATGCAGCGTGGGCGCCTGTATGGATATAGAGTTGGCCCGCTGCAAGAAGTTCAGTGTTCATCCCACTTTTATTCTTCCCCACTCCGCGCCGCGATGGCCCGGCAAGCCACGGCCAGCGGGCGGAAGGCGGCGCAACTGCTGCCACGCTGCACCAGCACCTGCGTGCGCCGCCCGGCGGCATCAGCCAGGCACAGCACCAGCAACGACGGCCACAAGGTCGAGCCCGGCAACAGACGCTGTCCCGGCCGCACCAGGGACAGCGGCCCGGCCCGCTCCGCCAGTCCGCTGGCGCCCGCCGCCGGCACCCCGCCACGTTCCAGATATACCGCCAGCCGCAGCTGGCCAACTGGCGAAATATCAAGCGCCTGCAGCTTTCTGCGCCAACGCAGCAAAGCCAGCAAAAACACGCCTCCAGCCGCACTCAGCAAGGCACCGCTGCAGCCCAGCGCATAGCCGCCTACCAGTTGGCCAGGCATGGCCGCAGCGCGCCACGCGCCGCTCAAGGGCCAGGCAGCGAACACCGCACCCAGGCCTAGCACCGCTTGCAGCAGGCGCAAACAGACAGGCGAGCGAATGACAGCCGCTACCGCGATCGACATAGGGCAAACTCAATGGGAAAAACATCAGGCGCGCCGGCACCATGCCGGGCAAATTCAGGCGCCAACGAACGTTGGCGCCGAATCAGCGCTCACTACGGTTTGACCGTAGCGAGCGCTTGAAAGTTCCTGCTTATTTCGCTTTACCGAAAATCAGCGTGCCATTCGTTCCGCCGAAGCCGAACGAATTCTTCACTGCATAATCGATCTTCATATCACGCGCCGTGTTGGCACAGAAATCGAGATCGCAAGCGGGATCCTGGTTGAAGATGTTGATGGTCGGTGGCGACACCTGATGGTGCAATGCCAGGACCGTAAACACCGCTTCCAGACCGCCCGCGCCGCCCAGCAAATGGCCCGTCATCGACTTGGTCGAGTTGACGACCAGATTCTTGACATGGTCACCGAAGGTGCGCTTGATACCCATCACTTCCGCCACGTCGCCTTGCGGGGTCGACGTGCCGTGCGCGTTCAGGTACTGGATCTGATCCGCGTTCAAGCCGGCGTTGTTGAGGGCCGCGATCACCGATTTGCTGCCGCCGCTACCATCTTCCAGCGGCGAGGTCATGTGATAAGCATCTGCGCTCATCCCGAAACCATGCACTTCGGCATAGATCTTGGCACCACGGGCCACCGCGTGCTCGTACTCTTCCAGCACCATGACGCCAGCGCCCTCGCCCAGCACGAAACCGTCGCGGTCGGTATCCCACGGACGCGATGCCGTTGCCGGATCGTCGTTGCGGGTCGACAAGGCACGCGCCGAAGCGAAACCGCCCAGGCCCAGTGGCGACACGGTCGATTCAGCACCGCCGGCGATCATGACGTCGGCATCGCCGTACTCGATCATGCGCGCGGCAGCGCCGATGCTGTGCAAACCGGTGGTACACGCCGTAACGATCGCCAGGTTCGGGCCCTTCAGACCATATTTGATCGAAAGGTTGCCAGAGATCATGTTAATGATCGAGGCAGGCACGAAAAATGGCGAGATACGGCGCGGACCGCGCTTTTCGTACTCGGACTTGGTTTCTTCGATCAGCGGCAAGCCGCCGATACCGGAACCGATGATCACGCCGATACGCTCGGCGTTTTCTTCGGTCACTTCCAGGCCGGAGTCCTGGATCGCCTGGATGCCTGCAGCCATGCCGAAATGGATAAAGGTATCCATATGGCGGGCTTCTTTACCGGAGATGTACTCTTCGATATTGAAGCCTTTGACTTCACCGGCAAAATGCGTGGTGAATGGCTGTGCATCAAATTTGGTAATCGTGGCAATGCCAGATTTACCTTCGACGATTGCGCCCCACGCCTCGGCAATAGTATTGCCGACAGGTGAAACGCAGCCCAGGCCGGTTACAACAACACGACGGTTTTTAGAACGGCTCAAGCGATTCTCCTGAAGTCGGTCAGACAGGCTTAGGCCTTGACGTGTGCAGTGGCGTAGTCGATCGCCTGTTGCACGGTGGTGATTTTCTCAGCTTGTTCGTCAGGAATTTCCATTTCGAATTCGTCTTCCAGGGCCATCACCAGCTCCACGGTGTCCAGGGAATCGGCGCCCAGGTCGTCGACGAAGGAGGATCCGATTTTGATGTCTGCTTCTGCAACGCCCAGTTGCTCAGCGACGATTTTCTTAACGCGTTGTTCGATATCCGACATGTTATGGCTCCAAAGTGTGTGTTACGGAAAGTGCGCGCATTTTATCAGGTTTGCGCGTCCGAATACTAATTTCGGTGTCTGCTGCTAATTCGACCGAAGCTGCTGCTAAAAGATGCGATTATAGACAAAAACGGCCGTTGAATCATGCCACAAACGCCCGCCCTGTCTACCTTTCACATCAATTCATGTACATTCCGCCGTTCACGTGCAGGGTCGCGCCCGTGATATACGCCGCTTGCGGCGAGGCCAGAAAGGCCACGGCCGCTGCCACGTCTTCCGGTTTGCCCAGGCGGGACAGGGGAATTTGCGTCAACAGGGCCGCGTGCTGCTCTTCGCTCAACGCCTTGGTCATGTCGGTATCGATGAAGCCCGGGGCGATGCAGTTCACGGTAATGTTGCGGCTGCCGATTTCGCGCGCCAGCGCGCGGCTCATGCCTTCCACGCCGGCCTTGGCCGCCGCGTAGTTCATTTGTCCCGGATTGCCCGACGAGGCCACTACCGAGGTGATATTAATGATACGCCCAGTTTTGGCTTTCATCATGCCGCGCAGTACGGCGCGCGACAGGCGGCCGACGGCCGACAGGTTGGTGGAAATGACGCTGTCCCACTCTTCATCCTTCATGCGCATGGCCAGCTGGTCTTGCGTGATGCCCGCATTGTTAACCAGGATCGACAGGCTGCCGTAGGCTTTCTGCACTTCGTCGACGACGGCCGCGCAGCGCGCCGCATCGGTCACATTCAGGACCAGACCCTTGCCTGCCACGCCTTCGGCGGCCAGGTAATCGGTGATCGCCTGCGCGCCGCTTTCCGAGGTGGCGGTGCCCACCACGGTGGCACCCTGCTTGCCCAGTTCGGTGGCGATGGCACGGCCGATGCCGCGCGAAGCGCCCGTGACCAGCACGACTTGATTTGCTAAATTCATGAGTATCCTTAAGTGCAACCGCGGCAACCAGGCTGCCGCGGTCTGATGTTTATTTGAGCTGCGTCAAAATACGTTCCAGCGAAGCCTGGTCGACGATGGCGTCGCCCACGAGCACGGGATCGATGCGCTTGGCCAGGCCCATCAGGACCTTGCCCGGACCGCATTCGATCACTTGCGTGATGCCGTCGGCAGCGACCTTTTGCATGGTTTCCACCCAGCGCACGGGGCTGGCTGCCTGGCGCACCAGCGCATCCTTGATGCCGGCAACGTCGTTGACGATGGCCACGTCGACGTTATTGATCAGGGCGATCTGCGGCGCCGAGAAAGTCAGGCCGGCCATGTATTCGCGCAAGCGGTCCGATGCGGGTTTGAGCAGCGACGAGTGGAATGGCGCGGAGACGGGCAGCTTCATGGCGCGCTTGGCGCCCTTGGCCTTGGCCAGTTCGCAGGCGCGCTCGACCGCAGCCGTATGGCCGGCGATGACGACTTGCGCTGGCGCATTGAAATTGACGGGCTCGACCACCAGGGCCGGGGCTTCCGCCGCCGCTTCCGCACAGGCGGCGCGCACGTCGTCGTCCGACAAGCCCAGCACGACAGCCATCGTGCCCTGCCCGACGGGCACCGCTTCCTGCATGGCTTGCGCGCGGAAACGCACGAGCGGCACGGCATCCTTGAAGGAAATGACGCCGGCGGCAACCAGCGCCGAATATTCGCCCAGGCTATGGCCGGCGACGACCGTCGGCACGGGGCCGCCCGCTGCCAGCCAGGCGCGGTAGAAGGCCACGGCCGCCGTCAGCATCACGGGTTGCGTGTTGGTGGTCAGGTCCAGCTCTTCCTTCGGACCTTCGGCGATCAGCTTGCCCAGGTCGAATTGCAGGGCATCCGACGCTTCGGCCACCGTCTGCGCAACCACGGGGTTGCCGGCGAAACCGTCGAGCATCGCAATCGCTTGCGAGCCTTGGCCTGGGAAAACAAATGCAAATTGTGTCATGGTGACTCCGTTTTTTTAATAGTATTGCGGGATTACATGCGCGCCAGCACGGCGCCCCAGGTAAAGCCGCCGCCCACGCCTTCCATCATGACGTTGTCGCCCTTCTTGACGCGGCCGTCGCGCACGGCGATGTCGAGCGCCAGCGGAATCGAGGCGGCCGAGGTGTTGCCATGCTGGTCGACGGTGACGACCATCTTGTCCAGCGGCAAGCCGAGTTTCTTGGCCGTGCTGTTCATGATGCGGATGTTCGCCTGGTGCGGGATCAGCCAGTCGATCTGGTCCGAGGTCATGTTGGCATGTTCCAGCGCTTCGTGCGCGACTTTTTCCAGTACGGACACGGCCAGCTTGAACACGGCCGGGCCATCCATGTACAGGAAGGCGCTGCCGTCGAGCGCGCCGCCAGCCAGGCTGCCCGGCACGCTGAGGATGTTCGAGTGGCGGCCGTCCGCGTGCAGCTTGGTGGCCAGGATGCCCGGCTCTTTTGACGCCGTCATGACGATGGCGCCGGCGCCGTCGCCGAACAGCACGCAGGTGCCGCGGTCATCGAAATTGAGGATGCGCGAAAACACTTCGGCGCCGATCACCAGCACGTTCTTGTGCATGCCCGACTGGATGAAGCTGTCGGCCGTGGCCACCGCGTACACGAAACCGCTGCAGACGGCCTGCACGTCGACGGCGGCGCAGTTGTTGGTGATGCCCAGCTTGTTTTGCACGATGCAGGCCGTGCTGGGGAAGCTGCCGAAGAAATCGGGGGTCGAGCTGGCGACGATGATCAGGTCCAGGTCATTGCCGTTCAGGCCAGCCATTTCCAGGGCCTTCCTGGCCGCTTCCACGCCCAGGTCCGAGGAATTCTGCGTCGGCGCCGCGTAATGGCGCGCCGAGATGCCGCTGCGCGACACGATCCATTCATCCGAGGTCTCGATACCCTTGGCGGCGAGCTGTTCGGTCAAATCCTGGTTGGTGACGCGTTTCTCCGGCAGGTAGCTGCCGGTACCGATAATTTTGCTGTAGATTTTGCTAAAAACAGTCATGCAAGTACCCGTCCACTAAATGGTAGAGCTTGTTGATGTAGGTTCGTCCGGTACTGGCGTGCGCGGCATCAGCTCGGCGATCAGGCTGGCCAGGTGTGCTTGCACGTCATTTTTTGCCGCATCAAAGGCGCGGCGCAAGGCCCATTCGAAGGAATAGGCATCGGCGCTGCCATGGCTCTTGAAGACGAGACCACGCAAGCCCAGCAGGCTGGCGCCGTTGTAACGCGAGGGATTCAGGCGGTTGCCGATGGCTTTGAGGGCACCGCGGGCGATCAGCGCGCCCAGCATGGTGATCGGATTGCGCTTGAATTCGGAAGTGAGCACGTCTTTCATGAAGCGCGCCAGGCCCTCGATGGCTTTCAGGGTGACGTTGCCGACAAAGCCGTCGCAGACGACGATATCGGTCGTGCCCTTGAAGATGTCGTTGCCTTCCACGTTGCCGTAGAAGTTCAGCGCGCCACGCTCGTGGTCGGCCTGCAGCAGCTTCGAGGCGAGTTTCACCACTTCATTGCCCTTGATATCTTCCGTGCCCACGTTCAGCAAGCCGATCGTGGGGCGTGCTATGCCTTCCATGGCGGACACGAGCACGGAGCCCATGATGGCGAACTGGTGCAGGTGATGCGGTTCGCAATCGACGTTGGCGCCCAGGTCCAGCATGTAGGTGGGGCCGTTCTTTTGGTTCGGCAAGATGCTGCAGATGGCCGGGCGGTCGACGCCGGACATGGTTTTCAATACATAGCGCGACACGGCCATCAGGGCTGCCGTATTACCGGCGGAAACGGAGGCTTGCGCCACGCCGCTCTTGACCTGTTCGATGGCCACGCGCATGGAGGAATCCTTCTTGCGGCGCAGGGCCACTTCCAGGGGATCGTCCATGGTAACTTGTTCGGAGGCATGCAATACCGACAGGCGCGGATGCGTGTCGGCTTTATGTTTCTTCAGTTCGGCACGGATCACATCTTCCAATCCAACAAGGATCAGTTCAGCTTCAGGCTCATGTTTTACGAAGGAAATTGCTGCGGGGATAGTGACTGAGGGACCGTGATCTCCGCCCATGCAGTCGATAGAAATTTTGATTGTCATTTGTGTTGATTCAATACCGCTGCGGGCGTGCGGCAAGATGTGAATCGGACTGGAGCATATGCAGGGCGCAGCATGTCATGCACAGACCTGGACAGCGTGATTCAAAATGACGGGTGTGCAAGATGAATTGCAGCCGATAAAAAAGAAGAAGCGGCGCCACGCCGAATAACCACGCAACACCGCTTTCATCTTACCCAACAAAAACGTCGATTACTCGTCGTTTTTGGTCTTCAACACTTTACGGCCACGATAGAAGCCGTTAGGGCTGATATGGTGACGCATGTGTGTTTCGCCGGTAACTGGCTCGACGCTCAATTGCGGCGCGACCAGGAAGTCGTGCGAACGGTGCATGCCGCGCTTGGAAGGGGTTTTCTTGTTCTGTTGAACTGCCATGATGACTCCTAATACATAAGTTCTAAAATTTTAGCACAATCGATTAGCAAATACATGCGAATCGAGTATCCCAGCGGCAAAGACTACCCGAAAATAGCCCGGACCGACATCGTTTATTACAATTACATTTCACTACACTTGCCATACTCGATTACTACACGCGTTTGACACGTTCTTTACAGGAAGCATAAAAAACCTACTGCGCCTCCCGCTATCGCCTTGGCGTTGCTCAGCGTACCTTCGTACGCTTGCGCGACTCAAGACGATATCGGGCCGCTCGCTACGGTTTTTTAAAGCTTCCTTTCTTACACTACTTTATTCTGGCTTCAAGTCTTTCAGGGCCGCGAACGGCGACTTCTTTTCAGTCTTGAGAGCATCGAGCTGCGCCGTATCGGGGCAGACGTCGTGTTTGGGTACCTGCGGCAGGGCCAGCAAGGCTTCATCTTCGATCAGGGCCGAGGCATCCATGCTGCGGCTGCCGACGATCACGTCGATCGTTTCATCGTTGATGATTTCTTCGATCTCGTCCGCGTGCTCGTCATCCTTGCCCAGCATCAGAGTGGTCGTCGAATCAATTGCGTAAGCATACGGAGTCAGGCAGCGCTGGCAAACCAGCTGAACGGTGCCGTTGACCGACAAGGTCAGTTGTGGGTAGCCCAGCTTGCTGGTGCCGCCGACGATCTTCCAGGCGATCTCGCCGGAATTATCTGCACAATCCTTGGTCAACCGGGTCATTTCAGCGACAGGAGTTACACCCTCGCGGCTCCCGCTGATACGACAAAAATCAAAGGCGTCGATCACAAAAGCATTCATTGGTAGAAAATTTCCCCGGAAAACCTGCGATAATAACAGGGTTTTTAGCACCGAGTCAAAGACTAAGCATCTTTTTTGACGCAATGATTGCCGCATTCGTGACAAATTCATCAACACCGTCATGCCGCATGGAGCCTCAGTTAGAGGCTCTGCGCCCTGGAATTTGCGTGAAATTCCACTGACATCGACCAGCGCGGCCATGCCGGCCGCCATCCACTACCGAATGATACCAACTTCCGCCCCATTGCGCTTGATTCTTGCATCGAGTTCGACCTACCGCAAGGAACTGCTGGAACGCCTGCGCCTGCCTTTCGAGGTGGCCGTGCCCGATCTCGACGAAAGCCCCCTGCCAGGCGAAAGCCCCAGCGCCACGGCCCTGCGCCTGGCCCAGGCCAAGGCACAGGCCGTGCTCGACCGCTACCCTGGCAGCCTCGTCATCGGCTCCGACCAGGTCGCCACCCTCGATGGCGCGCAGATCGGCAAGCCCGGCAATCACGCCAACGCCCTGCGCCAGCTGCAAACCATGCGCGGGCGCCAGACCGTATTCCACACGGCCCTGTGCCTGCTCGACGGACGCCAGTCGCCCGCCGTGGCGCAGGTGGAAGATATTCAGACCCTCGTCACCGTGCGCGACTTGCCCGATGCCGAGCTGGACGCCTACCTGCGCATCGAGCAACCATACGACTGCGCCGGCAGCGCCAAGAACGAGGGCCTGGGCATCGCCCTGCTCGAACGCATCGCCACCACGGACCCCACCGCCCTCACCGGCTTGCCGCTGATCGCCCTGACGGGCATGCTGCGCAAGGCGGGCGTGGCGTTTTTCACCCTTTAAATTTACCGACAATAAGAATATGACCGGCACCCTGTACCTGATCCCCAACCACCTCGGCCTGTCCGATGGCGCAAGCGACCCGCTGGCCCACATCATTCCAAGCCAAGTGCGGCAGATTACGTCGCAACTCGATTATTTCGTTGCGGAAAACGCCAAGACGGCGCGCGCCTTCCTGAAACTGATCGGCAGCGAGCATCCGCTGGCCAAGCCCTTGCAGGAAATCACCATTTCCGAACTCAACGTCAACACCCCGGCGCAAGCGCTGGCCGGCTTGCTGGCGCCGTTGCTGGCGGGACGCGACGCGGGCCTCGTGTCGGAAGCGGGCGTGCCCGCCGTGGCCGACCCCGGCGCCGACCTGGTGCGCCTGGCGCATCAGCACGGTATCAAGGTGCGTCCGCTGGTGGGCCCGTCGTCGATCCTGCTGGCCGTGATGGCCAGCGGCTTGAACGGCCAGAGCTTCGCCTTCAACGGCTACCTGCCCACGGATGCGGCCCTGCGCGCCAAGCGCATCAAGGAACTGGAAAGCCGTTCGCGCAATGAAAAGCAGACCCAGCTGTTCATCGAAACGCCGTACCGCAACGCCGCCATGCTCGAAGCGCTCGTGGCGCAATGCGCGCCGTCGACCCTGATCTGCGTCGCCACCGACCTGAGCCTGAACACGGAAAGCGTGCAGACGTGGAATGGCGGACAGTGGAAGAAACAGCTGGCCACCGGCAAGGCGCCGGACTTCCACAAGAAACCTACCGTGTTCTTGCTGCTGGGACAGTAATCCCCCATCCATAAAAAAAACGCCACGGGCACAACCCGTGGCGTTTTTTATTACAGCACGACCAGGACAAGTATGATTACACTCTTCTAGTGCCCGTATTCTTCTGTCCACCCTTGCCCGTCTCCAGCACGAACTTGGCGCCATCGTCGCGGCCCAGCACCTTGACCAGGTACGGCATGACTTCGCGCAACATCGGCTCCAGCGTGTACGGCGGGTTCAGGATGAACATGCCGCTGCTGTGCAAGCCGAAACCGTCCGGCGACGGGGTGTTCACCGTCAGGGTCACGTGCAGCCAGTCCGCGCAGGGCAATTGTTTGAGCTTGTCGGCGAACTGGCGCGATTCCATGCGCTGCAGCACCGGGTACCAGACGGCATACATGCCCGACGGGAAGCGCACGAGGGCGTCGGCCAGGGTGTCCTTGACCTTGCGGTAATCCATCTTGTCTTCATACGGCGGGTCGATCAGCACCAGCGCGCGGCGCGACGGGGGCGGCAGCAGGGCTTTCAGGCTCTGAAAACCGTCCGCCTTGGTGATGATGACGCGCTTGCCGCGCACGGTAGGACGCTCGCCCTGGGCCAGCGCATGGGCCTCGACCTTGCGGAAGTTGTCGGCCAGAATCTTCGCATCGGCCGGATGCAGCTCGAACAGGCGCAGACGGTCTTGCTCGCGGCTGACCTTGTCGGCGCAGTACGGCGAACCCGGGTAATAGCGCATCTTGCCGCTCGGATTCATTTCCTTGATTAGCTTCATGTACTCGGCCAGCGAGGCCGGCAGGTCCGTACGGTCCCACAGGGGCGCGATGCCCGTTTCGTACTCGGCATTTTTCGACGCATAACCGCCGTCGAGCGCATACACGCCCGCGCCGGAGTGGGTATCGATATAACTGTAGGCGGTATCTTTTTGATTCAGATATTGCAACAACTGAATCTGCACATAATGTTTCAACACATCGGCGTGATTACCCGCGTGAAAGGCGTGGCGGTAACTCAACATAAGCTGGCTAATTCCATAATAAAAATAAATAAAGGCGGGAGCGCTGACACCGGGCAGGGCATGAAAACAGACTGGAGGGGTCAGGCTGCGGGGCCAGGAAACAGCATGGACCAGCGTAATCAGCGCGCAATTACCAGCATTATCCACCAGAAAGGTGCGTTGCATCAAAAAACACGGATAAACAAGCGCATGCATTCCCGCGACTGGCGTGGCCGGGCGCGGTAGAATACGCGCATCGGGCGCCCCGCGCCCATCGCCCTACTGAATAGATACGACCATGCACAGCCTGACCCTCACGACCGATAACCGCGCCGATGTCGCGGCAGCCCTGGCCGGCCCGCGCTGGACGGTGGCCTGCCTGTGCGCGCTGTGGTGCGGCACCTGCGGCAGCTACCGCGCCACGTTCGAGGAACTGGCCGCGCGCCACCCCGATACCGTCTTCGTCTGGGTCGACATCGAAGACCAGGCCGACGTGGTGGGCGATCTCGACATCGACAACTTCCCCACCCTGCTGATCCAGCACGACGACAATGTCGCCTTCTTCGGCACCGTGCTGCCCGACGGCGGCCTGGCGCACCGCATGGTGCAGGCGCAGCAGGCCCTCAGCGGGGAAGAACTGGCGGCCTTGTCGACCAGCACGCAGGAGCGGCGCGACTGGCAGCGCTACTGCAATCTGCGCCACTTGCTGGCCGCCACCCTGGCCTGAGCGCCGTCAAACCAGGCGCAGCGGCAGGCTGCGCAGCCGTTTCCCCGTCAACAGGAAGACCGCGTTGGCCACGGCCGGCGCAATGGGCGGCGTACCGGGTTCGCCCACGCCTTCGGGGTGTTCCGCGCTGGCGATGATGATGGTTTCCACTTGTGGCGTTTGCCCCATGCGCAGCACGGGGTAGTCGTGGAAATTGCTTTGCTCCACTTTGCCGTCCTTGAACGTGATGTCTCCGCCCAGCGCCGCCGACAGGCCGAACAGCACGGCCGACTCCATCTGCTGGGCAATGATGTTCGGATTGACGGCAATGCCGCAATCGATGGCGCACACCACGCGCTGCACGCGGATGTCGCCGTTTTCCACGGACACTTGCGCCACTTGCGCGACGATGCTGCCGAACGACTGGTGCAGGGCCACGCCATGCGCATGGCCGGGCGGCGCGCTGCCCGCCTTCGCAACGGCCGCATCGAGCACGGCCAGGTGGCGCGGATGCTGCGCCAGCATGGCGCGGCGGAAGGCGACGCCGTCCTGCCCCGCCGCATGCGCCAGTTCATCGATAAAGCTTTCCTTGAAGAATGCATTGTGCGAATGCCCCACGGAGCGCCAATAGCCGACCGGCACGGCACTGTCGGCGATCACATGGGCGATGCGCTGGTTGGCGATCTCATACGGCATGTCGAATTCGCCTTCGGCAGTGGTCTTGTCCGGCCCCGCTCCCGGCAAGCCGAAATTGCGCTGCAAAAACTGGTGCGTGATGGAGGCACTGACGGACTTGTTGTCCCAGGAAGCGATGCGGCCATGCTCGTCGAGGCGCGCCGCAAAGCGGGCCAGCGCGGCGGGACGGTACATATCGTGCCGGGTATCCTGCTCGCGCGTCCACACCAGCTGCACGGGCGCGCCATCGCACTGCAGCGCGATGGCCACGGCTTGTGCCACCATGTCCACTTCCAGGCGGCGGCCGAAACCGCCGCCGAGCAGCAGCACTTCGATCGCCACATCCTGCGCATCGACGCCGGCCACTTTCGCCGCCACGTCGACAGCGATGCCGGGCGCCTGCGTCGATACCCACAGCATCACCTTGCCATCCTTGACTTGCGCGGTGCAGTTGACGGGTTCCATGGTGGCATGCGCGAGAAATGGCGCACGGTATTCGGCCTTGACGCTGCGCAAACCCTGCACGGCCTTGCCTTCCACCTCGCCGCTGGCGTGGTACGCATGGCCCGCTTCGCTGTCGAGCAGGCGTGCAAACTCCGCATACACGCCGGCGCTGGACAGGTTCGCGTGCGGACCGGCCTTCCATTGCGTCGGCAAGGCGGCCGCCGCCTGTTTCGCCCGCCACCAGGTATCGGCCACCACGGCCGCGCACGAGGTGGCCGAGGTGCCGCGCTGGGGCAGGTGCGGCGTCAGGTCCAGCACTTTTTTTACGCCGGGCATGGCGAGGATGGGCGCCGCATCGAACGCGGCCAGGACATCCCCCAGGCGCGGCGGCAGATGCAGGGCCGCGTACAGCATGCCGGGCGGGCGCGCGTCGATGCCGAAACGCGCGCTGCCATCGACTTTCGACGGCGTGTCGCGGCGCGGCGCCGGCTGGCCGATCAGCTTGAAATCCCTGGGGGACTTGAGCACGGGCGTGCCCGGGTCAATGGCGGCGGCGCGCTGCGCCAGGCTGGCGTAGCTGGCGCGCCGCCCGTCCGCGTGAACGACTTCGCCATCCTGCGTACGGCATTGGGCGGCCGGCACTTGCCACTGCGCGGCAGCGGCGCCTACCAGCATGGCGCGCGCGGACGCCCCCGCTTCGCGCATGGGCCCCCAGCCATCCTTCACGCTGGACGAGCCGCCCGTGACGATCACGCCCAGTTCGCGCGCCGCCTTGGCCACCGTCCACTGGGCCAGCGCCTTCAGGCGGCCCTGGTCGTCCGGGTGGAACGGCAGGCCATCCGTGAGCATGGCCACGTTGCCGAAGATCTTATCCATGGGCGCCTGGATCAGCTTGACGCTGCCCAGGGGCACGTCCAGCTCCTCGGCCACCAGCATGGGCAAGGCCGTGTGCACGCCCTGCCCCATTTCGCTGCGCGGCATGGCCAGGACCACCGTGCCATCGGCCTGGATCGCCAGCCAGCCATTCAAGGCCACGGCGCCATCCTGGAGCGGCAGCGGCGTGCTGCCCTGCAGGCGCTGGCGCGGCGGCAACACGCCCCAGCCCAGCACCAGGGCACCCACGCCAGCCACGCCAAGGCCCAGGCCGCCAAGCAGGAAACGGCGGCGCGACGGGGAGGATTCTGTGGCCATGGTGAGTCCTTTACAGTGGTGAGTGGTCGATCCAGCGCTCCAGCATATCCTGCGCCAGCACCGGACGGCTATAAAAATACCCTTGCGCCAGCTTGCAGCCATGGCGCAGCAGGAAGGCGGCCTGTTCTTCCGTCTCCACGCCTTCGGCAATCACGGACAATTGCATGCTCTTGCCCAGCTGGATGATGGCAATCGCAATCGCCTCGTCGTTCACGTCCGTCGAGATATCCTTGATGAAGGAGCGGTCGATCTTCAGCGTTTGCACGGGCAGCTGCTTCAAGTAGGCCAGCGAGGAATAGCCGGTGCCGAAGTCGTCGATGGCCAGGCCCACGCCGATGGCGTGCAAATCGTTGATGAAACCGAGCGCGTCGCCCGTGTTCATGATCACCGATTCCGTCACTTCCAGCTGCAGGCGCTGCGGCTCGAGGCCCGTTTCCTTCAGGATGTCGGCCACCATGCCGGCGATGCTGCCCCGTTCGAACTGTTTCACCGACAGGTTGACGGCCATCTTCGGCACGCGCAAGCCCTGCGCCTGCCAGCGCATCATCTGGCGGCAGGCTTCGTCGAGCACCCATTTGCCCAGCTGGTTGATGAAACCGCTGTCCTCGGCCAGCGGGATGAAGCGGGCCGGCGGCACCAGGCCCAGTTCCGGGTGGTTCCAGCGCACCAGCGCCTCGACGCCCACCAGGCGGCCCGTGTCGATTTCCACCTGCGGCTGGTAATTGAGGAACATCTCGTTCTTTTCCAGCGAGCGGCGCAAAAAGGTTTCCAGGCGCAGCCGTTCGACGCCCTCGCCCGTCATCGACGGCGCATAGAAGCGGTAGCCGTTGCGCCCGCGCGCCTTGGCCTGGTACATGGCCACGTCGGCGTTACGGATCAACATGTTCAAGTCCAGCGCATCGTCCGGGAACAGGCTGATGCCCACGCTGCAGGTGACGAACAATTCGTGGTCGGCCACCGTGAACGGCTGGTCGAACATGGTCATCAGCTTTTCCGCCACCTGCGTCGCGCCGTACTCGCCGTCCACGCGTTCGAGCAGCACGATGAATTCGTCGCCGCCCAGGCGCGCCAGGGTGTCGCCTTCGCGCAGGCGCGCAGCCAGCTGGCCGGCCACCTTTTGCAGCAGTTCGTCGCCCACGTGGTGGCCCAGGGTGTCGTTGACGTTCTTGAAGCGGTCCAGGTCGATGAACAGCACGGCCAGCTGCTCCTGGTCGCGCGCGGCGCGCAGCAGCGCGTGCTGCAGGCGGTCGTGGAACAGCAGGCGGTTCGGCAGCGCCGTCAGCGGGTCGTGGTGCGCCATGTGGTCGAGCTTTTCCTGCGACTCCTTGATCAAGGTGATGTCGCTGAACACGCCCACGTAATGCGTGGTGCCGGCGCGCGCGTCGCGCACGGCGCTGATGGTCAGCCATTCCAGATACAGTTCGCCGTTCTTGCGCTGGTGCCAGATCTCGCCGCGCCAGAAACCCGTGGCCGTCAGCTCATCCCACATGGCCTGGTAGAACGCCGCATCGTGGCGCGTCGAGCGGGTCAGCGAGGAGTGCCGGCCCAGCGCCTCCGCTTCGCTGTAGCCCGTGATCTGCGTGAACGCGGGATTGACGGTGACGATGATGCCCTCGGCGTCGACCACCATCACCCCATCGGCAATGTGTTCGAGCACGGTGGCCGACAGGCGCAGCTTTTCCTCCGCCTCCTTGCGCGCCGTGATGTCGGCATACACCCAGATGCTGCCTTCGTTGGGACGCAGCGGATCGAGCGCGCAGCCGCTGACCAGCGCCCAGAACAGGCTGCCGTCGCGGCGCTTGTACTGGCGCTCCTCGCTGAAATCGCCGCCCGTGGCCAGCGCCGGATACTGGCGCTCGCCCGCCTCCTCGAAGTCATACGAGGTCATGAAGACGATGGAAGTGGAACTGCCCGTCATCTCGGCATGGCCGTAGCCGAACAGCTCTTCGCAGCGGCGATTGACGGAAATGATGCGGCGGTGGCGCACGAACATCACGCCGAACATCACGTTGTCGAGGATCGCGCTCTGCTCCGTCAGCAGCGCTTCGATGCGCATCTCGTGGTGCTTGCGCTGGCTGATGTCGGCAATGATGCCGTCGACCCAGGTGACGCCATGCTCGCCCGCCTGCGGCTGGCCATTCTCGGCCACCCAGCGCTCGATGCCGAATGCGTCGATGATGCGGTATTCCAGCGCATACGGCTGCACTTCCAGCACCGCCTGCTTGACGGCGCGGCGGTGCGCGCGGCGGTCTTCCGGGCAGATCAGGTCGGCCCAGGCGTGCGTGGTGCCGCGCATGAACTGGCGTGCCGAATAGCCGGCGATCTCCTCGATCGCATCGCTGACGAAATCGATGGGGCCGTCGGGCCGGTAGCGGAACACGGCGCCCGGCACCTGCGTGACGATGGTGCGGAAACGCTCTTCGCGCTGGCCCACGTCCTCGAACAGCTGGCGGATGGCTGCGCGCATTTGCTCGAGCTGGGCCGTCAGGCGCCCCAGTTCGTCATTGCTGTGCGAGGCCAGGGGCGTATCGAAATCGCCGTGCGACAGGCGGTCGGAAAAGCGCGTCAGGCGGCGCAGGGGCTTGAGCAGGCGGCGGTTCAGGAACAGCACGATCAGCGCCATCGACACGGCCAGCTGCGCACCGAGCACGAAAATATAGGACATCTGCTTTTCGCGCAGCTCCTGCTGGCTGCGCGCATCGTCCATCTCGACGACGACGTGGCCGATGCGTTCGCCCCGCACGAGGATGTCGCGCTCGGCGCGGTACAGATTGCCCACGGGGCGCTGCGGCGCCCGCAGGCTGATGAATTCCGTGTCGCCCTGCCCCAGCACCTTCACCAGCAGCAGGGAGCGGTCGCGCATCACCGACTCGACCAGCGAATGGGCCGATTCCGCATTCATGTTCCACAGCGATTCCTGCATGCCCAGGGCCAGGATGTCGGCATTGCGCTGCAAGGCCTCGTTCAGGCTGGTGCGCGCCGACTGGCGTTCATGCACGCCGACCAGCAGATAGCTGCCGAAGATGGCGGGAACGACGAGGCCGCCAAATACCACCAGCAGCAAGGCGCCATAGATCGACGAGCCATACAGCACACGCAGGCTGGCGCGCAGGCGCTGATAGGGCGAATTAAACATGCGGCAACAGGGCAACAGGGATCAGGCGGGCGATCATCGAACTTTACAGGGGAATCCGGGTGATAAGGCGGGAAGAAACTTTTTCAGGAGCAATTATGCATGGAAAAAGCGGGAAAAGTCACCAATAAACACGTGCCGGCAGCGACCTCATGTCATATAGACAGGGCTGAAAAACCACACGCGGGCCGGCGCGCCAGGCCAGCGCCAGCAGAAAAGCGCGCAGCTTGCTATCATCGCGCCACTTTACCTAGAGGAACCACCATGACCTTCTCCATCTACTCCGCATCGATCCCCGTCTTCAAACAGATCCTGGGCAGCCTGGCCGCCATCCTGGACAAGGCGGAAACGCACGCGCAAGACAAGAAAATCGACCCGAACGCCCTGCTGCAATTCCGCCTGTTCCCGGACATGCTGCCGTTCGTGCGCCAGATCCAGATCGCCACCGACTTCGCCAAGGGCTGCGGCGCACGCCTGGCCGGCGTGGCCGTGCCGCCGTACGAAGACAGCGAACAGAGCTTTGCTGAACTGAAGGCGCGCATCGTGAAAACCATCGCCTTCCTGGAAAGCCTGCCGCAAGCGGACATCGACGGCAGCGAAACGCGCGCCATCACCACGGGCAGCGGCGAGAAGACCAAGCACTTCACGGGCCAGACCTATCTGTTCCACTACGCGCTGCCGCACTTCTTCTTCCACGCGACGACGGCGTACGACATCCTGCGCCACAACGGCATCGAAGTGGGCAAGAAGGATTTCATTGGTAGTTATTAATCGTTAGCGCTGAAATATGGGATCAGACCCGTCGGGTCTGATCCCAGCATTTGCCGTTGGGTTCGGCAACACAAACACGTCAAGTATTCCTGCGTGGATACCCCTGCGCCAGGATGCGCACCCACACCACTTCCTTTTCCTCGTCCGTCATCGACACCCAGTGGGCCACTTCCACCACGGTGCGGCCGCAGCCGCGGCAGATTTCATCGAAAGTCGTCGAGCACACGGCCACGCAGGGCGTATCGGGGCGCAGCGGCAGTTCCTTGTCCGCCATCTCAGCCGACCTTCGCCAGGCCGAGCTTTTCCCAGCCCTCGATGCCCAGTTTTTCCAGGGTGGCGATATTCTTGTCGAAAATCTCGGACGCTTCCGGGAATGCCTCGACGGCGCGCTCGATGCTGTCTTCGCGCAGCAGGTGCAGGGTCGGGTACGGCGAGCGGTTGGTATAGTTGCTGATGTCGTCCTCGAACGTCTCGGCAAACTGGTAGTTCGGGTGGAAACTGGCCACCTGCAGTTCGCCCGCCAGGTGCATGTCTTCCACGGCCGCATCGGCCACATCGAGAAACTCGTTGTAGTCGAGGAAATCGTTGAGGGTGTACGGGTGGATCAGCAAGGTCGTGTCGATCTGCTCGGGGTCCGTGTCGGCCAGGGTTTGCAGCTCGTCCATCAGCATCGCCAGCAAATCTTCGGGATTGCTCGATTCGCACACCACATAGCGGATCTGCTTCTTGACGTGCACGGCCTTGGCGAACGGGCACAGGTTCAGGCCGATCACGGCCTTTTCCAGCCAGGCAACGGTATTGGCAATGATGACGGCGTTGTCGTCGTCGTGGCGCGGCGGGGTGTTCATATACTTAACTCTCTATCAATATGGCGGCCGGCAGCCGAATGGCCGGCCAAAGCCAAATTGTACGCACTCTTTGCGCAGTCTCATACTCGACGGCTGCCAGGCTTGCGCCAGCCTCTTCCCCATGTATGCTATAACAGCGGCCGAATCACGCATTGGGCAAATTAAATTTGTAATAATGACAGCATTTGCGAATGGAAACTCAGCCGTTTCCCACTTATTGCCGCTTATTTCCTGTCATCATGCTGACATAATTCTTGACTCCTGCATGTGGATATACGTACACTCGCAGCTTGATCATGGGTCTGTCCGATGTTTCTCCGACGACAACAATGGAACACTATGCACGAAAACTCCTTTAAATCTACCGTCCTGGCGGCGTTGGCCCTGGCGCTTGCGCCCGCCCTCAGCCAGGCGTACGAAGCCGGTGTTGAGAGCGATAACGCGCCAGTCGCCGCCGCCGCACCAGCCCTGATCCCGATGACCGCCCAGGTCACGGCGAAACTCCCCACCCTCGACAACCGCCTGCAAAAGACCGACCGCCTGCTGAAAAACCTCAGCGACAATTCCGATCCGCTGCGCGAAGCCGACGTCTGGGGCCGCATCCGCAGCGGCTATGCGATTCCCGACATTAACAACCAGCTGGTGGCCAACCACGTCAACTGGTACGCCACCCGCCCCGACTACATCGCCCGCACGACGGCGCGCGCTTCGCGCTACATCTTCCACGTGGTGCAGGAACTGGAAAAGCGCGGCATGCCGACGGAACTGGCCTTGCTGCCGTTCATCGAGTCCGCCTTCAACCCGCAAGCGTTCTCCAGCGCCAATGCGGCCGGCATGTGGCAATTCGTGCCCGCCACCGGGCGCGATTTCAACCTCAAGCAAAACATGTTCAAGGACGAGCGCCGCGGCGTGCTGGCCTCGACCGATGCGGCCCTGACGTATCTGCAGCGCCTGTATGACATGTTTGGCGACTGGCAACTGGCGCTGGCCGCCTACAACTGGGGCGAAGGCTCGGTGCAGCGCGCCATCAAGAAAAACCAGGCGCTGGGCAAGCCCACCGATTTCGAAAGCCTGGCCGACCTGATGCCGGCCGAAACGCGCAACTACGTGCCCAAGCTGCAAGCGGTGAAAAACATCATCGCCAATCCGGCCCAGTTCGGCCTGACCCTGCCCGTGGTCGACAACCAGCCCTACTTCACGGCCATCGACAAGACCAGCGACATCGACATCACCGTCGCCGCCCAGCTGGCCGAACTGTCGATGGATGAATTCAAGGCCTTGAATCCGCAATTTAACCGCCCCGTCATCATCGGCGGCGAAAAGACCAAGATTCTGTTGCCACAGGAAAACGCCGCCAAGTTCACCACCAACCTGGCGCAGTGGGGCCATGCCTTGTCGAGCTGGACCACGCACAAGATCACCAATGCGCGCGAACGCATCGAAACCCTGGCGTCGAAATTCGGCACCACGGCCGATGTGCTGCGCCAGGCCAACAACATTCCCCAGCGCACGCGCCTGCGCGCCGGCTCCACCATTCTCGTGCCGAAAACCTCGGCCACGATGAACAACGATATCACCCAGGAAATCGCCGACAGCGCCACCATGCTGCTGGAAGCGGACCGCCCGGAACGGGCCGCCAAGGCCGTGCGCCGCGTCGCCAAGGGCGGCAAGGTGCAGGCTGCACCGATTTCCCTGGTGAAACCGCGGATCCAGCGCGGCGGCGGCGGAAATCGCGCAAAAGCCCGTCACTGATCGCCTGCTCTGCATTGACGCACCTCACCGGCCGCCACAGCTTTGCTGTCGCGGCCGGTTGCACATCCGCCCACCTACCCAGACAGGAGTCGTCATGGCTTTCTTGCAAGGCAAAAAAATCCTCATCACGGGCTTGCTGTCCAACCGCTCCATCGCCTATGGCATCGCCAAGGCCTGCCACCGCGAAGGCGCCACGCTCGCCTTCACGTATGTGGGCGAACGCTTCAAGGAGCGCATCACGGAATTTGCGGCGGAATTCGGCAGCGAACTGGTGTTCGACTGCGACGTTTCCAGCGATGAACAGATCAGCGCCGTCTTCAGCGACCTGGCGCACCACTGGGAACATCTCGATGGCCTCGTGCACGCCATCGGCTTTGCCCCGCGCGAAGCGATTGCCGGCGACTTCCTCGACGGCCTGTCGCGCGACAGCTTCCGCATCGCGCACGATATTTCCACCTACAGCTTTCCCGCCATGGCCAAGGCCGCCCTGCCCCTGCTGCACCCGGGCGCCTGCGTGCTGACCCTGACCTACCTGGGTGCCGTGCGCGCCGTGCCCTACTACAACACCATGGGCCTGGCCAAGGCGTCGCTGGAAGCGTCCGTGCGCTACCTGGCCGAATCGCTGGGCCCGCGCGGCATCCGCGCCAACGGCATCTCGGCCGGCCCCATCAAGACTTTGGCCGCTTCCGGCATCAAGGATTTCAGCAAACTGCTGGGCTTTGTGGCTGAGCACGCCCCCCTGCGCCGCAACGTCACCATCGAGGAAGTGGGCAACACGGCCGCCTTTTTGCTGTCCGACCTGGCTTCAGGCATCACGGGCGAGATTACCTACGTCGATGGCGGTTTTTCGCAAGTGATGGCCGTCAATCCCGAAGTCGAGTGAGGCGGTGATGGCCGATATTCTGCGGTTGTCACTTGACAACCACAGAATATCGACCTACATTGGCGGCATCGCATGGCGCGCTCCCCGCCCCCGAAGAAAGACATCGAAGCGGCATTGCGCCACGCGGAAAGCCAGGGCTGGCGCGTGGAAGTGGGCGGCAGCCATGCCTGGGGCAAGATCTGTTGCCCGTACAACGATGCCGGCTGCCGCTGCGGCGAATTCTGCATCGCCTGCATCTGGAGCACGCCGAAAAATCCCGGCAACCACGCGCGGGCCATACGGCGGGTGGTCGACAATTGCACTTTCAATAAGCTGATGCACGACTGCATGCAACGCAAATCCAGGGGGTAGCCATCATGGATTACATCTTCACCCTCAAATACCGCCTGCCCGACGACGAAACCGACCTCGATGCGCTGGCCGAGCGCCTGGGCATCGGCGGCTGCGATGACGCACTGGCCGGCATCGGCCAGGCGGGCCGCCTGGCGCTGGAATTCACGCGCGACGCAAGCTCGGCCAGCGAAGCGCTGCTGAGCGCATTGGCCGACGTGAAAGCCATCGTGCCCCACGCCCGCCTGGTCGAGGCCGCGCCGGACTTCGTGGGGCTGACGGACGTGGCGCAAGTGCTGGGCCTGTCCCGGCAAAACCTGCACAAGCTGATGAACAAACACCGCCACAGTTTCCCCGCGCCCGTGCATGAAGGCAGCGCCACCATCTGGCACCTGGCCGACGTGCTGGCGTGGCTGCATGCCAAGGGCACGTACCGGCTGGAACGCAGCCTGATCGACGTAGCGCAGGCGGCCCGGCACATCAACCTGGCCAGGGAAGCGGCGCAGGCGCCACCGCTGCACGACGACATCGCCGCCATGCTTGCCTGACCGGCGAAAAACTACGTATTCCTACTGATTTCACATAGGAAACATGTTCAAAACGTGGTAGGACTTGCGTTTCTTCCCATTTAGACCGTGCAAAACGGCAGCAAATACGGTATAGTGTCGTTGTGCGCTGCAATATGTTCCTTTGAAGCGATGGCAACACCGCAGTCAAGCACTACAAACTTAGCAGCTTCGCAAGCCTTAGCGCATCCACAGGATGCCGCTTATAAAGCCCTCCCGCCTTGTGTGTCGCACCTGACACCGTCCCGGCGCAAAGCTTTTGTGCCGAAATTTCTTTCTAGTTGAGTCATTTCGTTTTGGTTGGCGTTGCTATTTTGCGTTCTGCTTTTTGCAAGAACGCTGATTTTCACGAAAGAAAAAGAATGACATTTGAATCCTTAGGCCTGCATCCGTCCATCCTCGCCGCTCTGACCGAATCGGGCTACACCGCGCCAACCGCGGTACAGTCGCAAGCGATTCCTGCCGCGATCGAAGGCCGTGACCTGCTGGTCTCGTCGCAAACCGGTTCGGGCAAGACCGCAGCGTTCATGCTGCCGTCGCTGCACAAACTGGCCAGCGCCGAACAAAGCGCCGCCGGCAAGACGCCAAACCAGGAAATGCAAGCATCGCGCGCCCGCGGCGAGCGTCCACGCTTCAAGGCTGCCCAGCCAAAAATGCTGGTGCTGACGCCAACGCGCGAACTGGCCCTGCAAGTAACCACCAATACCGACAAGTACAGCACCGGCATCCGCCGCATCAAGGCTGTGTCGATCCTGGGCGGCATGCCTTACCCTAAACAGATGCAATTGCTGGCCAAGAATCCTGAGATCCTGGTCGCCACGCCTGGCCGTCTGATCGACCATATGGACTCGGGCAAGATCGACTTCTCGCAACTGGAAATCCTGGTGCTGGACGAAGCCGACCGCATGCTGGACATGGGTTTCATCGACGACATCGAAAAAATCGTGGAAGCGACGCCGGAAGGCCGTCAAACCATGCTGTTCTCGGCAACCCTGGACGGCGTCGTGGGCAATATGGCCCGCCGCATCACGAAAAACCCGCTGGTCATCCAAGTGGCAAGCTCGAGCAACAAGCACGAAAACATCACCCAGCGCGTGCACTTCGTCGACGACCTGTCGCACAAGAATCGCCTGCTGGACCACCTGCTGCGCGACGAAACCCTGGACCAGGCTGTTGTGTTCACCGCCACCAAGCGTGATGCCGACACCATCGCCGACCGTCTGAACATCGCCGGCTTCTCGGCTGCCGCCTTGCACGGCGACATGCATCAGGGCGCGCGTAACCGCACCCTGGACGGCATGCGCCGCGGCCAGGTCAAAGTGCTGGTCGCCACCGACGTTGCCGCCCGCGGCATCGACGTGCCTACCATCACCCACGTGTTCAACTACGATCTGCCGAAGTTCCCGGAAGACTACGTCCACCGCATCGGCCGTACGGGCCGCGCTGGCCGCAATGGCCTGGCCATCTCGCTGGTGAACCACGCTGAAGGCATGAACGTCAAGCGCATCGAACGCTTCACCAAGCAATTGATCCCGGTCAATGTAATCGAAGGTTTCGAACCGAAGAAAACGGCATCGGCACCACGTTCGAGCGCCCGTCCAGGCGGCTGGAAACCAGGCGACAACCGTGGCGGCGCGAAGCCAGGCCAACGCACGTTCAGCAAGCCGGGCGCACCACGCAAGGACGGCGCTCCCAGCACCGGCGGCGGCTACAAGGGTTCCAACCCACGCAGCACCGACGGCGCGCGCCGCAGCTACGGCGACCGTTAATCACGGTTCCCGCTGCCGCTAGGCATGCAATGAAAAACGGCCACCAGATCGCTCTGGTGGCCGTTTTTTTTTATGCCCGGTATATTTATTTACTTCTTCGACACCTTCTGGCGCGACAGCTTGCGCAGCTTGGCTTGTTCGAAGCGCGCGTGCTGCTCCGGCGTCTCCAGCACCAGCGGCGGCACGGCCACGGGCTTGCGGTTGGCGTCCACGGCCACCATCGTGAAATAGCAGCTGTTGGCGTGGCGCACCAGACGCTGCTGGATGTTTTCCGTCACCACGCGGATGCCCACTTCCATCGACGTCGTGCCCGTGTAATTGATCGAAGCCAGGAACGTCACCAGCTCGCCCACGTGGATAGGCTGCAGGAACATCACCTGGTCCACCGACAGGGTCACCACATAGCTGCCCGAATAGCGGCTGGCGCAGGCATAGGCGACGCTGTCGAGGTATTTCAGGATGGTGCCGCCGTGCACGTTACCGGAAAAATTGGCCATATCGGGCGTCATCAAGACCGTCATCGTCAGTTCGTGGGCCGACCAGTTCATCGCGCTGTCCAAAGTGTTCTCCAAGGGGGAAATAAAAGTGAGGGGGATGTGAAAACCGGCCCCAGGGGCCGGCTGCAGACCTTACAGGCCCAGGGTGTCGATGTCGGCCAGCGAGTCGCGGCCCTTGTCGGAAATGTCGTGGCCCTCGCCTTCGGCGCGCGCCACGATGTGGGCTTTCTTGCCCAGGAAATAGGCCACGTCCGAGTCCAGCTTGGTCAGCGGATCGACGGCCACGGCGCGCAAGCCCATGATGCAACGGCGCAGGAACAGCAGCTGCTGTGCTTTCTCGGTGATGGACAGGCGGCCATCGCGTGCATAGCTGAGCAGCTTCAGGCCCGACAGGCGCTTGGCATTGCGGGCAACGCAAGCGCTGGGGCGCTCGGTCTTGATGCCGCGTGCAACTTGCTCCAGCGCGTCATATTCATCGGTTGTTAATTTCTCGTTCTTCATTACTTTTCCATAAAAGGCCAGGTGTTCGGCCCCCATGGTACGCGCCCCGCTGCGCATCGGCAACAGGCAACGCAAATCTAGCGCCGCACGCCAGGCGGACAGGCGGCGCAAACGCGGGCGCAGCAGCCCTTATTTGTAGCTGCGCAGCAGCAGCCAGGCCAGCCCGCAACCGGCCACGGCGCCCGCCAGGGCCAGCGCCACGAGGTTTTTGCTGGTGATCGCAGGGCGCCGGCCCAGGTAGATTTTGTTATGCAAGGAATTGCCCATGATGGTCTCCTGTACAAGAATTTTTATGATGTCTCATTATAAGAACAGAATCGTGACGCCCGCATGACACTCGGCAGTCAGAGCTTGATTTGTATCCACTCGGCAACATTTATTGGCTTTTTTGTTGTTTAAATGGCGTGGCGAGAACGGCGCCCCCGCCTTTCATTTCCAATCGGAAATAACTGAGGCGCACGCACCTCGCGGCGCGCCAGGCGCCGCGCAGCATCACCGCAGCGCAACAAGCGCTCAATGCATCTTGACGGGCGGTGGCGGCGGCGTGGGCTCCTCGACGGGCACCGGCTCGATGTGCGGCGGCGTTTCCGGCGGCGGCGTGACGGGGTCGCCTTCCGGCGATGGCGGCATATCGGGTTCGGGCGTGCTGTGCGCACGCAGCGGGGTCTGACGGAAATGTGGCTGCATGGTGGCCTCCTTTGCCCCACTGTAGCCGATGCGGCCAAATCCTGGCGCCCGCAAGGGGCAAGCGGCAACGGGAACTTATCGGCGCGGCGGCACTCCAACTTGACCGTATCCCCACCGGCACGAGTGCAAGCGATAGCTCAGCGATGGCGCGCAAAAAAATCCTCTTTATGGCCGAGGCCGTGACCCTGGCCCATGTCGGCCGTCCCCTGAGCCTGGCTCAGGGCTTGGACGAGGATGTGTACGACGTGCATTTTGCCTGCGCCGATGGGTATGACTTTTGTTTCAAGCAAACCCCGTTCCGGCGCTGGCGCATCGACAGTATTTCATCGCTGCAATTCCTGCAGGCGCTGGCCCACGGCAAGCCCGTCTACACGGAAAGTACCTTGCACGCGTATGTGGAAGACGACCTGCGCCTGCTCAATGCCGTCCAGCCCGATCTCGTGATCGGCGACTTCCGCCTGTCGCTGTCCGTCAGCGCGCGCCTGCAGCGCATTCCCTACCTCACCGTCAGCAATGCCTACTGGAGCCCCTATGTGCGCCCGCACTACACGGTGCCCAGCCTGCCCCTGACCGGCATGCTGCCCATCTGGCTGGCCGCCCCCCTGTTCCGCCTGATCCGTCCGCTGGCCTTCGCCTCGCACGCCGTGCCCCTGAACCGCGTGCGCCGCCACCACGGCCTGCCGTCGCTGGGCAGCGACCTGCGGCGCATCTATACGGATGCCGACCGCACCCTGTACGCGGATATTCCGCAACTGTTCCCGCCGCACGCCATGCCGCCCACGCACGATTACCTGGGCGCCATCATCTGGGCGCCGCCGCTCGACTTGCCGGACTGGTGGCAGCACGCGGAACTGAGCAGCGGACGGCCCATCATCTACGTCACCCTGGGCAGTTCCGGACAGGGACAATTGCTGCCGCGCGTGTTGCGCGCGCTGGCGCCGCTGCCCGTCACCGTATTGGCGGCCACGGCCGGCACCATCCGCATCGATGCCGTGCCGCCGAACGCCTATGTCGCGCCCTTCTTGCCGGGCGATGCGGCCGCCCGGCGCGCCAGCCTGGTGATCTGCAACGGCGGCAGCCCCACCAGCCAGCAGGCGCTGACGGCCGGCGTGCCCGTCATCGGCATCGCCGGCAATCTCGACCAGTTCCTCAATATGCACGGCATCGTGGCCGCCGGCGCCGGCCTGCTGCTGCGCGCCGACCGCTTTCAGGAAACCGCCCTGCGCCATGCCGCCACGCGCATGCTCGACGATGGCCAGGCCAGGCTGGCGGCGCGCCAGCTGGCCACGGCATTGCGCAACTATGTGCCCGGGCAGCGCCTGCTGCCCCATCTGCATGCGCTGCTGGGCACGTTGCCGCCTGGCGGCCAGCCTTGATGGGCAGCGTCGGTTTTTCTTACAGCGCGTGCGACAGGGCCTGCACTACGTCAATAAAAGCACGCCAAGTCATTGATTTCAAAAGAACCTCATGCGTTGGCATGGAAGTCGCTAGGTACTGGCCATGAGCACCTGCCGACAGGACTCAAGCACGAAATCCACTCAACCCCATGACGTGAGGTAACCCAAATGAAACGGTCTCATTTAAAACTGATCCCGGCCGCAGCGGCACTGGCCATGCTGTGCGTCGCCGGTAGCGCGCAGGCGGGCGGCTACGGCTATTCCTACAACAACATCTTCGGCCTGCAGATCGCCGCCGCGACGGGTTCGATCACGGCCCTGAACAGCACCACCATCTCGCGCAGCACGGCCACCCTGAACGGCGTGAGCGTCATCCAGGGCGGCCCCGGCATACTCGATTCGCCGCGCGCCGCAGTCGGCGCCGTCACCAAGGGCGAGAACGACTTTACGCAACAAGGTCCTATTGGCAATTTCTCGCGCGGCGACGCGCAGATCGTCAGCACGCAATTCCCCTCGTTCCCGCCCGGCTCGACTTCCACGCAAGCCGTCAACGTGGCCGAAGTGCACCTGGCTGACCCCGCGGGCACGGCCGACGCGTCCGGACGCAATGGCTCGACCACGGGCTTTTCCGTCAACTTCGTGGTGGGCTCGCCCACGGCGACGCTGAGCTTTGATTTCCTGTCATCGCCGTTCATGCAGGTTTTCTTGCAAAGCAATGTCGGCTCCCTGTCCACGGCGACGGCGAACCTGGTGGTCACCTTCACCATCACGGATTCGACGGGCGCGACGGTCTTCAACTGGACGCCCGACGGCGTGATCGGCTCGGGCATCTCGGGCGGCACGGAGAGCGCCGACGGCGCCAACCTGAACACCAGCCTGGCGACCAACTTCCTCACGCGCGGCAATCTGTTCACCTACGACCCTTCCGGCTGCGGCACGCCCACGGGCACGGGCGTGGGCACGGGCTGCGGCAGCAACTTCAGTGCCGTCAGCAATGCCTTAACGGCAGGTAACTACACCCTGACCCTGAATGCCGTGGAAAGCGTGGACCTGGTGAAACAGCAAGCGACACCGGAACCAGGCACCCTGGCCTTGCTGGGCCTGGGACTTGCAGGCCTGGGCTATGCCCGCCGCCGCAAGGTTGCCGCCTGAACCTGGCGACGGGGGAATGCAAAGGCGAGGGGGTGACCTCGCCTTTTTCATGCTGAACGCTGTCGGTTTTCCTTACAGCGCGGCGGCCATGCAGCAAGCGGCCGCCGTGCTGGCGTCCGAGCAGAAAGGATTTCCAAAGGATTTACATGAGTACTTTTTCCCGCACCCGATTTCCCGCCGCCCTGTTCGCCCTGCTGTTGCTGGCCGGTCACGGCGGCGCCAGCGCAGCCGCCTACGGTTATTCATACACCAGTGTCTTTGGCCTGGTCATCAGCAATCCCGTCGGCTCCACCACGCTCATCAGCAATGTCGACCTGTCGCGCACCACCGCCACGCTCAACGGCAGCAGCGTCATCCACGGTGGCAGCAATGAAATCGATGCGCTGCAGGCGGCGCGGGGCGCCGTCAGCAAGGGACAGAATGATTTTACGCAGCAAGGCATGGGCAATGCCTCGTATGCGCGCGGCGACGCGCAAATCGTCAGCTCGCAAATTCCCCCGTTCCCGCCCGGCTCGACCAGCACGCATACCGTGAATGCGGCGGAAACTTTCCTGACGGGCGGCGGCAGTGCCGACGCCTCGGGCCGCAATGGTTCCAGCACGGCGATGGCCGTCAATTTCGTCGTCGGCGAACCGGGCGCCACCCTGGCCTTCCAGTTCCAGGCCCTGCCCTTCATGCAGCTGTACCTCGATGCCCTGGCCGGCACGGGCTCGGCGGCCACCACCAACATGGCCATGACGTTTACCATCATCGATGAAAATGGCCAGATCGTCTTCAACTGGGCACCCGACGGCAACCTCGGCTCGGGCATCCTGGGCGGCACCGAACTGGCCGACGCCGCCAGCCTGAATACAGGCTACGCGCAAACGCCGCTCACCAGCGGCAGCGTGTTCACCTACGACCCCAGCGGCTGCGGCGCCCCCACGGGCACGGGCATCGGCAAGAACTGCGGTGGGCAGTACGGCGCCGTCACGGACAACCTCGTGGCAGGCAGCTATACGCTGGTGTTGAACATGCTGAACAGCTCCGAACTGGCCTACGTGCCCGGCGTCACGCCCATGGCGCTGCCGGGCACCTTGTCCCTGCTGGCGGCGGGCCTGGCGGCGCTGGCCGGCCTGGGGGCACGGCGGCGGCGCTGACGTCCAGGCGTGCCTCCTGATGGCGTCACGCGGGCCTCACGCGCCTGCCGCCGGCGCCACCAGCAAGTCGGCCAGCGGCCGGCGCAGCGAGCGCGCGCTGGCCGCCGGGCCGGCGCCTATGCGCCCGAGAAACACGGCCCGCTCCAGCGCCGTGGCGCCCAGCACGGCCTGGCATTGCACGGCCAGCTCCTGCGCCCGCTCCTGCAAGCCATCGGTGCGCGAAAAAATCCGCCGTTCGCGCACATAGCGGGCAAAGATCAGCGGCGTCAGTTCCGGCTGCAATTGCAGGCCCAGCTGCGTGGCCGTCAGCCAGAAGCGCTGCATGGCGCGGCCGGCAGCCACGTAATCGTCGATGTGGCGCGGCGAGGCATCGGCCAGCAGCGCGAAGTGCGCGGCGCAATACAGGCCCGGCAGCAAGTCCATCTGCAGGCGCGGCGCGACGGTGCCCGCCAGCCAGGTATTGAAAAAATCCACGCGGCGCCAGCTGTGCATGACCCAGCGCATGAGGCGCGCCGTCATCGGGTCGACGCCCAGCGCCTGCTCCGGGATGCGGTCGCTGCTGTAGCGCGCGCCCCACTCGATGACGTCGCGATGCACCTTGTGCGCTTCGGGCATGGTCAGGCGCAGCTTCGCATTGCCGAACATCAGGCGCGCGCAAACGAGGCGCGCCCGCCAGCCTTCGAACCACTGCACGCTGTAGCCAGGCGGCAAGCTGGCGGCCAGCGCCGCCTTTTCGCTGGCGCGCAAGCGGCGCGTGCTGAGCCGACGCCGCTGCACGCTGCGCTGCGGCAAATAGGCCGCCAGCGGATCGGGCGGCATGCCGGGACTGTCGACCAGGTGCACGTCAAACGTGGGCAAGGTGTCGGGCATGGACAGGCGCCGGCGCGCTTCCATGCGCAAGCCGTGGCTGCTGGCCGCCAGTGCCATGCTTTCGAGCAAGGCACCCAGCGACAGCTGGCTGGGATGGCCATCGAGGTCGTACACGCAGTGGCTGCGCGTATCGAAGCCATGCACGACGACATGGCGCGGCGCCACGACTTCAAAGCGCCACGGCTGCGTGTTGTCGCCGCTGGGCGCCCAGCGCGCCTGGTCGAGGATGTTTTCCAGCATGGGATCGATCTGCAGTGCTTGTGCCATTTATGCTCCCTGCGCGGCGCGGCGCCGCTTGATGATGGCCATCGTCAGGCGCTGCAGCGGATGACGGTTGCCGCCGGGACGCCAGGTATGCACGAGCTTGTTGCGGTAGGCATCGAAATGCATGCCGTGCGGTGCCGCCATCACCTTGCCGCGTTTTAACAGAATTTTCAACGCTTCCGTGGCGGCCGCACCCGCGCACAGCTGGCAGCCCATGATGGTCGACGGCCCGCGCCGCTCCTTCAGGTTGATGGCGGACGGGTCGACCAGGTAGGGGCCGTGCAAGCCGGCCGGCGCCAGTCCGACGAGAAAACGCAGGGCTTTTTCTTCCTCGGGAAAATCGCCCCAGCCAAAATAGTCTTCGAACGTCATGCCGCCCGGCATAAAGCTGAGCACGGCCGTACCCATGCCCAGCGGCGCGGCCGTGATGGCGGGAATGCCCAGGCGCGCGCAGGTGGCAAACGTGGCCTGGCGCGCGGGAAAGGCAAAGAAATCGAGGCCATCCACATACAGGTCGACGCCGGCAAAGAACTCGGCCAGGTTGCTGTCGTGTATGCCGTCTGAAAATTGCTTGATCTCAAGCTCGGGATTGATATCGCGCGCCATCTGCGCCAGCACGGCCACCTTGGGCTGGCCCAGGGTAGACATCATGGCGCCCGCCTGGCGGTTGAAGTTGGCGATATCGAAGGTGTCGAAATCGGCGATGTGGAACGCGCCGATGCCCAGCCGGGCCAGGGTCAGCAAGTGCACGCCGCCCACGCCGCCCATGCCGGCGATGGCCACGCGCTTGCCACGCAAGCTGTCCTGCTCGCCTTGCGTGACCCAGCCCAGGTTGCGGGCAAAGGCCGCGTGATAGGAAAAACCATCTGTCATGCTCACCTCTTCTGTGCGTCCATTGCGGACCAAGAAATTTGGACAGGTGAGCCTGGCGTAAGTTCCCGCCATGACAGAAAAAACGTCAGCGCGCCAGGCGCCGCAGTGCCGACGCCGGCGCCGCTGCGCCCACCTTGAACACGCTGACGATCTGCGCCAGCCCGGCCGCCTGCTCGTTCATGGCCTGGGCCGCCGCCGACGCCTGTTCCACCAGGGCGGAGTTTTGCTGCGTCATGTTATCCATCTCGACGATGGCCTGGTTGATCTGCTCGATGCCGGCGCTCTGCTCGGCGCTGGCCGAGGAAATCTCGGCCACGATATCGGTCACGTGCTGTACGCTGGAGACGACTTTTTCCATCGTCTCGCCCGCCAGCGCCACCAGTTTTTCACCGGCGCCCACCTGTTCGGCGGAACTGTCGATCAATTGCTTGATCTCTTTCGCGGCGGCGGCCGAGCGCTGCGCCAGGTTGCGCACCTCGCTGGCGACGACGGCGAAGCCGCGGCCCTGCTCGCCCGCGCGCGCCGCTTCCACGGCCGCGTTCAAGGCCAGGATGTTCGTCTGGAAAGCGATGCCGTCGATGACGGCGATGATGTCGCCGATCTTTTTCGACGAGGCATTGATGGCGCCCATGGTGTCGACCACCTGGCTCACCACGCCGCCCGCCTGCGTCGCCACTTGCGAGGCAGAAATGGCCAGCTGGTTGGCCTGGCGCGCATTGTCCGCATTCTGGCGCACGGTGGAAGTCATCTCTTCCATCGTCGAGGCCGTTTCTTCCAGCGATCCCGCCTGCTGCTCCGTGCGCGCCGACAAATCGTGGTTGCCGGAGGCGATCTCACCCGAGGCCGTGGAAATGGCATCGGCATCGTTGCGCACCTGGCTCACCAGGTGCGCCAGGTTGTCGCGCATGGCCTTGATCGCCATCAACAGGCTGTCCGTGTCGCCGGGGCGCGTATCGATGTGCGTGGTCAGGTCGCCCTTGGCGATCTGCGCCACGATGGCTGCCGCATAGTCGGGTTCGCCGCCCAGCTGGCCCAGGATACGGCGCAGCATCAGGGCCGCCAGGGCACCCACCACCAGCATCAGCGCGCCGCCGATGGCCAGCAGCACGCCCGCCTGGGCCCAGAACTTGTGGTTGATGTCGTCGATGTAGGTGCCCGTGCCGATCAGCCAGTCCCACGGCGCAAATTTCACCACGGCATACATCTTCGCCACGGGGTCGGGCACGCCGGGGCGCGTACCGTCCGCCTGCACCAGGCCGATGCGGCTGTTGGCCAGGGCCGCGCGGTAGCGGTCGCCCGACTGCTTCATGTTCTTTTGCGGCGTGCCGATGCGTGCGGGATTCGGATGCACGTACAGCAAGTCCGTGCTGAAATCGCGCACAAAGTAATACATCTCGTCCTTGACGAAGCTGCCGATGGCCAGCTTGGCCTGCTGCTGGGCCTGCTCACGCGTGAGCTTGCCCGACTGTTCCAGCGCATACGCCTTTTCCACCGATGCGTTGGCCAGTTCCACCAGCACCGTCAATTGCTCCACCCTTTCCGCCATCATGGTCTGGCGCAGCGAATACAGGGAGAAAGAAGCGATGAGGACAATGCCCAGCAAGGTGCTGAAACACAATAGGAGAATGCGCGAACGGAGAGTCATGGGAGCCTGGGTAAAGAATAAAATGTGGAATTATAAACAATTCCATGTGGAAATCTTTTCAGAAAAGCAAAGCGGGCGGCGCTACCGGGCTGATGCCCGGCAGGCACCGCCCGCATATGTCTTGCTGAAGTCTGACTATAAGGTCAGGCCAAGGCTTCCTTGGCCGCCTCTTCCGGCGTCAAGCCGTCGTAGAACTGGTCGGTGAACCACTCGACCTGCTCTTCGATGTGCTCCTGCGCCTGCGCCACGGTGGCGCCGCCCGCCACGAGGAAGCCTTCGACCTCGATACACCAGTTGATCAATTCCAGGGTTTCCGGATCGAGCTCTTCTTTCTTAGCCATCGTGCATTCCTTACTTGTTAAATTGCGATTACATCAATCAGCAGCAGTTTAACAGCTTCGCCATACTGCCGCCCATGCAGTTCAACAATGGAGATTACTTTACTGCAACGTTTTTGCGTTCCGGATACAAGACCACCTGTATGTAATTGCGCATGTCCAGGTAGCGCTGCGCCGCCAGCTTGACGGCTTGCGGCGTGATGGCGCGCACCTGCTGCTCGTAGCGCAGGAGGTGCGCGGGATCGCGTCCCTGGGTCACCGATGCCATCAACTGGTTCATCCAGTAGCGGTTTTCGCGCAGCGACTTCTGCTGGCGCGTGATCCAGTTCAGCTTGACCTTCTCCAGGTCGGCCACCGATGGTCCGTCCGTCTTCATCTTGCTGATTTCGGCAAAGGCGGCAGCGATCACCTTGTCCACGTTTTCCGGCCCCGTCGGCAAGTTCAGCGCCACCGAATAATGGCCGTACGGGTGCTGGCCCATGGACGTCTCGAAGCCGCCGCCATAGATCATGCTCATCTTTTCGCGCAGCACTTCGATCACTTTCAGGTTCAGCACCTCGCCCAGCGCCTGCAGGGTCAGCTTCTGCTCGTCCGAATACGCCACGTCGCCATTGAAGGTGATGGAAATCGTGCTCTTGGGCTCGCTACCCATGTAGATATCCTTCTTGACCACCCCGCTGACGGGGCGCATGCCCACGTCGCGGTAGGCATGCGCCACCTCGGCCACGGGCAAGGTGCCCAGGTAGCTGGCGATCAGCGGCTTGATCTTGTCGAGCTCGAAGCTGCCCGCAAAGATGAAGGTCATGTCGCGCGCGCTGGAAAAGCGCTGGCGGAAGATGTCCAGCGAGCGATCCAGGCCCACCTTGTCGAAGTCGGCCGCGCGCGGCACGCCATCGACGCGCGGGTTGTCGCCAAACATGGCGTGCTGGATGGCATCGTAAAACACGGCTTCCGGCTGCGCCATGCTGTTTTTCGCCAGGTCCTGCTGCTTGCCGATGAAGGACTGGTACAGGCCCGCATCCTTGCGCACGTCATGGAAATACAGGTACACCAGTTGCAGCATGGCTTCCACGTCGGCGCTGCTGGCCGAGCCGCCAAAACCTTCGCTCAGCTCGCCCAGCGAAGCGCCCACATTGACCGTTTTACCTGCCAGCACTTTTTCCAGGTCCAGCGGCGCCAGATCCTTCAAGCCCATGCTGCCGACGACGGCGCTGGCATAGCGGGCGTTATAGATGTCGGCATCGCCAAACAGGGACTGGCCGCCGAAGCGGGTCGAGCCCATCAGCACCTGGTCATTCTTGAAGTCCGTCGGTTTGAGCAGCACGCGCACGCCATTGCCCAGGGTCAGCTCCGTCACGCCGACGGCGCTGTTGAACTTTTCAGCGACGATGCTGCCGCCGGCCGGCGGGCCCTCCATCAATTTACTGGCAAGCACTTTCTCCGTGCGCGGCTCGACCTTCTGCTGCTCGGCTCGCGCCACGGCATCGAGCAATTGCTGCTGCGTCGGCACGGTCGAGGCCGTATCACCCGCTTTCGGCTCGGCGCCCATGAAGACCACCAGTTTCTTTTGCTGGTCGGGGATGACCTTGGCCACCGTCTCATTGATTTCCTGCAAGGTCACTTGCGGCAAGAGTTCCTGCGCGTACAGCAATTCATTGGCGATGCCGGGAATGGCTTCCTGCTCCAGGAAGTTGCGCGAATACTCGGCCACGAAACCGGCCGAATCGGACTTGTCGCGTTCGCTGTACGCGCGCTCGTAATTGCGCAGCATGTTCTTGCGCGCGCGGTCCAGCTCATCCTGGCTGAAACCAAAGCGGCGCGCCCGCTCGTCTTCCTGCACCAGCGCGTCGACGGCCGGCTGCACGCCGCCCTTGCCCAGCAAGGCATACGCGCTGAACGATTCATAGCCGCGCACCAGCTTGCCCATGCTGCTGCCGCCCTGGATGAACGGTGGGTTCGCCTGCTGCGTCAATTCCTGCATGCGCGCGCTGAGCATCTGGCCATACAGGTTTTCGATCATCTGGCGCCGGTAATCGGCAATCGTGACGGGCTCCTGCGCGGCACGGATCGGGTAGCGGATGAAGACGGTGTCGTCCGGCGCTTCCTTGTCCGTGATCACCAGCGCTTCCGTTTGCGAGCGCTGCGGCACTTCCGCATACAGGCGGGGACGCGGTTGCGCGGGATTCTTCAGCTTGCCGAAATGCTGCTGGATCAGTTTTTCAGCCTGTTTCGGCTCCACGTCGCCCACCACCATCACGGCCATCAGGTCGGGCCGGTACCAATCCTTGTAGAAACGCTTGATGGCTTCCGGCTTGAACGTTTTCAGCACGGATTCCTTGCCGATCGGCATGCGTTCCGCATAGCGCGAACCGTTCAGCAGCTTCGGATACAGGACCTTGTTCATGCGGTCGCTGGCGCCCTTGCCCAGCCGCGCCTCTTCCAGCACGATGCCGCGCTCGCTGTTGATGTCGGCCGGATTGAATTTCAAGCCGTGCGCCCAGTCTTCCAGCACGAGAAAACCCTTTTCCAGGTTTTCCTTCTTGTTCGTGGGAATCGGCAGCACGTACACGGTTTCATCGAAACTCGTGTAGGCATTCAAGTCGGCGCCGAACTTCACGCCGATCGATTGCAAATAGGAAATTAACTGATTGCGCTTGAAATGCGTGGAGCCATTGAAGGCCATGTGTTCCGTGAAATGGGCCAGGCCTTGCTGGTCGTCATCTTCCAGGATGGAACCGGCTTTCACCACCAGGCGCAGTTCCACTTTCTGCGCGGGACGGGCATTTTTCTTGATGTAATAGGTCAAGCCGTTCGGCAGTTTGCCGACGGTAACTTCTGGTGCCAGCGGCAGGGGATCGGTCAAACGGATTTCCGCCTGGGCCACGCAGGCGCACGCCAGCAAGACGGCGCCCGAGATCAGGCGTAATTTACTCAGCTTCATGTATTCTCAACGGTAAGATTCAGTAAACGTACCTTACACTGAAATCGTCTTTCCGCCATTAAAAACAGCTTAGGGAAAACTGCTTTCCCCAGGCAACTTTGCCGAATAGTAAACTCAACTGTACCCTGCCGCATTTTTTCATTTGTGCTAAAGTATTGCCGCCGATCATGTGGATCGGCACAACAATACGTCTTCGGGGCGGGGTGCGATTCCCCACCGGCGGTAAGACCGGCAACGGTCAAGCCCGCGAGCGCCTGTCAAACTTCGTTTGGCAGGGTCAGCAGATCTGGTGCGACTCCAGAGCCGACGGTATAGTCCGGATGAAAGAAGATGTGCAGTAGTGTGATGTCCCATCGCCCCGGCGATGCGGCCAGTTGCGTCTATTCGCTTGCCCTGCAGCGTTTTTCGCCTATGCGAGGAGCGTTTCACCATGTTAGTCAACAGCTATACCCTGCTTTCCAACGACCTTGAAGGTCGCATCCAGTCCGCCCTGGCCGCCATGCGCGCCGGCATCCCCGTCATCCTGCTCGACGATTTCGACCGCGAAAACGAAGCCGACCTGATCCTGTCGGCGGAAAAGCTCACGAACGAAACCATGGCCCTGCTGATCCGCGAATGCAGCGGCATCGTCTGCCTGTGCCTGCCCACGGACGTCGTCAGCGCGCTGGAATTGCCGCCCATGTCGTCCGACAACGGCAGCCGCTACGGCACGCCATTTACCGTCTCCATCGAAGCGCGCGACGGCGTCACCACGGGCGTATCGGCCGCCGACAGGGTCACCACCATCCGCGCCGCCATCGCCAAGGATGCCAAGCCCGCCGACCTGGTGCGCCCAGGCCACGTCTTCCCCCTGCGCGCCGCGCCCGGCGGCGTGCTCGAGCGCCGTGGCCACACGGAAGGCTCCGTCGACCTGTCGCGCATGGCGGGCCTGAACCCGGCCGCCGTGCTGTGCGAACTGATGAACCCGGACGGCACCATGATGCGCGGCGACGATATCGAGCGCTTTGCCGAACTGCACGGCATGCCCATTCTGACCATCGAAGAACTGGTGGAATGGCGCAGCACGCGCGGACAGTAAGCCCTCTTCAGGCGGCCGCGGCCTTCGCTACATGCACGTGGCGGTAGACGAGGCCCGCCGCCAGGCCATACGCGGCGGCAATCGTCGCGTAGGCCAGCGGCAGGCGCAGCGACCAGTCGGGCACCATGTGCAGGATGCTGCCGATCAGGGCCACGCCCACCAGCGCGCCGATCTGCCGGTTCGCATTCAGGGCCGCTGCCGCGCTATTCGCATGCTGCTTGCCGGCCACCCGCATCACGGTGGCCGTCATGGCGGGAATGGCGATGCCGATGGCCACGTTCATGATGGCCGTGCCCAGCGCCAGCAGGGAATATGGCGTGCCGGGACGCAGCCCCGTCAGCAGCAGGGCCATGACGGCGCCCACCAGCAAGCCGGCCAGCATGGGCCAGCGCGTGCCATGCCGCGCCGCAATACTTCCCGCCATGAAATTTCCCACCGTATAGGCCGCCATCATGGGCAGCAGGCGCAAGCCCGACTGCAGGGCATCGGCGCCGCCCGACTGCTGCAGGAACAGGCTCAACAAAAACAGCTGGCCGAACACGCAGAAATTGATCAAGAAACCCACGCCATTGGCCGCGCCGAAGCTGCTGCTGTGAAACAGCGCGCGCGGCAACAGCGGATGGCTGCCGCTGCGCTCGCGCCGCAGCAGTTGCACCGCCGCCAGCACCGTCAAGCCCCCCGCCGCCAGCACGCCGGGCGACAGCCAGCCCAGCACGGGGCCTTCGATCAGCACGAAACTGAGGCCCGCCAGCGCCGCCACGCCCAGCACATGGCTGAACATGGATAAATCGCGCGGCTGGCGCGCTGGCGCGGCCAGCAGCAGCTGCGCCATGACGATGGCCAGCACGCCCAGCGGCACGTTGACCCAGAACACGCTGCGCCAGCCGAACTGGTGCACGAGGATACCGCCGATCAATGGACCGGACGCGCCCGCCACGCCCACCAGCGCCGACCAGGCGCCCAGCATGCGCGTACGCTCGCGCTCGTCTTCAAAGCTGTGCGTGAGCAGGCTGAGCGAACTGGGCATGAACAGGGCCGCACCCGCGCCCTGCAGCAAGCGCGCGGCCGTGAGGAAATGCCCGTCGGGCGCGGCGCCGCACAGGATAGAGCCGGCGATGAAGACGCCCAGCCCTCCCTGGTACACGGCTTTCGGGCCGAAACGGTCGGCCAGCGCGCCGCCGGCCAGCAGCAGCGCGGCAAACGTCAGGGTGTAGCCGTCGACCACCCAGACCAGGCCCGTCAGCGGTATGTCCAGGTCCAGCGCGATATCGGACAGCGCCACGTTGACGGCCGTGACGTCGAGCATGGCCATGACGAAGCCGAAGGCCAGCGTCAGCAGGATCAAGCCGCTGGCGCGGCGGGGAGCGGTGGGAAGCATGATTTTTCCTTGCAAAGGCAGCGGGGCAGCCATTATGGGAGCGTTGCGCAATGCAGTAAACAGGCATAAACTCGGCACTCCGATGCAAAAATGCATCATGAAACCGAATAGGGAATTACCTTGGACTGGGATAACGCGCGCATCTTTCTGGCCATCGGCCGGGCCGGCACCCTGCGCGGCGCGGCCGCCCTGCTGTGCATCGACCAGGCCACGTGCGGACGCCGCCTGGCCGCGCTCGAAGCATCGCTGGGCGCCACCCTGTTCCTGCGCACGCCGTCCGGCTACGTGCCCACGCCGGCCGGCGAGCTGGCCTTGACTGCGGCCGAGGCGATGGAACGGGCGGCAGACAAGCTGCAGCGCGAGATGCAAGGTGTCGACAACCGTTTAAGCGGCCTGGTGCGCGTAGCCACCACGGACACCATGGCCAGCCATTTCGTCATCCGCGCCATGCAGCGGCTGCACGCGGCCCACCCCGACATCCGCATCGTGCTCAACGTGGCGCCCGCGCTGGCCAGCCTGACGCGGCGCGAAGCGGACCTGGCCGTGCGCGGCGTGCGCCCCACCGACCCGGACCTGATCTCGCGCCACCTCGTCAAGCGCAGCCTGGGCCTGTATGCGTCGCGCGCCTACCTGGCCGAACGGGGCGAGCCCGTGCGCGGCACGGCGCTGGCCGGGCACGACATCGTCATCTACCACCATTCCGTGACGCCCCGCCACAGCGAGAAGATCGCGGGCGAGCCCGTCGCCAATGCGCGCGTCGCCATGGAAGTCAATTCGGCGGCCATGCTGCAGGAAGCCACGCGCGCGGGCCTGGGCGTGGCCGAGCTGGCCACCCACCTGGCCGACATCGACCCGCAGCTGGTGCGCATCTGGCCCGAGCGGGCGGAACCGTACGACGTGTGGCTCGTCATGCATGCGGACCTGAACCGCTCGGCCCGCGTGCGCGCGGCGGCCGACGCGATTATCGCCAGCGTGGCCAGTGCGGACAGCACGGTGCGCTAACCGCGCACAATAATTCTCAAAAGAAACTTTCTTTTTGATAAGTCTGGTAAAATTCGCAACCCCGCCGGGCATAGCCACCGCCACGCCGCCGCGGGTTCCCTCAAACCATTGGAGAATTTTTATGCTTATCTGGCAAGGCTTCGGCATACTCGGCCCCCTTATCTGTCTGATCGTCGTCGTGGCCGCGCAAGCGCTGTTTGGCGCCGCCCTGGGCGAGGAATACACGAAGAGCCACGCATGGACCCTGGCCCTGGCCTTCCTGCTGGCAGCGGCCGCCAGCTGGTTTGCGGGCGTGCGCCTGAACAATGCACCCGGACGCGAACTGATCGACCCGGCCACGCAGGAACGCGTGACCCTGCGCACGCGCCACACCCTGTTCTGGATCCCGATGCAGTACATCGCCGTGCTGATGGTGGTGATGGCCGGCTTCGCCCTGTTTGAATAGGCGCGCGCACGCCTGACGTGCCCGGCGGGCGGGCAGATGTTAAGATGCCATGATGACCCTATCCGTCTCCCTCATCATCGGTCTGCGCCGCCTGCACCGCGCCACCATGGCCTGGCTGGCCAGCTGGTGGCGCATGCTGCATTTCGCCATCCTCGTGTTTTCGCTGGCCCTGTCGCCCTCGAGCTATAACCGCGACAACCGCCCCATCCTCGCCCATCGCCTGGTGACGAACACGGCGCCCAACCTCGTGTGGTTCAGCGTGGCTTGCGCGCTGGTCAGCCTGGTGCTCATACGCATCGTCGTCGTCAGCGCGCAAAGCTACGGCCTGTCGCGCTACGCGCTGGAAATGGTGGTGCGCGTGCTGGTGCTGGAACTGATCCCCCTGACGGCCGCCCTGTTCGTGGCCCTGCGCCTGACCCTGCCCGACGGTATTGCGTTTGCACAAATGCGCTCTTCCGGCATGCTCGACACCATGCAGCGCCAGGGCGTCGACCTGCTGCGCCGCGAATACTTTCCTCGCGTCATGTCCGGCATCTTTGCCGTGTGGATGCTGGCCGTCGTCAGCTGCGTCACCTCGCTGATCCTCGCCTACCTCACCATCTACGGCTTTACCCCGTGGGCGCTGCAAGGCTATACGCGCGTGGTGGGACAGATCTTCAATCCCGCCGTGGCCCTGATCCTGATGCTGAAAGTCATCTTCTTCAGCTTTGCCGTGGCCCTGATTCCGCTCGCCTCTTCGTACTATCCGGAAGAGGCGCACGGCCGGCGCAACCGCCTGTGGGCCGCGCACGGCCTGTCCGAAATGCTGCGCCTGTTTTCCGTCATCCTGCTGATCGAAGTGGCTTCGCTGATGGGCAATTACTACTGATGCCCCGCGCCTGCCACCGCCAGCGATCCCCGAACCACCCATACGAGAGCCAGAAGCCATGAGCCAGCCACCGAATCCCGACCAAACCGACGTCACGGCGCCGGACGCCGTCTTGCCCGCCCCGCCGCCCGTGCGCCACGCGGAACTGAAGGCAGCCATCCTGCTCGTCTTCATGTTCGTGCTGGTGGTCGGCTCCGTCGTCTACCTGATGTATGCGCGCGGCGCCTTCGAAGCCACGCAGACGCTGGTGCTGACGACCGACGATTCGGACGGCGTGGGCGTGGGCGCCGACCTGACCTTTTCCGGTTTTCCCATCGGCCGCGTGCAGCGCATCGAGCTGGCGCCGGACGGCAAGGCCAGGGTCATCGTCGACGTACCGCGCAAAGATGCGCACTGGCTGCGCAGCAGTTCCATCTTCACCCTGGAACGGGGCATCGTGGGCGGCGCCAAGCTGCGCGCCTACAGCGGCATCCTGACGGACCCGCCGCTGCCCGACGACGCCACGCGCGACTTGCTGGTGGGCGACATGGCGGCGGAAATCCCCCGTTTGCTGGCCGCCGCGAAAGATTTGCTGAACAATGTGGCCAGCCTGACGGGCAGCGACTCCGCCCTCGACGGCACCCTGCGCAATGTGCAGGCCGTGACCGGCAAGCTGAGCGGTCCGGGCGGCGCCATGGGCTTGCTGACGGGCGACGACAAGCAGTCGCGCCTGCTGGTCGAGCGGGCCAACGCCCTGCTGGTCACGGCGGACCAGCTGGCGCGCCGCACGGATGGCCTGGTGGCCAATGCCGACACGCGCGTCTTCGGCGACAAAGGCGTGATGACGGATGCGCAGGCGACCATCGTGCAGCTGAACGCCCTGCTGGCCGACACGCGTGCCAGCCTGAAGAAAGTCGACGCCGTGCTGGTCGAGGCGCAAGCCGTGGGCGCCAACGCCAGGGCGGCGACAGCCGACCTGGGCCCGCTGCGCGCAGACGTGGAAAGCAATCTGCGCAAGGTCGAGCAACTGGTCAATGAAATCAACCGCAAATGGCCGTTCAAGCGCAATCCGGAGATCAAACTGCCATGAAACTATCCCGCCCCGCGCTCGTTGCGCTGTTGTCCGCCGTGCTCGCCGCCTGTTCCAGCGGCCCGCCCGTGCCGGACTGGAAAATGAATGCGCAAAGCTCCGTCGAGCGTTTTCAAGCGGCGTATTTGAGCGACAACGCCCTGGTCGAACAGACGGAATTCCGGCGCGCCCGCAGCCAGGTGGCCGGCACGGGCAAGCTCGACCTGGTGGCGCGCATCGAACTGCTGCGCTGCGCCACGCGCGTGGCCAGCCTGGCCTTCGAGGACTGCGCCGGCTTTGACGCCCTGCAAGCCGACGCGACGGCCGCCGACCGCGCCTATGCGGCCTGGCTGGCCGGCAAGGCACAAGCGGCCGACGTTACGCTGTTGCCGGAAGCGCAGCGCGCGGCCGCCGGCGCCAGCTCGGACGCGGCCGCCGCCAGCGCCGTGGCCGCCATCGCCGACCCGCTGTCGCAGCTGGTGGCGGCCGGCGTGCTGCTGCGGGCCAGCCGCGCCACGCCGGAACTGCTCGATACGGCCGTGGCCACCGCCTCGGACCAGGGCTGGCGCCGTCCGCTGCTGGCGTGGCTGGGCGTGCAGCGCCTGCGCGCCGAACAGGCGGGCGACACGCAAACGGCGCAGCGCATCGCGCGGCGCATGGCGGTGGTGGAGCAGCCGCTGGCCCCTTGAACGCGGCGGTCCAGGACAGGCAGAATCAGGCATAATCGAGCCAGGGTGACATGAATGCCGTGCAGGCCGCGAGGTGTGACGATGCAGTTCGAGGATTTCGACCTATCTACTCCCGATGCCAGCCGGCATGGCAGTGCGGTGCCTGGCGACGATGCGTCGGCCGCCACGGCCGTGCGCCTGCAATACCTGCTCGACAATACCCCGTCCATCATCTATTGCACCGTGCCCAGCGGCGACTTCAAGATGACTTTTGTCAGCAACAATGCCTTGAACGTGCTGGGCTACCGGCCCGAGGACATGGTGGCCGACCCCAATTTCTGGTTCGACCACATCCATCCCGACGATGCGCCCGGCATCTTTTCCAGCCTGGCGCAGATCTTCGTCGAAGGTGCGCGCGCGTATGAATACCGCTTCCGCGTGCAGGACGGCAGCTATCTGTGGATGCACGACAGCCTGCGCCTGGTGCGCGACGAGCACGGCGTGCCGTTCGAGGTGATCGGTTCGCTGACGGATATCACCGAGCGCAAGCGCATGGAAGCGATGCTGCAGGCGCGCGGCGAAGAGCAGCAACTACTGATCAGCAAGCTGCAGGAAGCGCACGACCAACTGCTGCAGGCGGAAAAGATGGCGTCCATCGGCCAGCTGGCGGCCGGCATCGCGCATGAAATCAATAACCCGATCGGCTTCGTCAATTCCAACATGAGTTCGCTGCAAGCCTATGTCGGCACCCTCTTCGGCGTAATTACCCAGTATGAGGCGGCGATGCGCGAGGAGTCCGACAGTGCGGCGCTGGCCGCGCGCGTGGCCCAGGTACGCGCGCAAGCCGACCTGGCCTTCCTGCAGGACGACATGGTGGACCTGGTCGGCGAATCGATGGATGGCTTGAAGCGCGTGCGCGACATCGTGCAGGCGCTGAAGGATTTTTCCCACGTGGGCGAGACGGACTGGCAAGTCGCCAGCCTGCACGCGGGGCTGGACAGCACCCTGAATATCGTCGCCAACGAATTGAAATACAAGGCCCGCATCGAGAAACAGTATGGCGAGCTGCCGCCCATACTGTGCCTGGCTTCGCAGCTGAACCAGGTCTTCATGAACCTGCTCGTCAATGCGGGCCAGGCCATCAGCGGCGAAGGCGTGATCAGCATCCGCACGGGCCACGCGGACGGCTGGGTGTGGGTGGAAATCGGCGACACGGGCGCCGGCATCGCGCCCGAACACCTGAACCGCATCTTCGAACCGTTCTTCACCACCAAGGCCGTGGGCAGCGGCACGGGCCTGTCGCTATCGTACGGCATCGTCAACAAGCATGGCGGGCGCATCGAGGTGGCGTCCGAAGTGGGCCGCGGCACGCGCTTCACCGTGCACCTGCCCCTGCAGCCTCCGGCCGCGAACGCCTAGGCGTCCTTGGGCGGCGCGTACACGCGGATGCTGAGCCGGCCGCCATTCTTGCCTTCGAAATCGAGCAGCTGGGCGATCACGCGGGCCGTCAGCACGTGTTCGGCCGCCAGCAGCATCAGGCCATCGCGGCTGATCAGGTCGCGCGACAGCACCATGCCCGGCTCCAGCTGGCCCGACAGCACGGTCAGGTCGCGCGCCGGCGGCTCCGTCTCGTCCATGATGCTGCGGAAAGCGGCCACCACGGCGGGGTCATAGCGCTTGCCGACACTGTCGTAGATCAGGCTGCGGGCTTCCTCGGCGCGCAGGCTGCGCTGCACCATGGCGCCGATCTGCAAACCGTCGTAGTCCGAGGCCAGCGCCAGGATGCGCGCGCCCAGCGGAACGGCCAGGCCCACCAGGCCGTCGGGAAAGCCGCCGCCGTCGAAACGCTCGAGCTGCGAGCGCAGGATCACGGAAACGGCGCGCAGCTCGTCGAGCGCCATCAGCAATTGTTCCGCGCGCAGCGGATGCTTGCGGAACGCGGCCAGCTGCTCGCCCGTCCAGGCGCTGGCCGGCAATTCCAGCACATCGTCGCTCAAGCTGAGTTTGCCGATATCCTTGAGCAGGGCCGCGATGAACACGTCGCGCGCCTCCTGCCCTTCCAGGCCCAGCGCCAGCGCCAGCTTGCGCGCCAGTTCCGCCACCCGCCGCGCATGGCCGGCCAACTTGCCGCCGCGCATTTCGATCAGGTTGGAAAACACCTTGATCGTCGTCACGAACGTGGCCTTCAGGCGCTCGTTGGCCGCCTGCACCTCGTCGTGCGACTGTTTCAGCTGCTGCGTGCGCGTAGCCACCTTCGCTTCCAGGCCGGCGTTGAGCGCCTGCAGCTGCACGTTCTGGCTGGCCGTCAGTGCTTCCAGCCGCTGCTTTTCCTGTTCCAGCGCGCGCCGCTCCAGCGCGTGGCGCACCACCAGCACGATGTCGTTTTCGTCCCACGGCTTGGTCACATAGCGGTAGATCTCGCCCTGGTTGATGGCGTCGAGGATGGACTGGATATCCGCATAGCCCGTCAGCAGCAGGCGCATGGTGCCGGGCCAGCGCTGGCGCACCTGGGCCAGGAACTGCGCGCCATCCATGTGCGGCATGCGCATGTCGGAGATGACCAGGTCCACCGCCTCACCCTCGAGCAGGGCCAGGCCCGCCGCGCCGCTCTCGGCCGTCAGCACGCGGTAGCCGTGCGGGCGGAACAGCCGCCGCAACGACGACAGGATATTCGGCTCGTCATCGACGCACAGGATGGTCGGCGGCGCGGCCGCGGTGCTGGCGCTGGCGCTGGTGCTGGTACTGGTGCTCATGCTGTCCTGTTCGTTGATGGTCATGGTGCGACGGCCTGCGCCTGGCGCACGGGCAAGGTGATGCGGAAGGTGGTGCCGCGTCCGATGACGCTGCGCACGTCGATGCGGCCGTGGTGCTTTTGCACCGTGCTGTAGGCCAGCGACAGGCCCAGGCCCGTGCCCTTGCCGACGGCCTTGGTGGTGAAGAAGGGGTCGAAGATGCGCGACAGGTGTTCGGGCGCGATGCCGCCGCCCGTGTCCTCGACTTCGATCCACACTTCCGCCGCGTTGTCGCTGCCCGTGCGCAGGGTGATGCGTCCGTGCGCCTCGCCCATGGCGTGGGCGGCGTTGACGACCAGGTTCATGATCACCTGGTTCAGTTCGGAAGGCTGGCATTCGATATCGGGAATGTCGCCATACTCGCGCACCACGTCAGCCTTGTACTTGACCTCGTTATTCACGATATTGAGCGTGGTATCGATGCCCTGGCGCAGGTCGGCCCAGACCCACTCCTGGTGCGCATCCGTGCGCGAAAAATCCTTCAGGTCCTGCACGATGCGGCGCACGCGCGCGATGCCCTCCTTCGACTCGCCCATCAGCAGCGGAATGTCGGTGCGCAGGAAATCCAGGTCGATCTGTTCGCGCAGCGCGCGCAGGCGCGCCGCCACCACGGCGTCGGCGACGGCCGGCTCCGCTTCCTCGTAGGCATCGAGCATGCTGAACAGATCATCCAGGTAGCCTTCCAGGGTACCCACATTGGAAAACACATAGCCGATGGGATTGTTGATCTCGTGCGCCACGCCGGCGGCCAGCTGGCCGATGGAAGCGAGCTTTTCCGACTGCAGCAGCTTTTGCTGGGCCAGCGACAGCTTGCTGTTCAATTCCGTCAGGGCCAGGTTGCGTTCGCGCAATTCCAGGTCGGCGATCTCGCGCTGGCGGATATCGTCGGCCAGGCGCTCGTTCATTTCGGCCAGCTGGGCCGTGCGCCTGGCCACCAGGTGTTCCAGGTTGGCGTGCGCCTTGCGCAGCGCGCTTTCCGCATGGTGGCGTTCCGTCACGTCGCGCAAGGTTTCGATGGCGCCCACGAGGCGGCCGTCCAGGTCGCGCAGGGGCGCGGCCGTGAAGTGCAGCCAGTGGCCGTCGGGGCCGATATTCGCAAAGAAATCCTCCGCTTCGTAGGCACCGGGGATGACGACGGAGCGCTGCAGCTTGCCCTGGTACAGCTCGCTTTCGCCGAACGCGATATCGTCGGCCACCAGCAAATCGGCCAGGCAGGCGCGCGGCTGCGGATAGAATGCCTTCCAGTGGTCGCGCGTGCCCACCATCTCGGCGGCCGTAAAGCCCAGCAGCTGTTCGCAGGCGCTGTTCCAGTGCGTCACCACGTGGTCCGTGTCGATGGCGAACGTGGCCACGGGGTGACCGTCGAAAAAGGCCGACAGCGCGATGGAATCGCCCTGGCGGGGTGCCGGCGCGGCGGGCCGCGCGTGCCCTGCATCTGTGTCCATGGCCTCTTTCCTGTTCATGCCAGCATGATCCGTGACATCTCATCGTAGGTCGTTTCGGTTTGCCGCAGCAGCGCGAACCAGGCCTGCTCGTCCAGCGCCAGGCTGCGCCAGCCCGCGGGCGACAGGGGCGGCACGAGCGCATCGTCGATGCCGGCCAGGTCCAGCGCCAGCGCGACGGCATTGGCCATGTGCACGACCAGCGGCAAGCCGCCCGCGTCCAGCCGCTCGAGGGCGTGGTGGTCGGCCACCGCCTGCTGTATCGCGGCGGGAAACTTCCAGTAGGCAGCCAGGGCGCTGCCCACCTGCGCGTGATCGATGCCGATGACGGCCACTTCGGCATCGGCCATCTGGCAATCGTGCGCCTGGCGGTGGCTGCGCACGAGCGCGTGCTCGGCCGGGAAGCGCGTCACCAGCACCAGGGTGCCCAAGTCGTGCAGCAGGCCCGCCGTGAACGCCGTCTCGGGATTGACGCGCAAGTGCGGCGCCAGCAGGCGCGCGGCGATGGCCGTGGCCAGCGAATGGCGCCAGAACGCCTGGAAATCGAAGCCGCCGCCCACGGGCGCGAAGCTGCTCGTCAGGGCGCAGGCCGTGACGACGGTACGGATGCTGTGAAAGCCCAGCACGGAAACGGCTTGCGGAATGCTCGTGACCTTCGATTGCATGCCGTAGAACGAGGAATTGGCGATGCGCAGGGTCTTGGCCGCCAGGGCCTGGTCCAGCTCGATCTTTTGCGCCAGCACATGCACGTCCGTATCGTCCTGGTCCATGCTCGACAGCAGCTCCAGCACCACCACCGGCAGCGAGGGCAGTTCCTGTATCTGGCGGATGATATGTTCAAAACTGAGCCGTGTCATGCCCCGCTCCCCTGCCGGTAGCGCTGCAGCAGCGCCAGCAGTTCCGCCCCGGCGGAATCGGGCGGCGTGGCGCGGAACAGCACGGCCAGCCGCTCCAGGCGGCGCGCCCGTTCCTGCTCGGCATGCGCCTGCGCGGCGGGGTCGGGTTCGTCGTCCGCCACGATGTGGCAGCGCTCCACATTGCGCCGGCGCAAGGCCGTCAGGTTGGCCGCCGTCAGGGTGGCGCCCTGGGCCAGCAGGACGGCGCCGCTGGCGTCGCTCAGCGCCTGCGCCAGCACCATGCCCTCTTCTGCTTGCTCGATGGAAATCTCGCGTCCGCTTTCACTCATGTATCCGCTCCATGACGGCTCAGGGTGACGAGGCTGCCGCGCGAGCGCGAATGCAGGCCCATGGGATGGACGGCCACGGCATACGGCTGGCCGTCGATGGCGGCCAGGCCAGGCGCGCCCTGCCCATCGAACAGCTGCGGCAGGACCAGCGCCGCCTCGTTGCCCAGCAGGGCCGCGCCCCGCTCGAACAGGTTGGCCGCGGCCGCGTTGATGAAAGCGATCATGCCGTCCTCGTCGAGCCCGATCACGGGCAGCGGCAGAAATTGCAGCAGTTCGCGCGCGATGCCCAGGCTGACCTCGTCGCGGCTGATCTGGTGCTGCTGCTGGCTGACCAGCGCCTGCATGGCGGCATTCGCGGCCGCCAGCGCCTGGTTGGCCACGCGCAGCTGGGCATTGAGGCGCGCATTGTCATCGTCGATGCCCTTCAGGCGGAAAGCTTCGGCGATATGCTCGCGCAACTGATGGTCTTCCCAGGGCTTGGTGAGGAACTTGAAGATGGCGCCTTCGTTGACGGCGTCCGTGACGGCCTGCAACTCGGTATAGCCGGACAGCATGATGCGTATGGTCTGCGGACACAGCAGCTTGGCCTTGCGCAGGAAGTCGGCGCCCAGCATGCCGGGCATGCGCTGGTCCGACACGATCACGTCGACCGCATGGCTGGCCAGCACCTCCAGCCCTTCCTGGCCGCTGCCGGCCGTCAGGATATGGTAGCCATCGCGCCGCAGCAGGCGCTTGAGCGAAGCGAGGATATTCGGCTCGTCGTCGACCAGCAGCAAGGTGCGCGGCTGCGCGGCCGGTGCCGAAGTCCCTGGCATACCATGCTCATCGTGCACATCCATCGGACCATCCTCTCATCGCCATGGCGATACGGGAGCTTGCCTGAGGGGGAAACCTGCCGCGCGGCACAGTCTTGCGCGGCCGTCCCCTTGCGCTGAAATTATACGACTAAATATTCCCGCATGGCACTTATCCGCCACTTATCCGCGCCGTGCGGGACAAGGCGTGTCGCGGTAAAACACAAAGCCGCCCAGGCCGATGGCCGTGGTGCCGGCTTTCACGCCATACACCAGCGTATTCTTGTCCGCCTCGATGCGCAGCAGGTTCATGTGCTGCACGATTTGCGCGTGCGACAGCTCCAGCGATGGCGTGGGCGCCAGCTGCAGGCGCAGCTCGGCGGTGGCCGCATCGTACGACCAGCGGCCCGGGTTGTAGAAGGCGAAGCCGCCATCGAAACGCAGGCTGCCATCCTTGAACTGGGTCAGGCAGATGCCGGGAAATTCGCTGGGCGGGTTGTACCACGTGGCGGCCACGGCCGCATCGGCCGACGTCTTGCCCGGCATCTGCATGCCGGCCTTGTCGCCGCGATTGCTGCCGCCCCCCCCCATGCCGGCGCAGCCAGCCAGCGCCAGCGCGCAAGCCAGCGCGCCCGCGCGCGCGATGAATGTCATGTGCATTGCCGTCCCCTTGCTTTATAGAAACATCATCTTAAGGCGGGACGGCCAGCCGTTCAAGCGGCTAGCGCACATAAGGGGGATTTAATTGCCTGCGGCCGCCTTGGCTGCCGCTTCGCGCAATTTATCCTTCTTGCTCTTGCGCGCGCCCTTCACGCCGCCGTTCACCGTATCGGTCGCGGTGCTCGCCGGCGTGGGCAGTTCCGTCGGCTCGAAGCCGGCCACCACTTCGCGCACGATGCGCAAGTCGTTGCGGTTTTCGATCAGACGGAAATGCGCTTCCGTGTCGGCCGTCACGAAACTGATGGCCGTGCCGCTTTCGCCGGCGCGGCCCGTGCGGCCGATGCGGTGCGTGTAGTCGACGGCCGAGCGGGGCAAGTCGTAGTTGACGACGGCAGGCAGGCCGGCGATGTCGATGCCACGCGCGGCCACGTCCGTGGCCACCAGCACCTGCAGGCGGCACGCCTTGAAGTCGGCCAGCAGCTGGCTGCGCGTGCCCTGGCTGAACTCGCCGTGGAAGGCGCCCACGTGCAAGCCCGCGCGCTGCAGCTTGTCGGCCACGTGTTCGGCCGCGTACTTGGTGGCGACGAACACCAGCACGCGCTCCCACTGCTGCTGCAGGATCAGGTAGCGCAGCAGCTGCGTGCGGCGCGGCACGTCCACCGTGATGGCGCGCTGCACGATGTCGGGCTTGTCCTGCGGTTCGGACGCCACTTCGATGCGCACGGGTTCCTTGAGCAGGCTGTCGGCCAGCGCCTGCACGCTGTCGGGGAAGGTGGCGGAGAAAAACAGGTTTTGCCGCTGCTTAGGCAGCAGCGCCAGGATGGCGTTGATCTCTTCGCTGAAACCCATGTCCAGCAGGCGGTCGGCCTCGTCGAGCACGAAGAGCGACACGCCGCCCAATTTGACGGCATTCTGGCGCACCAGGTCCAGCAGGCGGCCCGGCGTGGCGACGACGATATCGGCGCCGCCGCGCAAGTCCATCATCTGCGGATTGATCGACACGCCGCCGAACAGCACGGAAATCTTCAGCTTGACGGGCAGCGGCTTGGCCAGCGCGTGCACCGTCTGCCCCACCTGCGCCGCCAGCTCGCGCGTGGGCACGAGGATCAGCGCGCGCACCTGGCGCGGGCCGGAAACGGGCGCCATCAGCGCCTGCAGCAGCGGCAGCGCGTAGGCGGCCGTCTTGCCGGAACCCGTCTGGGCCGCGCCCAGCACGTCGCTGCCGCGCAGGATGGCGGGAATGGCGGCCGCCTGGATGGCCGTCGGCGCGGCATAGCCGGCCTTGTCGACGGCGCGGACCAGGGAGGGGATCAGACCCAGTGAGGAAAATGGCATAGCGGGCCTTCTTTATTCGTAAAGTGAGACCGGCCGCAATGTGCGGCCGGTCGGGATATGGTGACAGTATAAAGCAAGGGTGCGACTCGGCTGACAAAATGCTCAGGGCCAGGCGCCATGCCGCAGACGGTACGCTGGTACGGCAAGGCATGGGCAACACCGCGCTGGGGATTTTGTCGGCTATTGGCGCGGCATTTGCAGCTTCGGGTGGCCCGTTTCATCGTAGCCCGGCATGCCGCGGCGGATCGCGTGCGAAAAATCCGCGTCGTCGTTGGCCGCCCGCGCGCGCGCCGTGACGTGGCCTCCCGTGCGCAGCTGCTGGAAGGTCTGGCCGGGCACCAGGCCCTTGACGTCGAACAGGTAGCGGTCCAGGTAGCCCGAGGCCATCAGCCGGTAGTCGAGCGGCAGGCCCGGCACGATGCGGCGCACCATCTCGAAGACGATGGTGGTGCAGTTGGCCGTCAGTGTGTTGTAGAACTGCGGCTGGTTCTTCAGCGCTTGCGCTTCGTCCAGGTAGGCCAGGAACAGCGAGCGCATGGCCGCCTTGGGCATCATCACGCGGTACAGATGCATGTCCTCGCCCCGCGCATTCGTGCGCACGCGCAGGATGTCGCGCTCGTCGGCGGCGATCAGGCTCATTTCGAAATGCTTGAAGAAGCCGCCGATGGCGGAAAAGCTCTCGCCCTTTTCCTTGCGGATTTCGATGGAAAACGTCAGGAAGCGCCCGTCCGCAAAGCCGAACGAGATCAGGGTGTGCGCGATATACGGCCCCGTCCAGTACGACAGCGCCGTGTCCACCGTGCGCAGCCCGTCGAGGTCGTAGCTGCGCTGCTCCCACTTGACCGTGTAGTCGTCGTCGCTGCGCCAGTCGAAATTGCGCACATTGTCCAGCGTGACGGTGCTGCCCTTCACCGTGCCCGTGACGTTGCGCGCCACGTCGTCGGCCCACACGCGCTGCTGTTTCGGCGCGATCAGGCTCCACCACACGAGCAGCAGGACAAAACCGGCCGCATACGGCAGCAGCACGCGCGCGTCGCCGCGCGTCCACCACAGCGCGATGCTGGCCACGCCCAGCGCGCCCCACAGCAAGGCGCCGATGGCTTGCGCCGCCGTGCCGCCGGACAGCTGGTACCACAGCGCCAGCGCGCCCCACAGTGCAGTCAACAGGATAATCAGGGAAACGGCCATTTTGCCGAGGGTGGCCAGCACGGAGCGGGCACGATGTGATAAGAAAGTCATGCCCCGATTATACGGGCAAGCGCAGGAACAGGGGCGTTCCGGCAAGCCGTGCGGCAACAGGCCCCGGCAGTGCAATCATTGCTTGCCTGCTAATTTATTTCATGAGAGCATATTGCCAAAATAAAATGTATAGACAAGGCAGGCTGCCGCCGCAGCGATGCCGCGTCCATCCCAGGAGATCCCTTGCAGCCCCCTACCCTCTACGCCTTCGCCGGCAGCCTCAATTCCGTCTTCATCGTCGTCAGCCTGTTTGGCCTGTGGTCGCAGCTGCAAAAAATCTGGCAGCGCAAGCGCGATGCCAGCCTGGCGCACGGCAAGACGACGGACATCCTGTCCATCAACCAGTTCACCGTCAGCTTCCTCGCGTATTGCGCATTCTTTGTGTACGGCTATTCGATCACGCCGTTCAACCACTACATCGTCTGGCCCCGCCTGGCCGCCTCCCTGATTGCGCTGGCCATCCTGTACGAAATCGACCGCGACCGCCGCAGCCGGACCTCGCGCAACGCGCTGCTGGCGTGCGCGCTGCTGCTGTGCGCGGGCGTGGCGGGGCTGGCCTTCGGCCCCACCTTCAGCGATGAAAAGCGCGTGATCTCGCAAAGCCTGATCGTCGCCGTCACCGTGCTGCTGGCCCAAGGCTATGCGCACCAGATCCGTTTGATCTGGCGCTCGGGCAAGACGGGCGCCGTGTCGCTGAAAATGAGCCAGTTCATCCTGGCCATGGATGCCAGCACCATCTTCTTTGCCTGCGTCATGGGGCTGGAAACGGGCTGGCCCTTGCTGCTGCTGGCCTGCGTCAGCGCCGCGACCAAGCTGGTGATCATGTGGCTGTTCCGCTGGGAGAAGACCAGCGCCGCCGCGCAGGTCAAACGACAGGCGCCGGCCTGAGGCTAGAATGGCGCTATCGCCACCGCCTGAAAGCGCCGCCATGCATGCTCCCATCCCCATCCTGCGCAGCTTTTCCGAAGAAAAAGCGCGCGAGTTCTACCTCGGCTTCCTCGGTTTCACCCTGGACTGGCAGCACCGCTTCGAGCCTGCGGCGCCCCTGTACCTGCAGGTGACGCGGGGCGAGCTCGTGCTGCACCTCAGTGAACACTACGGCGACGCCACGCCCGGAGCGGCGCTGCTGATCCCCGTCGACGACGTCGCCGCCCTGCACGCGGAGCTGCGCGACAAGGATTACCCGTATGCGCGGCCCGGCATCCGCGACGAGGACTGGGGCCGCATCCTGGAAGTGGCCGACCCGTTCGGCAACCGGCTGCGCTTCTGGCAGCGCGCCGCCTGATTTACTGCCCGCTCAATGCGCGCATGGCCGCGTACAGGTTGGCCTTGCCCTCGAAGCCGATGCCGACGAGGTCCGGCATGGTGATGTGGCCGTTTTCCACCCGCACGCCATCGGGAAAGCCGCCGAAGGGCTGGAATAAGTCCGGATACGATTCATTGCCGCCCAGGCCCAGCCCTGCCGCGATATTCAGGGACATCTGGTGGCCGCCATGCGGGATGCAGCGGCTGCGCGACCAGCCGTGCTGCTGCAGCATGTCCAGGGTGCGCAGGTATTCCACCAGGCCGTAGCTGAGGGCGCAGTCGAACTGCAGCCAGTCGCGGTCGGCGCGCATGCCGCCGTAGCGGATCAGGTTGCGCGCATCCTGCATGGAAAACAGGTTCTCGCCCGTCGCCATGGGCTTGTCGTAATAGCTGCGCAGGGTCGCCTGCAGCTCGAAGTCGAGCGGGTCGCCCGCCTCTTCATACCAGAACAAATCGTACTGGCGCAGCGCCTTGGCGTAGGCGATCGAGGTATCGAGGTCGAAGCGCCCGTTCGCATCCACGCACAGCTTTTGCCCATCCTGCAGCACCTCCAGGATGGCGTCGATGCGGCGCAAGTCCTCGTCCAGCGAGGCGCCGCCGATCTTCTTCTTGACCACCGTGTAGCCGCGGTCGATATAGCTGCGCATCTCGTCCTGCAGGGCGGACAGGCTCTGGCCCGGGTAGTAATAGCCGCCCGCCGCATACACGAACACCTGTTTGTCGGGCACGCCCGTGCCGTGGCGCTCGGCCAGCAGCTGGAACAATGGCTTGCGTTCGATCTTCGCCACGGCATCCCAGATGGCCATGTCGATGGTGCCGATGGCCACCGAGCGCTCGCCGTGGCCGCCCGGCTTTTCATTCGTGTACATGCAGTCCCACACCTTGTGCGGGTCGAGGTTGCTGCCGTCCGCCGTCAGCAGCGAGGCGGGATCGGCGTCGAGGATGCGGGGGATGAAGCGCTCGCGCATCAGCATGCCCTGGCCGTAGCGACCATTCGAGTTGAAGCCGTAGCCGACGACGGGCTTGCCGTCGCGCATCACGTCCGTGACGACGGCCACCAGGCTCAGGGTCATCTTCGTGAAATCGATGTAGGCGTTGCGGATGGGAGAGGAAATGGGAATGGTCTGTTCGCGGATTTCAACGATTTTCATGCGGGTCTCCTGTGGGTGAAAACGATGACGCCAGCTTACCCGCGATATAAAGCCATATAATCGACTGAAATTTAAACCATTATTCACTTGAAGTGAAAGATGAACCATGAAAACGGACGCCACCACGGAAATGGCCTTCTTTGTGCTGTTGGCCAAGCTGGGCAGCCTGTCGGCCACGGCGCGCGAACTGGGCATCACGCCGCCCGCCGTCAGCAAACGGCTGGTGCTGATGGAGCAGCGCCTGGGCGTGCGCCTCTTGAACCGCAGCACGCGACGCATCAGCCTGACGGGCGATGGCGAAAGCTACCTGGCGCAGGCGCGGCAAATTCTCGACGACATCCGCGCCATGGAAGAGTCCCTGGCCAGCGGCAGCGCGGAACCGCGCGGGCTGCTGCGCGTCAACGCCACCCTGGGCTTCGGCCGCACGGTGATCGCGCCCCTGCTGTCGCAATTCGCGCTGCGCCATCCGCAGCTGGAAGTGCAGCTGCAGCTGACGGACAGTCCCATCAACCTGGTGGAGCAGGCGTATGACCTGGGCATCCGCTTCGGCGACTTGCCCGACACGCGATTGTCGGCGCGACGCATCATGTCGAACCGGCGCTTCCTGTGCGCCTCGCCCGCCTACCTGCAGGCGCACGGCACGCCGCAGACGCCCGACGAGCTGGCGCACCACCGCTGCATCGTGCACCGGCAAAACGACGATGCCTACGGCATCTGGCGGCTGAGCCGTGGCCGCGCCACGCACACGGTGAAGGTGCGCGGCACGGTGGCCAGCAACGATGGCGACGTGGTGCTGGGCTGGGCACTGGACGGTCACGGCATCCTGCTGCGCTCGGAATGGGACCTGACCCGCTACCTCGACAGCGGCCGCCTGCGCGTGGTGCTGGAAGACTACGCGCTGGCGCCAGCCGACTTGTACGCCTACTACCCGAGCCGCCACCAGCTGCCCGCCAAAGTGCGCGCTTTTATCAATTTTCTCGGCCAGCAGTTGCAGCCGGATGCGGCCACGGCCGCCGAATCAGGTTAAACTACAATATTGCGATATGGCAATATTATGAGGGAGTAAGTTTTGCTAGTCATACTCGGATTTATCGTCGTGCTGTTTTCCGTCTTCGGCGGCTTCGCCATGCAGGGCGGGCACCTGGGCGCCCTGTTCCAGCCGCTGGAATTGCTGATGATCGGCGGCGCCGCGCTGGGCACCTTCTTTGTCGGCAACGACGCCAAGGCCATCCGCGCCACGTTTGCCGCCCTGCCCACCCTGTTCCACGGTTCGCAATACACAAAGGCGCGCTATATGGAACTGATGGGGCTGATGTATGAAATCCTCAGCAAGATCCGCAAGGAAGGCTTGATGTCCGTCGAGGACGATATCGACGACCCGTACCGCAGCCCCATCTTCGTGAAATACCCGTACACGCTCGGCGACGAGCACATCCTGGAATTCATCACCGACTATCTGCGCCTGATGGTGTCGGGCAATATGGACGCCTACCAGATCGAAAACCTGATGGATAACGAGATCGAGACGCACCATGAAGATGCGGAAATGCCGATCCAGACGATTTCGCAGCTGGCCGACGCCATGCCCGCCTTCGGCATCGTGGCCGCCGTGATGGGAGTGGTGCACACGATGGCATCCGTGGGCTTGCCGCCGGCCGAGCTGGGCGTGCTGATCGCGCAGGCGCTGGTGGGCACCTTCATCGGCATCCTGCTGGCCTACGGCTTCATCGCCCCGCTGGCCAGCCTGCTGCGCCGCAAGCACCATGAAACGGCAAAGATGTACCAGTGCGTGAAAGTGACCCTGCTGGCCAGCCTGAACGGCTATGCGCCGGCCCTGGCGGTGGAATTCGGCCGCAAGGTCATTTCCGCCACGGAACGCCCATCGTTCAGCGAACTGGAAAACCACGTGCGCCAGGTGCGCACGAAGAACTGATCCGGCCCGTTCGGCTCAGGCTTTCGGCGCCGTCCAGAAGTGACGGGCAAAACGCCATGATCGATAGCGTGCCTGCAAGCCCGGCATGCTTTCCAGCTATTTCTCATTGCGATGTCCGCCGCTGGCCGACGGCGGACATGATTGGCAACTTCCGGCCCGCAGCGGACCTCCGGATTCGTCACACCGGTGATTGCGCATTCACGAACAGCACCATGTCAGAGACGGTATGCACTTTTCCGTAATACGGGTTGCACGCGGTCCGCTCCAGTGACCTTCCGGCCCGCAAAGCAACGTCCACGATGAGATCGTCCATGTCGTCGGCATCCAAGCCCAAATCGCTCGAGAGTAAGTCCGATGCGCGTACTGGAGCAGCGACAAACGGCCCAAGAAAAACTTGCAGCTCCTGATACACCGCGCGGATGATCCAGGTATCAGTTATTCTTTTGTCAAAACTGCGGGCGAAGTGGCATATCGATTCGCCTTCGCGTGCGCAAGCCAGGGTTTGAAGGCGCTGCTTTTCACGCCGATGCAAAACGCTGGTCCAGACGCAAAAAACACAGAGCACAGCACAGCCAATACCCAAAACCCGGGCAGATGACACGTACACAAAGTACCCGAATCCGACCGCCAACATGGTCAGGAATAACGTCAGCGCAATGACAGGCTGTTTGGCTTTCTTTGCCATTTTCCTGGACGGCAGCCGTGTCGCTCCCATTGCGTCTCCTTGTATGCTTCATCATGATTATTCATGGTCGGCTTCTGGCCGGTTGACGTCGTTGGCAGGTTACGCCCCATTGCGGACGTTCATCACGGAGCGGGGCAGCCGACTTGTGACTCTTTGTGAAATTCGTCTTGGCTAGGCAGAACTTGGTACATGGTCAACTCAGCTTGACTACCACTTACCGACCAAATCATCAGCTCTCGCACCTTCGCATTCTCGTACTCGGTGTCATAAGCCAATCGGACTTCATTTGGAAAGCATGAAGACCCCACCAGAACAGATGACTTGTAATTTCCGTACTGAGACATTGCACTTTGGACTGCTGAGGCAAACTGTTCTTTTGGTATAGCTGCTTTCAACGCAGAAGAACCCAAGTTATACAAACGCTCGTAGTCCTGCTTTTCGTAGTGACCACGGTACTTGTCAACGCCGGCCAAGGCCAGAGTCTTATCCTCGTCGAAGCGTCCCGCTTTAACGCCCACATCGCAAGCGGATAGCGTCGCAAACGCTAGAAACGGAAGAACTAGACAGCGAAAATTTTTGAGCATGTAAGTAGTTGTTTGCTGAATGGGAATGATGGAAGACGGAGCACGCGTGCAGTCAGCGACCGCTTCTGGCCGTTCGCGGCCCAAGCTTAACCCGAAACGATTTGTTCTTTAAACACCGTGAACTTGGTCTCTCCAGCTACCGATTCTATGGACCAAGGTTTCTCAGTGCTCACCCGTACTAGGCTTCGTCCCAGTTCATCAACCCATTCGTCTTCAATGACACAGCCGATGTGCCCGGGGTGGGGGTAATGACTCTCAGCCATTCGCTCCCCAGTTCTTATGACGGGTTCTTTTTCGACGAATTCATGTCGTACGCCATCAGCATCAGTAAGCACGCATCCTAACCATACCGGAAAGTGGTCGTCAACAACACGCTCTATCTGCACTACCAAACTAATCATTGGTCGTATCCACGTCTATAAACCCTATTTTTTTCAGTCCGCTTCTGGCCGATAACGGACAGCCGGAACAGCCCCGTATCCGAATTGATTATTTTCAGATCAGGCAAAATGTTTTGCCCGACGCGTCAAATCCGCTCCCTGCCATTACAGGGCCGGCGCCGTCTCATCCGGGCAGCTGACCTCGTCCTCCGGCGTATATAAAGTCATGGGCACGCGCTGGCCTTCGATTTCCAGTTCGCGCACCTTCGGCGGCACCAGCTGGAATTCGCCTGCCTGCAGTTTCTCGCGCAGGGGCTTGCAGCGCAGGGCATCCGTGGGGATTTGCCCGCGCGCGTACCAGTTGCCATCCTCTTTTTCCGCCAGCAGCACCGACGAGGCACGCGGATCGTTGCTGATCAGTAACACATCCTGCTTGCCGTCGCCATCGAAATCGAGCAGGTAGGCGTCGCACTGGGGCCCTGCCCGCTTCAGGCAGGCGGGCAGGCGCCAGGCGGGACCCACTTGCGTCCAGTCCTGGCGCAGGAAACTTTCCGGCAATTTCGCCGTGGCCGGACGCAGGGTCAGGTTGATCGACACGTCGCTGAGCGCGCCCGTCTCGTCGAGCCGGTTCTGGCGCTTGAGCATGGCGTCGGCGCGGGCCCGTATGACGGCCGCGTCAGGTCCCGTCGTGCGTTTGCTCAATTCCAGCAAGGCCGCCTGGCCGTAGCGGGCGCCCTGGAAGCGCAGGTATTCGAAATCGAACTTGTCCACGCCCACCTTGCCGCTGTCCAGGCGCGCCATCTGGCTGGCCACGGAAATGCGCGCCGGGTCCGCCAGCGGCGAAAACAGGGCGAACAGCACCAGCAGGGTGACGCCTGCCGTGGCCACGTTGACGTTGGCGATCAGGTGCAGCCAGTCGCCATACTTGCTGGCCGCCCAGGCATAGCCGACGGCATAGCAGGTGGCGACCAGCAGGCAGGCGGCAGCGATCAGGCGGTCGGACGTCCAGCCATGCGACATCACGCGCAAGGTCAGCGCATAGATGGCGATGCCCACCACCCACGGCAGCAGCAGGCAGGCCAGGCGCGTGCCCAGGCGGATGCCGCGCGCCACGCCATGGCCCACTTCGCCGTTCTGGAAGGCGGCATTGATCAGCACCACCAGCACGCCGGCCATGCCCAGCAGCACGGAAGCCGCATGGCGCGTGGCCCACAGGCGTTCGAAGCCGATGAATGGCAAAGTCAGCAGGAAGCCGGAGACCAGCACGGCGGCAATCGGCATCAGCCATGACAGCAGCACCAGCAGCAGGGTGCGGATGCCGCGCACGATGGACGGGCGCACGTCCGTGATATGGATGGCGAACGAAAACGCAAAGCAGATGACGGGAATCACGAACCACGCCTGGCCCAGCAGTTTTTTCAGGAAACTGAGCTTGATCAGCAGGAACAGCTGTCCGCCCAGCCACAGCACCAGCCACAGGCCCAGCACGAACAGCAGGGAAAACAGCAGCTGGATGCCCAGCTTCCAGGCGATTTCAAAATAAGTGGGATAGCGGGCGATGCGCTGGCCATCCTGGGCGCTGGCCAGCACCAGCGCGTGGGCAATATAAAAGCCCACCACGCTGAAACCGAACAGCTGTGCCGAGACCACGCGCAGCGGCGCGCCCGGCTTGTAATTACCCCAGATCACGTGTTCAGCGCCGCGCGCCACGTCATGCCAGGCCAGCACGGCCATCACGGCAGCCGCGCCCGCCATCCACAGGGCGATGCGCTTTGCCGACATATGGCCCAGGCTGGAAACGAGCAAAATGGGCAGCAGAAGGCTGATCAGCATCAACGGCCCCAGCAGATACGCTTCCGTGGCGGGCCACACCTTGTCTTGCGCCGTGCTGTACAGCCAGTACAGCAGCAAGCCTTGCAGCAGACCAGTCACCAGGCGCGTCACCGCGATGCGCGGCGCCACTACCGGATCGAGCAACGCCATGTTTTTTCCTGCGGCATCCTGCTGCATAGTCATTCCCTTAATAGTCGTTCATTGCAGTCATTGTTGCACTGCGTGCACGGCCATTATTGCATTTCGTTATCGTCATCTCAACAGCGATTCGCGCGCATGCCCTTCCAGCCCGCCCTCGCTGCGGCGCACTGGCAAGCTTTGCGCGAGGCCCCAGGCCAGCTCCGGCACGAGGAACAGCCACAGCAGGGGCTGGCCCGTCACCAGCAGCGCCCACGCCATCCAGGTGGAAAACAGGTAGCGCGCCGCCGCATCGAAACGGCCGAAACGCGGCTGCGGATCGAGCGTGCGCAACACGGACCAGACCAGCACCACGCTGCCCAGCAAGCTGCTGATGAGCAGATGAAACGGTCCGAAGACGGGCAGCGGCACGCCGCCCAGGCCCACATTGAGGGCGCTTAAGTGCTCGCGCATGAGCAAGAATGTCCACGGCGTGGTAAACGGGGCAATCATGAGCACATCATAAATGGCGCTGGCGCGCACCAGGCGGCGGAAGGCGGAAACGGACAACATGGCAACTCCTGTCGATGGAAAGCGCCCATGATCGAGGTTGGAGTACACTCCATGGTCAAGCATTTTATGAAAGAAAAATAACCATGCAGATCGGCGAGATGGCGCAGGCGACGGGCTTGAGCCGCGATACCCTGCGCTTCTATGAAAAGCGGGGCTTGCTGCGCGCGCGGCGCGGCGCGAACGGCTACCGCGACTACCCGCCCGAGGCGGCGGACTGGCTGCGCTACCTGCGCACGGCGCAGCAGCTGGGTTTTACGCTGGCGGAAATCGAGGCCGACATGCCGCTGCTGGCCAGCGCCGGCGATCCCGCCACGGCGGACCTGCTGCGCGCGGCGCTGGCGCGCAAGCTGGGTGAAATCGATGCGCGCATCGCGGGATTGACGCAGTTGCGCGGCGAACTGGCGCGGCGGCTGGAGCCGCAGGCGGCGGACTGCCCCTTGCGCGGCAATGCCGATGCAGTCAGCTAAAGACTGCCGCGGCGGCTGTGGCCCGATGCGGGCTACGCGCCCCCAGAATGACAAAAACCGCCTGTGCAACGCAGCAGGCGGTCTTGACGTGGCGTAGAGCCGGGATTACTTGGCGGCCTTGCGACGGCGCAGGAAACCCATCAGGCCCAGGCCGGCCAGCAGCATGGCGTAGGTTTCCGGTTCCGGCACGGCGGCCATCACGGACACGTTGTCGATCACGGCACCCGAGTAATTGTCGAACGGCGTGCCGGCCTTGGCGGCGCTGGCAAACGACAGGGTCGCCAGGCCGGTGGTGGCGGCCGTGAAGCTCAGGGTATTGCTGTACAAGGTGTTCGAGGCGGCAGCCGTCGAGTAGAAATCCCCGACCACGCCACCGAAATTGACGCTCACGCCCTGGCCTGCTGGGCCGCCGGAATTGCGCGCCATGTCAAAGGTCAGGCTGTACGTCTGGCCGGCAACGACATTGAAATTTTGCGACAGGAAACCCGGACCTGGCGTACCCAGCAAATCGATGCTGTAGCCGTCGATGGCGTTATATGCATTGCGGATCAGGTCGACGGAGCTGGCGCCAACGGTCCAGCCCGTGATGGCCGACGAACCGCTGTTGACGACTTTAAAGCCGCTGTCGAAGGCGTAGCCGGGAGCGACCGTTTCAAAATTGCCATTCGTGATCAGGTTGACGGGGCTGGCGCTGGCGGTGCCGGCAGCAAACAGGGCGACAACTGCTGCGATGGTGGCGATTTTCATGAGATGATTTCCTTGCCTTATTGGCATTAAAGTTACCTTAAGTGAAATCATATCTCAGCCGGGATGAAAATCAAAGAACTTTGCAAAAATATATTTAATGTGGACAATATGTAACGCTTCCCGGCGCATGCCGCTGCTGCCGCCCTCCCCTGGGAGGAACGGCTCAATCGAGTTCCTGGCGCGCCACCAGGATGCCATCCGCGTCCGCGTAGATCCAGTCGCCCGGATGCACGGCCACGCCGCTGAGCTGCACGCGCACGTCGCGCTGGCCGGCGCCCGTCTTGTTGCTCTTGCGGGGATGCGTGGCCAGCGCGCGCACGCCGATCTGGCAGACATTGATTTCGTCGCTGTCGCGGATGCAGCCATCGACGACGATACCGGCCCAGCCGTTGCTTTCGGCCAGCACGCCCAGCTGGCCGCCCACCAGCGCGCGGCGCAGGCTGCCGCCGCCATCGATCACCAGCACATGGCCCTGGCCCGGCGTTTCCAGGGTGCTGCGCACGAGCGCATTGTCTTCGAACACCTGCAAGGTGGTGGCCGGACCGCAGAAGCGTACGCGCTGGCCGAACGCGCGGTACACGGGCGGCAGCACGGCCAGGGTGCCCTCATCCAGCATGGCTGCATAGTCGTCGCACAGATCGGTGGTGGCAAAAGTCATGCTGGCTCCTGAAAGTGGGTGAATGGTGTCGGATGGCAGCGATTCTATGCCTTTTGCAGCGCCACGGCACGTGTTTTACCGCCCACGCCCACGGCCGTGGCGATCGCCAGCGCCTGGAACACGCCGATGAAGACGAACAGCAGCGCCGGATGGTCGCCATCCATCAGCGCGCCAAAGAACAGGGGCCCCACGGCCAGGCCGCTGTCGAGGCCCGAATACACGACGCCATACACGCGCCCCGTGGCATTCTTCGGCGCGGCCGCGCGTATCATCAGGTCGCGCGACGGCCCCGCCACGCCCGACGTCAGGCCGATGGCGCCCATCAGCACCACCGCGCCCCAGGCCGGCACGACGGCCATGGCCAGCAGCACGGCCAGCAAGGCGGCGACGGAAAAGGCGATCGCCACGTTGCGGTCCGGCTGCTTGCTGCGCGCGCCCACCACGCCGCCGGCCAGCATGCCCACGGCAGAGGCCAGCATGTAGGCCGTATAGGCGCTGGTGGCCAGCGCCAGGCTCATGCCGTACAGCTTGACGAGGGCCACGCTGGCAAAGCTCTGGATGCCGCCCAGGGCGATGGCGGTAATGAAGAAGAAGGCAAAGCACATCCACACGGCCGGCAGGCGCAGGAAGTCCAGCGTGCCTTCGCCGCCGGCCGGCTGGCCAGGCGCCGCCTTTTTCACGGGTTCCGGGCGGATGGCGTGGCGGTTCAGGAACAGGATCAGCAGCACGCCGAACGGCAGCACGGCCGCGCACTGCAGGGCCACCCGCCAGTCGTAGTGCGTGGCAACATACGTCATGAACAGGGGCGCCAGGGCCCAGCCGATATTGCCGCTGATGCCATGCACGGAAAAGCCGTAGGCCACGCGGGGCGCCGAGACGCGCTGGTTGAGTATCGTGTAGTCGGCCGGATGGAACACGCTGTTGCCCATGCCAGCCAGCATGGCGCCCAGCATCAGCGCCGCATAGCTGTGGGCGGTGGACAGGGCCAGCGCCGACACGCCCAGCAAGAAAATACCGGAAAACAGCACGGCGCGGGCGCCGAAGCGGTCGACGACAAAACCGGCCAGCGCCTGCCCCACACCCGAGATGATGAAAAACACCGTCATCAGCAAACCCAGTTCCGCATACGACAGGCCGAATGCGGGTTTCAGCCAGACGAACAGGGCCGCGAGGATCAGATGGTAGAAGTGCGAGACCCCATGCGCCAGGCCCACCAGGGCGATGACGCGCGCATCGCTGCGCAGCGATGGTGGCACAGGCGGGGGCAACTGCGTTGCCGGCTTAGTTGTTATCATGTCATACCCTGTCTTATACTGGTGAAGCTCAAGTGTATGCAAAATACCATCGTCTGTTTTCCAACAGAACGACATAATTTATCGAATTAAGGCCAAGCTGATGGGTGTACCTATCCTCCACCATACCCGTATGTGTCCGCCACGGGAAGCGCCCAGCGCGACGATCCCCGTGACGATGATCGCGCGCGACCTGCAACCCGATGAATTTTTATTGCCGCACAGCCATCCCTGGGGCCAGGTCACGATGGCGCTCGAAGGCGTGCTGCGCATCACGGCCAACAACAGCAGCTGGGTGCTGCCGCCCATGCGCGCCATCTGGATCGCGCCCAACGTCGAGCATGCCGTTACGATACTGGAAAAAACCCGTTTACGCCCCCTGTGCATCCATGCCGCGCGCGCGCCATTCGCGGGCCGCGACTGCAAGGTGCTGGAAGTGTCGAATTTGCTGCGCCAGCTGATCATGGCGCTGGAACTGCTGGACCCGGGACAGGAACCGGCGCGCGAGGCGCTGCTGGCCGAACTGATCCTCGATGAATTGAAACGCTCGGCCACGCGCCCCATCCGCGTTCCCCTGCCGGGCGACAAGCGCCTGAAGACCCTGTGCGACAGCCTGATCGAGAAACCGGGCAGCAACCAGACCCTGGAACACTGGGCGCAGCAGGTCGGCGCCTCGGAGCGTACCCTGGCGCGGCTGTTCGAACGGGAATTGGGCATGAGTTTTGGCCAGTGGCGCCAGCAGGTGCGCCTGGCGCACGCGGCGCCCCTGATCGCGCGCGGCGTGCCGCTGTCGCAGGTGGCCGAAGAACTGGGCTACGCCAGCCAGTCGGCCTTTTCCGCCATGTTCAAGAAAACCTTCGGCAGCTCGCCCTCGGCGTTTTTTGCGCAGGGCGGGCGCCCCTGAGCGCGCACCGGCCGGCGTTCAGAACGAGGCGCCGCGCCGCAGGCCATACGCCAGCGCGGATCAAGCCGAATCAAGCCATGAAGTCAAATAAAGAGTTCTTGCCCGTGTAGCCCGGCAAGGCCGAATTCGTTCCCATCTGTTCCTGGGCCGAATACGCTTTCACCAGCGCCTGCGCCTGGGCCGTCAGCGCCTTGGCCAGCACGGCTTTCTTGTTGGTGAGCGTCGTGATGTCCTTGCCCACCGTCTGCACTTCCTTGCGGATGATGCTCGTCTCGCCCGTCAGCTCGCCGATCTTGCTGGCGAACTGGTCCGCCACACCCTTGCCGTTATTCGTGAACATCTTGCTGACGGCGTCAGGATCGGCCGCGATGGCGGCCTTGAGCTTTTTATCGTCGAGCACCAGCTCGCCGCTCTTGCCCAAGGTCACGCCGGCGCTGCTCAAGACGGAGGAAGGCACGCCCGTGCTGGCCGTGCGCAGCACCTGCTCCATCTGCGAACGCACCTGGCCCAGGGCCGTGTCGGACTTCAAGTCGCCCTGCTGCAGGCTTTGCAGCTTGCTGTTCAGTTCATTGTAGGCCGTGACGAAGCTGGCCACGTTGCTGGCGATCTGGCTGCTGTCCTTGGCGATGACGAGGTCCGTCGTGCCTTTTTTCTTCAATTCGATGGTGGCGCCCTCGACGGCCGTCGTCAGGGTATTCGTGGCGCTCTTGATTTCCTTGCCGTCGACGGTCAGCAGCGCATCCTGCGCGGCAGCCGTCTGCTGCATGCCCTTGCCCGCACCGGGCGCATAGCTGAGCAGATTGCTGACGGCCGCGTCGCCGGACACGCTGATGCGCATGCTGCTGTCGGCGCCGCTCTTGCCGTTCAGGGCCAGCGAGTAGCCATCGGGGCCCTTGACCACGCTGGCGTCGACGCCCTGCTGCTTGAGCGCGGCGGCAATGCCGTCAAGGCTATTGTTGCTGCTGTCGATGGTCACCGCGATGATCTTGCCGCTGCCGGCAGTAAATTGCTTGCCATCGGCCGTACCCACTTCGATCCTGACCAGCGCCGGCGCGCCCGTGCCGATCGCCGCGCTCGAGGACTTCTGCGCTCCGCTGAGCAGGGTCTGTCCCTGCGCCAGCTGCTTGACGTTCAATTCATGGCTGCCGCTGACAGCCTTGTCGGTGGTGGTGGCGCTCAGCACATCCTTGGTGCTGGACGTGGCCGACGTGGCCAGGCCGCTGCCGGCCATGTTCTTGGCCACGGTCTGGAATTTTGCCAGCGCCGATTGCAGCTGGCCCAGGCCCGAGAATTTGGCCTGGTCGCGCGCCAGGCTGGCGTTGAGCTTGACGACGCCCGTGTTCTGCGACTGCATCTGGCGCTCCACCTTCGCATACACATCGGCCGAGATATTGCCCTGCGTCGTCTGCTGCGTGTTGTTGGTGTAGGCCCTGCTGTTGATGGTCGAATTAAACATGGTAGGCATTCCCGTCGGATGTAAGGTCATGGCACACGGTTCAGGTCCTGACCGCGCTGCGCTGGAAACGGACGCCAGCGCGCGTGGCGCGGCAAGGTCCCTCTTCTGGTTGATAATTATGCAGTATTACTGGAATATCAAAACAGCGAACAGAACAGGTTTTTCCTGACTGCAAACCCATATGCACCATTTTAGCGCATTTGACTTGCCGCTAATCCCGGACCCGCCTCAGCGCATGAACTTTGAAATGGCGCTGCTGACGGCCATGTCCAGCTGCTGGAAAGTGAGTCCCACCTTGAAACCGGCACTGCTGAAAATGCAGTGCGAGACGGACACGCGCGCCTCGATGATGTGCGCCGAGCCATCATAAAACAACTCGAACAGCACCTTGCCCTTTTTGCCTGTCGGCACCGGTTCCGCGATGACGGCCGACATGCCGCCCGGCCCCACATCGAGGGTGCGCGCCGCCACGGGGCCCGCGCCATCGATTACCAACATTGCCTTGGCACGCAATATCTTGCGTGCGCCCTGCCTTTGCTCAACTGACACTGTATTCCGCTTCTCTATCAATTCATTGTCGATGCGGATTCACGCTGGAATCCATCGGACAAATATTATAGTTCTAAACGGAAATTCTGTTTGACTTGTCTCAAGCTTGGCATTTAAACCATACCGACTTTTACTCGTGATCGCGCAGCTTGTTGAACGCTTCGTCGATACGCTCGACGCCGATCACCTTGAGGCCCTCGATGACTTGCTTGGGCAGGTTGGACTTGGGCACGACGGCCAGGGTAAAGCCCAGCTTGGCCGCTTCGCGCAAGCGCTCCTGGCCCCGTGGCGCGGGGCGGATTTCGCCGGCCAGCCCCACTTCGCCAAACACGACCAGCCCTCGCGGCAGCGGCTTGTTGCGCATCGATGAGTTAATCGCCAGCAACACGGCCAGGTCGGCCGCCGGCTCCGTGATCTTCACGCCGCCCACGGCGTTGATGAACACATCCTGGTCGAACGCAGCGATGCCCGCGTGGCGGTGCGCCACGGCCAGCAGCATGGCCAGGCGGTTCTGTTCCAGGCCGACGGACAGCCGGCGCGCATTGGGCAGGTGACTGGTGTCGACCAGGGCCTGGATTTCCACCAGCAGCGGACGCGTGCCTTCCTGCGTCACCATCACGCAGGAACCGGGCACCTGATTGTCGTGCTGCGACAAAAACAGGGCGGACGGGTTCGACACCCCTTTCAAGCCCTTTTCCGTCATGGCGAACACGCCCAGCTCATTGACGGCGCCGAAACGGTTCTTGATGGCGCGCACGAGGCGGAAGCTGGAATGGGCGTCGCCCTCGAAGTACAGCACCGTATCGACGATGTGCTCGAGCACGCGGGGACCGGCCAGCGCGCCCTCCTTCGTCACGTGGCCCACCAGGATGATGGTCACGCCCGTCTGCTTGGCCGCCCGCGTGAGCTGGGCCGCGCATTCGCGCACCTGCGCCACGGAACCGGGCGCCGAGCTGAGCGCGTCCGAATACACGGTCTGGATCGAGTCGATCACCACCACTTCCGGCTTCAAATCGGCCAGGGTGGCGAGGATCTTTTCCAGTTGGATCTCTGCCTGCAGTTTCAGTTCCTTGGCATCGATGACGAGGCGCTTGGCGCGCAGGGCGATCTGCGCACCCGATTCCTCGCCGCTCACATACAGCACGCGCTTGTGGTGCGACATATTGGCCAGCGCCTGCAGCAGCAGGGTTGACTTGCCGATGCCGGGGTCGCCGCCGATCAGCACCACGCCGCCCGCCACCATGCCGCCGCCCAGCACGCGGTCGAATTCCTCGATGCCCGTGCCGAAGCGGGGCACGTCTATGGCGTCGATATCGTCGAGCGACAGCACGGGCGCCGTTTGCGCCAGCGACATGTGCTGCGGGTTCGAATAGCGGTTGTTGCCGCCCGTCTCGGGCAGGCTTTCCACCATGGTGTTCCACTGGTTGCACGAGGTGCATTGCCCCATCCATTTATTGCTGACGGCGCCGCAATCGCTGCAGGTGTAGACGGTCTTGACTTTGGCCATGGTGTACTTTGCTCGGGTAAAGTGAAACAGCTGGTTATATATACAGTAGATTCACAGTATATACAAATCGCCGTCTGCGGTCACGCCTCGTTCACGGGCACGCGGGGCGCCAGTGCGCACATCAGCTCGTAGCCGATGGTGCCGGCGGCCAAGGCCACCTCGTCGATCGGCATGCCCTGCCCCCATAAAGTCACGCTGCTGCCGACCCGCGCGCCGGGCACGTGCGTCAAGTCCACCATCAGCATGTCCATCGAGACCCTGCCAATGAGGCCCGTGCGCACGCCGTCGACCAGCACGGGCGTGCCTTCGGGCGCATGGCGCGGGTAGCCGTCCGCGTAGCCGCAGGCCACCACGCCCACCTTGATATTGCCGGCCGCTTCGTAGCGGCTGCCGTAGCCCACCACGTCGCCGGCAGCAATGTCCTGGATGCCGATGATGCTGCTGCGCAAGGTCATGGTGGGCAGCAAGCCGAACGCCTGCGCAGACGTGCCGCCGGGAGCGCCGCTGGGCGTGCCGCCGTACAGCATGATGCCGGGACGCACCCAGTCGCTGTCGAGCTGGTGCAGCAGCAGGCCGGCCGAATTGCACAGGCTGCGCGGCAAGGGCACACCGATGCTGGCTGCGCCCGCCTCAAAGCGCAGCATCTGCTGGGCCAGGGGCAGCCGCGTGGGCGCCGCCTCGTCCGCATTGGCGAAATGCGTCATCAGGGTGATCGTGCCGATATGGGGCATGGCGCGCAGGCGCGCATACGCACCCGCCACGGCGTCCGGCGTAAAGCCCAGACGATTCATGCCCGTATTCATTTTCAGGTGCACGTCGATGGGGTGCGGCAGGCGTGCCGCCGCCAGCAAGGCAATCTGTTCCTCGCAATGCACGCTGCCGTTCAAGCCATATTGCGCCATGACGGGCAGATCGCTGGCGTCAAAAAACCCTTCCAGCAGCAAGATGGGCTTGGTCCAGCCCAGTTCGCGCAAGCGCACGGCATAGTCGACCTCGACCAGCGCCAGGCCATCGGCATCGGCAAAGCCCCGCATGGCCCGTTCCAGGCCATGGCCATAGGCATTTGCCTTGACGACGGCCCACACCTTGGCGCCGCGGGCGCAGGCACGGGCGCGCGCCAGATTGTGTTGCATGGCATCGAGATGGATGGTGGCGATGAGGGGCCTGGGCATATGCGTGGTTCACGGCGGGTGGGAAAGCCGTATTTTACCGGATGGGCCGGATGCGGGCGGCGAGCTGCGGGCGACAAGCCTGGAATGCGATGGGCGCGATGGTCGCCCACGACAGCATGTATAAAATGCTCACATGTATGTGTATTTTTCTACGGCAGAAAAATTAAGCTTCGCTTAGGCAAGACTATGCAAAGCGGCCCCGTCCAAACTTGGGGTTTGCCGTTTTTTCGTGGTATAAAGCAAGCCAGATATGATTTCAGGCATTCCAGAATGAATCGTGGTTTTTATACCATCATGGCGGCGCAGTTCTTTTCCTCGCTGGCCGATAACGCCCTCTTTTTTGTCGCCGTCGATTTATTGGTGTCCATGAAATCCCCGGCGTGGATCACGCCGCTGCTCAAACTATCGTTCGTGCTGTTTTACGTGTTGTTGGCCGCTTTTGTCGGCGCCTTCGCGGATGCATTGCCCAAAGGCAAGGTCATGTTCATCGCCAACATGGTCAAGATCTTCGGCTGCGCCCTCGTCTTCTTCCACGTGCATCCGCTGCTGGCCTACGCCGTCGTGGGTTTTGGCGCGGCCGTGTACTCGCCCGCCAAGTACGGCATCCTGACGGAACTGTTGCCGCCGGAAAAGCTGGTGGCGGCGAATGGCTGGATCGAAGGCTTGACCGTCACTTCCATCATCCTGGGCACCGTCATGGGCGGCGCGCTCGTCAGCGGCCACGTGTCCGACATGCTGCTGTCCATCGACATTCCGCTGATCGACACGGGCATCACCAACAAGACGGAAGCGGCCTTGTGCGTGGTAGTCGGCATCTACGCGCTGGCGACCCTGGCCAACCTGAAGATTCCCGACACGGGCTGCGTGTATCCGCACCAGGAACGCAATCCTATCAAACTGATCACCGATTTTGCCAATTGCTATTCCATCCTGTGGAAAGACAAGCTGGGCCAGATCACCCTGGCCGTGACGACCCTGTTCTGGGGCGCCGGCGCCACCTTGCAGCTGATCGTGCTGGAATGGGCCAAGCAATCCTTGAACATGCCATTCGACAAGGCCACCAGCCTGGTGGGCGTGGTGGCCATCGGCGTGGCTGCCGGCGCCGTGCTGTCGGCCCGCTTCATTCCGCTGCGCAAGTCGCTGACCGTCATTCCGTTGGGCATCGCCATGGGCGTGATCGTCATGATGATGACGCAAGTGCATTCCGTGTGGATCGCCTACCCGCTGCTGATACTGATCGGCGCCCTGTCCGGCTTTTTCGTTGTGCCAATGAATGCCCTGTTGCAACACCGCGGCCACGTGCTGATGAGCGCTGGCCACTCCATCGCCGTGCAGAACTTCAATGAAAACCTGTCTATCCTCACCATGCTGGCCGTGTATTCGATCATGATCCGCCTGCACCTGCCGCTGAACATCATCATCACCCTGTTCGGCCTGTTCGTGGCCGGCACCATGTACATGATCATGCGCAAACACAAGTTGAACCAGGCCGAGCACGATAATCTGTCCTTGATCGGCGAGCAAAAACATTAAACCCAGCAAGGGCTGGGGTCAGACCCTCAGGGTCTGACCCCGGATTTCGTTTTGGGTTGAGCGTTTTACATCCGATAACCTGTCCTTGATTCGCGCGCAGCAGCATGAATTTCGAGGGCTGACCTGGCGGGTCAGCCCCCGGCATTACGCAGGTAGCGCGCCCGTTATTCGCCGCGCGGCAGCCTGCTCCGTCCAGTCATGGGGCACGACGAACCCTCTCTCGCGTTCCACTTCCCAGCCTTCGACAGTATCCACTGTAGCCACCATCACGGGTTGCGCCAGATCAAACAACTGCGCGCGCAAGGCATCCGCGTCCAGCACCTCCACGTCGCGCCCCTTGAATGGCGCCAGCCATTGCAGGCGCGGCAGCACGACATAGCGCTGCGCCGGCAGTTGGGCCGGCGTGCACCAGAAGCCGTGTCCGTGTTCATGGGAAATACCGTCCAGGGCAGGCGTGGCGCCCGCCGCATAGAACAGCCAGCCCTTGACCAGCGCCTGCGCCGCGCGCACGGGCTGCGCCAGCAAGCCTTGCGCGGCCGGATGGCGGGACAAGGCCAGTTGCTTGTCCAGGATCTTGCGCATCTTCAAGCCCAGGGTGTCGGCCAGGTTGGGGCCGATCAAGTGATTGAAGACGCCGGGATCGGGCGCGCCTTCGAGCAGGTAGAACTTGGTGGCAAATTCCCAGTGCAACAGGGAATCTCCATCACGCAGCAGGAAATCGAACTCGCCTACCGTATCGTTGCGGTTCACCTGCACTTGCATGCCATGCGCTTGCAGCAATCCATGCTGCGCAAAATAAAAGGCCAGCAGCTTTTCAGCATACAGGCCCAGGCGGGAATAGAATTTCGGTCCCAGCGCCGCATCGAGCGGCGACGGGTCCTCTTGCAGCGCCCCCAGCCAGGCGGCCACAACCGGCGCGACGGGCGCGAGGCTGGCGATGCGCCCGCCCCAGTGGGGGCTGGCCGGGTCCAGCAAGTCGGGCGAATCGAGCAGCCAGGCCAGCGCACGCACGCCGGGGTGCGTCAGGTGGCCCCAGCGGCGCTCGAAGCGGGCCTGGAAAGCGCCGGCGGCCCCGTCAATCACCGTGCGTGCTTTTCGCCAGGCACAGGTCGGCCCAGGCGCGCGCCTTCGCCTTGCCTGTCTCGTCCTGCAGCAACATTTCCGGGTGGAAAGTGGCAACGACAGAGGCATGGCCCAGCTGGCGCACGGTGCCGCGCACGGGTTTCTCGCCGGGAGTGATGCCGGCGGCGGCCATCGAACCGAGGGTGACGATGGTGCGCGGCTGCAGCAGGGCCAGTTCGCGCTCGAAATACGGACGGCAGGCGGCCGACTCGGCTTCTGTCGGCAAGCGCTCCTGCCCCGCCTCGTCGAGCGGACGGCATTTCAGTAGGTGGGTGACATACACATCGCGGCTGGCATCGACCTCGATGGCTTTCAGCATGTTGTCGAGCAATTTGCCCTGTTCGCCCGGCAAGGCGCGCCCTTCCCGTTCTTCCGCGCGCGACGGGCTGCTGGCCAGCATCAGCCAATCGCCCTGGCGGTCGCCACGACCCATGACGACGCCCTTGCCCGTCTTGCACAAGTCGCAGCGCGCGCACTTGGCGACGGCCGCCGTCAAGCCATCCCAGTCGAGGGCGGCGATATCCGTATCGCTCAGCTGCTTCACGGGCGGCGGTGGCGGCGCATCGTCGAACCAGGCCGTGTCGTCAGGCGCCGCCGCGGCGGGCGCTGGTGTGGCGGCGGGGACCGGCGTGGCGGCGACGGGCGCAGCAACAACGGCGGCGGGCGCCTCGGCCTGCACTTCGGCAACCACCTCGGCTACCACCTCAGTTACTATTTCAAGCGCTTCGGCCACAGGCTGCGCCGCGGCAGCTTGCACGTCCACGGGAGCCGCGACGACAGTGTCAGCGGCCTCGGGCGCGGCGCCGTGGCGCAAGCGCCACAATGGTCCCACGCCCATTTCATCGAGAAATACGGCGCTGCGGCTCATAAGGTATAACGCATCACGATGGCGTCCTCACGTTGCGAATTGCTGGCCGGATAATATCCCTTGCGCCGGCCTATCTGTTCAAATCCATAGCGCTGGTAAATATCGAGCGCGCGCACGTTCGACGGGCGCACTTCCAGCAACATCGATTCCATGCCCAGCTGACGCGCGCAGGCGCAGGACTGGTTCAGCAGGAAACGGCCCAGGCCCTGTCCCTGCATGGCGCCCTCGACGGCCACGTTCAGCAAGTGCGCCTCGTCGACGACCAGCATCAGCAAAAAGTAGCCGAGCAAGGTGCCGTCCACGTCGCGCAGCACCCAGGCCGGATAACCGCTCTTGAGGGAATCGACGAAGTTGCCATACGTCCAGGGATGCGGATACACGCGCTGCTCCAGCGCCAGCACCTCAGACAGGTCCGTCTCCAGCATCGGCTGATAGTCGAGGCGCAGCAAGTCCCATGCCGCACTGCCGGCCTGCGTCACTGCGTCCTGGCCCGCCACACTCATTGTGCCGACTCCGCAGCGGCCTTGGCCTGTTGCATGTCGAGCCGTTCCGCGCTCGTGTAGGCGATCTTGTTGCGCAAATACAAAGGCTGCGCATCGGCCGCCTTGACGAAATGGCCAGCCGCAAAAGCGATGCGCGCCAGCTGGCCCACCTGCACGGCGTGCGGCATGATGGCGGCGTCGGCAGTCGAGGCACACGGCAGCGGGGCCAGGGCGTCCGCATAGGCGCCAAAACCATTGCCGCAACCGACGACGTCGCCTTGCGGCAGCACGCCGGCCGGCGCGCTCAGGGCCGGCGGCACGATGGCCTGCAAGCCATCCTGGTAATCGTATTGCGCCCAATACACTTCGCCCATGCGGGCGTCGAGCACGGTCACGATGCGCTGCGCGCCATGCTGCTGGTGGCATGCCAGCGCCATGGCGTCGAGCGTGACGACGGGCACGACGGGCAGGCTGGCGCCGTAGGCCAGGCCCTGGGCGATGCCGCAAGCCGTGCGCACGCCCGTAAACGAGCCGGGGCCGGAGCCGTAGGCGATGGCGTCCACGTCCGCCAGGGTCACGCCCGCTTCAGCCAGCAATTCCTGCACCATCGGCAAGATGGATTGGGAATGGGTGCGCACGCCCGACGAGGCGCGGGACAGGACGACATCGCCGCGCAGCAAGGCGCAGGAGGCGAGTTCGGACGAGGTTTCAATAGCAAGTAAGGTGGGAAGTAAGGTAGACATAGCGTATTTTACCTTGCCGCGCCATGGCGCGGCACTCCCCGCTGCGGCATGCCCGGACAAGCCGGGCAGCCATCCGGCTGACCCCGCTTGCACAGCGGGCCCGCGAGGACGGCTATAATGAAAGACGCAGCTGATTATTTGACCGGCATCAAGCCTGCCGCGCCAAGCAACCGCTCAGCCATTTTCAGCCCTTATTTTCAGCCATTACCAAGTCATTACCAAGTTCAGTCATTGCTAAGCCACATCGTCTTTCCACTCTTGCCCTGGTCCGCTCCGTGAATCCACTTCTTGCTAAACTGCAACCATATCCATTTGAAAAGCTGCGCCAGCTGTTTGCCGGCGTGACGGTCAACCCCGACTATGCGCCCATCAGCCTGGGCATGGGCGAACCCAAGCACCCGACGCCAGCCTTCATCGAGCAGGCATTGGTCGACAATATTCACGGCCTGGCCAGCTATCCGACCACCATCGGCTCGGAAGCCTTGCGCGGTGCCATCGCCGGCTGGCTCGAGCGCCGTTATGGCATCCCCAAGCTCAATCCTGCCACGCAAATCCTGCCCGTGAACGGTTCGCGCGAAGCGCTGTTTGCGCTGGCGCAAACGGTGATCGATCCGGCGGCCGGCTCGCTCGTGATCAGCCCGAACCCGTTTTACCAGATCTATGAAGGCGCCGCCTACCTGGCCGGCGCCGAACCGTATTTCGTCAATTCCGACCCGGCGCGCAATTTCGGCTGCGACTACGACAGCGTACCGGCCAGCGTGTGGGAAAAGGTCAAGTTGCTGTTTTTGTGCTCGCCAGGCAACCCGACGGGCGCCGTGCTTACCCTGACGGACTGGGAACATTTGTTCGCCCTGTCCGAGCGCTACGATTTCGTCATCGCCGCCGACGAGTGCTATTCCGAGATCTACCACGGCGACACGCCGCCGCTGGGCGCGCTGCAGGCGGCGCACATGCTGGGCCTGTCCACCATCGAGCGCCCGTATGCGCGCCTGGTGGTGTTTTCCAGCCTGTCGAAGCGTTCGAACGTGCCGGGCATGCGCTCGGGCTTTGTCGCCGGCGACGCGGAAGTGCTGAAAAAATTCCTGCTCTACCGAACCTACCACGGCGGCGCCATGAGCCCTGCCGTGCAGGCGGCCTCCGTCGCGGCCTGGAACGACGAAACCCATGTCGAGGAAAATCGCGCCAAGTACCGCGCCAAGTTCGACGCCATCACGCCGCTGCTGCAATCGGTGATGGACGTGCAATTGCCGGACGCCGGCTTCTACCTGTGGGCCGACGTCAGCCGCACGGGCCTGTCCGACACCGAATTCGCGCAACGCCTGTACGCCGAATATAATGTCACGGTATTGCCTGGCAGCTACCTGGCGCGCGACGCGCACGGCATCAACCCGGGCCGCAACCGCATCCGCATGGCCCTGGTGGCCGAAACGGCCGAAGGGCTGGAAGCGGCCTTACGCATAGTAAAATTCTGCCAGCAGCTTTCCGCATCCGCCTCAATCAACTAAACAAGACATCATCATGAGCCAACAACTGCAAAACATCATCGACCAGGCCTGGGAAAACCGCGCCGAGATCAATCCGGGCAACGGCACGGCCGAACTGCGCGACGCCGTCTCCCACGTCATCAATGGCCTGGACAACGGCAGCATCCGCGTGGCCGAAAAAACCTCGGGCGACTGGGTTGTCAACCAGTGGGTCAAGAAAGCCGTGCTGCTGTCGTTCCGCCTGGAAGACAACGTCGTCCTGCCATCGGATGGCACGATGCAGTTCTACGACAAGGTGCCGACCAAGTTCGCCAACTACACGAAGGAAGACTTCGCCAAGGGCGGCTTCCGCGTGGTGCCGCCAGCCGTCGCCCGCCGCGGCAGCTTCATCGCCAAGAACGTCGTGCTGATGCCGTCCTACGTCAACATCGGCGCCTACGTCGATGAAGGCGCCATGGTCGACACCTGGGCCACCGTCGGCTCCTGCGCACAGATCGGCAAGAACGTCCACCTGTCCGGCGGCGTCGGCATCGGCGGCGTGCTGGAACCCATGCAAGCGAACCCGACCATTATCGAAGACAACTGCTTCATCGGCGCCCGTTCGGAAATCGTCGAAGGCGTGATCGTCGAAGAAAACTCCGTCATCTCGATGGGCGTGTACATCGGCCAGTCGACCAAGATCTACGACCGCGCCACGGGCGAAGTGACCTACGGCCGCGTGCCAGCAGGCTCCGTCGTGGTCTCGGGCAACCTGCCTTCGGAAGACGGCAAGTACTCGCTGTACTGCGCCGTGATCGTCAAGCGCGTGGATGCGAAGACCCGCGCCAAGACCGGCATCAACGAGTTGCTGCGCGGTATCTGATTACTGCGCCGCAAGGCGCACGCAACACGCTGAATGTCCCGCCCCGGCGGGACATTTTCGTTTCCAGAACGCAACTTCAATCGTCCTGCAGCCATCTCCCATCCTGTCCTATACTGGATGGCATGAATACTCCTCCCGTATTGATCGTCGGCGCCGGTCCTACCGGCCTCATGCTTGCCTTGCGCCTGGCGCGCCATGGCGTCGATTGCCGCATCATCGACAAGAACAGCGGACCGGGCCAGGCGTCGCGGGCCATGGCCGTGCATGCGCGCACCTTGGAGTTTTACCAGCAGCTAGGCTTTGCCGACGAGCTCGTCAACCTGGGGATCAAGATCAACGCCATGCACATCCACGAAGGGGGCGAGGAACTGGTCAAGCTGGCGCTGGGCGAGATCGGCGAGGGGCTGAGCCCCTACCCTTTCGTGCTGAGCCTGCCCCAGGACGAACATGAACGCTTTCTCATCAGCAAGCTGGCGGCGGCCGGCGTGCATGTGGAATGGAATGCGGCGCTGGACCTGTGGACGCAGGACGATAGCGAAGTGCAAGCCATTGTGCTCAAGGATGGCGAACGGCAATATTGCACGTTCGACTATATCTGCGGCTGCGACGGCGCCCGCAGCAAGGTGCGCGAGATTGCCGACTTTGACTTTTCCGGCGGCACCTACGATCACCTGTACTACGTGGCCGATGCGCAAGTGGCCGGCAACAACACGGATCTGCACGCCCACCTGGGCGCGAATTCGTTTGCGCTGATGTTGCCCGTGCGCACCAGCGGCATGCAGCGCCTGATCGGCATCCTGCCCGACCGCCCCGATGGCGCGCCGGCGCCCGTCTTCGACGACGTGCGGGAACAGGTGCAAGCCTTGCTGGGCATCCAGGTCGAGCACGTAAACTGGTTTTCCACATATAAAGTGCATCACCGGGTGGCGGGCCAGTTCCGCGCGCGGCGCTGCTTCATCCTCGGCGACGCGGCCCATTTGCACAGTCCCGTGGGCGGCCAGGGCATGAACACGGGCCTGGGCGACGCCGTCAACCTGGCCTGGAAGCTGGCGCAAAAGCTGCACGGCCAGAGCAACGACGCCCTGCTCGACACCTATGAAAGCGAGCGCATCGTGTTTGCCCGCAAGCTCGTCGCCACCACCGACCGCGCCTTCCAGGCCATCGTCGCGCAAGGCATCGCGGGGCAATTCCTACGCCGCTGGCTGGTGCCCCATGCGCTGCCCTTCCTGTCCGGCTTTGGGCGGGCGCGCCGCCTGCTGTTCCAGACGGTGTCGCAAATCCAGATCAGCTATGAAGACAGCGCCCTGTCCGCGGGCCATGCGGAATACCTGCGCGGCGGCGACCGCCTGCCGTGGTTCTCCGATGGCACGCAAGACAATTTCATCGCCCTGCGCAGCATGGATTGGCAATTGCACATCTATGGCGAACCCGCGCCCGAACTGCTGGACGAGGCGCGCGTGCTGAAGCTGCCCGTGCATTGCTACACCTTCAATGTCGCCGCCAAGCTGGCCGGCCTGGGCCGCGACGCGGCCTACCTGGTGCGCCCCGACGGCCATATCGCGCTGGCCCTGCACCTGCAGGAAAGCGGCGCCCTGCGCGCCCTGGCCCTGCGGCTGGGCCTGCATTTCGGCCCGGCGGAGCCAGGCAAGACGGCGCCGCGGCCCGTCCAGGAAAAATTCCGGGACATGTTGCAGCGCCGCATCGAGTAGCGCAACGACTGTATAATGGCGGCTAACATCGCATATCGCGCCAGCGCAAGCGCCGCGATCAAGCGAACCGCATTCATTCCCCGTTAGCCCGACCACTATGACCATTACACTCTACGGTATCCCCAATTGCGATACCGTCAAAAAGGCCCGCACCTGGCTGGCCGCACAGCAAATCGAGTTCACCTTCCACGACTTCAAGAAGCAGGGACTGGAACGCGCCACCGTCGAAGCGTGGCTGGCCCAATTGCCGTGGGATGTGCTGGTCAACAAGAAAGGCACGACCTGGCGCGCCCTGTCCGACGAGCGCAAGGCATCCACCGTCGATGCGGCCAGCGCTTTGGCCCTGATGCTGGAAAATCCGTCCATCATCAAGCGCCCCGTGCTGGACAAGGATGGCCAGTTCAGCGTGGCGTTTTCGGATGCGCAGTACAAGACCCTTTTCTCGCTGTAACCATACTTAGTTGACCACCGGAACGCTGTTGCCGGCACGACCTTACCCATGACCACCTCCAAAACTCTCGCCCTGACCGAAAAACTGATCGCCCTGTCTTCGGTTACGCCCGATGACAAGGGCTGCCAGCAGCACCTGATCGATATCCTCACGCCGCTGGGCTTTGTCTGCGAGACGATACAGTCGAACGACGTCACCAACCTGTGGGCGCGCCGCGGCACCACGTCGCCCGTGTTCGTCTTTGCCGGCCATACGGACGTGGTGCCCACGGGCCCCGTCGAGCAATGGCGCTCGCAGCCGTTCATCCCCACGCACCGCGACGGCAAGCTGTACGGCCGTGGCGCGGCCGACATGAAGACCTCGATTGCCGCCATGGTGGTCGCTTGCGAGGAATTCATCGCCGCCACGCCCGAACACACGGGCTCGATCGCCTTTCTGATCACCAGCGACGAGGAAGGCCCGGCCACGGACGGCACCGTCATCGTCTGCGAGCAATTGAAAGCACGGGGCGAGCAGATCGACTATTGCCTGGTGGGCGAGCCCACGTCGAGCGCGCAACTGGGCGACATGATCAAGAACGGCCGCCGCGGTTCGCTGTCGGGCCGTCTGACGATCAAGGGCGTGCAGGGTCACATTGCCTACCCGCACCTGGCGAAAAACCCGATTCACGAAGCGGCGCAGGCGCTGGCCGACCTGGTCGAGGAGCAATGGGATGCGGGCAACGAGTACTACCTACCGACCACGTGGCAAATGTCCAACATCAATGCGGGCACGGGCGCCAACAACGTGATTCCGGGCGACATGGTGATCGACTTCAACTTCCGCTTTTCCACGGCCAGCACGGCGGAAGGCCTGCAGCAACGAGTCCACGCCATCCTCGACAGGCATGACCTGCAGTACGATTTGCAATGGACCTTGAGCGGCCTGCCCTTCCTCACGCCGCGCGGCACCCTGTCCGATGCGCTGTCCGCCGCCATCGAGCAGGAAACGGGCATCGTGACGGAGCTGTCGACCACGGGCGGCACCTCCGATGGCCGGTTTATCGCGCAGATCTGCCCCCAAGTGATAGAATTCGGGCCGCCCAATGCCAGTATTCACAAGATCGACGAGCACATCGAACTGCGCCACATCGATCCCCTGAAGAATATCTACCGGCGCACCCTGGAGCATTTGCTGCCCGTCTGAACCTGAATACCGAGGCCCGTCACGGCGGGCCAGAACACCGTCTTTTCGAGAATGCCATGACCCCGAACCCGTTTTCCACGCCACGCGACCTGCTGCGCTACGCCGTTACCCGTTTTAATACCGCCAAGCTGTTTTTCGGCCACGGCAGCGCCGAAGCGTTCGACGAAGCCGCCTACCTGGTCCTGCACACGTTAAAGCTGCCGCTCGACCGGCTGGAGCCTTTCCTCGACGCCAAATTGCTGCCGTCGGAAGTGGCCAACGTGATGACCGTCATCGACCGCCGCAGCATCGACCGCGTGCCGGCCGCCTACATCACCAAGGAAGCGTGGCTGGGCACGTATAACTTCTACGTGGACGAGCGCGTGATCGTGCCCCGCTCCTTCATCGCCGAGCTGATCCCCGAGTACTTCTCGCCCTGGGTGCCGGAACCGGACGCCGTGGAAAACATCCTGGAACTGTGCACCGGTTCGGGCTGCCTCTCCATCATGATGGCCGACGCCTTCCCGAACGCCGCCGTGGATGCCGTGGACATTTCCGCCGACGCGCTGGCCGTGGCCAAGCGCAACGTCGACACGTACAAGCTGCAGGACCGCGTCACCCTGATCGAATCGGACCTGTACGCGAACGTGCCGGCCAAGAAATACGATTTGATCATCAGCAACCCGCCGTACGTGAATTCCGCATCGATGGGCGCCCTGCCCCAGGAATACCTGGCCGAACCGCAAATCGCCCTCGACGGCGGCAGCGACGGCATGGACCTGGTGCGCAAGATCATCGCCGGCGCGGCCGAACGCCTGACGGACGACGGCATCCTGATGATTGAAATCGGCAACGAACGCGCCTACGCGGAAGCGGCCTTCGGCGAGCTGGGCCTGACCTGGCTGACGACGAGCGCCGGCGACGACATGGTGTTCCTGCTGACGGCCGAGCAGTTGAAGCTGGGTTAATTGACAAGCGCACTACCTCACTCAACCCAACAGCAAGTGCCGGGGTCGGACCCTCAGGGTCCGACCCCAGATTTGCGCCTTTGGGTTAAAACACAAAGAAAAAAATGATACGTTTCCTACAAGTAAGCCTGATGCGCGGCATCAAACCGTTGCTCGAACAAGTCGACGTCACCCTCAATCCGGGCGACAAGATCGGCCTGATCGGCGCCAATGGCGCGGGCAAATCGAGCCTGTTTGCCATGATGCGTGGCGAATTGCACCCTGACCAGGGCGAAATCGATTTCCCCGCCAAGTGGCGCGTGGCTTACGTGGCGCAAGAAACGCCGCCGCTGGACCGCGCCGCGCTCGACTACGCGATCGACGGCGACGTCACCCTGCGCAAGCTGGAAGCGGAACTGGCGCGCCTGGAATCGGAACCGGCCACGTCGGAAAACGGCATCGCCATCGGCGAGATCTACAGCGCGCTGGCCGACGCCGACGCCTACACGGTGCAGTCGCGCGGCGAGCAATTGCTGCTGGGCCTGGGCTTCACCCTGGACCAGATGCAGCAACCGGTGGCCAGCTTCTCCGGCGGCTGGCGCATGCGCTTGAACCTGGCGCAAGCGCTGATGTGCCCGTCCGACCTGCTGCTGCTCGATGAACCGACCAACCACCTGGATCTGGACGCCATCATCTGGCTGGAAGACTGGCTGAAACGCTACGCGGGCACCTTGCTGATCATTTCCCATGACCGCGACTTCCTCGACGAAGTGGTCAACGTGGTCGTGCACATCGACGAGCGCAAGCTGAAACGCTACTCGGGCAACTACTCGAGCTTCGAGCGCCAGCGCGCGGCGCAGATGATCCTGGCCGCCGGCGCGCTGGAAAAGCAGCAGCGCAAGCGCGCCCACCTGGAATCGTTCGTGAACCGCTTCAAGGCGCAAGCTTCCAAGGCCCGCCAGGCGCAGAGCCGCATGAAGGCGCTGGCGAAGATGGAAGAGCTGGCGCCCTTGCGCGCCGCCGCCGAATTCTCGTTCGAGTTCCGCGAGCCCTTGAGCGCCCCGAACCCGCTGCTGGTGATGGAAGACGTCGATGCCGGCTACAAGATCGAAAACGAAGCGACGGGCGCGGTCACGCATAAAACCATCGTCAACGGCATCAAGTTTTCGCTGCAGATCGGCCAGCGCATTGGCCTGCTGGGCCAGAACGGCGCCGGCAAATCGACCCTGATCAAGACCATCGCCGGCGAACTGATGCCGTTGAGCGGCGACGCCACCATGGGCAAGGGCCTGAACATCGGCTACTTCGCCCAGCACCAGGTGGAAATGCTGCGCCACGACGAATCGCCGCTGTGGCATCTGGCGAAGATCGCCCCGACCGTGCGCGAGCAGGAATTGCGCAACTTCCTCGGCGGTTTCAACTTCCCCGGCAACATGGTGACCGCTTCGATCGCCCCGTTCTCGGGCGGCGAAAAAGCCCGTCTGGCGCTGGCCCTGATCGTCTGGCAGCGTCCGAACCTGCTGCTGCTCGATGAACCGACCAACCATCTGGATCTGGAAACGCGCGAAGCGCTGACGGAAGCGCTGGCCCAGTTCGAAGGCACCCTGGTCGTCGTTTCCCATGATCGCCATTTGCTGCGCGCCACCACCGATGAATTCATCATCGTTGCCGACGGCAAGCTGCAACCGTTCGACGGCGACCTGGACGACTACAAGGACTGGCTGTTCAAGACCAAGCTGGGCAAGGGCACGGACGTGCTGCCGGCCGCCGGCAAGGCCAACAAGACCGACTTCCCGGTGACGTCGTCCGTCCCTGCGCCGACCGCCGCCCCTGCCGCGCCCGTGCGCGACAAGCGCCAGGAAGCGGAAGACCGCCAGAAGGCCGCCGCCCTGCGCAAGCCGATCGAAAACAAGATCAAGCGCCAGGAAGAGCAGATTGCCAAGCGCAACGCGCAAAAGGCGGAAACGGAAGAAAAGCTGGGCGAGCCGACCATCTACGACGCGGCCAACAAGGCCAAGCTGAAGCAATTGCTGGCCGACCAGACCTTCTTCACCAAGGACCTGGCGCAGCTGGAAGCGGAGTGGCTGGACTTGCAGGATCAGCTGGAAAAACTCGGCTAAGGCCAAACACAAAGACGACTCATCGGGTCGTCTTTTTTTTAGGCCACCTGCATGGGACTGGCGCTGCGGATCGCCATCAGGCGGTCGATGTCGACGAGGATCAGCCGGCGCCCCGCCACCGTGCCCAGGCCCAGCAGGTAGTCCGCCTCCGTCTCGCCCAGGCCGGGCACGGCGGCGATGTCGGCGGGGGCCAGGCTGACGATATCGGTGACGCCATCGACCACCATGCCCATCACGCCATTGCTCAGCTGCAGGATGATCACGTCGGTGGACGGGTCGGGTGCGCCCTGGGCGCTGCCGAACGCGGCGCGCATGTCGACGATGGGGATGATCACGCCGCGCGACACGGCCACGCTGTGCAGCACTTCCCCTTCCGACGAAAAACGGTCGAGCTCCTTGAGCGGGCGCAATTCCCGCACGCAGCGGTAATCGAGGCCGTATTCCAGGCCACCCAGCCGGAAGCTCAAGTACTGCGTCAGGTATTGCGCGGTGCCAGCTTCGGCCGTTGCTGCGGCGCCAGGCGTAGTCGTGGGCTGCATGATGATCCTTTCATCCGGTAAGCGCTGCCAGGATGCGCAGTGGCGCAACGATGCAACTTTGGCCCCATGCTAACCAGCATCGCCCTGGGCGGCGTTGAGAAAGCGCAACTTTCCCGGAAGACATCATCGCCTGCCGCCACGGCCTTGCGCCGGCGCAGTTCCGCGCCACTTGCCTTACAATACGGACATCGTTTCCCCACAGGCCGGCCATGCAACACCTCGTCAACCCCGCCGAAGTCGAATTTTCCGCCATCCGCGCCCAGGGCCCGGGCGGGCAGAATGTCAACAAGGTTTCCAGCGCCATCCATTTGCGCTTCCCCATCGCCGCCTCGTCGCTGCCGGAAGCGTACAAGGAACGGCTGCTGGCTCTGCGCGACAGCCGCATCAGCAAGGATGGCGTGCTGGTGCTCAAGGCGCAGCAGTCGCGCAGCCAGGAACAGAACAAGGAAGAAGCCTTGCGCCGGCTGCAGGAAATCATCGACAGCGTGACTTTCCTGCCCGCCGTGCGCCGCGCCACCAAGCCCACGCGCAGCTCGCAGCGGCGGCGCCTCGACAGCAAGAGCACGCACAGCGTGCTGAAGCAGTCGCGCGGCAAGGTCACGGACTGATTACGGCGGTGGCGAGTACGTCCAGTCCAGGCTGCCCGTGCTGTCCGCAAACACGGGCTGCGTGGCCGGCGTGGCGCTGCGCAGCAGCGCCTTGATTTCCTTGGGCGGCCGGTCGTAGACCTTGGCCGGCCCGGGCGGCACGACCAGCGCGCGCACGGCCGTTTCGCCATCGATCAGACCCAGGGTGCAGCGCGTCTGGCCGGCCGCCGCCTGCCGTTCCTGGCGCACCTGCGCCACCAGCGCCAGCATCTGCGCGTGCATGATTTCCGACTGCTTGACGTCCACGCGCAGCCGCGCCACTTCCTTCAGCACGGGCGCGATGCGCGCGGCCAGCTTGTCGTACTGCAGCTGCTGCGCCGGCTGCAGCTGCAGCTCGCCGCGCCGCAGCTGGCCCGCCAGGGTCAGGTAATTGCGCACCTCGGGCAATTGAGCAATGGCATCGATTTCCTGCTGGCGCTTGTGCTGCACCTGCAAAAACTGCGCGGCCTTTGCCAGGCCGTCCGCGATCCGTTGCTCCAGCGGGCCCAGGTCGGGCACCAGCGGGAACAGCAGCATCTCCACCTGCTTGCGGGGACCGGCGCTGCCGATGCGGATGGTGCGTGCCGCCACGGCGCAGCCTTCGGCCAGCTCGATGACGACCTCGTCGGCGATGATCTCGCAATTGCTGGCACTGTCGATCACCACGCGCGTGCCGGCGATGACGCAGCTTTCGGCCCGCTTCAAGTGGATTTCGCCGCTCAGCGCCTGCAGCACGGAACCGGAAGCCACGCCCTCGACGCGCACGTCGCCATGCTCGTTGAAGGCCGTGCCGCCCACCAGGTTGCGCTTGAGCCATATCAGCCCGCCATGCGAGTGCAGATGGCCATACACGTCGCCATGGATGGTAATGTCGCTGCCGTCGAGCTGGCGCTGCTCCTGCACTTCCCCATATTCCTCGTAGGCGGCGCGCAGCTTCAGGTTGCCCGTGGTACGGCTGCTGACGCCTTCGCGGCTGACGATCTTGTTTTCGATGGAGATCTTGCCGTGCTCATCGACATTCACATAGCCATCCTGCGTAGCGACGACGTAATCGCCATCGCTGAAATGCTCGACCGCCGTGCCCACCCCCGCCACCGTGGCCAGGTCCAGTTCCAGCGGCGCGGGCGGCGGCAGCGCCTTGCCGGCCAGGTCGTAGCCGGGCAAGCCGGGCGTGCCCGGCAGCAGGCGCAGCAGGCGCGCATGTTTTTTCACTTGCGGAAAGCGGTTCTTGAAACTGAGCAAATCCAGCCGGCCATCGGAGCGTTCGCGCGGCGCATCGTCGCGGTGGATGCCTTGCGACACTTCGACCAGTTGCGCATCGTGTCCCGGCTGTGGCGGCAGCGTGCGCGCCACCGTGATGCGCTCGGCCTTGCCGCTGTCGAGAATGGCCCGCACGGCCACGCCATCGATGCCGTAGTGCACGCCCTTGCCCCACAGGTCGGCCACCAGCTCGTCAAACTCGCGGCGGGCCGGCATCTGGCCATCCGCGTCAGGGGCCAGCGCTTCAAAGTAAAACTCGGCGCTGTCGCCGCGGATCTTGATCTGTTTATACAGCGCGCGGCGCTGGGGCGGAAATGGCGCCACCCTGGCGGCAATGCGCAGCAAGGCGTCGCCTTTGGGGGCGGCGCGGGGCGCGGGCGCATGAAACAGGGTCAGCAGGAACAAGCCGTAATCGAGGCCCGCCAGCAGCTGCCCCGACAGGAACAGCTGGTCCACGGCGGCGCGCAACTGCGCGGGCGCCAGGGACAGGTCGAAGTACACGCCCGCGTCGCGCTGGACCAGGCCATGCGGCAAGCCGCCAGCCTGGACCGCATCAGGAACGGGTGTGTCGTCGTCGCTCACGCCTTGCCTCCCCAGCAACAAATTCAGAGAATTGCCTCAGTGCACTGAACAATATCACGGGGCGTGGCCGTGTGCCTGACTCGGCAAAAATGTGTTTGCCAGATGCAAACAGGGCCATGTCTTGCGAGATGGCCCTGTCGGATGGGAGGCGCGAAGCCTAGCGGCGCGGGGGATTCGAGTAGATATCCTGGCCCACTTCATTGATCTGGCGGCGCAGGTCGCGCCGTTCGTCGGGCGTCATGCGGCCCGTGCGGCGCGAGGCATCGGCGCCTTCGTTGGCGCGGCGCTGCTCTTCGGCGCGCGTGTCGAAACTGCGTGCGTCACGCTGTTCGCGCAGTCGCGTATCATTGCTGTTACTGCGCTGTACCTGTTCATACCGCTGGGCCTGCATTTGCTGCTGGTCGTCACGGCGAGGCGGCGGCTGGTTTTGTGCCAGCGCCACGCTGGCGGCGAACACGGAGCAAACGGCAAATGCGGACAGCACAGTCGTACGTGCGGCAATAGCTGCGCTGGGAGCGGCGTGAATTTTTTTAGTAAAGATATTCATTGAGTTCCTCTTCCGCGATGCCGTATAAACTTAAAGCTGATTTCCACTGTGGCCCCAGTGTATGATGCTTTACACGGTGCAGTAAGAGTAATTGGGTAAAGTTTGTAACACTTTGTAATGGGTCGCCACAGCCCCTTGCCGACGCCGCGCGAGGCGTTACTATAGCAACTAATATAAGATAACACGACACCCTAAATGACCACAACCTCCACATCCGGCAGCAATACAACAACGCAATCGATCCACGGCCACCAGGCAAAAATCATGGTGGTCGATGACGATGTGCGCCTGCGCGACCTGCTGCGCCGCTACCTGACCGAACAGGGCTTCAATGTCTTTACGGCAGAGAGCGCGACGGCCATGAACAAGCTGTGGCTGCGCGAACGCTACGATTTGCTGGTGCTCGACCTGATGCTGCCCGGCGAAGACGGCCTGTCGATCTGCCGCCGCCTGCGCGGCGCGGGCGACCAGACGCCGATCATCATGCTGACGGCCAAGGGCGAGGACGTGGACCGCATCGTGGGCCTGGAAATGGGCGCCGACGATTACCTGCCGAAACCGTTCAACCCGCGCGAGCTGGTGGCCCGCATCGGCGCCGTGCTGCGCCGCAAGGGTCCCGATGAAATCCCGGGCGCGCCGTCGGAAACGCCGCAAACCTTCGAGTTCGGCGACTTCGTGTTGGACCTGGGCACGCGCACCCTGAAAAAGAATGGCGAAACGGTGCCCCTGACCACGGGTGAGTTTTCCGTGCTGAAAGTGTTTGCCCGCCATGCGCGCCAGCCCCTGTCGCGCGAGAAACTGATGGAACTGGCGCGCGGCCGCGAATACGAAGTGTTCGACCGCAGCCTGGACGTGCAGATTTCGCGCCTGCGCAAGCTGATCGAGCCGGACCCGTCGAGCCCGCTGTTCATCCAGACCGTGTGGGGCCTGGGCTACGTCTTCATCCCGGACGGACAGCCGCGCTGATCGCTGGCGAGGCATGATGAAGCTTGTTCCCGATATCAGCCTGGCGCGGCTGAAAAGCGGCCTGTTCTGGCGCACCTTTTTGCTGCTCGGCACCTTGACCACGGTCAGCATGATCACCTGGATCGGCATGATTTCCGTCATCCAGCGCGAGCCGCAGGCGCAGCAGATTTCCGCCCAGATCATTTCCGTCGTCACCATCACGCATGCGGCACTGACGCACTCGGCGCCCGAGCTGCGCCGCGAGCTGCTGTTCGACCTCGTCAGCAACGAAGGCATCCGCATCTTCTCGCTGGAAGAGGACGACCGCATCGAGCCGCCGCCCGACAATTACCTGATGCCCGACATCGAGGCGCTGGTGAAGGCCAAGCTGGGCAAGGACACGCGCTTTTCCGCGCGCGTCAACGGCGTGGCCGGCTTCTGGGTCAGCTTCAAGATCGACGATGACGAGTACTGGCTGATGCTGGACCGCGAGCGCCTGCGCGGCCTGACGGGCTTCCAGTGGCTGGGCTGGGCCAGCCTGGTGTCGCTGCTGTCGCTGCTGGGCGCAGCCATCATTTCCAGCCTGATCAATCTGCCGCTGTCGCGCCTGACGGCGGCCGCGCGCGACATCGCCAAGGGCAAGCAGCCGGCGCCGTTGCCGGAAAAAGGCCCGATCGAGATCATCGAGGCAAACCGCAGCTTCAACCAGATGGTCGACGATCTGAAACAGGTGGAATCGGACCGCGCCGTGATCCTGGCCGGCATCTCGCACGATTTGCGCACGCCGCTGGCGCGCATGCAGCTGGAAGTGGAAATGGCGAACCTGTCGGACGAGGCGCGCGAAGGCATCCAGTCCGATATCGGGCAGATGGACGCGATCATCGGCCAGTTCCTCGACTACGCCAAGCCGACGGAAGCGTCGAGCTTTACCGATGTCGACCTGAGCGGCTTGCTCAGCGACATGGCGCGCGAAGCCATGCGCCTGCCCGACATCAAAATCAACGCCACCATCGCCGACGGCGCGCATGCGATGGGCAATCCCACCGACCTGCGCCGCGTGCTGAACAACCTGATCGAAAATGCGCGCCGCTACGGCAAGACGCCGGGCAGCGATGTAACGGAAATCGACATCGCCTGCCAGGTGCGCACCAGCCATGGCGTGAAAAAGGTGATTATCGAGGTGCAGGACCACGGCACGGGCGTGCCGGCGGAAAAGATCGAGCAATTGATGAAGCCGTTCACCCGCCTCGACACGGCGCGCGGGCAGGCAAACGGCGCAGGCCTGGGCCTGGCCATCGTCGACCGGGTGCTGCTGCGCCATGGCGCCGAATTGCAGGTGCGCAACCGCGAGGGCGGCGGCCTGGCGTTTCAGATCAGCTTGCCAGCGGTGTAGTCCGACATGCCGGGGTCAGTCCAGTCGGGCCTGACCCCGCGCAATCAAGCCGACGCCTGCTCCTGCGCCAGCAATTTATTCATCAGCAATTCCGTTGCCCCGTAGCCGTACAGGGAATCGCTTTCCATGCCCGGCGTGTCGAAGGGAATCGATTCTTCACGGTCCAGCTTGGCTGGGTCCCCGTCCGCATAGCTCGCGCGCCAGGCGCGCTGCAGGGATTCATTGCGGCGGATAAAGGCCGGCATGGGCCAGGCAGCGCGCTCCCAGTGGCGGCTGTCGCCCAGCAGGGGCCAGCGCTCGTTGAGCAGGGCCATGTCGCCCGTGCGCAGGCGGCGTACGGCCTGTTCCGGCCGCAAGCTTTCCAGTTCTTCCAGTGCCGGCAGGCTGTCGCGCTTAGGCCCGAACATATAGGCCAGCATGATGCGTCCGGCGGGCGCCGTGCGCGCCACCACGCCGACGGCATAGCCGCCGCCCGGCAAGGGCACGGCAAACCAGCTGCCTTCGCGGTATGGTAATGATCTCATCGTTGCAAACTCCCCCAAAATCGTGTTCGGGGCACAGTCTACGCGAAGCGCTGCCAATGTGGCGCATGGTACGTCACAGCAACAAACCAATAGTTACAATATTTTCTCGTCATAGTGATACTGGGCAACAATCGGCCCCGCCTTGAACAGCGCTTCCTTCATGGCCGTGTCCAGGCGCGCGTCGCGGCGGCGCATCCATTCGAGCAGCATGGCCGCTTCCTTGCGGCTGGTGTCGCCCGCATGCGCGAGCACGCGGCGCAGTTCCGGGTCCGTGCACGCCTCGAAACGCTGGCTGTTCAAGTCCAGCGCCTGCAGCGCGGCGATGGTGGCGCCGATGGCGCGGTGCATGTCGAGTGCCGTGGCCGGCAAGCCCGTTTCTTCCAGTGGGACGGTGGTCATGCGCATTCCTTTTCGCGTGTTGGTGACATCGGCTGCATTCTCCACCGCGCGGACGAAAAGCTCAAGCGTCCACGACACGTTTCCATCCGTTCGGCCATAATCATGGCTCAGCAACAGCCTAAACCTCAGCGGCAGGAGCCCCATGTTCAATTTCGACTTTTACAATCCGACGCAAATCCTCTTCGGCCAGGGCCAGATCGCCGCCATCGCCGGCCTGATCCCGCCGCAGGCGCGCGTCCTGATGACCTACGGCGGCGGCAGCATCAAGCAGAACGGCGTCTACGATGAAGTCAAGGCGGCGCTGGCCGGCCATACGGTGCTCGAGTTTGCCGGCATCGAACCCAATCCCAGCTATGAAACGCTGATGCAGGCCGTCGCCATGGTGAAAAGCGAGCGCATCGATTTCCTGCTGGCCGTCGGCGGCGGTTCCGTGGTCGATGGCACCAAGTTCATCGCCGCGGCCGCCCTGCACGAGGGCGAAGCGTGGGACATCCTGGCCAAAGGCGGCAAGATCGTCGAGGCCGCCCTGCCCTTCGGCACCGTCCTGACCTTGCCGGCCACGGGGTCCGAAATGAATGGCTCGGCCGTGATCACGCGCAAGGCCACGCAGGAAAAGCGCTCGTTCATGAGCCGCAAGGTGTATCCGAAATTCTCCGTGCTGGACCCGTCGAAGACCTTTACCCTGCCGCTGCGCCAGGTGGGCAATGGCGTCGTCGATGCGTTTGCACATGTGATGGAACAGTATCTGACCTACCCTGTGAACGCGTCCGTGCAGGACCGCTTCGCCGAAGGCATCTTGCTGACCCTGATCGAGGAAGGCCCGAAAGCGCTGTCGCACCCGGACGACTACGACGTGCGCGCCAACGTGATGTGGAGCGCCACCCTGGCCTTGAACGGCCTGATCGGCGTGGGCGTGCCGCAGGACTGGTCCACGCACGCCATCGGCCACGAATTGACGGCCCTGTACGAACTCGACCACGCGCAGACCCTGGCCATCATCCTGCCCAGCATGCTGCGCGTGCGCAAGCAGGCCAAGCGCGCCAAGCTGCTGCAATACGCGGCCCGCGTGTGGGGCCTGGACGGCGGCGACGAGGAGGGCCGCATCGAAGCCGCCATCGCGCGCACGGAATTCTTCTTCCGCCACATGGGCGTCAAGACGCGCCTGGCCGACTACGGCCTGAACCACGCCAGCGTGGACGCCGTCGTGTCCGCGCTGGAAGCGCACGGCATGACGGCGCTGGGCGAACAGCGCGAAGTGACGCCCGCCGTCAGCCGCAAGGTGCTGGAACTAAGCCTGTAGTTGCGGGCGACACTGTTGTAAAACGGTCAGCCAGGGGGACAGGCGGCCGTGGTTCATGCTAAGCTGTCATTTCGCTAGGGGTCCTGGAGTCGTTATCCGGGTGAGAGATACCCTTCGTACCTGATCTGGATAATGCCAGCGAAGGAAAGCGCAAAGTACCTCCCTCCTTTGATAGCTCCTGCGTTGGCGCCAGCCGAACAAGCAGCCTGCCGTGCTCTTTTCCGAGACGGCTTGAACCACGAGCAATCTATGTCCACACCGAATTTATCTGCGCATTTTTCCCGTCCTGTATTGACCCTGGCGATCCTGCACGCGTTTGCCGCGCCCGCCTTTGCCACGAATGACACCACCGAAGCGGCCGACCCGCAAGCCCAGAGCATGACCGAAGTCATCGTCACGGCCAGCAAGGCGCCGGCCGCCAAGCGCGCATCCGTGGGCGGCTTCAGTGACGCGCCGCTGCTGCAGACGCCCGCGTCCGTCACCGTCATTTCGCAAAAAGACATGCAGGACTTGCAGATCCGTAATCTCAGCGATGCCGTCAAGCTCGACACCAGCATCAACGACGCCTACAACGCCGTCGGCTATGCGGAACAGTTTTCCATCCGCGGCTTCAAGCTCGACAACAATTCCAGCTACCGCAAGGATGGCGTGGCCATTCCAGGCGACACGCAAATTCCGCTGGAAAACAAGGAACGCATCGAAGTGCTGAAGGGCCTGGCCGGCTTGCAGGCAGGCGTGGCCGCGCCGGGCGGCGTGATCGACTTCATCGTCAAACGCCCCACCGCCGCACCGCTGCGCAGCGTCACAGTAGAAACGCGCGAGCGGGGCACCGTGTATGGCGCCGTCGACCTGGGCGGCCGCCTGGAAGACACGCGCTTCGGCTACCGGATCAACGTGGCGGCCGAGCGCCTGCGCTCCTACATCAAGGGCGCCGATGGTAACCGCAAGTTCATTTCCGGCGCCTTCGACTGGCAAATCTCGCCGCAGGCGCTGCTGCAGATCGATGCCGACTACCAGGACAAGGCGCAGGCGACGGCGCCCGGCTTCCAGCTGCTGAACAACACGACCTTGCCGACCGGCATCAGCGCCGACGCCATGCTCAACCTGCAGCCGTGGACGCGTCCCGTGGAAACCGTCACCAGCAATCTCGGCCTTCGCTTCCAGTACGCGTTCAGCGACGACTGGCACGCCACCCTGTCGGCCAACCAGCACTCGTTCAAGCGCGACGACTACACGGCCTTCCCGTACGGCTGCAGCGCGCAAGACCTGTACCCCGGCTTCTGCGGCAATGGCGACTTCGACGTGTACGACTACCGCAGCCTGGGCGAGACGAAAAAACCGCTGAGCGCGCAAGCCATGATCCAGGGCAAGTTCGCCACCGGTTCCCTGCGCCATGAATTCACGGCCGGCGTATCGACCTTCCGCCGCAAGGACCGCGCCGGCCTGTACGTGTACGACTGGGCTGGCGTGAGCAACATCTACCACCCGCAGATCGTCGACATGTCGACGGGCGTGCAAGGTCCCGTGCGCCTGGTACGCAAGGACACGGAAAACTCCGTCTTCGTGCAGGATATCGTCAGCCTGGCGCCGAACTGGAAGCTGCATGGCGGCTTGCGCCATATCAATGTCGATGGCTACCAGTACGTATTGAAGGCCGATACGGAAATCCGCGCCAAGCACGATTTCCTGCTGCCCAACGTCTCGCTCGTCTACACCCCGCTCGACAATCTGTCCGTGTATGCGGCCTATTCGCAAGGCATGGAACATGGCGGCACGGCCGACCGCAAGGCCGTCAACGCCAACGTGGAATTGTCGCCCAGCCGCTCGAAGCAGGTCGAACTGGGCGTGAAGATGGACGTGACGCCGGACTTCATGGTGGCGGCCAGCCTGTTCCAGATCCGCAAGGGCCTGGAATTCAACCAGTACGTCGACAGCAGCAAGAGCGCCTACAACTTCGTGCGCGAAGGCCAGGCGCAGCACCGTGGCCTGGAATTGTCGGCCCAGGGCAAGGCATCGTCCAGCCTGAGCCTGGGCGCGTCCGTGACGGCCCTGAACAGCCAGCAGTCGGGCACGGGCAATGCGGACCTCGACGGCAAGCGCGTGCCCAACGTGCCCGCCTTCAAGGCGGCCGTGCATGCGGACTACGCCGTGCAGCAGGTGGCGGGCCTGAGCGTGAACGGCAGCTGGGAATATGCGGGCAAGAAAGCGTTTGAGTACAACAACACGACCTTCGTGCCGTCGTACAACGTGTTCAACCTGGGCGCCGCCTACGCCACGCGCATCGCCGGCACGCGCGCCGTGCTGCGCGCCGCCGTCAACAACGTGGCCGACAAGTTCTACTGGCGCGACGTGACGCCGGAATCGGATGGCTATCTGTACCCGGGCGCCAGCCGCACGTTCAAGGTTTCGGCGCAGTTCGACTTTTAATTGAGGGAAATGGCAGGCGCCACAGCAAGCGCCTGCTGCAGCAAAGGCGCCGCCTGTTCCAGGCGCGCCTCCAGGCTGTCGTGCAGCACGTGGTAGACGATGCCGCGTGCATCGAGCTTGTCGAGCAGGTAGCGGTAGATCAGCTGGCGCACGGCTTCGGACTCGCGCTGCAAGCCATCGGCCACCCACGGGCTGTCGGGCGCCGTCACCAAGGTCAGGTCGTACTGCGTGGCATCGGCCAGCGCCGCCAGCGGCGCGTCCGCGCCATTGAAATAATGGCGGCTGTAGACCACCGTCATCAACGGCGTCGTGTCGCAAAACAGGAAGCGGCGGGCGTGGGCGGCAGCGGCCGCTTCCCGTTCGACTTGCGTGCGCGCAATGCCGAACTGGTCGGCCGCCACGGGCACCCGGCCCTGCGTCTCGACGAACTCGCGCAAGTATTCCGGCACCCAGACGGTGCCGTGGCGCTCGGCCAGGGCGGCCGCCAGGGTCGACTTGCCCGACGATTCCGCGCCCAGGATCGCCACGCGCACCAAAGGCGCCATCACTTGAGTACCATGGCGCCGGGCGCGGCTGGCGCCGATTTTTTCCACGCCAGCAAGCCGATGATGGCCATGACCACGAAAAAGGCGTACAGCACGGCCGTCAGGGTCAGGCCCTTGTGCACGTACAGCCACACGTACAGCACGTCGACGATGATCCAGGCGATCCAGTTTTCCAGTTTTTTGCGCGACAGCAGGAACTGGCCCACCAGGCTGCCGGCCGTGAGGAAGCCGTCCGCATGGGGCACATCCGTGTCCGTCGTCGTCAGCAGCCAGGCGATGAGCAGGAAGCCGATCAGCCAGCCCGCGGCGCAGGCCAGCCAGCCGCGTCCATCGAGGCGCGTGACGGGCAGGATCTTGCCGCCGCTGGCCGGATGCAGCCACTGGTACCAGCCCCAGAACGAGACGCTGATGAACAGCAGTTGCAAGGCCATGTCGCCATACAGGCGCGATTCGAAAAACACGAAACCGTAGGCGGCGGAGGAAATGATGGCGAACAGCCACGCCCAGTGATTCTGGCGGATGTTCAGCGCAACGGTTGTCAGTGCCAGGACAAAGGAAATCAGTTCAAGCGGCGTGGTGGCAAAACCCAGCAGGAGAAGCGTATCGTTCATGGGAATCGTGATGAGGCTGGTGGTGCAGTATGCAATACCGGCCATGAATAAGCAAGATTGCCCGCACCGTCACGCTCCCTGCTCAGACCGCTCAGGCAAAGCCTTGCCTGACGGCCCGTGCCAGCGAACGCCGCACGATCAGCTTGTGGAAGGGCCGGATCAGCAGGATGTAGGCGCGCCCCACCCAGTTGTGACAGCGCACGACGCTGGCCACGGTCACGCTGCCATGCCGCCCCGCGTCCCTGTTGCGCAGCACCGACAGGCGGAAGTCCAGGTGGCTGTCATCCTCGCCCACGATGATCTCGTCGTCGCTGACGGCATAGATGCGGAAGATGCCGATGCGCTTGCCTGGCTTCGCTTCCAGCTGCCTGGCCGTCTGGATGCCGAAGCGCGCCACGATGGCGTCGCGCAGCACCATCAGGCTGCGCGCCCAGCCCGGCTGGCTGCCCAGCAGCTGGCGCGCCAGGCTCTGCATGTCCATCTGGCGCGCCTGCGCGGTGGGCAACCCCACGGCGTACGCGTCGGCCAGGTTGCTGCCCGGATACAAGGGGGCGATGCCGGCACCGGGCGGCAAGGCCACGGCGCGAACCACGTTGCTCATCTCTTGCATATGCTCTCCATGTGTTCAGTGATAACATGGCCATCATACACGACAATGTGAACAGCGATAACATAGAATGACGACAACGACTACCTATCATCACGGCAACCTGCGCGACACCCTGGTCGCCACCGCCATCGCGCAACTGGCGCAGCAGCACGACGCCGCCCTCTCGCTGCGCGAACTGGCGCGCACGGTGGGCGTGTCGATCGCCGCCGTGTACCGCCACTTCCCCAGCAAGGAAGCCCTGCTTGCCCAGGTGGCGGCGGCCGGCTTCGCCAGCCTGGTCGCCAAGTGGGAGGCGGAACTGCCGCCGCCGGCCAGCCTGCCCGCCGAGCAGCGTTTCCAGCTACTGGGCCAGCAATACATCGAATTCGCGCTGGCCGCGCCCGCCCACTACCGGCTGATGTTCGAGCACCAGGACGTGCGCCAGTTTCCCGCCCTGCAGGAGGCGGCGCAGGCGTGCTTTCACTATGTGCTGCAGACGGCCGGCGCGGCCGTGCGCGAAGCGGGCCTCGACGCGCGCTGGGACAAGGCCGCCGCCAGCGCCGGCTGGTCGCTGGGCCACGGCTACGTGATGCTGCTGCTCAGCGGCCGCCTGGCCATGACGGACGGCGGCGACGAGCTGTCGCCCGCCATGGTGCCGCGCTTCTTCCAGTTGCCGGTGGCGGCGCTGCAGCAGGCCCCGCATGGGACGCCATGACAGTCATCCCGTTGCGCAGCCGCGGCGATGGGCGGCAATGTCGTGCGCGATGGCGGCAATCGGGTAGTCTATGTCCATTTCCATGAAAGAGCGGGTGCAATGAAGCGTGCAGAAATGATCATGGCCGGGACGCAGCAGCTTCCCCTGCCGTTCATCCACGAAGCGGGCGACAGCGACGGGGGCGCACTGCCCATCACCATCATTCATTACCAGCCGTATCCCTTCCGCGCCGCCGCCTTTCATGAACATGGCATCGCCCTGCCCGCCGCTATCGCGCACAGCGTGCCGAAACGGCAAGCGGAGTATTTTTTCGGACGGCTGGCGGCGCGCGCCGCGCTGGCGCGGCTGGACCTGGCCGGCGGACAGATCGGCACCGGCCCGTCGCGCCAGCCACTGTGGCCTGCCGGGGTGGCAGGCAGCATCAGCCACGCCGGCGGCTATGCCGCCGCGGTCGCCTTGCCGGCCCGGCATCACGAAGCCATCGGCATCGACATCGAGGCGGTAGTCGGTGCGGACATGCGCGAAGCATTGCTGAACACGGCGATTGGCGGGCCGGAGCTGGCCGTGCTGCTCCAGCTCAACAATGCAAATACCCTGGAGTTTCTGGTGACGGTGGTGTTTTCTGCCAAGGAAAGCTTTTTCAAGGCCGCCTTTCCCACGGTCGGCTATTACTTCGATTTCAGCGCCGTCACGTTGATCGCGTTCGACCAGGCCCGGCGTACCCTGACGTTTCGCATCGACCAGGCGCTGTCGCCACGCCTGCACGCCGGCGCCCGGTTTTGCGTCTATTACGACTTGCTCGATGCACACACCGTCATCACGCACTGCGGCTGGCGGGGATGGGTGTGATTTCCCCGCACCGCCGCTAGGAGCCCTGCGAGGTGGACGTGACGAAGATTTCGCGCATGCACACGTTCTGCGGCAACTGGTAGGCAAACGCGATGATGCCCGCCACATCTTCCGGGGCGAGCAGGGAATCGAGCGTGCCCAGCCACTGCTCGAACATGGCGCGCGCCGGCGCCGAGGTGGTGCTGTGCAGCAGGGGCGTCTCGACGACCCCGGGCGAGACGGTGCTGACGCGAATATTGTGCGCAGCCATGTCCAGGCCCAGTGCCGCCGTGTAGCCGTGCACGGCAAACTTGGAGGCACAATAACCGGCATGCATGGGAAACGCCTGGCGGCCGGCGATCGAGCTGACGTTGAACACCGTGCCGCGCCGCTGGCGCAGCATGCCGGGCAGCACGCACTGAATCAGATTGACGCTGCCGACGACGTTGGTATTGAGCATCTCGGCAAACTCCGCCGCATCCTGCCCGGCGGCATCGGCCAGCCGCATGACGCCGGCACTGTTGACCAGGCAGTCAACGGCGCTATAGCGCTGCTCCGCCAGGCGCACGGCGTCCTGCGCCGCCGCGGCGTCGCCCACGTCCAGCGCGGCGCAGATGGACTGCGGCAAGTCCAGCGCCTCCAGCGCCGCCTTGCGGCGGCCGATCAGCAGCAGCGGATGGCCGGCGGCGCTGAATCGCCGCGCCACCGCCGCGCCGATCCCGGAACCGGCGCCGGTCACCACCACGAGCGGCAGGCCGCTCAACTGGCCATCCTGGCGGGACGCTTGCGCTGCGCGCGGTCCTGCACGTCGGCATACATTTCTTTCACCGCATTGGCGGTGAAATGCGCCATGTATTCATCGAAGCCGCCCTTGTGCACGATAGGCAGCGGCGGCACCGGCGACTTGCCGAGCAGGGCCTGGTACAAGGGGGCGATCGGATCGTTCTTGTGCGCCTGGCGGAAGCCATTGGCCGTCACCGCCGCGTTTTCGGCGCCCGAAATCGATGCGGTAGGCGTCATGTCCTCGGGGCTGACGCCGATCTGCGTCTTCACGAACTGCATGTGTTCGTCGCGCCAGGTACGGACGTACTGATGCATGTACACCACCTGGCGCAGGATGTCGGCACGCGGGTCGCCGTGCTGCTGCAGCAGCGCCAGCACGATCTGCTGCAGCCGCTCGTCGTCGGCCGCCAGCTGTTCGTCCATCGCCGCCAGCTGCAGGCGCAGGGACTTGACCAGCGACGGATAGATCGTCAGGAACAGCCCCTTGCGCAAGTTGTGCGAATGCGAGCCGCTGGTGATGCCCAGCGCCGGACGGATGGCGAAATACGCTTTCGGGCTGAGCGTGCGGACGATGGGACGGATATTGTCGGTCACCACCTGCAGCAGCTTGCTGCACAGGGCCAGCGAGCGCGCGTGCGCGCCGAACGTGCCCTGCTCGTTGCCCAGCAAGGCCACGATGATCTCGCTGGCCACTTCATTGACCAGGCCCACCAGCACTTCGCTGATCTGGTGGTAGGCGCGGAACTGCATCAGGCAGGTCGGGTCCTTGAGGTCGACGCAGTTGACCGCTTCGCGCACCTCGTCGTTCTGGATCAGGCGCTGATAGAACGTCGCGACATCCTCGCCCGGTTCGCGCACCACGCCGGGCAGGCGCACCTGTTCCATCGCGCTGAGCCAGATCGCTTCATAATTGCTGTTGACGAAGCTGTGGAAGAATACAAAGCGCTGCGGATCGTCGAGATCCTTGTCGCCCAGGTCGCTGTGCTGCTCGGTGGCCTCGGCCCGCAGGATGGCGTGCATGCGGGCCGCCTGCACCAGATAGTCCTGGAATACGACCGAATCGCGGATGCTGATGCTGTCGCCCTGCCGGCCGCCCTGGTCCACCTGCACCAGCAGCTGCGACAGGCTGTACAAGGTTTCGTGGAAACGATTGGCCCAGCCGATCTTCAGCGAAGCATCGGCCATATGGCCGCGCTTGACGTCGTCGGTGATGCGGCGCGCCAGCACCACCAGGTTGTTCAGGCAAATCTCGGCGCCGCGGAAGATGGCGATGGCCGCGCGGGCCGGCACCTCGTGGCCGCTGTTATTGATCAGGCGGTCCAGGTATTTAATACCATGCAATAACTCGTAATTCGCCAGCACCGCGGTACAGTCGATCTCGCCATTGGTGGCAAACGCGGCGCGGCGATGGCGGATTTCTTCCTCGTCAAACGACTTGGCCAGCAGCTTGGTAGTAGCGTGTTCCTCGGTGACGGGCAGATTGCTTTTGCTCTGCAAGTACGCGCGCACATCGTCCAGGATGGCTTGCGTGGCAGAGACGGTTGGGGTTTCCATTGAATTCCTCATAGGCGACATGGTCAGGGCCGCAGGCATCAGCCGACGGGCGAATCGCGGACAAGTATAGAAACCTCGCCCACGCGCCGAAACTGTCATTTCCTCCAGTTATACGGTGCCCCCATCTGTAGTCCAATGGCCCGCTCCAACCGCCTACACTGGATCACCCGCATGAGTCCTCCATCTTCACGCGACACGCTGCAACAGCTGCGCCAGCACATGTCCCGGCTGTACGGCCAGCCAGTACAACTGAGCCTGCTGGCGGCACTGCTACATGCCTGCCAGCAAATCTACGGCCACCGGACGCAGATATTGCTGCACTGGACGGGACTGCCCTTGAAACCGGCCGGCGACGATGCCTCGGCATGGCTGCGGCAGCTGCTGGACGCGTGCGAAGCGCCCGCTGCCGGCAGCGCTCCCTGCAGCCCGGCGCAGGCATTGACGCTCGCCAGGATTGAAATCCGCGCGCCCCAGCGCAGCGTGATACTGGCGCCGTCCGACCCGCTGCCGAATGACGACTGGAGCATCCGCGGCGCGCCGGGCGGCCAGGCCCTGCAGCAAGCCTGGCAGCTGGCCGCCGCCAGCCTGGCGCACACGCTGGAGGCCGAATCGATCGTCGAACTGTCGCGCGCGCTGGGCCTGCCGCGGGCCATCACGCCGCAGCCGCCGCTGTACCTGGTGCATGGCGCCGACGGCAGCGCCGCCCCGTTTGCCGCGCTGGCAGCCCGCCTGAATTGCCGCGTGTATGCATTCAGCCTGCGGCAGGCCGGCCGCCGCCAGCCCAGCATACAGACCCTGGCGGCGCACTACGTGAGGATGCTGCTGAGCAGTGCGCCCGCGGCGGCCTACCGCATCGGCGGCCATTCCTTCGGCGCCATCGTCGCGGCCGAAATGGCGCTGATACTACGCAGCGTCGGCAAGCAGGTCGAACAGGTGGTGCTGCTGGACCCTTCGCTGGCCATGGCCGCGCGCGACCGCCAGAGCGACGCCGGCAACGAAATGCTGACCCTGTTTCTGGCCCTGCATCCCGAAATGTCCGAGCAGCAGGTCGCCGGCCGGCTCGACGCCGGCGAGCTGGCGGCGCGCATCGCGCAGCGCATGCCCAAGGGCCGCATCGATGAAGTGTTAAGCAACCGCAACGCCTGCCTGGCCCTGCTGCAGCGCTACCGGCCCACGCCGGGCGGCACCGACGGCGCCAGCTGCCTGCGCCTGCATGCCCGGCAGCCGTTCATCGCCAGCTGGAACGCGGCCGCCCTGGCCTACCGCCAGCCGGGCATCGAAGTCCCCGGCAACCATTTTTCCATGCTGGCCGAGCCCCATGCCGACAGCCTGGCCCAACTGATACAAACGCACCGAGAGTCCAACCATGAGCACATCCTACACTCCTGAATATCCGCACCAGCTGGTCGAGCGCCAGGCCCGTCTGACGCCCGCGCTGCCGGCGCTGTGCTCGGCCAGCAGCACCGTATCGTATGGCGAACTCAATGCGCGCGCCAATCGCCTGGCGCGCCTGCTGCAGGCGGTGCATCAAGTCCGCCCGGGGGAAAGCGTCGCCGTCTGCAGCGCGCATGAGCCTAGCCGGACGCTGCTGCTGCTGGCGCTGGCCAAGTGCGGCGCCGTGTACGTGCCCGTGGATATCGAATGTCCGACCGAACGCCTGCAGCGCATCGCCCAGCAGGCCGGCGTGCGCCTGCTGCTGACGGCACTGAGCGAGCGCCGCATGGCGGCCGAGACCACGCTGAACGTGCTGCCGTGTGCGCAGGCCGAGCACGACGCCCTCGGCCTGTCCAATGCCGACATGGCGCCGCCGGTGCCGGTGACGGCGCCCCTGTACATCATCTTCACCTCCGGGTCGACGGGCCAGCCGAAGGGCGTCGCAGTCTCGCACGCGGCCGCCTACAACCATTTCAGCTGGATCGTGCGCTACCTGAACGTCCAGGCCGGCGACTGCTGGCTGCAAAGCATACATCCGTGCTTCGACCCGTCAATGCATGAATTGATGGCGCCGCTGATGGTCGGCGCCCGCATCGCCTTCCTGGGCGGCGAGCGCAATATCGACGGCGACCGCATCGTCGACGCCATTGAGCGCCACCAGGCAACCCACATGACCACCGTGCCCACCATGCTCGGCCTGATCCTGCAGACGCCGGGCGTGGAGCGCTGCACCTCCATGCGCGCCATGTGCGTCGGCGGCGAGGTCTTCCGGCCGGCGCTGGCCGCACGCGCCAGCGCGCTGCTGCCGGCCGCCGGCATCTATAACGTCTACGGACCGACCGAAGCAACCATCATGGCCAGCGCCTGGCGCTATGACGGCCAGCCCGCCGATTCGCTGCCGATAGGCGAGCCCGTGCCGCACACGCGCTTCTACCTGCGCGACGGCGACGGCCTGGTGCACCGGCTCAGTCCCTTCCTCGAAGGCGAACTGTGCATCAGCGGCGCCGCCCTGGCCAACGGCTACGTCAACGATGCCGCCGAAACCGCGCGCAAATTCATTCCGAATCCGCTATCCGAGCCCGAATCCACGGAGTTGTACCGTCGCCTGTACCTGACCGGCGACGTCTGCCGCGTCGACGCCGCGGGCCAGCTGCATTGCATCGGCCGCGTCGACGACCAGGTCAAGGTCAACGGCCAGCGGGTCGAGCTGGCGGAAATCGAAGCCGTGCTGCTCGACTCCGGGCTGCTGGACGACGTCACCGCCCTGCTGGCGGGGACGCGCCTGGTCGCGGCGCTGGTGCCCCGGGCGGGCGCCGAGGCCGACGTCCGCTGGCTCGACGCGCTGGCCGCCCATGCCGCCCGCTCCCTGCCCCCTGCCTGGCTGCCCAAGCAATACCTGCCGCTGCGCGAGATCCCGCGCCAGGCGCTGAGCGGCAAGGCGGACCGCAAATCCCTGCAAGCCATGTTCGGCGGCGAGGCCGCGCCGGCGCCGGCAGCGGCGCCGGCGGCCGCCTGCATAGACCGGCTGGCAGCGGCCCTGGCCGACACGCTGGGCACGCCCGGCGCCGCCCTCGAGCACGACCTGCCGTTTGCCGAACTGGGCCTCGATTCGCTCGGCGTGCAGATGTATGCGCTGCGCGTCAGCACGGACTTCGGCGTGCGCCTGCGTGCCGAAGAACTGTTTGAATTCTTCACGCTGGAACTGCTGGCGCAAGCCATCGCCGCGCGGCAGCATGACAGCGCCGCGTCCGCCGACCACGCCATGGCATAAGGATGAGCATGCAAACCAGCAGCGATATCTGCATCATCGGCGGCGGCATCACGGGCCTGTACCTGGCGCTGCAGCTCAAGCGGCGCCAGCCGGAATTGCGCATCGAGCTGTTCGAAGCGCTGGAAGCGGTGGGCGGCCGCGTGCAGACCGAGCCCATGCTGGACGGCGAGTTCCGCGCCGAATTCGGCGCGGTGCGCATCGAACCGGACCTGCAGCCCCTGATGGACGACTTTGTGCGGCAGCTGGGGCTCGTCATCACCCCCATCACGTCGCACGAGGCCTGCTCGGCCATCCGCCCGGACAACGCGCGGCTGACGCCCGCCGAACATGCCGTGGTGAAGCAGGCCGCCGGCGGCGACGTCGCCTGGGCGCTGCTGTGGCACGGCATCGCGCAAGTCCTTGGCGACCAGTGGCCGCTGGCCGCCGACCGGCTGGACCGCCCGGGCCGGGCCGCCGACAAGGCCCGCTTGCGCCGCCAGGCGCAGTTTGGCGGACGTCCGCTGTACCGGCAGGGCATGTGGAACGTGCTGGCCGAGGTGCTGAGCCATGAAGCCGTCGAGTTCACGCGCGAAAAAGGCGCGTTCTACAACTTCAAGAACCAGAATCCCAATGCGGCCGACTGGATCTGCCAGCTGCTCGACATGCGCCTGATGCAGCGCCCCTCGTACATTCCGCACGGCGGCATGCAAGCGCTGATCGATGTGGCCGAACAGGCCGTGCGCGCGGCCGGCGTCGCGATCCACGTGGGCCACCAGCTGCTGGCCTTCGGCGAACGCGCCGATGGCGAACTCGATCTGCAGCTGCGGCATGCGGGCGCGCCCGTGACCTTGCGCACCCGGCGCCTGATCCTGGCCCTGCCGCGCAGCCCCCTGGAATCGCTGGCTCCCTCGCTGCCTGCGCCCGTGCAGGCCTGCCTGGACGCCGTGCTGTGCTTTCCCATCGTCTGGGCCTCGTGCGTGATGGCCGATCCCTGGTGGGCGCCTGGCGCCGCGCCCGGCAGCGGCGAAGGCGCCACGACCCGCGCCGCCCACTTCGAATCGCATCCGGACAAGCCCGAGGCCTACGGCCTGGCGATGTTTTACAACGACGACCCATGGTGCCATTACTGGGCCAACCTGAGCGACGCGCCAGGCGCGCGCTTCCCCCACAAGGACCGGCCGGTACGCAGCGGCGACCCACGCCTGCGCCAGGCGCTGGTGCGCACCCTGCAGCAGACCTTTGGCCGCGACGACGAGCCGCACCTGCTCGAATGGGGTTTGTGCGACTGGAGCGCGGCGCCTTTCGGTGCCGGCGTGCATTTCTGGAAACCGGGGCGCGATTCGGAACAGGTCATGCAAACCCTGGCCGCGTTCGCCATCGGCCAGGACGGCCGCGCGCCGCAGGTGCATATCTGCGGCGAAGCCTATTCCGACTTCCAGGGCTTTTTCGAAGGCGCGCTGCGCTCGGCCCAGCGCGTGCTGCAGGCGCTGCCGGCAGCCGCGACTTCCTCCCATCAAGGATCTGACCATGAACGCCATTAACCTCCCCTCCCCGTGCGACATCGCCATCGTCGGCATGGCCTGCGAGCTGCCCGGCCCGGCCGACACCCTGGCCGGCTACGAGCACGTGCTGATGCATGGCGTCGACGCCACGGGCGCCTTGCCGGCCGAGCGCTTCGACAGCGCCACCCGCGACGGCCTGGCCGCCGCCGCCCGCCACGGCGGCTATCTGCGGCGCTCGCCGTGGCTGTTCGACGCCGGCAGCTTCGGCATCGCGCCCAAGGAAGCCGCCTACATGGACCCGCAGCACCGCCTTCTGCTCGAATGCGCCTACCACGCGCTCGAGGATGCCGGCCTCGATCCGGCAGCGCTGCGCGGCAAGCCATGCGGCGTGTTTGTCGGCGTCAGCACCAGCGATTTCGGCCGGCGCATGGCCGCCAGCGGCGACTATAACGGCTACCTGAGCCGCGGTGCGCTGGGCAGCATGGCGGCCGGCCGCCTGTCCTACCATTTCGGCCTGGAAGGCCCCAGCCTGGTGGTCGACACGGCCTGTTCATCGTCGCTGGTGGCGCTGCACCAGGCCGTTTCAGCGCTGCGCGAAGGACGCTGCGGCATGGCCATCGTGGCGGGCGTGTCGCTGATCCTGGCGCACGACTACAGCGCCGACCTCGCCGCTGCCGGCATGCTGGCGGCCGACGGCCGCTGCAAGCCGTTCACCCGCCATGCCGACGGCTTCTCGCGCGGCGAAGGCGTCGGCGCCATCGTGCTGCTGCCGGCCGCCGAAGCGGCATCGCGCGGCATGCGCGCGTACGCCCATGTGCTCGGAAGCGCCATCAACAGCGACGGCCGCAGCAACGGCATCACCGCGCCATCGAAGAGCGCCCAGCGGCGCCTGATGGAACAGGCGCTGCGCGACGCCGGCCTGACGCCGGAACAGGTATCGCACATCGAAACCCACGGCACCGGCACGGAACTGGGCGACCGCATCGAACTGGCCGCGCTGGGCGAGGTCTTCGGCCAGCGCGACACGCCCCTGTTCCTCGGCGCGGCCAAGGCCAACATCGCCCACTGCGAAGGCGCCGCCGGCATTGCCGGCATCATCAAGATGGCGCTGTGCCTGCATCAGCGCCGCATCGCGCCGCACTGCCATGCGCACGACATCGACGAAGCCGTCGCCAGCGCCTTGCCGCATGCCGTCCTGCCCGCGCAAGCGCTGGCCTGGCCCGGCGACAGCCGCCGCATCGGCGGCGTCAGCTCCTTCGGCATGAGCGGCAGCAATGCGCACGTGCTGCTCGGCGAAACCGGCCATACGCCGGCGCCGGCCATGACAGACGGCCCGCAGCTGCTGCAGCTGTCGGCCCGCAGCACCGACGCACTGCAGGCGCTGGTGCAGTACTATGCCGGCTGGCTGGCGCGCGCGGATGCGCCTTCCGCCGCAGCCGTCTGCCACCATGCGCTGTTCCATCGGCAGCTGTGGAACCAGGCGCGCCTGTGCGTCACCGGCGACAATGCCGCCGATCTGGCGGCGCAGCTGCTGCGGCGCCTGGACACGCCGCTGCGGGCGCGCCCGGCCAAGGCAAGGGTCGCCCTCGTGTTCACCGGCCAGGGCAGCCAGTACACCAACATGGCGCGCCAGCTGTACCTGCAAAACACCCTGTTCCGCTCGCTGCTCGATCCGCTGGCCGCCCGCCTCGACCGCCTGGCGGGCGACGCTACGCCCATCCTCGACACCCTGTTTGCCGGCGCCGCCGAGCTGCGCCAGCCGAGCGGACGCGAACGTCAGCGCAGCGCCCAGCTGTCGCTGTTCCTGATCGAGTATGCGCTGGCCGAATTCTGGCGCGCGCTGGGCCTGCGGCCGGTAGCGGTGCTGGGCCACAGCGTTGGCGAATACGCCGCGGCCTGCGTGGCCGGCGTGATGGACTTCGACGTGGCCGTGCGCATGCTGCTGGCCAGGGCCGACGCCATGGAGGCGGCCTGCGCCGCCAGCGACTCCGCCATGCTGGCCGTGGCCGCCACGCCGCAGCAGCTGGCGCCGCTGCTCGAACGCATCTGCGCCGCGGAACCGGCGCTCTGGATCGCCGTGCGCAACGGCCCGCAATCGGTGGTGGTGGCGGGCCACGCTGCGGCGCTCGCGCAACTGTCGCAGGCCGCCACGGACGCCGGCCTGGTTTGCACGCCGCTGGCCACCCGGGGCGCCTTCCATACGCCGCTGATGGCGCCGGCGGCAGAACAGTTCACTGCCAGCTGTGCGGCGATGGTGCCGGCGCTGCACGCGCCAAGCGTCGCCATACGGTTTTACAGCTCGGTGGAAAGTGACGATCCGGCCGCGCTGGAACACGGCGTCGACCAGCTGCGCTACTGGAGCGGGCAGATTCAAACGCCCGTCGACTTTGCCGGCGCCATCGCGCGCCTGCTGGCGGACGCGCCGGACCTGGTGCTGGAAATCGGCCCGCGCGCCGTGCTGACCCCGCTGGCAGCCAGCGCCGCGCACCTGGCCGGCCGCGCCATCCCCTGCCTGCCCAGCCTGGACATCCGCCACGACGACGTCCCCACCGTGCTGCGCGCAATGGGCATCCTGAACGAACAGGGCGCGCTCGATCCGCGCCAGGCGATGCAGCAATTCGCCGCCCAGGAGAAACATCCGGTGCAGGACGGCCTGCCGCTGTATCCATTCCAGCGCGAGCACTTCCAGCCGGCCTCGTGGCATGCCGGCCTGCCCGTCCAGGGTGCCGCTGCAACGGCGCCAGTGCCGCCGGTCGCGGCGCTGGCGATACGCCATGAACTGAGCCTTGATCCCCAGGCCGGCGACAGCTGGCTGCAGCAGCACGTCATCCAAGGCGCTGCCGTCCTGCCCGGCATGTACTACCTGTCCAGCGCCTTCAGCCTGGCGCAACGCTGGCTGCCGCAGGCGGCAGGCGCCGCCGCGCCGCAATTGACGCTGCAGGATCTGCTGATCCACCAGCCGCTGGCGCTGGCGGCCGACACCGCTACCCCGCTGACGGTGGAAATCGGCGGCCCCGATGCCAGGCAGGCGTATCAGCTGCGCTACAGCGCGCCCGCACAGGCGCGGGCGCTGCACGCGGAAGTGCGGGCCTGCTGGAGCGCGGCGCAGCGCCCCGTCGGCGCGGACGCTCCGGGCGCGGCGGCGCGGTGGGACGATGCCGCGCCCTTCTATGCGCACTACCGCGAGCGCGGCGTAAGCTACGGTCCCCTGTTCCAGCGGGTACAGGCCAGCCACCGGGTATCGGACGGCGAGCTGTGGGTCCGCATCCTGCCGCCGGACGCGCCCGCGGCCAGCCTGCCTGTGTGGCATGCGGCCCTGCTCGACAACTGCCTGCATGCCCTGGGCATCTGCGCCGGCGATCCGGCGCAGGCCTATGTGCCGGTCTCGGTCGGCAGCGCCTGGTTCGACGCCGGCGCGCTCTGGAATGCCACCATTTTCTGCCAGGCCGTGCTGCGGCCAGCGCCCGCCGGCTTCCTCGATGGCGAACTGCGGCTGTATTCCGAGCAGGGCCGCTGCATCGGCGTGCTGGGCGAAGTCAGCTGCGCGGCCCTGGGCCTGGGCGCGCCGGACGTGCCTGCCCCCCTGCCGCTGCATGCGGTCGACTGGGTGGCGCACCCTGTCCCTGCGGGCGAGCCGGCCCGCGCGGCAGCCGGCGAACAGTGGCTGGTGGCCGCCGCAGCCAGCAGCACCTTGCCCGCCGCATGCGTGCAATGGCTGGCCGAAGCCGACGTGCATACGCGCCATGCCCAGTGGGATGCCGATGGCAGGCTGCATGGCGCGGAATCGGCTGCGGCCCCGCTGCGCACCATCCTGATCTTGCTGGACCCGGCCCACCCGCAGCCGGCCGATGCCGCCGCGCTGGCACGCTGGGTGGGCAGCTGGCGCCAGGCGCTGCAAGTGCTGCTGGACCGGCAGCCGGGCCAGCCCTTGCAGCTATGTCTCGCCGAGATCGCCATCCATGCCGATGACGAAGCCGCGCACACGCGCCGCGCGCTGGCGCAGGCGCTGGCAACGAACTTGCGCAGCGAACTGCCGGCGCTCGACGTCAGCTGGGTGGACAGCGACGCCGGCGGCGGCGCCATCGCCGCCGCAGCCATCGCCGTGCGCGCGCAGCCGGCGGGGCTGGCCGACGGCAGCATCGCCGCCAACCTGTGGCGGCTGCGCGCCGGCACCCTGGCGCAGCGGCGCACGGTGCGCGTGGCGCTGGCCGCGGCGCCGGACCAGCCCTGCTGCCGCGCCGACGGCACCTACTGGATCAGCGGCGCTTTCGGCGGCATAGGCCGCCACCTGGCCGACTATCTGGTACAGCACGGCGGCTGCCGCAGCCTCGTGCTCATCAGCCGCAGCGCGCCGACGGAAGAACAGCAGGCCTGGCTCAGGCAGCTGGTCACGCACGGCGTGGCACTGCAACTGCTGCAGGCAGACCTGGACGATGCGGCGGCAGCCAGCGCCGTCCTGGCCTCCTGCAGCGCACCCATGCATGGCCTGTTCCACCTGGCCGGCAGCCTGGACGACCGGCCCATCGGCGACATCGACGCCGCGCAGCTGCAGCGGGTGCTCGGCGCCAAGCTGGGCGGCGCATGGCTGCTGCACCGGCACGCCGCGCGGCATGCGGAGCTCGAACACTTCGTACTGTTCTCGTCGCTGGCCGCGCTGCTGGAATCGCCCGGCCAGTTCAGCTACGCGACCGCGAATGCGGGACTGCAGCTGCTGGCGGACCAGCGCCGGCAGCAGGGCTTGCCCGCCACCGTGATCGACTGGGGACCGTGGGACGGCGCCGGCATGATGCGCAGCCTGGCGCAGGGAAAACGGTCGCGCGCGCTGCGCCAGCTGGCGCCGATGGCCCCGGCACGGGGCTGCGCCACGCTCGCCGCGCTGCTGGCAAGCCCCGCACGCCACGGCCATTACGCCGTGTACGCGCTGGCGCCCGCCGCCGCGCCAAGCCAGGCCCTGCCATCCCCGACGGCCAGCCCCAACGACGCGGGCGGCGACCTGCTGGCCCAGCTGATCGCCAGCGAAACGGGCCATGCCGCCAACGCGCTGGATGAGCAGGCAACGCTGGAGCAGCTGGGCCTCGATTCCGTGGGTCTGATCCGCATCCGCAGCGAGCTGCAAAGCCAGCTGGGCCGCAGCATTCCCGTCGCGCTGCTGCTGGCAGGCGGCACGCTGGCCGAGCTGCGCCAGCGCCTGGCGGGCCTGCAGCCAGCTGCGCCCGTGCAGGCGGCCGACGCCGCCCCGGCCGCCGTGACGGCCGCGCAGCGCATTCCCCTGTCGCCCGGGCAATTCTCACTGTGGTACGAACAGCAGCGCCAGGATGCCGGCAACGCCTATCAGTGCGCCATCGGCTGGCGCATCGATGGCACGGGCCTGGACATCGCCGCCCTGCAAGCCCGCTGGGACGCACTGATCGCCGCGCATGAACTGTTGCGCGCGACGGTGGACGGCGACGACCAGGAAACAGGCCCCGCCTATGTCGTGCATGCGCCAGCCACCGCGCAGGCGGCCAGCGCCATCCGGCAGCAACCGGTGCAGGACGAAGCCGCGGCGCTGGCCCAGATAGCGGACATGCTGGCCGCGGCGCCATCGCTGCACGACAGCTTTGCCACGCGCGTGACGCTGCTGCGTGCGCACGACGGCACCGGCTACCTGGTCCTGAGCTCCAACCATGTGCTGATGGATGCCAGCGCCATGTTTTACGTGGGCCAGCAGCTGGCGGCCGCCCTGTGCGGCCTGCCGCCATCGGACAGCCCGGGCACGGTGGCGCAATACCGCGACTTTGCCGCCAGCCAGCGCCAGCTCGGCGCGGACGCCGTGGCGCGGGCCGCCGGCCACATCGCGCCGCAGCTGCTGGCGCAGGATGGCAGCCTGCTGCGCCTCGACCTGCCGTATGAGCGCACGGCCTCGCCGGCCGCCGCGGGCGACAGCGTGGCGATACCGCTGTCGCCGGCAGCCATGGAGCGGCTGCGCGCGCTGCCGGCCAGCCGCCGCGCCAGCGTATGCCTGGCGGCCTGGCTGTTGCTGCTGGCGCGCTACAGCGGCCAGCAGCGGGTGCTGACCGGCGTGGCGTTCAATGGCCGCACCCAGCAGCGCTGGCGCCACACGGTGGGCCACTTCGTCAACGTGCTGCCGCTGGTCGTCGACATCGACGAAGGCGTCAGCGGCACGGCGCTGGAACGCGGCGTCTCGGCCGCCTTGTTCGAGCTGCTGGAGTTCCAGGACATCCCGCTGGCCCAGCTGATGCGCGACGAACGGCTGAAGGCGGCAGTGCAGGGCCACGATCCGCTGCAAAGCTATTTCAATTTCTTCGATGCCGCGGAAATGCACCTGGAAGCCGGCGCGGCGACGCTGACGCCGCTGACGATTCCGCAGCAGCTGGCGCAGTTCGACCTGAGCCTGTGGATCACGCAGTACCAGGGCCGCTGGGACATGCTGCTCAAGTTCCGCTGCAGCGCCTTCAGCCAGCCCGCCATGGCGCGCATGGCGGCGCACTATGCCGCGCTGCTGGCGCAGCTGGCGGGCGGCGGCGACGAGACCGTGGCGCAGCTGTCCATGCTGTCGGCCGCCGAACAGCGCTGCCTGCTGGGCGGCCAGGGCCCGGGCACGGCGCCGCTCGCCGCCGCCATGCCGGTCGGCGCGAGAACGCTGCCCGTGCACGAGCAATTCCTGCTGCAGGCCGAGCGCCATCCCACGGCGCCGGCGCTGGAATGGGGCGAACAAGGCCTCAGCTATGCGCAGCTGCGCCACCACGTGCAGCAGCTGGCCACGCAGCTGGCGGCGCTGGGCATCGGCAAGGAACACACGGTCGGCCTGATGATGCCGCGCGCCGCCTGTCCGGAATCGGTGATCGCCATACTCGCGCTGTGGCAATGCGGCGCCGCCTATGTCGCGCTGGACCTGCAGCATCCGCCGCAGCGCTCGCTGTACATGCTGCAGACGGCGCGCTGCGCGCTGGTGCTGACCAGCAGCGAACGCCCCGCCGAGGAAATGCAGGCGCTGCTGCGGGCGCAGGCGGAACTGGGCGTGCTGGAAATCGCCCTGGGCCAGTCGCTCGAGGTGCGCGTGCGGCAAGCCGTCGTCGTGCCGCCGGCCCGGCGGCTCGAACCGAACAGCCCGTATGCCGACGGCAGCGGCCATCTGGCGTATGTGCTGTACACCTCCGGCAGTACCGGCATGCCCAAGGGCGTGCTGGTCGAGCATGCGGGCCTGAGCGAGCGCCTGGCGTGGATGGCCGAGTATTTCGGCTTCGGCCCCGGCGACAAATTCCTGCAGGGCACGGTGCTGACGTTTGACATTTCCGTACCCGAATACTGTTTGCCGCTGATCTGCGGCGGCACCGTGGTGCTGCTGCCGGAGGGTCCCGCCGGCAGCGCGCACGTGGCCGCCTGCCGGGCGCACGGCGTTACCATGATGAGCACGGTACCGTCGCTGCTCAACCTGCTGGTGAGCGAGCTGACTGCCTGCCCTCGCCTGCGCCACGTCATTTCCGTCGGCGAGGCGCTGATGCGGCCCGTCGTGCAGCAATGGCTGGCATCGGGCACGGCAACGGTGCTGCACAACCTGTACGGGCCGACCGAAGCCACCATCTACGCCACCTTCCACGCCTGCCGCGCCTTGCCGCACGGCAGCGGCGCGCTGATCGGCAAACCGTGTCCCGGTGTCAGCTGCTGGGTACTGGACAAGCTGGGACGCCCCGTGCCCGTGGGCGTGGCCGGCGAACTGTACCTGGGCGACAGCGGCGTCGCGCGCGGCTACATCGGCACGGTGCGTCAGCCCGATCCGTTCTACGGCAATCCGCTGCAAACGCCGCAGCGGCGCATCTATCGCACGGGCGACATCGTCAGATGGACGGCCGATGGCGAACTGGACTACGTAGGCCGTAACGATTTCCGCATCAAGCTGCGCGGCCAGTTGATCGAGCTGGGCGAGATCGAGCACGCGCTGCTGGCGCAGGCCGGCGTGCAGCATGCGTGCGCGCTGGTGATGGAAGTGGGCCAGCCCGGCGCCACGACGCGCCAGATCATGGCGGCCGTGATCGCGCGCACGCCGGCCGATGCCGCGCTCCTGCAGCAGTTGCGCCAGCGCCTGCCCGAATACATGCTGCCATCGCAGCTGTTCCAACTCGACGCCTTCCCGCTCAACAGCAGCGGCAAGGTCGACCGCGCCGCGCTCAGCGCCCTGCTGGCGCAGCGGCTGGCACAGCAGCGCGAGCAGCGCCTGCCTGCCGCCGCCGCGGCGCTGACGCCGTTGCAGCAGCGCCTCTGCGCACTTTGGCAGGAATTGCTGCAAGTGCCAGTGGTGGACGTCGACGAGAACTTTTTCCAGCTGGGCGGCGATTCGCTGGTGCTGACGCGCATGGTGCTGGCCGTGGAACGCTCGCTGGGATTGCGCATCCATTTCGGCCGCTTCGTGGGCAATCCCACCATCAACGGCCTGCTGGCGGCCGATGCCGCCGACGACACGGCGTCTCCCGGTCGCGCCTACCAGGCCGACCTGGAGCGCATGAGCGAGCTGCCGCCCTTCCCTGCCGGCATCACGCAGGGCAAGGCCGTGATGCTGACGGGCGCCAGCGGCCACCTGGGCATGCACCTGCTGCACGCGCTGCTGAGCGAAAGTGCGGCCCGCATCGTCTTGCCGCTGCGCGGGGACGACGGCATGGCGCGCCTGGCGGCGCGCTACCGGCAGCTTTTCCATGCGGACTTGCCGCCACTGCGGCTGAGCGTGCTCCAGGCCGACCTGACGCAGCCTTCGCTGGGCATGTCGGCCGCCGACTACGCCGCATGCTGCGCCAGCGTCGGCCAGGTGATCCACGCGGCGGCGCACGTCAATCACGCTGCCGACTATGCGTCCATGCGCGACGGCAACGTGGTTGCCACCCGCCATGTGCTGCTGTTCGCGGCGCAGGCCGGCGCCGCCCACGTGCACCACATGTCGACCCAGTTCACCGAACTGGCCGACTTGCCGGAGGCGCCGCTGCCCGCATCCAGCCTGGAGGCCATCGCTTCCGGCTACGAACAGTCCAAGCTGGCGGCCGAGCTGCAGGTGACGCAGGCCATCGCCATGGGCTATCCGGCCACCGTCTACCGCCTGCCGCTGATGTTCGACGACAGCGACAGCCGCCTGTACACGCAAAACCATTTTGTCGCGCTGGCCGTCAAGTGCCTGCAGATGGATGCCTACCCGGACGTGCCGATGCCCGTCACGCTGCTGCCGACGGCGCTGGTGGCGCGCTATGTGGCGAGGCGCAGCAAGCTGGGCACGGCCTCGGGCGTGCGCAACCTGAGCCTCGGACCGCTGGCGTTCGACGCCCTCGCCGCGGCGCTCCGGCCCGCGCTGCAAGCCACGCCCGCGGCACGCTGGGTCGAACGCAGCAGGCAGGAGACGGCGGAACGCGATCCCTTCTTCCGCCTGCTGCCGCTGTACGCCGACCTCGGCCAGCCCCAGCCCGCGCAGACGCCGCCGCGGCAAGTGGCCAATGCGGAGTTCCTGCGCGAACTGGGGCAGCTGGAGCTGGACGAGGTGCGCGACGCGGCCACGCTGCACGACTTTGCCGTCAGCAGCCTGCGCCGCCTGGCCCAGGCTTCCGATTAATGCCTTTCCGGCCGGGGCGCAGCTGTGTCCCGGCCAATTTTGATGAGTCCAAGATGAAATCCAGACTGGTTTACCTCGCCCTGTTCAGTACCATTTTCGCCGACGCCGCCGGCATCGGCATCGTCTACCCGACCCTGACCCCGCTGCTGCTGGGCGATGCGTCGCCGCTGTTCGACAGCAGCCAGGGGCCGGCCTTCCGCTCGGCCATCTACGGCCTGATGCTGGCCATCTATCCGCTGATGATGTGCCTGGGCTCGCCCTGGCTGGGCGCCTTGTCGGACCGCAAGGGCCGGAAACCGGTCTTGCTGCTGTGTTTGCTTGGCAACGCCGGCGGCATGGCGCTGACCGCCTTCGGCGTCTGGCAGGGCAGCCTGGAGCTGATCTGCTGCGGGCGGGCGCTGGCCGGCATCACGGCCGCCAGCCTGCCGGTGGCGCAAGCGGCCATCATCGACCTCAGCACGGCAGACAGCAAGGCCGCCAACCTCGCGCTGGTGACGGCCGCCAACGGCATCGGTTTCGTTGCCGGCCCGCTGCTGGGCGGCATCATGCACCAGCAGGGCGCGGCGCTCTGGCTCCCCTATCTGTGGGCGGCGCTGCTGCCGCTGGCCAGCGCCGTCCTGGTCCTGCTGTGCTACGCGGATACCCGCACGCTGTCGGACGACAACGCCAACCCGTGGCGCAATCTGTGGCACATGCTGTGCCGTCCCGAGTTGCGCCAGCCCCTGCTGCTGCTGGCCATCTTCCTGCTCGGCTACTACATGTATTTCAACTACATGGCCGCGTTCGCGCTGCTGCATTACCGCTTTGACGCCTGGCAGGAAGCCCAGCTGCTGGCGTACTACTCCACCTGCTTTGCCGTTGCCATGCTGTTCATCGTGCCCTGGGCCACGCGCCGTTTCGCGCTGGAGCGCATCTTGCTCCTCAGCCTGTCCATCCAGCCGCCGCTGGTCGCCGCGGCGGCCCTGGGCAATGCGCCGGCCGTGCTGTGGCTGCTGACCGGCCCGCTGGCGATTGCCGTCGCCACGACCTATGTCTGCCTGCTCAGCATCGCCTCCAACCGCACGCTGACGGAGCGCCAGGGACAGCTGATGGGCTTGATCTCGGCGATCAATGCGCTGGCCTGGGGCGTGGCGCCGCTGATCACGGCGGCCCTGCAGCCCCTGTCGACCCTGCTGCCTATCGTGGTGGCCGCCCTGGTCTTGCTCGCCGGGGTGGCGTGCATGCTCGTCGCGCGCCAGCGCCAGCTGCTGCCTGGCACCGCCAAATGAGCCGCGCCCGACCTGTCATTTCCTACAGGGGTATACGGCTGGCGATTGCTGATACATTTCGGCTTTGTTTAACTTGCTGAAAGGACTGCGATGTCTTCGTCCCACTACGCTCTGCCCCACCCGCTCGGCCTGCGCCGCGTGGTCGTCACCGGCATCGGCATGCTGACCCCGCTGGCCGTTGGCGCCGAGCGCACCTGGCAGCGGCTGCTGGCGGGCCACAGCGGCATCGGCGTGCTGGACCGTTTCCCGGCCGCCCACCTGCCGGCGCGCATTGCCGGGCAATTGCCGGCGGCGGGCGAGGAAGGCGGCTTTCGTCCGGAAGACTGGGTCGAGCGCAAGGAACTGAAGAAAATGGATCCCTTCATCGTCTACGCCATCGCCGCCGCCACCGAAGCGCTGCGCGATGCCGGCTGGGCGCCGGCCGCACTGGCGGAACAGGAACGCAGCGGCGTGATGATCGGTTCCGGCATCGGCGGCCTGCCCGGCATCGAGGCAGCGGCCAGGGCGCTGGAAAATGGCAGCCAGCGGCGCCTGTCGCCGTTCTTCATCCCGTCCAACCTGATCAATCTGGCGGCGGGACACATTGCCATTCAGCACCATCTGCGCGGGCCCGCGCACGCCACCGTCACCGCCTGCGCATCGGGCGCGCACGCCATAGGCGACGCCGCGCGCATGATCGCGCTCGACGACGCCGACGTCATGGTGGCCGGCGGCACCGAAGGCACCATCTGCGAGCTCGGCGTGGCGGGCTTTTGCGCCGCCCGCGCGCTGTCCACGGCGTTCAACGACGCGCCGGAACGGGCCTCGCGGCCGTGGGACCGCGCCCGCGACGGCTTCGTGATGGGCGAAGGCAGCGGCGTCATGGTGCTGGAGGAATACGAGCACGCGCGCGCGCGCGGCGCCAGGATATACGCCGAGGTGATCGGCTACGGCATGTCGGGCGACGCCTACCATGCAGTGGCGCCGCCGGAAGACGGCAATGGCGCGGCACGGGCCATGCAGGCGGCGCTGCGGCGCGCCCGCCTGGCGCCAGAGGCCATCGACTACATCAATGCGCACGCGACATCGACCCCGGCCGGCGATCTGGCAGAAATCGCCGCCTTGCGGCACGTCTTCGGCGCCCACCTGCAGGGCGGCGTCTCGGTCTCCTCGACCAAGTCGGCCATGGGCCACCTGCTTGGCGCCTCCGGCAGCGTGGAAGCCATCCTGTCGGTGCTGTCCTTGCGCGACCAGATCGTGCCGCCGACCCTCAACCTGGAAAACCGCGCCGCAGAATGCGAGGGCATCGACCTGGTGGCCGGCAAGGCATACGCCCGGCCGATCCGCCACGTGCTGTCGAATTCCTTCGGCTTTGGCGGCACCAATGCCGCGCTGATCTTTGCCGCGCCGCCCGAGGCCGCCCGCCTACAGCAGGCGTAAGGCCATCGCCTTGATGACGGCGGCAGTCTTGTTGACCGTGTCGAGCTTTTGCAGGGAGTTACTGATGTGAAAGGTGACGGTGCGCTCCGTAATGTTCAGGATCTCGCTGATGTCGGCCGAGGTCTTGCCGTCCGCGCACCAGCGCAGCACTTCCGCCTCGCGTTCGGTCAGCTGGACTTTGGGCGCATCCTTGGCCGGCACGGCAATGGCGTCGGCAAAATGCTCATGCACGACATTCGCCAGCCAGGACACGCGAAAGGACAAGACGTCAATTTCCCGCTCCGTCAGGGGCTTGCTGGAGCGGGAAAAACTCAGCAGACCGACCTGGCCGCTCATGTCGCACGACGATTGGGCCCAGCCGTAGCGCAAGCCATGGGCATGGGCGTCTTCCCAGAACTCGGGATTTTCTTCCACCATTTTGTCCCCCCACAGGATGGGTTGCAAGGAGCGGTTGGCGCGGCTGACGGTCGGGTCGGAACGCATATACGCCTGCTCGGAATAGCGGCGCTGCCAGGAACTTGGATAATTATTAACGGTAAACACCTTGGGATTGGACATCGGCAGGCGGCCTTGCAGGCCATAGGCGCAATACTCAAACCCCAGGTCGCCGGCCACGCCCGCCAGCACCTCGAATATGTCATCCGGCGTGTGGGTGGCAGCCAGGCTTTCGATCACACCTTGTTTCCATTCTGCTGCCGGGATACGCGTTTTTGGGGCGTTGTAAGCGAACATAGAAGTCCTTTGTAGGGGATGGATTTGCCGCAGGGTTCGTCGCGCATGATAAAAAAATGACACGTCAACGAGTCGGCGTATGGTATAGCAAAGTCTGCTTCAAATTCTCACCAAAACGCACCGCCAGCAACATAAATCGGCACCCCCACCTGTGGTTCCTTACAGTTTTGCAGCGGCCACAATTACACTGTAATAGCCATCCCGTCACTGCCGTAGATAATTATGAAATTCCTTTCAGCCAAATCTGATGCGCTTTGCAATACCCTGAAGTCCGAACTGGAGCGCTATCGCTACAAGGTTTTCGTGGAGACCCTGGGATGGGACCTGCCATCCAGGGATGGCAGGGAAACGGACCAGTTCGATCATGACGATACGTACTACGTCATCGCAAGGGATGAGGAGGGCCGCATCAACGGCTGCGCCCGTCTCCTGCCCACCGACCGTCAATACCTACTGGGGGAAGTATTTCCCCAGCTGATGGCCGGCCAGGAGCCGCCACGCCATCACGACATCTGGGAACTGTCCCGCTTCACGTCGATGGATCTGCACGACAACCGCAATACGCTGGAAGACACTTTCCGCCTGCTGCGCAAGGCCATCGCCACGGCGGCAACCCTGGGCGCGCGCCGTATCATTTCCGTCTCCCCCGTCGGCATCGAGCGGCTGCTGCGGCAAGGCGGCTTTTCGACGGAGCGCGCCGGACCGCCGATGCGCGTGAATGGCCATCTGCTGTACGCCTGCTGGATCGACATTCCCGTGCGCGAGCGGCCGATCAGCGCGCTGCCGGCGCGCCTGTGGCGGATGCTCAACGTACGGACCGCGGCCACGCCGCAGGGGCAGATCGCCGGCGCCGCCTAGGGCGCAGGGCCATGCGCGGCGCGCGATGCGCCGCGCCCCACGCCGTCACGCCTGGCCAGGCAGCGGCGCCAGGCGCACCTGCTCGAGCAGCCGTTCCTCGTCGTCCGTATCGGCGTCGACTTGCGTGACCACGGTCCAGAAACGGGGGCAGGTCTTGATCTGGCCGAAAGCATCGGATGCTTCCAGCCGCACCATCGTTTTCCTCAGGCTGTGCAGATAGCCGGCCTCGATGGCTTCAAGCAGCTCGTCATCGGCGGCGTCGATCAGCTCGGCCAGCGCGTCTTCTATCCCTGCGTGGCCCTCCTCCCACAATTGCCCGATTGCCGGCACGTCGGCTTCCATGCACTCGTTCGACCAGTCCGGCGGGTAATGGCCGCGCTCGCGGTTGCCGGGATCGGTGTCAAAGCTCAGCGAAATAGATGGAAACGAGACGGCATTGAAGGCAAAGGCAGAAAATGCCTGCTCCTTGAAAGCGGACGCGCCCAGCAACGCCAGCGATGCGCTGGCCAGCCTGAACCAGGTTGCTTCGACGTCGTGGGCCGTTTCAAATGTCTGCCAATCAAGTGGTAAAGCGGGAGTCGGGGGCATAGGGACCTGTCGGAAAAGAAGAGTGGTGGATAGGGAGAGAAATTATACGTGGCGCCTCCGAAAAGTCGGGTGGCGACGTGTACGGTGCGGGCGGCATCCCGGCATAAAAAAAGCCGCATCGGCCCTGCGGCGGATGCGGCTTTATGCTAACGCAAGCTGAAGTTGAAGCTGATACTTACTTCTTGGCAGCTTTCACTGGCTTCGGATACTTGATGGTCATTTCCTGCAGCAAGTTGTCCGCGTGGTCCACTTCCTTCATCACCCACAGCATGTAGCGGATGTCGAGGTGGATGGCGCGCGTGATGGCCGTGTCGAAGTACCAGTCCTTGGTGATCGATTCATACGTCGAATCGAAGTTCAGGCCGATCAGTTCGCCACGCTTGTTCATCACGGCCGAGCCGGAATTGCCGCCCGTGGTATCGGCGCTGGTGAGGAAGTTGACGGGCACCGTGCCCAGGGCCGGATCGCGGAACTGGCCGTAGCGTTTTTCCTTGACGGCGTCGATCAAGCCTTGCGGCGCTTCGAACGGAGCCTTGCCCGTGACTTTCTCGACGATGCCTTCCACGGTCGTGAACGGTCCCTTGGTGATGCCGTCGCGCGGCGAGTACGGCGATACCGTGCCGTAGGTGACGCGCAAGGTCGAGTTGGCGTCAGGATAGACGGGTTTGCCTTGCGACTTCTTCCAGGCAATCACAGCTTGCATGTATTGCGGAATCACGCGTTCCAGGTTGCCGTCGATTTCCTTGCGGCGCTCTTCCAGCGCCGTCTCGACGGGCTGCAGCTTGATGGCCAGCGCCATGAAGGCATCGTCGGACTGGGCAACAGCAGCCTGGTCCTTTTCCAGCCAGGCCAGGCGCTTGGCCGTGTCGGCCAGTTGCGTCTGCTGGTACAGGGCCGCCACGGCCGTTGGCGCCGGCAGCAGCGCATCCAGGCCTTGCGGATGGCTCTTCGCCGCCAGCTGCGCGTAGCGCTTCAGGCCGGCTTCGAAACGCGCCTGGTCGACCTTGTTGACATACGACTGTTCCAGGCGGGCCAGACGGGCCTTGATGAAGGCCAGGTCGCGCTGCTGGAAGCCCGATTCGCGCTCGGCGTCCGCTTTCTGGCGCTCCAGCGACAGGCGGTAGATGGTGCGCGCGCTCTTGAGCAAATCGCTGTTGGTGGCCACGCTCCAGGCGAACTCTTCTTCGCTCAGGGCCATGTCGCTGGCGATCGCCGCGTCCAGTTCGGCCAGCAGGGTGGCCGACACGTTCGGCTGCTTCGCGTACCAGGCGCGGAACTCGGCATCCTGCACGTCCTTGATGGCGGCGATGTCCTTGCGGGCGAAACCGTCGAGCAAGCCCTGGGTTTTCTTCAGCACGTTGTTGATGCTTTTCACCACGCTCGCATAGCGCACGGCCGCGGCCGCGTCGCCACTCGTCGAGTCGGCCATCACGGCCAGGTCGGCTTGCAGTTCGGCTACTTTCAACGGGAAGGCCGTATCGCGCGCGAAGCGGATTTCCGCCGGCAGCTTGTAGCGGCTGGTGCGGCCGGGGTAGCCCGCCAGCAAGATGCCGTCGCCGGCCTTCAAGCCTTCGGCCGAGACCACGAGGAAATCCTTCGATTTATAGGGCACGTTGTCGGGCGACGGGTCGGCCGGACGGCCATCCTTGCCCACGTAGGCGCGCAGGAACGAGTAATCGCCCGTGTGGCGCGGCCATTCGTAGTTGTCGATGTCGCCGCCGAAGTTGCCGATCTTGTCCGATGGCGCGTACACGAGGCGCACGTCGCGTATCATCATCTGGCGGATGCGGTAGTACTCGAGGCCGCGGTGGAAGGCGGGCACGGAGCAGCGGTACATCTTGTCCGTTTCGCATTCGGCGATCAGGTCCTTGATGCGCTTTTCCACGGCTTCGTGGCGCGCACGGCCGCTCATGTCGGCCGTCAAGCCCTTCAGTACGCGGTCGCTGACGTTCTCCACCTTGTCCGTCACGTACACGAGGCTGTTCGGACCGCCCGGCAGCTCTGCGGCGCGCGTCTTGGCCAGAAAGCCGTTGGTGATGTAATTGTGTTCCGGCGTGGAGTTGCGCTGCACGGCGCCATACGCGCAGTGGTGGTTCGTCACCACCAGGCCCGCGTCGGAGACGAAGGCGGCCGAGCAGCCGCCCAGCGACACGATGGCGCTCATCGGGTGCTTGCTCAGGTCGGCCAGTTTTTCCGCAGGAATTTCGATGCCGACCCGTTTGAGTTCGGCTTTCAGCTGTGGCAGCTGATGTGGTTGCCACTGCCCTTCGTCGGCGTGTGCGCCGGCGAACGCGCCCATCAAGGCGACTGGTAGTACGATTGTCTTGAACAAGATATGCCCCTCCATAAAAAGCAGGCGAAAGTATAGCCTGTCCAGGCCGCCCGGGTCGCCAAAAATTAACCTATTGCAATTTCTGCATCAGGCGGCCGGCCGCCCCGCTCCCGGCAGGGGAATCTGCAGCGACAGGCGGCAACCGGCACCCGACGCCGGCATGCCCACCTCGAAATGCCCGCCCAGCGCCGTCACCCGCTCGGCGATGCCCATCAGGCCAAAGCATTGTTTCTTGCGCTGCTGCTGCGGCGTGATGCCGATGCCGTTGTCGCTGATGGCCAGGTACACGGCGCAGGCATCCGAGCTCAGCTCGATCTCGACCTGGCTGGCCTGGGCGTGGCGCATGACGTTGCTGAGCGCCTCTTGCACGATGCGGAACAGCACGATCTCGACCTGGCTGCCGATGGCGGCAAACAGCGCCTCGTCGCGTATCAGCAGGCGGCACGCGACGCCGCTGCGCTTGCGGAAGTCGCCCACCTGCCATTCGATGGCGGCCTGCAAGCCCAGATCCAGCGCCATCGGGCGCAGCTCGTTCATGATGCCGCGCACGCTCTTGATGGTGGTGTCGACATTGCTGAGTACGGCGCCGACCCGGCGGTGCAAACGCGGGTGCGAGCCTTCCGTGCGCGCGCTGAGCATGGAGATATCGATGCGCAAGGCCAGCAGGTTTTGTCCCAGTTCATCGTGGATATCGCGCGAGATGCGCTTGCGTTCGTCTTCCTTGGCCGTTTCCAGGTGCAAGGCCAGCTGGCGCAGCTGCGCGTGCGACTGGCGCAAGGCGCCATCCATCAGCTTGCGTTCCGTGATGTCCGTATGCGCCACCACCACGCGCAGCGGTCCTTCGCCGAGAAAACGGCTGACCCTGGCCTGCGACCAGCGCGGACCTGCGCGCGTGGCAAATTCATACTCGAGCGCAAACGTGTCGGCCCGGCCGGCAATGACGGAGCGGATGCCGGCGGCCAGCTCGCGTCCCGCGCTGCGCTGCCAGCGCACGTCCGTGTCGCAGAAATCCAGGTACTGCAGCGGCTGCGGCGTTTGCCCGACGAAGGCCAGGCAAGCCTGGTTCGCATGCACCACGCTGCCCGCCCGGTCCAGCACCAGTACCCGGTCCGTCAGCGAATCGATGGTGGCGTGAAAGAAGCGTTCCGCATCGCGCAGGGCTTCCTGCGCCCGCTCGCGCTGGTGCACTTCCAGCTGCAGGTGCTGGTTAGCGCGCAGCAATTCGGCCGTGCGGTCGACCACGCGCTGGTCCAGCTCGCGGTGCAGTTCGCGCAAGTCCGCCTCGGCCAGCTTGCGTTCGGTGATATCGGAAAACACGCCGACAAAGTGGCTGATGGCGCCGTCCGGGCTGCGCATGGGCGTGATCGACAGCGATTCGACGAAGCGCTCGCCATTCTTGCGCCGGTTCACCAGTTCGCCATACCAACTGCCATCCTGGTGCAGGCTGCGCCACATGGCTTCATAGAACTGCGGCAAATGCGTGCCGCCGCCGAGGAAGGAGGGATCGCGCCCGATGGCTTCCTCCGCCTGGTAACCGGTGATGGTGGTGAACGCGGGGTTGACGGAAATGATGCGGTTGCCGCTGTCCGTCACCAGCACGCCTTCGCGTATGCTGTCGAGGATGACGAAAGCGCGCCGCAAGGCCGATTCGCGCGCGTGCTCGTCGCCCAGGTCCGTCACCAGCATGCGCGCCGTGGCGCTGGCGGCATCGAAATTGGCTTCGATGCGCACCATGCCGCCCACGCCGCCCGCTTCGCCTTCGAACAATTGCGCTTCGAGCACTTGCCGCGCGCCGCTGGTAAACACGGCGTCGAGGAAGCGGCGGAAGCCGCCCTGCGCCTGGGGTGCGACGAATTGCTCGAAACGCCGTCCCAGCAGCTGGTTCTTGTCGCGTTCCAACAAGCCGCAGGCCGCCACGTTGACGCGCGTGATGACACCTTCGCGCGCCAGCGAAAAATAGCTGACGGGCGCCTGTTCATACAGCTGCGCATAACGGTCGCGGCTGCTTTCAAATTCATTCTTCAGCTGTTCCAGCTCGACCAGGGCCGCACTCTGCATTTCCAGCTCGATCTGGCTGACATACAACTCATGCAGCTGGCGCATCACCTCTTCATTCGACTGCGGCGGCGCGACGGGCTGGCGCTGCTCCGCTGCCATTTGCTCGGCCTGCTCCCTCAGCCTGGCAGGGCCGGTACCGCTGTCGAATGGTTCGCTCATGACGCGCTTTCTCCTGCTTTCCCATCTGCCACGGCGCCGGACTGGATCTGGCGCAGCTGGGCTTCCAGCAGCTTCGATTCTGTAATGTTGATAAAGGTCACCACCACGCCATCGATCACGTTTTCAATCGTGCGGTACGGCATGATGCGCACGTTGTACCAGCGCCCCGTCTTGGTCTCCACTTGCCGCTCGCAAAACACGAGGCTGCGGATCACTTCCAGCGCATCGCCTTCCAGGCCAGGATAATCGAGGTCGTTGACGATGTCGCTGAGCGGACGGCGCAAGTCAGTCTGGATCAGTTTGTAGATTTGCGTGGCTGGCGCCGTGAAGCGGCGGATGCGCAGGTCGCTGTCGAGAAAAATGGTGGCGATATCGGTACTATTGAGCAGATTCTTCATGTCGCTATTGACCAACGACAGATCATCGACTTTCGATTGCAGTTCGGCATTAACCGTGTACAGCTCTTCGTTCAGCGACTGCATCTCTTCCTTCGAGGTGGTCAGCTCCTCGTTCGTCGATTGCAGTTCTTCATTGGTTGACTGCAATTCCTCATTGGCCGACTTGAGTTCTTCGCGCGAAGTTTGCATCTCGTCGCGCACGGCCTGGATTTCATTGCGCGCCTGGCTGAGCTGCTGCTCCAGTTCCAGCACCTTGGGATTGGGCGAGCGGCCGCGGCGCGTCTCGGCTACCAGGGGCGCACTGGAAAACGTGACGAAGACCATGCCGCGCAAGGATTCGGGCTGGCTCAGCGCTTCGGCACTCAGGTCCACGCCCAGCGACTGCCCCAGGTGGTCCTTGACGACCAGGCCCTTCAGGCGCACCACGCTTTCGCTTTGCAGCGCCTGCTTGATCAAGCCCGCCAGCTCGTAGCGCAAGCCTTCGCGCGCCATCGCATGGATATTCCAGTTGGCCTTGCCGGCCGCCGGTTCCAGGAAGGCACCCGTGCGGCCATTGATGTACAGGATGTCGCCATCCTGGTTCAGCAGCGCGGCCGCCGGGGAATACTTCTGGAGCAATAATTGCTCGACATGGGATTGAATCTTTCCAGTCATGCTGACTTCTCTCGTGTCGCTAGGTGTGGGAGGGGATGCCAACGATACCTTGGTGGGAAAATACGTGGGCAGGCGCTGGCGCGCCAGGTTGTCGAGGCGGCGGTACAGCCGGGTCGACGTGGTCAGCGGCGAAAACAGGTCGGAAAAATGACCGGGCGTATCGGCGCTGCCCAGCAGCAGAATCCCGTCGCGGTTCAAGGCGTAATGAAACAGGGGAATCAGGCGCTGCTGCAGCTTGGCATTGAGATAGATCAACAGGTTGCGGCAGCACAAGATGTCAAGCTTGGTGAACGGCGGGTCCGAAATAATGTTTTGCTGGGCAAAGATGATCGTGTTGCGGATTTCTTTTTTGATGTGGTAATCGTTCTTGTCACGCAAAAAGAAACGCCCCAGGCGTTCGGCGGACACGTCGCTGTTGATACTGTGCGGAAACCGGCCCTGGCGCGCGCGGTCGATGGCGTCGGCCGACAGGTCGGTGGCAAAGATCTGCAGGCTGTATTTCGACGGCGGGTTGCTGCTGGCCACCACTTCATGGAAGACCATGGCCAGCGAATACGCTTCCTCGCCCGTGGAACAGGCGGGCACCCAGGCCTTGAAGGCCCGGCCGTCCGGATGGGCCGCCAGCATTTGCGGCACCACCACCATCTTCAGGTATTCCCACACTTTCGGGTCGCGGAAAAAACTCGTCACGCCGATCAGCAATTCCTTGAACAGCAAGTCGATTTCCGCCGGATTGTCGCGCAGATAGGGAACATACTCTTCCATCGACGCCATCTGGTACAAGCTCATGCGCCGTTCGATGCGGCGCAGCACCGTGTTGATCTTGTAATCCGTAAAACTGTTGCCCGTGTGCTCGGATAGCAGGGCGACGATTTCCTGCAGCGAGTTGCGGCCGTTCGGCTCGTGGCCCGGCAGGCTGAGGAAACTGCTGCGGAACAGATAGGTGATGATCTTGTCCGGCATCTTGTCGGGGAAATCGACGAGGTCCACTACTTCGGCCGCAATCGCGCTCTGCGGCATCATGTCGAACTTGGCCGTATCGGGATACTGGGCCAGGGTCAGGCCGCCCGCCTGCTTGATCGCCTGCAAGCCGCGCGTGCCGTCGCTGCCCATGCCGGAAAAAATCACGCCCACAGCCAGTTCGCCCAGTTCGCTTGCAAGGCTCTCGAAAAAGGCATTGATGGGCAGGCGGTGCCCGCGCAGCTGCACGGGCTCGCTGAGCACGAAACGTCCCTTGGACAGAGCCAGGTCCGCATTCGACGGTATCACATAGATATGGTTCGGGCGCAATTCCGCCTGGTGCGTGATTTCCGTGACGGGAATGCTGGTGGCCCGCTGCAGCAATTCCGGCAGCATGGCCTTTTGCGTGGGGTCCAGATGCTGGATCACCACATACGCAATGCCGCTTTCCTGCGGCACGTTCGCCAGGAACGCGACGATGGGATCGAGTCCGCCGGCGGAAGCGCCGATGGCCACCACGGGGAAAACGATGGTGGCCACTTCAGGGACGGAGGCATTGCTGTGTTTACTGCGTGTCATCGTCTGCAAGATAGCAGCCACGGCAAGACCGTCAGGCTGGGAATTGATAATCTTGCATTCTAGCACTCAAGATGCGCGGAAAAACGCGAATGTGGCGCAGGTTTCCCCCTGCGCCAGCCTGCCCCGCTACTGCGGCTGCGGCGTATGCCAGCCGCCGCCCAGCGACTGGATCAGGGCCACGGCCGTCGTCTGGCGGTCCGCTTGCGCCTGCACCAGCGAGCGGCGCGCCGACAGGGCCGTCACTTGCGCCGTCACCACGTCCGTATAGCCGACCTGGCCCGCGTTGTAGCGGTTCAGCATCTGCTGCTCGACCTGGTCGGCCGCCGCCGACGCCTGCTGGCGCAAGGCCAGCTGTTCGGCCAGCGCGCGCGTGGCCGACAGCTGGTCTTCCACGGCACCAAAGGCGGACAGCACCGTCTGGCGGTAGCGGGCCACGGCCGCCTCATGCCCCGCCTTGGCCGCATCCACGCTGGCCGTGGTGGCGCCCGCGTTGAACAAGGTTTGCGCGGCCGACACGCCCAGCGACCACAGGCTCGACGACGCATTGAACAAATCGCCCACCTTGCTGGCGCCCGAGCCGTAGGACCCCGTCAGGTTCAGGCTGGGATAGTAGGCCGAGCGGGCAATGCCGATCTGCTCGTTGGCCACGGCCACCCGGCGTTCGGCGGCGGCGATGTCGGGACGGCGCTGCAGCAGGGTCGACGGCACGCCCAGCGGCACCTCGGGCACGGTCAGGGTCCACGGCGCCACGGCCAGGCTGAAGTCAGACGGCGCCTTGCCCAGCAGGATGGCAATCGCGTGTTCGAGCTGGGCCCGCGCGCGCGTCTGGCTCGACAGGTCGATCTGCGCATTGGCCAGCTGCGTCTGCGCCTGCAGCAGGTCGGACTTGGCGGCGATGCCGGAATTGAAGCGGTTGCTGGTGATGTCGAGCACGCGCTTGTAGCCGTCGATGGTGGCGTTGAGCAGCGCGATCTGCGCATCGCTCTGGCGCAGCGAAAAATAATTGGTGGCCAGCTCGCCCTGCGCCGACAGGCGCGCGGCGGCCAGGTCCGCGGCACTGGCGGCCGCGCTGGCGTCCGCCCCCGTCACGCCGGCGCGCAGGCGGCCCCAGATGTCCGGTTCCCACGAGGCGCCGATGGCGGCCTTGAAGTTGTTGTTCGTCTGCTGCTCGCCGCCGCCACCGGAACGGGCGCCGCTGCCCGTCAGGCTCACGGTGGGGAACAGCGAGGCGCGCTGTTCGCGCACCAGCGCGCGCGCCTGCTCGTACGAGGCAACGGCTTCCGCCACGTTCTGGTTCGAGATGTCGATGCTGTCGGCCAGCTGGTTCAGCTGCGCGTCGCCGAACAGGGTCCACCAGGGGCCCCGCTCCAGGGTGTCGGCGGGCACGGCCGGCTGCCAGCCGGCCGCCTCCTTGAACGTTTGCGGCGCGGCGGCCGTCGGCGTTTCATACGCGGGGCTGACGGCGCAGCCAGCCAGCAGGAGGAAAGCGGTGGCCGTTGCCACTGCCAGCAAATGGCGGGCGGGAACGGCGGATACGACAGGTTTTACTTGCTTCATGATTGTGTGCTCGGGTTATCTGGCCCAGGAATGCGGCTCAATTGCTGCTCGTCGGCGCTGCGCGTGCGCAGCTTGTCGAGCAGGATATAGACCACCGGGGTGGTCAGCAATGTGAGTAACTGGCTGGCAATCAGGCCGCCGATGATGGCGACCCCCAAGGGCTGGCGTAGCTCCGACCCCTCGCCGAAACCGATCGCCAGCGGCAAGGCGCCAAGCGCCGCCGCCAGGGTGGTCATCAGAATGGGGCGGAAACGCAGCAAACAAGCCTCGCGCACCGCCTCCACCGCTGTCAGTCCGCGCGAACGCTCGGCTTCCAGCGCGAAGTCGATGATCAATATAGCATTTTTCTTGACGATACCGATCAACAGGAACACGCCGATCAGGGCGATGATGGAAAACTCCATGCGGAACAGGAGCAATGCCAGCACGGCGCCCACCCCCGCGGACGGCAACGTCGACAGCACGGTGACGGGATGCACCAGGCTTTCGTACAGGATGCCCAGCACGATATAGATCACCACGATGGCCGCCAGGATCAGCAACGGCTGCTCCTTGTTGCTGTCCTGCGCGCTCTTTGCCGAACCCTGGAAACTGCCGCGCACATTCACCGGCATGCCGATTTCCGACTCGGCCTGGGCCACGGCCGCCTGCCCGTCGCTGAGCGGATAGCCGTCGCTGAGATTGAACGACACGGTGGTGGCCAGCTCGCCGCCCTGGTGGTTGATCGAGGTCGCCGTGGAGCTTTCGGCAAAGCTGCTGAACGACGACAGCGGCACCATCGTCGCCAGCGAGGTCGAGAGCGCCGTGCCGCTGGACGGATCGCGCGCCGCCGTCGTATTCGACGTCGTCGCGGCGACGGCGCTGGTGGTGGCCGTCGCGCCGGTGGCGGCGACGGCCGCCGCATTCGATGCCGGCACGTACACGGAGCGCAGCGCTTCCGGGCTTTGCGCATAGCGGGGCGCCACTTCCATGATCACGTGGTACTGGTTCAGCTCATCGTAGATGGTCGCCACCTGGCGCTGGCCGAAGCTGTTGTACAGCGCATTGTCGATGTCGCGCACCTGCACGCCCAGTTCCGTGGCGCGGTCCTTGTCGATGGAGACGAAGGTTTCCACGCCGTTTTCCGCCTGGTCCGTATCGACATCGATCAGGGCCGGCTGCAGCTTCATCTGGTCGGCCAGTTTCGCCGCCCATTTCTTCAGGTCCGCCTGGTTGTCGCTGATCAGGGTGTACTGGTAGGTGGAATTGCTGGAGCGCCCGCCCATGCGCAAATCCTGCACGGGGTTGAGGAACAGCGAAATGCCCGTCACCTTGGCCAGCTGCGGGCGCAGGCGCGCGATCACGGCCTGCCCCTTGTCCGTGCGTTGCGAAGCGGGTTTCAAATCGATGAACATGAAGCCGCCCCCTGCCCTGCCCCCGCCCGTAAACCCCACGACGGTGGCGACGGCCGGATCGTCCTTGATGATGTTGACCAGCTGGCGCAGCTTGCCCTGCATGGCCTGGAACGAGATGCTCTGGTCGGCGCGCATGCCGCCGTTGATCTGGCCCGTATCCTGCTGCGGGAAGAAGCCCTTGGGCGCGGCCGCGAACAGGTACACGTTCAGGCCGACGACGAACACCAGGATGGTCATCACCAGCGCGGCGCTGGACAAGGCCCAGTCCAGGCAATGCTCATAGACTTTCAGCATGCGCTCGAAACCCCGTTCGAACCAGCGCGCGACGGCGCCGGGCGGCTTGTGCTGCTGCCCGCTCTTCAGCAGCCAGGCGCACATCATCGGCGTGGTGGTCAGCGAAATGACCAGCGAAATCATGACGGCGGCCGACAGGGTGACGGCAAATTCGCGGAACAGGCGTCCCACCTGCCCGCCCATGAACAGCAGCGGGATGAAGACGGCCACCAGCGACAGGCTGATCGACAGCACCGTGAAGCCCACTTCGCGCGCCCCCAGCAGGGCCGCCTTGAAGCGGTCCATGCCCGCCTCGATGTGGCGCTGCGTATTTTCCAGCACCACGATGGCGTCATCGACGACAAAGCCCGTGGCCACGGTCAGCGCCATCAGGGAAAGGTTATTCAGGGAAAAGCCCAGCATGTACATCACGCCGAACGTGCCCAGCAGGGAAACGATGGTGGCCACGGCCGGGATGATGGTGGCGCGCACGCTGCGCAGGAAAGCGCTGACCACCAGCACCACCAGCACGATGGACAGGATCAGGGTGAATTCGATCTCGTGCAGCGACGAGCGGATGGAATTGGTGCTGTCGGACGCCACTTGCAGCTTGATGTCGCCCGGCAGCTGCGCCTGCAGTTGCGGCAGCAGCGCGCGCACGCCGTCCACCGTGGCGATGACGTTGGCACCCGGCTGGCGCGTGATCAGCACGATGACGGCCGGGTCGCCGTTGAACAGGCCCAGGGTATTCGTGTTTTCCACGCCGTCGACCACTTCGGCCACGTCGTCGAGGCGGATGGCGGCGCCGTCGCGCCAGGCCACCACCAGGCTGCGGTAGTCGGCCGCGCTGCGCCCGCCCGAAGCCGTGCTGGCGCCCGAGTAGATCTGCAGGCTGCGTTCGTCGCCCGTGATCGCGCCCTTGGGCCGGTTGGCATTCGTGGCCTGGATGGCCGCGCGCACGTCTTCCATCGACACGGCATAGTGATTGAGCTGGTAAGGCAGCAGTTCCACGCGCACGGCCGGCAGCGAGCCGCCGCCCAGTTCCACGTCGCCCACGCCTTTGACTTGCGCCACTTTCTGCTGCACCAGGTTCGATACGGCATCGTAGATCTGGCCCGGCGTGCGTGTTTTCGACGTCAGCGCCAGGATGATCACGGGCGCGTCGGACGGATTGGCCTTGCGGTAGGTGGGATTGCTGCGCAAGGTGGCCGGCAAGTCCACGCGCGAGGCGGAAATGGCCGCCTGCACTTCGCGCGCGGCCGAATCGATCTTGCGGTTCAGGTCGAACTGCAGGTTGATGCGCGTCGAGCCCGTGCCCGACGACGATGTCATCTCGTTGACGCCAGAAATCACGCCCAGGCGCCGCTCCAGCGGCGTGGCCACCGAGGTGGCCATGGTCACGGGACTGGCGCCGGGCAGGCTGGCGCTGACGGAAATGGTCGGATAGTCGACCTGCGGCAGCGGCGAGACGGGCAGCACGAAGAAGGCGCCGATGCCCGCCAGCGCGATGCCGATGGTCAGCAGCACGGTGGCGATGGGCCGCTTGACGAACGGTTCGGACAGGTTCACGCGGCGCTCCCCGCATTATCGGCCGGCTTGTCCAGGTTCACGCCAGGGGGCTTCGGCTTGCCCGCAAAGCGCTGGCCCAGGCGGTCGAAGCCCAGGTAGATGACGGGCGTGGTGAACAGGGTCAGCACCTGGCTGACGATCAGGCCGCCGAAGATGGCCAGGCCCAGCGGGCGGCGCAACTCGGCGCCCTCGCCCCAGCCCAGCATCAGCGGCACGGCCGCGAACAGGGCCGCCAGGGTGGTCATCAGGATGGGGCGGAAACGCAGCAGCGCCGCCTGGTGGATGGCTTCCTGCGGGCTCTTGCCCTCGTCGCGCTCGGCCTCGATGGCGAAGTCGATCATCATGATGGCGTTCTTCTTGACGATGCCGATCAGGAGGATGATGCCGATGATGCCGATCACGCCCAGGTCCTGCCCGGAAATCATCAGCGCCAGCAAGGCGCCCACGCCGGCCGACGGCAGGGTCGACAGGATCGTCAGCGGGTGGATGTAGCTTTCGTACAGCACGCCCAGCACGATGTACACGCAGACGACGGCGGCCAGAATGAGCCACAGCTGGTTCGACAGCGAGTTTTCATATGCGCCGGCCGCGCCCAGGAAGGTCAGGCTCACCGATGGCGGCAAGGCGATGTCCTTCGCCGCCTGGCGGATGGCGTCGACGGCGCTGCCCAGCGCCACGCCCTGCGTCGTATCGAAGCCCAGCGTCGTGGCCGGGTACTGCGCCACGTGCGTGATCTGCAGCGGCGCCTGTTTTTCGCTGACGCTGGCAAAGGCGGACAGCGGCGTCGACTTGCCGGAACCCGTGCGCACCTGCAGGTCCGACAGGTCGGCCGGCGTGGTGACGATGCCCGGCTGCGCTTCGAGAATCACGCGGTACTGGTTGGTTTCCGTGAAGATGGTCGAGATGATGCGCTGGCCGAAGGCGTTGTACAGCGCGTCGTCGACGGTGGCCGTGGTGACGGACATGCGCGCGGCGCTGTCGCGGTCGATGGCCACGACGACGGCGGCGCCCGTGGCGCCCGCGTCCGTGACCACGTTGCGCAGCTGCGATTTTTCGCGCATGCGCGCCGCCAGCTTGCCGGCCCACTCGGTGACGGTGGCCGTGTCGGCCCCTTCGAGCGAGACGCGGTATTGCGTGGGGCCCGATTCCGCATCGATGGTGAGATCCTGCGTCGGCTGCAGATACAGGGTCACGCCGGCTACCTTGGCCACGCGGTTGCGCAGGCGCTCCATGATGTCGTCCTGGCTATCGCTGCGCGAACGCTTGAGATTGATCAGCATGCTCCCCGTGTGCAGCATGGTGTTGTTGGCCGCGTCGACGCCGACCAGGGAACTCAAGGTATCGACATCGGGGTCTTCCAGCAGCGCGCTGGCCGCCGCCTGCTGCAGGGTGGCCATGCGTTCGTACGAGACGGCTTGCGAGGTTTCGATGCGCGCCTGCAGCTGGCCCGTGTCCTGCGTGGGGAACAGGCCCTTCGGAATGGTGATGTACAGGATGACGGTCAGCAGCAGGGTGGCCAGGGCCACCAGCAGGGTCAGTCCTTGGCGTTTCAGCACCCACACCAGCGCATGGTCGTACTGATGGATGACCTTATCGAGGAAGGCCTGGATGCGCTGGCCCGTGGCGCTGATTTTCTCGTCGGCGTGGCTCTTCAGCCAGCGCGCCGACATCATCGGCACCAGGGTCAGCGAGACGACGGCGGAAATCAGGATGGTGATGGCCAGGGTCATGGCAAATTCGCGGAACAGCCGGCCCACGACGTCGCCCATGAACAGCAGGGGAATGAGCACGGCGATCAGGGAAACCGTCAGCGAGATGATGGTAAAGCCGATCTGCGACGCGCCCTTCAGGGCGGCGGCCATCGGCGTTTCGCCCTCTTCGATGTAGCGCGCGATGTTTTCGATCATGACGATGGCGTCATCGACGACAAAGCCCGTGGCGATCGTCAACGCCATCAGCGACAGGTTGTTCAGGCTGTAGCCGAGCAGATACATGACGCCGCAGGCGCCGATCAGCGAAATCGGCACGGACAGGCTGGCGATCACCGTGGCGCGCAGGCTGTGCAGGAAGGCGAAGATCACCAGCACCACCAGCAGCACGGACAGCAGCAGTTCCATTTCCACGTGTTCGACGGAAGCGCGGATGCCCGTCGTGCGGTCGCTCAGCACGTCGAGCTTCATGGCGGCCGGCAGGCTCGATTGCAGCTCCGGCAGCAGGGCCTTGATGGCGTCGACCGTCTTGATGACGTTGGCGCCAGGCTGGCGCTGCACATTCAGGATGATGGCCGGCTGCTTGCCCGACCAGGCGCCCAGGCGCGTGTTTTCCGCGCTGTCGACGACATTGGCCACGTCGGACAGGCGCACGGGCGCGCCGTTCTTGTAGGTGATGATCAGGCGCTTGTAGTCTTCCGCCGTCACCAGCTGGTCGTTCGCGTTGATGGTGAACGAGCGCGTGGGACCGTCGAAACTGCCCTTGGCGCTGTTGACGTTGGCCGCCGCGATGGCCGTGCGCAGGCTGTCGAGGCCCAGGCCGTACGAGGCCAGCAATTTGGTGTCGCCCTGGATGCGCACGGCGGGACGCTGGCCGCCCGACAGCGACACCAGGCCCACACCGTTGACCTGGCTGATCTTCAGGGCCAGGCGCGTGTTGACGATGTTCTGCACCTGCGTCAGCGGCATCGTGTCCGAGGTGATGGCCAGGGTCAGTACGGGTGCGTCGGCCGGGTTGATCTTCGCGTACACGGGCGGCGCCGGCAAGTCAGTGGGCAGCAGCGAGCCGCCCGCGTTGATGGCCGCCTGCACTTCCTGCTCGGCCACGTCCAGGGTCTGGCCCAGGGTGAACTGCAAGGTGATGATGGAGACGCCGGCCGCGCTGGTGGAGCTCATGCGCTGCAAGCCCGACATCTGCCCGAACTGGCGTTCCAGCGGCGCCGTGACGGTCTGCCCCATCACTTCCGGACTGGCACCCGGGTACAGGGTCTGCACCTGGATGGTGGGGAAGTCCACCTGCGGCAAGGCGGCCAGCGGCAGGAACTTGAAGCCGACCAGCCCCGCCAGCACGATGGCCAGCATCAGCAGCGCCGTGGCGACGGGGCGCTTGATGAACGGAGTCGATGGACTCATTGCGCTGCGCCCTTCGCCGGCGCCGCCGCTGGCGCGGATGCCGGTGCGGAAGCGGAAGCCGATGCGCTGGCCGCGCCGTCAGCCTGCTGGCGGCGGTGGCGGCGTTCGCCGTTCGCGCCCGTGGCGCCGCCCGCGCCGGCACCGCGCGCGCCGGCCGGCTTGTCGCCGGCCAGGGTGACTTTCGCGCCTTCCTTCAGGCGGTCGGCACCTTCCGTGATGACTTGTTCGCCCGCTTCCAGGCCGGCGCGGATTTCCACCATGTCGGTGGTGGCCTGGCCCCGCGTGACCATGCGCACGGTGACGGTCTTGTCGGCCTTGAGCACATACACGAAATCGCCATTATTGCTGTGGCGCAGGGCCGTCACGGGCACCAGCACGGCGCCCGTGATATTGCCCAGTTCCAGGCGCACGTTGACGAACTGGCTGGGGAACAGGGCCATCTTGTCGTTCGCGTAGCGGGCCTTGGCGCGCACGGTGCCCGTCTGCACGTCGACCTGGTTATCGAGCGCGCTCAGGCTGCCCGTGTCCAGCGTGTGCGTGCGCGTGCGGTCCAGCGCCAGCGCCGCCGGGGCCGTGCCGCCATTCAGGCGTTCCTGGATGGTCTGCACCTTATCCTGCGGCACGGAGAACTGCACGTCGATGGGCGACAGCTGCGTCACCACCACCACGCCGCCCGCGTCGCTGGTGTTCACCAGGTTGCCGATATCGACCACCTTCAGGCCTGCGCGGCCGCTGATCGGCGAGACCACCTTGGTGTAGCCCAGGTTCAGCCTGGCCGTGCCTTCGGCCGCGCGGTCCGTCATGACCGTGCCTTCCAGCTGTTTCACCAGCGCGGCTTGCGTATCGACGTCCTGGCGCGCGATGGAGTCCTGGCCCAGCAGGGTTTGATAGCGCTTCAGGGTCAGGCGCGCGTTTTCCAGCTGCGCTTCATCGCGCTGGCGCTGGCCCGTGGCCTGCATCAGCGCCATCTCGAACTGGGCCGGATCGATCTGCGCCACCACCTGGCCCGCCTTGACCATGCCGCCTTCCTTGAATTTCAATTCCTTCAGGATGCCCGACACCTGCGGGCGCACCGTCACGGTGGATGCCGCCGTCACGGTGCCCAGCGCATCGAGCACCACGGGCAGGTCGGACTTCACGGCCGTGGCCACGCCAACGGTGGTCGAGGGCGCGCCGCGGCGCCCGCCGGCGCCACCGGGCCCGCCAGGGCCGCCGGGTCCGGCCATGCCGGCGCCGCCCGGCGCGCTGGCGCCCGAATGGGTCAGATACCAGGCACCGCCGCCCAGCGCGGCCATCACTGCCAGCGCGATGACGCTGCCGACGATTTTCGAGCGGCGGCTGCGCCGTGGGGTATTGGGTGCTGTCTGCGAATCCATCGCTTATCCTTTTATAGGCCGCTGGCACGGCGAGTCTGTGGCGCCGGCCGAGGTGGAACACACTCAGGCCGGACGGCCGTTTTTCGGGGGTGATACAGCTACAAAGCGTCAGGGAGTCAAGAGCTGAAGATCAGCTGAAAAAGCCACGCTCCCATCGTGAAACGACTCTAGCATAGTCATGTTTCTGTTTCATTTCCATTTGAAACAATTACACAGGCACCCCCAAGGGCCGCGGGCGGCCCGCAGGCGGACGCGGCACGGCAGCCAAGGGGGAACGGAGGAAAAATCAGGCTTGCGGGGCCGGGGGGCGCAGCCGCGGCACACGGCGGGCGGCTGGCATGTCGATACAAACTCGCTACAAAAATCCTGCTGGCGGCCTTGACACTGGCGCCGCGCGGGTACCCGGGCAGAAACGGATGGCAGCAATTCCTTACCCGGTTTTACACGGTCATGCCGAGGATGACGTCCTGGTAGTCGGTGCGGCCCACGCGGAAGGTGCGCCGGCCCAGCGGCGCAAAGCCGCAGCGCGCATAGAACGCCAGCGCATCGCGGTTTTCCGCGTACACGCCCAGCAGCACCCTTCCCGCCCCGCTGGCGCGCGCCTGGCTCAGCGCCGCCTGCATCAGGCGCTGGCCCACGCGCTGGCCCTGGAAGCGGTGCAGCAGGTAGATGCGCTTGATTTCCAGGTCGTCCGGCCGCGGGTCCGCCACCGGCAGGCTGGCGGGACTGAGCACCAGGTAGCCGACGGGCGCGCCGCCCGGTGTGGCCTCGGCCAGCCACAGCCGCATGGCCGGCAGCGCCAGCCAGTCGCGGTACAACTGCGCATCGTGCTGGCGCTGGCAATGGGCGATGACGTCGGCGCCATCGAGGATGCCGGCAAACGCTTCCAGGAAGGTCGCTTGCCCCACCAGCGCCAGCGCCTGCTCGTCGCCCTTCACGCAGGGGCGGATGGTGATCGCCGTGCCAGTTTCTCCGCTCATGTCGCTTGCCATGCCTTGCTCCTCATCTCTGTCCTGCATATGAAACAAGCCGGGCGAAGCCGGCTTGGGGGTGTCATCCATATTGCCGTGTAACGCCTGACAAAATCGTCGCGAGCGACGATGAGTTGTGACCGAGAAGCGGAACTGTGCTTGAGCACAGTGAGCATCGCAGGCCGCAAATCATCGAGCGCAGCAGATTTGGTCAGGTGTTACTTACCGCCCAGCGGCACCTCGCACAGGCAGTGCGTAAGGGCCATGAACGGCTTCTGTTCGCGCGTGATGCCCGACAGCCAGCTCAGGTCGCGCGCCATGCCCAGCGCCGCGTCGGCCGGCAAGCCCGTGCTGGCCAGGCCCAGCTTCACGTGCTCGCCCAGTCCCAGCGAAGCCATGGCCTTGGAGCCGAACATGCCGATCAGGCGGTCCACGTTCGACGTTTCCTGTTCCAGGTAGGTGACGCGGTAGTCGGCACCCAGCTTGGCGCGCTTGGCGGCGGAAGCCAGCGCATCGCCGTAGCTGCCGATGCGGTCGACCAGGTTGCGGTCTTTCGCCTGCAAGCCCGTCCAGACGCGGCCCTGCGCCACTTCATTGATCTTTTCCGGCGTGGTCTTGCGCGCCTTGGCGGCCAGGCTCAGGAAGTCGCCATACACGTGGTTGATCGAACCCTGGATCACTTGCGCAAAACGGGGATCGAGCGGACGCAAGGGGTTGCCCGCGTCGGCCAGCCACGTGGTGGGCGAACCGGCCGTGTGGATGCCCAGCTTTTCCACCACCTTGTCGGCCGTCGGCAGAATCGCGAACACGCCGATGGAACCGGTGATGGTGGCCGCATCGGCGATCACTTCATCGGACGAGGTGCTGATCCAGTAACCGCCCGAAGCGGCCACGTTGCCCATCGAGACGACCACCGGCTTGCCGGCAGCGCGCGTCAGTTCCAGTTCGCGGCGGATCAGTTCCGAGCCGAAGGCGCTGCCGCCCGGCGAGTCGATGCGCAGCACGACGGCCTTGATCGATTTGTCTTCGCGTGCCTGGCGGATCAGGCGCGAGGTGGACAGGCCGCCGATGGCGCCCGGTGGCGCGATGCCGTCGCCGATCTCGCCCGAGGCGATGACCACGCCGACGGCGTCGCCCACGTGCACGGGGCGCAGGCGCGCCAGATAGTCCATGTAATTGACCTGGCGGAAGTTCGTGCCTTCCGTATTCCTGGCGCCGCGCGCCATCATGAACTGGCGCAGTTCATCGCGCGTCTTCAAGCCGTCGACCAGCTTGCCGTCCAGGGCCAGCTTGCCCAGGTCGCCGCCAGCCGCCGTCATCATGGCGGGCAGGTTGTCGATCGTCTGCATGATGGCGCCGGCCGGCAGCTTGCGCGATTTTTCCACGTCGGTGGTGTACGTCGTCCACAGGCCGCTGTTCAGGTAGCGGTCCGCTTCGGCCGCCGCGTCGGACGGGCCGTTGGCGATGAAAGGCTCGGCCGCGCTTTTATACGTGCCCACTTTCAGCAGGTTCACCGTCACGCCCACCTTGTCGAGCGCATCGCGGTAGTAATTGCGGTAACGGCCAAAGCCTTCCAGCATGACGCCGCCCATCGGGTGCACGAACACTTCGTCGGCCTTGGCCGCCACCAGGTACTGGCGCTGGTTGTAGCTGGAACCCCAGGCCGTGACCTTCTTGCCCGTGGCGCGGAAGCGCTCCACGCCGGCCGCCACTTCGCGCAGCGAAGCGAGGCCGCCGCCCTGCAGCTCGTCGAGCAGGATCACCATGGAGCCGATGTTCTTGTCCTTGGACGCCGTGTCGAGCACCGCCAGCACGTCGCGCAGCTGCACGCTTTTCTTGACTTCGCCGCTGACATTGGCCAGCACGGCCTCGCGCACGCCGCCCGGGGTTTCCTCGACCAGCGGGCCTTGCAGGTCCAGCACCAGGGTGGTCTTGTCCGCCAGGGGCTTGGCGCCGCCGCCGAAGATGGCGATCAGGATGGCGATGACGATCAGCAGGAAAATCAGGTTGATGACCGCGCGGCGGGTGGCGTCCAGCGCGCGCCAGAATGCGCCGAAACCGCGGCGCAGCGGCGGAAAGGGGTTGAGTGACATTGATGCTCCGTGAGGTTATGTACCTAAAGGAAACCAATATAGCTGAAAATGGCCACGATCGTCTTGGGATTCGTCTTATTTTGACAAGTATTGCGCGCCCCGGCCAGCCGGCCCCGGCGGCGTGGAAATGAGGAACAGGCCGCCCAGCACGAGGGCGCCGTTCAGGATCAGCAATTCCAGGCCGATGCGGTAGTGATCGAACAGCCGTGCCTGCTCCTGCTCGACCAGCGCGCACAGCAGCGGTCCGGCCACGGCCACCAGGGGCACCCAGCGGTCGCGCACGCCCCGCTTGCTCAACAGACCGAAGGCAAACAGGCCCAGCAGCGGACCATAGGTATAGCTGGCCAGCTTCAGGATCACGCCTATCATGCTGGGATCATCGAGCCACTTGAAAGCCATGATCAGGATCAGAAACAGCGCTGCAAAGCCCAGGTGCACCTTGCGGCGCCAGCGCATCTGCACGGCCGGGCTCAAATCCGCCCGCCGCTGCAGGCCCAGGATGTCGATGCAGAAGGTGGACGTCAAGGCCGTGAGCGCCCCGTCCACGCTGGGAAACAGGGCGGAAATGAGGGCGATGAAGAAGATCAGCTGCACCACGGCGGGGAAGTGCCCGAGCACCACGGTGGGAAACAGCTTGTCGCCCGTGGCCGTCACGCCGGCCAGCGGCGCATACAGGTGCAGCAAGCCGCCCAGGAAGAGGAACAGCAGCAGCACCCCCGTGAGCACCACGGTCAGGCTGAGCATATTCTTTTGCGAGTCGCGCAAGGTCCGCACGGAGATATTCTTTTGCATCATTTCCTGGTCCATGCCCGTCATGGCGATGGTGATGAACATGCCGGCAAGAATATGCTTCCACACATAGGCGGGGCTGTCCGGGTCCACGGTGAAGATGCGCGTGAGGCCCTGTGCGCGCATGCGCTCGAGGCTGTCGACGAGGGACAGGTCCATCTCGCGCAGCAAGAACACGCTGCAAATGACGAGGCCGGCCAGCATGCACGCCGTTTGCAGGGTATCGGTCCAGACGATGGTCTTGACGCCCCCGTCATACGTGTACAGCAGGATCAGCAGCAGCACGACGCACGCCGTCAGCCAGAACGGCACGCCGAAGCTGTCGAGTATCGTGGCCTGCAGGATATTGACCACCAGGTACAAGCGCGCCGTGGCGCCCAGCAGCCGCGAGACGATGAAGAACGCCGCCCCGCTCTGGTAGGAGCGCCGTCCCAGGCGCAATTCCAGGTAGCGGTAAATGGACGTGAGCTGCAGCCGGTAGTACAGCGGCAGCAGGATGAAAGTGATGGCCAGGTAGCCCAGCACATAGCCGATCATCAGCTGGATATAGCCGAAGCCGTTGCTGCCCACGGCGCCCGGCACGCTGATGAAGGTCACGCCCGTCAGGGTCGTGCCCACCATGCCGAAGGCCACCAGCATCCAGTTGCTGTCCTTGTTACCGATGAAAAAACTGTCGTTGGTGGCATGGCGCGACGTGCGCCATGCCACGCCCAGCAGGATCAGGAAATACGCAAGGACGACGGCAAACAGGATGGTGGGGGACATGGGTATTGCGCTGGCGGCAAAGATGAACAGGGGCAGAAATATACAGCAAAGCCCCTGTTGACGCCGGCCTCAGCAGCCGCTCGGCTTGACTTTTTCCACTTCCAGGCCGAACCACGGACGCAAACGCGTGCCGAGGACGTTGCCGAGGAAGGCGCAGACCAGCCACAGCCAGCCGTGCAGGCTGCCCGAGACGATGCCGCTGAAATACGCGCCGATATTGCAGCCGTAGGCCAGGCGCGCGCCATAGCCGAGCAGCAAGCCGCCCACGATGGCGGCGATCAGCGAGCGCCGCGGGATGCGCCACACGGGCGCATAGCGGCCGGCCAGCGCCGCTGCCAGCATGGCGCCCAGCACAATGCCGATGTCCATCACGGAAGTCTTGTCTTGCGTCAACGGCGCAGCCAGCGCGGCAGCGTTGGCCTTGGTGGACCAGTAGGCCCAGCTGGCCGTGTCGATGCCGACCACGGACGCCGCTTTCGCACCCCACAGGGCAAACGCGGACGTCACGCCCCATGGGCGGCCCGACAGCGCCAGGGTGGCGAAGTTCAGCACGACGAGGGCGATGGCGCCCGCCACCAGCGGCCATGGGCCATGCAGCCAGGGCGACGCGTGCGCCGGGCGCAATGCTGGGGTGATGAGTTTGCCATGGCGGCGTTTTTCCACCCACACCGTGATGCCGGCGATCAATGCGAAGACGATCCAGTTCAGCGCCAGCGCGGGCGCCAGGCCCAGGGTCGTGACGAGGGAAATGGGTTTTAGTTGCGGCAAGGACGTCCAGAAAGGCATGTGCGCCGTGCCGATCACAGAACCCACGATGAAGGCGGCCAGGGTGATGAGCATGCGCGTGCTGCCGCCGCCCACCGTGTACAAGGTGCCGGAAGCGCAGCCGCCGCCCAGCTGCATGCCGATGCCGAAGATGAAGGCGCCGAAGATCACGGAAGTGCCGGCCGGCGAGACGAGGCCCGCGACGGGCGTGCCGAACAGGGTGCCGGCCGACAGCGCGGGGAAAAACAGCGCCACGCCGACGGCCAGCATCAGCATTTGCGCGCGCAAGCCGTCGCCGCGGCCATCGGCAATGAAGACGCGCCAGGCGGACGTAAAACCGAAGGCCGCGTGATACAAGGTGATGCCCAGCAAGGCGCCCACCACGTACAGCGCGGCCTGGTTGATGCCGACCGTTTGCGCCAGGTACCATGCGCCCAGCACGATGAGCAACAGGGCAACGCCCAGCGGTTTCGGATTGATATCGGTGCGCAGGCGCAAGGGGGAAGTGGCGGTTTCGGACATGAGGAATATGGGCTGGAGGAAGGTGAGCCCTATTCTAAACCCTGTGCTCATCCGTTCTGCTGTTTTCTGCCAGCAACTTATTTACAGACCAGGCCAGCCGGGACGCTGCGGCCCCGGCCAATCTCAGACCAGCTTAGTGGCCCACGGCATGGAGCGACTTTTCGCCGCCCGTGCGCACGGGAATGGGATTGAGACGGTCCAGGCGGCCGCTCAGGGCCGTCAAGCCGAATGCACCCAGCACGACGAGCGCGCCGATCCAGCCCGTGTGCACGAGGCCCAGGTGCTCCACGATCAGGCCGCCGCCCCAGGCGCCGCCGGCGATGCCCAGATTAAAAGCAGCGATGTTCAGGCCCGAAGCCACGTCCACGGCGCGGGGCGTGAAGTGTTCGGCTTGCTGCACGACATACACTTGCAGGCCTGCCACATTACCGAAGGCCACGGCGCCCCAAAGCAGCACGGTCACGACGACGAGGACGGGATGCGGCGCCGTGAAGGTCAACAGCAGCAGCACGGCCGCCAGCAGCAAAAAGATCAGTTTCAGGGCGCTGACAGGACCTTTCTTGTCGGCCAGCTTGCCGCCCCAGATATTGCCGAAGGCCACGGAGACGCCATACACGAGCATCACCACGCCCACGGCGCCGGCACTGAAACCCGACACTTGCTGCAGGATCGGCGCCAGGTAGGTAAAGGCGATGAAGGAGCCGCCATAACCGACGGCCGTCATGGCGTACACCAGCAGCAGCCGGGGCTGGCCCAGCACCTGCACTTGCTGCAGCAGGGATGCCGGTTTGCTGTGCTGGATGGTCGAGGGCACGTACAGCAGGCTGCCGACAAAGGCGATCAACCCCAACGCAGAGACGGCGAGGAAAGTTTCGCGCCAGCCGAAATGCTGGCCGATGAAGGTGCCCAGCGGCACGCCCGTCACCAGGGCCACGGTCAAGCCCGTAAACATGATGGCAATCGCGCTGGCCGCCTTGTCCTTCGGCACCAGCGAGGTGGCGATGGTCGAGCCGATGGAAAAGAACACGCCATGCGCCAGCCCCGTCAGGATGCGGGCGATGACGAGGGTTTCGTAGCCGGGCGACTTCCAGGCCAGCAAGTTACCCAGGGTAAACAAGACCATCAGGGACAGCAGCAGAGTCTTGCGGGGGATCTTGCCCGTCAAGGCAGTCAGGACGGGCGCGCCGACGGCGACGCCCAGCGCATACAGGCTGACCAGCAGGCCGGCCGACGGCAGGTTGACGCCCAGGTCCGCGGCGATCGTGGGCAACAGCCCCACGATGACAAACTCGGTGGTTCCGATGGCAAATGCGCTGAGGGTCAGCGCGAGCAAGGCAATGGGCATGGCAAACTCCGATAAAAGATGTTGGCATGCAGTATCGGGGTTTTCTTTGTGACGAAAAATACCTCATCAGGCAGAAGATAATTGCGCCAAAGTCAACAATTTACTGATCTGCTACACTGGGCCGATCAACACGGGGTCACCACCATGAATTCAGAAAAACTGGCGCTGCTGGTCACGCGCGAAATGCCATATGGGAAATATCAGGGACGGCTGCTGGCCGATTTGCCCGGCCACTACCTGGGCTGGTTCGCGCGCGAGGGCTTTCCCTCGGGCGAACTGGGCAGTCTGATTGCCCTGATGTATGAGCTCGACCACAACGATTTGCGCAGCTTGCTTGATCCCTTGCGCACGCGCAAGTCGCCGTGGCGGCCGGGCGAGTAAGGCAGCGCTTAAAACTCGCGCACTTTCTTCGCCAGCATGGCGCTGAACTGGCCATTTTCCACCAGCGTCTGCAGCTCGCTGGCGCCACCGATGAGCACGCCGTTGACAAAAATCATGGGGAACGTGGGCCAGCCCGTCCACATCTTGAGCGCATTGCGGCGATGCCACTGGCTCAAATAACTGCCGTATTGCAAGTACTGGTAAGGGGTGCCCAGCACGTCCAGGATCTTGCGCGCCTTGCGCGGAAACGGGTTGAGCGCCATGCCGACCACCACCACCTGGTGCGCGGCAATGGCCGTCTGCACTGCACGCACGATGTCCGCATGCCTGCTGCCGATCAAGGGGCGGGCGGCGGGATGGATCTGGCTTTCGTCGAGGATGGCGCGGGTCATGAAAATCCTGTGGTGAGTGGCACGTGGCGTGCGGATCACGCATTGTGCCACGCGTCCAGGCCGGCGTGGGCTACACTGCGCTTCCCGTCTCTTCACGTATGCAATGTATGCAAGGAATCACTACTCCCATGACTGAATGGAAACGCACGCGCCGCCTGACCGGCTCGCTTTTACTGGCCGCCTGCTGCGCCAGCGCCTTCGCCGCAGCCACTGCTGCCGTTACCGATACTGGGCTCGAAAGCGGCCTGCTCCAGGCGCTGCACCTGAAAAAGGGCACGACGCAGCGGGTGGGCACTTCCGGCAAGGCCATCCAGGCTTACATGCGCGAAGGCTACATCGGCAAGCGCCCCGACCAGCGCGCCGACTACACCGATTACTACCTGCTCAAGAAGCCCGCCAGCTTCATGGGACATGAACTGGTGCTCATCGAGGAAGAATACATCACGCAATACATAGGCTGCTGCGTCAGCCCCGGCGCCGGCGTCACCGTGAAGGTGCATGGCAGCACGCAGAAGCTGCAGGCGTTTGCCCGCGCCCAGCGCTGCACCGTGACCGACCCCGTCGATATCCGGCGTGCACTGAACGACGTTGCCATCCAGACCAGACTGCCCAAGGGCCATTACGCCTCATTGAGCTGCCGGGAACGCGACGCCGGGCGCGACGAATCCGACCAGTGACATGGCCGCCCGGCGCCCACGCCGCGGCAGCGCGCTTCCCCGCCTCACGTCATCGTTGCCGTCGAATACGGTAACTGGATATGCCAGATTCATTCCCGCCGATGATGCCAGAGCGCAAGCGGCTGCCTGCCGGCTCGTCCTCAGAACAGCTCGTCCAGCAGCAAGTAAAACTGCAGCTTGCCTTGATCGGCATCAACGATCCCATAGGCCCGCAACAACCTTTGCTGCAGCGAGGCGTCCAACTCACCGAGACTACGCCAGACGATGGCCAGGTCTTGGTAACGATCGGCAACACCGGCCCGGCCCACGTCGATGCAGCCGGCGATGGCGCCTTCCTGCATCAGGATATTGTCCAGCGAGAAGTCGCCATGCGTGACGACGAGGTCGGGTACGAAGGGCAGAGATCCGTGCAGCGCCGCCCACACCTGTTCCGCCGTCCAGCCTGCCCGTTCGGCATCGAAATCGTCCGCATCGACCAGGCCGCCATTGATGCGCTGGCGCGCCTGGGCCAGCCGAAGGGCATGGCCCGCATCGAAGGGGCAGTCGCGCACCGGGACCGCGTGCATGCGGCGCAGGAATGCCGCCAGCGCGTCGACCACGGCGGGCCCCAGCGCAGGGTTCGCTTCCAGCACTGCGGACGCCGTTGTGCCCGGCATGGCCGTCATCAGCAGCCATGCCTGCTCCGGGTCTGCCACGCGGGCGAACTGGCGCACAGCCGGCACGGGCAGGTATGGCGCCAGCCAGCGCAGCCGCGCCATTTCATCGGCGATGTCGGCGGCGGCCGCCTCCACGCCATGCTTCAGGTACAGGTCGGGCGCAGCGCCCTGGCCCTGCAGGCGGTAGACGGCAGCATCCGATGCGCCCCCGTCGGCGCGCACCCAGCCATGACCGGCCACGGCGGCAGCCATGCTGGCGGGCATGGCTGCCGTCACCGCGGCCAGTGTTTTTTTGGAGATGGTCATTTGCGTGGCCTTTGCGCTATACCAACGGTACGTGCAAGCCCATCTTGAGACAGGTCAATGCCACGGAAGTGCGGTAGCGCCGGATATTGTCGTCGCCGCCGAACAGGCGCTCCGTCAGCGCCTCGTATTCGGCCATGCTGCTGGCCGTGATCACCAGCAGGTAATCGGCCTCGCCCGTGATGCCGTAGCACTGCTGTATGGCCGGTTCGGCCATGATGCGCGCGCGCATGCCGGCCGTGCGCAGCGGATGCTCGTCGTGCAAATGCACTTCCACCGTCAGTATCAGGGGACGGCCCAGGCGGCTCGCGTCGAGCACGGCCACCTCGTTGCGGATCACGCCGCTTTCGCGCAAGCGGCGGATGCGCCGCTGCACGGCCGGCGCCGACAAGTGCACGGCCTGGGCGATTTCGCGCTGCGACGTCGTGTTATCGCGCTGCAAGATGTCCAGGATGGCCAGGTCGAAGGCATCGAGGGCGGGGGCAGGCGTGAGCGAAAGTTGCGTCATGATGGTCAAAATGGAGTGCAAATATCGGATCAGACACAATAAACTTTCACCATTCCGATATCAAGCCTTTTATCACCATGCCATTACGCCGCTATTCCTCGCTGATTCCCCTGCTGGCCATCCTCGGCTCCGTCACCTGCCTGGGTCTGGGCACGTCGTGGGCCAAGCACAGCCTGTTTCCGCTGGTGGGCGCGCAAGGCACGACGGCCGTGCGCGTGGGCTTTTCCGCGCTGCTGCTGTTGCTGTTCTGGCGCCCGTGGCGCTGGCAGCTGAGCCGCGCCGACCTGCGCACGGTGGCCCTGTACGGCGGGGCGCTGGGCTTGACGAACCTGTGCTTCTACATGGCCTTGCGCACGATACCGTTCGGCATCGCCGTGGCCATCGAATTTTCCGGCCCGCTGGCCGTGGCGCTGCTGGCCTCGCGCCGTCCGCTCGACTTCGTCTGGGTGGCCCTGGCCGTGGCGGGACTGGCGCTGCTCTTGCCGCTAGGCCACGACATCAGCAACCTGGACCCCACCGGCGTGCTGTTTGCGCTGGCGGCCGCCGTCTGCTGGGCCACCTACATCATCTTCGGCAAGCGCGCCAGCCATTTGCATGCGGGACACTCCGTCTCGCTGGGTCTGGCCATGGCCGCGCTGGTGGTAGTGCCCGTGGGCGTGGCGCACAGCGGCACCGCCCTGCTCTCGCCCGTCGTGCTGGCCGTGGGCCTGGGTGTCGCGCTCATTTCCAGCGCGATACCGATCTCGCTGGAAATGGTGGCCCTGAAGCGGCTGACGCCGCAAGCGTTCGGCATCATGAGCAGCATGGAACCGGCCGTGGCCGCCATGCTGGCGTTCATCCTGCTCGACGAACGCCTGGACACTGCGCAATGGCTGGCCATCGCCATGATCATGGCGGCATCGATGGGCAGTTCCTACATGGCGCAGCGCATGAAGAACACGGCGCCAGCCGCCGCCGTGCATACCTGAATCTCAATGCACGGCCGCGCCAGCCACGTGCGACGCCAGGTTACGGCGCGCCAGCCAGGCCAGCGGCAGCAGGGCCAGCAGCGCGGCGGCCACGCCGGCCCACGGCGACGACGCCATCAGCTGGCGCGACACCATCAGCGCACCCAGCATGGAACCGAGTGAAATGCCGAGATTAAATGCGGAAATATTCAGGCCCGAGGCGAAATCGACGGCGCGCGGCGTGTAGCGCTCGGCCGTGGCCAGCATGCCGGCTTGCAGGGCGGGCGACAGGCCGAAGGCGAACACGCCCCACACGAACAGCATCACCGTCATCATCCACTGCGAACTGATGCTCAGGGCCACGCCCACTTGCGTGGCGGCCAGCAACAGCAGCATCACGCGCAAGGCCTTTTGCCAGCCCAGGTGGCTCGTCAGGTAGCCGCCCGCCAGGTTGCCGGCAAAGGTGGCGATGCCGAACACGATCAGCAAGGCGCTGGCCATGGTGGCGGAAAAGCCCGTCACATCCGTCAGGATGGGCGTGATGAAGGTAAATGCGGCAAAGCTGCTGCCGAAGCCGAACGTGGTGACGGCCATCATGGTCAGGATGGGGCCGCTGCCGAGCGCCGCCAGTTGCGTCATGGCCTTGCCGCCCTTGCCTTGCTGCAAGCCAGCGGGCAGCCAGCGCGCCATGGCCGCCAGGCCCAGCGCGGCCAGCACCACCACGGCAAAGAAGGGCAAGCGCCAGCCCATCAGGTTGCCCAGGAAGCTGCCGAAGGGCACGCCGATCACCATGGCCAGGGTCAAGCCGGCAAACATGACGGAAATCGCCCTGCCCGCCTGCTCCTTGCTGACCAGGCTGGCCGCCACGGTAGCGCCGATGGCAAAGAAGGTGCCGTGCGCCACGGCCGTGATGACTCGTCCCAGCAGCAACAGCTCGAACGTGTGGGAAAAGGCGGCCAGCAGGTTACCGGCCAGGAACACGCTCATCAGGCCCAGCAAGGCTGTCTTGCGCGGCAGGCGCGACATCAGCAGCACCAGCAGCGGCGTGCCGATGGCCAGCGCCAGCGCATACAGGCTGACCAGCGAGCCGGCCGATTCGATGGAAATATGCAAATCCTTCGCGATGGCCGGCAGGATGCCGACGACGATAAATTCGGTAACGCCGATGGCAAAGGCGCCGACGGCCAGCGCCAGTACGCCGGGCGGCATCTTGCCCGCGGCGGTGGAATCAGGGGTGATGGTGGTCATGGTGGCTCCAGCAATGGTTCAAGCCAGCCAGTGTATCGAGCGAAGTACTTTTGATATAGACTCTAATAATGGAAACACCTGTGAAATGGATTCAATAATGGCGCGGCAAGACATCAACCGTTCATTCGAGATGGGCGTCTTCGTGGCCGTGGTGGAAACGGGCGCGTTTTCCGCCGCCGCGCGCCGCCTGGCCCTGACGCCGTCGGCCGTCAGCAAGCTGGTCAGCCGGCTGGAAGCGCGGCTCGGCACACGCTTGCTGCAGCGCAGTACGCGCCAGTTGCATACCACGCCTGAGGGCGACGCCTTTTTTATCCAGTGCAAGCGCATCCTCGACGATATCGACGGGGCCGAGCGCGAAGCGGCGCAGGGTGCGGCGCCGCGCGGACGCTTGCGCATCAACTGTTTCGTGCCGTTCGGCGTGCGCCACTTGCTGCCCATCCTGCCCGAGTTCGCCCGCCGCTACCCCGACATCGTGCTCGACGTGGTGGTCAGCGACGCCGTCGTCGACTTGCTGGAAGACCGCACCGACATCGCCATCCGCACGGGCAAGCTGAAGGAATCGAACCTGGTGGCGCGCAAGCTGGGCGAAGAGCCGATGCTGGTGGTGGCGTCGCCCGCCTACGTGGCACAGCACGGCCTGCCCCGCACGCCGCAGGAATTATCCGGACACAATTTATTGGCCTTCAATTTCCGCTGCCAGAACGAAACCTGGCCCTTCCTCGATGGCGCGGGCGGAGCGCTGCAGGTGGCGCCGCAGGGCAATACCTGCGTCAGCGATGGCGAAAGCATGCGCCAGTTGGTGCTGGCGGGCATGGGACTGGGACGTTTTTCACGCCAGCACGTGCTGCGCGACATCGAGCACGGCGATTTGCTCCCCGTGCTGCAGGACTACAATCCGGGCGACCGGGAACTCGTGCACGCCGTCTTCGTGGGGCCGGGCCTGCAAGTGCCGGCCAGGGTGCGCGTGATGCTCGATTACCTGCTGGAAAAGGTGAAGCTGGGATGAGCGCCGCTGGCACGCATCGCGTTCTATAATCGGCCATATCGTCGATATCGTTGCACTTTCAGGGAGCCGCGCCATGCATGATGACTTGATCCACACCTTGCAGGCGCGCTTCGGCCGCCACATGCACCGCCATCCGGGCTGGACGTGGGACAGCGTGCTGGCGCGGCTGGCCCTTCACCCCGCCAGCCTGGCGGTATTGCAGCAGATGGAAGACACGGGCGGCGAACCGGACGTCATCGCGCACGCCAGCGACACGGGCGCCATCGCGTTTTGCGACTGCTCGGCAGAAAGCCCGATCGGCCGGCGCAGCCTGTGTTTCGATGCGGCGGCCCTGGCCGCGCGCAAGGCCAACAAGCCGGCCGGCAGCGCCATGGCCATGGCCCAAGCGATGGGCATCGAGCTGCTGACGCAGGCGCAGTACCGCCAGCTGCAGGAACTGGAACCGTTCGACCGGAAAACCTCGAGCTGGATAGCCACGCCGGCCAGCATCCGGGCGCTGGGCGGCGCCCTGTTCTGCGACCGCCGCTATGAGCAGGTATTCGTGTATCACAATGGCGCCGAATCGTATTACGCGGGCCGGGGCTTTCGCGGGATGCTGCGCATTTAGCGCGCCGTCGTGCGGCGCCAGCGCCGTGGCCAGGCTGCCAGGCGCTACGCCACCGCTTCCAGGCGCAGCTGCCGGCCCTCGCCCAGCATCACTTCGAATTCCGACGCCGGCACGGCCGGGCTGAACAGATAGCCTTGCAGCTGGTCGCAACCGAGTTCGCGCAAGAAACGCATCTGCTCGGCCGTTTCCACCCCTTCGGCGACGATTTCCTGGCGCAGCTGCTGCGCCATGGTGACGATGGCGCGGGCGATGGCGCAATCGTTTTCCTCGAAGGGCAAGCCGATGACGAAGGAGCGGTCGATTTTCAGAGTGCTGATGGGGAATTTCTTCAGGTAGGCAAGGCTGGAATAGCCGGTGCCGAAATCGTCGAGCGCCAGCGCCAGGCCCATGGCCACCAGCTGGTTCATGATGTCGATCACCTTGTCGGCGCCCCGCATCAACAGGCTTTCCGTGATTTCCAGCATGATCTGCTCGGGCCGCACCTGGTAGCGTTCGAGCACGGCCGCTATGCGCGCCGGCAATTGCTCGTCGAACTGGCGCGCCGACAGGTTGACGGCGATGGCCGGCATGTGCAGGCCCCGGTCTTCCCAGCTGCGGATCTGGCGGCAAGCCTCGTCCAGCACCCAGGTGCCCAGTTCCAGAATCAGACTGGTTTCCTCGGCAACGGGAATGAAGAGGCCGGGCGAGACCATGCCGCGCATCGGATGCTTCCAGCGCAGCAAGGCTTCCGCGCCCACGATGCGGCCGCTGGCCAGACTCACCTTGGGCTGGTAATGCAATTCCAGCTCCTTGTCGCCCAGCGCCAGGCGCATTTCGCTTTCCAGGCGCAAATGCTCCTTGGCCCGCCGGTTCATGTCTTCGCGGTAAAACAGGAAGGTCGATTCGATGGTCTGCCCTGCCTTGGCCACGGCCACGTCGGCAAAGCGGAACAGGGCCGGCGCTTCCAGGCCGTCTTCCGGATACACGGTGATGCCGATGCTGGCGCCCACGTGCAGGGCGTGCGTATCGATATTGATCGGCGCCTCTAACAGGTTGAGCAGTTTCTGCGCCACGTTCGCCGCGTGCTCGCGCTTTTCGATATGCAGCAGGGCCACGACGAATTTGCTGTTGTCGACGCGCGCCAGGATGTCCGCGTCGCGCAGGGCGCCGCGGAACAGCTGGCCGATGGCGATCACCAGCTGGTCGCCCACTTCATGGCCCAGGGTGTCGCTGATGGAACCGATGCGGCTGATGTCGATGACCATCAGCGCGCCATGCGTGCCCTGGCGCTTCGCTTCGGCCAGGCCCTGGTCCACCAGCTGGTTCAGCAGGCAGCGGTTGGGCAAGCCCGTCAGGCTGTCGTAGTTGGCCATGCGCTGCATGCGCGCCTCGGCATCCTTGTGCACGGAGATATCGGAAAACAGGGAAAACACATGGCTGATTTCGCCGAATTCATCGCGCACGACGCTGATGGTGACGTCTTGCGGGAACAGCTCGCCATTCTTGCGCTTGCCGATGATCTCGCCGCGCCAGGAGCCGTGGCCCCGCATGGCGGCGCGCACCTTGGCGCGGAAATCGGGATCGTGCACGCCCGAACGCAGCAAATCCGGCGTACGGCCGATGGCTTCGGCCGGCGAATAGCCGGTGATGCGGCTAAACGAGCTGTTGATGGACACGATGCGCTCTTCCGCATCCGTGATCAGCACGGCCTGCTCGCTGTCTTCGATGATGCGCGCGTGCAACCTCACCTTGTCCACGTCGGACAGCGGTTCGCTCATGGCCGACAGGCGCACGGCCATGCCGCAGCCCTTGCCTGCCTGGTCGTGGATCACGTGGCGGTGCATGCGCAGCCACGTCACCATGCCCGACTTCTTGCGCCGGCGCACGTCGGTGGCCACGTCGCCCTGCGTGAAATGCAGCTCCAGCACGCTCGCTTCCGCGTCGTCTTCCGGATACAAAAACAGGATGTGCTGGCCCAGCGCTTCCAGTTCGGAATAGCCGAACATCTGTTCGGCGCCATGGTTCCAGCCAATCAGGAAGCCGTCCGGGTCGATTTCCAGCAAGGCGTCGGGCGGCGCCACGCGCACCACGGGCCGGCTGGCGCCGCGCAGCCGTTCCAGCTCTTCCTGCAGCCGCGCCAGGGTAGCGGCCTGCTGCGGCCCCGCCTGTTCACGGGCATCCTGGGCCAGGCGCAGGCACAGCGCAACCTTCGCCTCAAGCATGGCAACCCCACGCCAGGACCAGGTCGGGGGAACATATCAGGAGCGCTGCAGTGTGTGTAATCATCAAAATCCCACTATGGGGCATGGAGGTCGGGCGGGAAAGACTGGAAATACTGTGAATATGGTAACTTAAAAATGTTGGCGTATGTCAACATTTTAAGACCTACGCAGAATGGCTGGGTGCGGCGTCAGGCACGGCCCGGCAGATGCAGCGCCAGGCGGGCAAACACATCCGGTTCGCGCATGCGCGCCATCCACCAGCGCAGCGCGGCGCCATCCTCGCCCACACGCCACGCCAGGTAAAACGTTTCCGACGGTTTCGGCTCTTCCACGGCCTTTTCCACCAGCAAGCCGCGCGCAATGGCGGCGCGCGCGCACGGTCCCGGCAGGAAGCCAAAACCCAGCCCCAGCACCTGGTAGTCGAACTTGACCTGCATGTTGGGCACACTCAAGGCGTCCTGCCCCAGCAACAAGCCCACGGTGCGCGGCGCCATCTGGCGCGCCGAATCGGCCACGACCACGGCCCGGTACTGCTGCAGGTGGCCGCGCGACAGGGGTTCCGCCACCTGCGCCAGCGGATGCGTGGGCGCCACGGTGAACACGAAGTCGAGCATGCCGATCGGCTGCGCGATATAGCCGCCGCCCGCGGGCCCGTCGCCGGGCGCGCCCACCAGCAAGTCGACCCGCCGGTCCAGCAGCGCTTCCCAGGTGCCCGACAGGGTGTCTTGCGACAGGCGCAAGCGCGTCTGCTGCGCCACCGCGTAAAAAGCGCGCACGTCGTCGGCCAGGGCCACGGCGGAAAACATGGAATCGATACCGATGGACAATTCCGTTTCCCAGCCGGACGCCACCCTGCGCACGCGGTGCTCGAGGTCCTGCGCCGCCTTCAGCAGATAGCGGCCCTCTTTCAGCAATTCCTGCCCGGCCGCCGTCAGCATGACTTTCGGACCGTTGCGCTGGAACACCTGCACGCCCAGGTCGTCTTCCAGCTTGGCCACCGTATAGGAAATGGTGGACGGGACTTTATGCAGCTCCTTGCCGGCCGACGAGAACGATCCGCGGCGGTCGATGGCGTCGACGATTTGCAAGGCTTCCAGGCTCAGTCTTAACATTCGATTTTTTCGATCATAGTACGGTAGATTTTCCGTTTTTCTTTCTGGACAGGGGCGCCTATACTTTCTCCATCATACAGCGAAGGGCAGAATCAGCGCCACGGCAAGTGCCAGGCAACGGTCCTTCGAAATTATCGCACATTCACTTACCAGAAACGGAGTTCACCATGTTACAGATTCGTCACAGCGAAGAACGCGGCGCCGCCAACCACGGCTGGCTCAATTCCCACCACAGCTTTTCCTTCGGCAGCTACCACGATCCGCTGCACATGGGCTTTGGCCCCTTGCTGGTGATCAATGAAGACCGGGTCACTCCCGGCCAGGGTTTCGGCACGCACGGCCACCGCGACATGGAAATCATTTCGTATGTGCTCGACGGCGCGCTCGAACACAAGGACAGCATGGGCACCGGTTCCGTTCTGCACTACGGCGACGTACAGCGCATGAGCGCCGGCAGCGGCGTGCGCCACAGCGAGTTCAACCATTCGAACACGGATGGCTTGCACTTCCTGCAGATCTGGATCCAGCCGAACGTGACGGGCATTCCGCCCAGCTATGAAGAGAAGCATTTCTCGCCAGACAGCAAACGGGGCAAGCTGCGCCTGATCGCTTCGGGCGACGGCCGCCAGGGTTCCGTGCTGATCCACCAGAATGCGGCCATCTACGCCAGCATCCTGCAGGAAGGCGAACAGGCCAAACATGCGCTGGAAGAAGGCCGCCTCGCCTATGTGCACCTGATCCGCGGCAGCCTGGTGGTCAACGGCACGCCACTGAAAGCGGGCGATGCGCTGAAACTGACGCAGGAAGCGGCAGTGACCTTGACCCAGGCGGAAGATGCGGAATTCCTGCTGTTCGACTTGCCTAAATAATGCATCAATCAAATAAAGAAAAAGAAAATCATCATGAAAAACAATACCGATATCCTGTTGCCCCTGGGCCGTGCCGCCCTTGGCGTGCTGTTCTTTGTCTCGGGCTTGCTGAAAATCGGCGGCTTTGCGGGCGTGGCCGGCTACATGGCCAGCCAGGGCTTGCCGCTGGCAAACATCCTGCTGGTCGGCGTGATCGCCTTGGAAGTGGGCGGCGGCTTGCTGCTGATCACGGGCTGGCAGGCGCGCTGGGCGGCGCTGGCCCTGGCGCTGTTCCTGATTCCGACCACCGTGATCTTCCACGCGTTCTGGAGCGCGGACGCGGCCCACATCCAGGACCAGCTGACGAATTTCCTGAAGAACCTGTCCATCTTCGGCGGCATGCTGTTGCTGGTGGAGCGGGGCTTCGGCAAGGCCAGCCGCCTTGCAAAAGGCGGATCCGGCCGCAATTAGAGGAATATCACCAGGCATTCCAGCCTTCAAATCTCAGCCAGGGGAAATGGCTTCTCCTGCTTTTTGGTATGATGACAGGGCGCGCCGGCACCGGAGTGGTCAGGCGCGCCTTTTATTTTTGACAATTACCTATATGAGCACAACCATGCAAAGCGGCGCAGACCTCCTGGCGACAGGCGAATTGGATTACACGACTTCCTGCGCACTGCCGACGCCGTGGGCCCAGTTCACCCTGCACGCCTTTGTCGAGCACGCCACGGGCAAGGAACACCTGGCCATGGTGCTGGGCGATATCGGCAACGGCGAACCGGTACTGGCGCGCGTGCATTCCGAGTGCCTGACGGGCGACGTGCTGTTTTCCCAGCGCTGCGACTGCGGCGCCCAGCTCGAAGGCGCCCTGAAACGCATCGCCGAGGAAGGCCGCGGCATCTTGCTGTACCTGCGCCAGGAAGGGCGCGGCATTGGCCTGATCAACAAGATCCGCGCCTACCGCCTGCAAGAGGCGGGCGCCGACACGGTGCAGGCGAATGAACAGCTGGGCTTCAAGGCCGATGCGCGCAACTACACCCTGTGCAAGCCCATGTTTGCCCAGTTCGGCATCCACAGCCTGCGCCTGATGACGAACAACCCGCGCAAGATCGCCGCCATGGAAGCGCTGGGCATCACGGTGGCCGAACGGGTGCCCCTGCTGGTCAACCGCAACGCCTTCAACCAGCACTACCTGAACACCAAGCAAAGCAAGCTCGGTCACATGATGACGCCGGAGACGGCGCCGGCGCTGGAAGACGGCGCCCTGTAATCCCCCGGGCTGGCGCGTGCGCGATGCCGCGCCGCGCCGGCCCCGCTCCTGCCCACGCACAAAGGATGCATGAAATTATCTAACTTCGCCTTCCTGCTGGCCAGCCTGTGCGCTGCCGCAGGCGCGCACGCGGCCCCGGCGCCTTCGCCAGCCGCGGCCACCACCGCTTCGACTCCCCCCATCAAGCCGCCGCCGGCCACCGCCGCGCCCGCCGCCACCGAACATGCGGCCCTGCCGCCGCCCTCGTCTGCCGCGCAAAAGCTGTACACGGCCGCGCGCGCCGACATCCTGCAAGTGCGCGTGCTGCTGAAAAATGGCCGCACGCAATCGTCCGTGGGTTCCGGCTTCCTGATCGGCACGGGCGACCTGGTGGTGAGCAACTATCATGTCGTGTCGCAATTCGCCCTCGATCCCGACACCTACGTGGGCGAATGGGTCGACACGGGCGGCCAGCGCGGCAATGTGGAATTGCTGGCCGTCGACGTGCTGCACGACCTGGCCGTGCTGCGCGTGAACCGCCATGGCACGGGCTTTTTCAAGATGCCGGAACCATTGGCGCCCCTGACCCAGGGCCAGTATCTGTATTCGATGGGCAATCCGCTGGACCTGGGCTTCGCCATCTCGGAAGGCTCGTACAACGGCGTCGTCACGCGCAGCTTCTATGACCAGCTGATGTTTACGGGACCGATCAATTCCGGCATGAGCGGCGGCCCCAGCGTGACGGCCAGCGGCGACGTGGCCGGCGTGAATGTGTCGAAGCGCCTCGATGGCGAACTGGTCAGTTTTCTCGTGCCGGCCCGCTATGCCCAGCAATTGCTGGCCAGGGTGGCCCAGCAAGGCAAGCCGCCGAAAGACTTCAAGCCGCTGGTGACGGCGCAGCTGCTGGCGCACCAGGAAGTCATGCTGGCGCGCCTGCTCGACACGCCCCTGAGCCTGAAAGCCATGGGACCGTACCGCGTGCCCGTGCGCGAATCGGACCAGATGCGCTGCTGGGGCCGCTCCAACGTCAAGTCCGACAAACCCTATATGCTCGACAACACCAGCTGCGCCATGGAATCGGCCATCTTCATCTCCGGCGCCCTGCAGACGGGGCAAGTGTCGATGCGCCACGAATTCCTGCGCAGCAGCGAACTGGGCGCGCTGCGCTTCTCCGAGCTGGCCAGTACCTCGTTCAAGAATGAAAGTTTCGGCAGCTATAAAAGCGTGCACCTGACGGGGCCCCATTGCACCGAACAGTTCGTCAAGAACGCCACCCTGCCCCTGCGCGCCGTGCTGTGCGTGCGCGCCTACCGCAAGTTTACCGGCCTGTACGACTTTGCCCTGCTGGCCGCCAGCACCGATGAGCCACTCATGAGCCTGCAAAGCCGCATCGACGCGCGCGGCGTGTCCTACGCCAACGGCATGCGCGTCACGCGCACCTTCCTCGAGGCGCTGTCGCGCGCGCCCGCCACCACCGGCGCGCGCAAGCCATGAAGCCGCCCTACTACCTTGAAATCCTGGCCGAGAATGGCGAGGTGCAGCAGCGCCAGCGCATCGATGCGCTGCCGATCCACATCGGGCGCGGCTACGACAACGACTTCATCCTCGACGATGCGCATGCGGCAGCCCGCCACGCCATCGTCGAGGACGACGGTGCGGGCGGCCTGCTGCTGCGCGACCTGGGCAGCCAGAATGGCGTGATCCACCGGGGCCAGCGGCAATTGCAAGTGGCCTTGAGCGGCAACAGCATCGTGCGCCTGGGCCATACGCGCCTGCGCGTGCGCGCCAGCGACCATCGCGTGGCGCCCGAACTGAGCGACACCACCCGGCACGACTGGGAAGGCTTGCGCCCCGCCATCGCCGGCCTGGCCATGATCGGCGCCTCGGCCGCCTTCAGCAACTGGCTGGGCGACGCGGATGCGTTCGACCCGATTTCCTACCTGATGATCATCGCCTACGCGCTGGCCGGCGGCCTCGTGTGGGCGTCGATCTGGGCCGTGGCAAACCGCCTGTTCGGCCATGTGGCGCGCTTCGGCCGCCACCTGTTCATCATCGGTTGCGGCTTGCTGGCCATGGAAGTGTGGGAACTGGGCAGCAATGTGGCCGCGTATGCGCTGTCGCTGGAAATGCTGACGCGCTACGGACGGCATATGTTCATCGTCATTGTCTGCGTGATGATCTACTACCATTTGTGCACGATCAAACCCCAGCATCCGCGCCGCTTCGGCCTCGTGGCCGTCGTGCTGGCCATCGTGGGCTCGACCCTGATCCTGCTGAGCAACCTGCAGATCAGCGGCCGCCTGGCCGACGAGGCCTACATGTCCGTGATCTACCCGCCCGCACTGCGCCTGAGCCCGAATCACACGACGGAAGCCTTCTTCCGCGATGCGGCCAGCCTGCAGCGCGCCGTCGACGCCGAGCGCGGCAAGGCGGCCAAGGGCGCCGACGAAGACGACGACAGCGGCGACTGACAGTGCGCACATAAAAAAAAGCCCGCCGCATCCTGACGGAGCGGCGGGCTTTTTCACGCGCGCCGAGCGGCGCGCGCAATATCGCTGCATGGAACCTGCGCTTAGAACTTGGCTTCCTGCTTGCGGCGCGCCGTGAAGCCCAGCAGGCCCAGGCCGATCAGCAGCATGGCGTAGGTGGTCGGTTCCGGCACGGCCGACACCAGGCCATCGGTGCTGGAAAAGCTGGTGAAATTGCCGTTGCCTGCCTTGAACTGGACTTGCTGGCCGCCATCGCAGCAGCCTTCCAGGCCGAAGATGCTCAAGGTATGGTTGCCTGCCGACAGGGTGCTCGAACCGGCGAGGAACTGGCTGCTGCTATTGTAGTTACCGGCCCACCACAGGTCGCTGCTCTTGAAGTCCAGCGCCACGCCATCGAGGAACAGGGCGCCGCCATTGCCGAAATCGACGCCGCTGCGGAAGCTCCAGGCGCCGGCATTGGCCGCGCTAACGCCGAAGTTGATCACCGATTTGAAGGCGACGTTCGAACCACTGCCGAACAGGCTGCTATTCGTGACATTGTTGTAGCTGGCAATCGTCGTCGTGCCATAGCCGGCGCCCGGCGTGGCCACGGCGGCATTCACCACGGACTGGTAGGCGGCGGCGGAAGCTTGCGCGCCTGCGTTCGAGTAGCCGGTGGAGACGGTGATGGTGCTGGCGTTCGCGTGGGCAAACACACCAACGGCGATCAGGGACAAAGCGATTTTAGGCAAGTTTTTCATGATGGATATCCAATCAGTAAGTATTCAACGGGCGCAGCAGGCGTGAGAGCGCTTGAGCTGAATACACGCTGCATTGAGGCGTGTCGGCATAGCGCGGGAAAGTGCAGGAATGAGCGGTCGGGGGCGTGGCTTCCGCAAAACTGCGCGGACTTGCGGCGTGCCATGGCGGCACTGCAAGCGTCCTGGAAAGGGTTCGGGTTCCCGGGACAAGGCCAGACAATTGACGGGTCAGGTGAAACGTTGAGTCTATTCTATCTTAAATTCCTTGGAAGAAAAGTATTTTTCTTTTAGCCATGTAAGATATTTTTATGACAATCGCGCGACAAGCGGGAAAAACGGCCTGGACGGCCGCGCCGCACGGGCGCCAGGGCCCTGAACGCGCCTGCGCACCTGTCGCGCAAGCACCACAACCGGGCGTGCCGTTGTCGCATCTTGCGCATTTCTTTTCGCATGCCGCTGCACCACGGGGCGAAACAGCATGGCAAAATGTAGTCACGCTGCTATCTATCCGAACTGGGGGAAAGAGGAATGGTCGACCTGGAAGAACTACGCTATCTGGCACTGTCGTTTCCCGACGCCACCGAGGAAGAACACCACGACCGTCCGGCCTTCCGCGTGGGCGGGAAGATCTTTGCCACCCTGCCCGACGACGAGCACATCAACGTGCTGCTCGATGCGGAAGCGGCGCATATCGCCACCGTCATCACGCCGTCCGGCTGCGAAAAGCTGTGGTGGGGCGAACGGCTGGCCGGCATCACGGTGCGCCTGGCGGATGCCGAGCTGGACATGCTGGCCGCCGCCCTGACGGCCGCCTGGCGGCGCAAGGCGCCCAGCGACCTGGCCAAGACCATCGCCCCCAGCGGCTAGCTACAGCGGCCAATTGCGCAGCAACAAGCCCACCATCTGCTGCAATTGCTCGCGCGATACGCCCGCCGCCGCCTGGATGGCCATGCCCTGCGACAGGGTCACGACAAAGCGCGCCTGCTGCTCGGGACAGGAATCGGGCGGCAAGTCCCCCTCCTCCTTCGCGCGCCGCAAGCGGTCGCGCAACTTGATTTCACCGCGCAGCCGGCGCGCGAACAATTCATCGCGGATCGGCAAGGCGTCGTCGCTGCAGGCCAGCGCCGCATTCACGCCCATGCAGCCGTGCGGACCGTCCGGCATGGTCTGCGCATCCACATACTGCGTCAGCAGGGCTTCCACCACCTGGCGCGCCGTCGGCTGCTCCAGCGCCGCGTCGAAAAACTGCATGCGCGTGTCGCTGTAGCGCTCGATCGCCTTGTGGAACAACTGCTCCTTGTTGCCGAAGACGGCATACAGGCTGGGCCGGTTCATGCCCATGGCTTTCGTCAATTCCGGCAGGGAACTGCCTTCATAGCCCTTTTCCCAGAATACCTTCATGGCGCAATCGAGCGCTTCGTCCGCATCGAAGGTGCGTGGACGGCCCGTTTTCGCCTTGACGGTTTCGTCTTTTTTATCTTGTTTCATACCGTTCGGTAAAAAATTATTGACAACAATGTCTGCCTTCCCTGATTATATACCGACCGGTTAAAAACCTCTCGGCTTTTCAGGACCCACCATGCACACACCACCTGCTTCCCCATCCGCCACGGCGGCCCCCAGCGACGATACCACCGTCGCGCCCTGGCTGGCCGTCCTGTCGGTCGGCATCGGCGCGTTCGCCCTCGTCACGTCCGAATTCTTGCCCGTCGGCCTGCTGCCCGCCATGGCTGCCGAACTGGCCATCACCAAGGGCCAGGCGGGACTGATGATCACCACGCCCGGCATCGTTGCCGCATTTGCCGCCATCTTCGTCACCGTCGGCTCGGGCCGCCTCGACCGCCGCATCGTGCTGCTGGCGCTCACGGCGCTGCTGGTCGCGTCGAACCTGCTGGTGGCGCTGGCGCCCTCGTTTGGCTGGATACTGCTGGGCCGCGCCATGCTGGGCGTGGGCGTGGGCGGCTTCTGGGCCATCGGCAGCGCCATCGGCCCGCGCCTGGTGGCGCCGCAGCATGCGTCGCGCGCCATGTCCATCATCTTTGCCGGCGTCTCGCTGGGCACGGTGGCGGGCGTGCCGGCCGGCGCGCTCGTGGGCGATCTCGTGGGCTGGCGCGTCGCCTTCGGCGCGGCCAGCGCCATTGCCGTGCTGGTCTTCATCGGCCAGCTGTTGCTGCTGCCCAAACTGCCACCGACGCAAGCCATCCGCTTGCGCCAGTTGCCGATGATTTTCGGCATCCGCAAGGCCAGGCTGGGCCTGATCGCCACGGCCATGCTGTTCACGGGCCAGTTCGCTGCCTACACGTATATCGCGCCTTTCCTCACGCAGATTTCGCACCTGGCCGCCGGCACGGTCAGCGCCATGCTGCTCGTCTATGGCGCATCCGGCTTCATCGGCAACCTCGTGGGCGGCTGGGCCGCCGGCCGCTACGAGCGGGCCGCGCTGATGGTGACGGGCGCCGTGCTGGGCCTGTCCACCCTGGCCCTGGCCGCGTTCGGCAGCCACTCGGTCACGGCCATGCTGCTGGTGGCCATCTGGGGCTTCGGTTTCGGCGCCATGCCGATCGCCGTGCAAACGTGGATGTTCAAGGCGGCGCCGGAACTGATGGAAGGCAGCAGCGCGCTGTTTGTCGCCATCGTGCAGGTGTCGCTGGCGTCGGGCGCCTTGCTGGGCGGCATGGCCGTCGACCGGCTGGGCGTAGCCAGCGCGATGGTGGTGGGCGGCCTGTTCGCCCTGGGCTGCGCCGTGACGATCGCCGTCTTCGGCAAGCCGCGCACCGCGCCGCAGTTGGCGGCAGGCAGCGCTGCCTGCAAGGCCTAGCGAAAAAGCTGGCTCAGATACGGCCGCGGCGAAATTCGCCAAGGAATTTCGTCACTTCGGCCGGCGTCATCAGGACGTCCGCATCGCCGTGATACGCATACAGGAAAGGTGTGCCGCCCAGGCGGTCCGTCAGCTTGGCGAACAGCAAAAAGCGGCTGCCCAGCGGATAGCGCTGCAGGTCGGCCAGGCGGCGCGAGCACTGCACGGCCAGTTCGGGCGAAAAAGCCTGGCCCGGCACGGGGCGGATTTCCACACGGCCATGGATGGCGCGCGATTCGACGGCAACGTGCCGGTATGCATAAGTATCACGGGCCATGCCGCCACCTTGTCTTGAATAAAGGCGCCATCTTAAAGGAAGACGGCGCCTGCCGTGCTACTGCGCCACGATGCGCAGCAAGCGGCCATTGTCTTCGTCCGTCAGCGCATACAGGTAGCCATCCGGCCCCTGGCGCACGTCGCGCACGCGCGCGCCGATGGCCAGGCGGTCCTGCCCCGTCACCTTGCCGTTCGCATCGACGGCGATGCGGCGGATATCCTTGGCCGCCAGGCCGCCGCTGAAGATGCTGCCGCGCCAGGCGGCAATCTTGTCGCCCGTATAGACGGCCAGCCCGGACGGCGCCGGCGACGGCACCCAGGCCACGCTCGGATTGATCATGCCCGCCACCTCATGCTTGCCCACGGGTTCGTGCGTCGTGTAATCGGCGCCGTAGCTTTGCAGGGGCCAGCCGTAGTTGCCGCCCGCTACCACCAGGTTCAGCTCGTCGCCGCCATACGGACCGTGTTCCGTGGCCCACACGCGGCCGGAGACGGGATCGAGCGCCAGGCCCTGCACATTGCGGTGGCCGTACGACCAGATTTCCGGCAAGGCGCCCTTGGCCGCCAGCGGATTGCCCGGTGCCGGCTTGCCGTCTTCCGTCAGGCGCAGGATGGAACCCTGGTGCGTGGCCAGATTTTGCGCCTGCTCGCGCGCCAGGCGGTCGCCGATGCGCAGCGGCGGATTGCCGCCATCGGCCACGCTCATCAGCAAAGTGCCGTCCGGCAGCCACAGCAGGCGCGAGCCGAAATGCTGGCCCCCGCTCTTGTCCGTGGCCACCTTGAACAGGGTCTGGATGCCCGTCACCTTCTTGCCGTCGAACACGCCGCGCACGAGGGTCGTGCGGTTGGCGTCATTCGTGCCTGTCGACACCGTCATATAGACGCGCGGGTTCGGCTTGGCCGCATCCTGCGGGTGCAGCACGATATCGAGCAAGCCGCCCTGCCCGCCCGTAAACACCTTGGGCATGCCCTCCAGCGCCACGTCGGTAAAAGTCTTTCCATTCAGCAGATGCAAGGTGCCCTGCTTGCTGGTGACCAGCGCACGGCCCTCGCCCAGCCAGGCGATGCCCCATGGCTGGCGCACGCCCTCGGCCACCGTGACAGCCTTCCATTGCTGTTTCGCGGCGGGCGGCTCGCCCGTGGCTTGCAGTTCGGCGTGGGCAGGCATGGCCGAGGCCGCGAAGGCTCCCAGCAGCAGGGCGGTGGCAAGGCGTGTGCGCTTGATGGTTGGCATCCGGAGTTCTCCTGTCTATATGAAAAAAGGCGGCCGGGATGGTGTTGGCCATCCCGCCGCCTTCTAAAATATCACATCTTGCACGGCGGACGCGCCGCCGTTTGCATGCGATCAGCGATACACGAGGTAGTACTTGGCGCGCGCGTAACCCTTCTGCGCGCCGCCCGTCTGCACCACCGCGAGCGACTCGCCGGCCGATGTATGGAAGACGCCAAGGCCATAGCTGGCTTCGCCGCCGATCACGGGCAGGCTGACGCTGCCTGCAGGGAACAGCAATTCGCCGCTATATTTCTTGTAGCTGGTCTGGTACGTCGTATCGTAGCCCGAAGAAACGTACTCAAGCGAGCTTTCCATCAGCAGCACTTCCGCCGTGGTGGGCGAATAGCTCATCGACAGCATGGTGTTGCTCTGGCCGCTGTTGCCATTACCAAGGATGAAGTGCCCCACATATTTCAGCGTTTCGGTATTGAAATACGAACCGTTTGCGGAAAACAGCAGATCTTCCTTCGGCGACAGGAAGAACGGCGACGTCATGTAGTAATCGCTATAAACATTGCCGCTGGTCAGGATGGCATTCGTTTGCGGATCGAAGGTGAAATACGAGAGGCTGGAGCTGCCAGCCGGCGCGAGAAAGACCTTGCTCTTCGATACGGCGAACGCGCCGCGCAGGACGCCGTAGAAGCCGCCGCCGGCGCCGAAATCGAGCGCAGGCAAAGCCTGCCCCGTGCGGGCATTGATCACGGCGACCGCCGGCCGCGCCGAGGAAGACAGCGTCTGGCCCGAGAGAAAGACCACGCCGTCGTTGGTGACGAATACTTCCGTTTGCGTGCCGCCGGTGCCCGTCGACTTCAGCACGGTGCCGGCGACCAGGTCCACGAGGCTGACCACGCCATCATGCAGCACGCCGGCCAGCTTGCCATCAGGGCTCAGATTGAAGGCCTTGACCGTCGTCGGCAGATCGATGCTGGTGATGCCGCCATCGACCGGATTGATGACTTTCATGGCGTTCGGCTCGGCCGTAATGGCGACCAGGCGATCGGTCGCCACGCTGTAACGCATGTCCAGCGGCTTGAACGGCAACGCGAGCACGCTCGAGGTCGAGGTGACGGCATTGAGTTTCAGGTAGGCGACCGCTGTCTGGCGGCCATTGCTCACCGTCAGCGACAACACGTAAGCACCGGCCACGTCCGGCGTGAACGACGGTATGGCAGCCGTGGCGGCGCCCAGCGTCGCAACGGAACCGGCAGGACGGCTGTCCACCGTCCAGGCGTAGGTCAATTTCGCGCCGCCCTCGTCATAGCTGAGGATGCCGCTGGTCACCACCGGCTGGCCGACGGGAACCGTTTGATTGTTGCGGCTGACGACAGCCACCGTGCCCTGGATCACGCCCGTCGGCAAGCTGTTGTTGGCGTCGAACTGGTACACCGTCTCGGCATAGGCTCCCTTGCCGTCCGCGCCACGGGCGCGCACGATGTACAGGCCCAGCACATCCGGCGAGAAACGGGCCGTTTGACCTGTGGCATACAGCACGGACGCGCTGCCGGACGGTTTCTGCATCAATTCCCACGTGGTGGTGACCTTGTCGCCATCCGCATCGGTACTGCCCGTGGCGTCGAGGACGATGCCGGAGCCCACCGATATGGCCATGGCTGGCTTGACGACCGGCTGCGCCGTGAAGGTGGCATTAACCACCACGACGGCGTTCGGCACCCGGTTATTGACCAGTACCGTGACATTTTTGTCGACCGAGCCGCCCTTGCCATTGGCCAGGCGCAGCTTGAAGACATACGTTCCCAGCACGTCGGCCTGGAAGTTGAGCTTGGCCGCGCTGGCAGCGTCCAGCTTGAGCGCGCTGTCCGCCGGCTTGGAGACGATGCTCCAGGCAAAGGTCAAGGTATTGCCATCGCTATCCTTGCTGCCGCTCGCATCGAGTTCGATGGGCGCACCCATGGTGCCGATCGCGTCGGCGCCTTCGGCCGCCGCTGACACGGCGCCGGCAAACAGGATGGCGGGCTGCGGCACGACGGCCGCGGGCGGCGTCACGACGTTGCCATCATTGCCGCTTCCGCCGCCACATCCGGCCAGCATGGCCATGGCCAGCAGACTGGCGCCCAGCCAGCGCAATACCGGCCCCTGCATACGACTCTTCATATGATTCCGTTCTCTAATATTCCCGTGGTTAGAAAGATGACGTCTTGTCGCGTCTAAAATGCGCACGCATATTATCATGACAACAACGTTAAATTTTCACCAAATTTCACTTTGGAAATATTAATTCACAGAAATCATTAAAAATCAGCAATATTTACCGCCCGCCGCCTCAGGCGCGCAGCAGCAAGGCCACGGCTTCGGCCGCGATGCCCTCTTCGCGGCCCAGGTAGCCCAGCTTTTCATTTGTCTTGGCCTTGATGTTGACCTGTCCTACCGATACGCCCAGGTCTTCGGCCACGTTGGCGCACATGGCGGCGATGTGCGGCGCCATCTTCGGGCGCTGGGCGATGATGGTGGCGTCGATATTGCCGATGATATAGCCGGTGGCTTGCACGCGGCGCACGGCTTCGCGCAGCAGGGTGCGCGAATCGGCGCCCTTGAATTGCGCATCCGTATCGGGGAAATGGCGGCCGATGTCGCCCAGGGCGGCGGCGCCGAAGATGGCGTCCGTGATGGCGTGCAGCAGCACGTCCGCGTCGGAATGGCCGAGCAGGCCCAGGTGATGGGGAATCTTCACGCCGCCGATGATCAGGTCGCGGTTTTCCACCAGCGCGTGGCAGTCATAGCCCTGGCCGATGCGGAAAGGCAGTACGGGAGTCGTAGTGTTCATGCGGGTCTCTTTAAAATTCAGGAATGGGCCAGATACAACTCGGCCGTTTGTATGTCGCGCGGCAAGGTCACCTTCAGGTTGCGCGGGTGGCCCTCGACGAGCCTGGGCGCCAGGCCCAGCGCCTCGACGGCACTGGCGTCGTCCGTGATCGCCTGCGGGTCGGACGCCTGCGACAGGGCCCGGTGCAGCAAGGCGTAGCTGAACATCTGCGGCGTTTGCGCCAGCCACAGGCCGTCGCGCGGCACGGTCAGCGCCGACACATTGGCCGGGCCCGCCCGCTTGACGGTGTCGACCACGGGCAAGGCCAGCAAGCCGCCGGCCGGATGCTCGCCCACCTCGTTGATGAGTTTTGCGATCAGCGCCGGCGTCAGGCCGGGACGGGCCGCGTCGTGCACCAGCACCTGGTCGTGCGCGGCAATGCTGCCGTGCAGCGCCTGCAAGGCATTCAGGATCGTCTCCATGCGCGTGGCGCCGCCGCAGCGCAATACCGTCACGCCCTGCTCTGGCACCAGGCCATCGATCTGCCCGTCTTCCGCGCTGACCACGATGTACGTGTGCGCAATGAGGGGACTGGCGAGAAAGGCGTCCACGGCGTGGCGCAACATGGGTTTGCCGGCGATGGGCAGGTATTGCTTGGGGCTGCCCGCTTCCATGCGCGCGCCCACGCCGGCGGCGGGGATCAGCGCAAAATAACGGGGGCGATTCGATGCTGCTACTGTCATGCGTTTCCTTGTCGTGTCACTGCTGGGCGGGCCGTGCCTTGCCCGCCAATATATTCTGGATGTCGCCATTGCACGCCTTGCCCAGGCGCGCATATTCCTGCGGCGAATCGATGGCCGCCTGCAAGACTTCCACCTTGCGCATCTCGGCCTTGATATACGGCAACCAGCCCGTATCGATCTCGCGCGCCAGCGCCGCCCTGGCCGTCCCGCTGGGCGCATACAGGGGCCGCGCCTCGAAGCGCCTGGCCAGCGCGGCGCGCACGGTCTTTTCCACGCGCGGCAGATGCTCCATATACGTTTTCATGTGCCGCAGCTCGTGCGCGAGTATCTCATCATACGCGCAGCTGCCGGGGGCGAACTCGCGGCCGATGTAAATCACCACGGGAGCGTAGTTGAGCTTGACGGATATCTGCGGCGCCACGCATTCGTAGCCGCTGGCAGGATCTTGCAGCATGGGCCCGGCCAGGGCAATCTGCACCTGCGAATCCGTCTTCGTCAGGCCCAGCACCCAGGTATTGGGCCGCGCCATGCCCTTCATCACCGTCAGCGCCTTGTACGACAGATGCGTGTCGATGCTGTAGCCGTTCTGCTGCACCGTCAGCACCGACACCGTCTTGCTGATCGTGTCTTCGCAGCGCACCTGGAACGGCGTGCGCGCCTGCGCCTGCGCCCCCAGGACGGCACCAGCGAGCAGCAGGAAGAGCGCCTTGCGCATGCGCCGGATCAGGCCGGCTGCCAGGCGCCGCTGGTGATCTTGTCGAGCCAGAAGATGCCGATGACCGTCTTCACGTCCGTGATCGTGCCATCCCTGACCCAGTCCAGCAGCTGCGGCACGGTTGCCGTAAATGTTTCCAGGAACTCGCCGTCGTCGAGGCGGCGCTCGCCGGCCACGAGGCCCCGCGCCAGGAACAGTTCCAGGTGCTCGTCGGAATAGGCGATAGCGTTGTGGATGGTGGAGACGAATTGCCAGTCGGTCGCCGTGTAGCCCGTCTCTTCCAGCAATTCGCGCCGGGCGCAGGCCAAGTGGGACTCGCCCGCGTCGATCTTGCCGGCCGGGAACTCGATGAACACGCGGTCCAGCGGATAGCGGTACTGCCGCTCCATCAGCACGGTGCCGTCGTCGAGCAGCGGCAGGATGACGACGGCGCCCGGGTGCAGGATGAATTCGCGCACCGTGATCTTGCCATCGGGCAGTGTCACCCGGTCGCGCTGCACGCGCAGGAAGCTGCCCTGGTAGGCCAGCTCGCCATCCACCTTCGTCTCAGTCAAATTCATATCCATGCGTTCAGTATCCATACCTTGATTATGCTCAATAAAAAAAAACGGCGCCAGAGGCGCCGCTTTCGGTCGAGGGGGCTAGCGCCGTTTGCGCAGGTAGCGTGCGACAAAGCCGGGGAAGGCCAGCACCAGGAACAGGCATCCCGTGATGGCATAGAATTCCCACGTCTGCGGGAAACCGTTGCCGATGCGCGCTTCGAGCGCGAATGCCACGGCGCCGACGATGAAGTACAGCACCACCATCTCCAGCAGGCGCAGTGCCAGCGGCTTGCGCCAGCCCTGCTCCGCCGGCGCGGCTTTTTTCAACGGCACGGCGGCAAACAGTTTCTCGTTCAAGAATGGCAGGTTGGCGCCCAGGATGCCCAGGGCGATCACCAGCCAGCTCGAGACGGTGACATCCATGGTCAGGACGCCAGGGTCTTGGTGATGGCCGAAGCGCAGGCCGCCAGGATGCTGTTAGGCATCACGCCCAGTGCCAGGACGAACACGCCGTTCAGGGCCAGCACGACGCGCATGTCGCCATGCACGACCAGCGCATTGCTGTCCGTCGGCTCGTCGAACCACATCATCTTCACGACGCGCAGGTAGTAGAAGGCGCCGATCAGCGAGAACAGCACGGCAGCGATGGTCAGCCACAGCTGGCCCGTGGCCAACACCGAGGCCAGCACCGAGTACTTGGCCATGAAGCCCATCAGCGGCGGCACGCCGGCCAGCGAGAACATGAACAGGGTCATCACCAGCGCGAAGATCGGGCTGCGTTTGCCCAGGCCCTTGAAGTCGGCCAGTTCTTCTGCTTCGAAACCATTACGTGCCAACAACATGATCACGCCGAAGGTACCCAGGGTGGTGAACACGTAGGTGATGACGTAGTACATCGAGGCGCCGTAGGCGGTGGCTGCGCCAGCCGCGTTCAGGGTGTTGTTCGGTGCATCGACGGTACCCGACAGCAGGCCCAGCAGCACGAAGCCCATTTGCGCGATGGTCGAGTACGCCAGCATGCGCTTCAGGTTCGTTTGCGCGATGGCGGTGAAGTTACCGATGGCCAGCGACATCACGGCCAGTACCAGCAGCATTTGCTGCCAGTCATGCGCCATCGGCAGCAAGCCCTCGCCCAGCAAACGCAGGGTGATGGCAAACGCGGCCAGTTTCGGCGCGCCGCCCAGCAGCAGGGTCACGGCCGTTGGCGAACCTTGGTACACGTCAGGCACCCACATGTGGAATGGCACGACGCCCAGTTTGAAGGCCAGGCCGGCGACGAGGAACACCAGGCCGAAGACCATGATGGTGCCGTTGGTCTTGCCGTTTTCCAGCGCCACGCGCAGTTCGCCCAGGTCCAGGGTGCCGGACGCGCCGTACAGCATCGAGATACCGTACAACATGAAACCGGAAGCCAGTGCGCCCAGGATGAAGTATTTCATGGCCGCTTCCGTGGCCTTGGCATTGTCACGGCGCAAGGCGATCAGCGCGTACAGCGACAGCGACATCAGTTCCAGACCCAGGTAGATGATCAGGAAGTTGTTGGCCGAGATCATGATCATCTGGCCCAGCAGTGCAAACAGGGCCAGCACGTAGAACTCGCCGCCCAGGTTACCCGACAGCATGTTGCGGTCGGTAGCGTAGGCACGCGAGTAGATCAGGGTCAGCGCCACGGCGCCGTACGAGAACAGTTTCAGCAGCTGCGACATCGGGTCCGACACGAACATGTTGTGGAACGTGTAGACGGTGGTGCCCGCGTTGAAGTCGCCCACGGTCAGCAAGGCGCAGCCTGCCAACGTCAGCAGGGACAGCGCGTAGGTGATCGAACGCTTCGCCGCAGGCAAGAACATATCGATCAGCAAGAGCGCCGACGTGGCGATCAGCAGAAAGATTTCCGCGTACAGCGGTACCAGATTAGGTGCATTAGTCATGTTATCGGTCTTCTATTTAAGGCAACTTGCTGGTGGCGACATGCTGCAGCAGGTCGGCAACCGAAGTTTGCATCGTGTCGGTGAACGGGGCTGGGTACAGACCCATCACAAGCACGGCGATGGCCAGCACAGCAAGCATGAAGAATTCACGTTTGTTGATGTCGGTCAGTTCGGCCACGTGCTTGTTCTTGATCTTGCCGAACACCACGCGCTTGGCCATCCACAGCGAGTACGCCGCGCCCCAGATCAGTGCCGTTGCAGCCAGCAAGCCGATCCAGAAGTTGAATTTCACCGCGCCCAGGATCACCATGAACTCGCCGACGAAGCCGGACGTCGCTGGCAGACCGCAGTTGGCCATCGAGAACAGCACGAAGAAGGCGGCAAATTTCGGCATGCGGTTCACGACGCCGCCGTAGTCGGCGATGTTGCGGGTATGCATGCGGTCATACAGCACGCCGATGCACAGGAACATGGCGCCGGAGATGAAGCCGTGCGACACCATCTGCACGATACCGCCCTGCACCGAGATGTCGTTGAACATGAAGAAGCCCAGGGTCACGAAACCCATGTGCGCGATCGACGAATAGGCGACCAGTTTTTTCATGTCCGTCTGCACCAGGGCAACCAGACCGATGTAGATGACGGCGATCAGCGACAAGGCGATCATGAAGCCCGACAGGTAGTGGCTGGCGTCTGGCGTGATCGGCAGCGAGAAACGCAGGAAGCCGTAGGCGCCCAGTTTCAGCATGATGGCGGCCAGCACGGCGGAACCGCCCGTAGGCGCTTCCACGTGGACGTCCGGCAGCCACGTGTGCACGGGGAACATCGGTACCTTTACGGCAAACGCCATCAGGAAGGCCAGGAAGATGAAGATCTGTTCGTTCATCGTCAGCTTGAACGCATGCCAGGCCAGGATGTCGAAGGTGCCCGACACATTGCGCAGGTAGATGATGGCAACCAGGGTCAGCAGCGAACCGAAGAAGGTGTACAGGAAGAACTTGAACGACGCGTACACGCGGTTCGAACCGCCCCAGATACCGATGATGATGAACATCGGTATCAGGGTTGCTTCAAAGAAGAAGTAGAACAGCAAGCCGTCCAGCGCGCAGAACACGCCGATCATCAAGCCCGACAGGATCAGGAAGGAGCCCATGTACTGGGCGATGCGCTTCTCGATCACTTGCCAAGCGGAAATCACCACGATCACCGTGATGAATGCCGTCAGCGGCACGAACCACAGGGACAGGCCGTCGATACCCAGCGAATACCAGATATTGAAGGTTTGGATCCACGGTGCTTTTTCGACGAATTGCATGCCGTGTGCGGCGTTGTCGAAATGCTGGATCAGCGGCAAGGTGCACAGCATGCTGAGCACGGCGCCAGCCAGCGACAGCCAGCGGGTAAAGCCCGCTTTGCTGTCACGGCCGAGAGCCAGGATCAGGACGCCGCAAATGATCGGCACCCAGATCGACAGACTCAGGTAAGGAGGTAATGTAGAAATCGTAGACTGCATCATGGTTCTCAGTATTCTTTTATCAGGTCAGCTTACTTAGCGGGCCAGAATGGCAGGAAATAGATCAGGAAGCCCAGCACGCCCAGGATCATCACGAATGCATAGTGATAGATGTAGCCGGTCTGCAGCACTCGCGACAGCGAGGACAGCCAGGCGACGACCTTGGCGCTACCGTTGACCAGCAGGCCATCGATCAGCTTCTTGTCACCGAAGTTCCACAGGCCATTACCCAGCAAGCGGGCACCGCCGGCGAACACGACTTCATTGAACTTGTCCATGTAGTACTTGTTGTCCAGCAGGGTGTGGATCGCGTGGAACTTGGCAAAGAACCAGGCCGGTACGCGCGGGTTGACCATGTAGCAGTAGTAGGCTGCCACCACGCCGGACAATGCCAGCCAGAACGGTGCCGTCGACAGGCCGTGGATCGCCATCGCCATTGCGCCGTGGAATTCATGCGACAACTCTTCCATTGCTGGATGGTTTTCGCCCACAAAAATCACGCCCTTGAAGAAATCGCCATGCAGCATCGGGCCGATCGTCAGGTAACCGATGATCAAGGAAGGGATCGCCAGCATCACCAGCGGGAACCATACGACGAATGGGGACTCGTGCGGCTTCTGGCCAGGTTCCAGACCGTGGTGGCCGTGGTCGTCCTCTTCCTCTTCGTGATGGTCGTCATGTGCATCGCCGTGCGCGCCATGGGCCGCTTTCGGTGCGTGATGGTCGTCGTGACCGTGCGCATGCGCCTGGCCGAAACGTTCCTTGCCGTGGAAGACGAGGAAGTACATGCGGAACGAGTAGAACGCGGTGACGAACACGCCAGCCAGCACGGCGAACTGGGCAAAGCCAGCGCCCCAGATGTGCGTTGCTTCGACGGCTTCGATGATGCTGTCTTTCGAGTAGAAACCGGAGAACAGCGGCGTACCGATCAGGGCCAGCGAACCGATCAGCGAAGTAATCCAGGTGATTGGCATGTATTTGCGCAGGCCGCCCATGTTGCGGATGTCCTGGTCATGGTGCATGCCGATGATGACGGAACCGGCGCCCAGGAACAGCAGTGCCTTGAAGAATGCGTGCGTCATCAGGTGGAACACGGCCACGGAGTACGCGGACGAACCCAGCGCCACGGTCATGTAGCCCAGCTGCGACAGGGTCGAGTAAGCGACGACGCGCTTGATGTCGTTCTGGATGATGCCCAGGAAGCCCATGAACAGCGCCGTGATGGAACCGATCACCAGGATGAAGGACAGTGCCGTGTCGGACAGTTCGAACAGCGGCGACATGCGCGAGACCATGAAGATACCGGCCGTCACCATCGTCGCGGCGTGGATCAGTGCCGAGATCGGGGTAGGACCTTCCATCGAGTCAGGCAGCCACACGTGCAGCGGGAATTGCGCCGACTTGCCCATCGCGCCGATGAACAGGCAGATGCAGGCCACGGTCAGCAGGGCCCAGTCGGTGCCTGGCATCGTCAGCAGCGCCAGTTCGTCTTTCTTGGCGAATACTTCCTGGTAGTTCATGGTGCCGGCAAACGCCAGCAGCAGGCCGATGCCCAGGATGAAGCCGAAGTCGCCCACGCGGTTGACGAGGAACGCCTTCATGTTGGCCACGATGGCCGTCGGACGCTGGTACCAGAAACCGATCAGCAGGTAGGAGACCAGGCCCACGGCTTCCCAACCGAAGAACAGCTGCAGGAAGTTGTTGGCCATGACCAGCATCAGCATCGAGAACGTGAACAGCGAGATGTAGGCGAAGAAGCGGTTGTAGCCTTCGTCGTCCTTCATGTAGCCGATCGTGTAGATGTGCACCATCAGGGAGACGAAGGTGACCACGCACATCATCATCGCCGACAGCGAATCGATCTGGAAGCCCACTTCCATCTTCAGGGTGCCGATCGTCATCCAGTTATAGATCGTGCCATTGAATGTCGCGCCATCCATCACTGCCAGCAGTGTCTGCACGGACAGGATGAACGCAATCAGTACGCCCAGGATCGTCGCGGTATGCGACGTCTTGCGTCCGACCAAATTACCCAGGAACTGGGTGCCAAGCAAGCCTGCAATCGCGGCACCGGCCAGCGGCGCCAGCGGTACGGCAAGAAGGAGGTTAGGGTTGAGGAGTTGCCCCGCCATGATGAACCTTAATCGTTATTATTCGAGAGATCGAGTCTGAAAAACATCAGCCTTTGAGGCTGTCCAGGTCTTCGACGTTGATGGTATCCAGATTACGGAACATCACCACCAGAATAGCCAGACCGATAGCCGACTCAGCGGCGGCAACCGTCAGGATGAAGAAAACGAAGATCTGACCGGCAGCGTCGCCCATGAAATGGGAGAACGCGATGAAATTCATATTCACCGCCAGCAGCATCAGTTCGATTGCCATCAGCAATACGATGATGTTCTTGCGGTTCAGGAAAATACCGACGATCGAGATTGCGAACAGGATCGCGCCCAGGACCAGAAAATGTGTGAGCGATAATGTCATGGTGCCTCCTTAACTTCCGGCTCAGCCGCAGGACGCTCGACGACCGCGTCCATCTTGATGATCTTCAGGCGGTCGTTGCGCTTGACGCGTACCGCATCGCCTGGAGCAAAATGCTTGGTGTCCTTGCGTTTGCGCAGGGTCAGTGCAACTGCGGCAACGATGGCCACCAGCAGCACGACGGCAGCGATCTCGAAAGCAAACACATATTTCGTGTAGATCAGCAGGCCCAGTTCCTTGGTGCCGCCCAGGTTGACGTTCACGGGAGCGATGCTCGGCGCAAAGTTGCGGAAACCGTGCCACAGGACGGCAGCCATTTCCAGCACGATGATCACGCCCACCGTCACCGACAAAGGCAGATAGCCCCAGAAGCCTTCGCGCATGCGGTCGATATTGATATCGAGCATCATGACCACGAAGAGGAACAGCACCATCACGGCGCCGACATACACCAATACCAGCACGATGGCCAGGAATTCAGCTTGCAGCAGCATCCAGATGCCCGCTGCGGAAAAGAAGGACAGCACTAGGAACAGTACTGCGTGGACCGGATTACGGGCCGTGATGACGCGCGTCGCTGCCAGAATCAAGATCAGCGCGAAGGCGTAAAACAAAATTGTTTTAAAGTCCATAAAAAACCCAATAGACGTACAGATGAACGAGGGGCGCGCCGCAGCCTCTCGGCTGCGGCGCATCCATCAGCGATAAGGTGCGTCGGCGGCGCGCGCAGCGGCGATGTCATTTTCATAACGATCACCTACGGCCAGCAACATCTCTTTCGTGTAATACAAATCCCCGCGTTTCTCGCCGTGGTATTCTAGGATTTGCGTCTCGACGATCGAATCGACCGGGCAGGACTCTTCGCAGAAACCGCAGAAGATGCACTTGGTCAAGTCGATATCGTAACGCGTGGTGCGGCGCGAGCCGTCGTCACGCTGTTCCGATTCGATCGTGATGGCCATCGCCGGGCAAACCGCTTCGCACAGTTTGCAGGCGATGCAACGTTCCTCGCCGTTCGGGTAGCGGCGCAGCGCGTGCAAGCCACGGAAGCGCGGCGAGATCGGTGTCTTCTCTTCCGGGAATTGCACCGTGATCTTGCGCGAAAACATGTACTTGCCTGTCAACGCCATGCCCTTGATCAGCTCGCCTAACAAGAGGCTGCTGAAGAAATCTTTTACCTTATCCATTCGTATGCACTCTCTTACTTCCAAATATTCCAGGATGTCTGCATCCAGGCAGCGACGAAGACCAGGTAGACCAGCGTCAACGGGATAAACACTTTCCAGCCGAGGCGCATGATCTGGTCATAACGGTAGCGTGGGAAAGTACCGCGCACCCAGATAAACACCGACACGATGAAGAAGGTCTTGGCGAACAGCCAGAAGAAGCCGCCGAAACCACCCCAGAACTCAAGGAAAGCAAATGGTGCGGACCAGCCACCGAGGAACATGATCGAAGCCAGGGCGCCGATCAGGATCATGTTGGCGTATTCGGCCAGCATGAACATGGCGTAGGCCATGCCCGAGTACTCGACCATGTGGCCGGCCACGATTTCCGACTCGCCTTCGACGACGTCGAACGGGTGGCGGTTGGCTTCAGCCAGGCCCGACACCAGGTAGATGACGAACATCGGCAGCAGCGGCAGCCAGTTCCACGACAGGAAGTTCACGCCCTTGTCGGCGAAGAAGCCGATTTGCTGGCCGCCGACGATGTCGATGAAGTTCAGGCTGCCCGAGACCATCAGCACGATGACCATCACGAAGCCCATCGGGATTTCATACGAAATCATCTGTGCCGAAGCGCGCATGGCGCCCATGAACGAGTACTTCGAGTTCGAAGCCCAGCCGGCGATGATGATGCCGTAGACTTCCATCGAGGTAATCGCCAGCAGCATCAGCAAGCCTGCGTTGACGTTGGCCAGCACGGCTTGCGGACCGAACGGCACGACCGACCAGGCGGCCAGGGCCGGCATGATGGTCATGATCGGGCCGATCACGAACAGGCCCTTGGCGGCCTTGGACGGGATGATGATCTCTTTGAACAAGAGTTTCAGCGCATCGGCGATCGGTTGCAGCAAGCCCAGCGGGCCCACGCGGTTCGGACCCACGCGGATCTGGATCCAGCCGATCAGCTTGCGTTCCCACAAGGTCAGGTAGGCAACCAGGCCCATCAGCGGCAGCAGCACGCACAGGATCTTGATCAGGGTCCAGAAGAACGGCCAGGAGCCGCCCAGCAAATCCTGGCCGCTGCTGTTGATGACGTTTACAAATTCAGGCAGAGCCATCAGATTTTCCCCTCTGCTGTTTCAACTGTGATGTCACCGAACATGCCGCCCAGGCTAGCCGTCGAGGCATGCGCCGCCGACACTTTGACCACATTGGCTGGCAGGCCGGCATGGATTGCCGCCACCAGGATGGCGCTGCCGGAGCCTTGCGCCACTTTGACCTTGTCGCCTGCCTTGATGCCCAGCTTCTCGGCCAATGCTGGCGACAGATGGGCTTGCGGCGCGGCGCCATCGACCGTGCGCAGCAGCGGTTCGGAGCGGCGTACCAGCGCGTCGGCGAAGTAGATCGGCACGTCGGCGATGCGTTGCAGCGCCGGCGATGCCGGTGCGTACGCTGCCGCTTCCGGCGCGTTCTTGGCGATGTTGTTCAGCTGTGCCGACAGGTCGGTCACACCGGCGCCAAACGCTTCGTCGCGGATCGCTTCGGACGTGTCGTAGTCGAAACCGGCCAGGCCCAGAATGTTGCCCAGGACGCGCAGCACTTTCCAGGCCGGACGGGTTTCCGCCAGCGGTTTCACAGTGCCGTTGAAGCTTTGCGCGCGGCCTTCGCAGTTCACGAAGGTGCCCGAGGTTTCAGCGAACGGGGCGATCGGCAGCAAGACATCGGCGTAATCCATGCCGTGCTTGAAGGCCGACATCGCCACGACCATCTCGGCCTTGTCCAGGGCGGCGCGGGCCGCTTGTGGATTGGCGGCATCGAGTTCCGGCTCCGCGTGCAGCAGCACGTAGGCTTTCTTCGGCACGGCAAACGCAGCTTGCACGTTGGCGCGCGGCTTGGCGACCAGGTGCGCGCCAACCGTGTTGGCCGCTTCCGTCAGGTAGCCGAGCTTGGCGCCCGTCTGTTCGGCGATCCATTGCGCGGCAGCATGCAATTGCGACGCTTGCGGGTGTTGCGTTGCCGCGTTACCCAGCAGCACGGCGCCGTTGTCGCCGGCCATCAGGCTGGCGGCAATCGCAACGGCCACGTCCGAAGCGGCAATCGCTTCGAAACCGGCTGGTGCGGCGATTTCTTTCGCTTTGGCAACAGCGACGACCACTTCCGACAAGGCCGCCAGCCAATCGCTTGGCGCTGCGATCATCTTGTTGGCGATCGTGATCAGCTGATCATCGTCGGAGGCGTGCAGGATCGACAGCTTGGCGCCGCCCTTGACGGACGCGCGCAAACGCGTGGCCAGCAACGGGTGGTCCTTGCGCAGGAACGAGCCGATGACGAAGGCGCGCTTGATCTGGCCAAATTCATTGATCGGCATGCCCAGCCATGGCTTGACGGACGCGTCGAGCGCGAAGTCGGTCTGGCGCAGGCGGAAGTCGACGTGCTCGGAACCGAGACCGTGGGCCACTTTTTGCAGCAGGACCAGCTCTTCGACGGTCGAATGCGGCGTTGCCAGCGCGGCGATGGCGTCGGCGCCATGCTCGTGCTTGATGTTTTTCAAACCGTGCGCCACGTATTCCAGCGCCGTTTGCCAATCGACTTCTTTCCACTCGTTGCCTTGTTTCAGCATCGGGGAAGTCAGGCGTTCGGCGCTGTCCAGCGCTTCGTACGAGAAACGGTCCTTGTCCGAGATCCAGCACTCGTTGACGGCTTCATTTTCCAGCGGCAATACGCGCTTGACCTTGCCAGCTTTCACTTGCACGATCAGGTTCGAACCCAGGCCATCATGCGGGCTGACCGATTTGCGGCGCGACAGTTCCCACGTACGGGCGCTGTAGCGGAACGGTTTCGAGGTCAGTGCGCCGACCGGGCACAGGTCGATCATGTTGCCCGACAGTTCGGAGTCGACCGTCTGGCCCACGAAGGACACGATTTCCGAGTGTTCGCCGCGGCCGATCATGCCCAGCTCCATCACGCCGGCCACTTCCTGGCCAAAGCGTACGCAACGGGTGCACTGGATGCAGCGCGACATTTCCTGCATGGAGACCAGCGGACCGGCTTCCTTCGGCTGCACGACGCGCTTGTCTTCCTTGTAGCGCGATTCGCTCTTGCCGTAGCCCACAGCCAAGTCTTGCAACTGGCATTCGCCGCCCTGATCGCAGATAGGGCAATCGAGCGGGTGGTTAATCAGCAAGAATTCCATGACCGACTTTTGCGCCTGCACAGCTTTGTCGCTGGCGGAGCGCACGATCATGCCGGCACTGACCGGGGTCGCACAAGCGGGCAAAGGCTTGGGCGCCTTTTCCACTTCGACCAGGCACATGCGGCAGTTCGCTGCGATCGACAATTTCTTGTGATAGCAGAAGTGCGGAATGTAGGTTCCCAATTTGTTGGCGGCGTCCATCACCATGCTACCAGCAGGGACTTCGACTTTTTTGCCGTCTATTTCGATTTCAACCATGGTGATCGTTACCTGACGCAGCTTAGATATATGCGGGCACTAAGCAATGCTTGTGCTCGATATGATATTCAAATTCTTCACGGAAATTCTTAATGAAGGCCCGTACCGGCATGGCAGCCGCATCGCCCAGCGCGCAAATGGTGCGGCCCTGGATGTTGTCGGCGATCGAGTTGAGCATGTCCAGGTCGTCTGGACGACCCTGCCCCTGCTCGATGCGGTGCACCATGCGGTACATCCAGCCTGTGCCTTCACGGCAAGGCGTACACTGGCCGCACGATTCTTCAAAGTAGAAGTAGGACAGGCGTTCCAGCGCCTTTACCATGCAGCGTGTTTCGTCCATCACGATGACGGCGCCCGAACCCAGCATCGAACCGGCTTTCGCGATCGAGTCATAGTCCAGGTCGGTCTGCATCATGATGTCGCCGCGGATCACCGGAGCGGACGAACCGCCAGGGATCACGGCCTTGATCTTTTTGCCACCGCGCATGCCGCCTGCCAGTTCCAGCAGGGTCGCAAACGGGGTGCCGAGCGGCACTTCGTAGTTGCCCGGTTTTTCCACGTCGCCCGAGATCGAGAAGATCTTCGAACCGCCGTTGTTCGGCTTGCCCATGGCCAGGTATTTCTCTGGACCGATGTTCAGCACGAATGGCACGGCCGCGAAGGTTTCCGTGTTGTTGATCGTCGTCGGCTTGCCGTACAGGCCAAACGAGGCAGGGAAAGGCGGCTTGAAGCGCGGCTGGCCTTTCTTGCCTTCCAGCGATTCCAGCAGGGCCGTTTCTTCGCCGCAGATGTAGGCGCCATAACCATGGTGCGCATGCAACTGGAACGAGAACTCGCTGCCCATGATCTTGTCGCCCAGGAAACCGGCGGCGCGCGCCTCTTCCAGCGCTTCTTCGAAACGCAGGTATTCCTGGAAGATTTCACCGTGGATATAGTTGTAACCCACGGTGATGCCCATCGCATAAGCGCCAATGGCCATGCCTTCGATCAGCGCATGGGGATTGTAACGAATGATGTCGCGGTCCTTGAAAGTACCCGGTTCGCCTTCATCTGTATTGCAGACGAGGTATTTTTGACCCGGGAACTGGCGCGGCATGAAGCTCCACTTCAAGCCGGTAGGGAAACCCGCGCCGCCACGGCCGCGCAAGGACGAAGCCTTGAGGTCGGCGATGATCTGTTCCGGCGTGATTTTCTCTTCCAGGATACGCCGCAGGGCCGAATAGCCGCCGCGGTTCACATAATCTTGCAAATGCCAGTTCTTGCCATCCAGATCCTTCAGGATCAATGGATCGATATGGCGGTTGTGGAGTGACGTCATTTCTTGAGTTCCTCCAGCATGGCGTCGATTTTCTCGTTCGACATCCAGCTGCACATGGTTTTATTACTGACCAGCAAGACAGGCGCATCGCCGCAAGCACCCATGCACTCGCCTTCAACCAGGGTGAACTGGCCATCAGCGGTGGTTTCGCGGAAATCGATACCCAGTTTCTGCTTCAGGTAGTCTGCAGCGCGCACGCCGCCCGACAGGGCGCATGGCAGGTTGGTGCACACGGTGATCTTGTGCTTGCCCACGGGTTTCACGTTGTACATATTGTAGAACGTGGCCACTTCCTGCACGGCAATCGCCGGCATGCCGATGTAATCGGCCAGTTCCTTCATGGTTTCCGGCGCCAGCCAGCCCAGTTCATCCTGGGCATGGGCCAGCGCGGCCATGACGGCCGACTGACGCTGGTCGGCCGGGTACTTGGCCAGCTCGCGGTCAATTTTCTTATAGCATTGCTCTGATAACAACATACTTTTTGCCTCTTAGCGGTCAATACTGCCGAACACGATATCTTGCGTCCCGATGATGGTCACGGCGTCGGCAAGCATGTGCCCACGCGCCATCTCGTCGAGCGACTGCAAGTGGGCGTAGTCTGGCGCGCGCAGTTTCATGCGGTACGGCTTGTTGGCGCCATCGGACACCAGGTACACGCCGAACTCGCCCTTCGGATGCTCCACGGCACTGTAGGCCTCGCCTGGCGGCACGTGGAAACCTTCCGTAAACAGCTTGAAGTGGTGAATCAGCGATTCCATGTTGGTCTTCATGTCGACGCGGCCCGGAGGCGCCACCTTGCGGTTGCTGGTCATGACAGGACCTTCATTGTTGCGCAGCCACTCCACGCATTGCTTGATGATGCGGTTCGACTGGCGCAGCTCTTCCACGCGGACCAGGTAGCGGTCGTAGCAATCGCCGTTGGTGCCGATAGGAATGTCGAAATCCATCAGGTCGTACACTTCGTACGGCTGTTTCTTGCGCAAGTCCCACTGCACGCCCGAGCCGCGCAGCATGGCGCCCGTAAAGCCCATGGCCAGCGCATCTTCCGGCGAGACCACGCCGATGCCGACGGTACGCTGTTTCCAGATACGGTTGTCGGTCAGCAGGGTTTCGTACTCGTCCACCGAGTTCGGGAAACGGCGCGCGAAGTCTTCGATGAAGTCCAGCAGCGAACCCTGGCGGTTTTCGTTCAGCTTGCCGATGGCCTTGGCGTTGCGGATGATCGACGCCTTGTGCTGCGGCATCGCGTCCGGCAGGTCGCGGTACACGCCGCCCGGACGGTAGTAGGCCGCGTGCATGCGCGCGCCCGACACTGCCTCGTAGGCGTCGAACAAGTCTTCGCGGTCGCGGAAGCAATACAGGAACGGGCCCATGGCGCCGACGTCCAGCGCGTGGGTACCCAGCCACATCAGGTGATTCAGGATGCGCGTCATCTCGTCGAACATGACGCGGATGTATTGCGCGCGCAGGGGCACTTCCAGGCCCAGCATCTTTTCGATGGCCATCACGTACGCGTGTTCATTGCACATCATCGACACATAGTCGAGACGGTCCATGTACGGCACGGATTGCAGGTAGGTCTTTTGCTCGGCCAGCTTTTCGGTAGCGCGGTGCAGCAGGCCGATATGCGGGTCGGCGCGCTGGATGACTTCGCCATCCATCTCCAGCACCAGGCGCAGCACACCGTGCGCGGCCGGATGCTGTGGCCCAAAGTTCAGGGTGTAGTTCTTAATCTCAGCCATTATTTCATCCCGTAATGTTCTTCGCGGATCACGCGCGGCACGTTTTCCCGCGGCTCGATCGTCACGGGCTGGTAAATCACGCGCTTTTGTTCCGGATCGTAGCGCATCTCGACATAGCCGGAGACGGGGAAATCCTTGCGGAACGGATGGCCGATGAAACCGTAGTCGGTCAGCAGGCGGCGCAAGTCGTTGTGGCCTTCGAAGAGGATGCCCAGCAGGTCGAACGCTTCGCGCTCGTACCAGTTGACGGCACGCCAGATACCCACCACGGAAGGCAGCAGCGGCATGTCGTCGTCCGGTGCGAACACGCGCACGCGCACGCGCCAGTTGTGCTTGACCGACAGCAGGTGCGAGACGGCCGCGAAACGCAGGCCATCCCAGCTACCGTCGCCATAGGTCGAGTAGTCGACGCCGCACAGGTCGAGCAATTGCTCGAAATGCAGGGTCGGATCGTCGCGCAAGGTCTGCATCACGGCCAGGTAGTCCTCGGCCTTGACGACCAGGGTCACTTCGCCCAGCGCAACGGTCGTGCTAACGCGATCGCCCAGGGCAGTGCCGAGGGCGTTTTGCAATACTTCTAAATGTGTTGTCATAATCTGAAGCGGCCCCGTTAGCGTGCGATCGTGCTGGTACGCTTGATCTTGTTCTGCAACTGCATGATGCCGTACAACAAGGCTTCAGCGGTCGGAGGACAGCCAGGCACATACACGTCGACGGGCACGATGCGGTCGCAGCCGCGCACCACAGAGTAGGAGTAATGGTAATACCCGCCGCCATTGGCGCAGGAACCCATCGAGATGACCCAGCGTGGCTCTGCCATCTGGTCGTAGACCTTGCGCAGGGCCGGCGCCATCTTGTTGCACAGGGTGCCGGCAACGATCATGACGTCGGACTGACGCGGCGACGGACGAAACACGACGCCGAAACGGTCCATATCGTAGCGGGCTGCGCCCACATGCATCATTTCGACCGCACAGCAGGCCAGACCGAACGTCATCGGGAACATAGACCCGGTGCGCGCCCAGTTGATCAGCTTGTCGGCCGAGGTGGTGATGAAACCTTCGCTTAATACGCCTTCAATAGCCATGGCTTATTCCCAGTCAAGGGCACCTTTCTTCCAAATGTACCAAAATCCGACCACGAATTCAGCGATGAACACCATCATCGTGACGAAACCGGCCCAGCCCAGGTCGCGCATTGCAACGCCCCATGGGAAAAAGAATGCCGTTTCCAGATCGAACAAAATAAACAGGATTGCGACCAGATAGTAGCGCACATCAAATTTCATGCGCGCGTCTTCGAATGCTTCAAAGCCACATTCGTACGGGGAGAGTTTTGCTGCGTCAGGCTTGTTAGGGCCTAACAGGCGCCCCAGGAGCTGGGGAGCGATACCGACACCAAGGCCGATAATAATGAACAGCAGGACGGGGAAGTAATTTTCGAGGTTCACGATTGATGAGCTTATATTGAACGATCGGTTAAATGAGGACGCTGCGATCATTTGCAGCGTATCTAACGCACGACCCCAATCAAAGCTAAGACCAGGATCGAACGACACATCCTCGTAAAAAAAGCCAGCAACTTTGTACGAGCCATGGCTCGTGCGCCGTTGCTGGCTTCTGATTTCTGGTGCCGACGACGAGACTCGAACTCGTACAGCTTTCGCCACTACCCCCTCAAGATAGCGTGTCTACCAATTTCACCACGTCGGCGGTAAGGCCCGTATTCTACTCTGCTTTGCCGCTAAAGTTAATGCACAAATGCATCAAAACACAGATAAAAACGATAAATTTTTACATCTTCCAGCGCGCCACGATTTTTTCCTGCCGCACTGCTAAAACATTGAGCAATAATCTGCCCGTAATGAGAATTACTCTCGATGAGGTATCGAGTAACTACCCGGCGACTAGCCGATTACTTCGGAATCGCGCCGGCCGGGGTGCTGGCAACCGGAGCTGCCGCTGCCGGAGCGCTGGCAGCCGGAGCTGCTGCTGGCACCGTCGTCGGGATGGCGCCTGCGCCGGTCACCGGCACTGGCTTGACGACTTTATCCATCACGCCGCCGCCCACCGTGGTGGCGCGCTGATTGGCCATCAGCGACAGGGCCAGGGTGGCACCGAAGAAGATCGCGGCGGCAACGCCCGTCGACTTCGACATAAAGTTCGACGAACCCGTCGCACCGAACAGGCTGCCCGATGCGCCCGAACCGAAGGCGGCACCCATGTCGGCGCCCTTGCCGTGCTGCAGCAACACCAGCGCGATAATCGACAATGCCGAAATAACCTGTACTACCACTACCAGATTGAACATCATGTTCATTGCAATTCCATTCTTAGTTTAAAGTAATTCAATCAGCGGCGTGAATAATCGCCAGGAAATCCGCCGCCTTCAATGCTGCTCCACCGATCAGACCGCCATCGATATCCGGCATCGCCATCAATTCTTTTGCGTTCTCTGGCTTCATGCTGCCGCCGTACAGGATCTGCACGCCGGCCGCCGCTACCGCATTCTTTACCACCAGCTGGCCGCGCAACTCCTGATGCACGTCCTGCGCCATTTGCGGCGTCGCTGTCTTGCCCGTGCCGATGGCCCAGACCGGCTCGTAGGCCAGCACCAGTTTCGCCACGTCGTCGCCGCCGATGGCTGCCAGCACGGCACCCAGCTGCTGCGCCACTACGGCATTGGTCTGGCCCGCTTCGCGCTGCGCCAGCGTCTCGCCGATGCAGACGATGGGCGTGATGCCCGCCGCCAGCGCGGCAACCGTCTTGGCCGCCACTTGCGCATCGCTCTCGCCATGGTAGGCGCGGCGCTCGGAATGCCCGATCACCACATAGCTGCAGCCAAAATCCTGCAGCATGGCGGCCGAGATTTCTCCCGTGTAGGCGCCGCTGGCGTGCGCGGACACATCCTGCGCGCCCCAGCCCAGAGCCGAGCCTGCCAATTGCGCCTGGCACTGCGCCAGATACGGCGCGGGCACGCAGACGGCGCTGGCGGCGCCAGAGGCAGCCAGGCCAGCAACTATTTCAGACAATAACACCGCGTTCGAGGTGCGACTGCCGTTCATTTTCCAATTTCCGACGACGAGTTTGCGACGCATAGTAGCCTAAATTCTAATAACCCGTCATTCTAACTCCGGCACCGATGCCGGTCAAACAGGCAGTGCCCCGTTTCAGGCAACTTGCAACATGATCTTGCCCACGTGCGTGCTCGCCTCCATCAAGGCATGCGCCTCGTTGGCTTTTTCCAAAGGGAAAGTTTTGTAGATCACGGGCTTGATCTTGCCCGCTTCGATCAGGGGCCAGACGGTCGTGCGCAGATGGTTGGCGATGGCGGCCTTGAAGGCGACGGAACGGGGACGCAAGGTGGAACCCGTCACCGTCAGGCGACGGCGTAGCAAGCTACCCAGGTCCAGCTCCGCCTTGGTGCCGCCCTGCACGGCGATCAGGCCGATGCGGCCATCGTCGGCCAGGCAATCGATTTCGCGCGGCAGGTAATCGCCGCCCACCATGTCGAGGATGACGTCGACGCCGCGGCCGCCAGTCAGTTCCTTGACGACGGCCACGAAATCTTCCGTGCGGTAATTGATGCCCCGTTCGGCGCCCAGCGCTTCGCAGGCACGCGCCTTGTCGTCGCTGCCCGCCGTGGCGAACACGCGGTGACCGAGCGCGGCCGCCAGCTGGATGGCCGCCACGCCGATGCCGGACGTGCCGCCCTGCACCAGCAGGGTTTCGCCATCGGCCAGCGCGCAGCGGTCGAAGACATTGCTCCACACGGTAAAGAAGTTTTCCGGCAGGGACGCGCCCTCCAGCGCCGTCAAGCCTTTCGGCAAGGGCAGGCACTGGCCGGCAGGCGCGGCGCAGTATTCGGCATAGCCGCCGCCTTGCACCAGCGCGCAGACCAGGTCGCCCTTGCTGAATCCGGTGTTAGTAAAGTCGCCATCGACGACTTCGCCCGCCACTTCCAGGCCCGGCAAGTCGGACGCGCCGGCGGGCGGCGCGTACTTGCCCAGGCGCTGCAGCACGTCGGGACGGTTGATGCCGGCCGCGTGCACCTTGATCAGCAATTCGCCTGCCTTGAAGGCGGGAACGGGATGCTCGGCGATCTGCAGAACGTCGGCGGGACCTGGCTGGCTGATGGCAACTGCACGCATGGCGGGACTCTTTCTAGGCAAAACGGCGATTGTACGCCAAGCCGCCCAGCCTTGCAGGCCCCCTCTCGAGGAGCCTTCCCGACGTCATCGCCCCCCCCCTTAGCCGGCGCCCGTCTTCGACTGACGCGGCAAGGGCGTGCCCGGCTTCCATTTCGCCGACAGGGCCTGCCCCTCCTCGACTTGCTCGGGCGTCATCTTGCGCACCACGGCGGCGCGCTGGTCGGCCGCATTCGCATTGCCATTTGCCGCCGCCAGGTTCCACAGCATGTAGGCGATGACGTTGTCCTGCTGCACGCCACCCATGTGATAGCGGTACATCAGGCCCAGCACCTGCTGCGCCTCTGCATGATTTTGCTCGGCCGCCTTGCGGAACCAGCCCACGGCTTGCTTGTGGTCCTGCAGCACGGCATTGCCCGTGTAATACATGGCGCCCACCACATACTGGGCGTCGGCCTTGCCCTGGTCGGCCGCCTTGCGGTGCCAGAACATGGCTTGCTTGTAATCCTGCGGCAAGCCCCGGCCCATGTAATACATCAGGCCCAGCAAATGCTGGGCGTCGGCGTTGCCGGTCTTAGCAAGGGGCAATATTTCCTTGTAGGCTAGCGCGTAATTCTTGTTGTTGTAGGCGCTGGCGCCCTCGACAAAGCCCGCCCGCGCGGGTAGCTGTATGACGCACAGCATGAGTAATGTAATGATCAGTTTTTTCATCGGAATGGGAAGAGGTCTGACTGTACTGTTATCGGAACACGCCTTGCGGCATGCACGGACATCCTTATTTCCAGCTCACTTTGCCCAGGCCCTCGACGCTGACATCGCGGTTGGCCGGCTTGCCGTACACCACCACCGAACCGAGTCCGCTCAGGTTCAGCTTGGCATTCGTATGGGCATTCACCGTGGCATTACCGAGGCCGCTCAATTCCAGGTTGACGGCATCGGCTTCGAATTGCTGCGCATTGAGGCTGCCCAGCCCCCCCAGGCTGGCCTTCAACAGGCGCCCGCGTCCGCCCAGCACCACCGAGCCGGCGCCCTGCAAGTCCAGTTCCGCACGCTCATTGTTGCCGATCCAGATCTGCATGCTGCCCACGCCGCCCAGGCTGGCATTGAGCTTGCGGTAGTCGCCCACCAGCTTGATGCTGCCCGCCCCTTCCAGCGACAGGGTCAGTTCCTCGCCCTTGAAGCCCGTGATGTCCGTGCTGCCAAAGCCTTCCGAGCTCAGCTCGCGCAAGTTCGGCAAGACCAGGTCGGCGCGTATCGACGAAGGGCCGATCTTGATGCCGCGTACTTCCGTTTCGATATGCAGGGTGTCGCCGCTTTGCGCCGTGCTGACATCGGCGATGTAGCGCTTGTCGGCCGTGATGCTCAGCGAAGGCACGTTGCCCTGGCGAATGCGCACTTCCATCACGCCATCGAGCTTGACGCGCACCACGCGGGCGTCGATGTTGCGCATTTCCAGCAGGCGGGTCTCGGCGGCCGCGCCGCGCACCAGGCCCAGTGTCGCCAGGAACAGCAGCGCCAGTTGCAGTGTCTTTTTCATGTAGTGCATCCTCGGTATCTTGTTTTTATGTGTCGTGGCGTCCTCGCGGGACGTCCGCGCATTGCCACTGGTCAACACTGTAGCAGCGCAGAAAACTGCTGACAATCGATTACGCGAAACGGGCTTTTTCGGCGGCGCTCAGGCGCTTGGCCTTGACTACCACCACTTGCATGGCAGCTTTGCCCAGCGGTGCGGCCAGGGTGGCCGTGGTGCTGGCCACTTGCAGGGCCGGGGCGGCCGGGGCGATGGCGTAGCAGCTGGCGCTGACCAGGATGGCGGCGGCAACGGCGATGACTTCCATGTTTTTAGCGACGTTCATTTGAATCTCCTCGGGTGTCTGGCAGTGGGCTTGCGGTATGGTGTCACTATAGCCATACCGGCCCCGGCAGACACGCCGATTGCGACGAACTGCGTTTTTGGCAGGCTGGCCTGACAAAAACGCGGATAAACGTCGATTTGCAGCTGCGCGCTTACAGGCGCTTAAAACTCTTCCCACTCGTCGGCGCCGGACTTGGCCGCCTTGACAGGCCTGGCCGGCGGCAGCACGCGGGCCGGCGCACGCGGCGCTGGCGCAGCCGGCTTGACCTTGAGGCGCGTCACGGGCGCGGGCGCCGCGGCAGGGCCCGCATCACCGAGGCGGAACATGCCGACGGCCTGCGCCAGGTCCACCGCCTGCTCCTGCAAGCTTTCCGCGGCGGCCGCCGCCTGCTCGACGAGGGCGGCATTTTGCTGCGTCATGGTATCCATGTGCGTGACGGCCGTATTGATCTCGCCGATGCCGGCGCTCTGTTCGCGGCTGGCCACCGTGATCTCGCTCATGATGGCCGTCAATTGCTGCACCGACGCCACCACCTGGTCCATGGTCTGGCCCGCCTCATCGACGAGCCTGCCGCCGGCGCCCACCTTCTCCACCGAGTCGCCGATCAATTCCTTGATTTCCTTGGCGGCCTGGCTCGAACGTTGCGCCAGGTTGCGCACTTCGGATGCCACCACGGCAAAGCCCCTGCCCTGTTCGCCCGCGCGCGCCGCCTCGACGGCCGCGTTCAAGGCCAGGATATTCGTCTGGAAGGCGATGCCGTCGATCACGCCGATGATGTCGACGATCTTGCGCGAGCTTTCCTGGATGCCCGCCATGGTGCCCACCACCTGCTGCACCACGCGGCCGCCCTTGGCCGCCACTTCCGAGGCGGACACGGCCAGCTCGTTGGCCGCATGCGCGTTTTCCGCATTCTGCTTGACGGTCGAGGTCAGTTCATCCATCGAACTGGCCGTTTCTTCCAACGCCCCCGCCTGCGCTTCCGTGCGCGAAGACAGGTCGGCGTTGCCGGCGGCAATGTCGGCCGACTCGCTGCGCACGAGGGTGCTGATGCTGCGGATCTGCACCAGCACGGTGGCGATCTTTTCCACGAACAAATTGAACGCCTGGGCGATCTGCGCCAGTTCATCTGCGCCTTCCGCGTCGAGGCGGCTGGTCAGGTCGCCGTCGCCCGTGGCGATCGCTTCCATCGCATCGCGCACCAGTCCCAGGCGGCGCAGGGCGCGCGCCACCAGCGCGCTCAATACGGTGGCTGCCAGGGCCAGCACCAGCAAGGCCGTCAGGGCCGAGGCGCGCAGCATGGAGCTCAGCGCCTGCGTCGCTTCCGAACGGTCGAGCACGGTAGCCAGCAGCCAGTCGCTGCCCGGCACCTTACTTACATGCAAGATGCCGTCGCGTTCGCCCAGGCGGATGGCGGCGCCATCGCCGCTCTTTTCGATATCGGCAAGCGCCTGCGCGCTCAAGCCCGGGTCCAGCTCGGCCAGCGGCTTCAGGGTCAGCTTGCCGTCCGGGTGGGCGATGATCTTGCCGCCGCCATCGACGAGGAAGGCGTAGCTGGCCGCCGTCGGCTTGATCGAGGCGACGTTCTGCACCACCGCATCCATCATCACGTCGGCCGCCAGCACGCCCGTCACGCTGCCCTTGCCGCCCAGCGGCTCGGCAAACGTCACCACCAGCTTGCCCGTGCTGGCGCCGATGTACGGCGCCGTGATGACGGGGCCGCCAGCTTCGGACGCCAGCTTGTACCAGGGACGCGCCGTGGGATCGTAGTCGGCGGCGCGCTGGCGCTCCTGCGAAAAGACGGCGTGCTTGTCGGCAAAGCCGATATACGCCATGTCAAACGTGCCGGCCTGCTCGGCCGCCTTCAGGGCCGGCAGCGGATCGGCCGCCGTGGCGCCCTGCTTGAGCGAGCCCACGACGGCTTGCTTGGAACGCAGCCACTCGGCAATCGCTTGCGCGTGGCTGTGCGACAGCTGCAGCATCTGCGTGTCGAGCGCGGCCAGGGTGCTGGAGCGCGTGGTATAAAAATTGGCGATGGCGACGGCCAGCATGGCCAGCACGACGATGGAAACGGCAATGGCGATCAGCCGCGCCTTAAGAGAGGACAACATGGTGCATCCAATAAAAAAGAGAAAATCGGGAGGGATGCGCCATGGTCGATGAATAAGATTTTGTCGTCAAGCAATACTAACTCTCAATTACCCATAAACAACAATTGATACCATATATTAATCATATCTCGCCGCGCAGCTTGCGCAGGGCCGCCGATTCGCCGCCCGTCGCCGCGATGCGGAAACGGGCAAATGCCTGTTCCAGCTCGGGGAAACGGCGCAAGCCGCCTTCCGTAAAATAAGGCCCGCCGGGGATGTCGCCCCAGGCTACGGGGGCGGTCAAGGCGCCGGCAGCGGCCTGTGCCAGCAGCGGCGCCAGCGCGCTGCGCAGGTCAGCCACTTCCCCATCGGCAGGCGCCAGGCGCGCCAGCAACTGTTCCAGTTCGGCGGCAAGGGCTTGCAAGCGCAGCTGGTCCATCATCTCTCCTCAGTTCTTGATCGTGCCGATCAGCACGGGGGTCGACCACAAGTTGCGGTTCGGCAGCAAGTATTGTTGCGCCCCGCCCCTGCGCCGCACCAGGCCGCCCAGCTCCTGCGTGGGCGCCACCTGGCTGACGAAGACGTTCACCGTACCCTTGGGCATGATCTGGTACACATCATACAGCGGCGCCTCGCTCTTCAAGGGCAAGCCGAAACAGTCGGCCAGGCTGGCGCACTGGCCCGAGGCCAGCTGCAGCTGCGCGCTGGTGGTGAAGTACGGCGAATACGGCGACACGCTCTGCCCATGCGGCACGATTTTCACCAGCGCGGCCGACATGGCTTGCACGTCGGGCAAGGTGCTGCCGGAAGCGAGCTGCTCGACCGCCCGCGCGTATATCGTCTCGGCCGGGGCGGCAGGATCGGCCGCGCGCAATTCGCGCAGGAACTGCTGCCCTGCCGTGCTGTCCAGGTAGGGGTCGATGGCTGCGCGCTGCAAGCCCGCCGTCTTGAAAGTGCTGAGGTCATTGATTTCGCGCGCATGCACGGCGCGCAAGGCGTCGATATCCTGCGCCGGCATGGCCGTGGACGCGGCGGCAATGGGGATGGGCAGCGGCACCGGCGTGGGCGCGTTGTCCAGCTGTGCCCGGACACCGGGCGCGACGGCAAGCAGAAAGGCGGCGGCCAGCCCGCATAGTGTACGCATGCTGCATCTCCTTGGAAGACTCGTTCAGGGGAAGATCCCATCCCGAATCTACAAGGCGCAAACCGCGCCAACGCGAGCTGCATCAAGGCCGGCGCAGACTGGTGCGCTGGCCAGCCTTCGCCTTCGATGCAGCGCAAACGCCGCGCATAAAAAAACCGCCAGGGCTTGCGCGCCGGCGGTTTTTGAGCATGCGGCCGAAGCCGCATTTAGCCTAACTTAAGCGGCTGGCGCTTCGTTGCCTTCTGCAGCTTTCATCGACAGTTTCAGACGGCCGCGGTCGTCCGTTTCCAGCACTTTTACGCGGACCAGCTGGCCTTCTTTCAGGTAGTCGGCCACGGCGTTGACGCGCTCGTTGGCGATCTGGCTGATGTGCAGCAAGCCATCCTTGCCTGGCATGACTTGCACGATGGCGCCGAAGTCCAGCAGTTTCAGCACGGTGCCTTCGTAGGTCTTGCCCACTTCGACGGAAGCGGTCAGTTCTTCGATGCGGCGCTTGGCTTCCTGGCCGGCAGCAGCATCGACGGAAGCGATGGTGACCACGCCTTCGTCGCTGATGTCGATCTGGGTGCCCGTCTCTTCGGTCAGCGCGCGGATCACGGCGCCGCCCTTGCCGATCACGTCACGGATTTTTTCCGGGTTGATCTTGATGGTGATCAGACGCGGTGCGAAATCGGACAGTTCGGTTTTGACGTGCGGCATGGCTTTTTGCATTTCGCCCAGGATGTGCTCGCGGCCTTCCTTGGCTTGCGCCAGTGCCACTTGCATGATTTCCTTGGTGATGCCCATGATCTTGATGTCCATCTGCAGCGCCGTGATACCGTTGCGGGTACCGGCTACCTTGAAGTCCATGTCGCCCAGGTGATCTTCGTCGCCCAGAATGTCGGACAGCACGGCAAACTTGCCGCCTTCCTTGATCAGGCCCATGGCGATACCGGCCACGTGTTCTTTCATCGGCACGCCGGCGTCCATCAGTGCCAGGCAGCCGCCGCACACCGATGCCATCGACGAGGAACCGTTCGATTCCGTGATTTCCGATACCAGGCGCACCGAGTAGCTGAACTCCTCAGCGGCTGGCAGGGCGGCGATCAGCGCGCGCTTGGCCAGACGGCCGTGGCCGATTTCGCGGCGTTTTGGCGTACCGACACGGCCCGTTTCGCCGGTGGCGAACGGAGGCATGTTGTAATGCAGCATGAACGAATCGGTGAACTCGCCCATCAGCGCGTCGATCTTCTGGCTGTCGCGGGCGGTGCCCAGGGTGGCAACGACCAGCGCTTGCGTTTCGCCGCGCGTGAACAGGGCCGAACCGTGGGTGCGTGGCAGCACGCTGGTGCGGATCGAGATCGGACGCACGGTGCGCGTGTCGCGGCCGTCGATGCGTGGCTCGCCGTCCAGGATTTGCGTACGCACGATTTTCGCTTCGATATCGAACAGGATGTTGTTCACTTCGGCGCTGTCGATCGCTGCGCCGCCGGCAGCAGCCGCTTCAGCGCTCAGGTCGGCGATCACTTCCGACGTCGCTGCTTTCAGCTTGGCCGTACGCTCTTGCTTATCCTTGGTTTGATACGCATCGTTGATCTTGGCGTTGGCGAAATGCGCGACGCGGGCGATCAGTGCTTCGTTTTTCGGCGCAGGCGCCCATTCCACTTCCGGCTTGCCGCCGTCACGCACCAGGTCGTGAATCGCGTCGATGACGACTTTCATCTGGTCGTGGCCGAAGACCACGGCGCCCAGCATGATTTCTTCGGACAGCTGCTGCGCTTCCGATTCGACCATCAGCACGGCCGTTTCGGTACCGGCGACAACCAGGTCCATTTGCGACGTTTTCAGTTGCTGGACGGTCGGGTTCAGGATGTACTGGCCATTGGCGTAACCGACGCGCGCAGCGCCGATCGGGCCGTTGAAAGGCACGCCCGATACGCACAGGGCAGCCGATGCGCCGATCATGGCGGCGATGTCCGGATCGATTTCAGGGTTGACCGACAGCACGTGAATGATGACTTGCACTTCATTCAGGTAGCCTTCCGGGAACAGCGGACGGATAGGACGGTCGATCAGACGGGAAGTCAGTGTTTCTTTTTCGGAAGGACGGCCTTCGCGCTTGAAAAAACCGCCCGGGATTTTACCGGCAGCATAGGTTTTCTCGACATAATCAACCGTCAAAGGGAAGAAATCCTGGCCTGGCTTGGCATCTTTGCGTGCCACCACCGTTGCCAGAACGACGGTATCTTCGATCGACACCAGCACTGCGCCGGATGCCTGACGTGCGATTTCGCCGGTTTCCAGGGTCACTTGATGTTGACCGTACTGGAAGGTTTTCGTAACTTTGTTAAACATGGGGTATCCCTTTTCTAATTGCCGACAGATTTTCAGGGGCTGTCGTTCACCTCACCACAGGCGGCGTAAAAATGCTGCCTTTACTTGTTACCACCTTTGCTACATTGCTGCTAAAACATGATATCGGTAAGAGAATACTTCACTTACGGATATAAATCCGGAATTCAAATGACAAAATGCCCGCGTCAGCGAACTGGCGCAGGCATTTCTGTATAAACCTTGTACGGCAAAAATTACTTGCGCAGACCAAGTTTAGCGATCAGGTCGCGATAACGGGTAGCGTCTTTAGCCTTCAGGTAGGACAACAGGCTCTTACGACGGTTGACCATCATGATCAGGCCGCGGCGGGAGTGGTGATCTTTCGAGTGGGCTTTGAAGTGGCCGTTCAGTTCGTTGATGCGAGCTGTCAGCAATGCAACTTGCACTTCAGGGGAGCCGGTGTCGTTTTGACCACGTGCGTTGTCCGCGATGATAGCGGCTTTGTTGATGTTTTCTACTGTCATGATAAACCTTTCACATGCGGTGCACAGAGTCTGAACCCTATCCACCGTGAACTACGATTATTAAAATACTGGCCGATGCTTCCAACCAGACGCGCAAGTATATCGGAAAAATGCCCGCCTGTATCCTGCCGTGCGCGCTTTTCTCGGTGCATGATAGGGTTTTCCTGCATTTCAGGAGGTCAAACATGAAAAAGCTGCTCAAATTAGCAACACCGCTGCTGCTCGCCGCGCTGGCCGGCTGCGCCAGCTGGAACGCCCCGCCGCCGCAGGCGGGCGAACCGCGCGCCGCCGTGGAAGCGCGCCTGGGCCGGCCGACCAGCATCTACCAGCTGCCCACGGGGCTGGAACTGGAATACGCGACGGGACCGTACGGCCAGTACACCTACATGGCCCGCTTCGGTCCCGACGACAAGTTAATTTCCTACGAGCAAGTGCTCGACACGCCGGGCTTTGCCCGCATCAAGGTGGGCGTATCGACCCAGCAGGACGTGCTGCACACCTTGGGCCGCCCGACGGAAAAATCCTACCTGCCGCTGCCCAAGCTCTACGTCTGGTCCTACCGCTACAAGGAATCGGGCGTGTGGGATTCCATGATGCATGTGCACTTCGACCACGACGGCATCGTGCGCATGATGATGAACGGGCCCGACCCGGACAAGGAAGAGCGGCGTTTCTTCTGGTAAAACATTACCGGCGTAACGACGCCTGATAAAACCGTAGAGAGCGGCAGTGATTTGTGGCCGAGAAGCGCAGCCGTGCTGAAGCACGATGAGCATCGCCGGCCGCAAGGCGCGACGCGCAGTAGGTTTGATCAGGGCTGCGGGTCGATACGCTCATCCTTGGCGTGCAACTTGTTCAGCGCCGACAGATACGCCTTGGCCGAGGCGACGATGATGTCCGGATCGGCGCCCACGCCGTTGACGATGCGTCCGTCGCGCGACAAGCGCATCGTTACTTCGCCCTGCGACTGCGTGCCCGTGCTGATGGCATTGACGGAGAATAAGACCAGTTCCGCCCCGCTGGCGGCCGCGCTTTCGATGGCGTTGACGGTGGCGTCGACGGGGCCGTCGCCCTGCCCTTCGCAGCTGAGCTGCTTGCCGCCGACGAGAAATTCCACGCGGGCGCGGGGCACGGCGCCCGTCGTCGACTGCTGCGTCAGCGAAATAAAACGGTAGTGCTCGCTCTCCTGCGCCTGCTGTTCCTCGCTGACGAGGGCCATGATGTCTTCATCGAAGATGTCGGATTTCCGGTCCGCCAACTCCTTGAAGCGGATGAAGGCCGCGTTGATGTCCGCTTCCGATTCCAGCGCGATGCCCAGCTCGTGCAGCCGCTGCTTGAAGGCATTGCGGCCCGACAATTTGCCCAGCACGATCTTGTTGGCCGTCCAGCCCACGTCTTCGGCGCGCATGATTTCATACGTTTCGCGCGCCTTCAAGATGCCATCCTGGTGGATGCCGGAAGCGTGCGCAAAGGCGTTCGCGCCCACGACGGCCTTGTTCGGCTGCACGGCAAAGCCCGTGATCTGCGACACCATCTTGGATGCCGCCACGATTTGCGTCGTATCGATGCCCACCGTCAGGTTGTAATAGGCGGCGCGCGTGCGCAGCGCCATCACCACCTCTTCCAGCGCCGTATTGCCGGCCCGCTCGCCCAGGCCATTGACCGTGCATTCGATCTGGCGCGCGCCGCCGATCATGACGCCGGCCAGCGAATTGGCCACGGCCAGGCCCAGGTCGTTGTGACAATGAACAGACCAGATGGCTTTATCGGAATTCGGTATGCGTTCGCGCAGGCGCTTGATGGTATTGCCGAAGATTTCAGGCACGGCGTAACCCACCGTGTCGGGGAAATTGATGGTGGTGGCGCCCTCGGCAATCACGCCTTCCAGCACGCGGCACAGGAAATCCTCGTCGGAGCGGCTGCCGTCTTCGGGGCTGAATTCGATGTCGTCCGTGAATTGGCGGGCAAAGCGCACGGCGTTCTGCGCCTGCAGCAAGACTTCCTCGGGCGTCATGCGCAGCTTCATCTGCATGTGCAGGGGCGAGGTGGCAATAAAGGTGTGAATACGCTTGCGCTCGGCTGGCGCCAGCGCTTCGGCGGCGCGGGCGATGTCGCGGTCGTTGGCGCGCGACAGCGAACAGATGGTCGACTCGCGCACGGCGCCCGCGATTGCCCGTATCGACTCGAAATCACCCTGCGAGGCAGCGGCGAAGCCCGCTTCGATCACATCGACCTTCATGCGTTCGAGCTGCTTGGCGATGCGCAGCTTTTCCTCGCGCGTCATGGAAGCGCCCGGCGATTGCTCGCCGTCGCGCAAGGTGGTATCAAAAATGATGAGTCGGTTGCTGGTGCTCATGGCTGCTCCTGGCTGGCTGAAGACTGGCGGCGCTACCGACTCGGCGCATCAATGCTCGGGGTCGGTCTGGATGATGCTGACGGGCTTGCCCTTCGCCATGCGCCAGAAAAACACGGCGTAGCCGGACAGGCCATAGGCGACGAAAATCGGGAACAGCACTTTCGGCGGGTCGATGGAAATGAGCGCAAAGAACAATGCCAGCAGGAATACCACGATGAAGGGCACGGACTTGCGGAAATTCACATCCTTGAAACTGTAGAACGGCACGTTGGTGACCATGGTCAGGCCGGCGAACAGGGCGATCGTCCACGACACCCAGGCCAGCTGGTTGCCGGCAAATTCCAGGTCGTTCATCAGCAGGATGAAGCCGGCCACCATGGCCGCTGCCGCCGGACTGGGCAAGCCCTGGAAGAAGCGCTTGTCGACCACCTGGATGTTCGTGTTGAAGCGGGCCAGGCGCAGGGCGGCGCCGGCGCAATACACGAAGGCAGCCAGCCAGCCCAGCTTGCCCATGCCGCGCAGCGACCACTCATAGATCACCAGCGCCGGGGCGGCGCCAAACGACACCATGTCGGACAGGCTGTCGTACTGGGCGCCGAATTCGCTCTGCGTATTCGTCAGGCGCGCGATGCGGCCGTCGAGGCCATCGAGGATCATGGCGATGAAGATGGCCCAGGCCGCGTGTTCGAATTTCTGGTTCATGGCCATGACGATGGCGTAGAAGCCGCAAAACAGGGCTGCCGTCGTGAAGGCATTCGGCAACAGGTAGATGCCGCGGCGGCGCAAGGTTTTCTTGCCAGTGCCATCGGTCACCGGCTGGCGCACGAATTTGCTGAAGCGGGACGCTTTGGATGCTGCGGGGGTGCCGTTCTTGCCTCTACGACGGGGGAAGTTTGCCATGTTGTTCCATATCTTGTGTACTGCCGGGGATTCGGTGCCAGATGACGGGCGCACGGCCATTACACCATGCGCCTGCCGATGTTGCCATTATAGAGGAGCCGCCGCCAAAGAAAAGCGCGGCGGAGCAAACCTGGCAACATTGAAGGCCATTCACATGATTACTTGAACTTGATTTTCGCTACCAGTCCCATGTTCAGGGTCGTTTCGCCCGGCTCGAAACTCGGCTCGGCCACCTGGCTGCCGCCATAAGCCGCCATATCGGCGCTCATGTTGCGCGCGCCGGCCACGTTGACGCGTTGCGCGTAGTTGCCCGAACCTTCGAAATCGATGGTATCGATCACGGCGTCATTGACGTTGCGGCCCATGGCGCCGGCGATGGCGGCCACGCGCTCGTTCAGGTTCTTGTAGGCGGCAGCGATGCGCTGGTCGTCGAGCTTGCGGATGGTGGCGGGCGCCAGGCCGAAGTTCAGGCGGTTCAGGGTCAGCACGCCTTGTGCCGCGGACACGGTTTTCGGCAAGGCGGCCAGATTCGTCGTCGTCACCTGCAGATACTGGCCCACTCTCCAGCCGGTCGGCACGCGCGGCTTGGCGGCAACACCCGGCGGCAAAGGCGCCGTTTCCGGATACACGGCATACGTGTAGTAGCCCTGGGTCTTCAGTACGGCTTGCGGATCGGCTTTCTTGACGATGGCCACGCCCTGGTTCATCTTCTGGTTCACGCGCGAGGCGGCGGCAGCCTTGTCCTTGTCCTGCTCTTCGATGGCCAGGGTGACGGTCACCTGGTCATTCGCATGCACCACTTCGCCATTCGCGGGCACCACCACAAGGGTGCCCGCAGTGGGCAAGGCCTGGGCTTGTGCGCCCAGGGCAACGGTAGCAACGGCCGCAGCCAGCAACGATTTCATGACGGTCATAGTATTCTCCTGGAAAATAATGGGGCAAAAACGACCATGGGGCCAGAAGCCCCATGATTTTTCAAACAATCTACTGCGGAAAACTACCGCTTTACGCAGCTCAAACGTGTGCTTACTTGAACTTGACCTTGCCGACGACGCGCATGTCCAGGGTCGTTTCGCCTGGCTCGAAGCTAGGTTCGGCAACGGCGCTGTCATCGGCCATCTTGGCGCTGCGCATCATCATCGGTGCGGCGGCAGCACGGTTTTCGGTGACATAGTTGCCCGAACCTTCGAAGTCCACCGTATCGAGCACGGCGTCGGAAACGTTGCGGCCCATGGCCTTGGCGATGGCGGCCACGCGCTCGTTCAGGTTTTTATACGTGGCGGCGATGCGCTGGTCATCCAGCACGCGGATGGTTTCCGGCTTCAGGCCGAAATTCAAGCCATTCAGGGTCAGCACGCCTTGCGCTGCGGACACGGTTTTTGGCAGCGCAGCCAGGTTGGCCGTCGTCACTTCCAGGTACTGGCCCACGCGCCAGGCTGTAGGCAAGCGTGGCTTGGCGACGGCGCCGGCTGGCAATGGGCGCTCTTCCGGATACACGGGATAGGTGTAATAGCCATACGATTTCAGCGCGGCGGAAGGATCGGCCTGCTTGACGATGGCGATGCCCTTGTTCATCTTCTGGTTCACGCGCGACGCGGCGGCTGCCTTGTCCTTGTCCTGTTCTTCGACGGCCAGCGTCGCGACGACCTGGTCGTTAACATGCTTGACTTCGCCAAATGCGGGTACGACCACCAGGGTGCCGTTGGTCGGCAAGGATTGGGCTTGTGCGCTCAAGGCAACGGTGGCAGCGGCGGCAACAAGGACGGATTTCATCACGGTCATAGGGTACTCCTAGGTGGTTAATAATGGCTGACAACAAGGCATGCAGCGGCAGCCGTACTGAACTGCGGTGCCACATGCGCTTGAGAAACTTGTCAAACTGTGTAGATTCTAACGCCTCATTCATTCCCGTGGCGCAAATTAACAAATCGTCACAAAATGCGTCAGCCAGTCACATCTGCTCACATTTAAATAACAACGTTATTTTATATAACATTGATATCAATGCCCCGCCACCACGCCGCCGCTGCGGCGGCCCGGCTTGAAGCTGTGCCGCCGCGCGCGCCAGGCGATGGCCAGCGCCACCAGCAGCAAGGCCAGCATGGCCCACGGGAACGAGGCCGCGCCATAGCCGTCGAGCAGCATGCCGCCCGCCAGGCCGCCGCCCGCGATGGCCACGTTCCAGATGGTTGCCACCATGGCCTGCGCCACGTCCATGCCGTCGCCGGCAGCATCGGCCGATGCCGTCTGCAGCAAAGTGCCGGCGCCGCCAAAGGTGACGCCCCAGATGGCCATGCTGATATAGATGACGGCCGGCACGTCCATCGCCAGGCCCAGCGCCACCACCACCAGCGCAAACGCGGCGATGCAGCCCAGCACGAGCTTGCGCAGCCAGCGGTCGATCAGCTGGCTGACCAGCCAGATGCCGGCCAGCGAGCCCACGCCATACACGAGCAGCACCAGGTCGACGCGGGGACGCAAGCCCGACGGCGCCAGGAATGGCGCGATATACGTATATAAAATGTTATGCGCCAGCATCCAGGCAACGATGACCGCCAGAATCGGCCGCACGCCCGGCGTCATGAACACCTGGCGTATGCTCAGGCGTTCGCCGTTCTTTTGCCCCGGATAATCGGGCACGGCCAGCAACACCCACGCGACCAGCACCACGGCCAGGCCGGACATGATGCCGAAGATGCTGCGCCAGCCCAGCATGCCGCCCATCAGGGTGCCCAGGGGCACGCCCAGGGACAGGGCCAGCGGCGTGCCGATCATGGCGATGGCCATCGCCCTGCCCTGCTGCTCGACACCCACCATGCGGCGCGCATAGCCGGCCATCAAGCCCCAGGCCAGCCCGGCCGCCATGCCCGTCACGAAGCGCGAGACCAGGGCGACGAGGTAGTTGGGTGCCAGGGCCGTCGCCGTATTGAAGATCAGGAAGCCGACGATGGCCAGCAGCAAGACATTGCGCCGGCGCCAGGTGCTGGTGAGCGCCGTCAGGGGAATGGCCGTCAGGATGGAGCCGATGGCGTAGACGGTCACCAGCTGGCCCGTCATGACCTCGGAAATGCCGAGGTCGCGGGCAATCTGCGGCAGCAAGCCGGCCGGCAAGGTTTCCGACAAGAGAGCAAGAAACGCCGTCATGGCCAGGGCCAGCAAGGCCAGGACGGGAAGGCGATCGGAAATGGAAGATTCTGCAGCGCCCGGCATGGGCACTGCCGCGGTAGTGCGGTCAGTCATAGGGGTCCTTCTGGTTGCGCAGGCGATTAATAACTAGCGCCTGGCGTGCTACGAAAGCGGTGATGCGCGTTGCGGTCGGCAGATACCGAAACAGATGCAGTCCATGTAAAACTGCAAAGGAAGGGCGGGATTATATAGGAATATGAAAAGACAGGAGGCGGGCAAGAAAAAACCGGGCTCCGCAAGAAAACCCGGTTTCCAAGGGACCGGGGCAGCGCCCTTATTTGCCGCGCCGCAGGAAAGCCTGGATGGCGTCCACCGTCGCGGCCGGCTGCTCTTCCATCAACCAGTGGCCCGCATCGGGCACAACCAGTTCCGTGACGTTGGTGGCGGCATTGCGCATGACCACGGCCTCGTTGGCGCCGAAGGACTTGGCGCCGCCGATCGCCAGCACGGGCATGGTCAGCTTGCTTGCCATCGAACGTACATTGTCTTCGGCATCTTGCGGGATCGCCAGAAATTGCGCGAAGGCCGAATGCATGGCGCCCTTGCGCGCATACAATTTGGCGTAATGGCGCCGCGTTTCCTCGTCGATCTTCGCTGGCGTGCCGGCGAATTCATTCCAGAAGCGGTCCAGGTAGATGCGCTCGCGCCCCGCCACCAGGCGTTCCGCATCGGGGCCGCCAAACGAAAAGTGCCACAGTTGCGGACTGCGCACGATCTGTTCCCACGGCGGAATGCCGGGCACGGGCGCATCCATGACGACCAGCCGGTCCGTCTTGTCTGGGTAGCGGGCCGCATACGCGTATGCCACCATCGTGCCGATATCGTGCCCGACAACGTCGGCGTGGTCGATGCCCAGCTTGTCGAGCACGGCACGCATGTCGGCCGCCTGGGTGCGCTTGTCATAGCCGCCCGCCGGACGCGAAGACAGGCCCATGCCGCGCAAGTCGGGCGCCACCACCGTGTGCTCGCCAGCCAGCGCCGCCGCCAGCGGCGCCCACATGTCGCCCGTATCGCCAAAGCCGTGCAGCAACAGCACGGCCGGGCCGGAACCGCCCACGCGCACGTGGATCGTGCCGTCGGGCGTGGCGACATTCATGGTCTTGAAGCTCTTGGGATAGGCGGGAACGCCCGCCTGCGCGTGACTAAAGGAAAACAAGGTCAGAACGGTGGTCAGAAACAGGCCCAACAGACGAGTTGGGAGCGAAGCCAGGGCTATCGTGTGCACGTGTGCCTCCTGATCAAGATGGTGCCGAAACCGGCAGCATTCAGGGTAACACCGGCAGGCCGCGCTGCCGCGCAGCATTGACAAAAATCCAGCATGAGTCAATGCGCGGCAGGCGGGAAGCATCCGCCATCGCTGACGAAAAAAAAGCCGGCTTGCGCCGGCTTTTCATGGTGAATCCGCAAAAAATGTTTAGTTTTTCGACTGGTCAACCATCTTGTTCTTCGCAATCCAAGGCATCATGGCGCGCAGTTTGGCGCCCACTTCTTCGATCTGGTGCTCGGACGTCAGGCGGCGGCGCGAGATCAGGGTCGGTGCGCCTGCCTTGTTTTCCAGGATGAAGCTCTTCGCGTATTCGCCCGTCTGAATGTCTTTCAGGCATTGACGCATCGCATCCTTGGTGGCCGATGTCACAACTTTCGGGCCCGTCACGTATTCGCCGTATTCGGCGTTGTTCGAGATCGAGTAGTTCATGTTGGCGATGCCGCCTTCATAGATCAGGTCGACGATCAGCTTCAGTTCGTGCAAGCACTCGAAGTAAGCCATTTCCGGCGCGTAGCCCGCTTCCGTCAGGGTTTCGAAACCGGCCTTGATCAGTTCCACGGCGCCGCCGCACAGCACGGCCTGTTCGCCGAACAAGTCCGTTTCGGTTTCTTCACGGAAGTTCGTTTCGATGATGCCGGCACGGCCGCCGCCGTTGGCCGATGCGTACGACAGGGCGATATCGCGGGCGATGCCCGATTTATCCTGGTAGACGGCGATCAGGTGGGGCACGCCGCCACCCTGGGTGTAGGTGGCGCGCACGGTGTGGCCCGGGGCTTTCGGCGCGACCATGATCACGTCCAGGTCGGCGCGTGGCACGACTTGACCGTAATGCACGTTGAAGCCGTGGGCGAAGGCCAGCACGGCGCCTTGCTTGGCGAACGGGGCGATGTTTTCGTTGTAGACCTGGGCGATGTTTTCATCTGGCAGCAAGATCATGATGACGTCGGCCGCTTTCACGGCGTCGTTGACTTCCGCTACTTTCAAGCCCGCTTGCTCGACCTTGGTCCACGAAGCGCCGCCCTTGCGCAGGCCGACGGTGACGTTGACGCCCGAATCGTTCAGGTTTTGCGCGTGCGCGTGGCCTTGCGAACCGTAGCCGATGATGGCAACGTTTTTGCCTTTGATCAAGGAGAGGTCAGCGTCTTTGTCGTAAAAAACTTTCATGGTATTTCCTATAATTTGATGATGCGTTGTTGTTTTAAATGCGGCGCCAGGGCCGCGTAGAGCTGCTTATATTTTTATACTTTGAGGATGCGTTCGCCGCGGCCGATGCCGGAACCGCCCGTACGGACGGTTTCCAGGATGGCGGCGCGGTCGATCGAATCGATGAACGCGTCGAGCTTGACCTTGTTGCCGGTCAGTTCGATCGTGTACGTCTTTTCGGTGACATCGATGATGCGGCCACGGAAGATATCGGCGGTGCGCTTCATTTCCTCGCGCTCCTTGCCCACGGCACGGACCTTGATCAGCATCAACTCGCGTTCGATATGCTGGCCTTCGGTCAAGTCCACCACCTTGACCACCTCGATCAGGCGGTTCAAGTGCTTGGTGATCTGCTCGATGATGTCGTCCGAACCGCTGGTGACGATGGTCATGCGCGACAGGGTCGAGTCTTCCGTCGGCGCCACGGTCAAGGTTTCGATGTTGTAGCCGCGTGCCGAGAACAGGCCCACCACGCGCGACAGGGCGCCCGCTTCGTTTTCCAGCAAGACAGAAATAATATGGCGCATGATTAGAGATCCTCCGAGCCGAGCATCATTTCGGACAGGCCCTTGCCGGCTTTCACCATTGGCCACACGTTTTCGGACTGGTCGGTAATGAAGTTCATGAATACCAGCCTGTCTTTCATGCCAAACGCCTCTTTCAGGGCGCCGTCGACGTCGCCCGGTTTTTCAATTTTCATGCCCACGTGGCCATATGCCTCGGCCAGCTTTTCGAAGTCGGGCAGCGAATCCATGTACGACTCGGAATAGCGCGAACCGTAATCGATTTCCTGCCACTGGCGCACCATGCCGAGGAAACGGTTGTTGAGCATGATGATCTTCGGCGTCAGGTGATACTGCTTGCACGTGGCGAGCTCCTGGATGCACATCTGGATCGAGCCTTCGCCCGTGATGCAGGCAACGGTGGCGTCCGGATTGGCCATCTGCACGCCCATGGCGTACGGCAAGCCGACACCCATGGTGCCCAGGCCGCCGGAATTGATCCAGCGACGCGGCTTGTCGAAGCGGTAATACTGAGCCGCCCACATCTGGTGCTGGCCCACGTCGGACGTGATGAAGGCGTCGCCCTTGGTGATCTCGAACACTTTCTCGACCACCGATTGCGGCTTGATGACGAGGTCCGAGGTCGGGTACTTCAGGCATTCGCGGCCACGCCATTCGGCGATCTGCTTCCACCAGTTACTCAATGCATTGACGTCCGGCTTGGCTTCGGCCGCGTCCAGTTGCGCGAGGAATTCGATCAGCACATCCTTGACGTTGCCGACGATGGGAATATCGACCTTGACGCGCTTGGAAATCGACGATGGATCGATGTCCACGTGGATGATCTTGCGCGGATGCGAGGCGAAATGTTTCGGGTTGCCGATCACGCGGTCATCGAAACGGGCGCCGATGGCGATCAGCACGTCGCAATTCTGCATCGCCATGTTCGCTTCGTAGGTGCCGTGCATGCCGGGCATGCCGACAAACTGCTCGCTCGAGGCACGGTAGGCGCCCAGGCCCATCAAGGTGTTGGTGCACGGAAAACCCAGGCGGTCGACCAGCTTGTTCAGCTCGGCCGATGCGTTCGCCAGGATCACGCCGCCGCCCGTGTAGATCATCGGGCGTTCGGCTTGCAGCAACAGCTGCACGGCCTTGCGGATCTGGCCCGAGTGGCCCTTGTCGACGGGACGGTAGGAACGCATCTCGACTTCCTTCGGATAGTCGAAATGGCATTTGTGCATGCTGATATCCTTGGGGATATCGACCAGCACGGGTCCCGGACGGCCGGTACGGGCGATGAAGAAGGCTTTCTTGATCGTGGCCGCCAGGTCCTTGACATCCTTGACGAGGAAGTTGTGCTTGACGACGGGGCGCGTGATGCCGACCGTGTCGCATTCCTGGAACGCATCCTGCCCGATGGCATGGCTCGGCACCTGGCCGGAGATCACCACCATGGGAATCGAGTCCATGTACGCGGTCGACAGGCCCGTGACGGCATTCGTGACGCCCGGACCGGACGTGACGATGGCGACACCGACTTTGTTCGAGCTGCGCGAATAGGCATCGGCGGCGTGGATCGCGGCCTGCTCGTGGCGTACCAGGATATGCTGGAATTTGTTTTGCTGGAAGATGGCGTCGTAGATGTAGAGTACGGCTCCGCCCGGATATCCAAAGACGTGCTCGACGCCCTCTTCAGCCAGACAGCGCACGACAATTTCTGCGCCCGTAATTGGTCCTGCTGCTGCTTCGGTATTCATGAAACATTCCTTTCAAGGTCCATTGGAGATTGATCGGATGTTCTTTCCTGACGAAGTTCGCTGTGCGCGACAGTGCTCCTGCTTCCCTTTTCATGCGGTCACGCAATTTCTTTGGGCACCCATAGATACCTTACAAAACAACGCTTAACGCAACTCGTTTGGCCGGAGTTTCTGTGGCGCCTGTACGAACCGCTCGCGCTTGTGGCGCGGGTTAGAACAAACTGCCTACAAATGAAAGCGCGTCTTGCCGCGGATGGCCTTGTGTGCCGGTCGCGACCTGACCATAGGGCTTTGGGGTGTTCAAAGCGTCCTATACGGTATCGCGTCGCACCATTATGGTCAAGGAAAATGTCAGCCGAATGGGCTTTTTGCGCGCACGCCGTGCAAAAACTCTGCGGAAACGCACATTTTTTGCTAGCATGCACGGGGTTGCAAAAAGCATACCCGCCCCATTTCGCCCACCGCCCCCGCAGCCGCTAAGATCCCCCATACCGCATGGCAACAGACAAAGAATTATCCGACTTTCTAGAAAATGTCGAGCGGCGCGCTTTCAAGCAAGCCGCCTACGCGGTCCGCAAGGAAGAATCGGCACTCGACATCGTGCAGGATGCCATGATCAAGCTGGCCGAGAAGTACGGCGACAAGCCGGCCGCCGAACTGCCGATGCTATTCCAGCGCATCTTGCAGAACACCATACTCGATTATTTCCGCCGAGAAAAAGTTCGCAACACCTGGGTCAGCCTGTTTTCCGGCATGAAGCCCTCGGGCGACGAGCATGAGGATTTTGATATACTTGACACTTATGAATCGGAACAGGGCTCCAGCGCCGCCGAATCGTCGGCCGACCAGGTCGAACGCGCGCAAATCCTTGATTTGATTGATGCAGAGGTACAAAAACTGCCGTCACGTCAACGCGAAGCCTTCCTCATGCGTTATTGGCAGGACATGGATGTGGCTGAAACAGCGGAAGCGATGGGTTGCTCCGAAGGTAGCGTGAAAACACATTGCTCTAGAGCTACCCACACGCTCGCCGAATCGCTGAAAGCCAAGGGAATAAAATTATGAACACCGACGATCTCAATTTCGCTTACAAAGTGCGCCATGCACTGAACGAAAAACTCGACGACCTGCCCGCATCGGCCACCGATCGCCTGGCCGCGGCACGCAAGCTGGCCCTGTCGCGCAAGAAGGCGGACGCACCCGCCGCCGTCACCGTGCGCCAGAACGTGTTTGCCGGCGTGGCCAGCAGCCTGTTTGTCGAACCGCTGTCGTGGCTGGGCCGCATGAGCGTCGTCATCCCCCTGCTGCTGCTGGTCGGCGGCATGGTGGGCATCTATCAGTTTGAGCAAGAACAACATATTGCCGAACTGGCAGAAATCGACGCCGCCGTGCTGTCGGACGAATTGCCGCTCTCCGCCTATATGGACCATGGCTTCAATGCCTATCTGACGAAACGCGAGCAATAAGCATGGCACGCTTGAGCGTACGCAAAGGCTGGCTGGCCGGCGGCATCGGCCTGGGCGCCTGCGCCCTGGCTGGCGCCGCCTGGATGGGTCAGCACCAGGCGCCGCCTGCCGCTGCACCCGTGGCGGCCACGCCTGCAGCGGCCGTGGCACCGCCCCCCGCCGTCAAACCCGGCTCGCCCCGCACGTCCGGCAAGGGCGGCACGCCGCCCAAGGCCAGCGACAACCCCTCCTGGAACAAGCTGTCGCGCGCGCAGCAGGAAGCCCTGCAGCCGCTGGCGGGCGAATGGAACAAGCTCGAAGCGCTGCGCAAGCAGAAATGGCTCGATATCGCCAACCGCTTTGCCTCCATGACGCCGGACGAGCAAACCCGCGTGCATGAACGCATGCGCGAATGGATCAAGCTGACGCCGGAGCAACGCCGTCTCGTGCGCGAAAACTATGCGCGCACGAAAAAAATTGATCCTGGTCAAAAGACCGCGCAATGGGAGCAATACCAGCAGTTGCCGGAAGATCAAAAGAAAAAGCTGGCGACGGAACTCGTGCCGAAGAAGCCGCTGGAAAAAGTGCCTGCGATCAATTCGAATACGAGCAAACCGGCCCCGATCCTGCTGCCTGCCACGCCGGCAGCGCCCGTCGCCGCTGCGCCTGCGCCTGCCCTGCCGCCCGCTCCCGCAGCAGCAAGCGTGCCCGTCGCCGATCCTGCCGCGACTCCCGCCACCGTGCCCGTCACGCCACCGACCACGCCTGCCCCACTGCCGACCAATGTCAAATAGCACGCCTGCCGCCAGCATCACCCATCCCACGATCAAGCGCCGCCTGATTTCCATGGTGTACGAATCGCTGCTGGCCCTGGCCGTGCTGTTCCTGCCCTTCCTGCTGTTCGAACTGGCCGTGCAAGGCGCGCATACGCCGTTGACGGAACACATGCGCCAATGCCTGGCCTTCCTCGTCATGGGCGCGTATTTCATCCACCAATGGAGCCGCGAAGGGCAAACCCTGGCCATGAAGACTTGGCGCCTGCAACTGGTGCTGCCGGGCCACGCCCACGTGCCGCTGCGCGTGGCCGCCTGCCGCTACGTGCTGTCCTGGATGTGGCTGCTGCCCGCGCTGGTGGCCGCGTATGTCTTCGACCTGCAGCACTGGACGGCCCTGGGCGCCATCGGCGCGGGCATCCTGGCCTGGTCGGCCACGGCCCTGTTCACGGGCAATGGACAATTCCTGCACGACAAGCTGGTGGGCACGCAGATCGTGCAATTGCCGGCGCCCGCCAAGAAACCGAAGAAAGTCGCCGCCTGAGTTTTTATGCGGCTTGACCTGGGTCATTGAAGCGCCACGGGGGCTCTGCGATCATGGCGTGCCATGAACAATACCTCCCCCCTCCCCCACACACGTTTCGCCCCATACCGCGCGGAAGTCTGCAGCGAAGACGAAGTCAAGCTGCTCGTCCACACCTTCTATGCAGCCGCGCGCGACGACGCCATGCTGGGCCCCATCTTTGCCGCCGAGGTCAAGGATTGGGATGCCCACCTGGCCACACTGGTCGATTTCTGGTCAGGCTTGCTGCGCGGCACCATGCGCTACCACGGCAAGCCGCTGGCCCAGCACGCGCAAATGGAACACCTCACGCCCTGCATGTTCCGCCGCTGGCTGACCCTGTTCTTTGCCACGACGGAAAGCATGGGCAATGCGGCCCTGCAAGAGAAGGCCGATACCATCGCCTTGAATATTGCCGAACGGCTATGGAAAAGCTTTGCAGAAAGCCACGCCATCACGGCGCCGCAGCTTTAGAAGCGTTCGTAGCCTTGCAGATAGCGCCACTGCCCTGACGGCATGGCGCCCATCGAAATACGGCCGATGCGCAGGCGTTTCATGCCGACGACTTCCAGGCCCACCATCTTGCACATGTGGGCGATCTGGCCCGGCTGCACGTTTTTCAGGGCGAAACGCAGACGCGTTTCATTCTGCCAGCTGACCTTGATCGGTGGCAAAGGCTTGCCATTGAAGGGCAAGCCGTGATTGAGCAGCGCCAGGCCGTTTTCCATGATGGCGCCGGCCACTTCGACGATGAATTCCTGCTCCACCGTTTTCGCTTCGTCGACCAGCTTGCGGGCCACGCGGAAATCCTGCGTAAACACGAGCAGGCCGGACGCCATGGTCTCGAGCGGATTGGTGATGGTCAGGCCGATCAGGTGGCGTTTCAGGAAGCGCGTGACGGAGCTGGGCGCCACGTTCTCCGGCGTGAAGATCTCTTCGGGACGCAAGCAGCTCAGGGCCGGCTTGCCTTCGCTGCCCACACCGCCATTGATGCCGGCCGGCTTGTGCAGCAAAATCGTCACGGGCGGCATTTCGTCGAGGGTGGCGTTCGGCAACAGCACCACTTCCTGGTTGTCCGCCACGCGCGCGCCCGACTCTTCCACCAGCACGCCATCGACCGTTACCCAGCCGCCCTCGATATACAGCTCGGCCTCGCGGCGCGAACAGGGCACGTCTTCGGACAGGCGCTTGGCCAGGCGGACGGTGGGCATTTCGTGTGGTGTGGTCATGGGAGGCGCAAAAAGCAAGGGAGGAGAAAGCCGGTATTGTAACCGACCCGCTCCTCCCCTTTTACGACTTGCGCTGATGACTGTCGGATTACGCTGCTGACTGTCGGATTACGCTGCTGATTGTCGGATTACGCGCAGAGCGCTAATCCGACCTACGTGGTGCATCCGGTAGGTTAGCTTAGCGGCTTGCCGCGTAAGCCAACAATCAGGCTTGCGCCTTCGCCAGTTCCTCGGCAAAGAAGCGGTGGCCCATCTCTTCCAGGCCCAGGGTCTGCAGCACTTCCTGCAGGCGTTCCGTCGGACGCTGGCGCGGCAGGTTCTTGTAGCTGGCGATGATCAGCTCATTCTTCATCGAATGCTCCCAGCCCACCAGCTCCGTCACGCTGACCTGGTAGCCATGCGCTTCCAGCTGCAGGCAACGCAGCACGTTGGTGATCTGGCTGCCGAACTCGCGCGTGTGCAGCGGGTGGCGCCACAGTTCCGTCAAGACATTCTTGCCCAGGCTCTTGCCCTTGTTCTTCTTCAGCACGGATGCCACTTCCGCCTGGCAGCATGGCACCAGCACCATGAATTTCGCCTTCTTCTTCAAGGCAAAGTGGATCGCGTCATCGGTGGCCGTGTTGCACGCGTGCAAGGCCGTGACGATGTCGATCTGTTTCGGCAGCAAGTTCGATTCCGTCGATTCGGCCACGGACAGGGGCAAGAACGACATGCCGGGGAAGTTGAATTTTTTTGCCAATTCCTGCGAACGCTGCACCAGCTCTTCGCGCGTCTCGATGCCGTAGATGTGCGAACCGTCGCTGCCGTTCTTGAAGAACAGGTCGTACAGGATGAAACCCAGGTAGGACTTGCCGGCGCCGTGGTCGACCAGGGACACGCCGGGGTGGTCCAGCTGCACTTCGCGCAGCAGCGGTTCGATGAACTGCGTCAGGTGATACACCTGCTTGAGCTTGCGGCGGCTGTCCTGGTTCATCTTGCCGTCGCGCGTCAGGATGTGCAATTCCTGCAGCAAGGCGACCGACTGGCCGTCCTTGATCTCGGGCATGTTGCTGGCGGCGGTGATGATGTCTTTCGGCACTGAAGCCGCGGCGGCGGGCGCCGCGCCCTTAGCGCGCTTCATCGATCCACGCCATCTGTATCGCTTCGAGCACTTTTTCGCCGCCGCGCGTGTGGTCATCGTCGAAGCCGTCCAGTTCCACCACCCAGTTATGCAGGTCGGTGAAACGCACGGTCAGGGGATCGATGTCCGGATGCGTGTCGTACAAAGCCTCGGCAATCGCGTTGATGTCAGACCATTTCATGTTAGTGGCTGCCTTCGCTGACCTGGTTGATCGTGTATTTCGGGATTTCGACGACGAGGTCGGCCTCGGCCACGATGGACTGGCACGACAGGCGCGACACGGCTTCCAGGCCCCAGGCCTTGTCCAGCATGTCTTCTTCCAGTTCCGTCGCTTCGTTCAGGGATTCGATGCCTTCGCGTACCAGCACGTGGCAGGTGGTGCAGGCGCACGATTTTTCGCAGGCGTGCTCGATGTCGATGTCGTTTTCCAGCAGGATGTCGCAGATGGACTTGCCGGCAGGGGCTTCGATGACGGCGCCGTCCGGGCAAAGCTTGGCGTGCGGCAGGATAACGATTTGTGGCATGGTTTCTTCTTTCAGTCTGTCATTCGGAGCGCGGCCGCGGCGAGTGCCTGCGGCGCGCATGTCAATTATCTTTAAACGACTTGATCCAGGGATTTACCCGTCAAGGCCGTGCGCACGCTGCGGTCCATGCGGCGCGAGGCGAAATCCTCGGTGCCGTCGGCCAATGCCTCGATCGCCAGCTTCAGGGCCTGGTGGTCGATGGCGCCGCTTTGCGACTGCACGATGGCGTCGCGCACCTTGTTCATCAAGCCGTCGACGGCCGCGCGTTCGTCCGCATCGAGCAGGGCGCCGTCTTCGTCCAGCGCCGACTGCGTGGCCAGCAGGATGCGTTCCGCTTCCACCTGCTCTTCGCGCAGCGCGCGCGCCACCATGTCGACGTCGGCCGACGTGTACGAATCCTGCAGCATGCGGGCGATGTCGTCGTCGCCCAGGCCGTAGGCGGGCTTGACGCTGATCGACGCTTCCACGCCCGAGCGCAGCTCGCGCGCCGAGACGGACAGCAAGCCGTCCGCATCGACCTGATAGGTGATGCGGATGCGCGCGGCGCCCGCCACCATCGGCGGAATGCCGCGCAGTTCGAAGCGCGCCAGCGAGCGGCAATCGCTGACCAGCTCGCGCTCGCCCTGCAGCACATGCACGGCCAGGGCCGTCTGGCCATCCTTGAAGGTCGTGAATTCCTGCGCGCGCGCGCATGGAATAGTCGAATTGCGGGGGATGATCTTTTCCACCAGGCCGCCCATGGTTTCGATGCCCAGGGACAGCGGGATCACGTCCAGCAGCAGCCAGTCGTCGCCGGCGGCACGGTTGCCAGCCAGCAAGTTCGCCTGGATGGCCGCGCCCAGCGCCACCACCTTGTCCGGATCGATATTCGCGTGCGGCGTCGTGTGGAAGAATTCGCTCACGGCGCGCTGCACGTGCGGCATGCGCGTGGCGCCGCCCACCATCACCACGCCGTCGACGTCGTCCGCATCCACGTTCGCGTCGCGCAAGGCTTTCTTGATGGCGTTCATGGTCTTGGCGACCAGGTGCGCCGTCATCTTGACGAATTCCTCGGCCGTGATGCGCAGATGAATCTCTTCGCCCGAATTCAGGGCCGCGTCGATCATCGTTTCCGACTTGGTCGACAGCAATTCCTTGATCTCGCGCGCTTTCACCATCAGGATGGCCGTATCTTCGTCCGACAGGGGCGCCAGCTTGGCGTGTTCGCTGATCCAGCAGAACAGGCGGCGGTCGAAATCGTCGCCGCCCAGGGCCGAGTCGCCGCCCGTGGACAGCACTTCGAACACGCCCTTGCTCAGTTTCAGGATCGAGATGTCGAAGGTGCCGCCGCCGAGGTCATACACGGCGTACACGCCTTCGGAAGCGTTGTCGAGGCCATATGCGATGGCGGCGGCCGTCGGCTCGCTCAGCAGGCGCAGCACGTTGATGCCGGCCAGCTGGGCCGCATCTTTCGTGGCCTGGCGCTGCGCATCGTCGAAATACGCCGGCACGGTAATGACGGCTCCCACCAGGTCGTCGCCCAGCGAGTCTTCCGCGCGCTGGCGCAGGGTGGCGAGGATCTGCGCCGACACTTCGACGGGGCTTTTCACGCCGGCCACGGTTTTCAGCTGCACCATGCCAGGCGTATCCTGGAAATCGTAGGGCAGGTTTTCCGCGTAGGCGATGTCGGCCAGGCCGCGACCCATGAAGCGCTTGACGGAAACGATGGTGTTCTTCGGGTCGGTGGTTTGCGCAGACAAGGCCTTGTAGCCGATGTTTGCATGGCCGTTCGGCAGGTAGCGCACGACGGAGGGCAGCAGCGAGCGCCCGTCTTCGTCGTTGAGCACCTCGGGGATGCTGTTGCGGACAGTGGCGACCAGGGAATTGGTGGTGCCCAGATCGATGCCGACGGCCAGGCGGTGCTGGTGCGGCGCGGTCGACATGCCTGGTTCGGAAATTTGCAGAAGTGCCATTGTATTCGTGCCTCGATTAATTTTTTTGCGTGATGCAGCTGATGCCTGGTGCGCATTATAAAACGCGGGCCAGACTGGCGCTTGGCACGCCGGTCAAGCGGTCTGACGATCAGGCTTCGATGGCCTCGTAGGCAAACCGGACTTCCTCGCCGAATTTGTCGAGGAACATCAGGGCGCGCACGCTTTGCGCGGCGTTCACATAATCGCCGCCGTCGAGCTGGGCGGCCACCTGGGCCAGCAGCGCCTTGCGTTCGCCGCGCAGCTGGCGGTCCAGGGCGTCGAGCGCGTCGGCATCCTTGCCGGCCCGCGCATCGCCCAGCTCTTCGCGCCATTCCATCTGCTGCATCAGGAAGCTGACCGGCATGGCCGTGTTCGATTCCGTCTGCAAATCGACGCCATTGAGCTCGCACAGGTATTGCGCGCGCTTTTGCGGGTGTTTCAGGGTCTGGTAGGCTTCATTGGCGCGCGTGGCCCATTGCATCGCCACGCGCTTTTCAGCACTGCTGGCGTTGATGAAGCGGTCCGGATGGACCTTGCCCTGCACGTCGCGGTAGGCCGCGTCGAGCGCGCTCATGTCGAGCCCGAACTGCGCCGGCAACTGGAATAATTCGAAGTGGTTTTGCATAATGGTCGGTGGTCGCTGTACCGCAATCGATGGGTACAGCGCACCGACCGGGGTCTTGCCAGCTGTTTAAATCCTGAAGGACTCGCCGCAGCCGCAGGCGTCTTTTTCGTTCGGATTGTGGAACTTGAAGCCTTCGTTCAAGCCTTCGCGCGCGAAATCGAGTTCCGTGCCGTCGATGTAAGGCAAGCTTTTCGGGTCGACGAAGACTTTCACGCCGTGCGATTCGAAGACGCTGTCTTCGGCCGCCACTTCATCGACATATTCGAGCTTGTAGGCCAGGCCCGAGCAGCCCGTGGTACGCACGCCAAAGCGCAGGCCCATGCCCTTGCCGCGCCGTTCGATATAACGGTTGATGTGCTTCGCCGCTTTTTCGGTCAGTGTGATCATGTATTTCTCCGCTCCTGTTCCCACATGGGAACAGGTATCAAAATCCAACAAATTCTAGAGTGCCTGAAAAACGTTCAGGGCAAGGCGCATTGCCGAAGGCAGTACGACTAGTACGACAAGGCAATGCAACGCAGCCATGGGCGTTTTCTCAGGCGCTCTACGCTGCCGGATGACGGGTCTGGTAGTCCAATACTGCCGCCTTGATGGCGTCTTCCGCCAGGATGGAGCAGTGGATCTTCACTGGCGGCAGGGCCAGTTCTTCGGCGATCTGCGTGTTCTTGATGGCCAGCGCCTGGTCCAGGGTCTTGCCCTTGACCCATTCGGTCACCAGCGAGCTCGACGCGATGGCCGAACCGCAGCCGTAGGTCTTGAATTTCGCATCTTCGATCAGGCCGTCGGCGCCGACCTTGATCTGCAGTTTCATCACGTCGCCGCAGGCAGGCGCGCCGACCATGCCGGTGCCGATGGTTTCATCACCCTTGTCGAAAGCGCCCACGTTGCGCGGGTTTTCGTAGTGATCGAGTACTTTGTCCGAGTAAGCCATTTTGATGCTCCTTTAATATTCTTGCCGGCCCCCGAAGGAGGCCACGGTATTGGTTAGTGGGCAGCCCATTGGATGGAATTGATGTCGATGCCATCCTTGAACATGTCCCACAGCGGCGACAGGTCGCGCAGCTTGTGTACTTTCGATTTCAGCAGGTTGACGGCAAAGTCGATGTCTTCCTCGGTCGAGAAGCGGCCGATGGTGAAACGGATCGAGCTGTGCGCCAGTTCGTCGCTGCGGCCCAGGGCGCGCAGCACGTACGATGGTTCCAGGCTGGCCGAGGTGCAGGCCGAACCGGACGACACGGCGATATCCTTGATCGCCATGATCAGCGACTCGCCTTCGACATAGTTGAAGCTGACGTTCAGGTTGTGCGGCACGCGGTGGTCCATGTCGCCGTTGATGTAGACTTCCTCGATCTCCTGCAAGCCCTTGGCCAGGCGGTCGCGCAAGGCCTGGATGCGGCCGATTTCGCTGTCCATTTCTTCCTTGGCGATGCGGAACGCTTCGCCCATGCCGACGATCTGGTGCGTCGGCAGGGTGCCCGAACGCAGGCCGCGCTCATGGCCGCCACCGTGCATCTGCGCTTCCAGGCGCACGCGCGGCTTGCGGCAGACGTACAGGGCGCCCACGCCTTTCGGGCCGTAGGTCTTGTGTGCCGTAAAGGTCATCAGGTCGACCTTGGTCTTTTGCAGGTCGATGACGACCTTACCCGTCGCTTGCGCGGCGTCGCAATGGAAGATGATGCCTTTCGAGCGGCAGAACACGCCGATTTCGTCGATCGGCTGGATCACGCCGATTTCGTTGTTCACCAGCATCACCGACACGAGGATGGTATCGGGGCGCACGGCCGCGGCCAGCTGCTCGACGGTGATCAGGCCGTTGTCCTGCGGTTCCAGGTACGTCGCTTCAAAGCCGATGCGTTCCAGTTCGCGCACCGTGTCCAGCACCGATTTGTGCTCGGTCTTGACGGTGATGATGTGCTTGCCCTTGGTCTTGTAGAACTGTGCCGCGCCCTTGATGGCCAGGTTGTTGCTTTCCGTCGCGCCGGACGTCCAGATGATTTCGCGCGGGTCCGCGTTCACCAGGGCCGCCACGTGGCCGCGTGCTTCTTCCACGGCTTTTTCCGCCGTCCAGCCATACATGTGGCTGCGCGAGGCCGGATTGCCGAACTGCTCGCGCAGGTAGGGAATCATCTTGTCGGCGACGCGTGGATCGATCGGCGTGGTGGCCGAGTAATCCATGTAGATCGGGAAATGCGGTGCGGTTTCAAAGTGCACTTGGCCTACGTTTTTTTCTGGGGCGTTCATCAATAACTCCTGCAATCAGCAACTGGTATTTTTGTCATTATCAACCGAGGGCGGCGTGGTTACGGTGCATCACCATCACGCTTTGCTCGGCATTCTTTTGTCTCTGCTGGTCGACCAGGTCCTGCAAGGACACAGAATCCAGATAATCGACCATTTTTTCGTTGAGTGTGGACCACAATTCATGCGTCATGCAGCGCGCGCCCGTGGCCGCGTCGGCGCCGTGGCAATGTTCCTTGCCGCCGCACTGCGTGGCGTCCAGCGGTTCGTCGACGGCGATGATGATGTCGGCCACCGTCACCTTGTCGGCGCGGCGCGCCAGGCTGTAGCCGCCGCCGGGGCCGCGGATCGACTCGACGATCTCATGGCGGCGCAGCTTGCCGAACAGCTGTTCCAGGTAGGACAGGGAAATCGACTGGCGCTGGCTGATGCCGGACAAGGTGACCGGTCCCTTGCCCTGGCGCAGGGCAAGATCGATCATCGCTGTCACGGCAAAACGGCCTTTTGTAGTCAGACGCATACATCCTCGGCTCAACTGTTCAATAACTGGTTTAAAATATTGCGGCTTTTCAACTTCTCAAACCCTGAGTAGTTGAATGATTTAGTCAAGTATAACAAATTCGGCGGGGTTTGTCAGAGCGCCCCTCGATGACCACAGGGCTGGCAGGGGCATGGCCGGCCGCGCCAGGCGCGGCGGCATCAGGAAAACAACAGTCGGGAAAGCGCGGGCATGCGCAGCGTCAATTCTCAGCCCCGCAAAGCGCTTCTTACTTTCATCAGTTCAAAGCCCAGCAGGTTCAAGCCGTCCCAGCGCGAGGGATCGCCGATGCGCGGATTGTCCGACGCCAGGCCCACGCCCCAGATGCGGTCGACGGGACTGGCTTCGACGATGACGCGCTCGCCCGTGCCCAGCAAAAACTTGCGCAGCGCGGGCTTTTGCGAGAACTTGGCAAAGTTGCCGTCGAAAACGATGCCGGCGCGTGCCGCTTCCCACGCCTTGGCATCGAAGTTCGCCACTTCGCGCCCCAGCTTCTTCACTTCCGACGGCCGCTCGGCCGCCACGATGCGCGCCTGGACAGCCGTGTCGCCAAACAGGGCCGCCTTTTGCGCCATCATGTAGTGCTCGGCCGTCGCATACGTCACGCCAGCAAGGCTGAACGGCGACGGAAACCACTGGCTGAAACAGCTCTTGTCGGGCACCTGCGGCTGCGCCGGCGTGTGGCCCCAGAAATACAGATAGTCGGGCACGCCGCCCGCCGCGATCCACGCCTTCAATTCTTCCACGTTACTGATTTGCATATTCCCCGCACTTCCGCCAGACAGGCGATGATTCAAGCTCAAGCACGCAATAGTTGCATCGGGCCAAACAAGGCCTGCATGTCACGATTGCCGATAAAGGACAGATTATACGGATGTTCCGCCGTCACCTGAGGCAAGGATGCCGCCACCGGCAGGCGTTTGACCAGCTCGGCAATCTTGCCCCACAGCACCAGTTGCGGCAAGGCTGCCCCGCCCTGCTGTGCCAGCGCTTCCAGCACCACCTGCAGGAAAGGCAGCCAGCCGCGCGCATCCTGCACGGGCGGCACGTGGGAACGGAACACCAGCGCCGCATTGAGCAGCAGGAAACCCTGCTCCGTCATCTTGCGCTGCAAGTCGGGCAGGGTCTGGATCACGTCGCTGTCGGCTTGCTGCGCGGCCGCCGCCACGGGCGCCATGGCCGCGCCGGACGTGTCGCCGCCCTGCAGCTGGCCATCGGCCACCAGCAGCATCTTCATGAAGTTGCGCAAGGACGTGGCGCGGTTGACGGGCTTCGACAGCCCGGTCGCCGACCACAGGCTGCCCACGGCGCCATCCATGAAGCACACGCCCGTGGCGCTGTCGGCGCGCGGATACGGCCCCTCGCCCACAAGCACGTAGCGCACCTGCGCCAGCGGCAAGGCAAATGCGGCAAACAGGCGGCCCTGCGTGGGCAGGTAATCGTCGATGGCCAGCGCCGGCAGGTAGGCGGGATCGGCCGCCATCACGGCGTGCAGGCCGCGCAGCAGGATGGGACGCCAGGAGGCATGCGCCAGGGACAGGGCATCGGTGATACTGGCAGGAACGGTTGTTGCGGTCATGGCGCGTAAAATATTTGGGCAAACGCAAATTGTAGCGCACCGGCAAGCTGGCATTAACGAAAACACACGATCCAGATCAATTGCGCATGAAAAAGCCCCGCCGGTTGCCGGGCGGGGCTTGCTGCAGTGCGCCGTGTCAAAGCTATTCGGCGTCAGGCTGCTGCGACGGATGCGCGGCGGCAAACGCCGGCAAGCCGGCGCAATGCGCGTGGATGCGCGCCACGCGCGGGTACGGCGCCAGGTCGATGGCAAAGCGCAGCGCATTGAACACTTGCGGCACCAGGCAGCAGTCGGCCATGGTGGGGGTGTCGCCATGGCAGAACAGGGCCGTGCCGGCAGGATCGCCCTGCGCCAGCAGCGCCTCCACGGCCGCCAGCCCCTCGGCCATCCAGTGGCGGTACCATTCCTGCTTGACCTCGTCCGACAGACCCAGCGTGCCTTTCAGGTACTTCAGGACGCGCAGATTCGTCAGCGGATGGGCGTCGCAGGCGATGGCCAGCGCCAGCGCGCGCACGCGCGCCCGTCCCAGCGCGTCCGGCGGCAGCAGCGGCACGGCTGGCCGCGTCTCGTCCAGGTACTCGAGCATGGCCAGCGACTGCGTCAGGATGGCGCCGTCGTCGTCGAGCGCCGGCACCAGGGCCGACGGGTTGACGGCGCGGTAGGCGGGCAGCAGCTGCTGTCCGCCGTCCTGCAGCAGGTGCACGGGGATGCTGTCGTAGGCGATGCCCTTCAGATTGAGGGCAATGCGCACGCGGTAGGCGGCCGAACTGCGAAAATAGGTGTACAGCTTCATGGGCGGCCTCCTCAGGCGCGCGTGGCGCCAGCGTACGGGGCCACCGTCTGCTCGATGCTGCCGAAGATGCTGGCGCCGGTCGCGTCGCGCATCTCGATGCGCACCGTGTCGCCGAACTTCAGGTACGCCGTCTTCGGGGCGCCGTGTTCGATGGTTTCATACATGCGCACTTCGGCCAGGCAGCAGTAGCCCACGCCGCCATTGTCGATGCTGGAGCCGAACAAATTGCCCTGCTTGTTCGACACGGTGCCCGAGCCGACGATGCTGCCGGCGCCCAGTTCGCGCGTCTTCGCCGCATGCGCGACCAGCTGGGCAAAGTTGAAGGTCATGTCTTCGCCCGCATTCGGCTTGCCGAACGGCTTGTCGTTCAAGTCCACCAGCAGCGGCAGGTGCAGCTTGCTGTCCGCCCAGTCGGCACCCAGTTCGTCCGGCGTGACGGCGACGGGGGAAAACGCGCTGGCCGCTTTTGATTGGAAGAAGCCGAAGCCTTTCGCCAGTTCGCCCGGGATCAGGTTGCGCAAGGAGACGTCGTTGACCAGCATCACCAGGCGGATCGCCTTCGCCGCGTCGTCCACGCCGGCGCCCATGGCCACGTCGCCCGTGATCACGGCCACTTCCGCTTCCAGGTCGATCCCCCAGTCCTCGGACAGGGCGAAGATGGGGTCGCGCGGACCGATGAAGCTGTCCGAACCGCCCTGGTACATCAGCGGGTCCGTGTAGAACGAGGCCGGCACTTCCGCGTTGCGCGCCTTGCGCACCAGTTCCACGTGGTTGATGTAGGCGGAACCGTCGGCCCACTGGTAGGCGCGTGGCAGCGGCGAGTGGCACAGCGCGGCGTCAAATGGCTGCGCGTCGGGCGCCTTGCCGCCGTTCAGGTCCGCGTACGCCTGCTCCAGTTTTGGCGCCACGGCGTCCCAGTTGTCAAGCGCCGCCTGCAAGGTGGGGGCGATGGCGGCCACGCGCTGGTACTGGCGCAGGTCGCGGCTGACGAGGATCAGGGCGCCGTCGCGGCTGCCGTTTTTCAGGGTTGCGAGTTTCATGGTGTTCCTTGTTCGATGTATTGGTCAGAGAGTGTCGATCCGGGGCGCTCAGGCGTCGGCCGGCGCGTGCATCCAGGCGGCGTGCTTGGGCGCGCGGCGCGTCTGCGACCATTCTTCCAGCATTTCCCATTTGACGGCGTCCAGTTTGCCCATCATCTCGGGCGTGCCCACGTTGGCCGCCAGCTCCAGGCGGTGGCCATTCGGGTCGAAGAAGTAGATCGACTGGAAGATGGCATGGTTCACGGGGCCCAGCACCTCGATGCCCCCCGCCACCAGACGCTCTTTGGCGGCCAGCAGTTCTTCCATGCTGCCCACTTCCAGCGCCAGGTGCTGCACCCAGGCGGGGGTGTTGCGGTCGCGGTCCATGGGCGGCTGCGTGGGCAGCTCGAAAAAGGCCAGCACATTGCCCTGGCCCGCGTCGAGAAACACATGCATGTACGGGTCTGGCGCCTTGGTTGACGGCACCAGGTCTTCGGCGATGGCGAGGACGAAATTCATGTTCAAATGCTTGACGTACCACTCAACGGTTTTCTTCGCGTCGATGCAGCGGTAGGCGACGTGGTGGATCTGCTTGATTTTCATGCGGTCTGTCTCCGATGGATGGCGCCGTGGGCGCGATGTTTTTCAGCTTTTCACCATTAGAATCCAGTTACAGCTATCATACAAACAATTTTTAACCATCGATTTATCGGATTATCTTATGAGTCCCAGCCTGCGACAGATGCGCGCCTTCGTGGCGCTGGCCAAGACCGGCAGTTTTACCCTGGCCGCCGAATACCTGCACGTGACGCAGTCCGCCTTGAGCGGCTTGATCAAGGAACTGGAAAGCGTGCTGGGCGTGCGTGTGGTCGAGCGCAGCACGCGCAAGACGCAGCTGTCGGAAATCGGCCGCGAGCTGTATCCGCTGTTCGAAAAGATGATCGAGGACCTCGACGGCGCCATGGCCGGCATCGCCCAGCGCAAGGCATTGAAAACGGGCATGGTGCGCATCGCCGCGCCGCAGATGATGGCCTGCACCCTGCTGCCGGAAGTGATCGCCGCCTACCGCCAGGCGCACCCGGACGTGCAACTGCGCCTCGTCGACTGTCCCGTGGAAAACGTGTCGGCCCGCGTCTTCAGCGGCGAAGTCGATTTCGGCATCGGCCCCGAGCGCGATCCGACGGCGGAAATCGCCGCGCAGGTGCTGTTCGAAATGCCCTTCGTGCTGGTCTTCCCCGAGCAGCACCCGCTGCGCCAGAAAGAGCGCGTCACCTGGGCCGACGTGGGCGACTACCCGTTCATCTCTCTGCAGGGCCAGTTCACGGAACGCCTGCTGCGCGACATGCACGGCGCGTTTCGCGAGCTGTCGCTCAATCCCTACAATGAAGTGACCTTCATGACGACGGCGCTGGCCATGGTCAGCGCCAACCTGGGCATCACGGTGTGCCTGCCGTACGCGGAACCGATGGTCAAACTATACAATTTGCACATGCGCGCCCTGCATGAGCCGGAACTGACGCGGCGCTTTTTCGTCTACACGAAGACGGGCCGTTCGCTGTCGCCGGCCGCCGAAAGCTTCATGGCCTTCCTGTTCCAGTTCGTCGAGACGCATGAATGGAACGTCGGCGGCAACAGCGGCGCTCGCGACACCCTGCCCGCCGGCAACGTGGCCGGCAGCGCCTTATAATGGCGCATCGCCCCTTGCCCCTGATGCCATGACCCAGCCTGACCAGCACGACCTGTCCGCCATCGACGCCGCCACCATCGCCATCAACCGGCGCATGACCACATTCGACGGCCACGAACAGGTCTGGCTGTTCGGCTATGGCTCGCTGATCTACAAGGCCGACTTCCCGTATATCGAACGGCGCCCCGCCAGCATCGAAGGCTGGACGCGGCGCTTCTGGCAGGGTTCGCACGACCACCGCGGCACGCCCATGGCGCCGGGCCGCGTCGCCACCATCGTGCCGCAGGCGGGCGCCGTGTGCGACGGCATGGCCTACCTGATCACGCCCGAAGTCTTCGCCCACCTCGACCACCGCGAAAAGAACGGCTACCTGCGCCTGGCCACCGAGATCACCTTCGAGGACGGCAGCAAGGTGGAAGGCCTGGTGTACATCGCCAACGAGGAAAATGCCGCCTTCCTGGGCGCCGCCCCGGAACTGGACATCGCGCGCCAGATCGCCCGCTCGGCAGGCCCCAGCGGCCCGAACAGCGAATACCTGCTGCACCTGGCCAGCGCCCTGCGCGAACTGGGCAAGAGCGATCCCCACGTCTTTGCCATCGAACAGCATCTGGCGCAATTGAAGGATGCGCCGCCGGCAACGCCGTAAGTTGCAGCGGACGAGCACCCGCCCGTCCACTCCCCCAGCCGCCGGCGACCCAGCTGGCAGCCCATCCTCGCGCCATCGCCCCTGCCCTGCACAGGCGCCTGGCCGCAGCCTGGCAGCTTGCAAGATGCAAGCGATGAATATCTTTTTATTGTGACAATTGGCGACTATCGCCGTTTCATTAGCGGCCATAATCGGAACGCGCGATTCCTTTAGGCATGAGTGGAGCAAAGGCACGCGCGCCAGCAGGCGGCAGGGCAATACATCCAGAAAAATCACTGCCCTGCACGATCGGAGCGAATTCACCGGAGCGAGACGACCATGTCCGACAGGTCTATGCTGCAACAGCATGGCAGGCAGCCGCACTATGTGCTTCCCGGGACGAGCGTCATCGCCCCCGCGCAGGCCCCCGTTCACCGCACCGGCATCGGTGGCGGGACGAACATCATCGGCAGCTCCCCCATATTCCAGCGCCTGCTGCGCATGGTCGAAGCGGTCGCGCCGACCCGCAGCACGGTGCTCATCAGCGGCCCCACCGGTTCCGGCAAGGAAATCATCGCCCAACTCGTGCACCGGCAAAGCGGCGATCCCGGCGCGCCATTTGTGGACCTTAACTGTGGCGCCCTGCCGGAACACTTGATCGACGCGGAACTCTTCGGCCATACCAAAGGGGCGTTTACGGGAGCACTGAGCAGCCGCGCCGGCTTTTTCGCCCAGGCGGGACAAGGCACGCTGTTTCTCGATGAAATCGGCGAACTGCCGCTGGCAGTCCAGAGCAAGCTGCTGCGCGTGCTCGAATCGCGCTGTTTCCGGCCGCTGGGCGGCGGCGACAGCCAGCCGTTCAACGGCCGCATCGTGGCCGCCACCCACTGCGACCTGGCCGCGATGGTGCAAGCGGGCCGTTTCCGCGAAGACCTGTACTACCGGCTGGCCGTCTTGAAACTCGACGTGCCAGGCCTGGACCAGCGCCGCGGCGACGTTGCCGCCCTTGCCGCGCACTTTGCCGGCCTGCAGAAGCGGCCCATCCGCTTCACCGCCACCGCCATGGAGCGGCTGTGCCGGCATGCCTGGCCCGGCCATATCCGCGAACTGCGCAATCTCATCGAACGGCTGTCGATACTGGCCGAATCGCCGCTGATCGATGCCCACAACCTGGAAGCCTTCCTGTCGGCAGCCATGCCAGGGGACGCCGATCACACGCTGCTGGCCGAAGCCCTCATGCGACTGGACGGCGATGACAAGCTGGCTGCCGCGGAACAATTGCTGATCGAATATGCGATGCGCATTGCCGATGGCAACAAGACGATCGCTGCCCGCCACCTGGGCATCAACCGCAAGGTCATCGAACGCCGCCTGCATGGCGACGAGGAGCGCAGCAATTTCGCCCACGTCTGCCTGCTGGAGGGGCGCGCGCTGATCGAGGCGGCCCGTTTCAAGGAAGCCATTGAAGTGTTGCGCCGCGGCCTCAAGCTGCTGGCCGCCGACGCCCATCCGTGCACGGCGCGCCGCCTGAGCTGCGACCTGCACCGCTGGCTGGCCATCTCGCACCGCGGCATCAGCGGCTGGCAAAGCGCCGAAGCGCTCGCCTGCTACCAGCAGGCATTGCAGGAGGCGGCGGCGCTGGGCGACGAGGTGGAAATCACGGCCCTGCGGTTCGGCATCTGGAGCTCGCAGCTGATGGCGCTGGACCTGGTGGCGGCCCGGGCAACGGCGCAGGACATGCTGCAGCGAGCGCAGGCGATAGGCGACACGGATTTGCTGTCCCAGGCCCACCTGGCCCTGGCCAACACGCTGTTTTGGCTGGGCGACTACCGCGAGACGCTGGCCTGCCTCGAGCGCGGACACCTGCTGTGCGGCGCGGTATCGGCCGAGACGGGGGGACAGGGCCTGGACATCGCCGCGCTGTCCACCACCTTCGAAGGCCTGTCCTGCTTCCAGAGCGGCGCCTTCCGGCGCGCGCGCCTGGCGATGGAACACCTGGCGTTGCGCGGCGGCGCCGACAACCCCCATCCCTTCCATCGCGCCATCGCGCTGCAGGGCGCCGCATGGCTGGCCTGCATGTTCGAAGACTGGAGCAGGCTGGCAAGCCTGGCGGCGGACCTGAACACCGTCGCCAGCGAATACGGCTATCAATTCTATCTGGGCGTGGGCCAGATATTCCATGCCTGCGCACTGGCGCCTGGCAACGCCCATGCGCAGACCGAGCAGCGCATCGCCGACGGTTACCAGCACTACATGCTGTGCGAGGGCGGCATGCTCTTCCATTCATTCCAGGCCTGGAAACGGGGCGAATTGCTGCTGTCCGCAGGCCAGCCATCGCAAGCCCGGCAGTTGCTGCACGGCGCCATCGAATTGGCGCTGGAACATGGCGAACGTGCCTATCTGGTCGAACTGCTCGACATGCACGCCCGGACGTGGATCGCGGTGGGCGACCTGGACAACGCGGAGCGCGAACTGGGCAGTGCACTGTCGACCGCCAAGGCGCTGGGCGCGGCGGCTGGCAGCCTGCTGGTGGCGACCCGCCTGGCGCAGCTGCTGCAGCAGCGCGGACGCCGGCCCGAAGCACTGGAGCACCTCACGCGCGCCTTGCGCGGCGTGGAACGCGACCTGGCTTTTCCCCGGTTTGCCCAGGCGCTGCAGTTGCAGGCCACTCTGACGCAAGCCATTTCCATGCCATGCCAACCTGAGGACCCGCAACATGAGCTATCTGCTGAACCACGATGACCTTGAATCGCTACTGCTGGGAGCATGCTTCTTCGGCAGCGGTGGCGGCGGCACGCTCACGTCCGCGCGCAGCCTGCTGGCCCAGTTCCACGCCGGCGCCTATTATCCGGACGCCCAGGTGCGCGTGGTCAGCGTCGACGAAGCCACCGATGGCGATACGGTCATGGTGGCTTACCTGGGGTCGCCCGTAGCGATCAATGGGGCCCATTTTCCGCAGGGGCCCGTCGATGCCGTGACCGCCGTCAGGGAGCGCCTGGCACTGGAAAATCGCACCTTGACCTACCTGGCGCCGCCGGAGAGCGGCGCACTGGGGTTTCTCGTCGCCTGCCTGGTCGGCGCCCACCTGGGACTGGCCGTGATCGACGCCGACGGCGCCGGCCGCGCCGTTCCCTCGCTGCCCCAGCTCACGTATGCGGCCGCGCAGATCAATCCGCGCCCCGCCTTCCTCGTCAGCCAGGCGGGATTGCGCGTGGAACTCGACGTCCAGCCTAGCCAGGGCGTGAACGGCGCCCATTCCCATCAGCAGGACGTGGCAACGATCATCGACCAGATGATGCGCCCCATCGTCTCGCAGGCCGATTTCAAGCAGTTCGGCGGGCTGGCCATGTGGATCATGGCACCATCCGAGCTGGCCCGGGCCTTGCCCGTGCGCGGCACCCTGGGACGCGCGCTGCGCCTGGGCCGCGAACTGCAGGCAGGCCGCTTGCGCAGCGCGGACGAACTGGTCGATTATCTTGCGCGGCAATGCGACCTGCGCGCCAGGACCTTGTTTGCGCAGGGGACATTCGTCGCCGCCGAAGTCGAATCGCGCAATGGCTTCGACCTGGGAAAGATCACCATCCGCGCGGGCGAGCGGCTCTGCACGGTCCTGTACCAGAACGAATCGCTGCTGGCCTGGGACAGCAGCTACAGCAGCCCCATCTGCATGGCGCCCGACACCATCAGCTATTTTGTCGAGGGCGATGGCCAGGCCGTGTATTCGAATGGCGACTTGCTGTTGCCTGACGGCACGCTCAACCCGGCCCTGCAGCAGCGCAAGGTGACGCTGCTGGGCGTGCAAGCCAATCCCGTGCTGCGCGAACGGAACGGCTTGATACTCGACAGCTTCATGCAACTGCTCGACACCATCGGCTACCTGGGCCCCTATGTGCCCCTCACCGCCGGCGCAGCGGCAAGGAGCGTCGCATGAAGACGCTGCGCATCTGCATCGTGGCGCCGGTGGCCACATCCATCTACAACCAGCGCCTGCTCGACGCCATCGAGCCCGTGATCCCGCCCGATGTCGAAGTGTCTGTGCGCAATCTTTCGACCGGACACAATTGCATCGAATACCGCGTCGACTGGCTGCAAAACGGCTATCCGGTGGTACAGCTGGCCAGGGAAATCGAACGCGAAGGCTATGACGGCATCTGGCTCAGCGACTTCGACATGTGCGGCGTGGAGGCGGCGCGGGAAGTGATCGACATTCCCATCCTCGGCGGCTTCCCGCCCGCCGCCTTTACCGCGCTGGCGCTCAGCCAGCGCCTGTCGATCATGACGATATTGCCAAGCACGCTAGCCATGCAGCGGGGCCACATGCAGGCTTACGGCTTGCAGGACAGCTTCGCCTCCATCCGCTCCATCGACTGTCCAGTCAGCGACCTCGGCCAGCTGGACAAGGTGATCGAAAAGACTTTCAAGGCCGCCATGCTGGCCATACAGGAAGACGGCGCCCAATCCATCTTGCTGGGCTGCACAGGATTTGTTGGCGTCGCCGCGCGCGTCAGCGCGCTGCTGGAAGACGCGCTGCAGACCTATGTACCGGTCATCGATCCGAACCAGGCAGGCTTCAGCTTCCTGGTGTCCCTCGTGCGCATGCGCCTGCGGCCCAGCCGCGCCTGCTACAGCAAGGATAGCTGAACCGCCGCACGCGCCCGGGCCACGCCATGCCGTGGTTCGGGCGCCTCCACCCCGTCCTTCCCGCCTGCCGTTTTCGTCCATTCCAGCCAAAGGTGGTGGACGATATCCGCCAATATTCTTGCAGCACGACAACGCAATTCAGCCTCACTCCTTGAAAATCAAGTACTTGGCGTTCTGGCACACTGCTTGCTAAAGATCATGCTATCGGCGCTTCAGCAGCAGGCGCCGCAGCAGGCGGGCGGCGCACCTCAAACGGAGGGCCGCCCGCCCCCATGACCCAGCAAGGAGCCCCGCCGTGCCGACGACTATGGACGATGCATCCACCACCCACGACAGCCTGGCCAATCATGGCTTGCTGCCCGGCCTGGCCGCCTTGCAAGAAGGCAACACCGGCTGTGCCGAGATCTGTATCGCCGTGCTCGACGGTCCCGTCGATACCAGCCATCCCTGTTTTGCCGGCGCCGACCTGCAACTGCTGGAAACCCTCGCCAGTGGTTCCAGCGGCAGCGGCCGGGCATCGCTGCACGGCACCCACGTCGCCAGCATCATCTTTGGCCAGCCCGGCAGTCCCGTCACGGGTCTGGCGCCCCGTTGTCGGGGCTTGATCCTGCCCATCTTTTCCGACCGTGCCGACGGCACCTTGACGCAATGCACACAGCTCGACCTGGCCCGCGCCATCACCCAGGCCGTCGAGCACGGCGCGCACATCATCAATGTCAGCGGCGGCGAACTGTCCGACAGCGGCGCCGCCGACGGCCTGCTGCAAAAAGCCATACAGCTGTGCCATGAACGCAACGTCCTGCTGGTCGCCGCGGCAGGCAATGACGGCTGCGATTGCCTGCATATCCCCGCCTCCATCAAATACACACTGGTCGTCGGCGCCCTGGACCGGCAAGGCACGCCCATGCCCAACAGCAACTGGGGCGAGGCCTATCGCGCGCGCGGCATCATGGCGCCCGGCACCGACATCCTCGGCGCCGCTCCCGCAGGGCACGTGCGGCTCAGCAGCGGCACCAGCTTTGCCACCCCGATCGTCTCGGCCATCGCAGCCCTGCTGCTATGCCGGCAACACCAACATGGGGATCGTCCTGACCCTCGTGGAGTTTGCAGCGCATTGCTGCAGAGCGCAACGCGTTGCAACACCAATGGCGAGCTGGACTGTCGCCGCCTCCTGACTGGGACATTGAATGTGCCGGGCGCCACTCAACTATTATTAAAAGGGAAAATTGAAATGTCAGACGATACTGTGATTGAAGCGAGCCCAGCCAATGCCGACACTTCCGCGCAGGCGCATCCGCTCAGCATTCCCATGCTGGAAACCTCCTCCCCGGCCAACTTCGCGGCCCCTTCCGGCGTGACGCGGCAAGGCATCGCCGCTTCCGGCATCGATGCCTCCGACTGCGGCTGCGGCGGCGGCAGCGCCAAGGGCCCGACCTTGGTGTATGCGCTGGGCAACCTGGGCATCGACTTCGGTAGCGAAGCGCGCCGCGATTCCTTCGTCCAAGCCATGCCACCGGGCAGGGACAATCCAAGCGATCCGCAGCAATTGATCGAATTCCTGCGCGCAAAACCATATTTCCGCCAGTCGCTGACCTGGACCGTCAACCTCGACGCCACGCCGATTTACGCGGTCGTCCCCGTCGGTCCATATGCCGACATGACCTATGAACTGCTGTTCGAGGCCTTTGTCGGCACCATCGATGGCCTGGTTGTCATGAATTCGTTTCCCGGCGTAATCTCGGGCGCCGCCAGGCTGATGTCCGGCCAAGTCGTTCCCGTGATCCAGCCGGCCATCCGGGGCATGTTCAGCTGGAATGTGCCGCAGCTGATCGACAGCCTGATGGCGGTGCAGGACAGCCTGGAAATCAAGAGCAGCAACACGGGCGCGCGCCTGGAAAACTTCCTGAACCGCATCTATTACGACTTCCGCAACCTGGGCGTCACGGGCATGGACCGCGCGCTCAACTTCTCGGCCACGAATGCCATGCAAGCGGCAGAAATGCTGGCCAAGACCACGGGCATGCAGCTCGATACCATCGTGGTGCAACAGAGCCCCGTGTGCCGCCCGGGCTCCGAGTGCTATGACATCATCATGACCTTCTTCAACCCGGAAAACCTGCAGGTAGCCAACACGGTCGCCCGCTTCGCCGTTGACGTCAGCGATGTGATACCGGTCAGCGTCGGCGCAGTGCGCTACTGGTCGCAGCGCTGACGTCAACGCCATTTGAATTGTCGGGGCACGTGGGCGCAGCGATGCGCGCACGCACTTCAGCAAACGGTCGTTGGCGGGAAACGACCAGCACCGTACCTCGGTACGCACACCCATTGCCGTTGCCCGCAGCGGCGCCACCACAAGGAGTTTTAAAATGAACAATCTGCCATTGCAAGCCAAAGCCGTACAACGCAGCCCCAGCATCTCCGCCATCAGCCAGGGTGTCGCCCCTTCCGGCATTGCTTGCACCCTGTGCAAACTGGGTTGCAGCGCCTTGAGCGGCACCGCACAGCAACTCTGCCTGGCCGCTTGCGCCAGCACCGTTTGCTGATCAAGCCAGCAAGAACGAGCCATCCCGGCTAAACCGGGCATGCCTGCGGGCGATGAGTTTCTCGTCGCCCGCTCCCCCTGCCGGCATCACCCACGACGGACGCAGGACGGCGATGCGACTCGCCACCAAGTCCGCCTGTTTCGCGCAGTGCGCATGCCCTTGCGCGCGTCCTTGTCAACGCACAAGCCCGCGCCCCGCACTGCCTGCGCTAGAACAGATCCAGCTGCCCCGCATTGCCCCCTTTCGCTTTCGCGCCCAGCGGCGGCACCACCAGCGGCCGGCGGAACTGCGTGCAATCGAGCTGCTTGAAGCGGCCGCCCTTGCCGTGCAAGCCCTGCCGGTGCACGGCTTTCTCGAAACGCTGGCGGATGAGGTCGGCCCACACGCCCTCGCCCCGCATGCGCGTGCCGAACGCGCTGTCGTAATCCTTGCCGCCACGCATTTCTCGCACCCGGTTCATCACGCGCTGGGCCCGCTCCGGAAAGTGCGCTTCCAGCCATTGCTGGAACAAGGGGCTCACTTCCCACGGCAGACGCAGCACGACGTAGTGGGCGTGGATGGCGCCCGCGTCGCGCACGGCTTCCAGCAGCTGCTCGATTTCAGGTTCCGTGACAAAGGGAATGATGGGCGCGATGCTCACGCCCACGGGGATGCCCGCGTCGGTGAGCGTGCGGATGGTACGCAGCCGCCGCGCCGGTGCGGCCGCGCGCGGTTCCAGGGTGCGCGCGATGGCCGGGTCGAGCGTGGTGACAGTGACGGCCACGGCTGCCAGTCGCTTGGCCGCCATGGGCGCCAGGATGTCGATATCGCGCTCGATCAGCGACGATTTCGTGATCAGCGCCAGCGGATGGTCGCACTCCTGCAAGACCTCCAGAACGCGCCGCGTCAGTTGCCGTTCGCGTTCGCACGGCTGATACGCATCCGTATTGACGCCCAGGGCGATCGGTTCGGGCACATAGGATGGCTTGGCCAGTTCGCGCCGCAAGAGTTCGGGAGCGTTCACCTTGGCATAGATCCGGCTTTCGAAGTCCAGGCCCGGCGACAGGCCCAGATAGCTGTGCGTGGGACGGGCAAAGCAGTAAATGCAGCCGTGTTCGCAACCCCGGTACGGATTCAAGGAAACGTTGAACGGCAAATCTGGCGACGCATTGCGCGTGAGGATGGTGCGCGCCTGCTCGTCGCTGACCTGCGTCTTCCAGGTGGGCGCCTCCGCCTCCCCTGCCGCCTCATCCAGGCCGCCCACGCTCCAGCCGTCATCGAAACCGGCACGCGCATGCACTTCGTGGCGCCCTTGCAGGTTCGACACGGCGCCGCGGCCCTTGCGGGCCTTCAGCGATTGCGGCGGCAGCATGGCTTGCCCGGCAAAGCTGTCATCGTGCTCTGGAATGATTGCTTTCATGAACGGCCCCATCAACTGTATATACGTACAGTATACTATGCCGCTGTTCGGGCAAGATCAAGGGCTACCGTGAGGCCATTTCAAGCTTTTTCACCATGCGGCATGACATAACTCAACTGCTGCGCGACAAAGCCGTCAAATGCCGCGATCAAGGGAACGAAACGGGACGTGTCCTGCTCCAACTGCATCAGGGCATAGCAAGTCGCCTCCAGGGTCGATAACTGGTCTGGCGCGTGCGCCTTGCGGATCAAATAATGGGAAGCAGGCGTATCGCGCAGGGGCAGGCGCGGCAGCTGTTGCAACTGGGGATTCAGGTACAGCATCTTGCGGCTCTTGCGCCAGGTGCCGTCCAGCACCACCAGCCGCAAGCGTGCCGGATCAAGCAAGACGGCAGGGGCGAGCGCTGGCGGCGGCGCGATGCCCAGCGAACGGTCGCCGGGCGTATCCGGGTACAGCAGCACATTGTACTTGTCGGCCAGCAACGCAGCCAGGGTAGCGGGTGCGAAATGCTCGCCTGTCAGCAGTTGGCTGTTGGGCAGGCTCAGGTGCAGCAAGCGGGCACTGCCCTTGGCATTATGAACTTCCAGCGGATGCTGCAGGATCAGCACGTCCACCGTGTGGGCAAGCGGCGCGACCCAGCGGCAGATGCAGCTGGCGGCGGCACGCAGGCAAACCGGACAGCGCGCCCGTTTGGCCGGTTCGACGTGAGAGGACGATGCAGAGCTAGGGCTGGAGATGCTAGATGAGCGGCTGGTGGTCATGGCGGAGCGCGTACGCGGGATTCTTCAAGCCGCGATTGTAGCGCCCGCGCCATGCCAGCGGGAATGGCCAACAGGAATGGCCAACTGAACGGTCGTGGAAAACGGCCTGCAATGCTGACAACAACGATACATCAACAACGATAAATTGCATAACTTTTCATTGCTGAGCACAAGGACTCAAACCACGACTTAAAATAAAACGCTTTAAAACTCTTCCCACTCATCGGCGCCGGAAGCGACCGGTGCGCGTGGCTTGCTGCTGTGCGCCGTGTCCGGTTTCGCTGCCTTGGCAGGGCCGCTGGCGGAGTGGGTAGCGGCAGTGGAGGCAGTGGAGGCGGAGGTGCGCGCAGTACCGGTCACGGCCCGCCGTGCGGCAGGCGCGACAGACTTGGCCGTCACCGGGCGCGCCACGCTGGCCGACACATATTGCTGCGTGGCGTCGAGCTTGAACAAGCCCACCACGTCGGCCAGCTTGGCGGCCTGTTCCTGCATGGATTCGGCCGCCGCAGCCGCCTCTTCCACCAGGGCCGCGTTTTGCTGCGTCACCTGATCCATCTGGCCGATGGCCTGGTTGACCTGTTCGATGCCGGCGCGCTGTTCATCGCTGGCGTCGGTAATCTGGTTCATGATCTGCGTTACGTGGCTGATGCTTTGCACGATTTCATCCATGGTGCGGCCCGCCTTGTCCACCAGTTGCGAACCGGCCTCGACCTTTTGCACGGAATCGTCGATCAAGCCCTTGATTTCCTTGGCCGCCGCGCTCGAGCGCTGTGCCAGGTTGCGCACCTCGGAGGCCACCACGGCAAAACCGCGGCCCTGCTCGCCGGCCCTGGCCGCTTCCACGGCTGCATTCAGGGCGAGGATATTCGTCTGGAAGGCAATGGCGTCGATGACGCTGATGATGTCGACTATCTTGCGCGAGGAATCGTTGATCGAACCCATGGTGCTGACCACTTCCGACACCACCACGCCACCCTTGCTGGCGATCTGCGAAGCATCGATGGCCAGCTGGTTGGCGCTGCGCGCATTGTCGGCATTGAGTTTCACGGTGGACGTCAGCTCTTCCATGGAAGACGCCGTCTCTTCCAGCGAGCTGGCCTGCTCTTCCGTGCGCGACGACAAGTCCAGGTTGCCGGCGGCGATTTCGCTCGACGCCGTGCTGATGGACTCGGTTCCCGCGCGCACCTGGCCCACGATACTGACCAGTTTATCGTTCATGTTTTTCAGCGCATGCATCAATTGCCCCGTCTCATCGCGGCTTTCCACCACGATATGGCTGGTCAGGTCGCCAGCGGAAACGGCTTCCGCCACTTCGACGGCGCGCGTGATGGGGCGCGTGATGGAACGCGTGATCCAGTATGCGCAGGCTATGCCCAACAGGATGGCGACCACGCCCAGCGAGATCAGCAGCATGCGGCCGTTCTCATAGCGCGAACGGATCTGCGCGGCCGTTTCATCGAGCAACTTGGCTTCCAGCACTTCCAGCTTCTTCAGCGACGCCAGGTAGATGTCGCGCTTGACGGCCATGTCGCCTTCGTACAGGCGCTTGCCCAGTTCCAGGTCGCCCGCATTCTTGGCCTTGAACACATTCTTGCGCACTTCCGTGTAGGCCTTGCGCGTGCTCAGCACGTCCTGGTAGAGCGCCTGCTCTTCAGCGTTCAGCTGGCTCTTGCCGATATCGTTCTGGATTTCCGTGGCGCGTGCCGACGAGGCCGCCATTTCCGTTTCAAACTGTTTCTGGTGTTCGGGATCGCTGACTTTCCAGGCGGCCGCCGTGCGCGCCGCGTTCACCTCGATGACCTTGGTCCACTCCCCGATCAGGCGCTCATTGCGCACCTTGACGTTGACGAGCGCATCGGTTTCCTTGCTGGCGCTTTGCATCTGCACGATGCCCACCACGGTCAAGGTCGTCAAGAGGAGCAGGACGGCGGCGAAACCGCCACCGAGACGTACGCCGATTTTGAGGTTTTTCATTGCGTGATTCCTATCTGAAGAAAACGATGCACAGACGCCACGAAACCGACCTACTGCTACATTGCAATATAGCAGGCATCTGCCGTGCGGCAATCACGAACGGTGGCGCAACGGTACCCGCGCCACCGGAATGGCAGCGCGCCGCAGCGCACTACTTTGGAGCAGATTGTGAGTGAATCGGAGTGGCATTGCAAGAAATAACATGCAGAAAAGCAACAACCAGAAGACGCTATGCCGCCACGAACGGGCGGCAGGCAAGCAGAGTCAGTTTTGCTTCACATAGATCAATTTTGACGTATCGAAACCCAGCCCCCGGGCCTTCTCGATCAGGCGCTGCTGCACGGCGGGGTCCATGGTGGGCGTGCGCGACAGCAACCACAAGTAGGACTTGTCGGGGCCGCTGATCATGGAATAGCTGTAATTTTGCTGGTCGAGGTCGAAAACGATGTAGGAACCATAGAAGGGGCCGAAAAACGACACTTTCAGGTAGCCCACGTCTTTCCTGTCCACGAAATACGCCTTGCCTTGCGCTTCCTTCCATGCCGCGTCCGCATCCTTGTAGCCACGGTTGAGCACTTTCAACCCGCCATCCTGCCGCAGGCTGTAGTCGGCCGTCACATGGCTCAGCCCCCGCTCGAACGAGTGGTCGAGGCGGGCGACCTCATACCATTTCCCCAGGTAGCGGGTCGTGTCGAAATTGCTAACAGGCACAATATTATCGGGCCGGCCCATGCAGCCGGCCAGCACGAGTACACACAGCAACAGCAATCTTTTCATGCTTGTCTCCATTGCTTGAATCAAGGTGGCGGCGCCAGGGCATTGGCATCAGGGCAGCAATGCCTGGTCGACGATGCGGCGGATTGCGCCATTGTTTTGCATGCGCACGATGGCCGCATTGAATTGCTCGATAAAATCATCGCGATACGGATAGGCCGCCGGCCGGCGCACCGTGAAACCCAGGTGTCCCTGCTGGCTGGCCAGCTGCGCCGTTTCGTGGACCGCCTGCATCGGCGTGCCGGCCGGCCCCTCGCGCCGGATGCGCTGCAGCTCCCACTGCGCCGACAGACGGTCGCTGACATAGCAATCGATACGTCCGCGCATCAGCTTGAGCAAATTCGTGCGCGTGCCCTTGGCCGGATCGAGCACGATTTTTTCGGCGCGCAAGGACGCCATCAGCCCCGCGTCGCCCAGCAGAAAACCTGCGTTCACGCCGATGTGCAGGCCGCCGTAATCGGCGGGCCACTGGCGCAGCGTGCGCCGGGCCAGCACGTCCTGGTTGCACAGCAACACCAACTGTTCCATCAGCAGCGGCACGGAATAACGCACGTACGGCCGTTCGCTGCGCCACGAATACGGCGGATACAGGGCAAACGCCTCGCCCGTCTGCAGCATCAGCAGCCCCCGCTTCCAGGGCACGGGGCGCAGCTGCACCGCATAGTGCGGCATCGATTGCACGGCTGTGCGCACGATCTCCGTGTAGATGCCTTTCAGCTGGCCATTCTCGACGTAGGAGTACGGCGGATAGTCGTCGTCGCCATAGATCACCAGCGGCGTCGCAGCTCCGGCCTGCGCTTCGGCAACGATGAACAGGCATAGCGCGGCAGGCAAGATGAGCATTCTGAACATGCCCGAAGATTAGCATGGAAGCGCCAAAACCGATCATCCGTTCGTACTGTCCGTGCCCAGCATTTCGTCGAGCTGCGCCAGGGTGCCTGCGTCCTTCACGACGGCGCGCAGCCACAGGTGCAGCGGCAGCTCGCCCCAGCTGGCCGCCTTGTCCGCCAGGTAGGCGACGGGGCTGTGCGGCTCCGTGCGGCGGAAAAAATCGGCCACCTGGCGCAGCTGGGCCAGCGCCTGCTGGCGCTGCACGATGGCGCCCGCGCCGCTGCCGGCATCCTGGCCCGCGGCGATTGGCGCGCCGGCAAAGTCCGCGCCCGTTGGCAGCGGCGCGATGAAATGAATGATGTTTTCCAGCGCTTCGCGCGCGGCGCGAAAGCTTGGGCCATCGGCGCCAAAACGCGCATCGACGCTGCGTTCGAACGCCAGCAGCGACTGCATGCAGTATTGTGCATCGGCCAGCAAGGCGTCGGAAAATGCACGCGTGTTCCGCTGGCGCGCCGCCTCCATCTGCGCCAGGGTCGCCCCGTCGTCATGGCGCGCATCGCCCCAGCCCTGTTCCGCCGCGCCCTGCGCCAGGCTGGCGGCCGCGCGCTGGCGCGCCGCATCGAAATCCTGCAGCGAAAACAGGCCGTCGGTGCCTTCGGTCAGCGGAATCTCGCGCAGCAGCTGCGGCGTGCGCGACAGCAGCCAGAACACATTGCCGATGCGCTGTTCCTGGTCGCCCTCTTCCGCCGGCGGATACAGGCCATCCCAGTAACGCTCGCACAGGCCGGCCAGCAGCGCGTAGCCATCGCCCAGGCCGCGGAAACGGCGCGTTTTTGCATGCGCCTCGGCCAGCCACACGGCCACGCGCAGATCCTTGCTGCTCGCGGCGATCAGCTGTTCGCAGCGCGTCGCCACGAAAGGCCAGTCGGCTTCCTTCAGCGCCGTCACCCACTCGCCCTGGTCCAGGCTGGGGTCGTCGTGCTGGCGCGCGCGCGCGATGGCGTCGAGCTCCTGGCTGAAAGTGATGTCTTCGCCGCAGGGATTGACGGCGCTGACGGGGTGCAGCAACTGCTCCAGATTGAACATGGCGCTCTCCGCGGATTGACGTGACCGGATGACGTTATTTGATGGCGTACTTGAACTGCCCCTGCTTGTTCGCGCTGACGCGTATCGAGGCTATCGGCTCGCCTTCGGCCATGCGCGCCAATACCGCTTCGGCAATCGCCGGCAGCAGGCTGCCGTTGAGGATCTGGTCGACATTGCGCGCGCCCGAGTCGACCTCGGTGCAGCGCGCCAGCACGGCGTCGACCAGGCCCCCGTCGTGGCTGAACTGCGCCTGGTGGTTGCGCGCGATGCGCGCGCCGATGCGCGCCAGCTTCAGGGCGATGATCTCGGCCAGCACCGTGTCGTTCAAGGGATAGAACGGCAGCACCTTCAGGCGTCCCAGCAAGGCCGGCTTGAATTGCGCCACCAGCTGCGGGCGCACCAGTTCTTCCAGCGCGGCCGGCGTGGGCAAGTCCTGCGCTGCCCGGTTCAGGCAGGCGGCCATCATGGCGCCCGAGCCCAGGTTCGAGGTGGCAATGATGATGGTATTGCGGAAATCGACTTCGCGCCCTTCCGCGTCATCGAGCACGCCCTTGTCGAAGACCTGGAAAAACAGTTCCAGCACGTCGGGATGGGCTTTTTCCGCTTCATCGAGCAGCACCACGCTGTAGGGCTGGCGCCGCACGGCTTCCGTCAGCACGCCGCCTTCGCCATAACCGACATAGCCGGGCGGCGAACCTTTCAGGCCCGCCACGCTGTGCGCCTCCTGGTATTCGCTCATGTTGATGGTCACGAGCTTGCGCTCGCCGCCATACAGCAGGTCGGCCAGCGCCAGCGCCGTTTCCGTCTTGCCCGTGCCGGACGGTCCCGTGAACAGGAACACGGCTTGCGGCTTGTCCGGGTCGTCCAGGCTGGCGCGCGCCGTGCGCACGCGCTGCGCCACGGCCGCGATGACGTGGTCCTGTCCCAGCACCCGTTCGCGCAACGCCCCTTCCAGGGTCAGCACCGTGCGGATCTCGTCCTTGAGCATCTTCCCCAGCGGGATGCCGGTCCAGCCCGCGACGATGCCGGCCACCACCTGCGCATCGACTTCCAGCGGCGACAGCGGCGCCTCGCCCTGCAGCGCCGCCAGCTCGTCCTTCAGCGCCAGCAGGCGCGCCGCGCCGATCTCGCCCGGCCGCTCGCCGCGCAGCTGCGCGCGCAACTCGCCAATCTGCGCCACCAGCGCCTTTTCGCGCTCCCAGCGCTGCGCCAGCACCCCGATCGCCGCCTGCCCCTCGCCATGCTCGCGCCGCAGCTGCGCCAGGTGCGCGGCGCCGGCTTTGTCGGGCGCTTCGCCATCGGCCGCCTCGCGGGCCAGGGCGGCGATTTCCGCGCCGATGCGTTCCTGCCGCCGGTTCGCGTTTTCCAGCTGCGCCGGCGTGGCGCGCTGGCCAAGCGCCACCTGGGCGCAGGCCGTATCGAGCACGCCGATGGCCTTGTCGGGCAGTTGGCGTCCGCTGATGTAGCGGTGCGACAAACGCACCGCCTCGACGATGGCGGCGTCGCGCACGCGGATGCCGAAATGGCGCTCCATCAGCGGCGCCATGGCGCGCAGCATGGCGCAGGCAATGTCTTCGCTCGGTTCTTCCACCTTCACCACCTGGAAGCGCCGCGCCAGCGCCGCATCCTTTTCAAAATACTTTTTGTACTCGCTCCAGGTGGTGGCGGCAATCGTGCGCAGGGCGCCGCGCGCCAACGCCGGCTTCAGCAGATTGGCCGCGTCGTTCTGCCCCGCCTGGCCGCCGGCGCCGATCATCGTGTGCGCCTCGTCGATGAAGAGGATGATGGGGTGCGGACTTTTCGTCACCTCGTCGATGACGTTCTTCAAGCGGCTTTCGAATTCTCCCTTCACGCTGGCGCCGGCCTGCAGCAAACCCATGTCGAGCGCGTGGATGCGCGCGCCCTGCAGCACCTCGGGCACGTCGCCGGCGGCGATGCGCAAGGCCAGGCCTTCCACCACGGCCGTCTTGCCCACGCCCGCCTCGCCCGTCAGAATCGGATTGTTCTGGCGCCGGCGCAGCAAGATGTCGACGGCCTGGCGTATCGCCGTCTCGCGGCCGATCACGGGATCGAGCTTGCCGTCGCGCGCCAGCTGCGTCAGGTCGGTGGTGAACTGGTCCAGCGCCGGGGTCTTGCTGGCCAGGCTAACAACAGGATCGTCGCCGGTGTCGGAAAGCCGCGGCACTGCCGCGCTTTCCTCCTCGCCGGAGCCGGCCGTCAGCTTGTCCGGATGGTGCTTCAATTGCTCGACGCTGAAACGGGCGAACAGCTTCGAACCGCGATACGCGAGCTGCGACAGTTCCGGCTCCGTCAGCAGCGCCAGCAGCAGGTGGCGGCTGCGGATGGGCCCCGGCTGCGCCGCGTCCAGCGAGGCAATCAGCCAGGCATGCTCGAACAGCAGCGGCAAGTGGGGCGAGAACACGGGCGTGCGCGCGCTGCCCGTCCTGAAGCTGCCGATCTCGCGGCGCAGGTCCGCCTCCAGCGCCGTCAGGCTGATTTCGCTGCGCCGCGCAATGGTGACGAAATCGCTGCGCTCCTGCTCCAGCAGGGCCAGGAACAGGTGTTCGATATCGACTTCATACTGTCCCAGTCCCACGCAGATGCCGGCGGCGCGCGTGGCGGCCGTGCGCGCCGTGTCATTGAGCTTGGCGATCAGGGTTTTCAAGTTATTGCTCATGCGGCAGCTCCCTTGCGGTTGATCGAATAGCGCAGCGACGATGGCTGCAGCACGGCGTCGAAATTGACCGTCTCGCCGCCCGCCGTCACGGCCAAGGTGCCGCTGATGACGAAGCCGACCCGGTTGATGCTGCCCGCGTCCCGTTCCAGGCGGGCGCGCACATTGCGCAGGCGCGGTTCATGGCGTTCGATGGCGGCCTTCAGCGCGGCGCAGATGCGGGCACGGTCGTCGCTGCTGGACAAACACATGCCGGCGAAATCGATCAAACCATAGTTGACGATGGAAGCCGCGCATTCCGGGTAGGCGTCGAGCGCGCCGGGCGGCAGGGCCACGCGCGTGTTGAGCAGTTCCTCGAGGTCGCGCGCCACCGCATCCTTCAATTGTTCGAGCGACAGGCGCACCGCCACGCCGCCCGCCGCCGCGCCGCCGTCGCCCATCAGGCGGTCGAACAGGCCCGGTACATAACTGTCCATGCGCTCTCCTGAAAAGTCGGCGCGGCGCGCGGGCGCGGGTGGCCGCCGCGCGCCGCGCGCCATGGATCAAGCCACGCGGTTCGCGGCCAGGTCCCAGCCGCCCGAGGTATTGCCGCCGGCGCCACCCGTCACTTTTTGCTGCGTGTATTTCCACTTCACTTTCGAGAACTTGAAGCCCACATGTTCGCCGAGGATGTCGCCCTCTTCCACGTTTGGCGTGACGGCGCCGATCAGCACATTCTCGATCTCGATTTCAAAGTACTTGACGCGCTCGCCCTGGCCGTCGGCGCGCATGAATTCGAAGCGCGCCTTGGGGATGGTCTTGCCGGCCGAGCAGGTCTGAAGCAGCACCGGCGAGGCCAGGTCGGCCAGCTTGGAGATGACGATGTCCTTGTGCTCGCAGCGTTCGGCCGTGTGGCCGCCGCCCGTCGACGCGGTGGCGGACTTCGGCTGCTCGACGCTCCAGCTGACCGATTTGCATTCGATCCAGTCCTTGTGCTTGTCATCGGTGGATTCGCCCTTGATGCCGTCTATCTGCAGATATACATCGATTGCCATGGTGTGCTCCTCTGGTTGAAAGATGATCCGGTGGATCAGGAATTGGTCGACTTCGGCAACTCCGCGACCAGTCGGAGCGAAACGGATAATTCATCGAGCTGGAAGTGCGGCCGCAGGAAGGACACGGCGCGGTACACGCCGGGCCGGCCCGGCACTTCATGCACCTGCACGGAAGCTTCGCGCAGGGGGAACTGCGCCTTCTGTTCCTGGCTGGCGTTATCGTCGAGCAGCACGTACTGCATCAGCCAGCGGTTCAAAAAATCTTCCACGTTGGAGGCGGCGGCAAAGCTGCCGATCTTGTCGCGCATCATGGCCTTCATGTAATGGGCGATGCGCGAGACGGCAAAGATGTACTGCAGCTGCGACGAAAGCACCGCGTTCGCATTGGCCGCGTCGCTGTTGTACTTGCGGCTTTTCTGCGCCGACTGCGCGCCGAAGAACGCCGCATACGCCGTGTTCTTGCAGTGCACGAGGGAGATGAAGCCCAGGTCCGACAACTCCTTTTCGCGGCGGTCGGTGATCGCCACTTCGGCCGGACATTTCAGGGCCACGTCGCCCTCGTCCGTCTTGAAGGTGTGCGTGGGCAGGTCGTCCACCAGGCCGCCGCCCTCCACGCCGCGGATGGCGGCGCACCAGCCATAGTCGGCAAAGGCCCGCGTCAGCTTGCTGCCGAATGCGTACGCGGCATTGCACCACAGGTATTTGTGGTGGTCGCTGCCGTCGACTTCCTCGACAAAATTAAAGCCTTCCACGGTGGTGCCGTCGACGGGATTGAACGGCAACCGGCCCAGGAAACGGGGCAAGGTCAGGCCCACGTAGCGCGCATCCTCGGATTCGCGGAAGGCTTTCCATTTCGCGTACTCGATGGTGTCGAACACTTTCGCCAGGTCGCGCGGCTTGCCCAGGTCGCCGTAGCTTTCCAGGCCAAACAGTTCCGGCGCGGCCGAAGCGATAAACGGCGCGTGCGCGGCGGCGGCGATGTGCGACATCTGCTCGACGAAATACATGTCTTCCGGCTGGCGCGAGATGGCAAAATCGCCCAGCAGCGCGGCGAACGGCGCGCCGCCAAACGTGCCGAATTCCTCTTCGTAGACCTTCTTGAACATGCTGCTCTGGTCGAATTCCAGCGCTGCCTGGAAATCCTTCACCAGTTCGCGCTTGGTGGCGTTGAACATGCGGATCTGCAGGCGCGTGCCCGTATCGGAATTGCCGACCAGGTAGCGCAGCCCCGTCCAGCTTTGTTCGAGCTGCTGGAACGGCGCCGCGTGCATGATTTCGCTGAGCTGGGCGGAGATCAGGCGGTCGATTTCCGCCACGCGCCCGTCCAGGGTTGCGGACAGGCTGCTGGACATCAGCACCGTGCCGTCGAGCACCTGCGCCACCAGTTCCGAGATCAGATCGCGTGCGCGCGCATGTTCGGCGCCGGACTTGGCGACGCGGCTTTGCTCGACGATCTGGTCCAGCAAGTCGGCGGCGACCGGCGCGCCGGCGGTCGATACTGCGAGGGCTTCTGCCTGGGCGCTCATCTCAATCCTCCTGCGCTGGGAACTGCGGTTTCAGGGTGGCCAGGCTGTCCGTGTTGTTCAGCACTTCCGTCAGCAAGTCTTCCAGCTTGTCGTTGCCTGCCAGCTTGTTGCGCAGGTCGGCCAGCTTGGTGCGCGCCTCGAGCAGCTTGCGCAAGGGATCGACCTGGCGCACCACCGATTCGGGGCGAAAGTCGTCCATCGAGCGGAAATGCAGGTCGACGGCGAACGTGCCGCCCGCCTCGCCGAGGCGGTTCGGCACGGCGAAACGGGCGACCGGCTCCACGCCGGCCAGCACTTCGTCGAAGTTGTCGCGGTCGATGGCGACGAACTTGCGGTCTTTTAAGCGTTTTTTGTCGCTGTCCGGATTGCCGCCAAAGTCGCCCAGCACGCCGACCACGAAGGGCAGCTCCTTGTTTTCAATCGCGTCGCCAATCTCGACGTCGTAGGTCATTTGCACGCGCGGCGCGCGTATCTTTTGCAGGCGTTTTTGCACGCTATCGGACTTGGGCATGTCGCTTCCTTTGCGAAGGGGTGGTGGGAACGCGGGCTTATTTCAGGCCGCTGAACGGGTCGGCCGCGCTGCCTGGCGACGCCGCCCCCTTCGCCGCCGGCGTGCCGGAGCTGGAAGTTGCAGCGCGCTTGCCTGCCGCTGCCGGGCGCTTGACCGGCGGCAGCAGCACGTCCTCGCCTATGCTCGCGCGCAGCAGCTTGGCCAGGTCCTGCGCTTCCGACCGCAGCGAGCCATTCAGATTGTTTTGCCGCGACAGGTCGGCCAGCGCCTTGCCGGACAGGCGCAAGCCGCTGACGGCGACGATGCTGTTGGCGACCTTGTCGTCCGGGTCGCGCTCCAGCGCTTCGAGCGCATGGCCGATGGCGTCGCCGTACTGGCCGCGGTCGAACTTCATCTGCGCCATTTGCAGCCATGGCGCCTTGTCGGCCGGATAGCTGGTGCCGCCGCCCTTGAGCAGGGTCATGGCCCGCTCGTACTGGCCGGCGCGCGCGGCCGCATCGGCGTCGCTCATCACTTGCGCCAGAGTCGGCGCGGCAGGAATCTTCGGTGCCGGCTGGTCCGGCGCGGCGCAGGCGGCCAGCAGCACGGCGCTGGCGAGGCAGGCAATACGGGGCAATATGGTGGCTGGCTTCATCGGGGCATTCCTTCACGTGGAGGACGCTACCGCTGGGAAAGATGGGCGGCGCCTTGCTGGAGGCCATTATTGATCGCCCATTTTTTTGCCAAATTGAGATTAATCAGCAAAGAAGAAGTTCCACATCACAGCCGCGTGCAGCGACATGAATCCTGATCTGGCGCAGCAATTGTCTTGATCGCAGACGGACTTTGCGTCAACGCAAGTAGTCTGGCCATGCATGCGCTTAAATGACTGCACCAGGTTCATTTCCACGCACCATTTTTTGCAAAGAGCTCCCATGCCATCTGACGCCCCGTTCCGCCACCTGGCCCGCGCCGCCGCGCTGCTGCTATTGGCGTTGCTGCAGGCCGGCTGTGCGGGCGGCGCCATCGGCACCCTGGCCAACGCGGCGCTGCACATGGCCGGGACGGCCAAGCCGCCGCCCGAACTGCCCGACGCGCAAAAACCGCCGCGCAACGTCAGCATCCGCCTGCATGCGGCGCAGCGCCTCAACACGGATGCCGACGGCCGGCCGCTGGCGCTGGTGGCGCGCATCTACAAGCTGCGCCAGAGCGCCGCCTTCGAGCAGACGCCATACGACAGCTTCCTCGACACGCAGCGCGAAAAAGCCGCGCTGGGCGCCGACCTGATGGAAGTGAAGGAAGTGCTGCTGGTACCGGGCCAGCGCTACGAAATACAGGAAAAAGTCAGCAAAGAAGCCAGCTTCATCGGCGTGGTGGCCCTGTTCCGCGCACCGGCGGCGCAGCGCTGGCGCGCCACCTTTGCCGCCGCCGACGCGGAACGGGGCGGCATCACCGTCGGTCTGCACGCCTGCGCGCTCAGCGTGGCCGGCATGGACAGCGGCATGGCGCCGCTGGCCGCCCTGCGCTGCCAGTAACGGCAGCAGCGGCTCGCACACACTCAAGGAGAAACGCAATGGGCATGGCAGCGAAAGTCTTGTGGGGCGAAGGCCTGTTCCTGCGGCCGCAGCATTTCCAGCGCCAGGATCAATATCACGAAGCGCGCCTGCACCACACGGCCAGCGCGCTGCATCCCTACCTGTGGGGCGTGGCGCACATGGAATGGGACCTGGCGGCGCTGAGGACGGGCTCCTTGCGCCTGCAAGCCCTGTCGGCGATCTTCCGCGACGGCGAAGTGTTCGAGGCACTGGGTGACGGCGCGCCCGGCAGCGACACCCTGCCCCCGCCCGTGGACCTGGAAGCGCTGCCGCCGGCGGTGCAGGAAGTGACGTATTACGCGGCGCTGCCCATCCTCAACGGCGAAGGCATGAACTACACGGCGCAGGCGTCCAAGGCCGGCACGCCGGCCAGCACGCGCTTTGCGCACGCCATGCGCGCCACGCCCGACCTGTTCACGGAATCGGCCGTGGCCGACGTGGCCTACCTGAAGAAGGCCGTGCGCCTGATTCCCGACAGCGAGGCGCGCGGCTCCTACGACTGCCTGCCGCTGATCGCCCTGCGGCGCACGGTCTCGGGCGGCTTCGAGCCCGTGCCTTCGTTCATGGCGCCCAGCCTGGCGATTGCCGGCGCGCCGCGCCTGCAGGGCGTGCTGGAACACCTGCTCGACGCGCTGCAGGCGAAAGTGAGCGCGCTGCACGGCCACCACCGCGAACCGAGCCGCAACGTGATCGAATTCCGCTCGGGCGACGTATCCTCGTTCTGGCTGCTGCACACGGTCAGCACGGCCGCCGCCGCGCTGATGCATTACGTGCGCCATCCGGCCCTGCATCCGGAACGCCTGTACGAAGCGTTGCTGGGCCTGGCGGGCGGCCTGCTCAGCTACTCCAAGCACTACACCCTGGCCAGCCTGCCCGCCTACGACCACGCGCAGCCGGGCGCCTGCTTCGACGCCCTCGACGCCATCATCCGCGAACTGCTCGACACCGTCATCTCGTCGAAGTATTTTTCCATCGCCCTGGTCGAGGACAAGCCGTCGTACTACCTGGGCAAGCTCGATTCGGGCAAGATCGACCAGCACACCACCCTGTACCTGGCGATCCGCGCCGCCATGCCTGCCATCGAACTGGTGGACGTGGTGCCGCTGCGCGTGAAAGTGGGTGCGCCCGACGACGTGGAAAAATGCGTGCTCACGGCCATGCCCGGCCTCAAATTGTCGCATGCGCCGCAAGTGCCGGCCGCCATCCCCGTGCGCCCGGACACCTATTATTTTGCGATGGAAAACCGCGGCGCGCTATATGAGCAGATGCTCAAGGCGCAGTCGATTTCCGTCTACGTGCCGGCCGGCATACGCGACCTGCAGCTGGAACTGATCGCGGTGACGGCATGAGCCAGCTCATCGAACGGCGCGCGGCGCCCTCCCTGCTGGGACCACGCGGTCCCGCCCCTGCCGGCGCCCGCCATGCCGGCAGCGCCCTGCTGGACCTGATGCACGAAGGCTTTTACATGCTGTTCATGCTGAAGCACGGCTCGGCGCCCGGCGACGAGCAAAGCTTCATGGACCGCATCACGGCCTTCCTCGACGACTTCGAACGCGAGGCAAAAAAAATCCGCGCCGATGGCGACGATATCGCGGCGGCCAAATATGCGTTCTGCGCGGCGGTCGACGAAATTATCCTGGCCTCGCCCTTTGCCCTGCGCAAGCAGTGGGAGCGGCGCCCGCTGCAGTTGCTGATCTTTGGCGACCAGCTGGCCGGCGAACACTTCTTCGACCGCCTCGACGCCTTGCGCGGCAAGGGCGCCATGCGCGTGCAGGCGCTGCAGGTTTTCCACATGTGCTTGCTACTGGGATTCCAGGGCAAGTATGCGATCGACGGCGGCGAAAAGCTCAGCTACCTGACGGCGCGCCTGGGCGACGAAATCGCCCACATCAAGGGCAAGAGCCGGGGCTTCGCGCCGCGCGCGGAACGCCCCGACCAGGTGGTCAACAAACGCGGCAGCGACGTGCCGCTGTGGGCGCTGTCGAGCGTTTTCGCGCTGCTGGCCATCTGCGCCTACCTGGGCCTGAAAACGCATCTGACGCGCAGCACGCAAACGACCCTGGCCGCGTATGCGGACCTGGTCAAACTGGCGCCGCGCCCCGCGCACCTGACCATCACCCTGCCCTGAACACCTCACAGAACCTACTGCGCGTCGAGATTTGCGGCCTGCGATGCTCAATGTGCATTCGCACACTTGCGCTTCTCGGCCACAACTCTCATCCGCTCGCTACGGTTTTGTGAGGTGTCAACCAAATCTATTGCGCGATCCTGAACTCGATGCGCCGGTTTCGCGCCCGGCCATCGGCCGTGGCGTTGCTGGCCACGGGGCGGTCCGGTCCCTGGCCCGACACCAGCACCGAATCGGCCACGACGCCCTTGCTGGTCAGGTAGGCGCGCACTGCTTCGGCGCGCGCCTGGCTCAGGGCCACATTGCTGGCGCGCAGGCCCGTGTCGTCTGTATGGCCGATCACTTCCACCTTGCGTCCCCGCAGCTTGAGCATGACGGCCGCCATCTCGTCGAGGATGGCCAGGCCGGCGGGCGTGATGGACGCCTTGCCGCTGTCGAATTCGATGATGCGTCTATCCAGCGCCGCATCGAGCAAGCCCTGCTCGGCCTCGGCCGCCCTGACCCGCAAGCCGTTGTTGACGGTGTAGGTGGGATTGAGGCTGGTGGCGATGTCGCTGGCGATCTGCTGGCGCTGCGCCTCGTTCGCCACTTCGCCGCGCACGCTGACGTTGTTGCCGTCGATGCTGATCTGCCCCCGTGAAATGAGCTTCAGGTTCGGCGCGATCAGCTTTTGCACGTAGGCGTTCCAGTTGGCCGGCACGGCCACGGTGCCGATGGCGATCTGGTCGACCACGCGCTCGGCGCCATACAGTTCGCGCAGGCGGGCCAGCACGGCCGCCTTGCCCGCCTCGTCGGCCAGGGTCCCCGTAACGAGGATCTGCCCCGGCATGGGCGTCTGGGGCGCCTGCGCCTGGGCGTGGCAGGGCGCGGTGGCGGCAAGCATCAGCAGCAAAGTGGCAAACGGTTTCATCGCACTCCTTCAGGCAAAGGTATCGGCAAACATGGCGCAGGCCGAGCGCAGCGACAACTGCTCCTGCTGCAAACAGGCGGAAAACCGGCTGAGCGCCGCATCGCGTCCCAGCTGCTGCTCCACCCAGTCCAGCTGGTCGAAGACGATCAGCCGCTCGCCGCCGGCCTGCGGATCGATCAGCGCGCGCAAGCCATGCGGGTCGGCGCCGCAAAAACCGATCACCAGCACGGGCGCCTCGTCGAGGTGGGAAAAGAACAGCGCCAGTTCGAAATCGGCCTGGCGCAGGAAAGGCGCGATCAGGTGCAGCCAGAAGCTGGCCACCAGCTCGCGCAGCTGCGCGTCCTGCGGCAGCGGCAGCACCAGGCTTTTCTCCAGGCGCGGCAAGCCGCTCTGGCGCACGGGCCGCAGCAGCAAACCCAGGCCCAGCAGCAATTCGCGCACCGTCACGGGGAATGCGGGCGAGGCCAGCATGGTCTGCAAGCCCTGCACCGTCTGCGCCTGCAAGAAGGCGGCCAGCCGCGCCGCATGGCCAGGTGCGGCCGGTTCCACTTCCACCACGTTGCCGGCCAGCGCCAGCAGGGCCGGTCCCGGTTCGGCGCTGGCCACGATGCCTTGCGACAGCTGCTCCACGCGCTGCCACAGGGGCGCCAGCGCCAGCGGGCTGCAGGCGACAAAGGCCTCGGCGTCGTCGACTTCCAGCGCGCCCATGGCCATGAAGGGAAAGCGCCTGTGCGACTGGTCGTTGCTCGCTTCCAGGCGCCCGGCGATGGCGCGCCGGCTGCGCGTGCCGACGAAGGCAAAGCGCAGCGGCGGCAAGGCGTCGTAATTGAGCTTCCAGCGCGGTTCCACCGTCAGGGCACTCATGACCTGCGCCAGCCAGTCATCGAGCAGCTGCACCAGCGCGTGATTGTCGCAAGCCTTGATGAAGTCGCCCCGCGCGGGGATCTTGCCGAAGTAAGCGAGGCGCACCTGCTGCGGCGCGCGCATCATGGCGCCACCCCGGCCACGGCTGCGGCTGCGGCGGCGATGGCGGGCGCGGGAGGCGCAGGAGGCACGGCGGGAACACCGGGCGCGCCGACGACGGTCTCGGGCAGCTGCATGCCGCGAAAGCCCTGCTCCTGCAGCGCCGCGGTCCCGCCAGCGCCCGCCCCCGCCGTTTCGGCGCTGCTGGTGATTTTCAGGTTGACCGCCACGGCCACCTCGCCGCGCGCCCAGCGCAGTTCGAACACGCCGCCGTCCTTGCGCTTCTTGGCCGCAGCATCGATCATGCGCTTCAAGCCGAATTGTCCCGGCTCGTTGAACAGCTCCACCGTGCGTCCGTCGAAGGTGACGGCCGTGATGCGCGCGCCCTGGGCACCTGCCGCGCCTTGGGGACCCGGATGCAGCATGTTCGTCCACTGGGCCGGGGTATTGCGGTAGCGCAGCTGCTGGCCGTCGATCTCCACCGTGTATTCCAAGGTGCCCGGCGCGGGCGACGGCTGGATCTGGAACACGGTCTGCGCCACGCCGGAAGTAGCCGCCACGCCGCCCGCGCCCAGCGGCGCGATCCAGCCGGGGAAACGCGCCACCACCTGCGGCGCCAGGCTGATACCCATGTCGGCCCAGGTGCGCGGCGCCAGCACGTCGCCGCGCCGCACCACCAGGGGTCCCATGGAGGTGGTGACGAATTTCGCCACCAGTCCTTCCGGGCCGAAGAACTGGCCGATCTCCAGGTTGCTCGCCTCGATGCGCGCCGCGGGCGCAAACGGATATTTGTTCGCCAGCGATTTCTGGAACGGTTCGTACACCTGCGCCGCCCAGGTCTTGTTGATGTCGAGTTCGGCCGGTGCGACGATGACGGCAAAGGTCTGCATCAGCGGGCGCACGAGGATGGGACGGATGGCCTGCTTTTGTGCGTCGCTCATCCCCGTGAGCAGCTGCTCGTCGACCAGTTTCAAGGCGTCGGCCAGTTCGGAACCGCTGCCCTCCAGGGTCTGCTGCATGAACTGGCGCGCGCCCGGGCCGGGATCGCCCTGGTTCTTCAGCTGGTTCAAGCGGCTACGCAGTTTCGACAACGCTTCCAGGTAGGCGCGCATCAGGGACGCATTGTTGTCCCTGACCGCCACCAGCTTGCCCACGCCGGCAAATTCGCGGCCCACGGGTCCCATCGGTTTGTCCAGGCGGGCCGGGTCGAGCTGCGCCTGCATGCCGGGACTCGATGCCAGCTGCGACGGCGCGCGGCGTAGCACCGTTTCCTTGAACCAGGCGACGATGCCCCGCTCGGCCTTGCGCAATTGCGCATTCCGCAGCGCCGGGTTGTCCCACGAGGTTTCGTCGTAGATGGCCGTCAGCAGTTTGGCGATCGGCGACGATTGCGGGTCGCCCAGGCGGTTCATCGCCTGTACGGCGCCGTCAAAACCTTTCAGGTCGGCGACGGCGACGCCCTGCACGAACTTTTGCCACTCGCGCGCGTAGTCGGCCTTGTACATGGCCACCAGGTTTTTCTCGATCTGCTCCGGGCTGCCTTCCAGGGTCAGGTCGTCGGTGGACGCGCTTTTCAGCACCCAGTCTGCGCTTTGCAGCTCGCGGTTGGCGGCATCGCGGAACGCGCCCTCGACGAATTTTTCCCACGCCTGGCGCGTAAAGGCGCCGGAGACGGCGTAACTGCCCGCCAGCAGCGCCTGATCCTGTTCGCCGACGATGCGCGCCACCGTCATGCCGGGAAAGCGCGTCGAGGCGCGCGCCTTGACGTCGGCATACACGCGCTCGCGCGCCGGCATGCCGCGCACCACGCGGCGCAGGTTTTCGCGTGCCTGGTCGACCAGCGCCAGCTTCTGTTCGATGCGCGGCCAGGATGGATCGCCGATCTGCGCCAGGTAAAACGTCAGCAGCCGCTCCGCGCTGCGTATCATCTGTTCGCGCGGCATGGCGCCCCGGTTGCCTTCCAGCCAGCCGCGCCAGAAACGCGTCATCTGGTCGTTCAGGTGGCTGCTCTCGGCATGCGTCTTATCGGCCAGCATCAGATAGGTTTTCAGCGCATTGTAGGCATCTTCCACGTTCGTCGCGCTGGCCGCCTGGTACTGCACGCTGCGCGGCGCAGCGGAAGGTGCGGAAAGCGCGGAGGCCGCGGTCTGCGGCGTGCGCGCCGCGGGCTGCAGCTGGTCGGCGCTGGCGTTCATCTCGAACAGCAGCGCTTCCAGCGCCCCCGCCACGGGGGCCAGCATGATCTGGCGGGCCCCGGCAAAATATTCCTCGCGCAGCTTGCGTTCGAGCAGTTCGCCCTGATACAGGCCCAGGCGCAAGGACCACGGCCGCTGCGTGCGGTACGCTTCCAGCTGTTCTATGCGGTCCTGCAAGATCTCGAGCGCTTCCAGGCGCGACTGCAAGTCCAGGCGCCGCTCCTGCAGCTTCACCACTTTAGCTAGATCGGCCTCCACGTTGGCCACTAGTTGCCGGTTGCCCAGGTAGGACCAGCTCCAGCCGCCCAGGCAGGCGCCCAGCGACACCGTGGCGGCAAAGAACACGGCATATTTGAAGCGCAGCTTGGCGCGGTTGGCATAGTTGGCGACCAGATGCTTGTCGGCAAAAATCACCTTGCGGAACAGTTCCAGCAGGAAATAGCCATGCTGGCGCCCGCCCGCGGGCAGCACGGCCTGGGCCGGCGCGAAGGCCAGGTCGAAGCGGCGCGCCACCTGCTGCGAGGAGGCGCTGACGGGCTCGCCCTCCTGCAGCGCGCTGGTGAAGTAAAAGCCGCGGAACACGGGCTGGAACTGGAACGGATTTTCCTCGAACAGGGTGGCGATGAAGGCGCGCAGGGCCGGCTTGACGGCGGCAAACTCGAGCGGAAAGGTGAATACGCCGGGCGCCATCGTCTTGCGTTGCCGGTGCGCCATGTTGGCCAGGCTCAGCTCCGTCAAGCCATCGTGCAATTCATCGAAACTCTGGTCGAAAAACGCCAGCAAATCGGCCGTGGGCAGCTTGCGCTGGTAGGGCATGGTGGCGCCCCAGACGCGCTCGCGCTCGCTGCGTTCGGCATCCGCGAAAAACTCCGTGAAGCCGGCGATCAGGTCCGCCTTGGTAAACACGATGTACAGGGGCGCGAACACTTCCAGGCGCTCGATGACGTCCTGCACGCGCTTGCGCAGGCTGCGCGCCAGCTGCATGCCCACGTCCGGGTCGCCTTTCAATTCGGCAATGCTGACGGCGATGAGGATGCCGTTGATGGGCGCCTTGCGCCGGTATTTTTTCAGCAGGTCGAGAAAGCCGAACCACTCGCCCCGGTGCTCGTCGACGACGCAATAGCGCCCCGCCGTGTCGAGCACGATGCCGTCCGTGGTGAAAAACCAGTCGCAGTTGCGCGTGCCGCCCACGCCTTGCACGATCTTGCCGTCGGCGAAGGGAAACTGCAGTCCCGAATGCAGGATGGCGCTGCTCTTGCCGGCGGCCGGATTGCCGATGATCATGTACCACGGCAATTCGTACAGGGCGGCGGCGCCTGATTTAATGCCCAGCTTGGACGTCTTGATGGTTTCGATGGCGGCCAGCATGCCCGTGCGCACGGCGTCCAGTTCGCCCTGCTGCGTGTTGCCGGCCGCCGAGGCCGACGCCGCCTGCGCGGCGGCGATCTCGGCCTCGTTGAGGATGGCTTGCCCCAGCATCTGCGCATTGCGCCGCGCGCGGCGCCGGCGCCACAGCCACAGGCCCAGCCACGTGACAAAGGCCAGCAGCAGCAAGGCCAGCGCCCAGACCAGCGCCACTTCCAGCGCCTCGGCGCCCAGGTACAGGAACACGGCCAGCGCCACGAAGCCGACGATGGTCAGATTGCGGCTGTCGGTGAAGAAATGCCAGAGTCGTCGCAGCATGATGAGCCCAGGGTGAAGTCGCAAACAGGATGGACGCCGCCGCGCAGCAAGGCGGATTCGGCCCATGCTGACAGCAATGGGCCACGCCTTTGTTGACATATGACAAGTACCAGACGCCAGCGCGCGGCAGGCTTCGGCAGCCCATTGATGCCGCGCAAGTAAGCTTGCAGCGCTGAAAATCCGGCCGCCGTGCGGCGCTAGAATGGCTGGCGCGGCTTACTTGCCCAGCACGCGCGGTTGCGGCAATTCCGTATGGCCAAAATCCATCATGGTCCACCGTCCGCCCCAGCGCAGGCCCACCGATTCGGCCGTCACGCCATATAAACGGTAGCCGCGCATGGCCCAGGCATTTTTTTCAGAAATGATGAGCTTTCCTTCATGCATGAATGCGCAATCGGCCGCCAGGCCGTACTGGTGATAGCTTTGAAACGCCCTCGCGTTCGTCACGTTCGGGCCGGCCGCCGCCAGCTGGTCCTGGCGCGCGGGACTGCGATAGCCTTCCAGCAAGACCATGTCGTAGCCATGCACCTCCTTCATGATCTTGAAGACCAGCAACAGGCGCTGCGCGTAGTCGTGGTCGAGCAATTGCCAGTTGCGGCTGGCGCCGCCCAGCAGCGGGCGCAGCTGCGTCACTTCCGCCGTGGAAAACAGCAGCGGCGGCAAGGCGGGTGGCGGCACCAGCTGCTCGCCCTTGAGCAAGTCGCTGACCTGGTCGTTGATGACATGTTGCTGATCGGCATAGCCACGCAGGGCGATGCGGTCGCTGGACAGCCAGGCCAGCAGCGGCGGCACGACGACCAGCACGCTGCCCGCCAGCGACAGCCAGCGGTGCCGCCACAGCAGCTGCCAGGCGCGCGCCATGCCCGAGCCCGTGTGCCGCTGCACGCGCTGCCACTGCACCCCGCTGCCCCGCTGCAGCCCCTGCGCACGCCGCTGCATGCGCCAGCCGAGGTTGACGAGCGCATGCAGCACGATGGCGCGGCCGCCGGGAAACAGCAGCAGCCAGCAGGCAAAACAGGCAAGCAGGAAATACATCAGGACCAGGGCGACGAACATGGGGCGCTCCGTGACGGGATCGGCGTGGGCCGGGCAGCGTGCTCGGCAGTATCGCTAGATCGTAGGCGTCTGCGGCCCGCCTGAGCGCGGTTTACATCAAGGTCAGTCGAGTTTGATCCATTGCGGAGGTGATATTTTGTCTTTATTGAAAACCGGAGATGGCCAGTCCAGAGGTCCCACCCTGCTGGGCACGGCGGGGGCAGCCGCCGCGCAGGCCGATGGCAAGCGCATCCTGTCGCAGCTGGAACACGGCGCCGCCGCGCCCGCCGCCAGGCCCGCCCTGCGCTGGCGCCCTGGACGGCGGCACTGGGCCGCCGGCGCGCTGTGCCTGGCGCTGCTGATCACGGCCATGCTCGCCGACGGGCCCGGCACCGTGCCGCTGCCGCCGGCGCCGATGCCCTCCGCGGCCACGGCCCCGCCCGCACTGGCAGTGCCGGCCGCGCCGGCAGTGCTTGCGCATGCGGCGCAAGCGGCCACCATCGTCAATACGGCGGGACCACCCTTGCCTGCAATACCGGCCACGGCAGCAAGCGCGGGGGCGGGTGCGCTTGCCAGCGCCGGCAGTGCGGGTGCGGGTGCGGGTGCGAGCGCACCGCGCAAGGCGCCGCCGCCCGCGCGCCAGGCTGCTGCGCGCACACCGGAGTCAAGAGCGGCTGCCGCCCCCGGCGACAGCGACGTCGCCTTGCTGACGGCGATGGTGGCCCATGCACACCGGCAAGATGGCACGGCGGCGCCCATGCGCGACGTGGTGCTGCGCCAGCGCGAAGGGGAAACCGCGGAACTCCTGCAGCGCTGCCGGCAGCTGGGCCTGATCGAAGGCATGCTGTGCCGCTCGCGCATCTGCTCGGGCCGCTGGGACAGCGATCCCGCCTGCCACTGAATACCGGGGCGCCGGATGCAACGTCAGGCGCGTTCGGACACTTCGATCAGGTTGCGGTCCGGATCGCGCAGATACACGGAGCGGATGGGCCAGTTGGCGCCCGTGCGGGCCACCGGACCTTCCTCGATGGCAATCCCCAACGCCGCCAGATGGGCAATGAATTCGTCGAGCGGGACGGCGGCGATGAAGCACAGGTCCAGCGCGCCGGGCGTGGGCAAGTCCGCCTTGGGCAGGAATTCCTTGCCGGCCTCATGCAGATTGATTTTTTGCGCGCCAAACTTGAAGGCATGGCGGCCGGCGCCAAACGTTTCCAGCTGCATGCCCAGCACGCGCGTATAGAAATCGATGCAGGCTTGCTTGTCGCGGGTGGTCAATACCAGGTGATCGAGGTGGTCTATCATGTATTTTTCGGGTGAGTGGCCGCGTCCATGCGGCCTTGCAAAAAGCCTTCCATCAACGCCAGCAATGCCTGCGGCTGCTCCTGGTGCGGCGTGTGGCCGCACTGTTCGACCATGGCGGGCACGGCGTTGAGCGCCTGCGCCACGATCGTATCGACCTGGGCCGCGCTGCCATACTGGTCCTCGCTGCCCTGCACCACCAGCGCCGGGCATTCGACGGAGGGCAGCAGATATTCGATGTTCCAGAACTGGAAGCCATAGCTGAGCCAGGTATCCGACCAGGCCTTGAAGATGGTTTCCGTCTTGTCGCCATGGTATTTCGCCAGCGCGCGCAGCTTGCCCGCGCCAAACGCCGCGTCCGCCACGCGGATGCCATCGAGCGTGATGCCCTCGACAAACACGTGTGCCGCTTCGGTGATGATGCCGCGCAAGCGGGGCGGCTGCTGCGCCGCATAAATGAGGGCGATGCTGCCGCCGTCGGAATGGCCGACGAGAAAATGGTCCTGCCCCGGCAGCAGTGCCGCCAGCACTTGCGGCAACTCGCACAGCGCGTAATCGTGCAAATAATGGAGTTGGCGGCGCGCCGCCAGCGCCGACGACTGGCCATAGCCGTGGCGGTCGTACACCAAGCCGCGGCAGCCCGTCGCCTGGCATAGCTGAGCGGGAAAATCTTTCCACATCGCACAGCAACCGAGCCCCTCATGCAGGAAGACCAGGCAGGGCTTGGCAGGGTCGCCTTCGATCAATTCGTAATAGATATCGGTTTCGGCACTCAGGTTCAGTATCGGCATAGGCTAGGCTCGCAACGGTTTCCGCATCGACAGGTCGGCTGGACCTATTGTGCCATTGTCCTGCGCGGCATGCGTGGCGCCCCATAAAAATAGCTTGCTGGAAAAGATCTTGACGCTTGCCTGCAAGGTGTTTGCGCCAGCACAAATGGCCGCCGTTTTGCATGGCCGAATCGCCCCTTTTTGCCTGCCTGCGGGCCTAAAATTAGTGCCTCCCCTCTTGGAGCAGACGGCTACCTTATCAGCCAGATCGTGACACTGGCCGTCACGGCAACAGATACGGCGTCTTGCCGCACGACGTCAGGCGCGGCGTCCAAACTATCGATCAGGAGCACATCATGGAAATGAAAGTAGAAGACAGGACCGGCAGCAATCTGGCCGAACAGGAACTCACCGACTTGCCCGTGCAACAGGAAAGCAAAACGGCGAAAGGGACGGCCGCAAAGGATTTGAACCTGAGCGGTAATGCCTTCACCACGTATTACACGTGGCGGGCAAACGGCGTGTTCCACGCCGTGAATTTCGTCAACGGCAACGTGACTGCCAATTCGCGCGTGTTCCTCAATATCAGCGAATTCAGCACGGATGCCCAGCACCGCTTCATCGGCGCCGCCCGCATGGCCGTGTATAACATCGCCCCGTACAACGGCGGCTTCCTGGCCTGGGTGGAAATTTCCTGGGGCAGCCCGCTCAATATCCGCTTCGACGTGTTCGTCGATCCCTGATCCGCACAGCATTGGGCGGGTCCCGGCGGCCGGCAGGCAAGCATTGCGTGCATCGGCCGTGTATTGAAGGGATGGAAAGAGAAAAAGCGTAAAACGGGAATCGTGCGCGCAAAACAAAAGGGCCACGTGTTGCCACGTGGCCCTTTGCTACTGCTTGTTCTGGCTCCCCGACCTGGACTCGAACCAGGGACCTGCGGATTAACAGTCCGTCGCTCTACCAACTGAGCTATCAGGGAAAGGAGGCCGAATTATATACGTCAAAATTTCCCATGTCCAGTTGTTGCTGCATGGCGCACTAAAACAGGCCGCCTGCCGCTGACTGCCTCGCCCAGATGCCAGGGCATCATGCGAAGGCATCGCAGGCACTGCAACACGGCAGCACGGCAGCACGCGAGCGCCATGCGGATGGGGCTGCCGTGGCATGGCGCGCATGCGCGGGACGGGCCACTCACTGGCCGCTTACGCCAAACGGAGCAAGCCTGCGGGTTGCGGCTGCGTCCGTCTGCGCGGCGCCACGCAAGATAGTAGAATAGCCAGGCCGTTCCCACACGGACGGCGCAAAACGGCATGCCAGCAACGGGGCGTCAAGCACGCCGCCGCGCAGACATGCATTTGCAAGGTTCGGCCTTGCCCCTGGCTTACTGCTCTCACCCGACATGACAGAATCAAGCGCATCCCTGGTGGACAAACCCGGCAGCGGCGACAGCTCGGCGGAAATTGCCGAACATATGGCGGCAGCCATCGTGGCGCGCCAGCTGCCACCCGGTACACGGCTGCGCGAAGAGGCGCTGTGCCGGCTGTATGGCGTCAGCCGCACCAAGATCCGCGCGGCCCTGCTGATCCTGTCAAAAGATAAGCTGATCCGCATGGTGCCCGACAAGGGCGCCTTCGTCAGCCAGCCAACGGAGGCGGAAGCGCGCGACATCTTCGCCGCGCGGCGCGTCATCGAGGCGGCCCTGGCGCGCGAATTCGTCGCCAGGGCCAAGCCCGCCGACTACAAGATGCTGGAACGCCACCTGAAAGCGGAACGCCTGGCGCTGGCGCAAGCGACGCCGCTGCGCTCGCAACTGCTGGGCGACTTCCATGTACTGCTGGCCGACATCGCCGGCAACGCCGTGCTGCGCGATATCGTGCGCGAACTGGTGGGGCGCAGCTCGCTGATCACCATGCTGTACCAGTCCGGCCACGCCGCCGCCTGCTCATGCGACGAACACGGCCGTTTTCTCGAGGCGGCGCGCAGCGGCGACGCCGACCTGGCCGCGCGCCTGATGGCGGAACACCTGACGCATGTGGAAGCGGCCCTGCGCTTCGATGGCAGCGCCGGCGAGGACAAGAAAGACCTGGTGGCGGCGCTGCTGATGTAGGCCCCGCCATCAAAAAAGGCCGCCCCTGCGGATGCACGGGCGGCCTTTTTGCGATTGTCGCTTCTTGATTGCCGCTTTTTTGCGGTGACAGCACCGGACGCGCGGCTCCGGCCCTGCCCTCCCCGCTATTCGCCCAGGTAGATGAATTTGAACAGGAAGATGGCGGCGATGATGTAGGCCACGACCGACACTTGCTTGCCCTTGCCCGTCAACAGTTTCAACACGGCATAGGTGATGAAGCCGAAAGCCACGCCGCTGGCCACCGAATACGTAAATGGCATCATCAGGGCCGTGATGGCGGCCGGAATGCTTTCCGTGCTGTCATCCCAGTCGATATAGGTCAGTTCGCGCAGCATCAGACAAGCCACGTACAGCAGCGCGGGCGCCGTCGCGTACGGCGGCACCGTGTGCGCCAGCGGGGCGAAGAACAGGCTGCCCAGGAACAGCAGCGCGACGGCCACGGCCGTCAAGCCCGTGCGGCCGCCCGCTTGCACGCCAGCCGCGCTTTCCACGAAGGCCGTGGTGCTCGACGTGCCCAGGCAGGCGCCAGCGGCAATTGCCGTGCTGTCGGCCAGCAAGGCCTTGTTCATGCGCTCCATCTTGCCGTCTTTCAACAAGCCGGCACGGTTGGCCACGCCCATCAGCGTACCCGTCGCATCGAACAACTCCACCAGGAAAAATACCAGCACCACGTTGACGATGCCGATCGACAGCGCGCCCATGATGTCGAGCTTGAACAGGGTCGGCTCGATGGCGGGCGGCGCCGAGACGATGCCGTTGAACTGGTTGCCGCCAAAGAAGAAGCTGGCGATGGTGATGGTGAGAATGCCGATCAGGATGGCACCCGGCACTTTCAGGCGGTCCAGCGCGACGATGATGAAAAAGCCCACGATGGCCAGGATGGGCGCCGACTGGTGCAAGTCGCCCAAGGCGATGATGGTGGCGGGATTCGACACCACCACGCCGGCGCTTTTCAGGGAAATGATGGCCAGGAACAAGCCGATACCGACCGTGATCGCCGTGCGCAGCGCGGGCGGAATGCTGTTGATGATCATCTCGCGGACCTTGAACAGGCTGACGAGGATGAACAGGCAGCCGGAAATGAAGACAGCGCCCAGCGCCACTTCCCAGCTCATGCCCATGCCCTTGACCACCGTGTACGAGAAATACGCGTTCAAGCCCATGCCCGGCGCCAGCGCGATCGGATAATTCGCGTACAGGCCCATGATCAGGGTGCCGATGGCGGCCGCCAGGCAGGTGGCGACGAAGACGGAGTCTTTCGGCATGCCCGCGTCGCCGAGGATGGAGGGATTGACGAAGATGATGTAGGCCATCGTCAGGAATGTGGTCAGGCCGGCCAGCAGCTCCGTGCGCACATTGGTCCCGTTGTCCTTCAGTTTGAAATAGCGTTCCAGGAACTGCATGATTAACCCCTTGTTTTGGTAAAACCGCGCGCCTGGTCTTGGACTATGCGCATTTTTTCTTGCAACAACTCTTTGCTTGAACTTTTCACTTGAACTCTACACTTAGCTACTTGCCCGGCGCGCTGGCCGGCTTGAAGGCCCACCAGCGGCTGCCCGCAAAATTCCAGACCAGCCCGATGCCCGTGGCCAGCACCTGCGCCAGCCAGTAATACCAGCCCAGCTGGTGTACCAGCAGCCACATCAGCCCCGTATTGATGCACCAGCCTATGCCCAGCAAGGTGAAATACTTGCTGGCCGCCTCGCCATGTCCCTTGTCGCTCTTGAACGTGAAAAAGTAATTGAGGATGTAGTTGACGACGGAACCCATGATGTAGCCGATGCCGGAAGCGGCCGCGGCGCTGATGCCCGCCCATTCCACGCCGCCCCACAGCACGCTGTATTGCACGGCCGTGCCGGAAGCGCCGACGGCGGCGAAACGTAGAAATTGGTGATGCAGGGAATGGGACATTGTCAATTTTCAAATGAGACGAAAGCAATCGCCGGGATCGGGCCAGAATAAAAAATGGCTACGATTGCTCGTAACCATTTTTCAGCCTGCATTTTACTGCAAGTTGCGCCTAACGTTCATATTCGCCGCCGCTCCGGCACTCAAGCCTTGCGCTGACGGCGCCGGCGCAGCCCCACGAACAGCGCGATCAGCAGCAGCACGCCCACTGCGCCAGCAGGCAATATAAACGGTTGCATGCGGGCCAGCACGGGCTTGACGCCGCCGCTGCGCGCCTGCGCCACGTAGGCGGGCGTGACGGACACGTCCGGGTTGCCATACTGCTTCAGCACGTAGTTGGCGATCGAGGCGATCTGCTCGTCCGTCAAGGGCTGCACGTACGAGCGCTGGTCGAAACGGGGCATGAACGCTTCGTGCTCCTCCCCGTCGACCTTGCGCTCGACGCCGAACAGGATGGCCGAGACCAGGTTGGCCGGCGTGGCGCCGCCCGTCGCCGTGTTGTGGAACAGGGCGGGATACGCCTGGCCCGTGCTGCCCGCGCCGCTGGCCGAATGGCAGCTGGCGCAATAGCCGGAAAACAGCACGGCGCCGCTGTTGAGCGAATGGTGCTCGGTGGAGCCGGCCATGCCGCGCAGCACCGCTTCTTCGCTGGCGGCGCTGCCATGGCTGAAGGCGGACTTGGTCTGCCCCGGCGCGCGCACGGGCGGCACCGTGCGCAGCCACGCGACGATGGCGGCCACGTCGTCGTCGCGCAGGAATTGCAGGCTGTTCTGGATGGCTTCGGCCATGCCGCCCGCCGCCTGCCCCTTGCCTTCCACGTGGCCCGTCTTCAGGTAGGCCGTGATTTCCGCATCCGTCCACGCGCCGATGCCGCTGACCTTGTCGGACGTGATATTCGGCGCGTGCCAGGAACCCAGCGACGCGCCTGCCAGGGTCTGGCTGCCGATTTCCGCCATCAGCATGTTGCGCGGCGTGTGGCAGGCGCTGCAGTGCGCCAGGCCCTCGGCCAGGTAGGCGCCCCGGTTGATCTGCGCGCTTTTCGTTGGGTCCGGCACGTAGCGTTTGTTGTCCAGGAACAAGGTATTCCAGCCCAGCATGGATAGGCGCACATTGAACGGGAATGGCAGGGCCGTCTGGCGCGCCGGCTCGTCGACGGGCTTAACGGCCTGCATGAAGTAGTAATACAGGTCGCCCACGTCCGCATCCGTCAACTGCGCATAGCTGGTGTAGGGCATGGCCGGATACAGGTGGCTGCCATCGGCGCGCACGCCCTCGCGCAAGGCGCGCGCAAAGTCCGCTTCCGTGTAATGGCCGATGCCGCCCTTCTTAGATGGCGTGATGTTGGTCGCATAGATCGTGCCCAAGGGTGAATCGATGGCGTAACCGCCCGCATACGGTTTGCCGCCCGCTGCCGTATGGCACGCCATGCAGTCGGCCGCGATGGCCAGGTAGCGGCCCCGTTCCAGGCGCGCATCGGGGCTGGCCGGGGCCGGTGCGGCGGGACGGTCCGGCGTCAGGGTGACGGGCGGAACCGCCGCCACCGCATGCGCGGCCAGCGGCAAGCCTGCGGCCAGCGCCAGACTCAGTAACAAACGGCGCATCATGCTGCCTCCCTTGCCAGGGTACGGGTGATGTCGTCGGCCGCGCGCAAACCGAGCGCGGCCATGCTGAGGGTTGTGTTGACCACGCTGGCCGACGGCATGGCGCCGCCGCCGGGCAGCCACAGATTGGCGTGATCGTGCGCGCGGCAATTGCCGTCGACCACGGAGTCAAGACGGTTACTGCCCATGATGACGCCGCCCATGATGTGGTTATTCGCGTTCAGGCTGTCGGTGATATGGAATTCCACGGCGCCGAAGAGCTTGCCGATGTGTTCGAGCTGCGCATGCGCGGCCTTTGCACCATTGCGCACGTAGTCGCCCACGTCGTAGTAGATGTCGGGGCAGGCCAGGCCCAGCGGGTCCTTGCGCGTCTTGCTCAATGTCAAGCGGTTGTGCGCTTCGGGCAAGGGTTCCAGGCTGATCGACAGGTCCACGCCAAACGCGGCGCGGCGGCGGATTTCATCGTCGAGGTCCTTGCCCACCAGGCCCAGCTTGAGCGACTGCTGGGTGGCGGGACCCACGCGCGTGATGTTGTTCAGGATCATCTTGTTGGCCGAATACTGCGCGCGGAAAGCGCCGTCGCGCGGCCCCACCAGGCAGCTGCTCTGCGCCGGGCCTCGGCCCGTCCAGATGGGCTCGTTGGCCAGGAAAGTACAGTGGAAACCGGAATGGTCCATCATGTTGCGGCCCACCTGGTCGGAACTGTTGGCGATGCCGTTCGGATTGTTCTGATTGGCCGCCAGCAGCAGCAAGCGGGGCGTTTCGATGCCGTTGCAGGCAATCACGAAAGCCTTGCCCGTCGCCATGTGCGATTGTTTCTTGGCGTCATACCAGTGCACGGCCGTCACACGGTTGTTCTGGTCCGTATCGATGCGGTAGACGACGGCTTCGGCCAGCACGCCAGCGCCTTTCAGCTCGGCCCGCTCCACGTGGTGGATGCCGTTGTACATGGCACCGATGGGGCAGATAGGCTGGCAATTATTATTGCCGCAGCACGTGGGACGCCCCTGCCAGGGGCGCGTCGAGCGGCCCTGCGGGATGGGCACGGAACGGTAGCCGTGCGGGTTGACCACTTCGGCGAAGCGCTTGTCGCCATAGCCCCAGGGCACCATGTCCATCGGATACGGCGCGCTGCGCTCGCTGGGCGATTGCAGGGCGGGATCGTTGGGACCGGCCACGCCCATTTCCTGTTCGGCGCGGCAATAGTACGGTTCCAGCTCATCGTAGGAAATGGCCCAGTCGCGCCCTACCCCGTAATCGCTCTTCATGCGCATGTCGGTGGGCAAGTGGCGCCAGCACGACGCGGCCCAGTGCCAGGTGGTGCCGCCTACCGTGCGCAGATAGCCCTGCTGGAAACTGCTGCCGCTGGGGCCGGACAATTCCACATAGTTATTCTTTGGAAAATACAGGGGCGCGGGCGCGTTGTCCGCCTGCGGATACAGGCCCTGGAAGTCGGAACCGACGCGGTTCTCGAACGGCATGTTGCGCCAGTTTTCCACGGCTTGTCCCCGCTCGATGCGCAAGCCCGCTTCCAGCATGATCACGGAATGGCCCTGCGCAGCCAGCTGGTCGGCCATCATGGCGCCCACGACGCCGGTACCCACGATGACGACATCGGCGACGACGTCGCCATTACTCTTGAATTGCGGTGATTTCATTTTGCTTGCTTGCCTTTCGGTTCGGGAGTGCCGGTAGTGGCCGGGGCGGGCACGGGTTTCGGCGCCACGGGCGCGGAGACGCGCACGGCCGGCGGCGCTTTCAGCCACCACAGGGGGCCGTAGTTGCAATAGGTCGGCACGACCTGGCCATCGGCCACCGTGCGGTACATCAACGCTTCCGCATACGCGACGACGATGGATTTCGTGCCCTGCGCCCCGTTGCCGGCGACGGTGCCCGTGTACCAGGCGGCCACGATGGCCAGCACCAGCTCGCGCAGCCCAGGATCGGCGGCAGTGGCGGCGGCCAGCAGCGCCTTGGCTTCCTGGCCCGTGACGAGCAGCGCGCCCAGCTGCGGCAAGCGCTCGGCAAAGCCGGGCACGTTCGTGCGCATGGCTTGCTCGATGCGGGCCGCCGTGTCGGCGGACAGATCGCGGTGGCCCGTGATCGTTTGCGACACCGTGTAGAACAGCATGGTGGCAGGCGCCGGTCCGCTGGCAGGAACGCTGGCCGGCGCCTGCATGGCGGCCGACAGGGGATTGCTCCAGAAGCCGGCCTGCGCCAGCAAGGCGGCCAGGCCGATCAGGGCGTGGCGGCGGCTGATGCGGGGAAGAGAGGGAGATGCTGCAGGTGCTACAGATGGTTCGCTGCCTGGATGGTTCATGACGAGACTCCCGCAAGACTTATTGTTTTGTTGACTTGGATGGTTGCGTTAAATCGCATTTGAGCAAATGCAATTCGTCTCGTCATTATCCTACATAAATAAATTGTTTGCCAATGTAGTATTACTACTAGGAATCGCCTTGCCTATTCCGGCATTGATTCCCCATTTGCGCGCAGGCGAAATCCCAGTCCCGGCTGCCCGCCCAGGCGGTAATGGAAACCGAGCACGCTGCCGCCAGCCAGGGTGGGCTTGCCCGGCAACGGCAGGGGCAGGTTCAGGCTGCACTCATGGTCGCCCAGGACGATGTCGCCATGCACGCGGATGCGCGTCAGCAGGCGCGGCGCCTGTTCCAGCACATCGGGCAGGCGGATGCTGGCGGCCGGCAAGCTGTCGCCCTCTTCGTCCTGCCAGGCGCGCAAGGCGTCCGCATCGAGGGCAAACACGCGCCCCCAGTCCGTACACGGCTCGCCGGGGTTGCGCCGGTCCAGGCCCAGGTGGACCGTGACGGCCGCCGGCAACAGCGCCGCCGACGGCGCTTGCGCGTGCAGGTTGCGCAGGATGGCCACCTGCGGCTCCTTGCCCAGCGCCGTATTCATGGTTTCGCTGACGATCACGTCCGGCATGGCGCCGGCAGGAATGCGGTAGGCGGCCGCGTCGGCGCAAATGTAGTCCGCCACATGGCCCTCCAGGCCCAGGATTGCAATCAGTTCGCGCGCATAGGCCAGGGTTTCGGCGTGCACGTCGAGGATGGCAAACTGCACCTGGCTGGCACCGGGCACCGCCATCACCGGCAAGGCCAGCAAGGCAAACGGCCCGCAACCCGCATACAGCACGCGCACGGGCCGCCCGCTATCCGGCTGCTGGCGCATGGCCAAGGCCAGCCCCTGGATGAAAGCGGCGCTGCGGTACGGTTCACGCGCGCACATGCCCGCCTGCCCATCCATGGACAGGCGCGAATGCCGCTCGACGAGCTGGCGCAGGCGCACCGTTTCGCCCACCAGGCTTGCCAGGGAGCGCTGCGGATCGCACAGGGCGGCAGCGATGGCGGCCAGTTCCGCCTGTGCCGGCGTCATGCGCAGCCCCGCTGGGAGACGATGGTGCAGACAGGATGCATGTCGATCTTTCTTGAAATGATTGCAAGCTTGCTTAAAAATTGGCAGCATAGCAAATAAGTAAATGCCTGTGGCCATCGTTGGCATATCCACCAATCCACCATGAAGCGGAGCATCGATGCACTCTCTGACCTTAGTCCTCCTTGACACGCTGCCCGCCCCCTATCGCTTGCGGCTGCAGCACGAGGAAGACGAGGCCTTCGCCGCAGTGCTGTACGGCGCCACGCGCGATGACCTGCGCCAGATGCCAGCCGAGCCTGCCTTTATCGAACAATTGATCGCCATGCAACGGCGCATGCAGTCGCACGGCTACCGGCAGAGCTTTCCGCAAGCAGCCTACCTGGTGTTGCAACAAGACAACATCTCCATCGGCAGGCTCGTCATCGAGCGGCGCGACGCGGTGCTGCACCTGGTCGATATTGCCGTGCTGCCCGAGGCGCGGGGCCAGGGCGCAGCCAGCATCGTGCTGCGCAGCCTGCAGGCGCTGGCCGAAGCGCAGCAACTGGCGATCCACCTGAGCGTCAACCGCAACAACGGGGGCGCGCGCAAGCTGTATCTGCGGCTGGGATTTCAAGTACAGGGGGAAAACGAGGTGCAGGAGCATCTGGTGTGGGGCGCGACGCCATGCCGCTGATCAAGACGCCCAGCACCTGGCTGCGCTTGCCGCTGGCATTCGACGTGGCGCGCATGCAGCACGACTGCAGCCAGTTCGCGGCAAGCGACTGGATCAGCCACTTCAACACGGGCGCCTATGACAGCGGCTGGAGCTGCGTGCCGCTGCGCTCGCCCGGCGGCGACGCCGGCCACATCGTGCCCGTCGACGGCGCGCGCTACGCGGATACGCCGCAACTGGGGCGCTGCCCCTACCTGCGCGAAGTGCTCGCCCGTTTCGAGTGCGACACGCGCGCCGTGCGCCTGATGGCGCTCGAGCCGGGCGCCATCATCCGCGCGCACCGCGACGCGGGCACGGCGCTGGCCGACGGCTTGACGCGCATCCACATTCCCATCCACACGTCGCCGCAGGTGCTGTTCAGCATCGATGGCGAGACCGTGCATTTTACGGCCGGGCACGCCTGGTACATGGATGCCAGCTGCCTGCACGCCGTGCACAACCGGGGCATGACGCCGCGCATCCACCTCGTGCTTGACTGCATCACCAACGGCTGGCTGGAAGCGCTGTTCGCTGCCGCCGGTTTCGTGCCGAAGCCGCTGCCCAAGTACGGCGACGCCAACATCCATGACGGCAATGTGCATGCCATCATTGCGCAGCTGCGCGCCGCCCCGACGCCGGCCTCGCTGGCGCTGGCCAGCGAATTGGCGGCATTGGCCCCGGGAACGGCCCCATGACGGCCGTGTACGGCCTAGCCCAGCAGGAACAATATCTGGCCAAGGGCGAAACGCTGGCATGGCATGCCGGCATGGCGATGCGCCACTGGTTTCCCGTGTCCGCCGAACGCGACGCGCAAACGGGCGGCGTCTCCGTCTGCTGGCGCCACCTGGGACAGCAGCGCTTCACGGACGCGTTCTTTGTCAACACCCTCCAGTGCCAGCAGCCCGGCGAGCGCCGCGTCTGCCGCACACCCGCCACGGCGCTGGCCAGTGTCGGCGACAGCCTGGCGCCCGACGCCTTCATCTTTCACGTGTCGCGCTGCGGCTCGACCCTGCTGACGCAACTGCTGGCCTCGCTACCACAATGCATCGTCATGTCCGAGCCGCCCATCATCGACTCACTGCTGCGCCTGCATCACGACAGCGGCGACACGGCCGCCAGCGTCACCCTGCTGCGCCAGGCCATCCTGGCCCTAGGCCAGCGCCGCTCCGGCGAGGAAACGCACTTTGTCATCAAGTTCGACTGCTGGCACATCCACAGCCTGGACCTGCTGCGGCAAGCCTTTCCCCGCACGCCCTGCCTGTTCCTGTACCGCGAACCGCTGGCCGTGCTGACCTCGCACCAGCGCCAGCGCGGTCCGCAGATGGTGCCCGGCATGCTGCACCCGGCACAGCTGCCGCTGCCCGCACACCAGCTGGCGCCCGGCGACCTCGACGGCTACACGGGCCTGGTGCTGGCCAGCCTGTTCGACGCCGCCCGGCCCCATGCGGCGGTCGGCCAGTTGCAGTTAATGCACTACAGGCAATTGCCTGACGTCCTGTTCAGCGACTTGCTGCCCCGCCTCGGCATCGCTCCCGCAGCCGGGCAGCTGCAAACGATGCGCGCGCGCGGCGGCCTGCATGCGAAATACGGCACGGCCTTCCACGGCGATCCCCCGGCACCCGCAACGGATGGCCTTGCAGCCATCGCCGCGCGGGTCCAGCCCGGCTTTCAAGCCCTGGAAGCGCTGCGGCTGCGCATGGGCCAGGACGGCTGCGCGAACCCATGACTTTTTATACGGCCAGCTATCTGGCGAGGAGGTTTTTCGACGTACCCGAGGAGACCATGCCGGGCGGATGAGCCTGGCGTGCCACTGCAGCTGTTCCCATGCGGCGCGTCATGCGCCAGTGCAACCAACCTGAAACTGATCATCAGACCATGATAAAAAAAATGACATACGCAGTTTTCCTTGCCGCCCTGATTCCCTTCTACGGATGCCAGGCGCAAGCGATGCCGGAAGCGAAACCCGCCGCCACGGAAGTCACCACCACCCTGACGCCTGACATTGGCGGCATCAAGCAGGTTCTGGAAATCAAGACCGACGACGCGAGCAAACCCGTCCTCCTGTTCCTGTCCGGCGGCCCGGGAAGCTCCATGATCAAGGGCGCGGACTCCTTTACCAATGCCTTGAAAAACAGATTCACGCTGGTCCAGTGGGACCAGCGCGATGCTGGGAAAACATTGAAACTGAATCCATCCCCCGTCCAGCCGTCCGTCGCGCAGATGGAGCAGGATACGTACGAAGTCATACAATTCCTGCGCAAGGAATTCAAGCAGGAAAAAATATACTTGCTGGGCAGCTCCTGGGGCAACGTCCTGGGCTTTTATATCGTCAGGAATCACCCGGAACTGCTGCATGCCTATTTCGCCTCCAATCCTGTCGTGAGCCAGCTGGAAAGCGAGAAAGAATTGCTGCAAGCCTTGAAAGTGCATTTCAAGGACAATGCCGTCGCCAGCCAGGAACTGGGCAGCATCAGCTTCCCGTTCACGAGTGACGAAAGCATGTTTTATTTACGGAAATGGCTTTTTTACAAGGATGGCAAGGAATTTGCCACGAGTCCCGCTTTCAAGACGGGCTTTCTTCAATGGTCACAAACCTGGTCGCCGGTGTGGAACGAGGTCATGAAGATAGACCTGCCCAGGACCTTGCAGAGCGTTGACTGCCCCGTGTATTTCTTCGTAGGCAAGAACGATATCCAGACCTCGACCAGGATCACGCAAGAGTATTTCGAGACATTGAAAGCGCCAAAGAAGGGGCTGTTCTTGTTTGACCATTCCGGCCATCAAATTCACCAGGATGAGCCTGCAAAGTTTCAGGAAGCCATCATCAAGACCCTGGATACGACGGCCAAGTCCTGACGCAACGCCCCGTCACCGGGCGCCGTTTCCGGCAGCCGGCACGCTGGCCGGCGCAGTGCCGGCCTCGTCGCCGGCCATGCCGGCCGCGGCCTGGCGGATCAGCGACGCCACCGCATGGGCTTGCGAAATATAAATGGCATGGCTGCCGGCAACTTCGACCACCTTCGCACCCGCGCGTGCGGCCATCTCGCGCTGCATCGCCGGGGCAATCATCCTGTCTTCGGTGGCGACCAGATACCAGCTGGGCTTGTTCCTCCACGCTGGCGCGCCGACCACGCCCGTCAAGGCAGCCATCCCCCAGGGCACTTGCGATGCCGCCATGAAGCGGGCGTGGTCCCGGGGCACATCGGCCGCAAAGGCCACCGCAAACTTTTTCTCGTCGAGCAACAGGAAGCCATCCCGTGGCGGCAGGATCGGCGGCACCGGTGCGCCGGGCGGGGCATGCTTCAGCAAGGAATCGACGGATTCGCCTTGATCCGGGACGAACGCCGCAATGTAGACCAGCGCCTTGACCTTGGGATCGTTGCCCGCCTGCGTGACCACGGCGCCGCCATACGAATGGCCGACCAGCAGCACGGGCCCGGGCGCCGCCGCGATGACCCGCTGCGTCGCGGCCACGTCGTCCGCCAGCGACAGCGTTGGATTTTGCACAATGGCAACGTGACAGCCTTCGTCACGCAGTGCCCGATAGACGCCTTCCCAGCCGGACCCGTCGACAAAGCCGCCATGCACGAGCACGATCGTTGCCGACCCAGCATTTGTAATGTCATCCATGCCAGCCTCCCCAGGAAGTTGCAATGCGGGCGATGGCAACATGCCCGCGCCCCGTTCCTTAAGCTTAGTGCCGGATGCCTGGCGCGCCGTGCGATGGATCAAGCGTCGGCGCACCAAAGGTAGCCGGCGCCAGCAAACGGGACCCTGAAACGCAAAAAGCCCAACAGGTGAAGGCTGGGCTTTTTGCTGCTACGTATTCTGGCTCCCCGACCTGGACTCGAACCAGGGACCTGCGGATTAACAGTCCGTCGCTCTACCAACTGAGCTATCAGGGAAAAGAGGCCGCATTCTATAGGGTAAATTTTCCGATGTCCAGATGTCCCCCGAAAAATGTGTATTTTCCTGGGTTCACGATGCCGGCCGACCGTCAGCCGGGATGCTCTTGCGGATAGTAGTCAAAGACCAGCACACGGCCCAGCCATGGCTTGAGCTGCTCGACAAAGGCCAGGTGGGCCGCATGGGTCAGGTACACGTCGCGCGCGGCAGCGTCGTTGAAGGTCAGGGTGAAGCAATCGGTAAAGCCGTCGTCGAGGCCTTCCGGACTGACGTTCGGCCCCCATTCGAATTGCTGCACGCCAGGAATCCGGTGTTTCAGCTGGGAAAACTCATAAACGAGTTCGGCATGCTTGGCAGGCGTGATGCCCTCAAGGAAGTCGCACAGGACGATGTGACGCAAGGCAGAGGTACAAGTCATGGGAAGGGCTCCTGAAGTGATGCATTCAGGATAGCGCAAAACGCGATAACGCACCGGCAGGCCCTGCTGGCGGCGCTGGAAAACAAAAAAGGCCATGTTTTTCAACATGGCCTTTCGAATTCTGGCTCCCCGACCTGGACTCGAACCAGGGACCTGCGGATTAACAGTCCGTCGCTCTACCAACTGAGCTATCAGGGAAAAGAGGCCGTATTATATAGGGCAAGCATGCGGATGTCTAGATTCCCATAGGGAAATTCTTATCTTGCCGCCATGCTTGCGCCAGCGGCGCAAAAACAAAAAAGGCCACGTTTTTCAACGTGGCCTTTCGAATTCTGGCTCCCCGACCTGGACTCGAACCAGGGACCTGCGGATTAACAGTCCGTCGCTCTACCAACTGAGCTATCAGGGAAAAGAGGCAATATTATATGTTGCTTATTCCATATTTGCAAGACTCAAACTGCATCTCGCCGCATACGGCCATCAGCGACTTTCTACTGCCATCAGCGCCGCACTTGCATGCAGCGCCGAAGAAGCAAGATCTTAAAGCACTTTGGCGATCGCGTCAATAACGATGTCGATATTGCGCGAATTCAATGCTGCCACGCAGATACGGCCCGTGTCGACGGCGTAGATCGACTGCTCGCGCAAGGACGCCACCTGCTCCTTGGTGAGACCGGAGTACGAGAACATGCCGATTTGCTGGCGCACGAATTCGAAATCGTGGCCTGGCGCCTTGGCTTTCAGTTTTTCCACGAAGGCATTGCGCATTTCGCGGATGCGCACGCGCATGCCGGCCAGTTCCTCTTCCCACAGCTGGCGCAGTTCCGGCGTGGCCAGCACGGTGGCGACCACCTTGCCGCCATGCGTAGGCGGGTTCGAGTAGTTGGTGCGCACGACGCGCTTCAGTTGCGACAGCAGGCGTGCCGCTTCATCGGCGCTGGCAGCGACGACGCTCAGGGCACCCACGCGCTCGCCGTACAGCGAGAACGATTTCGAGAACGAGTTCGACACCAGCAGCGGGCCGCCCGCGTCGGCAAAGCGGCGCACCACGGCGCCGTCTTCGGCGATGCCGTTGGCAAAGCCTTGATACGCCATGTCCAGGAACGGCACCAGGCCGCGCGACGTCACCACGCTGATGATCTGGTCCCACTGGGCTACGCTCAGGTCGGCGCCCGTCGGGTTGTGGCAGCAGGCGTGCAGCACGACGATGGAGCCGGCCGGCATGGCGTTCAGGCTGGCCAGCATGCCGTCGAAGTTCACGCCATGGGTAACGGCATCGTAGTAAGTGTAGTTATTCACGACGAAACCGGCGTTTTCGAACAGCGCGCGGTGGTTTTCCCAGCTAGGATCGCTGATGTAGACTTGGGCGCCCGGCGCAAAGCGCTGCAGGAAGTCGGCACCAATCTTCAACGCACCCGTGCCGCCGATGGCTTGCACGGTAATGGCGCGGCGCTCTTGAATTACGGCGCTGTCGGCGCCAAATACGAGTTCTTGCACGGCCTTGTCGTAGGCGGCGAGGCCTTCGATCGGCAGGTAGGTGCGTGGGGCTGCCTGTTCGATCAGGATGGCTTCTGCCTTGCGTACGCAAGCTAACAGAGGCACCTTGCCGTTGTCGTCATAATAGACGCCGACGCCCAGATTGATTTTGGCGGGATTCTGGTCCGCGTTAAATGCTTCGGTGATGCCCAGGATCGGGTCGCGTGGGGCCATCTCGATGGCGCTAAACAGACTGGCAGAAACAGTTGGGTTCGTCATGATAAGATTGGATTCGATTGGAAGCAGGTTCACAGCGGAGTTGTAGACAGCGCCCCGAATACAACGCCAGGGCCGCCAGCAGAGCACTATTCTAACAAAGGTCTGATTCACATGCCCGAATTATCTACCGCCAGCGAGGCGGAAAGCGCAATTATCTCTTTCCCGGACTCCCCCTTCAAGCTGCACCAGCCCTTCCCTCCGGCCGGTGACCAGCCCACGGCGATCGCCCAGTTATCGGAGGGGATTGCCGATGGCCTGGCCTTCCAGACCCTGCTGGGCGTGACCGGTTCGGGCAAGACCTACACCATGGCCAACGTCATCGCGCGCATGGGCCGGCCCGCCATCGTCTTCGCCCCGAACAAGACCCTGGCCGCGCAGCTGTACAGCGAATTCCGCGACTTTTTCCCGCAGAACGCCGTCGAATACTTCGTCAGCTACTACGATTACTACCAGCCGGAAGCCTACGTGCCCCAGCGCGACCTGTTCATCGAAAAGGATTCGTCGATCAACGAGCACATCGAGCAGATGCGTTTGTCGTGCACCAAGTCGCTGATGGAGCGGCGCGACGTCATCATCGTCGCCACCGTTTCGGCCATCTACGGTATCGGTAACCCCAACGAATACCACCAGATGATTTTGACCCTGCGCGTCAAGGACCGGGTCGCCCAGCGCGACGTCATCGCGCGCCTGATCCAGATGCAGTACACGCGCAACGAGGTCGATTTCGGCCGCGGCACCTTCCGCGTGCGCGGCGACACCATCGACATCTTCCCCGCCGAGCATGCGGAACTGGCCGTGCGCCTGGAAATGTTCGACGACGAGATCGAATCGATCCAGCTGTTCGACCCGCTGACGGGCAGAGTGCGGCAAAAGATCCCCCGCTTCACCGTGTACCCGGGTTCGCACTACGTGACGCCCCGCTCCACCGTGCTGCGTGCCGTCGAGACCATCAAGGACGAGCTGCGCGAACGCCTCGAGTTCTTCCGCAAGGAGAATAAACTGATCGAAGAGCAGCGGCTGGAACAGCGCACGCGCTTCGACCTGGAAATGATGGCGGAAATCGGTTTCACCAAGGGCATCGAGAACTACTCGCGCCATTTGAGCGGCGCGCTGCCGGGCGAACCGCCGCCCACCCTGGTCGACTACCTGCCGCCCGACGCATTGATGTTCCTCGACGAGTCGCACGTGCTGACGGGCCAGTTGAGCGCCATGTACAACGGCGACCGCTCGCGCAAGACCAACCTGGTCGACTACGGCTTCCGCCTGCCGTCGGCGCTGGACAACCGCCCCTTGAAGTTCGAGGAATTCGAGCAGAAGATGCGCCAGACCGTGTTCGTTTCGGCCACCCCGGCCGAATACGAAAAGACCCATTCGGACCAGGTGGTCGAGCAGGTGGTGCGTCCCACGGGCCTGGTCGACCCGCAGATCATCGTGCGCCCGGCCAGCAGCCAGGTGGACGACCTGATGTCGGAAATCGTCGAACGCATCAAGAAGGACGAGCGCGTGCTGGTGACGACGCTCACCAAGCGCATGTCGGAGCAATTGACGGAATACCTGGGCGACCATGGCATCAAGGTGCGCTACCTGCACAGCGATATCGAAACGGTGGAACGCGTGGAAATCCTGCGCGACCTGCGCCTGGGCACCTTCGACGTGCTGGTTGGGATCAACCTGCTGCGCGAGGGCCTGGACTTGCCGGAAGTGTCGCTGGTGGCCATCCTCGACGCGGACAAGGAAGGCTTCTTGCGCTCGGAGCGCAGCCTGATCCAGACCATCGGCCGCGCCGCGCGTAACCTGAACGGCACGGCGATCCTGTACGGCGACCGCATCACGGACTCGATGCGCCGCGCCATCGACGAGACGGAACGCCGCCGCGCCAAGCAGATCGCCTTCAATACGGCCAACAACATCATCCCGATCGGCGTGAAGAAATCGATCCGCGAAATGATCGACGGCGTCTACAGCCCGCAGGAAGCGCGCGAAACCCTGCAGGTGGCGCAGGAAGCGGCGAAGTTCGAATCCATGAGCGAAAAGCAGGTCAGCAAGGAAATCAAGCGCCTGGAAAAACTGATGGTCGACCACGCCAAGAACCTGGAATTCGAAAAGGCGGCGCAGGTGCGCGACCAGCTGCACATCCTCAAGCAGCAGCTGTTCGGCGCGCCTGGCACGGACAACGTGGCGTCGATCCTGGGCAAATAAACCGCCAGCCGCGCCAAGGCCGTGCCGGGGTCCGCCTACGGCTCCGGCAGCGAATAGTCGATGTCGTAGAAATGCTGGCCATCGACGATGCGGATGGCCAGCGTGCCGCGGATGCCCGTCAATTGGCCCGTGCCCGAATGCGGCACGATCACGATGGACAGCGCCTGCTGGCCGTCGGCCATCGTGCCCGCATGCTGCGCCACGAAACTGCCCTCCCTGCCCTGCAGCGTGCCCGTGACGGCTTCCATGGCGACATAGCCGGCCGCGCCCCTGGTGTCGGTGACGGCATTGAGCATCTGGCCCGTGGCCGTGGCGACGAGGTCGCCCGCATACACCTTCTCAAGCAGCACCCTTCCCAGCGAACTGTGCCCCGCGCGCTGCGGCGCCGCGGCAGGCTGCATGGTGATGCTGAAACTTCCCGTGGCGTGCGCATGCATGCGATGATCTCCCCCTGCAAATGAAGCGGCGCCGGCTGGCGCCGCCGATAGACAAACCGCGGCCAGCACCAGGCCCGGCAAACTGCGTGATTTCATGATTCCCTTTCAATCGATGCGAGATGGCCAGCTTAGTCCCGCGCAGGAGACAGATATTGGATAAAGCCGACAGCACGCGCAATCTGCTCGCCGCGCGCGGACAGGCGCCGAAAGGCATCGTCGACCCGCGGGCGGCGGCGCGCCGCCTGCGCCTGGCGACCTATCCGCCGGCTGCCGCGCTGGCGCCCTTCGTCGAGTATTTCTGGCTGGTCGAATGGGACAGGCGGGGCTGCGCGCCCGAGACGCAGCGCGTGCTGCCCTACCCGAATGCCCACCTGGTGTTCGACCTTGGGCGCACCGCCATCCATGGCGTCGTGCGCGGCGCCTTCGACCGGCCCTTGACCGGCGCGGGCAAGGTGCTAGGCGTGCGCTTCACGCCGGGCGGCCTGCGCCCCTTCATCAGCCAGCCCCTGTCATCGTTCACCGGCACGACCCTCGCTGCCGACGCCCTGCTGGGCATGCCGGCAGGGGAGGCCGAGGCCCGCGTGTTAGGCCAGTCCGACGATCTGGCCATGGTGGCGCAGGCACAGGCACTGCTGCTGGCCAAGCTGCCGCCGGCCGATGATGCGGCCCTGCTGGCAGCCCGCCTGACTGCCGCGGCGGCGGCCCACCACGGCCCGGTCAATGTGGCGCAGCTATGCGACAGCATGGCCATCGGTGAACGCCGGCTGCAGCGCCTGTTCGCCAACTACGTGGGCGTGCCGCCGAAATGGGTGATCCAGCGCTACCGCCTGCAGGAAGCGATCTGGCGCCTGGCGCAGGCCGATGCGCCCGACCTGGCCAGCCTGGCCCAGGAGCTGGGCTTTTTCGACCAGGCCCATTTCAGCCGCAGTTTTGCGGAACTGGTGGGCAGCACGCCGCTCGACTATCGCCGTTCGCAGGCGACCGCCCCCGTCAAGGCGGCCTAGCCGGACAGCGGGGCCAATCACGTCCGAACATCCGCCGGGACGCACCTCCAAGAAAATTCTTTACTGCTTATATAAGCGCTGATATTATTTCCTCATGAAAAAATCTTCGCTGGGCACGCAGCTACGCCATTTGATCGAATTGCTCGACGGCGCCGTCAGCGCCGCCTATGAAGAGGCGGGCCTGCGCTACCGTCCCCGCTACACGCCCGTGATGCGCGTGCTGATGGCGCAGGACGCGGCCAGCATCGGCGCCATCGCCGCCGCCGCCGGCATCACGCAGCCGGCCGCCACGCAGACGGTGGCGCTGATGATCAAGGAAGGCCTGGTCTTCGCCTCTGCCGGCCCCGAAGACGGACGCCAGAAACTGATACAGCTGACGGAACAGGGACGCAGCATGCTGCCGGCCATCCAGCGCTGCTGGCAAGCGACGGCCGGCGCCGCCGCCAGCCTCGACGCCGACTTGCCGTATCCCCTGTCGCAGCTGCTGCAACAGGCCATCGCGGCGCTGGACAACCAACCGTTCGGCGCGCGCATCCGCGATGCCGCCGTGCGCGCCGAAGACGGCACCGAAAGCCGCAAGACCAGATAATCCCGCCCCACGTTGCTTTACTCACCTCCACAGGAGTCACAATGCACGGTAAAACGATCATCCGCAGTCTGCGCAACACCATCCTGGCACTCCCTCTCGCGGGCGCCATGCTGCTGGCAATGCCGGCCCATGGCCAGGGACAGCCTCCGCAAGCCGACATGCAGATCAGCAAGGAGCAGCGCCAGCAAGTCGTCGACCGGCTGATCGCGGAACTAAAGCTCGGCTATGTATTTCCGGAAAAAGCAAAGCAGCTCGAGCAAGCCTTGCACCGCTACCAGCGCAGCGCCGGCTATGCCGCCATCACCAGCGCAAACCAGTTGGCAGAGGAACTGACCACGCAAATACGACAGCAGACGGGCGACCTGCATCTGCGTGTCCGCTACAGCGAAAAAGACCTCCCCGTGCTGCCCCCCGGCGGCACGCCGTCGCCGCAAGTGATGGCGGAACAGGCGGCCAATATGCGCGGACGCAATTACGGCGTCGAGCGCGTCGAACGCCTGCCCTGCAATGTCGGCTACCTGAAGTTGAATGAGTTCGCGCCCGCCCAATACGCGGGCGAGACCTTGGCGGCGGCGATGACGATGATGTCCAACCTGGACGGCCTGATCATCGACCTGCGCGACAACGGCGGCGGTTCCCCGGAAACGGTGGCGCTGCTGGCCAGCTATGTGCTCGACGAGCGCACGCGCCTGAACGACAACTACTACCGCATCGACGACCTCACGGAGCAAAACTGGAGCACTACCTTCGTCGCCGGCAAGCCGTTTGGACAGCAGAAGCCGCTGTACATCCTGACCAGCAAGCGGACGTTTTCGGCAGCGGAAGACTTCAGCTACGCGATGAAAAACCTGAAGCGCGCCACCATCGTGGGCGAGACCACGGGCGGCGGCGCCCATCCGGGCCGCGTCGTGCGGCTGGATGCGCACTTCGGCGCCTTCGTGCCGACCGGGCGCTCCATCAGCCCCATCACCCACACCAACTGGGAAGGCGTGGGCGTGGCGCCCGATGTGGCGGCGGCGGCCAAGGATGCCTTGCGCGTGGCGCAAACGGCGCTGCTGAACGACTTGCTCAAGACGGCAAGCAGCGAGCAGCAAACGCAGCGCCTGAAGCAACGCCTGGACGCCATCGGCAAGGAATCCTAGCCCGCCTTGACGTCGTCGATATACGCGCGAATGATGCTGGCGAAATCTGCATCGGCCGTCAGGCCCAGCGCGTCGGCGCGGGCCGTGTCCCAGGCGCCGGGCCAGCTCTTGACGATGCGCTCGACGGCCGGATCGGGCGCGTAGCTGATGCGCTGCGCGGCTTCACTGCCGGCCACTGCCTCGAGGGCGGCAATCATCTCGCCCACGCTCACACTCAAGCCAGGCAAGTTCACCGTGCGGCTGGCGCCAAACGCTTCGCCCGCCAGTTCATGGCCGGCGATCAGCGAGGCGATGGCGCCGCGCGGCGACAGCAGCCACAGGCGCAGGTCGGTGGAGACCGGGCAGACGGCCGCTTCGCCATTCAGCGGTTCGCGGATGATGCCGCTGGCGAAGGACGACGCCGCCTTGTTCGGTTTGCCGGGGCGCACACTGATGGTGGGCAGGCGCAGCACGCGGCCATCGACAAAGCCGCGGCGGCTGTAATCGTTGAGCAGCAATTCGCCGATGGCCTTTTGCGCGCCGTACGACGACTGGGGATTCAAGGCCGTCGTATCGAGCACCACCTCGGGCAGCTTGCCGCCGTACACGGCTACGGAACTGGTAAACACGACCTTCGGCTTGTGCCCCAGTTCGCGGCAGATATCGAGCAGCAGGCGCGAGGCGTCGAGGTTGATGCGCATGCCCAGATCGAAATCGGCTTCAGCCTGGCCGCTGACGATGGCGGCCAGGTGGAAGATCGACGTCGTTTGCGCATCGACGGTGGCGCGCATCAGGGCGCCATCGGCGATGTCGCCCGTGACCACTTTCACGCGCGCATCGCCGAAGTCATGCGCGGCCACCACGTCGACCAGTACCAGCTCGCTGATGGTCTGCAACTGGCCGCTGCTGTCCGTCAGCCGGCCTTGCGCCAGCAGCTGGCGCGCCAGGCGCTGTCCCAGGAAACCGGCGCCGCCGGTGATCAATACTTTCATGTGCTGTCTCCTTATTGGTTCGAATGATTCAAGTAGGGCGCGAGCCAGCCGAGGCCATCCCCGGTGCGCCCGCGCGGACGGTATTCGCAGCCGATCCAGCCCTCGTAGCCCAGGTCGTCGAGCAGGCTGAATAGATAGGGGTAATTGACTTCGCCATCATCCGGCTCGTTGCGCGACGGGACGCTGGCGATCTGCACATGCCCGATGCCGCCGAAGTTGTTCCTGAACGTCATGGCGATATCGCCCTCGACGATCTGCGTGTGGTAAAAATCCATCTGCACCTTGACGTTGGGCGCGCCCGATTCCAGGCGCAGCGCGTGGCCCTGCGCTTGCGTGACGAGGAAATAGCCGGGCATGTCGCGCCCGTTGATGGGCTCGATCAAGAGTTCGATGCCATGCGCGCCCACGGCCTTGGCCGCGTATTGCAGGTTAGCCAGGTAGGTGGCGCGGTGCAGCGCCAGGTCGGCGCCTTGCGGCAGCAAGCCCGCCATCATGTGCACGCGCGGGGTGCCCAGCGCCAGCGCATACTCGATGGCGCGCACCACGCCCGCACGGAACTCTTCTTCGCGGCCCGGCAGCGAAGCGATGCCCCGCTCGCCGGCAGCCCAGTCGCCCGGCGGCAGGTTGAACAGCACATTTGTCAAACCGTGCTCGCGCAGCCAGCCAGCCACTTCCTGCGGCGCGTGGTCGTACGGGAACAGGAATTCGACACCCTGGAAACCCGCTTGCGCGGCGGCGGCAAAGCGCTGCGGGAAAGGCACTTCGTTGAACATCATGGTCAGATTGGCGGCAAAGCGGGGCATGCGTATCTCCTGGATTTCTTATATGTCGAGTTTGAAAGTGTGTTTCAGGTCCGCGATCTGCGCCGCATCGAGCGGGCGCGTGGGCACGTCGCGCAGCAGCAGGAACAGCTTGGCCGTCTCTTCCAGCTCTTCGGCCGCATACACGGCCGCTTCCAGGCTGCTGCCCGACACCACGGGACCGTGGTTGGCCAGCAGCACGGCCGAATGCTTGCGCGCCATGGCGCCAATGGCGCCCGCCAGCGCCGGGTCGCCCGGACGGTGATACGGAACCAGGGGCAGGCGCCCCACCTTCATCACAAAATAGGGCGTCAGCGGCGGGATGCAGTCGTCATGGTTCAAGCCGCACATGCAGGACACGGCCGCCGAATGCGTCGAGTGCAGATGCACGATGGCGCCGGCGCTGCCGCGCTCTTCGTACATGGCGCGGTGCAAAAACGCTTCCTTCGACGGCGGCGCGCCGCTGATCAAGTTGCCGTCCCAGTCCAGCTTGGACAAGTCCGCGGGGTCCAGCCGCCCCAGGCTGGCATTCGTGGGCGTCAGCAGCCAGCCATCGGACAGGCGCACGCTGAGGTTGCCGCTGCTGCCCGCCGTGAGTCCCCGTTCGAACAGGGACTTGCCGAAGTCGGCGATCTGCTCGCGCTGGCGCATCTCTTCGGGCGCGGCGTGGATGGCGGGGGTGGCGGGGATGGCGGCACTCATGCCAGCACCTGCCAGGCCTTGCTGAAGAAATCGACCGTGCCGAAATTGCCGGACTTGAGCGCCAGCGCCAACGGCGCCCCGCAATCGTCGCCCAACGCGGGCAAGGCTTGCGTCCAGGGCACGCCGGGGTCGATCTCGGGGCCGATGCGCAAGCCAGCAATACCCAGCGCTTTCACCACCGCGCCCGAGGTTTCGCCGCCAGCGACGATCAGCTGGCCCACGCCCAGGCGCACGAGGCCTTGCGCAATGGCGGCCAGGGTTTCCTCGACGAGGGCGCCGGCCCGCTCCACGCCCAGCTGCGCCTGCACGGCGCGCACGGCGTCCGGCGTGGCCGTGGCATAGACCAGCACGGGGCCTTGCGCCAGGTGCGCGCCCGCCCATTCCAGCGCCTGCTCCACCACGGCATCCACCACCTCGCCGCCAGCGGCCAGCTGCAGGGGATCGACATGGAATGCCGGCGCGTGCTCGCGCAGGTGCGCCACCTGCTGCTGCGTGGCCACCGAGCAGCTGCCCGAGATCACGGCGCGGAAACCCGACGCCGGCGGCAAGCGTCCCGCCTGCCCCGCATGCGACGGCGACAACTGCCCCCGCTGGCGGAAATTCTGCGGCAGTCCCAGCGCGATACCGGAGCCGCCCGTGATCAGTTTCAAGTCCGCGCAGGCGGCGCCGATGGCTTCCAGGTCGCGGTTCGACACGGCATCGACGACGGCGAAATGGCAGCCCTGGCCGCGCAGCTCCGTGAAGCGCTGGGCAATGGCGGCCGCGCCCTTCTCCACCACGGAGAAATCGGCCAGGCCCACTTTCGATAGCACTTGCTGCTGCAGCACGCGCACCAGGTTCGAATCCGTCATCGGCGTCAACGGGTGGTCGCGCATGCCGGATTCGGCCAGCGGCACGTCGCCGACGAACAGGTTGCCCTTGTAGATGGTGCGGCCATTGGCGGGGAACGCGGGGCAGGCGATCGTGAAGTCCGTGTCGAGCGCCCGCATCAGCGCCTCGGCCACGGGGCCGATATTGCCGCGCGGCGTGGAGTCGAACGTGGAGCAGTATTTGAAGTAGAACTGGCGGCACCCGGCTTGCTGCAGCCAGGCCAGCGCGGCCAGCGATTCGGCCACCGCGTCTTCCGGCGCCGTCGTGCGCGACTTGAGCGCGATGACGACGGCATCGACGTCGGCCGGCGGCGGCCCTTGCGGCACGCCAATCAGCTGCACCGTGCGCATGCCAGCCTTGACCAGCATGCCGGCCAGGTCGGTGCCACCCGTGAAATCGTCGGCGATACATCCCAGTAGTACGGTCATGATTGTTCCTTCCTGATTCAGTTACGCTTTCGCCGGCAAATCGATGCCCGGGAAAGTCTTGATAACGGCCGCATCGTCCTCGCCGCCAAAACCGGCGGCCGACGCCTGCATGAACATCTGGTGCGCCGTGGCCGACAACGGTAATGGGAACACGCTTTTTTTCGCGTAATCGAGCACGATGCCGAGGTCTTTCACAAAAATATTCACGGCCGACAGCGGCGTGTAGTCGCCCTTCAAGATGTGCGGCACGCGGTTCTGGAACATCCAGGAACTGCCGGCACTGTTCGAAATCACTTCGTACAGGGCATCCGGATCGCAGCCGGCGCGCAAGCCCAACGCCATCGCTTCGGCGGCGGCGGCGATGTGCACGCCGGCCAGCAGCTGGTTGATCATCTTGACTTTCGAACCCTGCCCCGGCTGCTCGCCCAGGCGATACAGCCGGGCGCAGATGGCGTCGAAAATGCCGGCGCAGGCATCGAAGGCATCGGGCGCGCCGGCCGCCATCACGGACATCTCGCCGGCAGCCGCCTTGGCCGCGCCGCCGGAAATGGGCGCGTCGATGAAGCGCAGTCCCATGGCCGCCAGGCGCGCGCCCAGCGCTTCGGCAAATTCCGGCGCCACGGTGGCGCAGGCGATGACCACGCTGCCCGGCGCCAGCGCGCTGGCCGCGCCCTGCTCGCCAAACAGCACGGTTTCCGTCTGCTGCGCGTTGACGACGACGATCAGCAAGGCTTGCACCTGCGCCGCCAGCGCGGCAGGCGAGGACGCCGCATGGGCACCCGACTCCACCAGCTTTTGCACGGTGTCGGGGCGCACGTCGCAGGCATGCACGGCGAAGCCCGCGCGCAGCAGCGACTGCGCGATGCCCATGCCCATGGCGCCCAGGCCGATCACGCCCACTTTTTCAATTGCTGTACTCATCGTTTGCTCCAGATATTTATTTGTTCACCAGCTTGGCCGGCACGCGCATGATGATGGCCGCGCCGATCACCAGGATGGCTGCCAGCAGGTAGATGGCGATGTCGGTCGACTGCGTCAGGTCCTTGATGGAACCGATCATGTACGGCGCCGCGAAGCCGGCCAGGTTGCCCACCGAATTGATGGCGGCGATGCCGGCGGCGGCCGAGACGCCGCCGAGGAAGGCCGTCGGCAGGCTCCAGAACATGGGCGAGGCTGCCAGGATGCCGCCGGCGGCAATCGTCAGGAAGAAGATGGCCCAGCCCGTGTTGTGGGCGCCTGCCAGCGCGCTGCAGACAATGGCGGCAGCGCCCACCACCAGCGGGATGGCCATGTGCCAGCGCCGTTCGCGGTACTTGTCCGAGCTGCGGCCCAGCAGGATCATGGACGCCACGGCAAACGAATACGGAATCGCCGTGAACAGGCCGATATTGAGCACGCCCGTCACGCCAGCCGCCTTGATCAGGCTGGGCAGCCAGAAGGTCAGCGAATACTGGCCCATCACGCAGCAGAAATAGATCAGGGCCATGACCCAGATGCGCGGGTCGGCAAACATGGCGCGGATCGACGGGTGCGATACCTTGCCCTGCGCTTCCGTGGCGATGCGCTGTTCGAGGATGACTTTTTCATCTTCCGTCAGCCACTTCGCGGCGCGGATGCTGTTGTCGAGGTAGAGCAGCACGGCCACGCCCATCAGCGCGGCGGGAATCGCTTCGAGCACGAACATCCACTGCCAGCCCGCATAGCCGTGCCAGCCGGCGAAGGTTTCCATGATCCAGCCCGACAGCGGCCCGCCGATCAGACCCGCCACGGGAATGGCAGCCATGAAGGTGCACACCATGCGTGCGCGGCGCTCGGACGGATACCAGTAGGTCAGATACAGAATGATGCCGGGGAAGAAGCCCGCCTCGGCGATGCCGAGCAGGAAGCGCATGATGTAGAACTGCGTCGGCGTGGTGACGAACATGAAGGCGCCCGAAATGATGGCCCAGGTGATCATGATGCGGGCGATCCACACGCGCGCGCCGATCTTGTGCAGCATGACGTTGCTGGGCACTTCGAACAGGAAGTAGCCAAGGAAAAACACGCCCGCGCCCAGGCCGTACACGGTTTCCGAGAACTGCAGGTCGGCCAGCATCTGCAGCTTGGCGAAGCCCACGTTGACGCGGTCGAGATAGGCGACGATGTAGCACAGCATGAGGAAGGGGATGATGCGCCAGGTCACCTTGCGGTAGACGGCGTCGTCGATGATTTTCTGGCTTGCGGCGGCGCCGGCCGGCTGGCCCGGCATTGTCTGTGACACTTCCATGCTTGTCTCCTGATCGCGGGGGGGATCGACCGTGCCGGGTTTTTATGGTCCACCGGAGGTGGCTGGCAACTTGTCTAAAATTTGTATGGATGTATATTATGTGTGTGTTTTATGTGTGTCAAGCTGTATATTCCATATAATGCCAAGCAGGCAAGCCCACTTGAGAACCGTTAGCACAAGGATGCACCCGATGGACCGCACGTTCCGCTTTACCCTTCCCCCGCCGGAGCCCGCCGCGGGCAGCTTTACCACCGGCACCCTGGGCGCGCGGGTGGCGGCGCGGCTGCGCCAGCAAATCCACAACGATGGCCTGGCCGGCGGCACGCGCCTGCCATCGGAGCAGGCGATGGCCACGCACTTCGGCGTCAGCCGCACGGTGCTGCGCGAAGCCATCGCCGTGCTGCAGGCGGACGGCATCGTCGCCACGCGCAAGGGCAGCGGCACCTTCGTGTGCGCGCAGGATGGCGCGAAGGCGGGCGAACGGGGCGATGCGCTGACGGAGCAATCGGTGCAATCGCTGCTGAACCTGATCGAAGTGCGGCAAGGCCTGGAAGCGGAGATCGCCGCGCTGGCGGCCGTGCGGCGCACGCCGGGCCAGCTGGCCGACATCGAGCATGCGCTGCGGCGCATCGAGGAAGCGGTGGCGGCCGGCGTCGATGGCGTGGAAGAAGACGTGCGCCTGCACCTGTGCATCGCCGAGGCGACGGGCAACCCCTACTGGCCGAAATTCGTCGCCATGTTCGCCGACCCGATCCGCTCTGCCGTCAAGGTGACGCGCGCGAATGAAGCCCGGCGCACGGACTTTTCCATCGAAGTGCGGCGCGAACATGAAAAGATCGTGCAAGCCATCGCCGCCGGCGACCCGCAGCGGGCGCGCCAGGCGGCCATGGAACACATGCAGCACGCGGCCGAGCGCGTGCGCCTGGCCGACCGCGAATTCTGGCGCGGCGACGGCGGCGCGCTGGCGCGCACCCTGGGGCGCGATCCCATCATGCAGAAATAGCCTGCCCCGTTCAGGGATAGCTGGGCCGGCGCATCCGGAACAGGCTCTCCGGGCCGATCTCAAAATAGTCGGCCGGTCCGCCGCCGCGCAGTATCGGCGCAGCGGACGCCGTGTCGTACACGCCGTCCCTGAGCAGATGGCGCGCGATATGCACGCCCACTACTTCGCCCAGCACCAGCCAGCTGCCGACGCCCTCGCCATTCAATCCCTGCAGCTCGATGATCTGCGTGCGCCGGCATTCGAAGGACACGGGGCTTTCGGCCACGCGCGGCACCGCGACGATGCGCGAGGCGAGCGGGGTCAGGCCGGCCAGCGCGAATTCGTCGACCTCGGGCGGCGCTGGCGCGCAGCTGGCGTTCATGGCATCGGCCAGCGGACGCGTCGCCAAGTTCCACACGAATTCGCCGTTCTCTTCGATATTGCGCAAGGTGTCCTTGCGGCCGATGCTGGAAAAACCGATCAGCGGCGGCGTGTAATTGAAGGCGTTGAAAAAACTGTAGGGCGCCAGATTGAGCACGCCCGCGCCACTGCGCGTGGCGATCCAGCCGATCGGGCGCGGTCCGACAATCGCGTTGAAGGGATCATGCGGCAGGCCGTGGCCCTGCGCAGGTTCATAAAAATGCATTTCATCGGCCATGCGTCTTCCTGTCATAACGGCGCCCACGCCAGCGCGCCTGGAGTGACAGCTTAACAAAATCATCGCGCGGGCGCGCTTTCCGGTACTGCCGGTGGCGCAATCTGCGTTCTGCGCGAAAGCTGTTTACAGCGCCCTTGCAAATTTGCATACTGGTACACCTTCATCACGGGGACCGTGGAACAGATGAACATTGACCTTGCGCGGCAGGACCATGATTTTTCTATCGGCCGGCGCCCTCAGGGCCGCTATATCGCCGCAATCGGCTTGCTGCACCTGGCGCTGTTCTGGGCGGCCACGCGGCCGGTCCACACGGGAACGGAGCACGACGACCGCGTCTGGCTGCAACTGATGCCGCCATTGCCGCCAGCAAAAGCGGGCGCTGTCCCCATCGAACCCGCTCCACCGCCCGCGCGCCTGCCTCCCCAGCCTTCCTTGCCTGCCCGCCTCGCCAGTGCGGCGGTCGCGCCAGCACCGAAGGATGCCGCCATCCCCACGCCGCCGGCATTGATGCCGGACCGGCCGCCAGACGACGCCCTGCCTGCCGAGACGGCGCCGGCGGCGTCGAAGGCCGGCACCCTCCCCCTGGCGCAGCGGGCCCTGCAGGCAGCCGGCGCCATCGACCGCCAGCTGCGCGCCGAGCATCCGCAGGAATTCACGGCGCCGCCCGAGACGGCGCACACGCGCCTGGCGAAAGGCTTCGCGGAAGCGCATGCGGCGGTCAAGCCGAAATGGTTCGAAGCGGCCCGCATCGAGCTGTTCAGCGCACCAAACGACCCCAAGCGCATCTACCGCATCATCACGGCGGCCGGCGAATACTGCATCTATTTACCGGACAAAGGCAGCATGTCGCTGAACCTCAGCGCGCGCTCCGGCTACGCCGGTTTTGGCGAAGGAACTGCGGCGCCTTGTCCCATCCGGTTTTAAGCAGGGCAGATGGTATGCAGGCGCCGCGTACCGCCTCCCCTCATGCCGAAATAAAAGCACCAGAACCTGGCGCCGCCAGCGCCCTCCCCCTTGCGCTTCAAGAAACAGGCGGGGGCAGCCTGGCAGCAGAGCGTCCGCCGGTACGAGCCAGCCTCAGCAACTATTCACATGAGACCGCATTTCACATGAATTACCATGCTGCAATGGTGTGAATTTAGCAACAAGCGCAAAAATATAGTTTTTGACGCAGTGGACGCCGCGGCGTAGTGTCGGTCCTCCCGACAACCACGTAATGAGGAGCCTGCCATGGCATATCCACTGTGCTTAATGATGCCGGTACTACCCGGCACCGATCCCATCCACATCGCCGCCGCATTGCAGGAATACCAAAAGCAGATCAATGCGGCCCTCACCAGTATCGGTACCGTGCACTTTGCCCGCTTCACCCTGTTTGACCGCGCCCAGGCCAATCTGCTGCCCAACGTGAAATCGACAGGTCCCTCGGACACCCTCGTCATCGGCGTGATCACCGAGTATGACGGCGACTTCAACGACTACATCGAGGATTTTGTGGCCAAGCTGGGTCCCGTATTCGACGCGCTGCTGCAGTTTGTCGAGGGCGGCAAGCCGCTGATTCCCGTGGCCAACCACGTGGCCGCATTTGAAGCGTTCATCAGCGCCAACGACGCCGCGCAGCACGTGCCCAATACCGGCATGTATAGCGCGTATACGCAAACAGTCCAGAAAATCCTCGCTTCAGTCTGAGCCGCACGCCACGCCGGGGCCGCGCTAGCGCGCCCCGCCACCTTGCCAGCCCCAGCCCCAGCCCCCGGAGAGACAGCATGGCCGATTCCAGCATCGATTACGACGACGTGCAAGGCACGATCCTGCGCGGCTACCGCGTCAACCTGGCGCGCCACTTCATCTTGACCATCACGGATGCGGCGCAGGCACGGCGCACCATCGCGGCCCTGCTCGACGGCAGCGACGGACTGCCATCGATTACCACCGCGCGCCATATCCATCCCAAGCCGCCCTGCTTCCTGAACCTCAGCTTTACCGCTCCTGGCCTGGCGGCGCTGGGCGTCGCCGCGGCCGACCTGGCCACTTTCGACCAGGCATTTCAGCGGGGCGCGGCCGATCCGGCCAGCGTCGCGGCCGTGGGCGACGTGGACGGCAGCGCCCCCGAACATTGGCTCGGCAACCTGGGGCCGGCTACCCAGCGTGGCCAGGTGCATGCGCTGCTGAGCCTATGGGTCAGCGAATCGACGGAAGTGCTGCAACAGACATCGGCCACGCTGCGGCGCGCCTTTGCCGGCGGCTGGCGTGAATTGTATGCGCACGACGGCGTGGCCCTGCCAGGCAACCGCGTGCATTTCGGCTACCGCGACAACATCGCCCAGCCGGACGTCGATGGCGCGCCGCCCCGCAAGCACGAACCCGCATATGATCCCGACCCGCTCAACACGGTCAAGACGGGGGAATTCCTGCTCGGCTATCCGAATGAAAACGGCGGCATCTACCAGGTCCAGCCGTCGCAGCTGTCCACCAATGGCAGCTATGCCGCCTTCCGCATCCTGGAACAGGACGTGCCCCTGTTCGACACCATCCTGAGCCAGGCCGCGGCCAGTTCCGGGCTCAGCACCGAAATGGTGGCGGCCAAGATGTGCGGGCGCTGGCGCAACGGCAATCCGCTGGTACTCAGTCCGGACGAGGCCGGCCCCGTGCTGCCGGACGCCAGCCTGAACCATTTTCACTATGTCGATAGCCAGCCGGCACTGGACGACACGCTGGGCCTGAAATGCCCGGTCGGCTCGCATATCCGGCGCAACAATCCGCGCGACGAAGGCGTCGTGGGGACCTCCGCCCGCAACCACCGCATCGTGCGGCGCGCCATGCCCTACGGCAGCGAATACGATCCGGCCGCGCCCGTCGCGGAGCAACGGGGCCTCGTCGGCTATTTCATCAATGCCAACCTGCGCAACCAGTTCGAGTTTCTGATGAAGCAGTGGAACAATGACGATGCCTTCGTCAAGTCGGCCGTCGGCCCGGACGGCCCCGAGGCGGGCAATGCCACGTTCAACATCAGCGGCCAGGACGTGTTTTTGGGCATCAACAACCCCGCCGTCAGTTCCTTCACCTTGCCCGGCGTGGGCGCCAAGGGCAGCGGCAACAAGACACTGCAACACTTTTCGCGCAGCGTCATCACGCGGGGCGGCGTGTATTGCTTCTTCCCCAGCATCACGGGATTGCGCTACCTGGCGAACCTGGGCTAAGCATTACGGATGCAAGCGGGAGGCAGGCGCACGAAAGGCCCGGACCGCTTGCATTGCTCCTGTCATTGCTCTATCGTTGCAGCACGCGTGTGTTGCCAACCTTGCACAGGAGATTCCACCGTGTCGCTCATCCTCTACGGCCATCCTTTTTCCTCGTACACGCAGAAGGTGCTCATCGCCCTGTACGAGAACGCCCTGCCCTTCGATTTCCGCTGCCTGGCGCCGGACATGCCGCAGCATCTGCAGCAGTGGCTGGAGCGCTGGCCGCTGCGCAAGTTCCCGCTGCTGGTGGACGGGGAGCGCAACGTCGCCGAGACCAGCATCATCATCGAATACCTGCAACTGGCCCATCCCGGCCCGCTGCGCCTGCTGCCCGATGAGCCGATGCAGGCGCTGGACGCGCGTTTTCTCGACCGCTACTTCGACCTGCATGTCATGACGCCCGTGCAGCATGCCGTCGGCGCCGCCCTGACGGGCGACCCGGTGAAGACGCGCGAAGGCCGCGCGCATGCGGGAGAAAAACTGGACCTCGCCTACGCCTGGCTGGAAAACCACCTGGCCGGCAAGACGTGGGCCACGGGCGAACACTTTACCCTGGCCGACTGCGCCGCCGCCCCCTCGCTGTTCTATGCGGACTGGACGCAGCCGATTCCCGCCGCCTTGCCCCTGCTGCGCGCCTACCGCGCACGCCTGCTGGCCCGCCCGTCGTTTGCGCGCGCGGTGGAAGAGGCGCGCCCGTACCGCCACCTCTTCCCCCTGGGCGCACCGCAGCGCGACTGACCTTGTTCAGTAAACCTGTTCAGGCAAACACGGGCCGGAAGAAACTGCGCTCGTAGCTGACGATGCAGCGCGTCTCCTCGGCATAGCGGAAGGCGGCCTGGCATTCGGCATCCTGCATCGAGTCGCTGCGGTACTGCTCGTACAGGGCCAGGCTGGGAAACGAGAACATGGCCAGCGCCACGTTGCTGGCGCCTTCGGATGGCAAAAAGTAGCCGTGGTGCTGGCCGCCGAAGCGCTCGACCAGCGGTATCCACAGCTTGCCGTAGGCTTCGAATTCCTTCAGTTTGTACGGATCGATGATGTAGCGTAAATAACAGGTGATCATGCGGTTTCCTTGTGAACGTTCAAATCCGTCAGCATGCCCGCTTCCCACGAGCCGATGGCGGCCAGTGGCGTGCCAGGCAAGAAGTCCAGCGCGCAGGGATACGTAAAATCTTCCTGCGCCAGCACATCGAGACCGGGCCAGCCGTAAAACAGCAGCTTGCCCTTGCCGATGCGTCCCAGCGCGCTGCCGTCGGGCAGCCAGCGCAAGGCGTTGCCCGTGCCGCCGCCCGCCTCCACCGGCACCGTGGCCAGCACGCGGCCATCGTCGATCGCATGCACGGACAGGTACTCGTCGCCGCCAGCGTGGTGCAGCACGGCCAGGCGCGCGCCGTCCGGCGATGGCGCGCAGGACATGATACCGGGCAGCGACAGCACCACGCGGCCGCCCCCCGCCTGCAGCGGCCAGTCCCACACGCTGCAATAGTCAGGCGGCTGCACCTGCCCCTCGTCCACGGATTTGACGCCATGCTGGACCAGCAGGCGCCGCCCGCCATCGATGGCGCAGGCATCTCGCAGCATCTCGCCCGCATGCTCCTGCACGAACAGCACCTCGCCCGTCTGCGCATCGCGCACCCGCAGGCGGCCGTCCCAGCCGCCGTCGGCAAGATGCTGCCCGCACGGCGACCACGCGGGGTCGGAACCTTCGCGATCCTTCTTGTTCTGGAAGTTGAGCAGCAGCTGCCCCGACTGCGCATCGACCACGGCCATCTGGCCCGTCGTGCTCTTGATGGCGATCCGGCTGCCGTCGGGCGAGAACGCCATGCCCGACATGTGCGCGATGAACTTGCCGCGCCACAGTTTGCTGCGCGCCGCCACGTCCCACAGGACCAGGTCGCGTCCCAGCACGGCCAGGCGCGTGCCATCGGGCGAAAACTGCACGCCGTAACTGCAGCCCAGCTTCAAGGGCTTCGGCCTTGCCGTCATGGACGCGCCAGCCGGTATACGACGGTATCGAGGTCGTAATGGCGCCCCATGCCCACGTACTGCATGCCCAGGCGCGTCATGACCTTGATCGAGGCGGCGTTGTCGGGATGCGCCACGGCCACCACTTCGGGTGCGCCGACGACGTCGAACGCATGCGCGACGATGGCGGCCGCCGCCTCGCTGGCATAGCCCTGGCCCCAGCCCGTACGGGCCAGGCGCCAGCCGATTTCATGCGGCTTGGCCTTGTCCCCATCGAGGTGCTGCAGGCACGCCATGCCCACCATCTCGCCGTCGTCGAGGCGGATCAGCGCCCACCAGGAGTAGCCCCATTCGGCCCAGCGGCCCGTGATGCGCGCAACCGCCGCGCGCGTATCCTCTTCCGTCTCGGGCTGGCCTGCGTTCAGGTAGGTCATCACCTCGGGATCCGTGTTGAGCGTGCGCATGCGCTCGTAGTGGTCTGCCGTAATCGGTTCCAGGCGCAGCCGCGCCGTCGTCAGTATGGTCATCGCATTTCCTTGGACGAAAAAAAAGACGATACACGATCGTCTTTTTTTTGCAAGAGCGCACGCGATTACTTGCCTGCTTCGCCCTTCTTGATCCACGCCGCCAGCTGGTGCGGGCGCAGGCCGTCGTAGTCTTCGAATGGCTGGTGGATCCATGGGTTGTGCGGCAGTTCGTCCAGGAAGTAGTCGGGACGCACGACGGAGCAGCCTTTCAGCCAGATCACGGCCGATTTGACTTCGGTCACGTCAGGGAAGTTTTCCTTCAGGTGACGCGTGACCTTGTCCAGGGTGACGCCGGAATCGGCCAGGTCGTCGACCAGCAGGATGCGGCCGGCCAGCGGGCCCTTGGTCATGGTCATGTACTTGGCGATATCGAGGTCGCCGCGCACCGTGCCCGCGTCTTCGCGGTAGGAGCTGGTCGACAGGATGGCCAGCGGCAAATCAAAAATGCGCGAGAACACGTCGCCGGGACGCACGCCGCCGCGCGCCAGGCACAATACCTGGTCGAATTTCCAGCCCGATTCGTAGACCTTGAGCGCCAGGCGCTCGATCAGGCGGTGATACTCTTCCCAGTTGACCCAGAGATGTTGATCGTTCGATTGTGGGGTAGTCATGATAGTGAAATCTTATTATTAGCGTGATTAAAAAAATCCGCCTTGCGGCGGATTGTGTCCAGCAGCTTACTCGAATGGGTGGCGCAGCACGATCGTCTCTTCACGATCGGGACCGGTCGAAACCATGTCCACCGGTACGCCGACCAGTTCTTCGATGCGCTTGATGTAAGCGCGGGCCGTCGCTGGCAAAGCCGCCAGCGATTTCGCGCCGACCGTGCTTTCCGTCCAGCCTGGCATCTCTTCGTACACGGGTACGCAGCGGGCGGCTTCTTCGGCGCCCGATGGGAAGATGTCCGTGGCCACGCCGTCGATGGTGTAGCCGGTGCACAGTTTCAAGGTTTCGATACCGTCCAGGACGTCCAGCTTGGTCAGGCACATGCCCGTCACGCCGTTGATCTGCACGGAGCGGCGCAGCAGGGCAGCATCGAACCAGCCGCAGCGGCGGGCGCGGCCCGTCACGGTGCCGAATTCATGGCCCACTTGCGCCAGGTGATGGCCGACGCCTGCATCCGTTGGCAGTTCCGACGGGAACGGGCCGGAGCCGACGCGCGTCGTGTACGCCTTGGTGATGCCCATGATGTAGTGCAGCATGCCAGGACCGACGCCCGAACCGGCGGCGGCATTGCCAGCCACGCAGTTCGACGAGGTGACGAACGGATAGGTGCCGTGGTCGACGTCGAGCAGGGAACCTTGCGCGCCTTCGAACAGCAGATTCGCGCCGGCCTTGTGCGCCTTGTACAGCGCGCTCGACACGTCGGTGACCATCGGACGCAGACGCGGCACATAGGCCAGCGCGTCGTCGAGGGTCTTCTGGTAATCGATGCGCGGAGCCTTCAGGTAGTGCTCCAGCACGAAGTTGTGATAATCGAGGTTTTCCGCCAGTTTTTCGGCGAAACGGGCTTCGTTCAGCAGGTCGGCGACGCGGATGGCGCGGCGCGCCACCTTGTCTTCGTAGGCCGGGCCGATACCCTTGCCCGTGGTGCCGATCTTGGCCGCGCCGCGCGCCGCTTCACGGGCCAGGTCGAGTGCCGAGTGGTAAGGCAGGATGACCGGTGCGGCATCCGACACTTTCAGGCGCGAGGCGACTTCGACGCCGACGGCTTCGAGCTTGTCGATTTCGCGCAGCACGTCCGGTACCGACACGACCACACCGTTACCGATGTAGCAGGCGACGCCTGGACGCATGATGCCCGACGGGATCAGCTGCAGCGCGGTTTTCACGCCGCCGATGACCAGCGTGTGGCCTGCATTGTGGCCGCCCTGGAAGCGCACCACACCCTGGGCGTGATCGGTCAACCAATCGACGATCTTGCCTTTACCTTCATCGCCCCATTGGGTGCCGATGACAACAACGTTCTTTGCCATAATTTTCTTTGACATCACTCAACCTAAGTTTTTAAGAATCCAGCTACTACCATTATCGGCAAGTACCAGCACGCGATCGCACTCGAACTCGTCTTGTTCATTACTGTGACCCGGCATACTCTGGATCACGACCTCGCCCGCCTTGCGCAACTCGGCGATTTTTTCCTTCAATTCTGGCGCGCTGCCCCACGGCGCGCGGATCGAATGCTTCCGTTCCGCGGTCGGCAACAGGCGCGCCAGTTCGCGCAAATCGAGCGAGAAGCCGGTCGCGGGACGAGCCCGGCCGAACGCTTCGCCGACGTGGTCATAACGGCCGCCGCGCGCAACCGCGTTCGGCAAGCCAGGTACATACAGCGCAAACATCGCGCCGCTTTCATATTGGTAGCCGCGCAGGTCGGCCAGGTCGATCGCCACTTCGGCGCGGCCCAGCGCAGAGCCTGCCAGCGCAGCCAGCTCGGCCAGCGCCTTGAGCACGCCCGGCAACGGCGGCAGCACTTCGCGCGCACGCGCCAGCACGTCGATGTCGCCATACAGGTTCGGCAGGGCCAGCAGCGCATCGCGCGTCACGGCGTCGTAGCCGGCGGTCAGCTCGCGCAGGCCAGGCGCATCTTTCGCGCGCAGCAGGGTGTACAGCGCAGCCTCGTCGCGCACGGCAGCGGCGTCTTGCGCAATGATAGCGCGCAACAGGCCCACGTGCGATAAATCCAGGCGCACGCTGTCGAAACCGGCCAGTGCCAGCGAGGCGAGCGCCAGTTCCTGGATCTCGGCATCCGCTTCCAGGCCCGCGTGGCCATAGATCTCGGCGCCGATCTGCAGCGGCTCGCGCGTGGCGTGCAGGCCCGACGGACGGGTATGCAGCACGCTGCCGGCGTAGCACAGGCGGGTGACGGTAGCACGGTTGAGCAGGTGGGCGTCGATGCGCGCCACTTGCGTCGTCATGTCGGCGCGCAGGCCGAGCATGCGGCCCGACAGTTGGTCGACCAGCTTGAACGTGCGCAGGTCGGTATCCTTGCCAGCGCCAGTCATCAGCGATTCCAGATACTCGAGCAGCGGCGGCATGACCAGTTCATATCCGTACAGACGGAAATTATCCAGCATGAGGCGACGCAGCTCTTCGATCTTGCGCGCTTCCGACGGCAGAACATCGGCAATATTTTCGGGCAAAAGCCAATTCGGCATGAGGGAGCGAGATACGGAAGAAAGTTGAAAAAATGCATCATGCGAGGCAGCGGCAGGCGCGCCAGGCAAGAGGCCGAACCTGATATTTTACGCGAAAACACGGGCCTTTAGGGATAAGTTGTCCGAAACGCTGCCGCACAGCCCTAAAAACACCGCATTTTACGCCTTCCCGCAACAACTAGACGGGCACAAAAAAACGGGGCCGGCATTCACGCCGGCCCCGCTGCTGCCGCACCCGTCCTTGCGGACAGGCGCAGTCTGGATGCTGCCTTACTTCTTGGCCGGACCGGCTGCGCCGCCGCCCTTGAAGTACTTGAAGAATTCCGAACTCGGATCGACTACCATCACGTCGCCCTTGTCCTTGAAGGTGGCGCGGTAGGCTTCCAGGCTACGGTAAAACTTGTAGAACTCCGGATTCTTGCCAAACGCTTCCGCATAGATCTGCGATGCCTTGGCGTCGCCCTCGCCGCGGATCTTCTCGGCTTCGCGGTACGCTTCGGCCAGGATCACGGTGCGCTGCTTGTCGGCGTCGGCGCGGATCTTCTCGGAGTCGGCCGAACCGGTCGAACGCAGCTCATTGGCCACGCGCACGCGCTCGGACTTCATGCGCTCGTACACGGAGTTGTTGATCTGCTCGACGTAGTCGACGCGTTTCAGGCGCACGTCGACGATTTCTACGCCGATGGCCTTGGCTTCGGCCGAAACCTTGGCGAGGATCGCTTCCATCACCTTGCCGCGCTGGCCCGAGATCACTTCGCGCACGGTGCGCTTGGTGATTTCATCGTTCAGCGCCGCCTTGACGATTTGCGACATGCGGTTGCGGGCCGGCTTTTCATCGCCGCCAAAGCTGCGGAAATACAGCCGCGGATCGGCGATGCGCCACTTCACGTAGGCGTCGACGAGGATGTTCTTCTTCTCGGCCGTGATGAAGCGTTCCGGCTCCGGCGTATCCAGGGTCAGGATGCGCTTGTCCAGGTACAGCACGTTCTGGAACGGCGGCGGCAGCTTGAAATACAGGCCCGGCGTGCTGATGACTTCCTTGACTTCGCCGAGGGCGAAGACGACCGCATACTTACGCTGGTCGACCACGAACACGGTCGAGGACAAGAGCATGATCGCGATAAAGCCCGCGATCAGGGCGGCTACGATACGGTTCATTAGCGGCTCTCCCGTTCACGCGAAGAGCGGCTGTCGCGGCGCGTATTGACTTCTACTGTCGGCATGGCTTCCTGTGGCAAAACGGTGTTGGCTGCGGGTGTCGCGGCAGCACGGGCGGCGGCAGCGGCGGCATCGGTGGCAGCCGTCTGGGCGATCAGCTTGTCGAGCGGCAGGTACAGCAGATTGCTGCCCGTCTTCGCGTCGACCATGACCTTGCTGGCACTGCTGAACACTTGCTGCATCGTTTCCAGGTACATGCGGTCGCGCGTGACGACCGGCGCCTTCTGGTACTCGACCAGCACCTGCTTGAAGCGCGAAGCATTACCGGCCGCGTTCTCGGTCACCATCGCGCTGTACGCTGCGGCTTCCTCCATCAGGCGGAATGCGGCGCCGCGCGCTTTTGGAATGACGTCGTTGGCGTAGGCCTGGCCTTCATTCTTCTGGCGTTCGCGGTCCTGGCCTGCCTTGACGGCATCGTCGAAGGCGGCTTGCACCTGCTCCGGCGGCTGCACGGCCTGCATCGTCACGTTGGTGATGACGGCGCCGACCTTGTAGCGGTCGAGAATCTGCTGCATCAGCTGCTGCGTATCGTACGCCACTTTTTCGCGCCCTTCGTACAGCACGAAGTCCATCTTGCTGCGGCCGACCACTTCGCGGATCGCCGTTTCGGCGACCTGGCGCAAGGTGTCTTCCTGGTCGCGCGTGTTGAACAGCCACGCCACGGGGTCTTTCAGGGTGTACTGCACCGCGAACTGGATGTCGATGATGTTCTCATCGTCCGTCAGCATCAGCGACTCGCTGGCCTGCTTGTTGCGCAGCGACTGGCGATAACCCACTTCCACCGTGCGCACCTGCGACACGTTGACGGTTTCGTCGGTCTGGAACGGGTACGGCCAGCGCCAGTTGAAACCGGCCGGCGTGGTGTGGCTGTACTTGCCGAACGTGAGCACGACGCCATTCTGGCCCTCTTGCACGATGAAGGCGCCGCTGGCGAGCCAGATGAAGACGGCGATCACGCCGACCACGCCGGCGGTGATGCCGGCGCCCTTCATGTCGGGACGCGGGCCGCTGCCGCCGCCGTTGTTATTGCCGCCGTTGTCGGGACGGTTCTTCTGTCCGAAAAAGGTGTTCAGGCGCTGATTGAAATCGCGCCACAGCTGATCGAGGTCCGGCGGACCTTCGCCGGGCTTTTTGCCTTCTTGGGCTTTCTTGCCGTCGTCCTTGCGATTGCCCCAGCGGGGATCGTTCAGGGACAACTTCAAGCCTGTTTTTTTGAGTAGGGAGACAAGCATAACTATCGTGTTCCGACTTGGGAGTGGGTGGAAAACCTATCGTCCTCGCCAGGCTCTTCGTCCTGGTCCGGGGCGGCGCCATCGTGCTGGTCGTACTGACCGTCAAACTGATCTTCCTGCTGTGCTTCGCCTTGCTGATAGAGGTGAGCCGAACCGGGCGCCTTCCTGGCCATCTCGACAATGGCATCGCGCAGCAGGTCGAGACCGCTGCCCTTCTGCGCACTGACGAACACGCGACTGATCGTAGCATATTCGTCGCGCTCCACCGAAGGCTCCAGCCCGGCCGCATCGATCTTGTTCCACACGAGAATCTGCGGAATATGATCGGCGCCGATCTCTTTCAAGACCAGGTTGACCTGCTCGATCTGCTCCATGCGCACCGGCGACGCGGCGTCGACGACGTGCAGCAGCAGATCGGCATGGATGGTTTCTTCGAGCGTGGCGCGGAAAGCGGCCACCAGCTGATGGGGCAATTCGCGCACGAAGCCGACCGTGTCGGAGATCACCACATTGCCCACGTCCTGGCCCAGGTAAACCCGGCGCGAGGTGGTGTCCAGGGTGGCGAACAACTGGTCGGCCACATACACGCCGGCCTTGGTCACGGCATTGAACAGCGTCGACTTGCCGGCATTGGTATAGCCGACCAGGGACACCGAGAATGTGTGATTGCGGCCGCGCGCGCGGCGCTGCGTTTCGCGCTGCTTGTGCAGCTTTTCCAGGCGCGCGCGCAAGGCCTTGACGCGGTCGCCGATCAGCCGGCGGTCGGTCTCGAGCTGCGTCTCGCCGGGACCGCGCAAGCCGATACCGCCCTTTTGCCGCTCAAGGTGGGTCCAGCCGCGGATCAGGCGCGTGGCCAGATGCTGCAGCTGGGCCAGCTCGACTTGCAGCTTGCCCTCGTGGCTCTTGGCGCGCTGCGCGAAGATGTCGAGGATCAGGCTGGTACGGTCGAGCACGCGCACATTCAGGCGCTTTTCCAGATTGCGCTGCTGGGCAGGTGAAAGGGCGTGGTTGAAAATGACGATTTCCAGGCCATCGTTGACGACGGCGTCGCCAATTTCATCGGCCTTGCCGCTGCCGACGAAATACGCGGAATCGGGACTGGAACGCTTGGCCGTGATGGTGGAAATCGGGTCTGCGCCAGCCGAGCGCGACAACAGCATGAGTTCCTCCATGCTGGCGGCGAAGTCGCTGTGACCGAAGTCAACCCCGACTAGTGCCGCGCGCATGATGGCATCAGATAAGTTGCGGCGGACGCCGACGCCGATGCAAACGCATCAGCGCCGCTGGCGCGGACGGGGGCGATGGAGGGTGAAAGGCGCTGGGCCGTCAAGCTCAACGCTTTACTCCGCTTCAGATTCAATATTGAGATTGACGGCACGGGCCGGCACCACTGTCGAGATGGCATGCTTGTACACCATCTGTGTCACCGTATTGCGCAGCAATACGACATATTGATCGAACGATTCGATATGGCCCTGCAATTTAATGCCATTGACCAGGTAGATCGAGACAGGAACATGCTCTTTGCGTAATGCATTGAGGAATGGGTCTTGTAACAGTTGCCCTTTGTTGCTCATAACAGCTCCGTTGTTTATGTTGTTGTGTAAGAATTGGAGGCGACTCGCTTGATTTCAAGTGCTCTCACACCTTTCAAAGAGAGAAAGATGCTTCATAGCTACTGTAACCTGTTTTCGCGATCGCTGTCGCGCATGGCGCATTAACACTTTATTATTTCCGTGCAAGAGCCATTGAATTGGCTGTCGGCGCCGCATTATCTCTGCGGCGCCTTAATTGATACTTAATCCAGCACAATACTCAGCGTAATTTTACTTGCTTGGCGTGCGTGCAAACGGGTTTTTACCCGTGCGCAGTTCAATGCGCAGCGGCGTGCCGACCAGAGCAAACGTATCGCGGAAATGTTTTTCCAGATAGCGCTTGTATGGATCGCCAACGGCGTCGAGTGCATTGCCGTGAATAACGATCACAGGCGGGTTCATGCCGCCCTGGTGGGCGTAGCGCAGCTTCGGACGAATCGAGCCCTTGCGGCGCGGTTCCTGCTTCTCCACGGCCTCGATCAGGGCGCGCGTCAGCTTCGGCGTCGACAGGTCGCACATGGCGGCTGCATACGCCGCATTAAGCGACTTCATCAGCGGACCGATGTTGGTGCCCTTCAGCGCCGAAATGAAATGCATCTGCGCAAACGACAGGAAATCGAGCTTGCGGTCGATATCGATCTTGATTTCATCGCGCTGGTGCGATTGCAAGCCATCCCATTTGTTCACGGCCACCACCAGTGCGCGGCCCGATTCCAGGATGAAGCCGGCGATATGCGCGTCCTGCTCGGAAATATCCTGCTGCGCGTCGAGCATCAGCACGACCACGTTGGCTTCGGAAATCGACTGCAGGGTTTTCACCACCGAGAATTTCTCGATCGCTTCAAACACCTTGCCGCGGCGGCGGATACCGGCCGTGTCGATCAAGGTGTATTGCTGGCCATCGCGCTCGAACGGGATTTCGATCGAATCGCGCGTCGTGCCCGGCATGTCGAAGGCGATCACGCGCTCTTCGCCCAGCAAGGTGTTGATCAAGGTCGACTTGCCCACGTTCGGACGGCCGACGAGGGCGATCTTGATGCCGCGGTCCGTCTTTTCCAGCTCTTCCGGCTCATCCGGACGCTGCGCGAACGCCAGGTCCAGCATCACTTCGACGAGGTCGTTGACGCCGTCGCCGTGCGCCGACGAGATCGCATACGGATCGCCCATGCCCAATTCATAGAATTCGGACACGACGGCCGTATAGCGCATGCCTTCGCTCTTGTTGACCACCAGCAAGACCGGGCGGCCGCTCTTGCGCAGGAAGTCCACGATGGTCTTGTCATGCGGGGTCAGGCCCTGGCGGCCGTCCACGATGAACACCACCACGTCGGCCTCGGCCACGGCCTGCTTGGTCTGCAGTGCCATCTGGTGCATGATGCCTTCCTTGGCGACGGGTTCAAAACCACCCGTATCGATGACCAGGAAGGGACGTTCGCCGACACGGCCTTCGCCATAGTGACGATCGCGCGTCAACCCAGGCAAATCCGCCACCAGCGCATCGCGCGAGCGGGTCAGACGATTGAATAAAGTCGATTTCCCAACATTGGGTCGACCTACTAGTGCAATTACCGGCTTCATTGTATTACTCGACCGCGAGAGCGGTCACTGTCCCTGATTGGGTTTGAAAAATCAAATTCGAACCGGCAACAACGGGAGCCGAAACAATCGGACTGCCGTCGGTACTGACCCGACCTATTAATGCGCCATCTTCCCGTGACAGGAAGTGGATATAACCTTGATAGTCACCGACGGCGACGCTGCGGCCAAACGAGGCCGGCGTCGACAGGCGGCGGCGCGCCAGCGCCTCATTCTTCCAGGCGCTCTGGCCGCCTTCGCGGCTGAACGCCACCACGGCGCCCTGGGCGTCTGCTGCAAACACGAAACGCTGGTCGACGGCCACGCCCACATCGGACGAGATCGGCTTGGTCCAGCGCGGCACGCCCGTGGCGGCATCGAAGCAGCCGGCCTTGCCCTGGTACGTGACGGTGCACACTTCACCTTCGAACACCACCGGCGTGCCGGCGATGTCGGAGACGCGCTCCAGTTCGGTTGCGCCGCGCGGTTCGCTGACGACGATCTCCCAGCGTACCACACCGGTGGCGGCCGTCAGTGCCAGCAGCTTGCCGCCCGGCTGGGCCACATACACGTTCGCGCCGCCCAGCACCATGCCCGGCGCATTGCGCAGGGTCAGTGCCGGCGTGGCGCGCTGCACCGTCCACTTGCGTTCGCCCGTCTTGGCGTCGAAGCCGACGATGCGGTTGTCCACGCTGCGCACCACGACCACGCCCTGGCCCACGACAGGCGGCGTCAGCACTTCGCTGGACGCCTGCGCCTTCCACAGCTGCTTGCCATCGGCATCGAAGGCCAGCACGGCGCCCTTGGCGGCGCCCACGGCCACCAGCGTGCCATCGCTGCCGGCGCTCGAGGTGATGTCGCTGCCCGCCTTGATGCGCCACGTTTCACGGCCGCTGGCCGCATCCAGGCGCGCCAGCGCGCCATCGGCATTGACCACGTACAGGCTGTTGCCGGCCAGCGCAGGCGTAAACGCGTACACGCCGGCCTTGCCGATCGAATACTTCCAGGCGTCGCGCACGGCGATGCTCGATTTTAACTCGACCAGCTTGGCCGGCTCGACTTTCGGATCTTTCGAGGCGAACGGGTTCCACGACGAGCAACCGGCCATCAGGGCCAACAGACTTGCAGCTACCAGCTTTTCAGTGACACGCATAAGTGTTATCCAACCTTTTTCTTGTACTTGTAAGGGCAAGGCCGGCGGCGCAACACGCCGCGCGGCCGAACCATCAGTGTTCCTGTCAGGCGGCAGCCTTGTCAGCCTTGGCCTTGTCTTCCGGTACCGTACCGCCGATCGCTTCCAGTTTGACCTGGATCAATTGACGGCCTGGATTGTTCTTGTCCGTCGCGGCCAGCGCAGCCAGGTAGGCCGTGCGTGCCTCGGCCAGCTTGTTTTGCGCCACCAGCACGTCGCCCTTGCGGTCGGCCACGGCGCCGGCAAATTGCGCCACGGTCGCCGTCGCCAGCACTTTCAGTGCTTCATCGTAGGCTTTTTCGTCCAGCAGGACGCCGGCCAGGCGCAGCTTGGCGATGGCCTTGTACTCTTCCGTGCCGTGCTCGGCGACCCATTGCAGCTGGGTCTTGGCCGTTTTCAGGTCATTCGCGTCGAACGCCACCTTGGCTGCCGACAAGGCGCTCATCTGCGCATACGCCGTGCCGCTGAAACGCGATTGCATGTCGCCGGCCGCGCGCATCACCTTGGCCGTATCCTTGGCGGCGATGGCGTTCTGCAGTTCGTCGTACAGCTGGCCCGCTTGCGCAGCCTGCGTGCGCTGGTAGTACTGCCAGCCGGCCCAGCCGCTGTAGCCTGCCAGCGCCACGATCAGGACCCAGGAGGTCAGATTGCCATTGCGCTGCCACCAGGCCTTGAGGGTTGCCAGTTGTTCTTGTTCTTCGTGATCGTATGCCATGGGTCGTCAGTTTGAATGAGTAGTTGATCGAGGGTACAACGGTCTTGCTGCAAATCAGTGGTGGTGATGCACGTGGCCGCCAGGACCGTGGTCATGGCCGCAATCGTGGTCACCGATGATCTGGTCCACCACGTAGTCGACGACATCGTCGAACGGCACCGTGTTCTGCTGCGCGCCCGCATCGGCTTCGCGCATGGCTTTCACCGTGGCCACATTGTTGGCGATTTCATCGTCGCCCATGATCACGGCAAACGCCGCGCCGCTGGCATCGGCCTTTTTCATTTGCGTCTTGAAGCTGCCGCCACCGTTGCTCGCTGCGCAATGTAGCACAACGTCGAGGCCCGCATCGCGAATCCGCTCGGCCAGCACGAAGGCTTGCAAGCCTGCCTGCTCGCCCTGGTGCACCAGGTAGACGTCGCACTGGGCCGGGGCTTCCGGTTCGGCCGCGTCCTTCATCAGCAGCACCAGGCGTTCCACACCCATGCCGAAACCGACGGCCGGCGTCGATTTGCCGCCGAACATTTCCACCATGCCGTCATAGCGGCCGCCGGCGCAGACCGTGCCTTGCGCGCCCAGCTTGTCGCTGACCCACTCGAACACGGTGCGGTTGTAGTAATCGAGGCCGCGCACCAGGCGTGGATTGATGGTGAACGGAATATTGTTGTGGTTCAAGATCTTCTGCACGCCGTGGAAGTGGGCCAGCGATTCCTCGCCCAGGTAGTCCAGCAGCTTCGGCGCGCCATTGACCAGGTCCTGCATGGCCGGGTTCTTGGTGTCCAGGATGCGCAGCGGATTGCTGTGCAGGCGGCGCTTGGCTTCTTCATCCAGCAGCTCGCTGTGGCTTTCCAGGTAGGCGATCAGGTCGGCGCGGTGGCGCAGGCGCTCGGCCGCGTCGCCGATCGAATTCAGTTCCAGGCGGATGCCTTCCAGGCCCAGGTCGTCCCACAGGCGGCGCGACAGCATGATGATTTCCGCGTCGATATCGGGGCCCGTGAAACCGATGGCTTCCACGCCGAACTGGTGGAACTGGCGGTAGCGGCCTTTTTGCGGGCGCTCGTGGCGGAACATCTGGCCCTTGTACCACAGGCGTTTCGGACCTTCGTAGACGAGGTTGTGCTCGACCACGGCGCGCACCACGCCGGCCGTGCCTTCAGGACGCAGGGTCAGGTTGTCACCGTTCATCGAATCGGTGAACGAGTACATTTCCTTTTCCACGATATCGGTCACGGCGCCGATGGCGCGCGCAAACAATTTCGTTTCTTCCACGATCGGCGTGCGGATCTGCTGGAAGCCATAGCTTTGCAACACGGACTGCGCCGTGTTTTCAAACAATTCCCACAGCGGGGCGTCGGCGGGCAGCACGTCATTCATGCCTTTCACCGCGGTAATTTTATCGAATTTCTTATTTTCGGACATAGTGTTCTTCTTTGCTTTTGATCGGATCAGGCTCAGGCGGCAACCGTTTTTCCGTAGTGACTCTTTACATAATTCAAGACGATGTCCTGGAATTCCTCGACGATGCGTTCGCCGCGCAGGGTGACGACTTTTTCGCCGTCCACAAACACGGGCGCGGCCGGCGACTCGCCCGTGCCGGGCAGGCTGATGCCGATGTTCGCATGCTTCGATTCGCCGGGACCGTTGACGATGCAGCCCATGACGGCCACGTTCATCGCTTCCACGCCCGGATACGACTTTTTCCACTCCGGCATCTGCTCGCGCAGATACGTCTGGATATTGTCGGCCAGTTCCTGGAAGGTGGTCGACGTCGTGCGGCCGCAGCCTGGGCAGGCGATCACCATGGGCGCGAACTTGCGCAAGCCCATGGTTTGCAAGATTTCCTGGCCGACGATCACTTCGCGCGTACGGTCGCCGCCCGGTTCCGGGGTGAGCGAAATGCGGATGGTGTCGCCGATGCCTTCCTGCAGCAAGACGGCCAGGGCCGCGGTGGACGCCACGATGCCCTTGCTGCCCATGCCCGCTTCCGTCAAGCCCAGGTGCAGCGGATAGTCGCAGCGCTGGGCCAGCTCGCGGTACACGGCGATCAGGTCCTGCACGCCGGAGACTTTACAGGACAGGATGATCTTGTCGCGGGCCAGGCCCAGCTCTTCCGCACGCACGGCGTTTTCAATGGCCGACGTTACCAGCGCTTCATACATGACGGCTTGCGCCGGCCACGGTTCGGCACGGCCCGCGTTTTCATCCATGATGCGCGCCAGCAAGGCCTGGTCCAGGCTGCCCCAGTTCACGCCGATGCGCACCGGTTTGTCGTAGCGGCACGCCGCTTCGATCATTTGCGCAAATTGCGTGTCGCGCTTGGCGCCCTTGCCCACGTTGCCCGGATTGATGCGGTACTTCGACAGCGCGCGCGCGCAATCGGGGTAATCGTTGAGCAGGGTGTGACCGTTATAGTGGAAATCGCCCACCAGCGGCACGTCGATATCCATCTTGTCGAGCTGCTCGCGGATGTAGGGCACGGCCGCGGCCGCTTCCGGACGGTCCACCGTCAGGCGCACCAGTTCCGAACCGGCACGCGCCAGTTCCTTGATCTGGATCGCCGTGCCGATGGCATCGGCCGTATCCGTGTTCGTCATCGACTGCACCACCACGGGGGCGTCGCCGCCCACCCAGATCTGGCGCTGGCCGTGCGCGATCAGCACCTTGCGGCTGTCGCGCCGGCCGGATGGACCGGAGCCGATCGCTGTTTTCGAGGTAGCCATAATATTATCTTCTGAGTTTGCTTGAACTGGTTGCCTGATGTACTGGATGCTTATTTGATGCTCACGCGCGAGATCGTGCCGCCGGCAACGGTCGGCAGATCCAGCTTGGCGCCGCGCAAGGTTGCCTGCACGACACCCGGCTTGCCCACCACCAGGGTGGCCGGGCCCGTGATATCGAACGTTTCCGTGCTGCCCGCCTTGACCATGCGCGAAATCAGCGGCGTGGTGCCAGGGCGGCGAATTTCCACCCACGAATCCTGCTCCACCTTCAGCACCAGCGCATTGGCGCCCACGGCTGCGGCGGCAACGGGCGGCGCAACGGCAGCCGTCGCCGCTGGCGCGGGCGCCGGAACGGCGGCTGGCAGCACGGCGGCCACGGCCGGCGCCGACGCGGCGTTGGCGGCCGGTGCGCCCGTCTGCGTGTCGTTGCCTGGCGGCGGCGGCACGGAAATCAGGGGCACGGATGGCGTCTGCACGGGCGTCAAGTCCTGGCCCGGCTTGATCAGGGTCGTTTCCACCGGACCCACGTCCGCATGTGCCGTTTCTTTCTCCGCGTGCGAAGACAGCAGGCTGGCCGGCACATAGCCGAGTTTATACGCCCCAAAGGCGGCGGCCACAACGACGGCCACGGCGCCGGCGATCCAGAGGGGAGTCTGGTTCGACGAACGCTGCGTCATCGACGGGAAGCGCGATTCGGAAAACGTGGCGGAAATCTCGCGCCGCACGGGCGCGGCCGGGTCTTGCGCCGGCGCCGGATGGACTTCGATCATGGCCACCAGCGGCGCCGCGTCGAGACGCACCACCTTGGCATAGGCGCGCACGAAACCGCGCACCACGGCCACGTTCGGCAAGGCCGCCATGTCGCCCTCTTCCAGCGCGATCACCTGGCGTGGCGCCAGCTTGAGCTGGTCGGCCACCTGTTCCACGGGCCAGCCCAGCGCTTCGCGCTGCGCCTTCAACTGTGCGCCTGCCAACGCAAGATTGCCCTGGGGCTGCTGCTGAGGCGTTTCTGCCCACTCTGAATTCATTGGTATCCCTGTCTCACTCATCAAACGCCCCATTTTGATAAGCAGCATATTCGGGGGAGCCGGAATGGTGGTTGCGCAAATGCGCCCCCAGGCCAGCTTCCGCACCCGCATCCCCGAGCTTATGCTGCACCTTGATCCCGAGCCACAGCACATCGGCCGTCTGGCTCTCCATTGTTGCTATCCTGCCCAGCCGCTGCAAATAATAAGCCGCCTGCCGGTAGTCTTGCTGTTGGTAATACACGCGCACCAGGCCGGCATTCGTTACTGCTACGTCCGGTGCGATTCGTACCGCGCGCATCAAGTACGCGCCGGCACGCGGGTAATCATTCAGGGCCAGGCTGCAAGCGCCCCCATTGTTGAGCGCTTTTTCCGGCGACACATACGCCGCATCGGCCAGCGCCGCATCGAAATACGCCAGCGATTGCGCGGCGCGTCCCGTCTGGCACAAAAACAGGCCGTAATTATTGCTCAACTCAGGATTGTGGGGCGCAAGGCGCAAAGCGTAAAGGAAATCTTTCTCGGCAGGCCCAGTTTGCCGCTGGGCCGCAAGGATCAGGGCACGCACGCCATAGGCTTGCGCGTCGTTCGGCGCCAGCTGCACGGCTTGTTCCGCCTCCGCCAGGGCCACGTCGAGCTGGCCTTGCGCATAATACGCGCTGGCCAGCTGCAGGCGCAGCGCGGCGCGCTCATCGGCGCTTGCCTGCCCGTCCTGGCCAGCGGCCGCAGCGCGGCCCGCGGCAGGAGCGGAAGCACAGCCGACCAGCAGCACAGCCAGGCAGACAGCGGCCACAGCGAGCGAGCGTTGGTAAGCCATGCCTTCCCTCATCAGGAGCGGATTTCCACGATCTTGCCGAAATTGGCGCCAAATTTCTGTTGATACTCAGTCATCTTTTCCATGCGTTCCTGCACCCGCGTGCGGTCCTTGACTTCGCCCGCCAGCTGGCCGCAGGCCGCATCGATATCGTCGCCGCGCGTCTTGCGCACGGTGGTGATGATGCCGCCATCCATGAGCACCTGGGCAAACGCCTTGATGCGCGGGTTTTTCGAGCGGAACAGGCCCGACTCGGGGAAGGGATTGAACGGGATCAGGTTGAACTTGCAGTTCACGCCAAACTCGCGGTCTTGTACCAGCGCCAGCAGTTCGCGCGCGTGCTCGTCGCTGTCGTTGACGCCATCGAGCATGCAGTATTCGAAGGTGATGAAGTCGCGCGGGGCGAATTCCAGGTAGCGCTTGCAGGCCGCCATCAATTCCTTCAGCGGGTATTTCTTGTTCAGTGGAATCAAACCATCGCGCAAGGTATCGTTCGAGGCGTGCAGCGAAACGGCCAGGGCCACCGGCACTTCCTGCGACAGCTTGTCCATCATCGGCACCACGCCCGAAGTCGACAAGGTCACGCGGCGGCGCGACAGGCCGTAAGCGTTGTCGTCGAGCATCAATTTCAGGGCCGTGACGGTCGGCTCAAAGTTCAGCAGGGGCTCGCCCATGCCCATCATCACCACGTTGGTGATCTGGCGCTCGCCTTTCGGGCCCGGTTCGATGCCCTTGGTGCGGCGCAATTCGAATTCCGCCATCCACAGCTGGCCGATGATTTCGCCAACGCTGAGGTTGCGGTTGAAGCCTTGCTTGCCCGTCGAGCAGAAACGGCAGTTCACGGCGCAGCCGGCCTGGGTCGAGATGCACAGGGTGCCGCGGTTGTCTTCCGGAATAAACACGGTTTCCACGGCATTGCCATTGCCCACGTCGACCAGCCACTTGCGCGTGCCATCCGTCGACGTATGGTCGCTGATGATGGCCGGGGCGCGCACTTCGGCGCGCGTGGCCAGCTTGTCGCGCAGCGACTTGGCCAGGTCCGTCATGGCGTCGAAATCGGAAGCGCCGAACTGGTGTATCCAACGTTGCAATTGTTTCGCACGAAACGGTTTCTCTCCCAACTCGGCGCAGTAGGCGATGAGTTGCGCGGGATCGAGGTCCAGCAAGTTGGTGAGGGTCGTCGTATTCATGATCATGTCTATTCTAAAAATCCGTCCCCGCGCGCATCAGGGGCAAAGCACCACAGCGCAGCGGGAACAGGGGGTGATAAGTTATTTCACAGATAACGCCAGGAAATAACGTTATCTAAGGCAATTAAGCCTTCAGTTCTGGGAAGAAGTAAGCGATTTCCACTTTAGCAGCTTCGACAGCGTCGGAGCCGTGTACGGCGTTGGCGTCGATCGAATCGGCGAAATCGGCGCGGATCGTGCCTTTTTCTGCTTTCTTCGGATCGGTCGCGCCCATCAGGTCACGGTGGGCCAGAACGGCGTTTTCGCCTTCCAGGGCTTGGATCATGACTGGACCGGAAACCATGAAGTCGACCAGATCCTTGAAGAAGCCGCGTTCTTTGTGCGCTGCGTAGAAGCCTTCGGCTTGTTCGCGCGACAGTTGGGTCATGCGTGCTGCAACGATTTTCAGGCCAGCGTTTTCAAAACGGGTGTAGATTTGACCGATTACGTTTTTTGCAACTGCGTCTGGTTTGATGATCGACAGGGTGCGTTCGATTGCCATGTGTGAAAACTCCAATAAAAAGAAAGGTTTAAAACGGTAAATTGATAACTCAATCAACCTTTGATTTTACCATACTCCACCCCATATCACCCAGACAGGCAGGTGGGCATCTTCTGCCCTTGCCTGAGTTTAATTAAATCTTAAGCTGGTTTTTTTGTAAAAACCGGGGTCCATGCTATCCTTGGGCAAAGTAGTAATTTGAATTGACAACACGGAGGCACTATGAATCAGAACATGCAACGCACCTTTGACCTGTCGGGAGGCATGCAGCAAGTCCGCCACCAGGTCTTGCGCAACACTTACTGGCTGCTGGCACTGTCCATGATACCGACCGTGCTGGGCGCCTTCATCGGCGTGCAAATGCATTTGCCGATGCTGACCGGCGGCATGGGTTTCATCATCTTCATGGCCGTCGCATTCGGCTTCATGTACGCGATTGAAAAGACCAAGAACTCGGGCCTGGGCGTCGCCGTCCTGCTGGGCTTTACCTTCTTCATGGGCCTGATGCTCACGCCTATCCTGACGCGCACGCTCGGCTATTCGAACGGCGGCATGCTGATCATGACGGCGTTCGGCGGCACGGCCACCATCCTGGCAGTCATGGCCACCATCGCCACGGTGTCGAAGCGCGACTTCTCGGCCATGGGCAAATGGCTGTTTGCCGGCGTGATCGTGCTGATCCTGGCATCGGTGGCAAACATCTTCCTGGGCCTGTCGGCACTGTCGATCGTGATCTCCATGGTCGCCATCGCCATCTTCTCGGCCTACATCCTGTATGACGTGCAGCAAATCATCAACGGCGGCGAGACCAACTACATCTCGGCCACCCTGCGCATCTACCTGGACGTGTACAACATCTTCACCAGCCTGCTGTCGCTGCTGGGTTTCGCTGGCGGCAGCCGCGACTAATCGCCAGCGCAAAAACGCCCAGGGCGGCGTTGCAGCGCCTCGCCGTACCAGTCGTACTGTCTTCGGCACTGCGCCTTGCCCTGAACGTTTTATGCACTGCGATTAAGAATCAAAAAGCCGACCCGCGGGTCGGCTTTTTTACGTCTGCAGCTTCACCTCACCTTTTCCGCCACCTCCAGCAGGCAGGCGCGGGCGCGGTCCAGGGTGGGGTTGTCGCGCTGGGCAGCGTAGACGGCATAGGCGGAATGCGAGAACTCGGGCGCGTCGCGCACGCGGTGCAGCAGGCCCGCATCGAGATAGGGCTGGGCCGAGCCGATACGGAAATAACTGGCGCCACCCACCTCCAGCAGGTACACGAGGGCCAGCGGTCCCAGCGAAATCGAGACGGGCGGACTGCTCAGCTCCGGGTACGTCGCCTGGTGATTGGCCGCAAAGCTGGGCCCCCAGTCCACGTACACGTAGGTATCGGCATGCATCTGCCCGTCGGCGCGCGTGGTCACCATCACCAGCTTTTCCTCGGCCAGCAGTTCGCTGGCCAGACCCGGGCGCTGCGGCGGGTTGTACAGCACGGCCAGGTCGAGCGAACCGTCGTGCACGGCGTCGAGCAGGCGCGCGGGACTGTCGACTTCCGCGCGCAGGGCGATCTCGGGGCAATCGCGGCTCATGCGTATCAGCCAGTCGCCCAGCAGCGGCTGCCACAAGCTCAGCTCGCAGCCGATGCTGACGGCATCGTCGCGCCCCGGCGGCAAGGCCACCTGGTGGCGCGCCCTTTCCCACACCTGCACCATGGTGGCCGCGTGGCGCATGAAGCGCTCGCCGGCCGACGTCAGCCGCGCGCCCGCCTTGTTGCGCACAAACAGCTGGCGCCCCAGCTGCTGCTCCAGGGTGCGGATGCGGGCGCTGACGGCCGTCTGCGTCACGTGCATGCGTTCGGCCGCCATGATGAAGCTGCCGCAGGAAGCCACTTCCAGGAAGGTACGCGCTTGATTGATGTCCATCAATCCATCATATCAGTTGCCGCGCCTCTCAACTGACCCGCTCGTAACCGCCCAGCACGCCCTGCTTCGACAAGACCCATTGCCACAGCTGCAAGTCGCGCGCGCGGAAGGCACCCGCGCAGGACAGCAGGTAGTACGACCACATGCGGTGGAAGCGCTCGCCCAGCTGGGCGGAAAACTGCGGCCACGCCTGCTCGAAATTGGCATGCCAGGCCATCAGGGTCTTGTCGTAGTCGGCGCCGAAGTTGTGCAGGTCCTCGGCCACGAACAGGTCATCCATGGCGTCGCCGATCTGCCCGATCGACGGCAGGTCGCCATTCGGGAAGATGTATTTGTCGATCCACGGATCGCACGTGGAATGGCGCTTGTTCTTGCCTATCGTGTGCAGCAGGAACAGGCCGTCGTCTTCCAGGCAGCGGTGCGCCACTTCCATGAAGGTGCGGTGGTTTTTATGCCCCACGTGCTCGAACATGCCGATGCTGACGATGCGGTCGAATTTCTCGTCCGTGTCGCGGTAATCCTGCAGGCGGAAGTCCAGGTGCTCGCCGCCCGGCAGGCTGCGCGCATACGCGGCCTGCTCTTTCGAGATCGTCACCCCCACGCACTGCACCTGGTAGTTTTCCGCCGCATAGCGCATGAAACTGCCCCAGCCGCAGCCGATGTCGAGCACGCGCATGCCCGGTTCCAGGCGCAGCTTGCGGCAGACGAGGTCCAGCTTGGCTTCCTGCGCCTCGGCCAGGTTGGCCGCATCCTTCCAGTAGCCGCAGGTATAGGTCATGCGCGGATCGAGCATGGCCGCATAGAAGGCGTTGCCCAGGTCGTAGTGTTCCTTGCCCACCATCCAGGCGCGGCGCTCCGTCTGCAGGTTGAACAGGCGCGCATACAGCGCGTGGAAGGCCAGGCGCATGGGGCGCACGTCGTCGGCCACCCGGGCGCGCAGCAGATGGCAAAAGAATTCGTCGAGCTGCTGCGCATCCCAGTCGCCATCCATGTACGCTTCGCCCAGGCCCAGGTTGCCGCTGGCAAAGGCGCGTTCGGGCACGCCCGGCTTGCGCAGCTGCATGTCCCAGGCGGCGCGGCCATTCAGGTGGATGTCGGCCCTGGCCAGCAGTTCGGCCGCTTCGCGGGTCAGCCGCGTGGCGTGCTGGCGTCCGGCGCCACTTGCCGGTGTCTGTTGCAACTGCATTCGTGCTTGTGTCGTGTGCTGCGTGTTCATGCCCTGCCGCCTCCAGATGGTTGTCGGTGCTGGCGCGCGCCGGCAAGTCATCAGGTGCCCGGCGGCGCACCAGCAATAAAATTATCCGCCCGCCATCGCCATCTGGATAATGAAACATCATGGCCGTTCATATCAAAATATTTGCTTCAAAATGATTTGAATCAATTATTCTATGGAAATATATGCAGCATGAAGCGTGCCGTAGCATGAAAAAAGCCGCCTGTACGGCGGCTGTTTCCGGCATGTTCGCCGCACTGGCGGCGGCAATCAAAAGTCGTGATTGGGCGGATACTTGCTGTAAAAATCGTTATCCCATTTGAAATTGGTAAACGCCACCGTCATGGAGATGTCGAGCGCCTCGACGAAATGCCAGCAGCCGACGGGCAAAAACAGGATTTCACCGGGCGCCAGCACGCATTCGCGCACCTGCACGTCGGCCATCAGCGGATAGCGCTGCAGGTCGATGTCGCGTCCGTCGACGGGCGTAAAGCAGTGGCGCTGGTTGTACACGCGCGCCACCTCGCAGGCGGCCATGATGCGCAGCCGCTTGCGCCCCTTGACCTGCGCCATGAAGTTGTTCGTCAGGTCGTGGTGAAACGGCGTCACCGTGCCGGCCGGACCGAACCATAGAAATCCCGTGGGGCCGCCATCCTGCCGCAGGTATTCGGGCAGCTGGCCGATATCGTCCCACAGCTCGCGCAAGGCTTGCCGGTTCTGCGAATTGTTATTCGCCGTCATGTAGAAATCGTTGGTGGCGCCGCTGCCCTCGACCAGGCTGGCGTACTCGCCAAAGGCCATCTTGCGCTTGTGCGCCACGCTGTTCATCTCGTACTGCGCGTCCGCCTCGCGGCCGAACTGCACTTCCACTTCGCGCTGCGCGTAATGCTCGCGGAAATACGCGGGACTCCATTTCGCCATGGCGGGCCAGTCATCCATCATGCCCGTGATGATCACGGGCTGGTTGGTGGAATAGTATTCGTCCAGAAATTGCTGCGCGGACAGCTTGTCGTGGCGCGGAATCTCGGGAGGACGCAGGTGGTTCAGCTTGCGCTGGATGTCGATCACCCAGTCGCGCTTGGCCAGCCGGTTCGACAGGCGCACGGCGCCGGCCAGGTAGGGGCTGTGCAGCGCCAGCTCCACTTCGCGGCGCGCCAGCGGCTCGGCGATGCCGGCCTTTTGCAGCACCGGCATCAGCGCCGATGGGTGGCTGCCCAGCATGAGGTTTTCCGCGATCCAGCTGCGCCATTCGCGGCTCAGCTCCTGCTCCTGCGTCTGCTGCTTGACTCCCAATGTCGATACCGCCGCCATCGCCGTCTCCTGTTTTTTATGTGATAAAGCAGCCGGGCAGCAATGCCGCCCGGCTTCATCCTACTCTAGCGCAGTATCAGCGCACTTTCCACACCTCCGTCGCCAGCACGCCATTCGCGTCGCCATCGAGTTCCCACGAGAACGCGCCGCGCAAGCCCTGGTCCTTGACGTATTTCACCTTGGTGCCGATGACGGTCGGATCGTCGTAGCTCCACCACTGGCCGCCCGCCCCCGTGTACAGGTACAGCTGCTTGGTGACGGGATGGTAGTAGCGCGTGCCGGACTTGGCCACGAGGATTTTATAGTCCTCGATGCCCGACTCGTAGGTGCCCGGCGCCGTGCCCGTGGCAGCCTGATACAGGCCATCGCCGTTCGGTCCCGGCGCCACGCCCGTCCAGCCGCGGCCATAGAACGGTATGCCCAGCAACAGCTTGTCGCGCGGCACGCCGGCGGCAATCATGTACTGCACCGCCTTGTCGCCCACGTATTCGCGCGCCATGCCCGTCGACGGATCGGCAGGGTCGGCAAACAGCTGGGCGTTGAAGTTGGTGCTGTTTTCCCATCCGCCGTGGAAGTCGTAGGTCATCAGGTTGATCCAATCCATGTACTGCGAGTACAGGGCCGGTTCCGTGTTGTCGATCTTGTCCTTGCCCGCACCGACAGCGGCCGTCAGCAGATAGCGCTTGCCGTTGGCTGCACCGAGCGCATCGAGCTGGCTGCGGAATTCCGCCATCAGCAAGGTGAAGTTGCGCTTGTCGTTGGGGCTGACCGTGTTGTACGGCTGGCCGCCGCCGACCGGATATTCCCAGTCGATGTCGATGCCGTCAAAGATGTTGGCTGCCGCCCCCACACCACCGCGTCCGCCCTGCACCGGCAGGTTGCCCTTGATGTAGATGTCGATGCACGAACGCACCATCTGCTTGCGCAGCGCATCGGTGGCGGAGCCGACGGAGAAGTTCTTCGACCAGCTCCAGCCGCCCAGCGAAATGAACAGCTTGAGGTTCGGGTGCGCCGCCTTCAGCTTTTTCAGCTGCAGGAAGTTGCCCGACAAGGGAGCGTCCCACGGGATGGCCTGGCCATCGACGGTGCGCTTCGGCGTGCGGATGTAGTCGGCCTCGGCATCGCCGCCCGTGCCCGCGTCCGGCGAATTCGGATTCGACGCACCCGGCTCCGTCTTGGTGATCATGCCGCACTCGTAGCCGCCATTTTTCGGATAGATGTTGCCGAAAGCGTAGTTGATGAAGGTCAGCTTGTCGGCCACGCCACTGGAATGCACGTTTGCCACTTCATAATCGCGGCCATACACGCCCCATTGGGCGAAATAGGAACCCACTTCGCGGCCCGTTGGGGTCGGCGTTGGGGTCGGCGTTGGCGTTGGCGTTGGCGTTGGCGTTGGCGTTGGGGTCGGAGTTGGCGTCGGCGTCGGCGTCGGCGTTGGCGTCGGAGTCGGAGTCGGAGTCGGAGTCGGAGTCGGCGTGATGCTGCAGATTTCCTGGCTGGTCCATGGCTTGCCCGTGCCGGCGGCGCCGCTGCTGGTCGACGGGTTGTCGCCCTGCGTCCAGTAGTTGGCGCGGTAATTGGTGCCCGCATAGCTGACGGTGGCGCCCGCGCTGTAGGCCGTGCTGGCCACCCATGCCAGCGCGCAGGTGCCGCCGGTTGGCGTTGGCGTCGGGGTGGGCGTTGGATTTGGCGTAGGCGCCGGTGTCGGCGTGGGCGTCGGGGTCGGAGTCGGAGTCGGAGTCGGCGTTGGGGTCGGCGTGGTACCGCCATCGCAGGTGCCGCCCGCGCTCCACAGGCTAGGCGTGGCGACGGGGTTCCAACCCGAGCCCACGTGATCGGTCTGCGTCACCAGGGCCGTGTAGTTGGCGCCCAGGTAAGTGACCACCGTGCCCGCGTTATACGTGCCGCCCTCCTGCCATGGCACGCAGGCCACCGCCGCACTGGCCGCCAGCAATTGCGCGCCGCCCGGTGCGCCGGCGTCGCCGCCGCCACCGCAAGCGGCCAGCACGCCACCGCTGGCCAGGCATACCATCATGTTTCTGATCGTCTTTCTGAGTATTAAATTTTCCACGTTGTCTCCTGTTCAGGTTGCGGAAATACCACTCTGCTTCGATAAGAGCTACCCTGTGATCTTGTTTTTCTGCAGTTGCAAGAACAGCATGCTGCTGAAAAAATAGGCGGTCAAGTGGTTTTGAAGTGGCATCAAACCGCGCAATACCACTTCGCGCGAAAAACGCAGCGGCTTATGCGGACGGCGTGTTGTCCTACTGGACACTGAAAAAAACGGCAGAGGGAGGACGAACGGGAGGGATTGATCGAGAAAAAACAGACCAATTTTATAAAACAGCGTAAGTGGTATTAGGGTGAAATCAGGCGGAAAGGCAGAATCTGCACCAAAGCATAGATAAGCTCAGCGCGCCTGAAAAACGTTCAGAGCAAGGCGCCTTGCCGAAGACAGTACGCTAGTACGGCTAGGCAAGGCAACGCAGCTATGGACGTTTTCTCAGGTGTGCCTTCAGACCAGGTCAAACACTGCCATCGACTCGACGTGGGAAGTGTGCGGGAACATGTTCACCACGCCTGCCTTGCTCAGCACATAGCCCGCTTCCAGCGCCAGGATGCCGGCGTCGCGCGCCAGAGTCGATGGGCTGCACGACACGTAGACGATGCGCTTGGGCAGCATGTCGGGACGCACTTGCGACAGGCCGACCAATGCCTGGCACAGGGCCATGGCGCCATCGCGGGGCGGGTCGATCAGGATGCGGTCGAACTTGCCCAGCGCGATCAGGTCGTCCGTCGTCACTTCGAACAGGTTGCGCGTGGAGAACGAAGTTTTTTCCGCCAGGCCATTGGCCAGGGCGTTTTCCAGCGCCCGCTCCGTCAGCGTAGTGCTGCCTTCGATGCCCACCACTTCGCTGCCTTGCGTAGCCAGCGGCAAGGTGAAATTACCCAGGCCGCAGAACAGGTCGGCCACACGGTCGGTCGGCTGCACTTCCAGCAGGCGCAGGGCTTTCGACACCAGCACGCGGTTGATGTGGTGGTTCACCTGCGTGAAATCGACAGGCTTGAATGGCATCTTGACGCCGAATTCCGGCAGCAGGTAGTGCAATTGCTTGTCCAGCGGATAAAACGGCACGGCCGTTTCCGGCCCTTTCACCTGCAGCCACCATTGCACGCCGTATTCGTCGGCAAAGGCTTTCAATTTCGTTTCATCGTCCGCCGTCAAGGGCGCCATGATGCGCAAGACCATGGCCGTGACGTCTTCGCCCACGGCCAGCTCGATCTGCGGCATCTGGTCGAAGATGGACAGCGAAGCAATCAATCCGCGCAGCGGCAGCAGCATGGCGGAGATGTGCGGCGGCAAGATTTCGCAGCTATCCATGTCGGCCACGAACGCCGATTTCTTTTCATGGAAGCCCACCAGCACGGCGTCTTTCTTCTTGACGTGGCGCACGGACAGGCGCGCGCGGTAGCGGTAGCCCCAGGTTGGGCCATACATGGGGCGCATGATGCTCTGTGGACGCACCTTGCCGATATGCCACAAGTTATCTTCCAGCACGCGCTGCTTGATCGCTACCTGCGCCGACGGTTCCAGGTGCTGCATCGAGCAGCCGCCGCAATTGTCGAAATGCTTGCACTTGGGCGTCACGCGCATCGACGATTCGCGGTGCAGCGCCGTCATGCGGGCCATTTCCCAGTTCTTCTTTTTCTTGAACGTCACAAAGCTGACGCGCTCGCCCGGCAGTGCGCCCTCGACAAACACAACCTTGCCCGGCGAGCCGTCTTCGTTCTCAATATGGCCAACGCCACGGGCGTCCATGTCGAGCGATTTGATTTCGATGATATTTTCTTGCATAGCGATCAATAGGTAAGAGTGGGCCAGGACGCAGGGCCGCGCTGGAACTTGCAAACAATGGGGAAAAGGTCAGGCGCCGCGAGCGGGGCGTATGATAGCAGATCGCGACAGGCAAAAGCCGCTCAAGCCCTCACCGGGCAGCAAGCCTGAGAAAATGCGCAGGGCAAGGCGCGTGGCCGAAGACAGTACGTCAGTACGGCGAGGCCATGCAACGCCGCCATGTTCTTTTTATCAGACTTGCTACAGTAGCGAGTCGCGCACGACGCCGCGTGCGGCCATGGCCCGTTTGAGCTTGATCAAGGCTTCCTGCTGGATCTGGCGCACTCGTTCCCGCGTCACGCCCATTTCCTCGGCCAGGGTTTCCAGGGTGGCGGGGTCGTCGTTGTCGAGGCCGAAGCGGCGCATGATGACCACGCGCTGCTTGTCGGGCAGCTTCGTCAGCCAGTCGCGCACCAGCACCGTCATTTCATGGTGTTCCGCGCGCGCGTCGGGGCTGTCTTCGCTGGCGCCGGGCAACATGTCCATCAGGGACGACTGCGGATCGTTGTCGAGCGGTGCGTCGAGCGAGGTGGCATGCTCGGACAGGGCCAGGATATCCTGCACCTCTTCCACGGGACGGCCCACCAGGTGGGCGATATCTTCCGCGGTGGCATCCTTGCCGTCGTGGTGCTGGGCTTCCAGGTGATATTTGCCGCGCAGGATCTGATTCAGTTCGCGCACCATGTGCACGGGCAGGCGCACCGTGCGCGCCTGGTTCATGATGGCCCGCTCGATGCTCTGGCGTATCCACCAGGTGGCGTACGTGGAAAAGCGGAAACCGCGTTCGGGTTCGAACTTGTCGATGGCCCGCATCAGGCCGATGTTGCCTTCCTCTATCATGTCGAGCAAGACCACGCCGCGGTTGATGTAATGCTTGGCGATCGACACCACCAGGCGCAGGTTGTGTTCGATCATGGTTTGCCGCGCTTCGAAATTGCCCTGCTTGGCGAGGGTGGCGTAATGCACCTCTTGCGCCGCCGTCAGCAGGGGCCGCGTGCCGATCTGGTTCAGATAGTGCTGCGTGGTATCGGTCGACAGCTCGGCCGCCAGCACTTTTTTCAGTTCATCGACACTTTCAACCAGCACGCTGACGCTGGCCACTTCGCCGCCTTCGCCTGCGTCGACGGCGTCAATGCCGTCGAGTTCGCCGGCATCGTCCGTCACGACTTCGTCCGCCCCGTCTTCCGGCGGTTCCGGGTCATCGTCCAGCTGATCGTGCGGCGCGTGTGTCATTGCTTTACCTAACGGTTAGGCAGGAATTTCGAAGGATCGACAGGCTTGCCCTGCTGGCGGATTTCAAAGTGCAGCTTCACGCGGTCGGCATCGGAATCGCCCATTTCAGCGATGGCCTGGCCTTTGTTGACGTTCTGCCCTTCCTTCACCAGGATGCTGCGGTTATGCGCATATGCCGACAACAGGCTATTACTGTGCTTCACGATGACAAGATTACCATAACCACGGATTCCGCTCCCGGCATACATGACTTTTCCCGCGCCGGCGGCCACCACTTGCTGGCCCGCCTTGCCGGCGATATCGACGCCCTTGTTCTTGCCTTCGTCAAAAGTGCCGATGACCTTGCCTTCGGAAGGCCACATCCAGCTGATCTTGTCGTCGCCAGGCGCCGATGCCGCAGGCGCTGCTGCCGCTGCGGCGGCCGGTGCGGCGGCAACGGCTGCTGCCGGCGCCGGTGCCGGCTTGGTGTCGCCGGTGCCGCCATCGGCGCGCAGCTCGGCCAGGGTGGCGTCGGAGTACGCGCGCTTCTCGCCGCGCGGGCCCGTTTTCTTCGGCACGACAGGCGCCGCCGGTTTCACTTCCGTGGCGGGCGGCATGACGATGGCCGACGTCTGCGCGCCGCCCGTGTCGCCATTCGGCGGCAGCACGCGCAATACCTGGTCGACCTTGATGTCGTTCGGGTTGCTCAAGTCATTCCAGGCCACCAGGTCGCGGTAATTCTGGCCGTGTTCCAGCGCGATGCGCAACAGGGTGTCGCCGCGCTTGACCGTATAAAAAGCGGGGTCGCGGTCGCGGGGATCGCTGGCGGCGGCGCTGCTGCTCGTGGGATGGCGCTCCACGACGGGCGCCTGGACGCCTGTGGTGCCGCAACCGCTCAACAGGGCGGCCAGCGCGAGGCTGCAGAGGAGTATGTTACTTTTCTTAATCATTCGCATGTATATTTAGGTCCTGCTTGCTAGCTGATCCGGGGATCATATGGTGCCCGGGCGCAAAGGCACGAAATGGCAATCTTCCAGGGTCTGGCTGGTCCATTCCATTTTTCCCACCCGGGTAATGAGTTGTAAGTGTTGCAATTTAGCCCCCACCGGCGCAACCAGACGCCCGCCGGGCGCCAGCTGTTCCAGCAGGGCTTGCGGGACTTCCAGGCCGGCTGCGGCAAGGATGATCCCGTCGAAGGGCGCCGCCTGCGGCAGGCCAAGCATACCATCTCCGTACTGCAAGCGCAGATTCGACACGCGCAGCGGGCGCAGATTCGCCTTCGCCAGCTCGTGCAGGGGCCGGATGCGCTCGATCGAATACACCTCTTTCGCCACCAGCGACAGCACCGCTGCCTGGTAACCGCAGCCCGTGCCGATTTCCAGCACGCGCTGCAGGCTGCCACCCTGGCGCATCACTTCGATCATGCGCGCCACGATATACGGCTGCGAAATGGTCTGGTGGTGGCCGATGGGCAAGGAAGCGTCGATATACGCCTGCGAAGCCAGCGCCTCGTCCATGAACATGTGGCGCGGCACGGCTTGCATGGCGTCCAGCACCACCGGGTCCTTGACGCCCTGTTTCGCGATGCGCGCCACCATGGCCCGGCGCACGGCGTCCGAGACGAGCGGGTTTTGCCGCGGCGGCGACGCCATGGCCGGCTGCGCCCGTTCATTGGCGATGGCCTGGGCGCGCGATGGCGCGATGGGCACGGCGCCATGGTGCGGCGCCCCGCCCCGGGCCGCGCTTTGCGCCGCATTCTGCGTGGCCGTCTGCGGCGTGGCGATGCGCGACTGCGCCAGCGACTGCCCCCCGCCCTGCCTGGCGGGCTTGCCGGCCAGCGAATCGAGGGACAGGGGGAAGGTGCGCGGCTTATCGGTCATGGTTGTCGGTCATCGTGAGCGCTCATGCCAGGCCTTGTGCCAGCGCATCGAGTTGGGTGGTATGGGTCAGGTCGATCTGCAGCGGGGTGATCGACACTTTCCCATGTTCAACGGCATGGAAGTCCGTGCCCGGCCCCCCTTCCTTGGCAGCGCCGGCGGGGCCGATCCAGAAGATTTCACGGCCGCGGGGATCGAGCGCGCGTATCACCGGCTCGGCCGAATGGCGCTTGCCCAGGCGCGTGGCCGCCATGCCTTGCATCTGCTCGTAAGGAATCGCCGGGATGTTCACGTTCAGCAGATACGGTTTCTGCAAGGCGTCAAACTGGCGCTCGACGATGTCCCTGGCCACGCGGGCAGCCGCGTCCAGGTTGGCCCAGCCGAACTGCGACTGGGAAAAGGCGATGGCGGGAATGCCGAACAGATAGCCTTCCGTGGCGGCGGCCACCGTGCCCGAATACAGGGTGTCGTCGCCCATGTTGGGGCCGTTGTTGATGCCGGAAACCACCAGGTCGGGACGCTCGATGAGCATGCCCGTCAGCGCCACATGCACGCAGTCGGTGGGCGTGCCGTTGACAAAATAAAAGCCATTGGCGGCCTTGTGCACGGACAAGGGCCGGTCCAGCGACAGCGAATTGGACGCGCCCGAGCGGTTGCTGTCGGGCGCCACCACGACGATGTCGGCAATGGGCGCGAGCGCGTCGGCCAGGGCTGCCAAGCCTGGCGCCAGGTAACCGTCGTCGTTACTGATAAGAATTCTCATAACGAGATTTTACCTGAAGCAATGCCAACACTGCGCGTGCCGCACGCCGATTGACGGCATTATTTGTGCCATCGCACAGGCATGGCGCGCAAGGTCAGCGCTGCTCGGTGCGCGCCTCGGACAAGGCCCCTTCCAGCGCCTGCACTTCATCTTCCTGCAAGGCCAGCAAGGCATTCAGGTCGCCTTGCAGTTTATACATCCTTTTCAGCTGCGCCATGCCGCGCCGGCGCAGCTTGCCCGGCACGCCCGGGCGCAGCAGGCAGGACTTCAGATGTTCGGCCAGTTCGCCCGCCTGCGCATACTGTTCGCGCTCTATCATGCCTTGCAACATCGAAATCATGCTGGCCAGGGTATCGGGCTCGGCTGCGTCGTGCCCGCTGGCGCGGCCGGCCAGGATGGTTTCCTGCAAATGCCGCGCGCCGTCCAGCACGCTGTCCGCATGTCCCGTGACGGGCGCATTCAACAGCCGGTCGCTGCCGCTGAGCACGGCGTCTTCCAGCAGGCGCGCCGCCGCGCTGTCGCCCTGCTGCTGCAGGGTGCCGGCCAATTGCGTCTTGCTGTGCAAGGTGTCGAGGTGGTCTTCGCCCAGCAGGCGCGCATGCACTTCCAGCACCTGCTCCTGCACGCTGCGCGCCGCATCGAGTTCGCCGCGCCGCAGCAGCGCCTCGGCCAGCTTGCGCTGGCTCATCAGGGTTTCCGGATGGTCGAGCCCCCGCGTGCGCTCGCGCGCCGCCACCTGGTCTTCATGCAGCTGGCGCGCGCCGGCCCAGTCGCCCTGCCCGGCCACGATATCGGCCAGCAAATCGCGCGTGGCCAGGGTGGCCGCATGGTCGCTGCCCAGGCGCCGTTCCTGCGCCTGCAGGACGGCAGCGAACAGACGCCGCGCGCCTTCCAGGTCGCCTTCGCGCCCCAGCGCCTGCGCCAGGGCCAGCTTGCTGCGCAAGGTATCGCCATGCTCGGCGCCGAACAGGCGCTCGCGCGCCGCCACCACCGTCGCCAGCACTTGCTGCGCCTGCGCCAGCCGGCCCATGCGCAGCAGGGTGGCGGCGCGGCCATCCATCGCTTCCAGGGTCAGCGGATGCTCGCCGCCCAGCTGGCGCGCGTACGTGGCCAGCACCGTGTCCTGCAGCAGCAGGGCTGCCGCCAGTTCTCCCTGCAGCAGCAGGGTTTGCGCCAGGCAGGCCCGCGCGGCCAGTGTATCGGGATGTTCGCCGCCCAGCACGCGCTCGCGCACGTCGACCACGTCTTCTTCCAGGAAACGGGCTTCGTCGAGCTTGCCCAGCTGGCGCAGCAGGCGCGCCATGCCGCTCTTGCACGCGAGGCTGTCCGGATGCTCCTCGCCCAGCAGGCGCACGCGGATCTCGACGCTCTGGCGGAAGGCATCGAGCGCCTGCGCGGTGCGCCCGTCCTTGCGGTACAGCTCGCCCAGGCGGGCCAGGTCGCGCGCCAACGGCAGGGCCACGGCGCGGCCCGGCTCCAGCAGCAGGGCCTGGCGCGCTTCGCCGATGGCGCCCAGCAAGGCGATTTCACGGCTCGATTGCCATGGAAAATAGCCGCCCGTCAGCCAGTGCAGAAAGGCTTCGAAGGTGCGCGTGAGGGAAAAGCGGTCGCCGCCCTGGTCGATGCGCACGGCCAGCTGTTCGCCATAGGCAAAGGTTTTCGTCTGCTGCAGCTGGACTTCGTCGAAATAGCTGTCGAGGGCGATCTGCGACAAGCCGTAGGACGTGCGCAGCAGGCGCTCGAACATGGGCTGGAAGCCGGCGATACCCTTGTGCGCATCGCCGCGGCGCCACTCGGCGCGCTGCGCGCCATCGCCCATTTCTATGCGCGACGGCAAGGGGTAGACGAGCAGCGGACGCTGTTCGTCCTCATGGCTGCGGCGGTACTCGATGGCCCGCGTGACGAGCGCATCGACGCCTTCCAGGCTTTGCCGGTTCGGCGTGAAGACCACCACCAGCTTTTTTGGCAGCAAGGTGGTGCAGATGCCCGCGCTGTCCGTGCGGCCCGTGCGCGAATCGACCAGCACATAGCGGAAATGCTGGGCCAGGGTATCGGCGAAGCAGCGGAACAGGGCCGGGCACGTGTCGAACAGCTGGTCCCAGCGCATCTGCGCCAGGCGCTCGCTGTAGCTGGCGTCGAAACGCCCCGCGCGCATCAGGTACAGCGGACTGCCCTGGTCGACGCGCACCACGTACTGCTGCCAGTCGATGGCGTCGAGCACGCGCTGGGCCAGCGCCGCATCCTCGCGCCCCCCGCCCTGACCGCCGGCGCGCGCGCCCGCCGTTTCCAGGCCGATGCGCTCGAGCTGCTGGCGACACGCCTCGAAGAACTCGAGCACGCCCGGCCGCTCCTCGTGCTGCTCGAAATAATGGTGCAGGCCCGGCGCTTCCATGTCCCAGTCCAGCATCAGCACGGGCACGCTGGCGTTTTCGCGCCGCGCCAGCAGGACGGCGATGTTCGACAGGGCCATGGTGCGGCCGGTACCGCCCTTGTAGGAATAGAAGGTGACGACTTCGCCAGGGGCGCTCAAAGGTGGCAGGGAGAGGCGTTGGCATTCCATGACAGGACCTTTTACGTGATTAACGTGGAAAGTGAGGAGGCGGAATGGCGCGCCATTCCGGTGGAATATCGGGCAGCACGAAGCGGCTGCAATCGTGGCCGGGCGGCGTCGACCGCTTGAGCAAGTGGTAGTGCGTGGCGATGCGCTGCACGATGCGTTCGATATCGGGCAGGTATTGGGGATTCGATTTCAGGTCGCCGCTGGCCAGCGTGTAGCCGGAGAAATCCACGTACAGCCCCGACTCCGTGATCTGCGGCGGCAAGCCGTCCGGATGGCGCGTCATGATGATGGGGATGATCAGGTGGCTGGGCAGCTCATACCAGGCGCGCCGCTCCTGCTCGATCAGTTGCATGGCGGCAAATTCGCGCCGCGTGTAGCCGTGCGCTTCATATTTGGGCGTGTACAGCACGATCATGCAGACGCTCTGGCACATGGCGCGCGCCACGCGCAGGTCGATATCGTCGCCGCCGCCCAGCTGTTCGCTGTCGATGAACAGGACTTCCTCGCGGTCCAGGTGCGGCTCCAGGTAGCAGGCCAGCGCCTCGATAAGATCATTCTTGAACTTGTTCATGAACGCATATTGGCCGTGTGCATAGCTCAAGAAACAGCCGTAGCGGATCTCCATGGCATCCCCCTGTTCCCCGTGCGGCGCTGCCATCGCCGCGCCTTGGCCCTGCAAGGCATGCGCTCACTGTAGACCGCTCGGCAACAAGCCTGTTTGCGCTGGCGCAAAGATGTGTCTGGCGTCCTGGACATGGGGAAAAATGCCAGAAACTGGCGCGATCACGCCCGTTTCTGGCATGCCGGGCGCGCAGGCAGGCGCCGCGCGAAAACCGCCATGTGATTGATAACAAAGGGAAATAAGCCGGCGCGCGGATGGCGCCGGCATTCAGGACTCAAGCGAAGACTTAAGCGCCCTTGCCGGGCAGGTTGCGGAAGAACTCCACCACTTCGGCCGTATCGCGCGTGCGCTTGAACGGCGGCAGGCTTTGCCAGATGCGCTTGCCGTACGGCTTGGAAATGAGACGGGGATCGCAGATCATCAGCACGCCGCGGTCGCCCTCGTCGCGGATCAGGCGGCCCGCGCCCTGCTTCAGGTTGATGATGGCTTCCGGCAGCGAATGGTGCATGAAGCCGTTCTTGCCCTGCTTTTCCATCACTTCGATGCGCGCGGCCAGCACGGGATCGTCGGGCGGCGCGAACGGCAGCTTGTCGATGATCACCAGCGAGAGCGCGTCGCCGCGCACGTCGACGCCTTCCCAGAAGCTCTGGCTGCCGATCAGCACGCCATTGCCGGCGGCGCGGAACTGGTCCAGCAATTCCGTGCGGCCCTTTTCTCCCTGCACGAACAGGGGGAAGTTCAGGCCCCGCTGCTTGAATTCGTCGGCCAGGCGCTCGGCCGCCCGCTTGACGGCGCGCAAGGTAGTGCAAAGGAAGAAGGTACGCCCACCGGCCGCCTCGATGATGGGCAGCGCGCAGTCGATGACGGCGTCCGTGTAGCCCAGCGAGTTCGGCTGCGGCAGGTTTTGCGGCACGAACAGCAAGCCCTGCTGGCCATAGTCGAACGGACTCGGCCAGGTGTGCGACGGTTCGCCCGTCAAGCCCATCTGTTCGGAAAAGTGCTTGAAATCGTTCTTCACGGCCAGGGTGGCCGACGTGAAGATCCAGCTGCGCGGCGTGCCTTCGCGCTGGTTGTTGAAGATGGGCGCGATCGACAGCGGCGTTTTATGCAGTTGCAGGGAGCTGGAAAACGCTTCCACCCAGAACACGGCTTCTTCGCCGGCCGCCACTTTCGCCTTCGGATCGAACTTCCAGCCGCTCAGCTGCTGCGCCAGCTCGACGCCGCGCACGCGGCACTGTTCCAGCGTTTCCGCCCGTTCCGCCTGGGTTTCCAGCACGGCCACCATGCCGTCAAGCTCATCCTTGAGCGTATCGAGCGCGGGAAAGAAGTCGCTCGACGGCGCGATCTGCGGCAGGGACAGGCGCACGATATCCTGCGGGAAGGTCAGGCGCAGGTCGCGCGCCGCCTTTTCCACCACCGTCACGGTCTTGGCCCAGTCGATGCCGCGCGCATGCGCGAGGCCTTCGGCCAGCACGTCGCGGCACAGTTCCAGGATTTGCGACGTGGACACCGTGTTGCCGAAGAACAAAGTGGCCGTATCGGGCAGCTGGTGCGCCTCATCGAAGATGATGGTATTGGCCGACGGCAGCAATTCCGCCACGCCCGTATCCTTCAGAGCCACGTCGGCAAAGAACAGGTGGTGGTTGACCACCACCACGTCGGCCTGCTGCGCTTCCTTGCGGGCCTTCATGACGAAGCAATCCTGGTAATACTGGCACTCGGCGCCCATGCAGGTGTCGCGCGTGGACGTCACGAGGTTCCAGATCATGGCGTTTTCCGGCACCTTGGCCAGTTCCGCCTTGTCGCCCGAGCTCGTCATCTTGATGAAGCGCGAAATTTCGCGCAGGTGCCCCACGTCGTCGCGCGACGTCATGCGGCCGTTCTGCAGGGTGCGCTCCAGGTGATAGTGGCAGACGTAGTTCGAGCGGCCCTTCAGCAGCGCCACGGAAACGGGCGCCTGCAGCGCGGCGCGCACAGTGGGGATATCGCGCAGGAACAGCTGGTCCTGCAAGTTCTTGGTACCGGTGGAAACAATGGTCTTGCCGCCCCACATCAGGGCCGGCACCAGGTAGGCAAAGGTCTTGCCCGTGCCCGTGCCCGCCTCGGCGATCAGGGTCGTCTGGCTGTCGATGGCGCTGGCGATGGCCTTGGCCATCTCCGTTTGCGAACGGCGCGGCTTGTAGCTGCCCACGGCGGGACCGAGCGGGCCGCCGGCGCCAAACAGGCGCTCGATGTCGGCATCGTGCTTGCCAGGGGCGGCCTGGGGTTCGGCTGGCAGAGCGGCAGGCTGGCCATCTGGGCTTGCGGGCAATAAATTGTGATCGGTCAAAATATACTTAGGTGAAGACTGGACTGGGCGCTGCTGGCGCCCCTCAGGCGGGAACGTCGGGCACCAACTGCATTTTCAGCAAGGTGATGTGATCCTTCAATTGCAATTTGCGCTTTTTCAGGCGGCGCAGTTGCAGCTCGTCATGGTGACCATCGAGTATCAGCAACTCGATGACGGCATCGAGGTCACGGTGTTCCACGTTGAGTTCAATCAGGCGCCGCTCTATATGCTGTGCATCGCTCATGTGTTGCGTTCCAGGCAGTGTTGGTAACAGTGTTGGGAAACAGGCGCGCGCAGCGTACGCAGGCAGCCATGGGGCCGGCATCACCGGCAAGTGCGTAGTTTAACCTGCCGCGCGCGTTAGGGCACGCCATTTCCGGCATGCCCCCTGCGCGGCCGTCTTATTTGGCCGGCGGCACGGGCACTGGAACAGGCACGGCAGCGGCCGGCGTGCCGGCAGCCTCCGCGGCGGCCTTGGCCGCCTTGGCCTGCGCTTCGGCCTGGCGCTCGGCCAGGCGTTGCGCCACCCGCTTCTGGCGTGCCACGGCGTCGGCCTGCTTGCGCGCATAAGCCGCTTCGCGGGCCGCGCGGCGCGGCGCTTCGGCCGCATCGTCGGCAGCCTGTTTCGCTACCTTTGCCGCGTGCTCCGCCTCGCGCTCGGCCACGCTCTTGCCTTGCGGCTTGGGCGGCGCCGGCTCGGGCGCGACCACTTTCACGGGCTTGGGCACGGCCGCAGCCCGCTGTTCGGCGTCCAGGCGCGCATCTTCCTGCGTGCGCGCCAGGTCGATATCGCGCAGGCGCACGGACTCGGCCCGCTTGAAGTAGTTCGCTTCCGCGTCGATGGCGCGCAGGCGCACGAGGATCAGGCGGCGCTTTTCCTTGGCAGCGTCCAGGCAGTTATTCACGAAAAACTTGTTGTAGCATTCCAGTTCGCGCGCGGCAAACTCGTTTTCCGCCGCCTCGCGCTCGCTGGCTGACTGCTTCAGCTTGGCGTCCGCTTCTTCCACCGACAAGGTGGCGGGCACCTGCGGTACGCCCACTTCGTCCAGTGCCGCGACACCCTGGTGCGCGCAGGCGGACAATGCCAGGGCCAGGCCCAGCGTCGCTCCCAGCTTGTACATCGTATTTGCCATCATCTTCATTATCCCTGCCTCAAACGATCGCGTCGGCCGCGCCGCGCTGTTCTTTTTCCATGTATTCGCGCGATTGCATCTCGATGATACGCGAAACGGTACGGTGAAACTCGTTGGCCAGCATGCCGTTCGTGTACAGCTGGTCCGGCGCCACTTCGGCCGACATGATCAGCTTGACTTTCTGATCATAGAACACGTCGATCAGCCAGGTAAAGCGGCGCGCCTCGGACGACTGCGCCGCCGACATGGCCGGTATCCCGGACAATATCACCGTATGGAAGCGGCTGGCGATTTCCAGGTAGTCATTTTGCGAGCGGGGACCGCCGCACAGGGTGGCGAAATCGAACCAGATGATGCCGCCGGCGCGGCGCAGGCAATGGATTTCGCGGCTTTCGATGCGGATGCGCGCGTCTTCGTCGGCCGTCTCGGCGATGCGCGTATAGGCGTCGCGCAAGGCCTTGTCGGTGGCCGCGCCCAGCGGCGTGTAGTAGCTTTCCACCTGTTCCAGCGCGCGGCCCCGGTAATCGACGCCCGCGTCGACGTTCAGCACGTCGAGCTTTTCCTTCAGCAGCGCGATGGTCGGCAGCATGCGGTCGCGGTGCAGGCCGTCCAGATACAGCAGGTCCGGATCGTAATTCGAGGTCATGATGAAGGACACGCCATTGGCGAACAGGGCCGACAGCAGGTTGTACAGGATCATCGCGTCGGCGATGTCCGAGACGTGAAATTCATCGAAGCAGATCAAACGGTATTTCTTGGCGATGCGCTTGGCCACCTCGTCGAGCGGGTCGGCCACGCCTTTCAGTTCATCGAGCTGCTGGTGCACGCCGCGCATGAATTCGTGGAAATGCAATCGCGTCTTGCGCACCAGGGGCACAACCGAGTAAAAACTATCCATCAGGAACGATTTACCGCGCCCCACCCCACCCCACATGTACACGCCCTTCGGCACGGCGGGACGGTTGAGCAGACGCTTGAAGGTACTCGAGCGCTGGCCCTTGTAGGCCACCCACTCGTCATAGCACAGCTGCAGGCGGTCGACCGCGCGCCGCTGGGCGGCATCGGCCTTGAAATCGCGCTTCTGCAACGCGTGCTGGTAAAACTCTTCAACGTTCATGGGATTCGATTCAACAGGGATTCTTGACATAGCGCAAACGGGCCGGCAAGGCAGAAACTGCTTTGCCGGCCCGCTGCGAAGTACTGTAGCGCTTAGAAGTTCAGCGTACGCTTATCGACGGCCAGTGCCGCTTCCTTGGTCGCTTCCGACAAGGATGGGTGGGCGTGGCAGATGCGCGCGATGTCTTCGGCCGATGCCTTGAATTCCATCGCCACGACGGCTTCGGAAATCAGTTCGGACGCCATCGGACCGACGATGTGCACGCCGAGGATTTCATCGGTGGTCGCATCGGCCAGGAATTTCACCATGCCCGAGGTGTCGCCCAGCGCGCGCGCACGGCCGTTGGCCATGAACGGGAAGGTACCGGCCTTGTAGGCGATGCCTTCCGCCTTCAGGGTTTGCTCGGTCTTGCCGACCCACGCGATTTCCGGCGAGGTGTAGATCACCCAGGGAATCGTGTTGAAGTTGGTGTGACCGTGCTGGCCGGCGATACGCTCGGCCACGGCAACGCCTTCTTCTTCCGCCTTGTGCGCCAGCATCGGGCCGCGCACGACGTCGCCCACTGCCCACACGTTCGGCAGGTTGGTCTTGCAGTCGCCGTCGACGGCGATGAAGCCGCGCTCGTCCAGCTGCAGGCCGACCTTGTCGGCACCCAGGCCATTCGTGTTCGGCGTACGGCCGATCGAGATGATCAGTTTGTCGAACACGGCTTTTTGCGCTTCGCCCTTGGCGTCCACGAATTCCACGGTGACGTCTTTCTTGCCTGGCGTGATCGCACCGATCTTGCAACCGAGGTTGATCTTCAAGCCCTGCTTGGTGAACAGCTTCGACGCTTCCTTGGCGATCTGCTCGTCCACGGCGCCCAGGAAGACCGGCAGGCCTTCCAGCACGGTGACGTCGGAACCCAGGCGGCGCCAGACGCTGCCCATTTCCAGGCCGATCACGCCGGCGCCGATGACGCCCAGCTTTGCTGGTACGGCGTCGATGGCCAGTGCGCCCGTGTTCGACAGGATCAGTTTCTCGTCGAATGGTGCGCCCGGCAGTTCGCGCGCGTTCGAGCCCGTGGCGATGACCACGTGCTTGGCCGACAAGGTTTCGTTGGCTTCGCCCGTCACGCTGATTTCATACGCGCCAGCGGCGGCGGCAGCGAAAGCGGCGCGGCCGTGGAAGAAGGCGATCTTGTTCTTCTTGAACAGGTACAGGATGCCGTCGTTGTTTTGCTTGACGACCGTGTCTTTCCGCTTGAGCATCTGGCCCAGGTTCAGCTTCAGGCCGGCGACATCGATGCCGTGCTCGGCGAAGCTGTGGCCCGCGTGTTCGAAATGCTCGGACGACTGCAGCAGCGCTTTCGACGGGATGCAGCCCACGTTGGTGCAGGTACCGCCGGGAGCGGCGCCGCCCTTGGCGTTCGACCACTCGTCGACGCAGGCGACGGAAAAGCCCAGCTGCGCTGCGCGGATGGCGGCGATGTAGCCGCCAGGGCCCGCACCGATGACAACTACGTCAAATTGTTTAGTACTCATGTTTTGTTATTCCAATCTCTTCGTCTGGTACGAAAATCCACAATAGAAGGTAAATCGCCACGCCGAAGCCGAAGGTCAATGTAAACAGGACGAAGACGAGGCGCCAGATCCACGCTTCCATGCCGGAAGCGCGGCCCAGGCCGCCGCACACGCCACCGAGCCAGCGGTCGTTGCGCGAACGGCGCAGGCGGTTGAATTCCTGCACCAGGTCGTTCGCGGGGCCGGCGGCGGCGCCGGACGTGCTGTCCGGCTTGTCCAGGTTGATATTGCTCAGGAGCTTGGCTTTCGCTTGCGCGAACTCCGCCTCGCTCAGGGCGCCCGCCAGGTGCAACTCGTGCAGACGCTTGATTTCTTCAGAGACGTTCATAGGAATCCTCTTTCATTGAGATCAGCCAGCTGCGTCTTCTGGCAAGGGGTATCAACTACATTGCCCCGGCGGCTACGCCGGGGGACTACGGTGCTTACAGGTCCAGCAGCAGGCGTGCAGGATCTTCCAGCGCTTCTTTCATCGCCACCAGGCCCAGGACGGCTTCGCGGCCGTCGATGATGCGGTGGTCGTAGGACATGGCCAGGTAGTTCATCGGACGCACCACGATCTGGCCGTTTTCGACAACGGCACGGTCCTTGGTCGCATGCACGCCCAGGATGGCCGATTGCGGCGGGTTGATGATCGGGGTCGACAGCATGGAGCCGAAGGTGCCGCCGTTCGAGATCGAGAACGTGCCGCCCGTCAGGTCGTCCAGGGTCAGCTTGCCTTCCTTGGCTTTCGCGCCGAATTCACCGATTTTTTTCTCGATATCGGCGATCGACAGCTGGTCCGCATTGCGGATGATAGGCACGACCAGGCCGCGTGGCGAACCGACGGCGATGCCGATGTCGAAGTAGCCGTGGTAAACGATGTCGTTGCCGTCAACGGAAGCATTGATGATCGGGTACTTTTTCAGGGCAGCGACGGCGGCCTTGACGAAGAAGGACATGAAGCCCAGCTTGACGCCATGCTCTTTCTCGAACTTGTCCTTGTATTTGTTGCGCAGGTCGATGACCGGCTGCATGTTCACTTCATTGAACGTGGTCAGGATGGCGTTCGTCGATTGCGATTGCAGCAGGCGCTCGGCGATACGTGCGCGCAGGCGGCTCATCGGCACGCGCTCTTCCGGACGGTCGCCCAGGTTGGCGGCGGCCGGCGTGGCCACTTGCTGCAGCGCTGGCTTGGCAGCGGCTGGCGCCAGCGGCGCAACGGCAGGCTTGGCGGAAGCAGCCAGGGCGTCGCCCTTGGTCACGCGGCCATCTTTGCCGGAACCGGCGACGTCGCCAGCGGACAGGCCTTTTTCGGACAGGATCTTGGCGGCGGCAGGCATGGCGACATCGCCTTTGCTTGCAGCGGCAGGAGCCGAAGCGGTCGAAGCGTCTTGTGCAGCGGCAGCCAGGGCTGGTGCGGCAACGGCCGACACTTCCATCGGGCTGACCTTGGCCGAACCGTCGGTGTCGATGATGGCGATGACTTCGCCGGCCACGACGGTGGCGCCGTTATCCTTGATGATCTGCACGATCACGCCAGCGGCAGGCGCTGGCAGTTCCAGCACGACTTTGTCGGTTTCGATATCGATCATGTTTTCGTCGCGCGCGACTGGCTCGCCGACTTTCTTGTGCCATGCCAGCAGGGTCGCTTCTGCAACCGATTCCGACAACTGGGGAACTTTGACTTCGATTTGTGCCATGTAAAACTCCGTTTATTTTGTTATTGCGGCGCCGTCCCTGCGTAGCAAGGACGGCGCTCCGTCATCATATACTGGTCGGGCGCCGCGCAAACCGCGCCGCGCCCCTTGTCCTGCCGCTTACTTGGTCAGGATAAAACCCTTCAGCTTCGAGAATGCCGTTTCCAGCAGGTCTTTTTGCTGGGCGTAGTGCTTGTCATAGTAACCGACAGCAGGCGACGCCGAAGCAGGACGGCCGGCGTAGGCCAGACGCTGACCCGATTCCAGGCCTTCGAAGATGTTGTGCTGGATCTGGAACCAGGCGCCCTGGTTTTGCGGCTCGTCCTGTGCCCAGACGACTTCGACCAGGTTCGGGAACTTCTTCAGTTCAGCAGCAAACGACTTGTGCGGGAACGGATACAGCTGTTCCAGGCGCACGATGGCCGTGTCGGTCTGGCCGCGTGTCTTGCGTGCGTTGACCAGGTCGTAGTAGACCTTGCCCGAGCAGGCGATGACGCGCTTGACCTTCTTGGCATCGATTTTGTCGTCGACTTCGCCGATGACGGTCTGGAAACCACCCTTGGCCAGGTCGGTCAGCGGCGAACCGGCATCCTTGTTGCGCAACAGCGACTTCGGCGTCAGGATGACCAGCGGCTTGCGGAACTGGCGCACCATCTGGCGGCGCAGCAGATGGAAGATCTGCGAAGCCGTCGTCGGCTGCACCACTTGCATGTTGTTGTCTGCGCACAGCTGCAGGAAGCGTTCCGGACGCGCGGACGAGTGCTCGGGACCCTGGCCTTCGTAACCGTGCGGCAGCATCATGACCAGGCCCGAAGCGCGGCCCCACTTCACTTCGCCGGAGCTGATGAACTGGTCGATCACCACTTGCGCGCCGTTGGCGAAGTCGCCGAACTGGGCTTCCCAGATCGTCAGCGTGTTCGGTTCGGCGGTCGAGTAGCCGTATTCGAAGGCCAGTACGGCCTCTTCGGACAGCACCGAGTCGATGACGGTGAACGGCGCCTGGTTGTCCGACACGTTTTGCAGCGGAATGTAGGTACCTGCATCCCAACGCTCGCGGTTCTGGTCATGCAGCACGGCGTGGCGGTGCACGAAGGTGCCGCGGCCGGCGTCCTGGCCCGTCAGGCGGATGGCGTAGCCGGACGATACCAGCGATGCGTAGGCCAGGTGTTCGCCCATGCCCCAGTCCAGGTTCATTTCGCCACGGCCCATGGTGCCGCGGTCGCCCAGTACTTTTTCCACCAGCGAGTGGACCTTGAAGTCTTCCGGCACGGTGGTGATGCGGGTGGCCAGGCGTTTCAGTTCCGTCATCGGCACGGCGGTGTCGGCCGAATCGGTCCATTTCTTGTTCAGGAACGGCAGCCAGTCGACGGCGTACTTGTTCTTGAAGTTCGAGATGACCGGATCGACGGTGTGCTTGCCGGCGTCCATGGCGTCGCGGAAAGCGGCAACCATCTTGTCGCCGCCATCGGCAGGGATCACGCCTTGCGCGACCAGTTTGTCCGCGTACAGCTTGCGGGTGCCTGGATGCTGGCCGATCTTCTTGTACATCAGCGGTTGCGTCAGTGCCGGCGTATCTTGCTCGTTGTGGCCCAGCTTGCGGTAGCAGATGATGTCGAGGACGATGTCCTTCTTGAATTCCATGCGGTAGTCGAGCGCGATCTGCGTCGCCAGTACCACGGCTTCCGGATCATCGGCATTGATGTGCAGGACCGGTGCTTCGATCATCTTGACGACGTCCGAGCAGTACAGGGTCGAGCGCGCATCGCGCGGGTCCGAGGTGGTGAAACCGATCTGGTTGTTGATCACGATATGCACCGTGCCGCCCGTATGGTAGCCACGGGTTTGCGCCAGATTCAGCGTTTCCATGACCACGCCCTGGCCGGCGAAAGCGGCATCGCCGTGCACCAGGATAGGCAGCACTTGCGCGCCCTGCGCGTCGCCGCGGCGGTCCATGCGGGCCTTGACGGAACCTTCGACCACAGGGTTGACGATTTCCAGGTGCGACGGGTTGAACGCCAGCGACAGGTGGACCGGGCCGCCTGCGGTGGAGATGTCCGACGAGAAGCCTTGATGGTACTTCACGTCGCCGGCAGGCAGGTCGTCGCCATGCTTGCCTTCGAATTCTTCGAACAGTTCCTGTGGCGCCTTGCCCAGGGTGTTGACCAGCACGTTCAGGCGGCCGCGGTGGGCCATGCCGATGACGATTTCCTGCACGCCTTTTTCGCCGGCGCGCTGGATGGTTTCATCCATCGAGGCGATGAACGTTTCGCCGCCTTCCAGGGAGAAGCGCTTCTGGCCCACGTAACGGGTGTGCAGATAGCGTTCCAGGCCTTCAGCCGCGGTCAGGCGGTCGAGGATATGGATTTTTTTCTCTGGGGTGAAATTCGGGGTGGAGCGGATCGCTTCCAGTTTCTCCTGCAGCCAGCGCTTTTCGGCCGGATCGGAGATGTACATGAATTCGGCACCGATCGAACGCGTGTAGGTATCGCGCAGATAGTTCAGCAGATCGCGCAGGGTGGCGGTCTCGGGGCCAAAATAGGTATTGCTGATGTTGAACACGGTGTCCATGTCCGCATCGGTGAAACCGTAGAAGCTCGGCTCCAGCTCGGGGATCATCGGACGTTCCTGGCGTTGCAGCGGATCCAGGTTGGCCCAGTGCGAACCGAGGTAGCGGTAAGCGGCGATCAGTTGCGTAGCAGCAACACGCTTGCGGCCCATTTCGGCATCGAAGGAAGCGGTCACTGTGCGGATCGGGCCTGCTTTTGCGCGCTCGGCGAACGAGGCGACGACGGAGGCATGCGCCACGTCAGGCTTGTTGGTGCCATCGACTGCAGGCACGTGCTGCATCGCGTCGAAATAGGCGCGCCAGTTGTCCGGTACCGAACCTGGGTTATTGAGATACGCTTCGTACAGATCTTCCACGTACGGAGCATTCCCACCGAACAGGTAGGAGTTGGACGTAAATTGTTGCATCATATTGCTCACCTTTCTTCGCGCTTCGCGAGATTAGCGGGTTAATCTAACCTTCCGCGACACGGCCTGACCGGTTAGCGGATTGCACATCAAGTTGTGGGGGAAGGGCTTTTTTATTGCGCCAGCATTCTTCATACCGTCATTTAGAATAGCACGCGGTATTGTAACGCAACAACCGCTCGTTGAATTTTATTTGGCAAGCAAATGTAAGCTGTGTTGTTGATTTTCCCGGGCTTGCCAGCCTGTTATTGTTGCCCTTACGGCACTTCCCTGTCCCCGCCGGCGAGCCGCTTGCGCCCAACTGGTCTGCCAGGCAACGGCGCCGACGCGATGGCCGCCAGCCAATCGGGATCGCCGGCAAACCATTCCACCAGGAAATCAAGCATGGTGCGCAGCAACGGCGACATGTGCTGGCGCGAGGTATAGATGCCGTAGATGCCCATGTCCTGCGGCTGATACGCGGGCAGGAGTTCCACCAGTTGCCCGCTGGCGATCAGCGGCGCGGCCGAATAGCGCGGCTGCATGGCGATGCCCGCCCCCGCCACCGTGGCCACCAGCAGGACCAGCGACTCATTGGCCGACAGGCGGCCGCTGACGGGGACAGTAAGCGCTTCCCCGTCGTGCGTGAACTGCCACAGGCTCTTGCCGAAATACGTATAGGTCAGGCAGTTGTGCAGGGCCAGGTCTTCCGCCCGGCGCGGCGTGCCATGCGCGGCCAGGTACGATGGTGCGGCGCACACCACGGAAGCGCAGCTGGCCAGCTGGCGCGCGATCAGGTTCGGCTCGAGCGCGTTCGTGATGCGGATCGCCAGGTCGATGCGCTGTTCCACCAGGTTGACGGCGCGGTTCTCCATCTGCAGGTCGACGGCGGCGCGCGGGTAGCGCCGCAGGTAAGCGGTCACTGCCCCGGCCAATGCCGTCTGCGCCAGCGATTGCGAACAGGTGATGCGCAGCAAGCCGTGCGGCGTATCGGCGCCTTCGGGCGACGTGACGGCCATGGCGCCGGCCACCTCCAGCATCTGCCGACAGCGCGCCAGGGTGGCCTCGCCCGCATCCGTCAGGCTCAGGCGGCGCGTGGTGCGATGCAGCAGGCGCGCCCCTGCCCACTGCTCCATCTCGGCCAGGTAGCGCGTCACCATGGCGCGCGACATGTCGAGCGCTTCGCTGGCGGCCACCATGCTGCCGCGCTCGGCGATGGCGACAAACACTTGTGCGGCGGTGATGCGGTCCATCTGCGGCTCTCCCTTGATTCGTTCGATTCATGCAACTAAGTATTGCAATCTACCCTATTTTCCCCGCCTGGACGAAAGGATAATATGCGACAGGAGTATCTGATATCGAAAGAATAATATGCTTGCACGCGCCGCCCGCCCCTTCCGCACGCTGGACACCTTTCATCTGGATGTGCTGGGCCGCGCGCCATCGACTTCGCTGCTGCTGAGCGGCGTAGCCGATGCCATCCTCGTCAATGCCCAGTTCCTGCGCGACGATGCGGCGCAGTTAGCGCACACCATCGCCGCCAGCGGCAAGCGCCTGACCACCATCTATATCAGCGCCGCCGAGCCGCAAGCGTACTTCGGCCTGGGCGTGCTGCAGCACGCGTTTCCGCAAGCCCGCATCCTCGCCAGCGGCGCCACGGTCGAGGCGATCCGCCGCCAGGCGGGCGCCAGGGTCGCCCACTGGGGCGGCATCCTCAAGCACAATGCGCCGCGCTGCATCGTCATGCCCCAGCCCTATGAAGGCAGCAGCCTGCAACTCGAGGGCCGGCACGTGGAACTGCACTGCCTGGTAGCCGCACTGAATTGAGGCGTAGTCTGCCTTACAAGGCGGCCAGGAAGCGTTCATATTCCTTCGCACTGCGCGCCAGTCGCTCGGCATAGCCCGCCTCCGTCGGCCCGTCTTCGGCGCCATAGAAGGCAAAGAAGCGGCGGTTGTCGGCGCCGATGTACGCCAGGGTGACATCGAACGGCGCCAGCAGCTGCGCCAGGGTCACGTTCCACTTGCCTTCCGGCGTGAAGTCTTCCTGGCGGATGCCTGCCGTGACGGCCAGCGCCACCTTGCGGCCCTTGAAGGCGTCGCCGCCCGTGCCGTAGGCCCAGCCATACGCCAGCACGTCATCGAGCCACCGCTTCAGCAAGGGCGGGCAGTTGAACCAGTACACGGGGAATTGCAAGACCACATTGGCGTGCGCTTCCACCAGCGCCTGCTCACGCGCCACATCGATGTGCCCGTCCGGATAAGCCTCGTGCACATGGTGGATGGTGTAGCGCTCGGGATACTGCGCCAGCTCCTGCAGCCAGCGCTTGTTGGCCACCGAGGTGGCGATGGAGGGATGGAAGACGATAACGAGAGTTTTCATGAGGCTGCTTTCCTGAGTATGGGATGGGCGCGCCGGGCCCGCATTCGCAGGAAAGCAGGCAAGCCGGCACCCTGCCCCCAGGCGCGCGGTCGCGCCTTCAGGGGCAGAAACAGCATAGCTATAGCGAGTACTTTTCACAAGTACGCACATTTACTACTCATACAGTAAGAAAAGTAAGTTGCATGAGCGCAGAAAGCCCTTCAGTGGCATGCGCATGCGGATCAGCCTGGCTGGTGCTGCTCGCCCCATTCACACAGGGTATTGAGCACGGGAATCAGCGATGCCCCCTTGCTGGAGAGGAAATACTCAACCTTGGGCGGCACCTGCGGATACTCCTTGCGGACGATCAGCGCGTCGGCTTCCAGCTCCTTCAGGACGACGCTGAGGGTCTTGAAGGCGATGCCGCCGAGATGTCGCTTCAGTTCGTTATGCCGCAGCACGGTGTTTCCCGCCAGCGCGTACAGGATCAGCATCTTGTATTTGCCGCCGATCAGCGACAAGGTGTAGCCAAAGCCCGTATCGCCCAGGGCCACGCCGCTGGGGGCGCATATGTCTTCGTTCATTGCGTTGTGCTTCCTGTTGATCCAGGGCCCGAGCATAACAGCCCGGCAGCTTGCCGTTGCAACGGCCAATAAAACACGCATAAAAAAAGCGAGCCCGAAGGCTCGCTTTTGCGCACCGGACCCAGAGGCCCGGCAAGAATGCGGCGGCTTGACTTAAGCGCGCTTGTCCAGTGGCAGTACTTCGCGCGTGGTCGAACCGACGAACAGCTGACGTGGACGGCCGATTTTCTGTTCCGGATCGGCAATCATTTCGTTCCACTGGGCGATCCAGCCGATCGTACGGGCCATGGCGAAGATACCGGTGAACAGCGAGACAGGGATGCCCAGCGCCGATTGCACGATGCCCGAGTAGAAGTCGACGTTCGGGTACAGCTTGCGCGACACGAAGTAGTCGTCGTTCAGTGCAATCTTTTCCAGTTCCATCGCCAGCTTGAACAGCGGGTCGTCTTGCAGACCCAGTTCTTGCAGCACTTCGTAGCAGGTTTCACGCATCAGCTTGGCACGTGGATCGAAGTTCTTGTACACGCGGTGGCCAAAGCCCATCAGCTTGACGCCGGAGTTCTTGTCCTTGACTTGCTCGATGAAGGCAGGGATGTTCTCGACGGTGCCGATTTCCTTCAGCATGTTCAGTGCCGCTTCGTTGGCGCCGCCGTGGGCAGGGCCCCACAGGCAGGCGATACCGGCAGCGATACAGGCGAACGGGTTGGCGCCCGACGAACCGGCCAGACGGACGGTCGAGGTCGAAGCGTTTTGCTCGTGGTCTGCGTGCAGGATCAGGATGCGGTCCAGGGCGCGCACCAGCACGTCGTTGACCTTGTACTCTTCGCACGGATTGGCAAACATCATGTGCATGAAGTTGGCGCTGTACGACAGGTCGTTGCGTGGGTACACGAACGGCTGGCCGACCGAGTACTTGTAGGTCATGGCGACCAGGGTAGGCATCTTGGCGATCAGGCGGATGGCCGACACTTCGCGGTGACGCGGGTCGTTGATGTCCAGCGAGTCATGGTAGAACGATGCCAGCGCGCCGACGGTGCCCACCAGGACCGACATCGGATGCGCGTCGCGGCGGAAGCCACGGAAGAAGAATTGCATCTGTTCGTGCACCATCGTGTGCTTGGTGACGGTATCGACGAACTTGGCTTTTTGCGCTGCGTTCGGCAATTCGCCGTTCAGCAGCAGGTAGCACGATTCCATGAAGTCGGCGTTGACGGCCAACTGTTCGATCGGGTAACCGCGGTACAGCAGCTCGCCCTTGTCGCCGTCGATGTAGGTGATCGACGAGTTGCAGGCGGCCGTCGACATAAAGCCTGGGTCGTAGGTGAACTTGCCGCTACCGGCGTACAGTTTGCGGATGTCGATGACGTCCGGGCCAACCGTGCCTTTGTAGATTGGAAATTCAAGCGATGGGCTGCCATCGGAGAACGACAGGGTAGCTTTTGTGTCAGAGATATTCATGGGCTCTTCCTTCTCGGGAGTGAGTCGAAATTAAAATCAAAAATTCTGGCTGCAATTCGCACCGCAATTCGGCAGTGCTACAGCGCGCCACTCGCACCGTTTGCAATATATCGCCCAGGCGTCTAGGCAATGCGCAGTCGTTGCAGCAGTGCGCGCACATGCGGCAGATCGACTTCGCCTTCCGGCTCTTTACGGGCCAGTACCAGATCCATTAACGCATTGTCCGATAAATCCAGCAAACGCGTCAGCGCGTCAACTTCTTCATCGGTCAATTCGGTTTCATACGCATCGAGAAAACGGGTCAGGATAATGTCGTTTTCCAGCAGGCCACGGCGTGAACGCCAGCGCAGGCGGGCGCGGTTGGCCGGGTCGGCCTGATGCGAGGACAAAATTGATTCTGTCATTTGGTTTACCACTTTACGTGTGCCTTGCGGCACGGTGCTGCTTTGCAGGCGCCGCCTGCAGGCAAGAGAGGATACCCTCTTCCCGCAAACGGCGCCCGGCGGACGCGATCAGGAGAATCAGATCGCGCGGCGGACCATCAATTCCTTGATCTTGCCAATCGCCTTGTTCGGGTTCAAGCCTTTCGGGCAGACGTCGACGCAGTTCATGATCGAATGGCAGCGGAACAGGCGGTACGGGTCTTCCAGGTTGTCCAGACGCGCGCCCGTGGCTTCGTCGCGCGAATCGGCGATGAAGCGGTAGGCTTGCAGCAGGCCGGCCGGGCCGACGAACTTGTCCGGATTCCACCAGAACGACGGGCACGACGTGGAGCAGCATGCGCACAGGATGCACTCGTACAGGCCATCGAGTTCTTCGCGCTGTTCCGGCGACTGCAGGCGCTCTTTTTCAGGCGGGATCGAGTCGTTGATCAGGAAAGGCTTGATCGAATCGTACTGCTTGAAGAATTGCGTCATGTCGACGATCAGGTCGCGGATGACCGGCAAACCTGGCAACGGACGCAGCACGATAGGCTCGGACAGCTCGTTCAGGTTGGTCGTGCATGCCAGGCCGTTCTTGCCGTTGATGTTCATCGCGTCCGAACCGCACACGCCTTCGCGGCACGAGCGGCGCAGGGCCAGCGAGTCATCGACGTCCGCCTTGATGCGCTGCAGCGCGTCGAGCAGCATCTTGTCGGTGTCTTTCAGTTCGACCGTCAGGTCTTGCATGTACGGCTTGGCATCCTGGTCAGGATCGTAGCGGTAGATTTTGAATTTGAGAGTGCGTGCCATGGTATAGCCTTAGAAAGTACGTGGTTTCGGTTTGAAGGTATCAACCGTCAGCGGCTTGGTCACGACTGGCTTGTATTCCAGTCGGTTGCCTTCCGAATACCACAGAGTGTGCTTCATCCAGTTGTCGTCGTCACGTTGCGGATGGTCGTCCTGGGCGTGGGCGCCGCGCGATTCCTTGCGGGCTGCTGCCGAAACGATGGTCGCTTTCGCCGTTTCGATCAGGTTGTCCAGCTCCAGCGCTTCCACGCGGGCCGTGTTGAAGACCATCGATTTATCCTTGAAGGAGACGTGCTTGCGGCGCTCGTCGAGCTTCATGATTTCTTCGACGCCCTTGTTCAGCATCTCGTCGGTACGGAACACGCCGCAGTACTTCTGCATCGTTGCACGGATGTCGTTCGCCACGCCCTGCACGGTTTCCGTGCCGGTCGAGTTTTCCAGGCGCTGCAAGCGGCCCATGGCAAAGTCGGCCGCATCGGCTGGCAAAGGCTTGTTTTCCTTGGCTTTCAGGCCGCTGTTGACGATGTGGTTGCCGGCCGCGCGGCCGAAGACCACCAGGTCCAGCAGCGAGTTCGTGCCCAGGCGGTTGGCGCCGTGCACGGAGACGCAGGCGCATTCGCCGATCGCGTACAGGCCGTTGACGACTTTCGCCGAATTGTCCGGACCGGTCGGGGTGACGACCTGGCCGTGGATGTTCGTCGGGATGCCGCCCATCTGGTAGTGAATCGTCGGCACGACAGGAATCGGTTCCTTGGTGGCGTCGACGTTGGCGAACTTGTGGCCGATTTCCAGGATCGACGGCAGGCGCTTGGCGATGGTGTCGGCGCCGATATGGCGCAGGTCCAGCATCACGTGGTCCTTGTTCGGACCGCAGCCGCGGCCTTCCTTGATTTCCTGGTCCATCGAACGCGACACGAAGTCGCGCGGCGCCAGATCCTTCAGGGTCGGCGCATAGCGCTCCATGAAGCGTTCGCCTTCGCTATTGATCAGGATGCCGCCTTCGCCGCGCACGCCTTCGGTGATCAATACGCCCGCGCCGGCCACGCCGGTCGGGTGGAACTGCCAGAATTCCATGTCCTGCAGCGGCAGGCCGGCGCGTGCCGCCATGCCCATGCCGTCGCCGGTATTGATGAACGCATTCGTCGACGCGGCGAAGATACGGCCTGCGCCGCCCGTAGCCATGACCGTCGTCTTTGCTTCCAGGATCATGCATTCGCCCGTTTCCATTTCCAGCGCCACAACGCCGATCACGTCGCCGTCGGCGTCACGGATCAGGTCGAGTGCCATCCATTCGACGAAGAAGTGCGTACGGGCGCGCACGTTGCGCTGGTACAGGGTGTGCAACAGGGCGTGACCGGTACGGTCGGCTGCCGCGCAAGCGCGCTGCACCGGCTTTTCGCCGAAGTGGGCCGTGTGGCCGCCGAATGGACGCTGATAGATGGTGCCGTCAGGGTTGCGGTCGAATGGCATGCCGAAGTGTTCCAGCTCGTACACGACTTTCGGTGCTTCGCGGCACATGAATTCGATGGCATCCTGGTCGCCCAGATAGTCGCCGCCCTTGACGGTGTCAAACATGTGCCAGAACCAGTTGTCTTCGGCCATGTTGCCGAGCGACGCGCCGATACCGCCCTGCGCCGCAACGGTGTGCGAGCGGGTCGGGAAAACTTTCGAGAGGACGGCGACGTTCAAGCCGGCTTCAGCCAGTTGCAACGACGCGCGCATGCCGGAACCGCCGGCGCCAACGATCACCGCGTCAAAGCGGCGGGTAGGGATTGCAGATTTATATGCTGCCACGATTACACACTCCAGAGTATCTGTACCGTCCAGCCGGCACAAGCGATCAACCACAGCATGGTGGCAATTTGCAGGGTCAGACGGAGGCCAGCGCTTTTCACGTAGTCCATCCAGATGTCGCGTACGCCGACCCATGCGTGGTAGAACAGGGCGACGAAGGTCACCAGGCTGAACAATTTAAACCACTGCTGTGCGAACAGACCGGCCCAGCCTTCATAGCTGAAGTTGCTGCCAGTCAAGAAAGAAATAAGCAGGATGGCAACATATGCCACCATGACGATGGCGGTGACGCGTTGCGCCAGCCAGTCGCGCAAGCCGTAATGGGCACCGACGACGAGGCGTTTCGGTCCGATATTATTGTCTGCCATGTTTAAAATACTCCAAACAGTTTCAAAGCGACCAGGGCCGTCAACACCAGGCTCACGACCAGCACGGACGACGCGGTCTTGCGTGCCGAATCTTTTTCGATGGCAACGTGCACATCCATGAACAGGTGACGGATACCGGCGCAGAAGTGGTGCAGGAAGGCCCAGACCAGACCCAGGGTGATCAGCTTGACGAACCAGTGCGAGGCGATGCCCTGGAAGTAGGCGTAGGACATCTCGGAACGCAGGCTCAGTTCCAGCATGTACAGGATGCACGGCAGCAAGGCGAAAATGATGAAACCGCTGATGCGATGCAGGATCGAGACGATGGCGCCGACAGCCATGCGGTAGTTCGACAATTCGGTAACATGAATGTTACGGAATTGCGGCCGTTCTTTTTTTGGTACTTCTCTTACGGCTTCAGACATAACAAAAACCTCCCCTTTGAATTTCAACTAAATATTGAAGCCGCGATTTTCGCCGATTTTCGCAACCCATACCAATATCTATTGTTACATATAACCAAAATGGTTTTTTACTACAAAATACCGCGCTACTTTCCGTAGTTCACGTAATTTAATTACAGAATCGCCGGCAAAGCACGGCCCGCCGGGGCTGGCCATGCTGTCGCTGCGCTTTCTGTTGTCTCCGTTGCCCGCCTTGCGGCAGGCATCTTGCAAGCGATGCACTTCAGCCTTGCTGCTTGTTCGGGCGCCCGCAGGCACCCCGCCGCTTCAACTGAGTTCATTCTGATAATGATGACGACTGGTCAGGTACAGGCCCCGGCGCAGTTCGACCGGCTTGTCGCCGTAGGTAAACGACACGCGCTCGGAACTGAGCAAGGGCGTGCCGAGGTCGATATTCAGGAGCTGCGCGGCGCCCGCATCGGCGCACACGGCGCGGATCTGCTCGGACGCGCGGATCATGCGCGTGCCAAATTCCGTTTCAAACAGGCCATACATGGGCCCTTTGTATTCCACCAGGCGCTCGGCCGTGAGGCCCTTGAAGATCAGGCCGGGCAGCCACAGCTCCTCGACGATGGTGGGCACGCCGTCGAAATACTGCACGCGCTTGATGAAGATGACGGCGTCGCCCGATTTCAGGTCCATCAGGCGCGCCACGTCGGCCGGCGCGCGCACGCGCTTGACTTCGATAAACTTGCTTTCCGGGTAATGCGGCACGCCTTCGTCCGGCACCAGGCGCAGGAAGCGGAAGTGTGCGCGCGCCTCATGGTGAGTGGAAACGAAAGTGCCCTTGCCCTGGCGGCGCATGACGAGATTCTCGGCGGCCAGCTCATCGATGGCCTTGCGCACCGTGCCCTGGCTGACCTTGAAACGGCCGGCCAGCTCGACTTCGCTGGGAATCAGCTCGCCCGGCTTCCATTCGCCCGATTGCAGGCTCTGCGTAATGAGCGCCTTGATCTGCTGGTACAGGGGACTGAAGGTGGGCGAAGCGCTAGCGACAGGCAGCGCCGCCGCAGTGGTATTGGTGCCGGCCACCACGGCGGCAGGGGCATTGGCCGCTGCGGCGACGGGCGTGGCCGGGGTGCCCGCGGTCGGACTGACCGCCCCGCTTGCAGCAGTGGCATTGTTGGTCAGATTGGACGAGGCGGAATTCATAGTCCGACATTTCAACACAAATCACTGCCCGCGTCCAGTAAAACACACGTAGTTATCTGTCTTATATAAGACATAAGATATGATTGACAGATACAGATCGGAGGCCTAAACTGCCCTCGATAAAACTTGTGAGCCAGCGTTTTATGTTGTCGGCCAGCCACTCTGGTCTCGTGCAGCACAAGCGTGACGGCAGCGTACACCAGCAATTCGGTGGCGCGGGCCGGTTTTGGTATCATTATAGTTTTTCCGGATAAGCGTAAGCCCAGCTTCAAGCCCGTTTTCTTTCCCATTTTTGGAGATTCATCATGGCTAAAACCCCAATGCGTGTTGCAGTGACCGGCGCCGCCGGCCAGATCGGCTACGCCCTGTTGTTCCGCATCGCCAATGGCGACATGCTCGGCAAAGACCAGCCTGTCATCTTGCAACTGCTTGAAATCCCGGACGAAAAAGCCCAGAAGGCGCTCAAGGGCGTGATGATGGAAATCGACGACTGCGCATTCCCGCTGCTGACGGAAATGACCGCCCACTCCGATCCGCTGACCGCATTCAAGGATGTCGACGTGGCCGTCCTGGTGGGCGCGCGTCCACGCGGCCCAGGCATGGAACGCAAGGACCTGCTGGAAGCGAACGCACAGATCTTCACGGTACAAGGCAAGGCGCTCGACGCCGTCGCTTCGCGCAATGTCAAGGTACTGGTGGTCGGCAACCCGGCCAACACCAACGCCTACATCGCCATGAAATCGGCACCATCGCTGCCGGCGAAAAACTTCACCGCCATGCTGCGCCTGGACCACAACCGCGCGCTGTCGCAAGTCGCTGCCAAGACCGGCACCGCCGTGAAAGACATCGAGAAGCTGACCGTCTGGGGCAACCACTCGCCAACCATGTACGCCGACTACCGCTTCGCCACCGTGAACGGCAAGGCTGTCAAGGACCTGATCAACGACCAGGAATGGAACGCCAACACCTTCCTGCCGACCGTCGGCAAGCGCGGCGCGGCCATCATCGAAGCGCGCGGCCTGTCGTCGGCAGCGTCGGCAGCGAACGCCGCCATCGACCACATCCATGACTGGATGCTGGGCACCGCCGGCAAGTGGACCACCATGGGCGTTCCTTCGGATGGCTCGTATGGCATTCCTGAAGGCACCGTGTTCGGCTTCCCGGTCACCACCGACAACGGTGAGTACACCATCGTTCAAGGTCTGGAAATCGATGCATTCTCGCAAGAGCGCATCAACCTGACCCTGAAAGAACTGACCGAAGAGCGCGAAGGCGTGAAACACCTGCTGGCCTAAGTCCAGTCCTGGCGGCGCGGCACAGATGTGCCGCCCGCTACGCAGGCCGCTACGCGCATGGCGCGGCGCGGCCTGTGCGGCCCGACTGTTTATCAAGTAGTTTTTACCTGCAGAAATGCCTTAAGCATGCACCCTTCCGAGGTTTTATTCCAAGGCAAACGCCAGCCGCTGTTGCTCGCCGCTTGCGACCACTACGCCGGCTCCGAAAAGCTGATGCGTAAATCGATTGCTTTGCAACAAGAGCTTGGCCCCCTGTTCGACATCACGTTCGACTGCGAAGACGGCGCCAGCGCCGGCAATGAAGAAACCCATGCCCACATGATCGCCGGCCTGCTGGCCAGCGACGAGAACCAGTTCAACCGCATCGGCGTGCGCGTGCACGACGTCGACAGCCCGTTTTTCGCGCGCGACGTGGAAATCATCTGCGGCGCCGCCAGCCGCCTGGCCTATATCGCCGTGCCGAAGGTGGGTGGCGTGCAGGATGCCATGCTGGCCATCGACCTGATCAACCTGCACGCGCGCCGCGCCGGCCGCGACAACCTGCCCGTGCACATCCTGATCGAGACGCATGGCGCGCTGCGCGACGCCTACGCCATCGCCGCCCTGCCCCAGGTCGAATGCCTGTCCTTCGGCATCATGGATTTCGTGTCGGCCCATTACGGCGCCATTCCCGCCGCCGCCATGCGCACGCCGGGCCAGTTCACGCACCCGCTGGTGGTGCGCGCCAAGCTGGAAGTGGCCGCCGCCTGCCACGCGCACGGCAAGGTGCCGTCGCATAACGTGACGACGGACGTGCGCGATTCGGCCGTGGTGGCAAACGATGCCCAGCGCGCTACAGCCGAGTTCGGCTACACGCGCATGTGGAGCATCCACCCGGACCAGATCAAGCCCATCATCAAGGCCTTCACGCCGCGCCTGTCCGAAGTCAACGAGGCCAGCAACATCCTTAATGAAGCGCTGCGCGCCAACTGGGGACCGATTGCGCAAAATGGCCGCTTGCACGACCGCGCCAGCTACCGATATTATTGGACCGTTTTGCAACGCGCCAAACTGGCAGGCCTGGGCCTGCCCGAGGCGGCCGCTGCATTATTGAACGCGCTGCCTACCAGCACCACTGAAAACTGACAGGAATTACACGATGTCCATCTCCAAATTAGCAATTGCCTGCAGCGTCGCGCTGGGCGCCATGACCCTCACGCTGGCGCCAGCCAGCTTCGCCGCCACGGACACCAAGGACGCGGCAAACGCCAAGGCGGTCAAGACGGCCAAGGCCAAGCCGAAAGCCAAGACCACCAAGGCCAAGGCGGCCGCCAAGGAAGCGCATCCGCTGGCCATGTCGGTGGTCGACAAGGAAGAGTCCGATGAACCGGATACGGCAGGCTCCGCCTCCACCGACTTCAATTGTGAACTTGGTAACAAGATTACCATCTACACCAATGCGACTGACGACAAACACATCGCCCTGCGCTGGAAGAAGCGCCTGCACCGCCTGAGCCGCGTGGGCACCACCACCGGCGCCAACCGCTTCGAGAACCGCTTGTACGGTCTGGTCTGGATCGGCATCCCGGCCAAAGGCATGCTGCTCGACTCCAAGCAAGGCCGCCAGCTGGCCAACGAATGCAAGGATGCGGAGCAAGCCAAGCCGGCGGCAGTGGTGGAAGCCCCGCCATCGCTGGGCGTGCTGCCGGCGACCGGCGGCTGATGTGAGCAGCAAGGGCCTCTTCGGGGGCTCAGTCATGTTTTGTAATTTGAATAATCAATAAATAGACGATACCCAACAAGGAGAGGTCATGTCCCGCAACACTCTGAACACGCTCAAGGACTTTAATATTTCGGATAGCAAGAAGGGCAAGCTGTACTCCCTGCCTGCGCTGGAAAAAAGCCTGGGCATCAATGTCTCCCGCCTGCCAGTGTCGCTTCGCATCGTGCTCGAATCGGTATTGCGCAACTGCGACGGCAAAAAAGTCACCGAAGAACACGTCAAGCAATTGGCGAGCTGGGGCCCGACCGCCGAGCGCACCGACGAGATCCCGTTCGTAGTGGCGCGCGTCGTGCTGCAAGACTTCACCGGCGTACCGCTGCTGGCCGACCTGGCAGCGATGCGCAACGTGGCCGCCAAGATGGGCATCAACGCGAAGAAAATCGAACCGCTGGTACCGGTCGACCTGGTGGTCGACCACTCGGTCACCATCGATCACTACCGCGAAAAGAAAGCGCTGGACCTGAACATGAAACTGGAATTCTCGCGTAACAACGAGCGCTATCAGTTCATGAAATGGGGCATGCAGGCATTCGACACCTTCGGCGTCGTGCCACCGGGCTTCGGCATCGTCCACCAGGTCAACCTGGAATACCTGGCGCGCGGCGTGCACCACGCAGGCAAGAAAGCCGGCGACGTGTACTACCCTGACACCCTGGTCGGCACCGACTCGCACACCACCATGATCAACGGCATCGGCGTGGTCGGCTGGGGCGTGGGCGGCATCGAGGCGGAAGCGGGCATGCTGGGCCAGCCGGTCTACTTCCTGACGCCTGACGTCATCGGCGTGAACCTGTCGGGCGCGCTGCGCGAAGGCTGCACCGCCACCGACCTGGTCCTGACCATCACCGAATTGCTGCGCAAAGAGAAAGTCGTCGGCAAGTTCGTCGAATTCTTCGGCGAAGGCACGGAATCGCTGACCCTGACCGACCGCGCGACGATCGCCAACATGGCTCCGGAATACGGCGCGACCATGGGCTTCTTCCCAGTCGACGAAGCCACCATCGACTACTTCAAGGGCACGGGCCGCAGCAAGGCTGAAATCGCCGCGTTCGAAGGCTACTTCAAGGCGCAGAACCTGTTCGGCGTGCCAAAAGCCGGCGACATCGACTACACCCGCGTGGTGGAACTGAACCTGGCGTCGGTCGCTCCATCGCTGGCCGGCCCGAAACGCCCGCAAGACCGTATCGAAATCGGCAACGTGAAAGCCAACTTCGCCGAGCTGTTCGCCAAGCCGACGACGGAAAACGGCTTCAACAAGAACCCGGCCGACCTGGCTGCCGTGTACGAAACGACGAACGGCGTGAAAGTGTCGAACGGCGACGTGCTGATCGCTGCGATCACCTCGTGCACCAACACCTCGAACCCGAGCGTGATGCTGGCTGCCGGCCTGCTGGCCAAGAAAGCCGTGGAAGCGGGCCTGAAAGTCGCTCCGCACATCAAGACCTCGCTGGCCCCTGGCTCGCGCGTCGTCACCGAGTACCTGACGGCTGCCGGCCTGCTGCCGTACCTGGAAAAACTGGGCTTCGGCGTGACCGCCTACGGCTGCACCACCTGTATCGGCAATGCGGGCGACCTGACGCCTGAAATGAACGCCGCCATCGCCGCCAACGACATCGTCGCATCGGCCGTGCTGTCGGGCAACCGCAACTTCGAAGCGCGTATTCACCCGAACATCCGCTCGAACTTCCTGGCCTCGCCACCGCTGGTCGTCGCTTACGCCATCGCCGGCAACATGACGCGCGACCTGATGACGGAACCAGTCGGCAAGGGCAAGGGCGGCAAGGACATCTACCTGGGCGACATCTGGCCGACCTCGGCTGAAGTCTCGGCCATGATGAAGTTCGCCATGAACGCCAAAGTGTTCAAGGACAACTACGCGGACGTCAAGGGCGCGCCAGGCAAGCTGTGGGAGAAAGTCACCACCGTGTCCGGTCAAGTCTATAACTGGCCGAAATCGACCTACATCGCGGAACCTCCGTTCTTCGACAATTTCTCGATGACGCCAGCGGCCGTGGCCACCGGCATCGAAGGCGCGCGCGCACTGGGCGTGTTCGGCGATTCCATCACCACCGACCACATCTCGCCAGCCGGTTCGATCCAGGAAAACGGTCCTGCAGGCAAATGGCTGAAGGAAAACGGCGTCCTGAAAGCGGACTTCAACTCCTACGGCTCGCGTCGCGGCAACCATGAAATCATGATGCGCGGCACGTTCGCCAACGTGCGTATCAAAAACCGCATGATCCCTGCCAAGGCAGACGGTTCGGCAGTCGAAGGCGGCATCACGATTCACCAGCCTTCCGGCGAAGAAATGTCGATCTACGACGCAGCGATGAAATATGTTGCTGAAGGCACGCCAACCATGGTCTTCGGCGGCGAAGAGTACGGTACGGGCTCGTCGCGCGACTGGGCAGCCAAGGGCACCCAGCTGCTGGGCGTGAAAGCCGTGATCACCCGTTCGTTCGAGCGCATCCACCGCTCGAACCTGGTGGGCATGGGCGTGCTGCCGCTGCAATTCATCGGCGACGACAGCGTGCAAACCCTGGGCATCACCGGCAATGAAACCTTCGACCTGAAAGGCCTCGAAGGCGAAATCAAGCCACAGCAACTGGCCACCCTGGTCATCCACCGCGCCGACGGCACCAGCGTCGACGTGAAAGTGCTGCTGCGCATCGATACGCCGATCGAAGTCGATTACTACAAGCATGGCGGCATCCTGCCATTCGTGTTGCGTCAACTGCTGGCCGAGTAATCAGCCCAGCTGTGAGGCAAGATAAAAGCGCCGGTTCCGACCGGCGCTTTTTTTCGTCCCTGCACCCTGTTTCTCCTTGAAATTTCGACTATCGGCATGATCTAGGGACAGCTTACGTATTGCGTGCGGCCGAATCCTCTACAATACGGTTATAAGGGTTTATCATTGTTTGACTGATCCATTTTTTTCACTTTCCGAGACTCTTATCCCGCTATGCGTCGTCCTTCCAAAGATTCATCCCATAAACTGACTGCCGACAGCCAGCGCCTGGTCACCTTTGCCCAGGCGATCGTACAGGCAGCCAGCCGTCTCGAAGAGCGGTCTTGGGAACACAGCCTGGATACGCAGCTCCAGAAATTACTCAAAACCGGCCACCAGGACACCATCGACAACACCCTGGGCAGCCTGTTCAAGGAAGACTTGAACGCCTACGACGTGCTGATGGACTGCGTTGAAGCCGTCAGCGAATCGACCGTCATGGTGCACGACGACGTGCGCTACGACGCCCTGCTGGTGGCCGTGCCCATCCTCGCGTGGACGCGCTTTTCCATCGCCTCCGGCCCCATGGCCGGCGACGCGCACGGCGTACTGTCCGCGCACTTTGCCGCCCATTTGCTGGCCGATGGCACGAAGATGGCCATGGCGCCGACCCTGTACTCGATCGACCAGTTGCCGCGCAGCCATGTCGAAACCTATGCCAAGACACAGAAGCTGGCACAGGCCGCGCTGAAGGGCACGGCCGTCAAGCCGTCAAGCAAGGAAGCGGAAACGGCGCCTTTCCTGGCCGACACGCGCTACCTGCTGGTGGCCGTGGTGGCGCCCGCCGGCGCACCGCTGTTCCGCTGGCAAACGCCGGCCAGCCAGCTCGACTTCATCGCCGAGCGCAGCGCTGCCCTGGAACAATGGCGCACGCAGGCGACGCCGACGATTGCCCGCCTGCTGCCCGGCTGCGGCCTGGAATTGCTGCTGCCGGAAGCGTACTACGTGGCCTGCCGCGAGGCGGACAAGCTGATACGCCCCGTCTCCGTGCGCGCCGCCGTGCATTACCTGACGCACACACTGGCCATCGAGCCGTCGGAACTGCGCGCCGTCATCGCCGGCTTCGGCGAGGAAGCGGCCGACGGCCAGGTGGACGAGTACCGCATCGCCTTCACCCTGCGCCAGGCGCCGGACGTCATCTACGGCATCGTCTGGCCTTTGTACGGCCAGGAAGACGAGGATGGCACGCCGATCGAAGGCTTGATCCAGGTGGGCATCGCCGCGCTGGACAAACAAAAGACGCCCGTCGATGAAATCATCGAGCACCTGAACGCCGCCGGCGTGACGCAGATCAAGCGCCACGCGGAACGTTTTGTCGGTGAATACTGCGACGATTGCGGCGCGCCCCTGTTTGCCGACCCCGTGGGCGAGCTGGCGCATGCGGAAATGCCCGAGGATACGCCACAGGGTACCGAGCATTTCCATTGATCTGATGACACGCTCTTCAAACCTACTGCGCAGCCCGCTCTCGGGTCGGCGTTACTCGCGGTACTCTAGTACCGCTGCGTTACTCAACCCGATATCGGGCTTGCTCGCTACGGTTTGAAGAGGTGTCGATACGTTGACGACAAGACGTTCAAAGACAAAAAAGGCGGAACCCCAGTTCCGCCTTTTTCATTTCAACAAGCTTTTTGACGCCTCGTCACCACTGTGAAAACGGGTGGCGGATCAGATTCGCGTTGTAGTAGCGCGCATCGCCCGACACTTCCGCGCCGATCCAGTCGGGCTTCTCGAACGGCTGGTCTTCCGAGGCCAGTTCGATCTCGGCCACCACCAGGCCGGCATTGGCGCCCAGGAACTCGTCGACTTCCCACACCATGCCCGCATATTCGATGCGGTGGCGGTATTTTTCGATCAGCGGCTGTTCGCACAGGCCGTCGAGCAGTTCGGCCGCATCGGCCAGCGGGATCGGATACTCCCACTCGCCCCGCGTCGCGCCCACGTTCGCGCCCTTGATGGTCAGCATCGCCTGCTCGCCTTCGATGCGCACGCGCACCACGCGCTCGCGCGCCGACGACAGATAGCCCTGGCGCAGCAGCACCGCCTGCCCCAGGCCGCGCCAGGCGTCGCCGGCCAGCAGGAATTTACGCTCGATCTCGATACCCATGAACAACGCCGATCAGTCCAGCGACAGCAGGATAGGCTGCAGCATGGCCGCGCCCAGGGCCGCGCTGCGCGCGCCGTTCCAGCCGACGGCCGGATCCGGCAAGTCCGCGTTTTCCTTGAACGGCATTTCCAGGGTCAGCGCCAGGCAGCCGAAGTGGTGGCCGATGTATTTCGACGCCAGGGTCAGCATGTCGGACTTGTACTTGCTGGCCGCGTAGCCGAACTTGTCCTGGAAGTCGGGGCTGGCCTGCTTGTAGCGCTCGATGAAGGCCTTCTGGTGCGCCGCTTGCTCTGGCGTGAAGTTTTCCAGCATTTCATTACCGGCCACAAAGTTGTACGGCAGCGCTTCATCGCCGTGGATGTCGAAGAACATGTCGACGCCCGTTTCGTGGATCTTGTTTTTCACGCACAGCACTTCCGGGCTGTTTTCCAGTGTAGGCGTCATCCATTCGCGGTTCAGGTTGGCGCCGGCCGCATTCGTGCGCAGGTTGCCGCGGATGGAGCCGTCCGGATTCATGTTCGGCACGATGTGGAACACGGCGCGCTGCAAGAGCTTGCGCGCAATCGGGTTGGCGTCGTCGAGCAGCGAATCGATCAGGCCTTCGACGAACCATTCGGCCATCGATTCGCCCGGATGCTGGCGCGCGATGACCCAGATCTTCTTTTCCGCCTGCGGGTTGCCGATGGTGACCATGTTCATGTCGCGGCCGTCGACCGTGCTGCCCAGGTCGGACACGCGCGCCAGCGGATGCTCGGCCACTTCACCGAGCAGGCGCAAGTGGCGTTCCCACGAATACGGCTCGAAATAGGCGTAGTACACGCTGTCGAGTTCCGGCGTATGCGAAATCGTCATGACCTGGCCGTCGAACGAGGTCGGCACGCGGAACCAGTTTTCGCTGTCGTAGCTGGCCACGGCCTGGTAGTCTTCATAGCCGGCCGGATAGGTGGCCTGGCCCGCGTTCAGGAAACGCATCGTGCACGCCTGGCCGCGCGCGCCCTGCAGGCGGAAGTGGAACCACTGGTGGATGTCGGCGTGGCTATCCTTGCGCAAGTTCAGGTCGATGGCGCCGGCACTGGTGGCGCTCACCACGTCGATGGCACCCGAGTCGAAGTTCTGGCTGATTTTAATGGTCATGTAATGATCCCGTCCAATGTAAGTGTTCCGGCGTTGCCTCGTGGGCTGCCGCCGTTGCGCTAAAAAACGCAGTGTAAGCTATCCCGCTATTTTCCGCCCTTTGGCCCCGTTCGCAAAGCCTGGCCGGGCAATTTATGCACCAATCCGGGGCATCGATGGAAAAGCGCCGGGCAAAAACACGAAAAATCGGCCAGCTGTCGCATCGACCGGACAAAAAACTGAATTGTAACAATGCCAGACACATTGGCGGCCCATCGCCGCCCTATAATTCTTGCTTTCATAGAGTCGCCAGGAAAGAGTCGTGGACAAGAAGTTAACTAACATACAGGAAAGAAAGTTACGCGAAGCTCAGGCGCGGCGCGAGCACATCATCGACGTCGTCAAAGACCTCATCAAGAAGGGTGGCGCGCGCGCCGTCTCCATCCGCAAGGTGGCCGAAGCGGCCGGATTTTCCACCACCGTCGTGTACGCCCTGTTCCGCGACAAGGCCACCCTGATCGCCCAGGCCATGGACAAGGACTTGCTGGAACTGGTGCGCGCCATGCGCGCTGCCTGCGCCACCAGCGACGATCCGTGGCAGCGCATCGCCCTGGTCGGCCGCGCCTACATCGAGTACGGCTTCCAGCATCCCGACGAATATTCGCTAATCTTCATGGAACTGCGCCCCCATGCGGAAATCGACGCGGCCCTGGTGGAACACGGCAATATCGAGCAAGACCCGTACGCGTATGCCTTGCACCTGTTCAAGGAACTGGCGCAGGCAGGCCAGGTGCGCCAGGACGAGCCGACGCTGCACACGATGACGCAGATCTTCTGGCAATCGCTGCACGGCCTCGTGTCGCTGCGCATCGTCATGGATGCGGACGACCCGTGGACGCCGCACCCGGAAATGAACGCACATATCGACGACCTGCTGGCCGTCGTCACGGCAGGCATCCGCCTGCGCTTTGCACCGGCTTCCTGACGTTTGATCCGGCGCAAACCGTCCCGACAGAAAAGGCGGACAGTGGAGTGAAGCCGCCTGCGCTGGTGCAGCGCGGCTGGCGCGAAGGAGCGTGAGATGAACGAAGCCTATGCCACGGACCGGCTTGACAAACAGCAAAGCGCGCACAATGCTGTCCGTATGGAAGCGCGGCTGACAAAACTGGAAACGGACCGGGAACACGACCGGCAATGGTTCAAGACCCTGGAACAGCGCCTGCGCGACGGTCTCGACAATGTACGCACGGAGCTGCGCGACGAATCGCAGCTGCTGCGCGCCGACCTGACGCAGTTTCGCGGCGACCTGCGCGGCGACTGCCACGCCCTGCGCACGGAACTGGGCGACATCCGCAAGCACATGCACACCCACTTCCTGTGGTTCATGGGCATCCAGGCCACCACCACGTTTGCCCTGCTGGGCCTGGGCGCCAAGGCGCTGCATATGTACTAAGCAATAAAAAAGGCAGGCGCGGTGCTGCACCGCCCTGCCCGTCCTGCCTCTCTTTGCGCTGACGCGCGCTTACTGTGCTGCCAGCATGCTCTGCGTTTCCTGGTAGCGCGTGTGCCACGACAGCGCCTCTTGCAGGATATGCGGCGTGTGGCCGCCGCGCTGGCATGCCGCATCGTAATAGGCACGCAGCTGTGCCCGGTAGTCGGGATGCGTGCAACGCTCGATGATCAGCGGCGCCCGTTCGCGCGGCGCCAGGCCGCGCAAGTCCGCATAGCCCCACTCCGTCACCAGCACGTCGACGTCATGCTCCGTATGGTCCACATGCGAGACCATCGGCACGACGCTGGAAATGCGCCCGCCCTTGGCCGCCGATTTCGACACGAACATCGACACTTGCCCATTGCGCGCAAAGTCGCCCGAGCCGCCGATGCCGTTCATCATGTGCGTACCGCACACGTGCGTGGAATTGACGTTGCCGTAGATGTCGAACTCGAGCGCCGTGTTCAGCGCGATAATGCCCAGGCGGCGCACGATCTCGGGATGGTTGCTGATCTCTTGCGGGCGCAGCACGATCTTCGAACGGTAATGGTCGATATTGTCTATCAGCTTCTGGTGCACGGCGGCCGACAGGGTGATCGACGAAGCCGACGCGAACGCCAGCTGGCCCGAATCGAGCAGCTCGATGGCACTGTCCTGCAGCACTTCCGAATACATGGTCATGTTGCTGAAAGGCGAGCCGATCAGGCCATGCAGCACGGCGTTGGCGATGGTGCCGATGCCTGCCTGCAGCGGCAGCAATTCCGGCCCCATGCGCCCGGCCGCCACTTCGCCCTGCAAAAAGGCGATCACGTGGCCGGCAATCGCCTGCGTTTCCGCGTCGGGCGGCAAGGCGTTCGACGGGCTGTCGGGGCTATCCGTGATGACGATGGCGGCGATGCGGGCCGGGTCGATGGCGATGGCCGTGCTGCCCAGGCGCTGGTCGACGCGCGTGAGGGGGATCGGCTCGCGTCCCGGCAGGGTTTGCGGGATATAAATATCGTGCAAGCCTTCCAGCGCCAGCGGCGTGGACAGGTTGATTTCGATGATCACTTGCGTGGCTTGCTGGGCGAACGCGGCAGAATTACCCACCGACATGGTCGGGATGATGGCGCCCGCGGCCGTGACGGCCGTCGCTTCGATGACGGCGATATCGACGGCGGCCAGGTTGCCCGAGCGCAGCTGCTCGGCCGTTTCCGACAGATGCTGGTCGATGAACATGACTTCGCCGTCGTTGATCTTGCCGCGCAAGACGGGGTCGACCTGGAACGGCATGCGGCGCGCCAGCACGCCCGCCTCGGCCATCAGGCCGTCGCTGCCATTGCCCAGCGAAGCGCCCGTGATCAGGGTCAGGCTCAACGGATCTTGCAGGGCGCGCTCGGCCAGCGCGCGCGGCAGGGCCTTGGCGTCGCCGGCACGGGTGAAGCCGCTCATGCCGACACGCATACCGTTGTGGAATAATTTGGCTGCCTCATCGGCGCTCATGATTTTGCTGAGCAAGCCTGGGTGGCGGATACGGTCCTCGTACATCGTGATGCTCCTGATCTTCTTAATATTCTCAAACTGGATGGCAGTCATACACCAGCTCCATAAGGGGATTCAGTATAAAATCCTGCCTACATGCATGGCATGAATTAATTTCGCCACATCCAGTCGATATTTTCATGCCCTGCCACTCCCGAGCACCCTCTTGGATATCCGTTCCCTGCGCTATTTCGTGGAAACCGTGCGCCTGTCGAGCTTTACGCAGGCGGCCGAATCGCTGCACCTGACCCAGTCCACCATCAGCAAGATGGTGCGCCAGTTGGAAGACGAGGTGGGCGCGCAGCTGCTCGTGCGCGACGGGCGCAAGCTGACCCTGACGGACACGGGCCGCATCGTCTACCAGCATGGCCAGGAAATGCTGGCCAATATGCGTCAGCTGACCCTGGAAGTGCGCGACACCCAGGCCTTGCAGCGCGGCAGCCTGACGGTCGGCATCCCGCCCATGATCAATGTGCTGTTTACGCCCGTATTGAAAGCGTTCCGCGCGCGCCACCCGAACATCAGCCTGACCCTGCAGGAAGACACGGGCCAGCAGATCGAGCGCAAGGTGGCGGCCGGCGAACTGGAAATCGGCATGACGGTGCTGCCGGCCGATCCGGAGCTCGACCTCGTGGCCGTGGAAGTGGCCAGCTACCCGATCTGGGCCCTGGCCGAACCGGGCACGTTCCAAAAAGAACGCACGACACTCCCGTTCAAGGCGCTGGCCGACTTGCCGCTGGTGCTGCTGAAAGATGATTTCGCGCTCACGCGCAGCCTGCGCCAGCATTTCGCGCAAGCGGGCTTCACGCCGATGATCGCGGCGCAGAGCGGCCAGTGGGACTGGCTGGTGGCGATGGCGTCGGCGGGCTTGGGCGTGGCCCTGCTGCCAGAGCCTTTCATCCGGCGCCTGGCCGGCGAACCGCTGGATGCGGTGCGCATCGTCGAGCCGGAAGTGGCGTGGCAGGTGGCGCACATCTGGAGCGGGCGCTATCTGTCGCACGCGGCGCGCGCCTGGCTCGAAGTCTGCCAGGACGTGCTGGGCACGCAGTTCGCCCACTGACCCAAAAAAAAGGGTGGCCGCAGCCACCCTTTTTATTTACCGCACGGCACCGCGCTTATTTGGCGGCATCGTCCTTGTACATGCTGGCGTACTTCCAGCCGAAGTACAGAATGAAGGTGTAGCACAGGGCCGGCACGAGGAAGGACAGTTGCAGGTTGATGTGGTCGGCCAGGAAGCCCTGGATGAACGGCACGATGGCGCCGCCGACGATGGCCATGCACAGGATGCCGGAACCTTGCCCCGTTTGCGCGCCCAGCTTGTTCAGGGCCATGCTGAAGATGGTCGGGAACATGACGGAGTTGAACAGGCCCACGGCGATCAATGCCCACATGGCCGTGTGACCGCTGGAGAAGACGGCAACGAGGATCAGCGCGATGACGACGGCAGCGTTGAAGGCCAGGGTCCTGCCCGGGCTGACGTAACGCATCACGGCAAAGCCGACGAAGCGGCCCAGCATGGCGCCACCCCAGTAGTAGCTGACGAAATAGGCGGCGTCGGCGTGGCTGAGGCCCGCGATATGGCTCTCGCCCAGGAAGTTGATCAGGAAGCTGCCGATGCTCACTTCACCGCCCACATACAGGAAGATGGCCAGCGCGCCCAGCACCAGGTGGCGGTGCGACCAGATCGAGACCTTGTTGCCGTCCTGCGCCAGCGCAGCCGCATCGTCCGCATGCGAAATCTTCGGCAATTTTGCCAGCGCAAACAGCACGGCCAGGATCACCAGGGTCGCGGCCAGCACCAGGTAGGGGCCTTGCACGGAAGCGGCTTCCTTGGCGCGGTAGGCCAGTTGCTCGGCCGCCGGCAGCAGGTCGAACTGCTGTACCGTCAGCACGGTGCCCGACAGGATCAGCATGCCGCCCAGCGCAGGCGCCACGGTGGTGCCCAGCGCATTGAACGCTTGCGTCAGGGTCAATCGGCTCGACGCCGTCTGCGGGTCGCCCAGTTCCGTCACATACGGATTGGCCGCCACCTGCAGCACGGTGATGCCGGCCGCCAGGATGAAGAAGGACAAGAGGAACAGCGCATAGCTGCCCGTGGACGCGGGATAGAACATGGCGCAGCCGGCGGCCGCGATCAGCAGGCCCGCGACGACGCCGCGCTGGTAGCCGATTTTCTTGATCAGCATGCCGGCCGGCAGCGAGACGATGGCGTAGGCGCCAAAGAAGCAGAACTGCACCAGCATCGCCTGGACATAGGTCAGGGTGTAGATCGAGCGCAGATGGGGAATCAGCACATCATTGAGCGAGGTCAGCAACCCCCACATGAAAAACAGTACCGTGACAATGATCAGGGCGCCTGTATTGTTTTGCGTGCCGGCCCGTGCGGACGGTACGCCCTGGCCTTGCTTTACGTATTCCATACCTTCTCCATTTTTCAATTCCAAGTTGATCTTGCCAGGCACGGAAGCGATTCCACCCGGGCAGCACCAGGCGCGCAAGACGCACGCAGATATCAGCGTGGACCATGACTGCCATCAACGATACGGGGCAGGCATGGCACATTTTGCGCGCGGCAGGCACACGGCCGACCGTTTCTCGTCAGAACGATGTCTTGCGGGCGCGGCACGTCTGCGGGCTGCGTCTGAAAACAACATCCAGGATAAAACAGTCTTGTAGTAAAACTACGATACTGCGCCGGCATTATGCCTTAAAGCCCCGTATTGCGCAGCTTTCCCGCCTGTTATTTCAAAATTGAATAGCTGACATTTGAAATCAAAAGTAGCCTTATAACTTGGAATCGCTATACTTATATTGCAGTGCAGCACAACGCGGCACACCACACAAGGAGTCTTCCATGTCTACCGCATTTAGCTATCACACCACGCAAAACAACAACATCGTCGCCACCCTGGTCCACGCCGCCAAGCGCGTCGGTGCCTGGCTGAACCAAAGCAGCGACCGCCGCGAACGCGCCTATGAAGAAGCGTACCTGGCCGAATCGACCGACCGCTACGACCTGGAATACCGCATGCGCGAACTGGCCCGCGCCAACCCGCAGCCAAGCTGGATGAGCGGCCTGAGCCGTTAATAGCACCACAAGCACCGCAGTACCCAGCCACGCATTGCAGCCCATCATAGGCTGTTGCAGCATCGATAGCGCCATCCTGCTCGCCTTGCGCTTGAGCACAGGATGGGCTATACAGGCGGAATGAAAACACCCATTACCATCCTCGCCATCGCCGGCAGCCTGCGCGCCGCCTCGCTGAACACGGCCCTGCTGCATGCCATTGCCGGACTTGCCCCGGCGCCATTCGATATCCGCATCTATCAGGGACTCGGTGACTTACCGCTATTCAATCCCGACCTCGACGCCGACAGCCTGCCGGCCGTGACGGGCCTGCGCGACGCCATCCTGGCAGCCGACGTGCTGATGCTGGCCAGTCCCGAATACGCGCATGGCGTGAGCGGCCCCATGAAGAACGCGCTGGACTGGATGGTGGGAAATGAGTCATTCATCGACAAGCCGCTGGTGCTGCTGAACGCTTCGCCGCGCGCCACGCATGCGCAGGCGGCCCTGCGCGAAACGGTGCGCACCATGTCGGCGCGCCTGATCGACGAGGCCTGCATCAGCCTGCCTTTACTGGGGTCGGGACTCGATGCGGACGGTATCGCCGCGGACCCGGCATTGCGCCGGGCCATCCTCGCCATGTTGCAGTGCATCAGGTCATTTTCATGACCCTTTGCACGTTTCACTAGCATTTCATCTAGTTTTACTACGTACTTCTACGCACGAACCTCAGTGCGGGATCATGCCCGTCAACACGTACGCCTGCAGCATGGTGATGATGCCGATGATGACGGCAAACAACAGGCTGTGCTTCAGGGTGAAGCGGAACAGGTCCGATTCCTTGCCCACCAGGCCAGTCGCCGCACAGGCGACGGCGATCGACTGGGGCGAGATCATCTTCGCCGTCACGCCGCCCGTCGTATTGGCCGCCACCAGCAGGGTGTCGGACACGCCGATCTGGTGCGCCGTCGTGTTTTGCAGGGAGCAGAACAAGGCGTTCGAGGACGTGTCGGAGCCCGTCAGGAAAACGCCCAGCCAGCCCAGGAACGGTGAAAAGAACGGGAAGGCAGCGCCGCTGCCGGCCAGCAGCAGGGCCAGGGTGGACGACATGCCCGAGTAATTGGCAACGAAGGCAAACGCCAGCACCAGGCCGATCGACAGCACGGGACGGCGCAATTCCACCAGGGTTTCCACGAACGCCTTCCAGCCGTCGCGCGGCTGCATGCGCAGCATCAGCATCGACAACACAGCCGTCAGCAGGATCGCCGTGCCCACGGCCGACAGCAAGTCCAATTTGAACACGGCCTCGTACGCCTTCGGCGCCGCCACGATGGGCACAGTCTTGATCACCAGCTGGTCCAGGTAGGGCACGTGGATCTTGATGACGAGGCCGGACAAGGCGCCGCCGGCTGCAAACAGGGCCTTGAAGCCGGGCAAGCTCCACACGGTGACGATGGCCGTCAGCAAGCCGAACGGCGCCCAGGCGCGCATGGTCTGCGCCATCGTGTACGGCGAGGCGGCGCGGTTGCCGCCGCCGCGCACGCCCGCCTGGCCGCCGCCAAAGCCGGACAATGCGGCCGTGCCGCCGCCGACGGCGTGGGCCACTTTCGCCTTCTTCGGCTGCCACACTTTCAGGAACAAGGTCAGCGACACGAGGCTGACGAGGGCCGACGTGATGTCCGGCAGTTCAGGACCGATATGGTTGGAAGTGAAGTACTGGGTCACGGCAAAGCTGAAGCCCGTCACCAGCGCGGCCGGCCACACTTCGCGCACGCCGCGCACGCCATCCATCATGAAGACCAGCCAGAACGGCACCAGCAGCGACAGCAGCGGCAGCTGGCGGCCCGCCATGGCGCCGATCAGGAAAGGGTCGATGCCCGTCACCTGTCCCGCCACGATGATGGGGATGCCCATGGCGCCAAACGCCACGGGCGCCGTATTGGCGATCAGGCACAGGCCCGCCGCATACAGCGGATTGAAGCCCAGGCCCACCAGCAAGGCCGAGGTGATGGCCACGGGCGCGCCGAAGCCGGCCGCCCCTTCCAGGAAGGCGCCGAAGGCAAAGCCGATCAGCAGCACCTGCAGGCGCTGGTCGTCCGTGACCGACAGCACGGAAGCGCGGATGATGTCGATCTGCCCCGTTTTCACGACGATCTTGTACAGGAAGACGGCCGTGACGATGATCCAGGCGATGGGCCACAAACCATAGGCAAAACCATAGCCGGCCGCCGCCAGCGCCTGCGGCACGGGCATGCCGTACGCAAAAATCGCCACGGCCAGCGCCAGCGCCAGGGTGACGGCGGCCGCCACGTGGCCCTTGATGCGCAATGCCGCCAGGGCGATGAAGAAGAAAATGATGGGTATGGCTGCCGCCAGCGACGACAGCCACAAGCTGCCGAGCGGTGTGTAAAGTTGGGTCCAGGTGTGCATGTCGGGTCTCCTCCGGTGGATGCGGGTTGAGTGAAAAAACGGCTTTTGATGTAATTGTGTGTAGCGTGTTTTTTGCGAAGTGGAGGGGCCTGGCTATTCCGCTTGCCCCCGTGCATCGAGCAGGTCGGCCAAGCTGCGCGGCGCCGGCGTCAACGGCTTGCGGTGCTGCGTCCAACCCAGCTGCTTGCCCGGCGTGAGCGCGCGCAGCCGCGTGGCGGCCCAGCGGAACAGGCGATAACTGATTGGGCGCGCAAAGGCGCCGCTCCAGAAGCGCCAGACCAGGCTTTCGCCGCGGCTGAATTTGGCCCCCTGGCCGCGCAGCGGATGGGCCACCTGCTCTGCCGGATTGCGGTTCGCTTCCGTGCGCAGGCGCACCAGCAGCTGCGGGATCGGGATGCGCACGGGGCACACCTCGCCGCAGGCGCCGCACAGGCTCGACGCCGTCGCCAGGTCGGCCGTCGCATCGAGTCCCAGAAGATGGGGCGAGATGATCTTGCCGATCGGCCCCGGATACGTGGTGCCGTAGGCGTGGCCGCCGATGCGCGTGTAGACGGGGCAGTGGTTCATGCAGGCGCCGCAGCGTATGCATTGCAGGGTGGCGCGCAGCTGTTCGTCCGCGTAGGCCTGGCTGCGGCCGTTATCGAGCAGCACCAGGTGCACTTCGCGCGGCCCGTCCTTTTCACCGGCGCGGCGCGGGCCGGAAATCAGGTTGAAATACGTGGTGATGGCCTGCCCCGTCGCCGAACGCGTGAGCAAACTGGCCAGCGGGACGATATGTTCGAGCTTGGCCACCACTTTTTCCATGCCCATGATGGCGATATGGATCTCCGGCACGGACGTCGTCAGCCGGCCATTGCCCTCGTTTTCCACCAGCCACAGGGTGCCCGTGTCGGCCGCCGCGAAGTTCACACCCGACAGGCCGATGTCCGCCTCGACGAAAGCCTGGCGCAGGGCGCGCCGGCCCGTCTGGATCAGGCTGTCGACGTCTTCCGTGTACGGCGCATCGGGAATATGCTCGGCAAACAGGCCGGCGATGTCGGCCTTGGTCTTGTGTATGGCCGGCATGACGATGTGCGACGGCTTTTCGCCGGCCAGCTGCACGATGTATTCGCCCATGTCCGATTCCAGGCAGGTCATGCCGCGCGCTTCCAGGTAGTGATTGAGCTCGATTTCCTCGCTGGCCATCGACTTGCCCTTGATGAAGCGCGAAGCCCCATTGCGCTGCGCGATGGCATGAATGATGGCGTTGGCCTGCTCGCCATCCTCGGCCCAGTGCACCTGCACGCCGGCCGCCGTCAGCTTGTCTTCCAGCTGCACCAGCAGATCGGGCAGGCGCGCCAGCGCATGCTGGCGCACGGCTTCGCCGAGGTCGCGCAGGCGTTCCAGCTCGTCGCCGTCCGGGAACTGGGCGCTGCGCTTGTCCTGCAAAAAATCCATGGCGCCGCGAAAGCTCTGGCGCAGCTTCGGGTCGTCCAGCGCGGCGCGCGCGCGCGCGTGGAAGTCCGCCGGCTTGACGAACTGCATGGGCTTGGCGCTCATGGCTGGCCTCCTTCCTGGGCTGACAAGTCATCGACGATCAGCACCCACAGCCAGCGGGGGCCGTGCGCGCCATACGCGAGGGTTTGCTGGATATCGGACGTTTTCGAGGGACCCGATACCAGCACCAGGTTGGACGGCATGCCGTCCGCCCAGCGCTCGGCGCACGCCGCCGCATGCAAGTCCACGTGCAGGGTGCTCGCATACGCGAGGCAGATATGCAGGGGCGGCGCCAACGACACCGTGCGCGGCGCGGCCGCGTCGGGCGCGATGACGAGGGTGCCGCTGGCGGCGACGCCGGAACGGGCCACCGTGAAACCTGCATCGACGGTGTCGAACAATTCGCCCTTCCACTGGGCCAGCGGCCGCTCGAAAGACAGCGCCTCGACGCCAGCGGGCAAGGCGGCCCGCAAGGCCTGCCCTTCGGCGCTGCCTGTATCGAGCAGCAGGCGGCGCACGCCATGCGCGCCGAGGCGCTGCGCCAGCAGCGCGGGCCAGCCGTCCGTGCTGACACAATCGACCTGCGCATGCGCGGCGCGCAAGGCTGCCTGCATGGCGGCCATCCTGTCCCGCGCCGGCAGCGGCGCGGCGGTGCGGCGCGCCTGATAGTGGCTGTCGATGGCGGCATCGATGGCCTCCACCGCCCCGGGCGCGGAGGGCTTTGCTGAGCGCAGGCGTCCCAGCATGCGTTCGCGGGCTGTCAGGGCGGCGCTCATGCTTCGCCTCCCGTGCGGCGCCACAAGAAGCTGGCCAGGTGTTCGACGGGCAGCGGCGCGCCCCGGTGCTGCGCGGCGTGGCCGATATTGAGCAGGCAGCCGCAGTCGGCCGAGACGAGCCGGTCGCAGCCCGTGGCGCAGGCTGAGGCGATCTTGTCGCTGACCATGGCGCCGGAAATGTCCGGGTGTTTCAGCGAAAACGTGCCGCCGAAACCGCAGCATTCCGATTCGCGCTGGTGCTCGATGCGCGTCACGCCGGGCAAGGCGTCGAGCAGGGCCACGCCGTGGGTGCGCGTGCCCATCTCGCGGCGCGCGCCGCATGAAGTATGCAGTACCACGCTTTCATCGGTCTGCCCCGGGCCGGCCAGGGCCAGGCCCGCCAGGTCGAGCTGCAGCACGCAGACGAGAAATTCGCTCAGTTCATACACGCGCTCGGCCAGCTCCCGCGCCTGGGGACCGGCCACGGGGTCGTCCTGGAACAGCTGCGGCCAGTGGTGGCGCATCATGCCGGCACAGGAGCCGGACGGCACGATCACGGGCCAGGGCTGGGCGAACAGGTCCAACTGGGCGCGGGCCACGGCACGCGCCTGTTCCGGGTTGCCGCTGCTGTAGGCAGGCTGGCCGCAGCAGCTCTGGCCCCGCGGATAGTGGACCAGCAAGCCTTCCCGTTCCAGCAGGCGCACCGCGTCGAGTCCCGCCTGCGGCACGAACAGGTCGACCAGGCAGGTGGCGAACAGATACACCTGAAGCGGCGCGGGCGGATAGCGGCGTGGTATGTGGCGTGGCTGGCGCGGGTCTGGCTGCATGAGTGTGTCTCCCCGGCGCTCTGTGCGTTGCTGCGGCGCCGCTGTGTGTTGTTAAGAATGAGCGGTTCACGCATAATTCCAGCTTCCGCGAGCCGCTTCAAATTGCTCGGACCACTTTAAAACAACACCGGAAGACAGCAATGGCGACAGGCATGCAAACGCGGGGCAGGGTCGAAACGGTGATGCGCCGGCTGGAAACAGCCTTGCTGGACGGCAGCTTGCCGGCGGGCGCGCAGCTGCCGGCCGAGCGCCTGCTGGCGCAGCAATATGGGGTCTCGCGCAATACCGTGCGCGAAGCGGTGCAGCGGCTGGCGGCGCGGGGCCTCGTGCGCAGCCGGCGCGGCGCCGGCGTGTTCGTGACGGATCAGTTGCGTACAGGCATGGCCTCGCCATGGAGCCAGCTGGTGGCCGACCACCCTGCCCTGCGCGACGACATCCTGGAATTTCGCCGCGTGCTGGAAGGGGCGACAGCCTACTTTGCCGCGCAGCGGGCCAGCACGGGCGAGCGCGCGCTGATCATGGCACTGCTGGCCGAGCTGGAACAGGCGCGCGCGGACGACGACAAGCACGGCGAGGCGCAGGCCGATGCGCGGCTGCATGAAGTCATCGCGCAAGCGTCGCACAACACCATGTTCCTGCACCTGCACACCAGCATCATCGGCATGCTGCGCGAACACATCACCATCAATGGCACGGGTTTGCGGCAGCAGGACGACGCCACCTCGCTGCAGTTGCTGTCGCAGCACCGCACCCTGTGCGAGGCCATCTGCGCCAGCCAGCCCGAGGAAGCGCGCACGGCCATGCAAGGCCATATCGATTTCGTGCGCACGCGCGTCACCAGCGACGACGATTGAAGCGACTGGTAGGACCAGTTCCATGGCCACGACGGTGCAAAAAACTGCTACCATCGCGCGCCGTCACTTCTGCCAGCCTCACATGACCGTCCTTAGCCACACGCATCCGCTCGTGCTCCAGCTGGAAAACGACTTGCTGCCCCTGTTCCGCGCCGCGCTGCCGCCCCTTGCGCTTGCAGCGCCACAGGCGCTCGCCTCCGTCTTCGCCTTTTCCAGCGGTACGGCCAGCGCTTTCCACGATTATCACTTCGGCATTTCCTGCCTGCTCGAGGACGTGCCCGAGGATGCGCCGGAAGAAGTCGCCCTGCTGGTCAGCGTCACGGGGCTCGCCGCCAGCGCGCAGCTGAGCGCGCAAGTGGTCTGGGGCCAGCCCTCGGGCGCCGTGGAAGCGCAGGCCCAGTTGGCGGATGCCACCCTGCCTGCCCTGCACGCGGTCCTGCCCGGCTTGCTGTCCGCCTTGCGCCAGGCAGCCAGCCGCGGCGTGCCGCCAATTGTGACAACGGCATGAAAAAGTGCCGCTAAACAACAACTTACGATTTCTGCATCGCAACATTATTGACTTGCACTAGCCCTAGCCCCTATCCTTTCGGTTACGTTTGGTGAGAATGTGTGCATGTTCATGCGAACGTGCAGACGGCGTCGCCTTGCTTCCGCAAAAGTCCATTCCGCATTTTTATCGCAACCATCAGGGCAACGTGCCTGGACGGCCGCTGCCAGCAAATACGGAGCCGACTGCCATGCCATCGCACCACCATTTCCCCGCAGTATCCTTGCTGGGCTGCATCTTCCTGCTGCCCGCCCTGCCCGCGCAGGCCCAGACCACGGACTATCCTGCCGCCACCTTCAGCGCCAACGCCAGCCTCGCCTCGCAATACATTTCGCGCGGATTTCGCCAGACCTGGGGCAAGCCCGCGCTGCAGGCGGGCGCCGACTACGCGCATCCGAGCGGCTGGTCGCTGGGCACCTGGGCGTCCACCGTCAGCGACCGCTACATCCAGGATGCCACCGTCGAATGGGATGTCTACGGCGGCTACGGCGGCACGGTGGGCGAGCTGGGCTACAGCGTTCTGGCCTACTATTACAAGTACCCGGGCGCCGTCTACCGCGCCACGGGCGTCAAGTACGACTATGGCGAACTGTCGCTGGGCCTCAGCTACAAGATGCTGTACGCCAAGTACAACCATACCGTCACGCGCGACTTTTTCGGCATCAGCAATGCGCGCGGCACGGGCTACCTGGATGTGGGCGCAAATGTCGACCTGGGCAACGCCTGGACCTTGAACCTGCACGCCGGCAATGGCCGGGTGGCGGGCAACGGCAATGCCATCTGGGACTGGCGCGATGCCAAGGTGGGCGTCACGCGGGCCTTCGACGGCGGCTGGAGCCTGAGCGGCGCCGTCACGCGCGCCTGGGGCGCCACCGACGCCTACGACCATTACACGCTGGGCATCCCGAATGCGGCCGGCCAGTTCGACACCTCGAACCCTGCCGCGGCCACCTTCGTGCTGGCCGTCAGCAAGACTTTCTAGGCGCGCTACCCGCGACGCCCATGACACCGATATCCCTCCCCATCAAGGAACAGCATCATGCAACTATCACTGAACAGTAAAATCTGCGTCGCCGCCACCGCGCTCGCCGTCCTCAGCCTGGGCGTCACGGCGGCCGTGATCGGCTACAAGAGCAGCGCCAGTGCCGAAGCGGCCGCGCTGGACCTGGCACGCACCTCGGCGCGCGAAGTGGCGGGCGCCCTGCAGGCGCGCATCGCCAGCAACCTGTCCAGCGTGTCCAGCCTGGCCGGCGCCATGCGCGGCACCAAAAGCGCGAACTTGCCCATGCAGCGCGAACAGATCAACGAACTGACCAAGGCTACCCTGACCAGCTCGGAAGACTTGCTGGGCTCGGCCGTGACGTGGGAACCGAACGCGCTCGACGGCAAGGATGCGGAATTCGCCAACCAGAAGCCGAACTACGACGCCACCGGCCGCTTCATGCCCTACTGGACGCGGGGCGCCGGCGGCAAGCTGCAAGTCGAACCCATCGTCTTCGATCCGAAGGCAGGCGCCAACGACTGGTATGACGTACCCAAGCGCACGGGCAAGACTTACTTTACGGAACCGTATATCTACCCCGTCGACGGCAAGAATGTGCTGATGGCCTCGCTGGTCGCGCCCATCATGATCGACGGCAGCTTCAAGGGCACGGCCAGCGCCGACTTCATGCTCACGCGCCTGACGAAAATCCTGGCCGACCTGAAAGTGATCGAGGGTGGCAAGCTGGCCCTGATCTCGAACGGCGGCCTGTACGCCAGCCACCCCGTGCCCGAGCGCCTGGGCAAGAAGGCGGACGACGTGCCGGCCGCCGGCCTGGAAAAGGTGCGCCAGGGCCAGCCGTATGAATACGAGGACGACAAGGGCTACATCCACTTGCTGCAGCCGCTGCAGATCCACCCCGATATCGCGCCGTGGAGCGTGGAACTGAACTTCCCGAAAAGCGTGGCCACCGCCTCGGCGCGCGACCTGATGACCTACACCCTGATCGTCGCCCTGCTGTGCGCGGCGGCCACGGCCGGCATCCTGATCCTTGTCGTCAATCAACTGACGCGTCCGCTGCGCACCCTGGGCCGCACCATGACGGACCTGTCCAGCGGCGACGCCGACCTGCGCGTCAAGCTGGAAGTCAAGGGTACCGACGAGCTGGCCGTGATCGGCAAGGGTTTCAACGACTTCGTGGAAAAAATCCACGCCGTGCTGCTGCAGGTGCAAGCCAGTGCCGACAACGTGGCGCGGGCCAGCGCGGAAATTGCACAAGGCAATAACGACCTGTCGGCCCGCACGGAACAGCAAGCCAGTTCGCTGGAAGAAACGGCTGCATCCGTGGAAGAACTGACGGGCACGGTGAAGGAAAACGCCGACCATGCGCGCCAGGCCAACCAGCTGGCCGCGTCCGCCTCGAGCGTGGCGCAGAAGAGCGGCGAAGTGGTCGGCAAGGTCATCGAGACCATGACCTCGATCAACGACTCGTCGAACAAGATCGTCGACATCATCAGCGTCATCGACGGCATCGCCTTCCAGACGAATATCCTGGCCCTGAACGCAGCCGTGGAAGCGGCGCGCGCGGGCGAACAGGGCCGCGGCTTCGCCGTCGTCGCCACGGAAGTGCGCAACCTGGCGCAGCGCTCGGCTGCCGCCGCCAAGGAAATCAAGCTGCTGATCGACGATTCCGTGGGCAAGGTAGCGGCCGGCAGCAAACTCGTCGATGAAGCGGGCGCCACCATGGAACAGGTGGTCGACAGCGTGCGCAAGGTCACCGCCATCATGGCCGACATCAGCGTCGCCACCACCGAACAAAGCGACGGTATCGCCCAGGTCAACCAGGCGCTGGCGCAGATGGATGGCGTGACGCAGCAGAATGCGGCCCTCGTCGAGGAAGCGGCGGCCGCCGCCGAAAGCCTGCAAGACCAGGCCAGCCACCTGGCAGACGTAGTCAGCGTATTCAAGCTGGGCGAGCAGGCGCGCCAGGCAGCGCCGGCAGCAGCCGTTGCAACGCCGCGCGCCGCGACGCCCAAGACACCCGTGCCAGCCAAGCGCCTGAGCGTCGCCAAGCCGCCAGCGGCACAGCACGCGCCTGCGAAGGCGCCGGCTGGCGACGACTGGGAAGAGTTTTAAGCCGGCCCTCTGTGGCCGTGGCCGGCGCCCTTGTCAGGCGCCGGCACGCGCTTCACCTGATCCATTCGCGAGATAATAACGTTCCTGACAAGCGCCGATATCAATACACGCCCCGCGCATCCTTATGCGGGGCACCCCGCCTGCTTTTTCCCTGCGCCATGCAATGATATTCATCCCCGTCCCGCCACATTCGGACGGGAGAATTACCATCCGCTCCGGCCGGACATTATCCGATGGCCATATTCAATATAAGCATTGCAGCCAATTACAGATTTCATAATAATGAAACAGGCATGCCCTTTATAATATCGCGCGCATACGGCACGGCTTCCAGCCTGTTGGTGATTTATAGGAATGACGCATGAAAAAGGGATGGGCTGTATTAATGGTATCGGGCACAGTGGCATTGACTGGCTGCGCTGGTATCGGCCTACGACGAGGCCTTTAGCGCTCCCGACCGCAGTGGCCCGTGCAGTTCATGGAAACCACGATGAAAAATACGGTACTTCCGTGCTGGATATGCACGATATAAAACAATAACGGAGCCGAGAAAATAGCCATTGCGCCAGCATTCCGTCAGTCCCGCTCTCCATTTCAACGCATTTCAGCGACATGATCCAAATCAAGTCAGCGATAGATTCCGTGAGAATTACCAGCTATTAATAATCCTATAATCAATCCGCGCTTACGGCACGCACCGCTGCCGGATGAAAAGGATTATGCATGAAAAAATTATTGGCGGTATTGGCCGGCTCGGCCGCGGCACTCCTGACCGGCTGCGGTGGCGGTGGCGGCGGTTCGACGCAGCAGATTGCCGGCGATTCCGGCAGCACCTCGGCGCTGGCCGCATATATCGGCACCTGGCAATCGGCCTGCGACAATCACGACCGCCAATTGCTCGTCATCGCGTTCAAGAACGACGGCAGCGGTACACTGGAAATGACGCCGACGGGCGAAACCTACTTCAAGGCCGATTGCTCCGGCCCCGTGGTGGCGACGGACGGCATGAGCACCAGGATCACCGGCAAGCCGGACGGCACCGCCGACATGCTGATCAAGCTGTCGGACAATGCCGCGGCAACGAGCTTGCGCGTCGACAAGATCACCTCGTCGACCCCCGCCTATACATTCCAGAGGACCGGTCCCACCGTGAAATATGTGCTGAGAAGTAACGTGCAACAGTGGTGCGTCGAGGTGGACAATGGCGAATCGTGCATGTGGGACGAAGGCATGCAGGCGGCACAAAGCATCCCCGGCGGCCTGTCCTTGCGCGGCAATGAACTGTACACGGTGATGCTGGACAAGGGTGCGTATGTCCTGGACATGCACTACGTGAAAAAATAAGCAATGATCTGCGGCGGCGGCGCCATTGGCCCGCCGTGGCATGGACGCGTGGCCGTTGAGCAGTGCAGGTGTAGAATCGAACCTACATTGCAAAAACAAAAAGCTGTTCTGTTGAAAAACAGGAGCTTGCCATGCCGTCCAACGCCTTCTCGCTGCCGTCCAATCCTGCATTGACTGCCCTGCTGCAGCCGCAGGACGGCGCGTTCCTCCCCATCGATGGCTTGCGGCGCCTGTGCGGCGCGGGGCTGGACCAATTGCCCCTGCCCGGCCACGGCGCCACCCTGCAGCGCTGGCAAATGCTGGCCGCCATCGCCGCCATCGACCTCTCCCTGCTCAAGCTGTACGAAAGCCATACCGATGCGCTGGCCATCCTGGCGGAAATCGGCGGCCCCGTCGTGCCGGCCGGCAGCAGCTGGGGCGTGTGGTGCGCGGAAATGCCGGACGCGCGCGTCAAGCTGCAACAGACGGCCGACGGCCGCCATGTGCTCGACGGGCGCAAGGCCTCGTGTGCCGGGGCGCATGGCCTCAGCCATGCCTTGATCAGTTGCTGGAATGCAAAGGGCCAGGCGTGCCTGGCCTGCGTGGCACTGGCGCAGCCCGGCGTGCACGTCACCAACGAAGGCTGGCAAGCCGTCGGCATGCAGGCCTGCGCCAGCGTCGACGTGACCTTTTCCCACGCGCGCGCCATTCCCGTGGGCGCGCCGGGCGCCTATCTGGCCCGTCCCGGCTACTGGCATGGCGCCGCCGGCATCGCGGCCGCGTGGTATGGCGCGGCCTGCGCCGTCGCCAGCCACCTGCATGCGCGCGCGCAGCACGCCGCTCCCGATCCCGTGCGCCTGGCGCAACTGGGCCAGATCGACTGTGCGCTGCGCGCCGCCGGCGCCCTGCTGCGCGAAGGCGCCGCCGAGATCGACGCCCAGCCGCAGCGCGATGCCATGGAAATGGCGCTGCGCCTGCGGCTGGCGGTGGAAGATGCCGCCACCCTGGTCCTGCACCTGGCGACGCGGGCGCTGGGTGCCGGCCCCCTGTGCCGCGATGCGCGCTTCGCGCGTCTGGCAGCCGACCTGCCCGTATTCCTGCGCCAGAGCCACGCGGAACGCGACCAGGCCGTGCTGGGCGGTATCGTCGCCGGCGCCGAAGAACACCCGTGGGCACTCTGACATAACCCCAAAAAAAATCGCCGGACCGGAAGTGATTCCGGTCCGGCGATCAGGGCTGGCCTGACTACGTGATTACTTCAGCGGCATGGCGATGCCGAACATCACCGACTGGGTACGCCCGCTATCCATATTCAGATTGCTGTTGTAGTCCACCGTGATGGTCATGCCGTTCGACAGCAGCAGCTTCACGCCCAGTCCCGCCGTCCAGTTGCCCGTCTCTTGCGGCAAGGTGCGGATCACGTACACGGGGCCGTCGGCCACCAGGTCGGCATATGCCAGGCGCGCATCATCGGCACCCTGGAACTGGTGGCGATACTCGAGGCGCGCACGGGGGAACCACGTGCCCAGGCCGCCCACGTACAAGCCCTCGGCCCGCACGCCCAGCGCGCCGATGCGCGAACGCACGGTTTGCTTGAAGTAGCTCAAGGCATTGATGCCCGTCGCCTTCTCCGTGTACGGATCGAGCTTGGCCGACATCAGTTCCACGCGCCCATATGGCGACCACATCCAGGTGTCATGGCGCATCTCGATACCGCCGACGACGGCGCCGAACACTTGTTTGCCGTCGCGCTCACCGGTGGCAAAACCGCTGCCGTCGGTCAGGTAGCGCGACGCGTCGTACTGCAAGGTGCCGTAACCAAGCACACCGTCGAGGAAGACGCCTTTGCTTGGGCGCAAGCTGCCATACACGGCCGCCACGGCACTGTCCGCCGTACTGCGGCTGCCGTTCTGGCCCACATCGCTGCGATCATGGCTGAAACCGGCACCCACGCCCAGGGTCGCCAGGTCGCTGATGCGGTAATCGCCACCCACGCTGATGCCGTTGGTGCGGAAGCGGAAGCCCGTATCGCGGCCATTCACATAGTGCTGGCCGAAGTCCACCGCGCCACCGAGCCACAACGCCAGCGCTTGTTTCTGCGTGTCCGGCCTTTGCGGCATGTCCGGCAAGCCATTCGTGGCCTCGCTGACATCCACCTGTTGCCGCTCGCTGCTGAAACCACTGTCAGGCTGGCGCAAGGCCGTCTTGCGCATGAACGGTTTCACGGCCGTGCCGAACACGCGGTCCGCTTCCTGTTCCTGCCAGCGCGCCAGCGCTGCCGTCGGATTGCCGCTGTCGCCAGGCGACGTCAGGCTCAGGCCAAAGCTGGAACGTCCCCAGCCATCGCCATGCAGGCTTTCCAGGCGCTGCGTGAAGTTCGACAGCTGTGCGCTGGCGAAACGCCGCGCCGCGTCGGCTTGCGCTGCCTGCAGACCGATCACTTCCGGATCTGTCGACGGGTCGCGGCGCGCCGTCACGGTCACGTTGACCACGCCCGGTTTCGAGGTGGCAAAGGCATTGCTCAGGGTGTAGCTGACCACGGCGGCGCCGGCAAACTTGCCCGAGGCCGTAAAGCTCAGCTGGTACGACGGCTTGCCGGCCGTGCCCACGTCGCGCACCACAGCCTTGCCTGCGTTTTCCGGCGCCACGCTCAGCACATTGGCCGCCGTGAACGGACCGCCCGTGGCGCCCGCCGTCAGGTCGACCGTGACCGTCAGGCCGGCCACCACGGTGGCGCTCTGGCTGACCACCTGCGGCATCGGATTGACGCTGATGGTCGCTTTCACCGGCACCGAGGTGCCGAACACGTTCGACACGGTGTAGCCGATGCTGATGTCGCCGCTGGTGCTGATGCCTGGCGTGTAGACGATGTCCATGCCGCTGACTACCGCCGTGCCGCTGGCCGGCTGCGTGGTGATGGCCACCGCCGTGAACGGGCCGCCCGTGGCGCCTTCCGTCACGTGCAGGGTCACCGGCGTGCCAGCCAGTACCGTGGCCGTCTTGGCGACGGGCACGGGCACCGGCTGCGGCGCCACAGTCACGCTGATGGTGGCAGGCGCGGAGGTGCCGCCTGGTCCCGTCGCCGTGTAGCTGAAGCTGTCCGGACCGAAGTAATCGGCATTCGGCACATACGTCACTTTAAAACTCGCGCCGACGGCGCGTGCCATCCGTGCCGAAGCACCCGTCGACACCACCGTGACGCGCCCATGCTGCGGCGGCGTGACGATGGTGACGTCGGTGATCGGACTGCCATCGGTGGACGCGATGGTCAGGCTCACTTCCTGGTTGGCCGAGGTGGTGGTGGTTTCATTGTTTACCGGTGGCGGCGCCTGGTTCACCTGCAAGGTCAGCGCCTGCTGCACCGTGAACTGGTGCGTATCCTTCGCTTGCAGGGTGAAGGCAAAGCTGCCCGCCACCGTCGGCGTGCCGCTGACGATGCCGGTTGCCCCATCGAGTACCAGGCCGGTCGGCAAGGTGCCGCTGCTGAGGGAATACGCATAGGGCGCAATACCGCCGGCAGCCGTGAATGGCTGGCTGTAGGCATCGCCGGCGCGGATCGCCGCCAGGCTGGCCGGCGTCAGGGTCAGGGCGGGGGCCGCTACCGCCAGCGTGTAGCTGTTGCTGGCGCTGAACGGCGCACCCACGCCCGTGCTGCTGTCGGTGACCTTGATGCTGAACGGGAAACTGCCCGCCACATTCGTCGTGCCGGACAGCACGCCCGACGCCGTATTCAGGCTCAGGCCGGCAGGCAGGGTGCCGCTGCTGACACTAAATGTGTACGGTGCCGTGCCTCCCGCCGCAGTCAGTGTTGTGCTGTACGACGCTTCCGCCGTTGGATTGGGCAGGCTGGCCGGCGTCAGGCTGACAGTAGCTGACGCCACTGTCAGGGTATAGCTTTGCGTGCCCGTAAACAGGTGCGCATCGGCCGCTTGCACGTTCATGGTGAAACTGCCACCTGCGGTCGGCGTGCCGCTGAGCAAACCACTGCTGCTCAGGGTCAGGCCGGCTGGCAGGCTGCCGCTCGACACTGTGTAGGCGTAAGGGCCGACACCACCGCTGGCCGACAACTGCTGGCTGTATGCAGTGGCGACGCTTGCCGCCGGCAAGGTGTTTGGCGTCACAGAAATCGTCGGCGAAGCAACATTCACGGTATAGCTGTTGCTAGCGCTGAACGGCGCGCCCGTCCCCGTGCTGCTGTCGCTGGCGCGCAGACTGAAGGTGAAGCTGCCGGACACGTTCGTCGTGCCGGACAACACGCCGGTCGCCGCATTCAGGCTCAGGCCGACTGGCAAGCTGCCGCTGCTGACACTATAAATATACGGTGCCGTGCCGCCCGCTGCCGTCAGCGTTGCAGTGTAGGCCGCTTCCGCCGTCGGATTGGGCAAGGTGGCAGGCGTCAGGCTGAGCGCCGCCGAGGAGATGACCAGGGAATAGCTTTGCGTGCCGGTAAACAGGTGCGCATCGGCTGCTTGCACTGTGAACGTGAAGTTGCCCGCCGCCGTTGGCGTACCACTGAGCAAACCGTTGCTATTCAGGGTAATTCCGGCTGGCAAGCTGCCGCTCGATACCGTATAGGCATAGGGACCGACGCCGCCGCTGGCCGTCAATTGCTGGCTGTACACGGTGGCCGCTGCCGCTGCCGGCAGCGTACCTGGTGCCACCGCGATCACCGGCGCGGCGATGGTCACGCTATAGCTGTTGGTCGCACTGAACGGTGCGCTCGCTCCCGTGCTGCTGTCCGTGGCCTTGAGGCTGAACGTAAAGCTACCTGCCACGTTGGTCGTGCCGGACAGTACACCGGTAGCCGCATTCAGGCTCAAGCCGGCAGGCAGGCTGCCGCTGCTGACGCTATAGGTATACGGCGCCGTGCCGCCTGCTGCCGTCAGCGTTGCAGAGTAGGCTGCTTCCGCCGTTGGATTGGCCAGCGTGGCCGGCGTCAGGCTGACGCTGGGCACGCCAACGGTGATCGTCACGGTGGCAAGCGCTGACGTGCCGCTGCCATTCGTGGCCGTATAGGTAAAGCTGTCAAGACCCGCATAGCCGGCCGTCGGCGTATAGCTGATGCTGGTGCCGCTGGCCGTCGCCGTGCCGTGCGCGGCGACGGAGGCCACCGCCACCGACGTCGCCGCACCACCGCTCAGGTTCAGGGGGATCGCAGTCGGGCCGCTGCCGAAGGCCAACGTGGCGCTGACGGCACTGGCGATGGGGGGAGCGATCGCCACCGTGACGGCATAGGCGTGCGAACCCGTGTAAGGAGCACCCGTGCCCGTGCTGCTGTCCGTGGCCGTGACGGTAAAGTTGAATGCTCCCGCCGCCGTCGGCGTGCCCGACAGGGTGCCGTCCGCCGCCAGGCTCAGGCCCGTCGGCACGCTGCCGCCCGTGATGGTATAGCTATATGTGGCCGTGCCGCCGCTGGCGGCAAGGCTCTGGCTGTAGGCGACGCCAGCCGTCATCGCCGGCATGACCGTCGGCGTAATGCTGATCGCTGGCGCAGACACCGTCATCGTGTAGGCCAGCGCTGTCACATACGGGCCAGTGCCCGTCGAACTGTCGGTGGCACGCACGGTGAAGTTGAAGTTGCCGCCCGCCGTCGGCGTACCCGACAGCAAGCCAGTCGAGGCATTCAAGGTCAGGCCGGCCGGCAAGGTGCCGGAGCTGATCGCGTACCCGTACGGCGCGAAGCCGTTCGCGGCGGTCACACTATGGCTGTAGGCCGCGCCCACGGTGGCTGCCGGCACGGTGGCTGGCGTAATCGTCACGGTGGGCGGGCTGACCGTGATCGTCACGGTGGCTGCAGTCGAAGTGCCGATGCCGTTGGTCGCGGTGTAGGTAAAGGTGTCCGGCCCGCCGTAACCGGCCGTCGGCGTATAGGTGATGCTGGTGCCGATGGCCGTCGCCGTGCCATGGCTGGCGGCGGACGCCACCGCCACCGACGTCGCCGCGCCGCCGCTCAGGTTCAGGGGGATCGCAGTCGGGCCGCTGCCGAAGGCCACCGTCGCGCTGACATTGCCAGCAACGGGCGCACCGGCCGCCACGGTGACGGAATAGGCGTGCGAACCCGTGTAAGGAGCACCCGTGCCCGTGCTGCTGTCCGTGGCCGTGACGGTAAAGTTGAATGCTCCCGCCGCCGTCGGCGTGCCCGACAGGGTGCCGTCCGCCGCCAGGCTCAGGCCCGTCGGCACGCTGCCGCCCGTGATGGTATAGCTATATGTGGCCGTGCCGCCGCTGGCGGCAAGGCTCTGGCTGTAGGCGACGCCAGCCGTCATCGCCGGCATGACCGTCGGCGTAATGCTGATCGCTGGCGCAGACACCGTCATCGTGTAGGCCAGCGCTGCCACATACGGGCCAGTGCCCGTCGAACTGTCGGTGGCACGCACGGTGAAATTGAAGTTGCCGCCCGCCGTCGGCGTACCCGACAGCAAGCCAGTCGAGGCATTCAAGGTCAGGCCGGCCGGCAAGGTGCCGGAGCTGATCGCGTACCCGTACGGCGCGAAGCCGTTCGCGGCGGTCACACTATGGCTGTAGGCCGCGCCCACGGTGGCTGCCGGCACGGTGGCTGGCGTAATCGTCACGGTGGGCGGGCTGACCGTGATCGTCACGGTGGCTGCAGTCGAAGTGCCGATGCCGTTGGTCGCGGTGTAGGTAAAGGTGTCCGGCCCGCCGTAACCGGCCGTCGGCGTATAGGTGATGCTGGTGCCGCTGGCCGTCGCCGTGCCATGGCTGGCGGCAGACGCCACCGCCACCAACGTCGCCGCGCCGCCGCTCAGGTTCAGGGGGATCGCAGTCGGGCCGCTGCCGAAGGCCACCGTGGCGCTGACATCGCCAGCAACGGGCGCACCGGCCGCCACGGTGACGGAATAGGCGCGCGAACCCGTGTAAGGAGCACCCGTGCCCGTGCTGCTGTCCGTGGCCGTGACGGTAAAGTTGAATGCTCCCGCCGCCGTCGGCGTGCCCGACAGGGTGCCGTCCGCCGCCAGGCTCAGGCCCGTCGGCACGCTGCCGCCCGTGATGGTATAGCTATATGTGGCCGTGCCGCCGCTGGCGGCAAGGCTCTGGCTGTAGGCGACGCCAGTCGTCATCGCCGGCATGACCGACGGCGTAATGCTGATCGCTGGTGCAGACACCGTCATCGTGTAGGCCAGCGCTGCCACATACGGGCCAGTGCCCGTCGAACTGTCGGTGGCACGCACGGTGAAGTTGAAGTTGCCGCCCGCCGTCGGAGTGCCCGACAGCAAGCCAGTCGAGGCATTCAAGGTCAGGCCGGCCGGCAAGGTGCCGGAGCTGATCACATATGTGTATGGTGTCTTGCCGTTCGCGGCGGTCACGCTCTGGTTGTAGGCCGCGCCCACGGTGGCTGCCGACACGATGGCTGGCGTAATCGTCACGGTGGGCGGGCTGACCGTGATCGTCACGGTGGCGGGCGCCGAGGTGCCGCTGCCGTTGGTGGCCGTATAAGTAAAGCTGTCCGGTCCGCCATAGCCTGCCGTCGGCGTGTAGGTGATGCTGGTGCCGCTGGCCGTCGCCGTGCCATGCGTGGCGGCGGAAGCCACTGCTACCGATGTCGCTGCCGCGCCGGTCAGGTTCAAGGTGATCGTAGTGGCGCCGCTGCCATAGGCCACTGTAGCGCTGGCGGCGTTGGCAATTGGCTTAGTGGACAGTATCGTGACGTTATAAACGATGGGGTTCAGACTATCGTCACCGACCGTAAAGGTATCAAAGGTGGCGTTGTCGCTCGCTCTATTAACATAGTGCACGATATTCGTACTGACCGGATCCTGTACGATATTGCCATGTGTCGGCGGAATTTGTATCGCCGTCAGACCAAACGTGCAACCATTGGGATTATAGTCATCCAGAACGGTCCCCCCTGCTGAAATGGTGACGTTGACCGGATTCGTGCATGCAGTGGCCGCACGCGCATGCTGCGAATACAAGGCCATCAGGATAAACAGCATGGCCACCGCCATGCGCATCAGCCAGGGCGGCAAGAGCGCGGCACGCATGGCGCCGCGCTTCCCTGCAGCCAAAATCTCCATGCCACTGACTGTGGCCGACTGGCAACCAGATTCGCTGAGATTTAGAAACATTATTTTCCTTCGATACATTTCTTGGGTGAGGAAGGTATGGCTCTGGCACAAGGCATTGTGGCCACCATTCATGTCGATTCCAGCTACTGTCAACGGCCCCGGAAAGGATGCCTCACGCTATTGACGCTTGCTTTACATCAACGTATGCTACTACGAGTAGCAAATAAAGCAACTAAAAAGTGTTGCCAAAAAAAGATATTTTAATGTAAAACAATTGCCGTTGCTAAATGTATTACCCTTATGTTCCATTTCACAACAGTTATGGGGAGAGAAATACCATGTCTGACGTCTTTGTAGGCCAAATCATGATGGCCGGTTTTGCTTTCGCACCAAGAGGATTTGCCGCCTGTAACGGGCAGCTACTGCCCGTTCAACAGAATGCGGCCCTGTTTGCCCTGCTGGGCACCCAGTTCGGCGGCAATGGACAATCAACCTTCGGCTTGCCCGATTTACGGGGACGCACGCCTTTCGGTTCAGGAGTCTCTGCCGACGGCAGCTGGCAACCATCCCCGCTCACCCAGGGCACCCCGGCCGGTTCAGAAGCTGTCACTTTGCTAGTGAGCCAGCTGCCTGCGCACAACCATGCGGCCAGCGCGCTGACGACTGCGGGAACGATCAAGAATCCGGCTGGTGCGCTGTATGCCGGCAGCGGGGCGGAGTCCATTTATGTCGCCGCGACGGGACCGCAGGTTGCGCTGGCGCAACAGACGCTGGCTACGACAGGCGGCAACGCCCCGCATAATAATTTGCAACCCTTCCGCGTCATCAACTTCAACATTGCCTTGAGTGGTGTCTACCCCTCGCGCAACTGACCTCGCCTGACAACACCGTCGCGCGCGGCAGTGCCTTGTGGCCGCGAAGCGCAGCCGGTTTCCCCCAGGTGCTACAAACCGTGTCCCGCCTTTTTACGGAGTAAGCCATGTCTGATTGTTACGTAGGTGAAATTCGCCAGTTTGCCTTTCCACGCATACCCACCGGGTGGTTTGCCTGTGACGGCAGCCTCAAACCCATTTCTGAATATCAAGTGCTGTTCATGTTGATCGGCACCACCTATGGTGGCGACGGCGTCAACACCTTTGCCGTGCCGGACTTGCGCGGCCAGTTGCCCTTGCACCAGGGGCAGGGAGCAGGTTTGACGCCGCGCGTCATCGGCGGTACCGGTGGCAACGAGCAGGTCACCTTGACAATAGATCAGATTCCCCAGCACACGCACATCTTTTTTGCCACCAACGCCACCGCCAATGCCGCAACGCCGGGGCCGACGCTGGCGCTGGGCGCCGCCACCAACAGTGACAATATGTACGCGACCAGTGCCACAGGGAGCACGCCGACGGTGCTGTCGGGCGTCGCCTGCGGCCTCGCTGGCGCCAACCTCCCCCATGAAAACCGCATGCCGACGCTGGCCGTGTCATTTTGCATCGCATGGCAGGGCGTCTTCCCTTCGCAGCAGTAACGACGACAGTCCACCCGACTTCACAGGAGAAAAATCGTGGCATCACCATTTCTTGGCGAGATTCAGATCTTCGGTTTCAACTATCCACCAGCAGGCTGGGCGCTGTGCAACGGCGCCACCCTGTCAGTGAACCAGAACAGCGCCCTGTATGCGCTGATCGGCACCACCTATGGCGGCAATGGCAGCACCACCTTCCAGCTCCCCAACCTGGTCGGCCGCGCCGCGTTCAGCCAGGGTACGGGACCCGGCCTGTCGCAATATGACATCGGCGAGTTCGTTGGCTCCGCAGGCGTGACGCTGACGGCGCAGGAAATGCCAGCGCACCGGCATGTCATGACGGTCAACCGCCAGCCGACGGCTACTCTGCAAAGTAATATCCCTGTCACAGACGCACTGCTGCTGGCACCGGGCAAGACGACGGCCATGACGCTCAGCATCACCCCCGACACCAGGCTGGCACCCAACGTCGTCGGCTTGACCGGTGGCAACCAGGCACACGAAAACCGCCAGCCCTTGCTGGCGCTGAACTACTGCATCGCATTGCAGGGAGAGTTCCCACGGTTTGATTGAGGCAAGCAGGATGGGGAAACAAGGCAAGCGCACAGCCTGCCTTGTTTCCAGCCGCATCAGGACACGCGGGGCAAGAGCTTAGTTGAACACGGCCTGGTACAGGAAGCCGTGATTGTCGCGTGCCACCGGCACGAGAAAAATCCCCACTTCGCCGAAAGCGTCATGCTGCAGCTGGAAAATTTTCTGGTTGAAGACGATGGCGGAAGAATTGCGGAAAAGCAGGCTGAACGGCGGGCGCAACATTCCCTGCAAGGTCGACGCTGGCAACGGACGCGCCTCCACCAGGATGAACGGCGCGTTGCCGTCGCTGACCGAAATAAACGTTTCATTCAGGCGCGGCGCAAAATGCTCGAGGGTCAGTATATCCATGGTGCGTTTCCGTTCAGATATTGGCAGGACAGTGACTTATTCTAAATGAATCATTGTTTCATTGAAACTCTTTTAATGCGGAATTTGCCGACGGGTGCGGCGCGCAGGCAGCACCCGCCGGCATTGCCTGTTACCGCATCGCCTCTTCCAGCCCCGGCGCAAACCCGGCACCGTGCTTGACCTGCGCGGTGGAAGCCTTCAGGGTGGCGCCGATCGGCTCGGCGCGGCCCGCCAGGCACTGGCCCAGGAAGTTTTCAGTCACCGCATTGAAGGCGATATTGTTCACGGGCCGGGCAAAGCCATGGCCTTCGTCGGGGAACAGCACGTAGGTGACGGGGATATTCTTCGCTGCCATGGCCGCCACGATCTGGTCCGATTCAGCCACGTTGACGCGCGGGTCGTTCGCGCCCTGGCCGATCAGCAGCGGGCGCTGGATGTTCTGCGCAAAATTCAGCGGCGAACGCTCCTTCAGCAGCGCCTTGCCCTCTTCCGTGGTCGGGTCGCCCATGCGCTTGTAGAACTGCTGCTTGCCCGCTTCCCAGTACGGCGGAATGGTTTGCAGCAAGGTGAACAGGTTCGACGGACCGACGATGTCGACGCCGCAGGCAAACGTGGTGGGCGTGAACGCCATGCCGGCCAGGGTGGCGTAGCCGCCGTAGGAGCCGCCCATGATGGCCACCTTGTCGGCCGTGGTCACGCCGCTCTTCACCGCCCATTGCACGGCGTCGAGCAGGTCGTCGTGCATCTTGCGCCCCCACTGCAGGTCGCCGGCCGAAATGAACTGCTTGCCGAAGCCCGTCGAGCCCCGGTAATTCACGGACAGCACCGCATAGCCGCGGTTGGCCAGCCATTGATGGTAGCTGTTATAGCCATAGGTATCGCGCGCCCACGGGCCGCCATGCACCAGCAGGACCATCGGCACCGCCTGCGACGGCACGCCGCCGGCGCCCGCCTTCGAGGCCTGCGGCAAGGTGAGATAGGAGACCAGGGTCAGGCCGTCGCGCGCCTTGATCTGCTGCGGATACATGGGCAGCAATGGCGCGCCTTCCAGCTCCGGCCGCGTCACGTACAGCTGCGTGAGCTTCCTGCTCTTGCGGTCGTACAGCCAGCTCGATGCGGGCGCCGTGACGGCATCGACGCCCACCAGCCATTTGTCATCGGCCTCCGTGCGCGACGTCACGTTGAACTGGCCCTTGGCATGCTTCTTCAGGAAGGCCAGGTCGGCCTTCAGGTCGTTCGTCAGCGGCAGGTATTCGTGCTGCAGATAGTCGACGGAATACGCCTGCACCTTGCCCGTGCGCGTGTCGTACAGGGCGTCGGAAATGTCGGCGCGCGGGTCTTGCGCCACCAGCATGGTCTTGCCGCTGGCCACGTCCTGCGCCAGCAGCGCCGAGGTATTGCGGCCGCGCGAATCGGTCCAGTACAAGGTCTTGCCATCGGCCGTGAAGGCCAGCGGCGCCGTGGTCTGCGCATCTTCCAGGCCCACTTCCGCCAGCGGCGTGCTCTCGACCTTGCCGTCGGCCACGCGGAAATACGTCATGCCGCCATCGGCACGCGCCTTGCTGGCGATGCGCACGTTGAGCAGCTCGTCGGCCACATAGCCGCCATAGCCATCGTTCTGCTGCACCAGGGTCAGCTTGCCGCTGGCCAGGTCCAGGCTGTACACATCGTGCCAGCGCGCATCGCGGTTGTTGATGCCCACCAGAATGCGGTCCTTCACCTTGCTGCTGATCTGGACGATCCGCACGCGGGTCTTCTCGAACGGCGTGTAACTGACCTGCTTGCCGCTCACGACATTGACGCCATACAGCAGGAAGTTTTCATCGCCGCCCTTATCCTGGATAAACAGCAGGGTTTTCGAATCGGGCGACCAGAAGCTGCTGCGGATGGGACGTAGCTTTTCTTCCGTCAGCGGACGCGCCTGCGCCGGATTGCCGGCCGGCGCCACCCACACATTGAGCACGCCGTCGCGCGGCGCGATCCACGACAGCCACTTGCCATCCGGGCTGATGCGCCCGCCGGACTTGCTGGGATTGCCAAAGATCTTCGCCCGCTCGATCAGCGGCGCGTCATTGACAGGAGCTTGCGCATGCGCCGGCAGTACGCTGGCGAACAACAGGACAGGCAGGACATAGCGAATCATGGACACCTCATGGTTGATGGATGAAGGAAAAACATCACACGTGCATGTGCCAGCAAATCATAGACCAAAGCCGTATTGCCAGGTTGACTACGCGACAGGGAACGGAAATCGGGGGACAGGAGGGGGAAACGGAGGATGAAATGCACTGCGCATGATGCATGCCGTCATGGCGACGCCGTGCCGCACAGGGAGCCCAAAGAAAAAGGCCACTCCGAAGAGTGGCCTAAGTCCTTGAATCTAATGGTCGGGGCGAGAAGATTCGAACTTCCGACCCCATGCACCCCATGCATGTACGCTACCAGGCTGCGCTACGCCCCGACGAGGTGGGAATTATAGCAGACGCTTTTAGGTTTTTGCCATGCTTTGCGCATGATTCATATCGAACTGCGCAAACTTTTTTGCATGCCCGTGGCAAGCGCCCTATTCGTTCAGCAACAAGGCCGTCAGGATGATGCGAAAACCGGCGATCAGGGGCTCGACCTTGACGTCCGGGTTATGAATGAAACGCACCGGCAATCCCTGGTACATGGCGACCAGGGCATTCAGGCGCCCTTGCAGCATTTCCTCGTCGGCCGGCAAGCCCCGCTTGATGCGCGCGTCGCGGATGATGGAGAGAAATAACTGACGCGAACGCTGGTCCGAGCATTGCAGCATTTCGGCGATTGCCGGATTGCGCGACGCTTCGGCAAAAATTTCCAGCGGCATCATCCACGTTTTCGGGTCCAGCGCTTCGAGCACATGCTCGCCCGCATTGTCGATCACGGCCTGCAGCGGATCTTCGCGCTGCGCCAGATCCTGCATCAGGTTCGACACCCGCTCCGTATTCTGCATGACGAAGGCGGCGATGATCGCATCCTTGCTGTCGAAATAATTATAGATGTGGCCCGCGCTCATGCCGGCCGCTTTCGAGATCTCGGCCATGCTGGCGCCGTGGAAGCCGCGGCGGCTGAAACAGCTCTCCGCCGCATCGAGCACCTGCTTGCGCCGCGTGTTGGCGCGCTCGGGATCCGGATGCTTCTTTTCAACTTGGTTCATGACTTTTCCAGTAGCGCGCCGGCCCTGCCCTTGCGGGCAAGGCCGGCGTCGGCGTCCCCGTGATTATTGGACGCCGCCAGCCGCCGCGACGGCTGTCTGCTCAGGCTGCCAACCGCCGCCCAGCACCTTGTACAGGGTCACCAGGTTGGTCGACTTGGCCAAACGCGCCGTGATCAGGCTTTGCTGCGCCGTGTACAGCGCGCGCTGGGCCACCAGGGCGTTCAGGTAGGACTCGGCGCCCTGCTTGTAGCGCGCGTCGTGGATAGTGTAGCTCTTCGTCGACGCCTCCACCAGCGAGACCTGCGATTGCAGGCGCTCGTCGATGGTGCCGCGCTGGGCCAGCGCATCGGACACTTCGCGGAAGGCGACCTGGATCGCCTTTTCGTATTGCGCCACGGAGATTTCACGCTGCACCTTGGCGATATCGAGGTTGGCGCGGTTCACGCCCCCATCGAAGATCGGCAAGCTGATCTGCGGAATGAAACTCCACGTGCCGCTGCCCGCCTTGAACAGGCCCGACAGGTTGTCGCTCAGCGAACCGGCCGTCGCCGTCAGCGAAATGCGCGGGAAGAAGGCCGCGCGTGCCGCGCCGATGTTGGCATTGGCCGCGCGCAGGGTGCGCTCGGCCGCCAGCACGTCGGGACGGCGTTGCAGCACGTCCGACGGCAAGCCGGACGGAATGTCCGCCAAAGCCGTCACCGTGCCGAACTCGCCTTGCGGCAGCAAGTCGGCCGGCACGGGGCCGCCCACCAGCAGGACCAGCGCGTTTTGATCCAGCGCAACCTGGCTCGTGTAGACGGCCACGTCGGAACGGGCCGACTCGACGCTGGTCTGCGCATCGTACTTGTCCAGGCCCGACGTGGCGCCGGCACTGAAGCGGCGCACGGCCAGGTCATACGACGACTGCTGGCTCTTCAGGGTGTCCTGCGCCACGCGCAGGCGCTGCTGGTCGGCCACCAGGTTCAGATAGGTGCTGGCCACTTCGGCCACCAGGCTGATCTGCTGCGCACGGCGTGCTTCTTCCGTGCCCAGGTATTGCTCGAGCGCGCTGTCGGACAGGCTGCGCACGCGGCCGAAGAAGTCCAGCTCGTAAGCCGACACGCCCAGGTTCGCCGTGTACTGGCGATTGATGGACGCTTCGCCGGTGGCGCTGGCGTTCTTCGGCACGCGCGTGGCCGTCTGGCCGCCCGACGCCGACAGGGTCGGGATCAGGGCGGCGCGTTCGATGCCGTAGGTGGCGCGCGCCTTCTCGATGTTGAGGATCGAGACGCGCAGGTCGCGGTTGTTGGCCAGCGCCAGTTCCAGTACCTGGCGCAGGCGCGCATCGGCAAAGAACTCGCGCCAGGCGATGTCCGCCACCGGCTTGGCGTCGGCGGCGGCCGTGTCGGCCTTGTAGGCAGGACCCGTCGGCCACGCCGTGGGCGCCGGCGCTGCCGGACGCTCGTACGTGGGGGCCAGGCTGCAACCGGCCAGCAAGGCCAGTGCCGCCATGGAAAGTAGCGATTTTTTCATATTAATGTACATCCTTGGAAAGCGTGACGGCTGGCGCGCCTGGCGTCGCCGGCGTGGTTGGCGCGTCCGGCTTCGAGAAGAAGCCGCGCACCAGCACGAAGAACACCGGCACGAAGAAGATACCGAGGAACGTGGCCGTCAACATGCCGCCCAGCACGCCGATACCGATGGCGTTCTGGCTGCCGGAACCGGCGCCGCTGGAGATAGCCAGTGGCAACACGCCCAGGCCGAAGGCAATCGAGGTCATCAGAATCGGACGCAGGCGCAGACGCACCGCATGCAAGGTCGCGTCCAGCAGCGACATGCCCGATTCCTGCATTTCCTTGGCGAACTCGACGATCAGAATCGCATTCTTCGCCGACAGGCCCACCACCGTGAGCAAGCCCACCTGGAAGTACACGTCGTTCGACAGGCCGAACATCCACGTGCCCAGCACGGCGCCGATGACGCCCAGCGGCACGACCAGCAGCACGGAGAATGGAATCGACCAGCTTTCATACAGCGCAGCCAGACACAGGAACACGATCAGCAAGGACAGCGCGTACAGCTGCGGCGTCTGCGAACCGGATTCGCGCTCTTCCAGCGACACGCCGGTCCAGCTGAAGCCGATGCCAGGCGGCAGCTGCGCCACCATCGCTTCCATCGCGTTCATGGCGGCGCCCGTGCTCTGACCCGGTGCCGGCGTACCCAGGATCTCTACCGACGGCAAGCCGTTGTAGCGTTCCAGGCGTGGCGAAGCGTAAATCCACTTGCCCGTGGCAAAGGCCGAGAACGGCACCATCTGGCCAGCGCTGTTGCGCACGAACCACTTGTTCAAGTCTTCCGGCTGCATGCGCGATTCGGCATTGCCTTGCATGAACACTTTCTTCACGCGGCCACGGTCGAGGAAGTCGTTTACATAGGAACTACCCCAGCCCACGCTCAGCACGCGGTTGATTTCCGCAATCTGCAAGCCCAGCGCCGTTGCCTTCTGCTGGTCGATGTCGATCTTGTACTGCGGCGTATCTTCCTGGCCGTTCGGGCGCACGCCCACCATGGTGGGATTTTGCGAGGCCATGCCCAGCAACTGGTTACGCGCCGCCATCAGGGCGTCATGGCCGACGCCGCCGATATCCTGCAACTGCATGTCGAAACCGGTGGCATTACCCAGTTCCAGCACGGCAGGCGGGGCGAACGTAAACACCATCGCGTCCTTGATCTGCAACAGCTTGCCCATGGCGCGGCCGGCTACGGCCGGCGCTTTTTGCGCCACGTCCTTGCGCAGTGCCCAGTCTTTCAGGCGCACGAAGGCGATACCCGTGTTCTGGCCGTTACCGCCGAAGCTGAAACCGGCGACGGCAAACACGGAAGCGACGTTGTCTTTCTCGCTGTTCATGAAGTGGTCTTCGACCTGCTCGATCACTTTCAGGGTGCGCTCTTGCGTGGCGCCCGTCGGCAATTGAATCTGCGTAAACAGGATGCCCTGGTCTTCTTCCGGCAGGAAGGACGTCGGCAAGCGCATGAAGATGAACACGAGGCCGGCCAGCAGCAGCACATACAGCAGCATCGAGCGGGCGCGGTGCGTGATCATGGCGCCGACCAGGCCCTGGTACTTGTTGCTGCTGCTGTCGAAGCTGCGGTTGAACCAGCCGAAGAAGCCCTTGTTCGTCGCGTGATGGCCTTTTTCGACCGGTTTCAGCAAGGTGGCGCACAGCGCTGGCGTAAATACCAGCGCGACGACGACGGACAGCACCATCGACGACACGATCGTGATCGAAAACTGGCGGTAAATCACGCCCGTCGAACCGCCGAAGAAGGCCATCGGCACGAACACGGCCGACAGCACCATGGCGATACCGACCAGCGCGCCCGTGATCTGCGTCATGGACTTGCGCGTCGCTTCCAGCGGCGACAAGCCCTCTTCGCTCATCACGCGCTCGACGTTCTCCACCACCACGATCGCATCATCGACCAGGAGGCCGATGGCCAGCACCATGGCGAACATGGTCAAGGTGTTGATCGAGTAGCCGAACGCATTCAGGATGCCGAAGGTACCGAGCAGCACGACGGGCACGGCCATGGTCGGGATCAGGGTGGCGCGGAAGTTCTGCAGGAACAGGTACATCACCAGGAACACCAGGATGACCGCTTCGACCAGGGTCTTGACCACTTCCTCGATCGACAGTTTCACGAACGGGGTGGTGTCGAACGCCACCTGGTAGCTCATGCCTTCAGGGAATTGCTTGCTCAGGTTGCCCAGCATGGCTTTCGCCGCGTTGGCCGTATCGAGCGCATTGGCGCCCGTCGCCAGCTTGATCGCCACGCCGGTGGCCGCATGGCCGTTGTAGCGGGCCACGGTATTGTAGTTCTCGCGGCCCAGTTCCATGCTGGCCACGTCCTTCAGGTACACCATGGCGCCGTTGGTCGTGGTTTTCAGCAAGATCGCGCCGAACTGCTCGGCCGTTTGCAAGCGGCTTTGCGCCGACACGGTGGCGTTCAGCTGCTGGCCCTTGACGGACGGCGTGCCGCCCAGTTCACCGGCCGACACTTCCGCATTCTGCGCCTGCACGGCCGTGATCACGTCCGCCGGGGTCAGGTTGAAGCTTTGCAGCTTGGCCGGGTCGAGCCAGATACGCATCGCGTACTGCGAACCAAACAGGGTCACGTCGCCCACGCCCGCTACGCGGCTGAGCGGATCGACGACGTTGGCGGCCACATAGTCGCTCAAGTCGGTCTGGTCCATCTTGCCGTTTTCGGAAATGAAGCCGAACACCATCAGGAAGTTCTTCGTGGCTTTCGACACGACGAGACCCTGTTGCGTGACAGCCGTCGGCAGCAGTGGCGTGGCCAGCTGCAGCTTGTTCTGCACTTGCACCTGAGCGATGTCAGGATTGGTGCCGCTGGTGAACGTCAGGGTGATGCTGATGCCGCCAGTCGCATCGCTCGACGAAGCCATGTAGCGCAAGCCGTCGATACCCTTCATCTTTTGTTCGATGACCTGGGTCACGGCGTCTTCCACGGTCTTGGCGGAGGCGCCAGGATAGGAGCCGCTGATTGAAATCGACGGCGGAGCAATGCTCGGGTACTGCGCGATCGGCAGGCTGAGGATCGAAATCACGCCGGCAAGCATGATGACGATCGCGACCACCCAGGCAAAAATCGGGCGGTCAATGAAAAAACGGGCCATTAATATTCTCCTGAATTAGTGGGCGCTGGCAGCCGATGCGGCGGCAGAAGCGGCAGCGGCGGGCGCAGGAGCAGCTTCGGCCTTGGCCGGCACGGCAACGGCCGGGGCGCCTGGCTTGATTTTTTGCAAGCCTTCCACGATCACGCGGTCGCCTGCAGCCAGACCGGACGTCACCAGCCAGTTGGTGCCGACCGTGCCGCTGGTGGTCAGTACGCGCTGCTCGACCTTGTTTTCCTTGTTCAGGATCATGGCGGTAGCCTGGCCCTTCTGGTTACGCGTCACGCCCACTTGCGGTACGGTAATGGCTTTTTCATCCACGCCCGTTTCCAGCTGCGCACGTACGTACATACCTGGCAGCAATTCGCCTTTCGGGTTCGGGAACAGCGCGCGCAGGATCACGTTGCCGGTGGTCGGATCGACCGTCACGCCAGCGAACTGCAGCTTGCCCGACTCGCTGTACTTGCTACCATCCGGCAAGATCAGATCGACCTTGGCCTGGCCTTCGCCCACTTTTTTCAGCGAGCCGTCGGCCATCTGGCGCTTCAGGCGCAGCAGGTCCGTGCTCGACTGGGTGACGTCGACATAGATGGGATCGAGCTGCTGCACGGTGGTCAGCGCATCGGCCTGGCCCGCCGTGACCAGCGCGCCGGCCGTCACGGTCGAGCGGCTGGTGCGGCCGCTGATCGGTGCCGTCACGGTGCTGTATTTCAGATTGATGTTCGCCGTTTCCAGCGCCGCGGTGGCGGACTCGACGTCTGCCTTCGCTTGCTCGAACGCGGCCACGGCATCGTCATATTCCTGACGGCTCACGCCTTCGATGGCAACCAGTTCCTTGTAGCGCGTGGCTTTCGGGCCGGCCGTCAGCAGGTTGGCCTTGGCTTTCGACAACGCAGCCTTGGCCGAATTGTAGGCAGCCTGGTAAGTGGCCGGATCGATCTGGTACAGGGCCGTGCCGGCTTTCACATCGCTGCCTTCGACGAACAGGCGCTTCTGGATCAAGCCGCCCACTTGCGGACGCACATCGGCGACCTGGTAGGCATTCGTGCGGCCGGGCAATTCGGCGCTCATCGGCAACGCGGCCGGATTAACAGTAAACACGACCACCTGTGGCGCTTGCTGCGCGTGAGGTGCTTCCTGTTTTTTACTGCAGCCGGCCATGATTACAGTGGCGCACAGAACGGCAATAGCGCCGCTCGTACGCGGCGACGTCAAGGAAAAGGTTGGTTGCATCTTGGACTTTCTGAAAAAGAAGCTGGCTAGTGTCGTTAGAAATGACTAAATTTATTAACGCAGATCAAAGAATGAACGATCATTCTAAAATCGTCAAGCATCGTTACAATTGAAACATAGTAACCATCAAGCGAATTAAATTATCAATGAAGCAATGATTTGAGGACAGCGACAGCGGCGGCACGCCAGCAAAGTGGAGCAGCAACGAGGCGGGCGATGCAAAAACGGCAAAGCGGAAAAGGTGGATTGAGTGATTACTTTAGCAGGGTCAAGATTTCTTTGCTGAACTAGCCGACACGGACGCAACACTGTCCGTCACGGCAAGGGAGGCGCAGTAATTATTTACCAATGGTATCGAAAAGACATCCCCCGCCAGACGCGCTAATATGGCGTTCACGGTGTGGCACAGCGGGAGCGCAGCGATGACGGCACAGGCGCAACACAGCACGCAGGACGATGGCGCGGGCGGCCCGGGTGCGCCGCCGCTGCTGTCGACGGGCGTTGCCGGCCTCGACACAATACTCATGGGCGGCTTGCTGGCCGACCGCCTGTACCTGGTCGAAGGCGAACCGGGCACGGGCAAGACCACCCTGGCGCTGCAATTCCTGGCCGAAGGGGCGCGCAGCGGGGTGCCCGCACTGTATATCGCCCTGGCCGAATCGGCAATCGAACTGCGCGGCGCCGCCCTGTCGCACGGCTGGGACCTGGCCGGCATCGCCATCGAGGAAGTGGCGCCCAGCGACGACATGCTCGACCCCGGGCGCCAGTACACAATCTTCCACCCGTCGGAAATCGAACTGGCCTCGACCAACCAGCGCATCCTGGCCGCCATCGAAAAACACCGCCCGGCCCGCCTCGTGCTCGACTCGCTGTCCGAACTGCAGCTGCTGGCGGAAAACCCGCTGCGCTACCGGCGCCAGGTAGTGGCTTTAAAGCAATACCTGGCCAGCCGGCACTGCACCACCGTCCTGATCGATGACCGTTCCGCGCTGGACGATGGCTTGCAAGTGCGTAGCGTGGCCCATTGCGTGATCTCGCTGGAACGGCAAAATCAGGCGTATGGCAACGACCGGCGCCGCGTGCGCGTGGTGAAATACCGGGGCGTGCCGTTCCGCAGCGGCACGCACGATTACAAGATTTCCCATGACGGCCTGGTCGTCTATCCCCGCCTGGTGGCCGCCGACACGCGCCGCGACGGCGACCACCGGCGCCTGTCGAGCGGCATCGCCGAACTCGACCTCATGATAGGCGGCGGCCTGGAAGAAGGCATGAGCACCCTCGTTTCCGGCCCCGCCGGCAGCGGCAAGTCCACCCTGGCGGCGCAATTCGTGCACGCGGCCACCGAGCGGGGCGAACCGTGCGCCATGTTCCTGTTCGAGGAAGCGCGCAGCAAGCTGCTGAACCGGGCCGGCAACGTGGGCATGCACCTGCAGGCAGCGCTCGACGCGGGCCTGCTGAGCGTGCAGCAGGTCGATCCGGCCGAGCTGACCCCGGGCGAATTCGCCCAGGCCATCGTCGACGCGGCGGAGCGGGGCGCCCGGGTGATCGTCATCGATAGCTTGAACGGCTACATGCATGCCGTGCCCGACGAGCGCTTCCAGAGCACCTACCTGCACGAACTGCTCAATTACCTGGGCCAGCGCGGCGTGGCCACCCTGCTCGTCGGCGTGCAGCAAAACATGCTGGGCACGGCGATGACGACCTCGGCCGACGCCAGCTACCTGGCCGACGGCGTCATCATGCTGCGCTACTACGAAACGGAGGGCGAGGTGCGGCAAGCCATTTCCGTCTTCAAGAAACGCGGCAGCGCGCACGAACGCAGCATCCGCCGCTTCGAGATCAGCCCGCAGGGCATCCGCATCGGCCCGGCCCTGGCCGGCTTTCATGGCATCCTGTCGGGCTTGCCGACCATCGGCGGCACGCCCTTCCCCTAGGAACCGCCATGGAGCAGCGCATCCTGATCTACGCGCCGGCCGGCCAGGACGCCAGCCTGACCGGCACGGTACTGGCAGGCAGCGCCATCGCCAGCCATGCCTGCAGCTCCCCCGGCGATCTGGCCGAGCAGCTGGCGCTGGGCGCCGGCGGCGTGCTGACGGTGGACGAGGCGCTGCATGCGGGCGTCTACGCCGTGCTCGATGCCTACGCCCGCCGGCAGCCGGACTGGTCCGACTTGCCCATCACCGTGCTCACGCACGCGGGACTCGATACCCTGCCCTTGCAGCAAGCCATTGCCACCCTGGGCAACCTGACCCTGCTGGAACGCCCCGTGCACATCCTGACCCTGATCACGTCGGCCCACGCCATGCTGCGCGCGCGCCAGCGCCAGTACCAGGTGCGCGAGACGCAGCGGCGCAAGGATGAATTTCTTGCCAGCCTCGGGCATGAACTGCGCAATCCGCTGGCGCCCATCAAGTCTTCCGTGGCCCTGCTCAGGCATCTGTACCCGGCCTCGGTGCAGGTGGGCAAGGTGAGCGACGTGATCGAGCGGCAGCTGACGCACCTGACGCGCCTGGTCGATGACTTGCTCGACGTGGCGCGCATTACCAGCGGCAAGGTGTCGTTGCAGCTCAAGGATTTCGATCTGCAGCAAGTGCTCGACCATGTGGCCGAGCTGTGCCAGCCCGCCGCCAGCAGCCGGCACATCAGCATTGCGCTCGCCGTGCCGCCGCAGGCCGTGACCTTGCACGCCGACTATGCGAGGGTGGTGCAGATCTTCGCCAATATCGTGTCGAATGCCGTGAAATTCACGCCGGACGGCGGCCACATCCAAATTTCGGCGCGCCTGGCGCAGGGCCGGCTGCAGGTGGCCGTCGAAGACGATGGCATCGGCATCGAGCCGAAAGCCATCCCCCGCCTCTTTTCCATGTTCGAGCAGGGGCCCACGGTAGCGGGCCAGATGGCCAGCGGCCTCGGTATCGGCCTCAGCCTGGCACGCCAATTTGCCGAAATGCATGGCGGCAGCATTGAGGCCCATAGCGACGGCCCCGGCCGCGGCAGCCGCTTTATCGTCACCTTGCCCGCCAGCGCCAGCGACGCGCCGGGCGCGACGGCCGCCGCCGGCAACGCGTCACCCGCCGGCGCGAGTCCGCCGTTGCAAGTGCTGGTGGTGGACGACAACCGCGACGCGGCCGATTCCCTGCAAAGCCTGTTCCAGCTGGAAGGTTATGCCGCCAGCGTCGCCTATGACGGCGCGCAGGCGCTGGCGGCCGTGGATATGGCGTGGCCGCAACTGGTCGTGATGGACCTGGGCATGCCGGACATGGATGGCTATGAAACGGCGCGCCGCATGCGCCGCAAGGCGCAGGGACGCGACGTGCTGATGATCGCCTTGACGGGCTGGGGCCAGGGCGAGGCCCGCTCGCGCACGGAGCAGGCGGGTTTCGACCATCACCTGACGAAGCCCGTGGAGTTCGCCGCCATCGTCGCCCTGCTCAGTACGCACCTGGCGCAGAGGGCGGCGGCGGGACGGCCACAGTAAGCGTTACTTCCACTTGCCGCGCAATTCCTGCACCTTTTGCTGCAGCAATTCCGGCGTGGCGGCCTCGGGCGGCACGGGCATGCCCACGGCCAGCGACAGACGGGAGCGCAAGCCCGCCTTGAAGGCGCGCTCGAACAAATGGCCATTGCGGTGGCTCAACAGATGCCCCCACAAGCCGCGCAGCGCCAGCGGAATCACGGGCACCTTGCTGCGCTCGACGATCTTGGCGATGCCGCCCTTGAATTCGCTGATCTGGCCCGTGCGTGTCAGCTTGCCTTCGGGGAAGATGCAGACCAGTTCGCCTTCATGCAAGGCTTGCGCGATATCGATGAAGGCCTTTTCCATCAGGAAAGGATCTTCCTTGGCCGGCGCGATGGGAATGGCCTTGGCCGTGCGGAAAATCCAGCCCATCAGCGGCATCTTGAAGATGCGGTGGTCCATGACGAAGCGGATGGGCCGGGGGCTGGCCGCCATGATGACGATGGCGTCCACATAGCTCACGTGATTGCACACCAGCACCGCCGCACCTTCCGCGGGGATGCGCTCGCCATCGACCACTTTGACCCGGTGCACGGTCTGGATCAGAATCCACGCGAGGAAGCGCATGAGGAATTCCGGCACCAGCGAGAAGATGTAGGCGGCCACCAGCGCATTCAGGATGGCCGTGACGAGGAACAGCTGGGGAATCGTAAACCCCTGGCCCAGCAGCACGATGGCCACGCCGGCCGCTGCCACCATGAACAGGGCGTTCAGGATATTCATGCCGGCAATCGTGCGCGAAATGTGTTTCGGGTCGCAGCGCGTCTGGATCAGGGCGAACAGGGGCACGATGAAGAAGCCGCCGAACACGCCGATCATGACGATGTCGAGCAGGATGCGCGGCACGCCCGCCTGGCTGACAAAGGCCAGCGCGTCGACCACTTGCGTATTCGCATAGGCATTGCTGGCGAAATACAGGTCGATGCCGAACAGCGACAGGCCGATGGAACCGAACGGCACCAGGCCGATTTCGATCTTGTGGCCGGACAAGCGTTCGCACAGCAAAGAACCCGTGCCGATGCCGACGGAAAACACGGTCAGCAGCAGCACGAACACGCTGTGGTCGCCATGTAGGAAATCCTTCGAATACACGGGGAACTGGGCCAGGATCAGGGCGCCGTAAAACCAGAACCAGGAGTTGCCCAGCATGGCCAGGAAGACGGGACGGTTCTTGCGCGAGAAATTCAGGTTGCGGAACGATTCGGCCACGAAGTTCAGGCTCACCTTCAAGTCCGGCTCGGGCGCGGGCGTGCGCGGCACGCGGTAGCTGGCGATCAGGCCGAACACGGCCACGGCGATGGTCGCGCCCGCCACCAGTTCCACGCCCAGCGGCTTGTGCACGATCAGGACGGCGCCGAGAATTTCACCCAATAGAATGCCGACAAACGTGCCCATCTCGATCAAGCCATTGCCGCCAACCAATTCTTCAGGCTTGAGCTGCTGCGGCAGGTACGCATACTTGACGGGACCGAACAGGGTCGAGTGCACGCCCATGCCCACCACGGCAGCCACCAGCAGCCACAGCGTATGCGTCATCCAGCCGGCGGCCGCCACGGCCATGATGGCCAGTTCCATCCATTTGACGAAACGGGCCAGGCCCGCCTTTTCAAACTTGTCGGCCAGCTGGCCCGCCGTAGCCGAAAACACGACGTAGGGCAGGATGAAAAGGCCGGGGATCAGGTTGGTGATGGTGGACGGGTCGAGCGTGGTCCAGCTCAGCGCATCGTAGGCGAGGATCACCATCAGGGCCGTCTTGAACAGATTGTCGTTGAAGGCGCCAAAGAACTGGGTCCAGAAGAAGGGCCCGAAACGGCGCTGCGACAATAAGGAAAACTGGCTGCTTTGACTCATGGCATGGGGACTGGCTATTAAGGAATTGCTAAAATACAGCACTATCTTGCGCACGACAATCTGAATGTCGTCATCTTGCTTGGCATCAATATGAAAAGCCCGCTCCTGTCCCATGCCTGCCTTGCCTCCGGACACACTTCCTGGCACTTGCCCCGACACGAGAGAAATCGCTTGTTTCTTGATAATAAGGTAATGTGCGCATACATCGGGCGCCTTCGCCCTGCCCTTTCAGGAAAGCTGCCCCATGTTTGGATTGATCACGCTGTTCATCCTAGGCTTGCTCATTACCGCCTTCGTGCTGGTGCTGCAATACCGCCGCAAGGTGGCGGATCTGGAATTGCTGACGGCGCGCCTGCGCAAGGAAGTCGACGGCATCCAGCAGCGCCTGCGGGCGCTGGAAGGCCCAGGCGAAGCGCCCGCTGCTGCCGCGCCCGCCGTAGTGAGCGCGGCGCCGCTGCCGGCACCATTGCCAATACCAGTACCGGCGCCTGTTGCGGTTGCCCCGCCGGTGCCTGCGCCGGCGCCGCCTGCCGCTCCCGTGCCGCAAGCGGCCGTGAGCGAGCCCGTCGCACTGGCAAAGGCCGCGCCAGCCGCCCCCTCCGCCCCGGCGCCATCGGCGCCGCCGCCCGCCAGGCCCGCCCCTGCCGCGCCGAATACCCCGTCCTGGATCGCCCGCCCCGATGGCCTCGTTGCCAAGGCGAAGAACTGGCTATTCACGGGCAACCTGGTGGCCAAGCTGGGCTTGCTGATCCTCTTCCTCGGCGTCAGCTTCCTGCTCAAGTATGTGTCGGCGCAGGTGACCGTGCCCATCGAACTGCGCCTGGCCGGCATTGCGCTGGCCGACATCGCCCTGCTGGCCTGGGCCTGGCGCATCCGCCTCAAACGCCCCGGCATCAGCCTGCCGCTGCAGGGCACGGCGCTGGCGATATTGATGCTGGTGACGTTTGGCGCCTTCCGCCTGTATGAGCTGATCCCGGCCGGCCTGGCGTTTGCCATGCTGTTCGTGCTGACGGCGTTCACCTGCCTGCTGGCCGTGCTGCAGAACGCCGTCTGGCTGGCCGTCTTCGGCATCGTGGGCGGCTTTGCCGTGCCCTTGCTCGTGTCGACGGGCAGCGGCAACCATATCGGCCTGTTCAGCTATTACGCGCTGCTCAATGCGGGCGTCTTCGCCATCGCCCTGCGACGCGCCTGGCGCGTCCTGAATGTGCTGAGCTTTGGCTTCACCTTTGTCGTCGCCACCACCTGGGGCCTGCTGCGCTACACGCCCGAGCACTACCTGTCGACGCAGCTGTTCCTGATCCTGTTCGTGCTGTTCTATGTCGGCATCGCCATCGCCTACTGCGCGCGCCAGGCGCCGCGCCTCAAGCACTACGTGGATGGCACCCTCGTCTTCGGCACGCCGCTGGCGGCCATGGGCCTGCAGTACGGCCTGGTGCGGCACTTTGACTTCGGCCTGGCGTTTTCCGCGCTGATTGCCGGCCTGTGCTACACGGGACTGGCCGTGGCGCTGTGGCGCAGGAATGGCTTCAAGCTGCTGGCCGAAGCCTTCCTCGCGCTGGGCATCGTCTTCGGCACCCTGGCCATCCCGTTCGCCCTCGACGGCCGCTGGACATCGGCCGCTTGGGCGCTGGAAGGCGCGGGCATCGTCTGGGTCGGCTTGCGCCAGCGCCAGACCCTGGCCTGGGCTTTCGGCCTGCTGGTCCAGGGAGCCGCCTGGCTTGCCTTCCTCGGCGCCATGGTGGAACTCGATACGGCAGCGGCCCTGCACGCCAACATCTGGCTGGGCTGCGCGCTGCTGGCCGCCGCCGCGCTGGTGATGGCCTACAATTTCCGCCGCCACGGCAGCCACTTGCATCCCGAGTTCATGAGCGGCCTGTCCGTGCTGTTCCTGACGGCCGCCACGGCCTGGCTGCTGGGCGGCATCTGGAGCGAAATCCTGCTGCGCACGGAAGCCGCCACGCAGCTGAACCTGCTCACCGTCAGCGCGCTGGCCGTGGCCGCGCTGCTGGCGTGGCTGGCGCGGCGCGAGCAATGGCATGCGCCGCGCGCGCTGCTGCTGGCCGTGCAGGTACTGGCCGGCATGATCATGCTCAGCCGCGCCAGCTGGTTCTGGGACCAGCATCCGGCCAGCCTGTTCGGCGGCTCCTTCCTCAGCGCACTGCTGCTGGGCGCCGCCGCCTTTGCCAGCGCCCGCTTCCTTGCGCTGCGCGCGCGCGGCGGCGACGAGCTGCTGGCCCTGGTCGCGCGCCCCCTGCTGGCCTGGAGCGGCTTGCTATGGTTTGCCGCCATCCTCGTGCCGCTCGTCAGCTGGCTGCTGCGCCTGATCGACGGCGACCTGTCCCTGCAGCCGCATGCGGGCGAGCACTGGCTGGCGCTGTACCTGATTGCCGTGTGCGTCACGACACCCGTGTTCGCCATCCTGGCGCGGCGCCTGGACTGGCCGCAGCTGCGCTGGTTCAGCGTGGCCGCCTGGCTCGGCCTGGGCCTGTGGAGCGCCAACCTGCTGCTGGCGCTGTACCTGCGCGACTACCTGCCCGGCGGCTTGAGCTGGCTGGCCCTGGCCAGTGCCCTGGCGGCCGGCGAATACCTGCTGCGGGCCTGGCCGCAAGCGGGCTGGCAACTCGATGCGCGCGCGCTGCGCCTGCTGCATACGCTGCGCACGGCAGCGCCATGGCTGATGCTGTGGCCCGTGGGTGCCATGCACGTGAACGCCTGGCTGGCGGGCCATGCCGGCAATGTCAGCCCCGCCTGGGCCCGCTACTTGCCGGCCTGGGCCATGATGCTGGCCCTGGCCTGGCTGATCCGCCGTTGCCGCACGGGCGCCTGGCCCGTGGCACCGATTGCGGCGTGGTACCAGCGCACCCTGATACCGCTGGGCGCGCTGTGGTCGCTGCTGCTGATCGCCGCGTGGAATATCGTCGACGACGGCGCCATGGCGCCCCTGCCCTATTTGCCGCTGCTCAATCCGCTGGACCTGAGCACGGGCTTTGCCATCCTGCTGGCCATAGCCAGCTACCGTTTGTTGCCAGCAAGCCAGGTCCCCCTGCCCGCCCTGTGGCAAGCACGTTTGCCCGCCGTGGCCGCCTGCTGCGTGTATGTCTGGTTCAACTTGATGCTGCTGCGTACGGTCTCGCACTACCTGGGCGTGCCCTACACCTTCGATGCCATGCTGGCCTCGCAGTTCGTGCAAGCGATGCTGTCGCTGGTATGGAGCGTCACGGCCCTGCTGCTGATGCGCCACGCGGCCCGCCAGCAGCGGCGCCAGCAGTGGAGCCTGGGCGCCGTGCTGCTGGGGCTGGTCGTACTGAAACTGTTCGCCATCGACCTGTCGAACGTGGGCGGCATCGAACGCATCGTGTCCTTCGTAGGCGTGGGCTTGCTGATGGTGTTGATCGGCTACCTGGCGCCTTTCCCCAAGGCTGCCGCACCGGCCGCGCCGGCCGCACCACAGCAAGGAGCCGCATGAAATCGTCACTCCTCTTTTGCAGCGTGCTGGTCATGGGTGCCGCGCTGGCCGCGCCAACGGGCCAGGCGCCGGACCGGCCACATGACTATGGCTGGAGCATGCCCGTGCATGTGCCCGCTGGCGCAGGCATCGTCCAGCTGCCCCTGCCCCGGGAAGTCTACCTGCACGCCAGTTCAGCCAGCCTGGCCGACGTGCGCCTGTTCGACGGCGACGGCAAGCGCCTGGCCTATGCCATGGTCGCGCCTTCCGCGCAATCGGCCACGCAGCGGACAAATATTGCCGCGCGTATCTTTCCCGTGACGGGCACGTCCAGCCTTGGCGTACAGGGCATCGATATCCACACGGCGGACGATGGCCGGCTGCTGTCGGTCAGCACGCGGGCCGGCACGACGGCCGGCACGGTCGCGCTGCAGGCGCTGATCCTCGACCTGGGCAAGCAGGCGCAAGGCAGCCGCATCGCCGCCCTGCGCTTCACGGCGCCGGCCCGCACGGACAATTACAGTGCGCAAGTGCTGCTGGAAGTAAGCGACGACCTGAAGCAATGGGACGCCATCGGCACCACTACCCTGAATTGGCTCAGCAACAACGACACGCAAACCCTGGCCAACGACAGCATCGCCTTCGCGCCGCGCGCGTTCCGCTATGCACGCCTGAGCTGGCAAGCGGGCGAACCGCGGGCCTTTGCGGCGATCGCGGCGCAAGCCGTCAGCGAAACGGAAGTCGCCGCGCCGCGCGCCGCCATCGTGCTGCAAGGCGTGCCCGGCCAGCAGGACCATGAATGGCGCTATCCCGCGCCCATCGCCATTCCCGCCGACAGCATCGCCCTGCAATTTACGCAAAGCAACGTGGTCTTGCCCGTGACCCTGGGCGTGTATCGCCAGAACAGCTACGTTCCCCGGCACCGCCTGCACCTGCGCCAGCAGACGCAACCGGTAAAAGGCCCGTATTTTGATGCCTTGCTGAGCACCACGTTTTACCGCATCGGCCTCGATGGCAAGGAAAGGATTTCGGGCGACCTTGCCATGCCCGTGACGCAGACGGCGCTGTGGGTCATGCAGACGCCGACTGAACACCCGCTCTCCGCCGGCAATGCGCCCGCCTTGCGCCTGGGCTGGACACCGGCCACCATGGTATTGCTGGCCAGCGGCAAGCCGCCCTATCAACTGGCATTCGGCAAGAGCGATGCGGCAGCCGTGGCGCAGCCGCTGTCGCAGGTGGCGCCCGGCTTCCAGGCCGATGAATTGCTGGCCCTCAAAACGGCCAGCACGGGACCGCTCCAGGCCAACGGAAGCAAGGCGCCCGCGCCCGTCGCCAGCCAGGGCGCAGCACCGTGGCGCCTGGCCGCGCTGTGGGGCGCCCTGCTGCTGGGCGTGGGCGTACTGGGCTTTTTTGCCTGGCGCTTGCTGACCCAGATGAAACAGGAGCAAACGGATCCGGAACAAGCGGGCCAGGAACAAGCCGACCAGGAGAAAACGGACGGCGGCAAGCAGCACGGCTAGCGGCCAGGAAGCGCCTGCTAACTGGCTTGCTGACTGACTAGCTTACTGGCCGACTAGGCTGACTGACTAACTGGCCGACTGGCCGACTGGCGCAACCGTATGCCGCAGCAGCGCCTTAAACGTCTGCGGCATCCAGGGACGCGCCGCCAGCATGAAGCTGATGGCCAGGCGTTCATCGCCAGGCAGGCGCGCGTCTTCCTGGTGTTGCTGCGAAAACTCCACTGCCACTTGCTTCAGGCGCTCCAGCAAGGCCGCCGTGGACTTCTTCGACAGCATCACGTTCACCAGGCGCAGCAATTCCGTCTCGCCATCGAATTGGGAATTCAAATAGTCGCCATACGCCTCCTGCTTGAAATACGTGTGGATGGGGCCGTTCGGTATCCACGCAAACGTGCGCGCCACCAGCAGTTTGACCCGGTTATTCGGCAGCAGTTCCAGAAAACCGATCTTGTCGAGCCGCAGCAGATATTTGACGGCTTGCGCTTCGCTGATGTCGTAGATGGCAACGATCTGTTCCAGCGGCAGCAAGTTCAGGGCGGAGACGGCCACCACGAACAGCCGGGTGTCTTCGATGATTTCCTTTTCCTGCGCATACGTCAGCCCCGTGATCAGGGTGGGCGCGGCCTGCGCCGTCTGCACGGCCTGCGCCAACTGCTGGAAATCGCTGCCGATGGCCACCAGGATCTGGTCCAGGCGCTGCAGCGTAAATTGCTTCTGCGAAAACATCCGCTTGACGCTGGCTTCGGAGACGCCGATGCGCTGGGCCAGCTCGGCATAGGTGACGGCGCGCGCCTTCAGCAGGCGTTTCAAGGCTTCGATCAGGGCGTGGGTTTGCGGCATGCACTTCCTTTATAAAAATAGCATCGGTTCAAGCGGCAAAAAAGTAGCACAATACGCTACCTGCGGTATGCCTGCCCGCTACGAGTAGCGTTTTCATTGACCAATTGCCCACAGTCTACAATGATGGCGTTGCCACTTGGCACACTTGAAGGAGAAACACATGAAACGCCTGCTGCCCCTCTGCCTGTCCCTGTCGCTGCTGACGTTCTCCATGGCCGCCCCCGGCCTGGCGCACGCTGCCGCGTCCGAGAACCTGTCGAAAGGCTCGCAAAACCTGAGCCAGGGTTCCGCCATCGTTGTCGCCGGTTCCATGTCGATGCTGGTCGCATCCGGCCAGGTGGTGGTCGCCAGCGTGGAGACGGTAGGCGAAGGCATCGTCATCGTGCTCAAGGGTGCTTCCGAAGCGGGCGGCGCTTCCATCCAGATGAGCACGCAAGCGGCCAAGGGCCTGTCGCTGGCTGCCGGCACGGTGGTCAATGTGGTGGCGCTGTCCACCGGCCATATGCTGGTGCTGTCCGGCAAGGCCATCGCCTTCATCCCCAACGAACTGGGCAAGGCACTGCTGCACCACTCCAAAGTGTAACCATCAACAATGAAGAATAGACATCCCATGAAACATCTGCTCGCCACCGCCCTGCTGTGCGCCACCACCCTGGCGCCGCTGGCCCAGGCCGCCAATTCCGACACCACCAACGCGTCCGACAACGCCAGCATGGCCTCGGCCATCGTGCTGGTCGGTTCCATGTCGGTACTGGCCGCCGCCGGTGAAGTGGTCGTCGACAAGGTGGAAGATGTGGCCGACGGCAGCGTGCTGGTGCTGAGGAGCGCAGCCAGGGGCGCGTCTTCCGCCGCCACGGCTTCCGTCAAGCTGAGCCAGAAGGCCATGCAAGGCCTGTCGCTGGCGGCCGGCACCGTCGTCAACGTGGTGGCCGTCTCCACGGGCCACATGCTGGTGCTGTCGGGCAAGACCATCGCCTATGTGCCGAATGCAGCCGGCCAGGCCATCCTCCACCATTCGAAAGCGTGAACCCCATGAAACGCCTGACCGTGATTGTCATCAGCCTGGCCCTGGCCGGCGGCGCCCATGCGGGGCGCTCGTGCGAGGAAAAGCAAACGGATGCATCCACCCTCGTCAAGTCGATGGACCTGGCGCAAAAGACCCTGCAAGCGCTCGATGGCTCGGGCGCGCAGGTGGCGCTGGTGGCGCGCGCCGGGCAGGACCTGTCGAAATACAATCTGCGCTATTCGCACATGGCGCTGGCCTGGCGCGACCACCCGAAAGGGCGCTGGCTGGTCGTGCATGAACTCAATGAATGCGGCACGGCGCAATCATCGCTGTACAACGAAGGCTTGGGCAATTTCTTCATGGATGACGTGTTCATGTATGAAACGCTGATCCTGGTCCCGGGCCAGGATACGCAGCAGCAACTGGTGCGCCTGCTGACCAGCAACACGCCGAAGCGCCTGCATGAGCCGCACTACAATATGCTGGCCTACCCGTTTTCCACCAAGTACCAGAACTCGAACCAGTGGGTGCTGGAAACCTTGGCTGCCGCCAGCAACGAGCCGGGCAAGATCGAAACGCGGGCCGAAGCGCAAGGCTGGCTGCGCAGCGCCAGCTATGCGCCGCAAACGCTCAGCATACCCGCCGCCACGCGCCTGGGCGCGCGCATGTTCCGCGCCAATATCGCCTTCGACGACCATCCGTTCGAGCGCCGCATGACGCGCCAGATCGACGTCGTCACCGTGGACTCCATCGTGCGCTTCATGCGCCAGCGCGAGCCGCAGATACAGGAAATCGTGGTGCGGGGAAATTAGAACCGCTGCAGCAGGCGAAACAGCGGGCCGATCAGCAATACCAGCACCACCATGCGCGCCACGTGAAAGGCCGTGACGATGGGCACGCCCAGGTGCAGGGTCTTGGCCGTCAGCGACATCTCCGCGATGCCGCCGGGCGAAGTGGCCAGGATGGCCGTGCCGGGATGGATGGCCAGCCAGTGCGACAGGCCCAGTCCGAAGGCGGCCGCCAGCAACAGCATGAGCATGGCGCACAGGGCCACGCTGGCCAGGTAGCGGGGGGCCGCATGGAGGAAGGCGGGGCTGAAGCGCGTGCCCAGCGCTATGCCGATGAACAGCTGGCCCGCGCGTATCATCCACTCGGGCAGGCGCGACAGATGGATGCCGCAGGCCGTCAGCAGCAGTGCCGCCAGCAGCGGGCCGATGACCCAGGCATTGGGCAGCCGGCCCCGTTTGCATGCGAGAGCGCCCGATACGGTGACGAGTATCAGCAGCGCCAGCCCGCCATAATCAACCAGCGCGGCGCCGGGCACGAAGCTTTCATGTCCCGCTTCCAGCCCGTGGCTGCCCCAGTAGCGCACGCCGAACGGGATGGTCGCCACCACCAGCATCATGCGCAGGCTGTGCGCGGCGGCCACCTTGCCCACGTCGGCGCCATGGCGCTCGCTCTGCACCGCCATCTCGGACGCACCACCGACGGCCATGGCAAAAAAGGCGGTGGCGTGGTCGACGCCGGACAGGCGCCGCAGCAGCATGGCGCCCGCAGCGCCCAGCGCCAGCGCGAACAGCACGGCGCCGGCGATCCACGGCGTGTAGTCGAGCAGCACGACCAGCACGGGCGCCGTGAAATACAGGCCCAGCGCCGTGCCGATGGCCCACTGGCCCGCCTCGCGCACGCGCACGGGGCAAGCCAGTTCGCGCCCCGCCAGGCGCAGCCCCGCCGTGGCAAACAGGGGGCCGATCATCCACGGCAGCGGCGTGTGCAGCCACAGGCAGATGGCGGCGCCCGCCAGGCCGGCGGCCAGCGCGGCGCCGACGGCGCGCCAGCGTGGCCACCACGGCACCGTTAAAACACCCAGAGCTTGTCGGCCGGCATATGCAGCCAGTACTTGCCCGCTTCAAGCTTGTGGCGCGAATAGGCGCGCAGGCTGATGTTCTCGGCGCCGCCGCGCTCGAACAGGCATTCCCAGCGGTCGCCCAGGTACATGCAGGTCAGTAGCGGCAGCTCGATGGCATTGTCCACCTGCGTGGCACTGATCTTCACTTCCTCGACGCGTATCATGGTCGTCACCTCCGTGCCCACGTTGGCGCCGCGCGCCACGCCCTGCATGGAGGCGCCGTCGACCAGCAGGCGCACCTGGTTGCCTTCGCGCTGCACCACCTTGCCGGGCAGGCGGTTGTTACTGCCCATGAATTCGGCCGTAAACAGCGTGTCCGGCGTTTCATACATGCTTTGCGGCGTGCCCTGCTGCTCGATCTTGCCGTTATTGAGCAGCAAAATGCGGTCGGAAATGGCCATCGCCTCGCCCTGGTCATGCGTCACCATCAGGGCCGACAGGCCCAGGCGCACGATCAGTTCGCGCAGGAAGGCGCGCGCTTCCTCGCGCAGCTTGGCGTCGAGGTTCGACAGCGGTTCGTCGAGCAGGATCACGGGCGGGTTGTACACCAGCGCCCTGGCGATCGCCACGCGCTGCTGCTGGCCGCCGGACAACTGGTGCGGATAGCGTTCGCCCAGGTGCCCCAGGCCCAGCTGCGTCAGCACTTCCTTGATGCGCGCGGCGATTTCCGTGCTGCCCATCTTGCGCAATTTGAGGCCATAGGCGACGTTGTCGAACACCGTCTTGTGCGGCCACAGCGCGTACGACTGGAACACCAGGCCCAGGTTGCGGTGCTCGGCCGGCATCTCGAAGTGTTTCGCGCCCTCGTAGACATTGCGCTCGCCGATCTGGATGGTGCCCGCCTTCGGGCTTTCCAGCCCCGCGACGGCGCGCAGCAAGGTGGTCTTGCCGCTGCCCGAAGGCCCCAGCAAGGCGACCACTTCGCCCTTTTTCAGGTGCATCGAGACCCCCTTCAGGATCTGGTTGGCGGAAGCGCCGGTGCCGTAGTCCAGGTACAGCTCATTGACGGTCAGTTCATTCATGATGTGGTCTCAGTTCTTGTATTTAGTTGTGCAACTCAGTTGTGTAACTTGACGCCAAAGCGCAGCGCGATGCCCAGGCCGATGGCCACCAGGGTGATGTTGATGAAGGACAGCGCCGCCACCAAGTCGGTCGAACCGCCTGCCCACAGCGACACCAGCATGGCGCCGATCACTTCCGTGCCCGGCGAGAGCAGGTACACGCCCGTCGAATATTCGCGCTCGAAGATCAGGAAGACCATCAGCCAGGCGCCCAGCAAACCGTACTTGATCAGCGGCAGGGTCACGTCGCGCGTCACCTGGCCGCGGCTGGCGCCGACGGCGCGCGCCGCCTCTTCCAGCTCCGGCCCCACCTGCAGCAGCGCGGTGGAAATGAGGCGCATGCCGTAGGCCATCCACACCACCGAATATGCGAGCCACAGGGCGAAGATCGTCGAGCGCAGTTCGCGCAGCACGGGGATCACATGGCCGCTGAGCCACAGGGCCACGCCGTTGTCCATGCCCTTGAGCATGCCGTCGAGCCAGGCCGGCACGAACAGGAACACCCACAGGAAGGACAGGCCGGCCAGCAGGCCCGGCACGGCGCGCGGCACCAGCACGCTGTAGTCGAGCAGGCGCGTGATGCCGTCCTGCTTGCGGTGCATGGCCAGCGCGATGAAGCTGTAGCAGCCCACGGCCAGGGCGCCGCCGACGACGCCGATCAGGATGGTGTTGACGATGCCGCGCACCAGCGAGGGCTGGTCGAAGATATCGCGGAAATGCTGCAAGGTCAGCACGTCGGCCAGGTGCACGCCCTCGCCCCAGTACTGCACGAAGGAGCGCAGCACGATGCCCGTCAACGGCAGGATGATGGTGAAGATCAGCCAGCCCGCCAGCAAGGCGAACGCCAGCCACTTCCAGCGGCCCAGCGGCATGGCCTTGCTGCGTGCGCCCTTGCCCTTGATCGACACGTATTTATTGGCGGACTTGAGCAGCCAGCGCTGTATCATCACCAGCGGCATGGTCACCATCACCAGGCAGACGGCGACGGCTGCCATCAGGTGGTACGACGGCGTGCCCAGCTTGTTCGTCAATTTGTACAGATAGGTCGGCAGCACCAGGTGGCCTTCCGGGTCGCCCAGCACCAGCACCAGGCCGAACACTTCGAAGCCGAGGAAGAATACCAGCACGCCCGCATACGCGAGCGCCGGCATGATCATCGGCAGCGACACATTGAGCATCACCTGGACGGGCGAGGCGCCGGCCACGCGGGCCGCTTCTTCCACGTCCGAGCCCAGGCTTTTCAGGGCCGACGAGGCATACAGGTAGACGTGCGGCACGTGCGTCAGGCCGGCGATGATGACGATGCTGGTGAACGAATAGATATTCCAGGGCACGAAGCCGAGCAGCTCCTTGGCCCAGATCGAATAAAAGCCCACGGGGCCCATCGAGACGACGTAGCCGAAGCCCATCACCATCGGCGAGACGAAGATGGGCACCAGCAGCATGGGCGCGACCCAGCCGCGGCCCGGCAAGTCGGTGCGCACCATCAGGAAGGCCAGCATGCCGCCCAGCGGCACGGCGATGACGGTCAGGCCGAAGGCCAGCATCAGGCCATTCTTGAAGGCCATGGAGAAATCGGGATCATCGAAGATGAAACGGTAGGAATCAAAGCCGAATTCGCGCACGGGCATGAAGAACGGCGCGTTCAAAAAGCTCTGGTAAAAAATCAGGAAGAGCGGCAGGAAGATGGCGATCAGCGTGATCGTCACGACCACGCCGCGCGGCCAGTTCAGGCGCGACAAGGGAGAGCGCGACCGTGCAGGCAGCGGCAGGATGGCAGTTTGCATGATGAATCCAATGAATGAAGGGTGCGGCGTGCGCCCGCAAGCCAGGCTCGCGGGCGGCTAAGTCGGCGTTATTTTTTGCCGGCTGTTTCTTTCCATTGCTTCAGGAAGGCCATGCGCTTGGCAGGTCCCAAAAATTGCAGGATGATCGGGTGCACGGGAATCGGCTTGACGTTGGCCGCGCCGATTTCCTTGATCAGTTCAGCCGACGTCGTTTCGCCCGTGACATCGGCGCGGATGGCGAACAGCTTGGCGCCGTTGGCGATGATGGTCTGGCCGCGGTGCGACAGCACGTAATCGAGCCACAGCTTGCTGGCGTTGACGTTCTTCGCGTTCTTGTTGATGAACTGCACGCGCGACAGGATCAGGGTGTAATCCTTGGGCAGCACCACGCCGATCGACGGATCGGTCTTGGCGCGCACCAGCGCATAGGAGCCGAGCACGTTGTAGCCGATCAGGTTTTCACCGGACGAGATGCGCTCCATCATGGTGCCCGTCGACGACTGCACGCGCACCTTGGCCGTGCCGAACGCGTTTTGCAGCGCCAGGAATTGCGGGTATTCCTTGGCATCCTGCGCCATGAACATGAAGCCCACGCCCGATTTCTCGATGTCGTAGGTGGTGACCTTGTCCTTGAATTTCGGCGTGGCGATCAGCTTGACGAAATCATCGTGGTTCTTCGGCACTTCCTTCGGATCGAGCAGTCGCTTGTTGTAGACGATGGCGGCCGGCTCGAACGTGGTGCCGTACGCCTGGTCGTCCCACATGGCCCAGCCGGGAATCTTGGCCGCTTCCACGGATTTGTATTTCAGTGCATAGCCATCGGAGGCCAGGCGCATCTGCAAGTCCATCGCCGACGACCACATCACGTCGGCCGTGTTGCCGCCGGCGGCCACTTCGGAAATGAAGCGGTTGTACACTTCGGTGGAATTCATGTCGTTGTATTCGACCGTGATGCCCGGGTACAGGGCGCTGAAATCCTTGATCAGCGGCGCGGCGGCCTTGCTGTCGGTGGCGCTGTAGATCACGACCTTGCCTTCCTTCTTGGCCGCATCGATGATCTTCTGGTAGTCGGCCGGATAGCCGGCCGGCACTTGCGCGAAAGCGGCGCCGGCCAGGCTGGCAAACGCGGTGGCAAGGGCGGCTTGAAGCAGGGTCTTGGTTTGCATGGGGTTGTCTCCGTCTGTGAAATAGATTTTTTTAAAATGGGATGCCGTTCAGCGCATGAGTCCAAGTTCCGTGGCCTGCCGCGCATATTCGTCGACGGCCTTCCTGACATACGCGGTCAGCTTCGGTCCCGTCAGGGCGAACGGATACAGGCCGGCCTGCGCGCGCCATTCGGCGAACTGCGGCGTGGCCATCGCGCGGTCGAACGTGGCGACCCAGCGCTGGTAGTCCGCCTCGGGCACCTGCGGCCCCATCCACACGCCGCGGATGATGGGCCAGACCACGTCGACGCCCTGCTCGCGCGCCGTCGGCACGCCGGCCAGCACGCCCGGCAGGCGCTTTTCCGCCAGCACGGCCAGCACGCGCGCATGGTTGGCGCTGGCGTTCAGGGTGGCTTCGGACGTGTCGCCCGAGACCACCTGCACGTAATCGGCCTGCATCGCCGTGAACACTTCGCCGCCGCCTTCCAGTGCGACGAAGCGCAGCACTTTCGGATCGATGCCCGCATGGCGCGCCACCAGCGCCATCTTCAGCCAGTCCTGGCTGCCGATGGTACCGGAGACGCCGATCAGCACCTTGTCCGGATGCTGGCGCAGCGCGGCAATCAGGTCGGCCAGCGTCTTGTAGGGCGAATCGCTGCGCACGGCGATCATGCCGTAGTCGGCGCCCAGCGCCGCCACCCAGCGCACGTCGCCCGCCTTGGCATTGCCGAACTTGCCCTGGGCCAGATTGAGCAGCGAGCCGCCCGAAAACGCCACCAGGGTGTTCGGCTCCGCGCGGCGCCGTTGCGATGCCATCGAATGCCAGGCCACGGCACCGATGCCGCCGGGCAGATAACTGATGCGCATCGGCGCCAGGGCGGCTGCCGCGCCCTCCTGCGCCAGGCCTTTTTTCGCCAGCTTGCAGGTCAGGTCCATGGCGCCGCCCGGTTTGGACGGCACCACGCACTCGACCGGTGCGGACGCCTGCGCCCCCGCCACGGCAGGCAGCAGGCACAGCAAGGACAGCAACAGGGAGCGCAGCATCGTCATGGCTTAGAAGCGGTGCTGGATGCCGGCGATCAGGCCGCGCTGCGTGTCGCCGAAACCGGCATCGTCGCGCGACAGGCTGACCAGCTGGTTGTGCTTGGCCTTGGCGTAGGCGCCGGCCACATACAGGTCGGTGCGCTTGGACAGGGCATAGCGCAGGCGCGCCACGTACATGATCGGATCGGCATCGAGGTTGGCGGCCACGTTTTTCACGTCCTGGTAGTAGATCACGCCCGTCAGGGTGATGACCGGCGTGGTCTTGTAGCTGACGCCGCCCCAGTACAGGGTGCCGCGCACGTCGGCCTTGCCGGCGGCAGCGGGATCGAGCTTGTAGTCGCGCGCTGCTGCCTGCACTTTCCACGGGCCGTCGTCATACATGGCGCCCAGGTGGTACACGGTGGTCTTGTCGCGCGCGCCGCCGGCGATGGCGTTGCCGTTGACTTGTTCATACGTGGCCAGCAGGCTGACAGGTCCCGCCTTGTAGGTGACGGCGGTCGACAGCTTGGCGCTGTCCGAGGCGCCCGTCGTCTGTTCGCCGAAGCCGTACGATGCGCCGTAGCTGAAATCGCCCGTCTTGCCCGAGTACTTGACCATGTTGTCGAAGGCCGTCGTCATGCCGTACTTGCTCGGGCCCGACGCGTTGCCCGAAGTGGCCCACGAGTAGTACGGCGCATACGCCATCGGATCGAACGGCAGCACGAAGTCATACACGGTGGTGAACGAGCGGCCCAGCACGACGCGGCCGAATGCGCCTTCCAGGCCCACGTTGGCCTGGCGCTTGAACAGCGCGCCGTCGGCAGCGCCCGTGTCGACCAGGATGCCGCCTTCCAGATTGAACACGGCTTTCAGGCCGCCGCCCAGGTCTTCGCTGCCCAGGATGCCCCAGCGCGAGGTGTTCATGCCGCCCGAGCTCACTTGCGTCATCGAGCTTTTGTTCGGACCGGCGTTGCTGGTGGTGCTGACGCCCGCGTCCAGGCGGCCGTACAGGGTGACGTTCGATTCGGCCTGGGCGCTGCCGGCAGCGGCGAGGACCGCCATGGCGGCCAGCGAGAATGCAGTTTTCTTCATGTAGAGTGTCTCCCTTAGATATAGTTATTAGTGATATGCCTGATCAATTTCATGAATCAGGATCACACTATATGAGCGCGATCCTTTCAATTCGCTTTCAGACTGACAGGTGTCGCCGGCCAGCCACAAGCAATACCAACAAATTCATTGCCGCCCCTGTCGGCGCAGCGCCGGCAGGCTTACACTGCATCCATTCAAACGAATGGCGGAGACCATGCGCATATTATTAGTGGAAGACCATCTGGAGCTGTCGCACTGGCTGGCAAAGGCCCTGCGCGACGCGCACCTGACGGTGGAGACCGCCCACAACGGCGCCGATGCCGACGCCCTGCTGCACACGCAGGAATACTCATTGGTGCTGCTCGACCTGACCCTGCCGAAGATGGACGGCCTGGACGTGCTGCGCCGCCTGCGCGCGCGCGGCGGCACGCGCGGCAAGACTCCCGTCATGATACTGACGGCGCGCGGCGGCCTCGATGAAAAAGTACAGGGCCTGAACCTGGGCGCCGACGACTACATGGCCAAGCCGTTCGAGCTGGCCGAACTGGAAGCGCGCGTGAAAGCCCTGCTGCGCCGCAGCCAGGGCAACGAAGCGCTCGTGCACACCTGCGGCGCCCTCAGTTTCGATACCGTCACGCGCATGTTCAGCTATGGCGGCGCGGCGCTGGCGCTCACGCCGCGCGAACACGCCGTGCTCGAAGCGCTGATCACGCGCTCCGGGCGCGCCGTATCGAAGGAAAAACTGTTCGACGAAGTCTTCGCGCTGGCCGACGACGCCAACCTGGACGCCATCGAACTGTACATCCACCGCGTGCGCAAGAAGCTCGAAAACGGCGTGGAAAGCGGCTCGCCCGACGGCGCCGTCATCACCACGCTGCGCGGCATCGGCTACCTGCTGCAGCCGCGCAGCGCCATGGCGCCGGCCGCGCCGAAATGAGCGCCGCCATGCAGCACCCGCGCCCGCCCCTGCTCGAGCGCCTGCGCCGGCGCTGGACGCAGGGCCGGCCGCTGGGCAGCCTGCGCAGCCAGTTGCTGCGCTGGCTGCTCATCCCGCTGGTGATGCTGGTGCTGCTGGACGCCGTGTTCGTCTACCGCAACGCGCTCGACGCGGCCGACATGGCCTACGACCGCTCCCTGCTGGCGTCGACGCGGGCGCTGGCCGAGCGCGTCTCCATCGTGGGCGGCAAGGTGGTGGCCGAAGTACCCTACGTGGCGCTCGACAGCTTCGAGACCGACACCCTGGGCCGCATCTACTACAAGGTCACGGGCATCAATGGCGAACTGGTCTCGGGCTACGGCGACCTGCCGCCCGTGCCGAAGAACGTGCCCCGCTCGCAGAACTATCCGGCCCTGGTGCGCTTCTACCACGCCGACTACCACGGCAAGCCGATCCGCATCGCGGCGCTGCTGCAACCCGTGTATGACGATTCGATGCGCGGCATCGCCCTGATCCAGGTGGCCGAGACGCTGGACGCGCGGCGCGGCCTGTCGAACCAGATCCTGTTCGATACCCTGAGCTGGCAGGCAGCGATGATACTGGTGATGGGCGCCCTCGTGTGGTTTGCCGTGCGCCTGGTGCTGCAGCCGCTGATGCGCCTGAAAACGGAAGTCGAGACGCGCACCCTGTCCGACCTGTCCGACGTCGATCCCGCGCTCGTGCACCGCGAAATGCGCCCGCTGGTGAGCGCCATGAACGGCTCCATGTCGCGCCTGCAGCAGCTGATCGCCAGCCAACGCCGTTTCATCGCCGACGCCTCGCACCAGCTGCGCACGCCGCTGACGGTGCTGAAAACCCAGGCCGAACTGGCCATGCGCGAATGCGACCGCCAGGCGGGTGCGCCGGCCGACATGGCCGCCCTGCGCGACATCGTGCGCTCGATCGCCGCCACCACCGATTCGACCGTGCTGCTGGCCAACCGCCTGCTGACCCTGGCCCGCATCGAGCATGGCGGCGACAGCCTGGCCATGGATACCGTGCCGCTGCGCGACGTGGCGCAGCAGGTAGGGCTGGAAATGGCCATGGCCGCCGTCGGCAAGCATATCGACCTGTCGCTGGAAGCGCCCGACGAAGCGCCCGTGCATGGCCAGGCCCTGCTGCTGCACGAACTGGTGGCCAACCTGGTCGACAATGCGCTGCGCTACACGCCGCACGGCGGCAACGTGACCCTGCGCGTGCGCGTGCTGGAAACGGATGGCGCCGGCACTGAAACGGTGCTGGAAGTGGAAGACAGCGGCGCCGGCATCCCGCCGGCCGAACGCGAGCGCGTATTCACGCCGTTCTACCGCGTGGGCGCGGCGCTCGAGAGCAACCCCGGCGGCGCCGGACTGGGCCTGGCCATCGTGCGCGACATCGCCGCCCTGCACGGCGCCCGCCTGACGCTGGCGACGGCGGCAAATGGCCACGGATTGAAGGTCAGCGTGCATTTCGGCGGCGCCGCATGATGGCCCGCACAGATAGTTCTTCGATAGCAGCTGTTGCCTAAAAACAACACGTGATTTATTTCTAATATTTTTTAAATAATTGCCTTACATAAACATATTCATCCCTATACAATTCGGCTCCCATTAAGCGGCGAGACAGTCTCTCCGCATTAATTACCTAGGATCAATATGAAAAAGCAATTGTTTGCAGTAGTCGCAGGCGCCGCCCTGGCATTCCCTTTGTTCGCCCAAGCTGAAGGCGCATACATCGGCGCTAACGTCGGCCGTTCGGAATTGAAACTGTCGATCGACCAAGAAGGTACGAACAAGAAGAGCAACACCGGCTACAAAGCTTACGCTGGCTACGATTTCACGCAAAACTTCGGCGCAGAAGCCGGCTACGTCGACTTCGGCAAGGTAAACCGCACCATTGACGGCACGACGCTGGAAGCAAAAAGCCATGCATTCTACGCCGCCGCTACCGGCACCCTGCCGCTGAACGAACAGTTCTCGCTGTTCGCCAAAGCTGGTGTATCGCAAAACCGCACCAAAATCAGCATCAGCGATGCGACCGGTAGCGAATCGAAAAACAAGACGTCCGCCATCTTTGGTATCGGCGCAGCATACAACATCAGCAAAAACCTGTCGGCTGTGGCGGAATACGAAAACTTCGGCAAAGTTGCCAGCGAAGGCGGCGACAAACTGAAAGCCGACCTGCTGTCGATCGGCCTGCGCTACAAGTTCTGATTCGCGCTTGCGTGAATGAATGTCCGGCCGGTTGAATGGCGGATAAAAAAACCGGCTGCAAAGCCGGTTTTTTTATGGGCGCATGGCGCGCCATGGGCGCCGATGTTAAGATCGCGCCCTGAGATTTTAATGAAGGCAGACTGCCATGATGACCAAAGAAGACGTAAGCGAACTGTTCTCCAATATCGCCGAAAACGCGCCGTGGGACTTGACCCAGCCGCTGCTGTGGGGCTATTACTTCACCAATCCCACGTCCGAACCGCTGGAGCAGGCCGCCTCCCTGCTGGCCATCCAGGGCTACCGTCCCGTGGAACTGTACCAACCGGAACTCGACGACCCGGCGGCACCGCCCGTGTGGGTGCTGCACGTGGAAAAAGCCGAAGTGCATGGCGTCGACAGCCTGCACGCGCGCAATGGCGAACTGATGGCGTTCGCCCAGGAAAACCAGCTGGCCAGCTATGACGGCATGGACGTGGGCCCCGTCGGCGCACCCGCCGCGCCGCAGCTGTAAGGCAGTCATCGGATGAAAAAACGGCGCCCGCGGGCGCCGTTTTGCATGGATCGCCGCAAACGGTCAGCTGAGGTTTTCCAGGCGGATCTTGGTGACCGTGCCCACCACGCTGTTGAGCGCTTCCATCTTTTCGATGGCGGCCGTGACGTTCTTTTCCTGCGTCTGGTGCGTCAGCATGATGATGTCCGTATGCGTCTCGCCTTCGGCCGGCTCTTTTTGCAGCATGGCGTCGATCGAGATGCTGCGCTCGGCCAGGATGCGCGTCAGGTCGGCCAGCACGCCCGGCTGGTCGGCCACGTGCATGCGCAGGTAGTAGCTGGTCGTGATTTCCGACATCGGCAGGATGGCGATGTCGGTCATCGCGTTCGGCTGGAACGCCAGGTGCGGCACGCGGTGTTCCGGATCGGCCGTGGCCAGGCGCGTGATGTCGACCAGGTCGGCGATCACCGACGAGGCAGTCGGCTCGGCGCCCGCACCGCGGCCCGAGTACAGGCTGGCGCCGACGGCGTCGCCATGCACCAGCACCGCATTCATGGCGCCTTCCACATTGGCGATCAGGCGCTTGGCCGGGATCAGGGTCGGATGCACGCGCAGCTCGATGCCTTCCACGCCATTGACGGTGGCGCGCTTGGTGATGCCCAGCAGCTTGATGCGGTAGCCCAGCTGCTCGGCGTAGCGGATATCGACGGCATTGAGGTTGCTGATGCCTTCCACATAGGCCTTGTCGAACTGCACCGGGATGCCGAAGGCGATGGCCGACATGATGGTGGCCTTGTGCGCGGCATCGACGCCTTCGATGTCGAAGGTGGGGTCGGCTTCCGCGTAGCCCAGTTCCTGCGCCTGTTTCAGCACGGTGGCGAAATCGAGGCCCTTGTCGCGCATCTCGGACAGGATGAAATTGGTGGTGCCGTTGATGATGCCGGCGATCCATTCGATGCGGTTGGCCGTCAAGCCTTCGCGCAGCGCCTTGATGATGGGGATGCCGCCCGCAACGGCCGCTTCGAAGGCCACCATCACGCCCTTGTCCTGGGCGGCGGCGAAGATTTCATTGCCGTGCACGGCCAGCAGCGCCTTGTTGGCCGTGACCACGTGCTTGCCGTTGGCGATCGCCTGCATCACCAGGGTTTTCGACAGGTCGTAGCCGCCGATCAGTTCGACGACGATGTCGATCTCGGGATCGTTGACGATCAGGTGCGGGTCGTTGACGACCTTGCAGGCGCCCGCGACCAGGGCTTCGGCACGCGCCACGTCGCGCACGGCGACGGCGACGACTTCGATGCCGCGGCCCGCGCGGCGCTTGATTTCTTCCTGGTTGCGCTTCAGGACGCTGAACGTGCCGTAACCAACATTGCCCAGGCCCAGCAGGCCGATCTTGATGGATTTCATAGTGTGCTTGACTGCTCATAAGTGGCGCCCCGTTGTGCGGCGCCAGGTTGATCGATATTGCTACTGGCCGGCTCAGCCCCGGCTGTGACGCTTGCGGTAACCTTCGAGGAAGCGCGCAATGCGGCCCATGGCCTCGGTCAGGTCATCGGAATTGGGCAGGAAGACGACGCGGAAATGGTCGGGCGCGATCCAGTTGAAGCCCGTGCCCTGCACGATCAGGACCTTCGCTTCGGCCAGCAATTCATAGGCAAACTGCTGGTCGTCGGCAATCGGGTAGATCTCCGGGTCCAGGCGCGGGAACATGTACAGCGCGGCCTTCGGCTTGACACAGGTGACGCCCGGAATATCGGTCAGCAGCTTGTGCGCCAGGTCGCGCTGTTTCAACAGGCGCCCGCCCGGCCCCACCAGGTCTTGTATGCTCTGGTAGCCGCCCAGCGCCGTCTGGATGGCAAACTGCCCCGGCGCGTTGGCGCACAGCCGCATCGAGGCCAGCATGTTGAGGCCTTCGATGTAATCCTTGGCGTGGCGCTTTTCGCCCGAGACCACCATCCAGCCGGAGCGGTAGCCGCAGGAGCGGTAATTCTTCGACAGGCCGTTCATGGTGATGAACAGCACGTCGTCGGCCAGCGAGGCGATCGACACGTGCTCGGCTTCGTCGTACAGCACCTTGTCGTAGATCTCGTCGGCGAAAATGATCAATTGGTGCTGGCGCGCCAGTTCGACGATCTGCAGCAGCACGGACACCGGGTACAGCGCGCCCGTGGGATTGTTCGGGTTGATGACGACGATGGCCTTGGTGTGCGGCGTGATCTTGCGGCGCATGTCCTCGATGTCGGGATACCACTCGTTCTGCTCGTCGCACACATAATGCACGGGATTGCCGCCCGACAGGCTGACGGCGGCCGTCCACAGCGGGTAATCGGGCGCCGGCACCAGCACTTCGTCGCCGCTGTTGAGCAGCGCGTTCATCGACATGACGATCAGTTCCGAGGCGCCGTTGCCCAGGTAGATGTCATCGATGGTCACGCCGGCGATATTCTTGCTCTGCGTGTAGTGCATGACGGCCTTGCGCGGCGCGAACATGCCTTTCGAATCCGTATAGCCGGCCGCATTCTGCAGGTTGAGCATCATGTCGCGCACGATCTCGTCGGGCGGATCGAAGCCGAATACGGCCAGGTTGCCGATATTGAGCTTGGTGATCTTGTGGCCTTCTTCTTCCATTTGCCTGGATTTTTCCAGGACCGGGCCGCGGATGTCATAGCAGACGTCCGCCAATTTATTCGATTTCTGAATCGGTCGCAAAATAAATCCCTGTCGTGATGCGGCGCGGAGAACCAAGCTTGCAGCATGGTAGCCGCGCCAGAACTGTGAACCCGTGAAACTGCAATGCGAAAGACTGCAAGGCGAAAACAACCATTCTCGCCGAAAACAGGCCATTTTATCAAATTAAACATGGTGAACCGCCGCATTTGACGCCGATTCTGCCACGCCGGGCCATTTGAACGGCAAGCGGGCGGGCGCCCTCTTCATCTTCCCTTAATCTTGCCCCATTACCATGGTACAAGCACGCACTGCCGCTGTGGCGCCGAACATTGCGATTTGGAAAGGATGTTGCTTTTTAGTCGCTCTTTTCTGTCATTTATGGCATGCTTACGCCCTTGGCCGCGGCCCCCAGTTTGGCCCCGCGCGTACCGATCAACCGACACGACCAGCCCCCCGATATCGCCATGAAACTCCATGCCAGCAGCACCCAACAATACCAGACTGTCACCGGCTATGACGAAAACGGCGTCGAGATCAATGCCCAGCCGTACAACTACAGCCTGATCGTCATGCCGGAAACGCCGCCACGCGCGTGGGAAGTGGCCAGTTTCGAGCAGCTGAACGAGGCGCATTTCGCACAGATCCTGGCCGACGCCCCCGACGTGGTCATCCTCGGCACGGGCGAACGCCAGCGTTTCGTGCATCCGAAACTGACGGCCGCGCTGACCATGCGCCGCATCGGCGTCGAATGCATGGATAGCCAGGCAGCTTGCCGCACATACAACATCCTGATGGGCGAAGGCCGCAAGGTCACCCTGGCCCTGATCCTGGCCCCGGGCGCGGGCAGCGCTGCATGAAGCTCAACATTAACGAACTGCACTCGTCGCGGGTGCTGATGTGGTCCCTGCTGGGCATCTTCATCGTCGTCACCCTGTATGCGCTGGGCGTGCGCACCCTGGTACCGCCCGACGAGGGCCGCTACGCGGAGATGGCGCGCGAAATGTTCGTCACGGGCGACTGGATCACCACGCGCCTGAACGGCATCAAATACTTTGAAAAACCGCCGCTGCAAACGTGGATGAATGCGCTGACCTTTGCCGCCTTCGGCCTGGGCGAATGGCAGGCACGCCTGTGGACTGGCCTGTGCGGCATCATCGGCGTATGCATGACGGCGTATGCGGGCAAGAAAGTGTTCGGTCCCCGCGTGGGCCTGTATGCGGGCCTGGTGCTGGCGTCGAGCCTGTTCTGGCTCGCTTCCGGCCAGATCAATTCGCTGGACATGGGCCTGTCGGGCATGATGACGCTCACCCTGGGCAGCCTGCTGGTGGCCCAGCGCGACGAGGCGACGGCGCGCGAGCGGCGCAACTGGATGCTGGCCTGCTGGGCCAGCATGGCGCTGGCCGTGCTGGCAAAAGGGCTGATCGGCATCGTGCTGCCGGGCGCCGTGCTGGTGCTGTATTCGCTGTGCGCGCGCGACTGGCGCATCTGGACGCGCTTGCACCTGGTCAAGGGCTTGCTCGTCTTCTTTGCCATCGCCACGCCATGGTTCGTGCTGGTCGCCCTGCGCAATCCGGAACAGCCGCATTTCTTCTTCATCCACGAGCACTTCCAGCGCTTCCTGATGAAGGGACACAAGCGCGAAGGCGCCTGGTACTACTTCCTGGTCCTGCTGATTCCCGGCATCCTGCCATGGATAGGCGTGCTGCCGCAAAGCCTGGCCGCCGCCTTCAAGCGCCAGGATGGCGCTTTCCAGCCCCGTTTGATGCTGCTGGTCTGGGCCGTCTTCATTTTCTTCTTCTTCAGCTATTCGACCTCGAAGCTGCCCGGCTACATCGTGCCCATCTTCCCCGCGCTGGCGCTGATGGTGGCGCTGTACCTGGAATCGGCCTCGCGCCGCCAGCGCATGCTGGCCGCCGGCCTGCTGTGCGTGCTGGGCGCGGCCATCCTGATCGGCGGACCGATCGCGTTCGGCAAGGCCAGCGCACGCGATGCGCAAGCCCTGATCGCGCTCAAGGGCTACCAGCCCTGGCTGATGGCGGCCGGCTTCTTCGCCCTGGCCGGCGGCGCCCTGGCCCTGCTGCATGCGCGCCAGTTACGCCGCGACATGACCGTGCTGACGATCGCCGGTGCCGGCTTCCTGGCCACGCACTGCATCCTGGCCGGCTCCGAACTGTATGGCCAGAACCGCGCCGGCACGGACATGCTGCCGCAGATCCAGGCGGAACTGACGGCCGATACCAAGCTGTACTCGGTAGGCATCTATGAACAGTCGCTGACCTATTATCTGCAGCGGCCCGTGATCCTCGTCGATTACTGGGATGAGTTCACGTTTGGCCTGAAACAGCAGCCCGAACTGTCGATGCCGACCATCGAGCCCTTCATTACGCAGTGGACCAGCGATGCCAATGCCGGCGTGCACGACATGGCCATTATCAGCCTGAACCGTTACAAGGATTTGCAGCAACGTGGCGTGCCCATGCGTGTCATTGCCGAAGATGCGCGCCGCATGGTCATTGCCAACAAATAAATATGTAACTGGGGCGCGAGGCAGTACGGCTCGCGCCCCACGGCCAGCTTTGCCCCGCCCCCGCACCAGCAGGATTTTTCACCGCTGAATGGGCTGCGCCACCATACTAACGATATAAAATAGCCATGCCTGCCGGCGGCCCTGACCGTACTGGCAGCCTTGGCGATACCGATACCCTGACAAAATACAGACCCAAGAACTGCGCCCATGACCTCTACCCTGCCCTTTTTGCCTTTTTCCAAACCCACCATCGATGAAGCGACCATCGCCGCCGTCGGCGAGGTGCTGCGCTCGGGCTGGATCACCAGCGGCCCGAAAGTGCAAGCCTTCGAAGCCCAGCTGTCCGAATATTTCGGCGGACGCCCCGTGCGCACCTTCAATTCGGGTACCTGCACCATGGAAATCGCGCTGCGCATCGCCGGCATCGGCCCCGGCGACGAAGTCATCACCACGCCCGTGTCATGGGTAGCGACGGCCAACGTCATCATCGAAGTGGGCGCCACGCCCGTGTTTGCCGATATCGACCCCGTCACGCGCAATATCGACCTCGACAAGCTGGAAGCGGCCATCACGCCCCGCACGAAAGCCATCATTCCCGTCTACCTGTCGGGCCTGCCCGTCGACATGGACCGTTTGTACGCGATTGCGGACAAGTACAAATTGAGAGTCGTGGAAGACGCGGCGCAAGCGTTCGGCTCCACCTGGAAAGGCAAGCGCATCGGTTCATTTGGCGACTTCGTCTCGTTCAGCTTCCAGGCCAACAAGAACATCACCACGGGCGAAGGCGGCGCGCTGGTCCTGAACAACCTGGAAGAAGCGAAACTGGCCGAGAAATACCGGCTGCAAGGCGTCACGCGCAGCGGCGTCGACGGCATCGACGTCGATGTGCTCGGCGGCAAGTACAACATGAGCGACATCATGGCTGCCATCGGCCTGGGCCAGTTTGCCAATATCGAAGCGATCACGGCCCACCGCCGCGCGCTGGCACGCCACTATTTCGCGCAATTCGGCAGCGATTTCGAAGCGCTGAGCGGCGCGCAGCTGCCCGTGCAGGATTTTGAGAACAGCAACTGGCATTTGTTCCAGATCATCCTGCCCGACAATGGCCCCGGCACGCGTGCCGCGTTCATGCAGCAAATGGCGCAGCAAAACGTGGGAACGGGCTATCATTACGCACCGATCCACTTGTTTACCATGTACCGCGAACGCGGCTTTACCGAGGGCATGTTCCCCGTTTCGGAAAAGATCGGCCGCCTGACCGTGACCTTGCCGATGTTCTACGCCATGACGACACAGGACGTGGAGCGGGCCGTCGCCACCGTCAAATCCATCCTCATCAAGTGAGCAGCGCGCCGATGAAACCTGAACTGTCCATTATTATTCCCATCTACAACGAGCAGGATGGCCTGGCTAGCCTGTTCGCGCGCCTGTACCCGGCCCTGGACGCCTTGCAGACCAGCTACGAGATCCTCTTCGTCAATGACGGCAGCCGCGACAATTCGGTGGCCATCCTGGCGGAACAGTTCCGCCAGCGCCCCGACGTCACGCGCGTGATCTTATTCAACGGCAATTATGGCCAGCACATGGCCATCCTGGCCGGTTTTGAAGCCTCGCGCGGGCAGATCATGATCACGCTCGATGCCGACCTGCAGAATCCGCCCGAAGAAATCGGCAACCTCGTGGCGAAGATGCGCGAAGGCTACGATTACGTGGGGTCGATCCGCCGCAAGCGCCAGGATTCCGCCTGGCGCACGCTGGCGTCGAAGATGATGAACCGCTTGCGCGAGCGCATCACCAACATCAAGATTACCGACCAGGGCAATATGTTGCGCGCGTATGGCCGCAATGTCATCGACCTCGTCAACCAGTGCGCCGAAGTCAATACCTTCGTACCCGCCCTGGCCTACACGTTTGCCCGCAAGCCTACGGAAATTACCGTCGAGCACGAGGAACGGTCGGCCGGCGAGTCGAAATACTCGCTGTACAGCCTGATCCGCCTCAATTTCGACTTGGTCACGGGCTTTTCGCTGATTCCCCTGCAAATCTTTTCCATGCTGGGCATGGCGATGTCGCTGGGTTCGGCATTGCTGGTGATCTTCCTGCTGGTACGCCGCTTCCTGCTGGGCGCGGAAGCCGAAGGCGTGTTCACCCTGTTTGCTATCGCCTTCTTCTTCATGGGCGTGATCCTGTTCGGCATCGGCCTGGTGGGCGAATACGTGGGACGCATCTTCCAGCAAGTGCGTGCCCGTCCCCGCTATGTGGTGCAAACCATCTTGCAGGACGGCATGACCCAGGCGGAAGCCGAGGCGCCGTCGTATGTGCGCCTGGAAAAGCGCCAGGTGGGCCGCTGATGGGCGCCCCGCGCGCCGTCGTCTTCGGCTACCACAATGTGGGCGTGCGCTGCATCAAGGTGCTGCTGGCCGGCGGCGTCGACATCGCCCTGGTCGTCACGCATGAAGACAGCCCCACGGAAAACCTGTGGTTCGAATCCGTCGCCAGCCTGTGCCGGGAAGAAGGCATCCCCTACATCACGCCATCGGACGCGCGCGCGCCCGAGCTGCTGGCGCAGGTACAGGCGGCAACACCGGACATGCTGTTCAGTTTTTACTACCGCCACATGTTGCCCGCTAGCATCTTGGAAGTCGCTCCTGCCTACAATATGCACGGCTCGCTGCTGCCGCAGTTCCGCGGCCGCGCGCCCGTCAACTGGGCCGTGCTGCATGGCGCCACGGAGACGGGCGCCACCCTGCATGAAATGACGGTCAAGCCCGACGCCGGCGCCATCGTGGCGCAGACGGCCGTGCCCATCTTGCCCGACGACACGGCTTTCGAAGTCTTCGGCAAGGTCACCGTGGCAGCGGAACAAACGCTGTGGGGCGTGCTGCCGGCCTTGCTGGACGGCACGGCGCCACGGTTGTTGAACGATTTGCGCCAGGGCGGCTATTTTGGCGGCCGCAAGCCGGAAGATGGCCGGGTCGACTGGAAGTTACCCGCGCAGCAGGTGTACAACCTGCACCGGGCCGTGGCGCCTCCCTATCCCGGCGCCTTTACCGAAGTCAATAATGTCATTTACATCATCGAAAAAGCCCGTTTGAGCAAGCGTTCCGCAGGAAGTTTGCCACCGGGCTTGGCGGTAGTGGATAATTGCATCTTTGGCGTCTGCGGAGACGGCCGCATGCTGGCCATTTCCGCGCTGAGGGCTGCCGGGGAGCCGGTTTCGGCTCAGCAATTGCAAGCAAGTCTGACCGCCCGCGTCAGCACACACTGATATCACACAAGAGAATCTCATATGAAAAAAGTCCTCATCTTAGGCGTCAACGGCTTCATCGGCCACCACCTGTCCAAGCGCATCCTGGAAACCACCGACTGGCATGTGTATGGCATGGACATGAACACGGACCGCATCACGGAATTGCTGGAAGATGACAACTACAAGTCGCGCATGCACTTCTTCGAAGGCGACATCACGATCAACAAGGAATGGGTCGAGTACCACATCAAGAAATGCGATGTGATCCTGCCGCTAGTGGCCATCGCCACGCCATCAACCTACGTCAAGCAGCCGCTGCGCGTGTTCGAACTGGACTTCGAAGCCAACCTGCCTATCGTCCGCTCGGCCGCCAAATACGGCAAGCACCTGGTCTTCCCGTCGACTTCGGAAGTGTATGGCATGTGCCACGACGAAGAATTCGATCCGGAAAATTCGGAACTGATCTGCGGCCCGATCAACAAGCCGCGCTGGATCTATTCGAACGCCAAGCAGCTGATGGACCGCGTGATCTGGGGCTACGGCATGGAAGGCTTGAACTTCACCCTGTTCCGTCCGTTCAACTGGATCGGCGCCGGCCTGGACTCGATCCACACGCCAAAAGAAGGTTCCTCGCGCGTGGTGACGCAATTCTTCGGCCACATCGTGCGCGGCGAAAACATCTCGCTGGTCGACGGCGGCGCACAGAAACGCGCGTTCACCTATATCGACGACGGCATCGATGCATTGATCCGCATCATTGCCAACAAGAATGGCATCGCCAGCGGCAAGATCTACAACATTGGCAATCCGGTCAACAATTACTCGATCCGCGACCTGGCCGGCATGATGCTGACCCTGGCTGCCGAGTACCCGGAATACGCCGAAGGCGCGAAACACGTGAAAATCGTGGAAACGACGTCGGGTGCCTACTATGGTGCCGGCTACCAGGACGTGCAGAACCGCGTGCCGAAAATCACGAATACCTGCGAAGAACTGGGCTGGGCGCCGACTACCACCATGGCCGATTCCCTGCGCAATATCTTTGACGCCTACCGCAGCCAGGTAGCCCAAGCCAAAGCCTTGATGGATTAATGTTGAGCAAGCCGTTCCTGACCCTGAAGATCGACGTCGATACCTATCGCGGCACCCGCGAAGGCATGGGCAATCTGGTGCGCATGCTGGCCGCGCACCAGGCCAAGGCCACCTTTCTGTTCTCGCTGGGCCCCGACCACACGGGGTGGGCCTTGCGGCGCGCCTTGAAGCCCGGTTTTTTCAGCAAGGTGTCGCGCACTTCGGTGGTCGAGCACTATGGCTTGAAAACATTGATGTACGGCACCCTGTTGCCGGGACCCGATATCGGCAAGCTCTGCGCGGCGCAAATGCGCGCCGTGCGCGATGCCGGTTTCGAGTGCGGCATCCACACCTGGGATCACACCCTGTGGCAAGACAATGTGGCTAGGCGCAACGCTGCCTGGACCATCAACATGATGCGCAAGGCCGCCAACCGCTACGAGCAGGTGTTTGGCGTGGCGCCGCACACGCACGGCGCGGCCGGCTGGCAAATGAATGTCAGCGCCTTTGTCGAGCACGATACGGCCGGCTACCGCTTTGCCTCCGATGGCCGCGCCATGCTCGACGCGCGCGGCGCCATGCTGCATCCGACGAATGGCCCGCACCGCGTGCGCAATGGCAACACGATACTCAACTGCGTGCAATTGCCCACCACCCTGCCCACCCTCGATGAGCTGCTGGGCTGCGAAATCGACGGCAAACTGATCACCACCGGCAATGTCGCCGCGCATATCCTGTCACTGACGGCGGAAAACCCGCGCGATCACGTATATACCTTGCATGCGGAACTTGAAGGACAGAAACTCGCCCCCATTTTCGAACAACTGCTGGCTGGCTGGAAAGCCCAGGGCTACCAGTTTGCAGCGATGGGCGATTATTATGAAAAGATAAAAGATACGGATTTGCCCGTTTGCCCCGTTACCTGGGATGAGTTGCCTGGACGTTCCGGACGCCTGATTGTGCAGGGCAAAGCGGCTTGAATGCTGTATTGTTGCACCTGGATGCGTTGCCAGATTAAAAAACAGCGCTGATGATCACCGTTCAGGAGAGAACCTGTGGCTGATAGCCAATCCCTCGTTAGCATACCCGACTTTAGCGCCGCCATGACCAGCGGCAAGACCTTTCAATTGCTGGGCCGCCCGGCCAAGGCCACGGTGCTGTTTTTCTATCCGAAGGACAACACTCCTGGTTGCACCACTGAAAACATCGCCTTCCGTGACGCCTATCCGCAATTTACCGCCGCCGGCGTGGAAATCTACGGCATCAGCCGCGATTCCCTGCGCTCGCACGAAAGCTTCAAAGCCAAGCTGGACCTGCCGTTCGAGCTCATTTCCGACCCGGACGAAGCCGTTTGCCTGCTGTTTAACGTCATGAAGATGAAACAGATGTACGGCAAGACGGTCCGCGGCGTCGAACGCAGCACGTTTGTGATTGACGCCCAGGGCCGATTGGTGAAAGAATGGAGAGGCGTGAAGGTCGCAACTCACGTGGAAGAAGTGCTGGAATTCGTGGCGCGTCTGAATTGATCGGTTTTTTTGATCACATGCGCGTTGCCGGCTTACAGCGAGCTTAGTTCAACCGCAGTCCAGTTCACGGTACCTATCGCCATTTTGAGTCAACGAAGCGCCTCCACCCACTCCGCCAGGCGGGCCTGCAGCCCGCCGATGGCGTCCATGACCGGCCATGCCGCCGGCCTTCCGGCAGTTATTCGTCCTGTAGCATTGTTGTTCCCCCCGCATCCACCCCATGAGAAGTGCCGCCAGAAGCTGGCTGCCCATGGGCGATTCATTCCAGAAATTTTTTGATTGAGATCCTGATGCCACTGCCAAAATTACCGAGCAAGCCAGCCACCATCCTGGCCACCCAAGATTACCCAACCGCAGGCGCAGCGCGCCCGGCCACCAAAACCCCGGCAGCCAAGAAAGTGGCTGCACCGATTATTGAAGCGGCGATCGCCGAAGTTGCCAAGCCGGTCCGCAATGCGGCCACGAAGATCAAGCAAGTGGCAGCCCTGATGGTCGCCAAGCCAGCACCGGCTGCGGCCGCCCCCGCTGCCGCGCCTGCCGCCCCAGCCAAAGCCTCGCCGGCCGCCAAAGGCAAGGTCACGCCGATCAAGTCCGTCAAGCAGGCCGAGCAGCCGCATCCGGCCAAGCACAAGGCCGTGGAAGTGCAGCTCAAGTCGTCCGCCAGCCGCGCCGCCGACCAGCGCGGCATCAGCAAGCTGTTCGTGCTCGACACCAACGTGCTGATGCACGATCCATCGTCGCTGTTCCGCTTCGAGGAACACGATGTGTACCTGCCGATGATGACCCTGGAAGAGCTGGACAACCATAAGAAGGGCATGACGGAAGTGGCGCGCAATGCACGCCAGGTCTCGCGTACCCTCGATGCCCTGATCAGCAATACGGATGACGACGCCATCGAGCACGGCATCCCGCTGTCCAAGCTGGGCAACAAGGATGCCAAGGGCCGCTTGTTCTTCCAGACGCGCCTGCAAAGCGCCGACCTGCCGGCTGGCTTGCCAGTTGGCAAGGCAGACAACCAGATCCTGGCCGTCGTGCGCTCGCTCGAGTCGGAACAGGATGGCCGCCCCGTCGTGCTGGTGTCGAAGGACATCAACATGCGCATCAAGGCGCGCGCCCTGGGCTTGCCGGCCGAAGATTACTTCAACGACCATGTGCTGGAAGACACGGACTTGCTGTACTCGGGCATCGTGCAATTGCCGGACGATTTCTGGAACAAGCACGGCAAGGACATGGAATCGTGGCAGGAAAGCAAGAATGGCTACAGCTCCACGTTCTACCGCGTGACGGGCCCGTTCATTCCATCGTTGCTGGTCAACCAGTTCATCTACCTGGAACCGAAAAACGGCGAAACACCGTTCTACGGCCAGGTAAAACAGATCAACGGCAAGACGGCCGTGCTGCAAACCCTGCGCGACTTCAGCCACACGAAGAACAATGTGTGGGGCGTGACGGCGCGCAACCGCGAGCAGAACTTCGCGCTGAACCTGCTGATGAACCCGGAATGCGACTTCGTCACCCTGCTGGGCCAGGCCGGTACCGGCAAGACCCTGCTGGCCCTGGCCGCCGGCCTGGCGCAAGTGCTGGAAACCAAGCTCTACAATGAAATCATCGTGACCCGCGTCACGGTGCCGGTCGGCGAAGACATCGGTTTCCTGCCAGGCACGGAAGAAGAAAAAATGTCGCCATGGATGGGCGCCTTCGACGACAACCTGGAAGTGCTGAACAAGTCCGACTCCGATGGCGGCGAATGGGGCCGTGCGGCAACGCAAGACCTGATCCGCTCGCGCATCAAGATCAAGTCGCTCAACTTCATGCGCGGCCGCACCTTCGTCAACAAGTTCCTGATCATCGACGAAGCGCAAAACCTGACGCCGAAACAGGTCAAGACCCTGGTCACGCGCGCCGGTCCCGGCACGAAGATCCTGTGCCTGGGCAACATCGCCCAGATCGACACGCCGTACCTGACGGAAGGCTCGAGTGGCCTGACCTACGTGGTCGACCGCTTCAAGGGCTGGACCCACAGCGGCCACGTCACCCTGGCCCGCGGCGAGCGTTCGCGCCTGGCCGACCACGCCAGCGAAGTGCTGTAAGTTGTAACGGGCGGCACCAGCCGCTTCAGTCATTGAAAAGCCCCGTCTGCAGCGATGCCGGCGGGGCTTTTTCATGCCTGCAAAAGACGCTTAATTCACCCGCTTGGCCGGCATGTCCTGCCCTTCCTGGCGCAGTACCAGTTGCTCGGTCTTGCCATCGGCACCCTTGCTGAAACGCACTTCCGCATCGACTTCGTTCGAGAAGAAGGCCGTCTCGCTCATGGGCAGCATGGACAACTTGCGGAAACCCGTCACCTGGGCAAAGAACTTGTCGCCTTCGCGCGTCACTTCCAGGTACACCTCGGGCGCCAGCGCATAGCGGCCCACGTAGGCGTCGAATTGCGCGGGCGTCATGGCAACCACGGCCCGGGCCGGCTTGACGGCGCTGGCCCGCTCATGCACGGACTTCGACTCGCCGCCATCGTTGAGGATCAGCTGGGCTTCGCCTTTCGGCCCCCGCTCGAACTCGGCAGTGGTGAGCGTGTTTTCAATCAGAAAACCATTGGGCGAGTAGGCCAGCATGCGCTGCGCCGGGCGTCCTGTGCGCTGCAGCAGCAAGGTGCCCTCGAAGTTGCGGATCGTGTAGCCGGCCTTGTCATTGATGGCATACACGCCCGCATATGCATCGAGGATGGCGGGCTTGAGCGTGATGACCTTGATCTCCGGATAAGGCCGGCCCACGGCGATGGCGGCCGCCTTGCGGGCCACCACGTCCGGGTCGACCAGGCCCGTGTCCGAGTTTTCCAGCACGGCCACGTAGACTTTTTCCTTCGGCAAGCGCATCGCATACGTGGCAAACCCATTGATGCCGCCGCTATGGTGGATGACGGGGGTGTTTTGCCAAGTGCCCACCTTCCAGCCCAGGCCGTTACGGGTCGCCTTGCCATCGTTCAGCCTGGCCGGCGTGAACGCCAGCTGCCAGGTGGCGGCCTTGAGCAGCTTGCCATCCGAAATGGCCGCATCCCAGCGCGCCAGGTCGTCCACGGTGGAAACGAGGGCGCCGGCCGCATACGGCTGCGTCATGCTCAGGTGCAAGTTCGGCACATAGGCCTCGCCCGAACGGCTATGCCCGGCCGCGCGCTTGGCAGGCTGGCGCTCGTGGCCTTCATAGGCCGTATCGTTCATGCCCAGCGGCACGAAGATCTGCTGTTCCACAAACGTGGCATACGGCTGGCCCGACGCTTTTTCAATGATCGCGCCCAGCAGGAAATAGCCGGAGCTGCTGTAGTTCCACCGCGTGCCCGGTTCAAAATCGGGCGGATCGTTCTTGAAGAAATCGATCATCTGCGCCACGCTCAAGTCTTTCGTGCTGTTGGGCACGAATTCCGGCTTGCGCGTGTAATCGTGGATGCCGGACGTGTGCGCGAGCAGCTGCCCGATCGTGATTTTCCTGCCGTGGGTCGGGTAATCAGGCAGGTAGGTCGTGATGTCATCGGTAATGGCCAGCTTGCCCTGGTCGGCCAGCAGCAGGATGGCGACGGCCGTGAATTGCTTGGAAATCGACCCCAGGCGCAGCGTCATGTCCGGCGTCAGCGGCGTGCCTTCCTGCACGCTGGCCAGGCCATACGCCTTGCGCAGCAGCGGCTGGCCATCCTTGACGACGATGACGATGGCGCCGGGATCGCCGGCCTTGTAATACGGCGCGATGCTGGCGTCGATTTGCGCGGCCAGCGCTTGCTGCTGCTGGCTCAGGGGCGCCGGCTGGCCGGCCCAGCCGGCAGGCGCTTGCAACAGGATCAGGGTGGCGAGACAGATGCTGGAAACTTTAAACATGCAGATCACTTTCACAGGAAGGATAAACAGGCTTGGTCTCTCCCCTGGCGGCGGCTATCGGGATGACGTATTTGCTTTAGGAAATATTTCCAAATCGCTCATTCAGCCTAACAGACGCAGACCGGGCAATTCTATCCATTTATCACATTGACAATTCATGCTGGCCCAGCGCTATGCATTTCGGCATAGCTGTCGTATGCTCGAAGCATTGCCTGACGGCCATCGCAAAGGATGCATCATTCTCACGCTCGACACTTGCGGCAAGAACCTGGCCCTGTGGGCCATTCGCGCCTACCGGCGCTACCTGTCGCCATGGAAAGGTTTTTCCTGTGCCTACCGCGTGCTGACAGGGCGCGACAGCTGTTCCGCCTACGGCTACCGGGTCATCGCCCGCCATGGCTTGCGCACAGGCTTGCCCTTGCTGCAACGGCGCCTGCGCGCCTGCGGAGAACGGCACCGCCAGCACCTGGCGCTGCCGCCACCGGCACGCCGCAGTGCGCGCCGCCAGGCTCAGGCGGGGTATTACGACTGCGACATCCCCTTGCTCGACTGTGCCTGCGACTGCGCCGACGTGGTAAATGTGCTCAACTGCAGCTGGCCAGGCCGCAGCAAGCACCGGACGTGGTTCCGCAACGACTATGCAACCAGTGCCGCATTGAAACGGCAGCAGGAAGAACACCGCAAGAAGCTGCGCCAAGGACGGGATGCCGGCCACTGAATTCACACATCAACTTACAAATGAAATATTCATTCATGAAATGAATAAGACCCATTATCACTGTGAATTGGCCGGAAGCGGAACGGCGGCCTATACTCATGCCGTCTCCCCTACACTGCGTCCCATGCACACCCAGCTCAGCCCGCACACACTGCGGGCTTTTTGTTCCCGGCAATTGCCACTCTGCCATTCCACACAATGGTTTTTCCATAACAAGAACAGGGCGCGGTTTCTCCCGCCACCCCAGCCCCCGACGGGGAGCCCATCATGATCGTGCGCGAGCGTCCATCGGCGCTAAGGCTGTTCCTCGTGGTGCGCGGCTCCGTCCTGCCCCGCATCCGCACCACCCTCATCGTCAACACCCTGATCGCCACCCTGGTGACCTGGTGCCACGGCACCCTGTTCGACCACAAGGTCATCCTGACCACCATCCCGTTCACCCTGATCGGCTTGCCGCTGGCCATCTTCCTGGGCTTTCGCAACACGGCCGCCTACGACCGCTACTGGGAAGCGCGCAAGCTGTGGGGCGAACTGGTGTTGCGCAGCCGAAATTTCTCGCGCCAATGCCAGACCATGATACGCAGCGACACGCCGGCCCACGCCAGGCTGGGCCTGGACGATGTCCGCGTGCGCATGATTTACCGCACCATCGCCTTTTGCCACGCGCTGCGCCACCAGCTGCGCGACACGCGCGGGCCGGACGAGTTGCAGCCGCTGCTGCGCCCGGCAGAATGGGAAGCCGCTTGCAAGGCCGCCAATCCGTCCGACTACCTGATGCTGCAGATGGGCCACGACCTGGCCGGCTGCATACAGCAGGGCCGTATCGACAGCATCCTCGCCACGCAGATCGATAACACGGTCTCGGCCATGGTGGCGGCAGGCGCCTCGTGCGAACGCATCCGCAGCACGCCGATTCCGTTCTCGTACTCGCTGCTGCTGCACCGCACGGCATATCTGTACTGCTTCCTGCTGCCCTTCGGCCTGGTCGATTCGCTGGGCTTCATGACGCCTTTCGTCGTCGCCATCGTCGCCTACACTTTCTTTGGCCTCGATGCCCTGGGCGACGAGATCGAGGAACCGTTCGGCGAAGACGCCAACGACCTGCCCCTGTCGGCCATGTGCCGCGCCATCGAGATCAGCTTGCGCGAATCCGTGCAGGACGACAACCTGCCGCCGCCCATGCAAGCACACGACTACCTGCTCCATTGATGGCCTGCGCCATTGACGTGCGCGTAAGTACGCGATCCCGCTTCCGCTTGACCTTACCACCGGGGCAAGGATTACAGTGGAAGCACTTAACCATTGAAGGAATGCTTGCCATGTATCAGTTACAAGTTGAAAACATGAGCTGCGGCCATTGCGTCGGCTCGGTCACGAAGGCGGTGCACAGCATCGATCCGCAAGCGCAGGTGCAGATCGACCTGGCCAGCAAGCGCGTCACGGTGGAATCGCCGGCCGAACTGGGCGCCATCAGCGCCGCCATCGTCGATGCCGGTTATCCCGTCACCAGCGCGCAATAAACAGCAGCAACACGACAGCCGGCCAATGCGCCGGCTGTTTTTGTTTACCCGTCCAGTTCAGGGTAATGGCGGAAGATGCCGTCCTCGTTGAACGGGATGCGGCGCTTCGACCGCAGATAGCGGGCGATATTCGGCCGCGCCGCCACGGCGTCGTGCAGCGCGCACAGGGCCGGGTACCGGGGCGCCAGGCGCGCCATGGCTTGCGGAAACGCATAGCGCAGGCCCGCCAGCATCTGGAACAGCGACAGGTCGCCATACGTGAGTTTTGAACCCACCAGATACTGGCCGCGGCTGCCATTGCTCAGCAAAACTTGCGTGAAATAATCAAGAAACTTGGGCAAACGTGTTTCGCGAAAATCCGCGCTGCGCAGCATGGCCGCCTGCTTTTGCTCTGCGTAATATTGATTCATCGACAGCGGGTGGTGCGTGTCGTGCACTTCCGTCAGCCAGTCGGCCATCGTCAGTTGCAGCTGGTTCAGCCACAAGCGGCCGCTTTCCGCGCGCGGCGCCAGGCCCAGGCGGCGGCCCAGGTACTGCAGGATGTTCGGCGTCTGGCCGATCAGCAAGTCGCCGTCGCGCAGCACGGGCGGCGCGTAGGCGGCATGGGGCACGCTGTCGCCATCGAGGCAGGCCAGCATGGCGGGCACGCCCTGTCCCGGGCGTGCGGGCAAGCGGGCGACGTCGCGGTAGTCGGCACCCGCCTCTTCCAGCGCCAGGCGGATGAATTCTCCGCGTCCCTGGATCGTGGGCCAGTAGTACAGTTCATAGGCCATACACACCTCCGTTGATTTACATCAATGGCAACATGCTTTCGCGTCCGCTTCACCTGCCAGGCCCAGGCTTTGCAGGATGGGACAATCGGGCTTGTCGTCGCCGTGGCACGATTGCGCCAGGTGGGCCAGGGTATCGCGCATTTCCGTCAGTTCGGCGATGCGCTGATTCAAATCGGCCACATGGGCCAGGGCGATGCCTTTCACGTCCGCGCTGGCGCGCTGGTCGTTTTGCCACAGCGACAGCAGCTCGCGGATCTGTTCCAGCGAAAACCCCAGGCCCCGCGCGCGCTTGATGAAGCGCAAGGCGTGCAAGTCGTTCGGCGTGTAGATGCGGTAACCCGCGTCGCTGCGGGCGCTGGGTTTTAATAAGGAAATGCTCTCGTAGTAGCGTATCATTTTCGCCGATACGCCCGTTTCGCTGGCTGCCTGGCCGATATTCATCCTATGACTCCTTGGTTTGCGCGCTACCTGCATGACTGTGCGCCTTCCAGCGGCGCAGCAACAGGGCATTGCTGATCACGCTGACGGAACTGAAGGCCATCGCCGCGCCCGCCACCATGGGGTTGAGCAGGCCGAACGCGGCCAGCGGAATGCCGATCAGGTTATAAATGAAGGCCCAGAACAGATTCTGCCGTATCTTGCTGTACGTGCGGCGCGAGATATCGATGGCGTCCGCCACCAGGGCCGGATCGCCGCGCATCAGGGTAATGCCGGCCGCATGCATGGCCACGTCCGTGCCCGTCGACATGGCGATGCCCACGTCGGCGGCCGCCAGCGCGGGCGCATCGTTGATGCCGTCGCCCACCATGGCCACCTTCGCGCCCTCGCCTTTCAAGGCGATGATTTTAGCGGTTTTATCGGCCGGCAGCATTTTCGCTGCCACCGTGTCGATGCCCAGGGCCTTGCCGACGGCGTCCGCGCTGCCCTGATTATCCCCCGTCAGCATCACCGTGCGGATGCCCAGGCTGTGCAGATGGGCAATCGCCTGCTGCGCGTTGGGCTTGACCTGGTCGGAAAAGGCGAACAGGCCCAGCAATTGCGTGCCCGTCGCCAGCCACGAGATCGTGTTGCCCGTGGCTTCCAGGGACAAGGCCTGGGCCGCCAGCGGCGTCATGTCCACCTGCAACTCCTGCATCAGCCGCGTGCTGCCCAGCTTCAATTCCAGACCATCCACACTGGCCGCCAATCCCCGGCCAGGCAAGGCCGACAGGGCCGTGGCGGGCAACGGTTCGATGTGGCGCAGGGCAGCAGCATCGAGTACGGCCGTAGCCAGGCTGTGCTCGCTGCCACGCTGGATGCTGGCCGCCAGTTGCAGCAGCCGTGTTTCCTCGATGCCGTGCGCATGCAGGGCCGCCAGCGCAGGTTTTCCCACCGTCAGGGTGCCCGTCTTGTCGAACACGACGGTATTGACGGCGTGCGCCACTTCCAGCGCTTCCGCATCCTTGATCAGGATGCCGTAACGGGCGGCAACACCCGTGCCCGCCATGATGGCCGTCGGCGTGGCCAGGCCCAGCGCGCAGGGGCAGGCAATGACGAGCACGGCCACGGCATTGATGATGGCGTTTTCCAGCTCGCCCGTGGCGAACCACCAGCCCAGCATGGTCAGCAGCGCCAGCACCAGCACCACGGGCACGAAAATCGCGCTGACCTTGTCGACCAGGTGCTGGATGGGCGCCTTGGCCGCCTGCGCATCTTCCACCAGGCGGATGATGCGCGACAAGGTCGTCTCGCCGCCCACGGCTTGCGTGCGCACCAGCAGCAAGCCGTCCGCATTGATGGCGCCGCCCGTGACCTTGTCGCCCACATGCTTATCGACAGGCAAGCTTTCACCCGTGATCAGCGACTCGTTGATCTGGCTGGCGCCTTCCACCACCACGCCATCGACGGCCACCCGTTCGCCGGGACGGATCACCACCAGGTCGCCCACCTTGACCTGTTCCACGGGCAAGTCCAGCTCGATGCCATCGCGGCGCACGCGGGCCGATTCCGGGCGCAAGACTTGCAGCGCGCGAATGGCCGAGGCCGTCTGGCGCTTGGCGCGGCTTTCCAGCCATTTGCCCAGCAACACCAGGGTGATGACGACGGCCGACGCTTCGAAGTACAGATGCGGCAGCATCTCGCCCGCCGTCAGCCACTGGTAGACGGACAAGCCGTACGCGGCGCTCGTGCCCAGCGCCACCAGCAAGTCCATATTGCCGCTGCCCGCGCGCGCCGCCTTCCAGCCCGCCTTGTAGAAACGCGCGCCAAAATAGAATTGCACGGGTGTTGCCAGCGCGAATTGCAGAGCACCGGGCAGCATCAGATGGATGCCCGCCCATTCGAGCAGCATGGGCAGCATCAGGGGAAAGGCGAGGATGGCGGCCAGCGCCACTTTCAAGCCGTCTCGGTTGGGCAGCACGGCGGGCGCGCTGGCCTGGCTGGCGGCGGGTGCCGTGGCGTCATAGCCGGCCTTGCCGATGGCGGCGATCAGGGCGCCCGCTTCCAAGCCGCCCGTCACCGTGATGCGCGCGCTTTCCGTGGCCAGGTTGACGCTGGCGGCCAGCACGCCCGGCACCTTCAGCAAGGCTTTTTCCACCCGCCCCACGCAAGAGGCGCACGTCATGCCGGCGATATCGAGGTCGACCTCGCGCTGCGCCACCGTGTAGCCGGCCTTTTCCACTGCCGCCTGCAGGGTGGCCAGGGGAATCGGCGTGCTGGACGTGACTTTGGCCATTTCCGTGGCCAGGTTGACGCTGGCCTGGGTCACGCCGGGCACGGCGGCCAGGGCCTTTTCCACGCGGCCCACGCACGAGGCGCAGCTCATGCCTTCGATGGCCAGCGCCTGCGCATGCGCGGCACCGGCAGAAGGCGGCGGAGGAGGACTGGAATTGGCGGGAGCGAGTGTGGTCTGGTGCATGGCAGATCCTGTACGAAAGAGTAACGAATAGGGTCAGGATCTGCTATCCCATGATGGGAAGGTCAAGCCCTATTTGCACGGTGTGCCGGGCTTGTTTGGCGATGCTTAACGCACGACGCAATCGATGGCGGCCGGCTTGCCGCTGGCGGCGCCCGTGCTCGATAGCGGCGATGCCGAAAACGCCGGCGGCGGCGTGAACGGGATGCCGGGATTGGCCGGCAGCATCACGGGCGGCTGCTTGAAGCTGGGCGTAAAACCAAATTGCCCGGCAGCAAAATTTTGCGTCCCGCCCGGATTGGTCACATGAATCAGGCCATCGAGCACCTGGACATACAGGCCCGGCGCCCTCGCCCCCCCTCCCGGTAGCGGCACAGTGGGCACCGACGGTGCCGGTGTCGGTGCCGAGGCCGGCACATAGGTGGCAACAAACGTCGTGCCGCGGATGCCGATGGTGGCGGCCGGCGTCTTCATCTCGAAACGCTCCTTGTTGCGCTTGCCCAGCAAGCCCGTGACGGAACGCAAGCCCCCCTTGAGCAGGCTGAAGATGGCGTGGTCGCCATCGGGCTGTTCGGCCACATAGCTGAATTGCTCGATCACGAAACTGGTATTCGGCTTCAGGGTGATTTCGCTATTGTCGATCAGCTTGATCAAGGCATAGGTCTCCTTTTCTGTCAGCAAGGTATCGCCCTGCTCGACTTCGGACTTGATGGCCAGGATTTTCACCTTGCCATCGGCCTTCTTGGCCATCAGCGGACCACTCAGCTGCATCACCGTGCCCGCCACCTGTCCCGCCCAGGCATGCGCGCCCGCGCACATCAGGGCCAGCCACAACAAGGCCTTAATTGCAGTACATTTTTTTAGCGGCATCATCGTATTTGTATCCTGTGGGTTTATCTGTGGCATCGGCAACATCCTTGCTGTCTTTCTTCTTGTCATCATCCTTGGCTGGCGACGCGGAAGCGAGCGGGTCGTCGGTACGGTCGGCCTGCTTGATGATGCGCAAGGCGTCAACGATGGCGGCGCTGGCGCTGGCATCGATGACGGGCTTGTCGACGGTGGTCGCCGGCAGGAAGATGGCGTCCGCCATGTTCACCGCGCCATTCGGCGCCAGCAAGGTCGCGCCGGTGCGCTGGCGGTTGATGCGCACGCCCGGCGCGCCCGTGATGCTGCCCGCTTTCGCCAGTACGCTCATGCCGGACGCTGCCGGCAAGGTGACACTTGCCGTGTCCGCAAAGCGCACGTTGGCGCCCGCGCTGACGCTGAAATTGCCGCCGCCGAGAACCTGGGCATTGCCTTCGAGGCGGACGTCGCCGCCAGCCGCCAGGCTGATGTCGCGCGCCGCTGCCAGCTGCGCGCCATTGCCCAGCACCACGTCCGTGCTGGCATTGAGCGCAATATCGTTGCCCTGGATCTTGCCGTTGACGGTGACGGGGCTGTGCGCCGTCACGCTCACGTTGCCGCCGTTCGCATTGATATTGCCAGCGGCGATGGCGCCCGTGTTGTCGATGGCGATATTGCCCGCCCCCGTGACCAAGGTTCCCAGGACCAGGCTGCCCGGCGCCGAGGTATTGTTCAGCGCAATGCCGCCCCCTGCGCTGTTGCTGGCAGTAAAACTGCCCACCTGGTTGCCCGCATTGCCCAGCACGATGCCGTTTTGCGCCTGCGCAGCCAGGCTGCCGGCAAGCAGCGCACCGTCCTGGCCTATGGCGCCGTTCAAGGCACTCAATTTCACCTCGCTGGCCGCCAGGCTGGCAAAGCGCAAATCGCCGCTCGCCTGCGTGATGGCCAGCTGGCCCGCCAGCCGGATGGCGCCGGCCGTCTGGCGGAAGCTGTTGGCGACGAGCAAGTTACCGTTGCCGCTCAACACTCCGCCGCCTTGCGCATAACGGTCGGCCGACAGGCTGCCGTTCAGCAGCAGGCTGCCGCCGTTGATTTCCAGGCCGGCCAGGCCGCCCAGCACGGAGCGGTCGAGCGCGCTTTCGCCGAGAGTCAGGCTGCCGCCCGTCAACAGCAAACCCGATGCCGAGTTCAGGTTTTTCAGGACGGTATTGCCGGCCGCCGCGCTGTAGGTCACGATGCCCTTGCTGTTGCTGAAGTCGACAGCAAGCACGTTCGCGCCTTCCGGCACCACGCCGCCGTCCCAGTTGGCGGCGTCGCTCCACAAGCCGTTGCCGCTGCCGATCCACGTGGACATCTGCTTCTGGGCGATCGCTGCCTGCGTCGTGCCGCCCGTCGTTTCCAGGGTATAGTTGCCCGCATCGGCGCCCGCCAGGCGGAAGCCGCTGGCCGTCACGAGCTTGCCCGCGCCCGCGTTCTTGTCGGCAAAGCTGCCGCTGCCGCCCACCACGCTGACCACATCCTGGCCCAGCACGCCGTTTGCCGACGCGCTGACCGTCGCGAAAACCGTACCGTCATACACCTTGCCGGCCGCGCTCAGGCCGGCCAGGGTCAGGCTGGCGGGCCTAATGCTGGCCAGCAAGCCTGTGGGCAAGACGATAAAGTAATTGCCCGCATCGGCGCCCGCCAAGGCCGCGCCGCTCAGCTGCACGGCCTTGGCGGTGCCCACGTTCTTGTCCGCAAAGTTGGCCACCGCCGAAGCCGTCAAGCTGTCGCCGGCAACACGGTCATCGCCGAGGACCAGGCTGGCACCCGTCGTGCCATCGTAGACCTTGTTGCCCGCCACGCCGGACAGGTTCAGCGCGCGCGCGCCGATGTCGGCCGTGGTGCTGCCGGAGCGGGCGCTCAGCACATAGTTGCCCGCATCGGCGCCATCGAGGCCCACATTCGTCACGGCGACGGTTTTTCCTGCCCCCGCGTTCTTGTTGCCAAACGCGGCGCTGCCCGCCACCGTCAGGCTGTCGCCTTGGATGCGGTCGTCGCCGAAGCCGACCTGCGCGGCCGTCGTGCCGTCATAGGTCTTGTTGACGCCGTTAAAGCTCACGTGCAAGGTGCGCGCGCCGATGTCGGCCGTGGTGCTGCCGGAATGAGCGCTCAACACATAATTGCCCGCATCGGCGCCATCGAGTCCCACATTCGTCACGGCAACGGTTTTTCCCGCCCCCGCGTTCTTGTCGCCAAACGCGGCGCTGCCCGCCACCGTCAGGCTGTCGCCGCTGACCCGGTCGTCGCCGAAGCCGACTTGCGCACCCGTCGTGCCGTCATAGGTCTTGTTGACGCCGTTGAAGCTCACGTGCAAGGTGCGCGCCGTGATATCGGCCGTGGTGCTGCCCGCATTGCTGTTCAACACATAATTGCCCGCATCGCCGCCGCTCAACGCCACGTTCGTCACACTCACGGCCTTGCCGCTTCCCGCATTCTTGTTGCCAAACGCGCCATTGCCGCTCACGCTCAAGGCGTCGCCCTGGATGCGGTCGTCGCCAAAGCCGACTTGCGCGGTCGTCGTGCCGTCATACGTCTTGTTGACGCCGCTAAAGCTCACGTTCAGGACGCGCGCCGTGATATCGGCCGTCGTGCTGCCCGTGTAGTCGTTGAGCACATAATTGCCCGCATCGGCGCCCGTCAGGTGGCCCGTCGCCACCTGGTAGTCGACGCTCTTGCCGCTGCCCACGTTCTTGTCGCGGAAGCTGCCCAGCAAGCCGGCCATGCCGACCTGGTCGCCCGCCACCAGATCTTCAAAATAGCCCTCCAGGACCGCTCGCAGCGTGCCGTCGTAGACGCGGCTTTGCGCGCCCGTGACGCCATAGTTGAGCACGCGTGCCGTGATGTCCGCCGTGCCGTCCTGCGTGCTTGCGGCCAGGCTGTAGTTGCCCAGTTCATTGCCGCCCAGGGCCAGGCCGCTGGCATGCACGGCCTTGCCGCTGCCCGCGTTCTTGTCGAGGAAGGCGGCGCTGCCGCTGATGCTGATGTTATCGCCCGCGACCACATTGCCCAGCACAAAGGTGGCGCCGTCATAGCCCAGGTTGCCGTCATACACCTTGCCATTGCCGCCGATGCCCACCGTCAGGATGCGCGGCGTGATGGCATAGGTGGTCGTGCCGCCCAGGGTGATGTCGTACTTGGTCGACCACAACCCCGACAGGCCGTAGGTGCCCACATTGCGTGCATTGCTCCCATAGCCGAGGCTGCCATTGACGCCCGTGTCGCCATCGAGCAATCCCACGTAGCCTATCGTGCCCAGGAAGGCGGCCAGCTGGCCATCGTAGACCTTGCCGCTGGCATTGTCCGACACGTTCACTTGCAGCGGCTTCAGGAGCGCCTTCAGCATCGGCGTCGTATAGCCATCGTAGATGCGCCAGACGCTGCTGAAATTGAAATCGTTGAAGCTGCCCTGCTGCTGCATCTGCGCCGTGGTGCGGCCGCTGGCGCCGCCCTGGTCCATCTGGATGCCGGCCGTCTCATAGTTCCAGAAACCGAATGCGATGCCCGCGCCCACATCGGCGCGGCCCACCAGCCCGCCCACCGTGCCGCCCGCAAAGCCGCTGCCGGCCACGGCGCCACTGCTGTAGACGTGGCTGGCGCTGCTGCCCGCCACGCTCCAGCCGATCAGCCCGCCCAAGTTTGCGCGGGGCACCGCCGGGTCGCCATCGGCCGACACGCCGACGGCGCCGGTGGCGTAGGCGTCGCTGATGCTGCCGCCATTGCGTCCCGCCAGGCCACCGATATTGGCCGCGCCGCGGGCGCTGCCCGTGGCGTAGGACTGCGCAATGGCGCCGTCATTGTTCCCCACCAGGCCACCGACCTTGTCGCGCGCGCCCGTCACATCGCCCGTGGCGTAGGCGGCATCGATACTGGCGCCGGCCAGGTTTGTCCCCACCAGCCCGCCGATGCTGCCGCCATCGACCGCATTGATGCCCGCGACGTTGCCGCTGGCGCCGGCATTGCGCAGCGTGCCGCCGTTGCTGCCGACCAGGCCGCCGACGGCGCTGGCGCCGCTGACCGCGGCGCTGCTGCGCACGGTGTCCAGCGTTCCGCCCACATTCAGGCCGACCAGCGCGCCGACATTGTTCACCCCCGCCACGCTGCCATTCTGCAGGTCCAGCTTGCGCACCGTCCCCCCCTGCACCTTGCCGAACAGGCCCACGCCGGAGCTGACGGTCGGATTCAGGGCATTGATGTACAGGCCGTTGATGGCAAAACCGCCGCCGTCGAACATGCCCGCATACCCTGCGCCGTCGCCGCCGGCGATGGGCGCAAAACCGGCGCCCTGGTTCCAGCTGGCGGTGCCGCTGGCGTCGATATTGCCCATCAGCCGGTAGTTGTTGCCCAGCCCCAGGCTGCCGATGCCTTGCAAGCCGTAGATATCGACGATCTGGTAAGGCGCGGCCGTGCTGCCGTCGCCGCCGCTCACGCGCAGGAAGCTGGCGCCCGGCGCGATGGCGAAGCGGCTGGCCGAGAAAGCGGCCAGGCCGGAGGCATTTTGCGTCCACGCGCCGCCGTCGAGGGCAAACAGGCCGCCGACCGTGACGGCGCCCGTGGCCGTGATGGGGGAAGCTGAATTGAGGCGCAGGTCGCCCGCCAGATTGATCGCATTCGAAATGCGCATGCCACCCGTGTTGCTGCCGTCGCCGATGCTCAGCGAGGACGCCGAGATGCCGGCCAGCTCGGCCGCGTCCAGGCCCAGGGCGCCGCCGGACTTGCTGCCCAGGTCGATGAGGCGCGAACTGCTCAGGGGCTTGATCGCCACGCTGGCGCGCCCGCCGGTGCCGCCGAAATCCAGCGTGCCGCCGAGGCTGATGCTGTCTGCCTGCAAGGTCACCGTCTGGCCGGCGGCGCCGCTGCCCGTCAGCCTTGCGCCGCCGCCCGTCAGGTTGATTTCGCCGCCCGAGAAATTGGCGCGCAGGGACAGGTTGCCGCTGCCGACGCTGACCACGCCACTGCCCGCCACGCTGGCGCCGGACAGCGACACATTGCCGCCGTTCGTCGTGATCGGCGCGTTCAGGTGGATATTCGAACCGGGACCATACGCGCCGCCGCTGCTGGCGTCGTTGGCCGACAAGGTCACATTGCCGCCGTTGGTGCTGATGGCCGCATACACATTGATCGTCTCGCCCGCCGTGGCGCTCAGGCCGATGCCGGGATTGAGCATATTGACGGCGCTGCTGAAATTGATGCGGTGCTGGGCCTGCAAGGTCACGTTGCTGTTGGCGTTGGAAATCACGTCGGCGCCGATGCTGGTGCTGCTGGAGGGCGGACCTTCGGCAAACTCGTCCACGTCGCCGAGGCTGCCGCCGCCGCCCTGCACCACGTCGATATCGTAGGGATCGAGCAGCCAGCTGCCGCGCTTGCCGCGGCGCGCGCTCGTATCGACGCGGATGCCGTCCACGGCCAGGGAATGGCCCGAGGTTTCCACGAAGCCGCCGTCGCCGCCCTGGGCGCCGCCGCGTGCGGAAATGCTGCCGTGCACTTGCGCCGATTCATTGCCCCAGGCGATGACCTTGCCGCCGTTGCCGTTACCGGTGGCATCGGCGGCCACTGTGGCATCCTTGCCGATGAGCACCTGGCGCGCATTCTGCACGGCCGCGTTCTTGCCCTGGTAGTCGCCGCCCAGCAAGACCGTGCCGCCGCCCGTGGCACCGCTGGCATCGATGCGCGCATTGCCCAGCAAACCCACCTGCTCGCCCAGCACCTGGATCTCGCCGCCCTTGCCGGCCGCGCCCGTGGCGCTGGTGACGCTGCCCCCTTCGAGCAGCGCCTTGCCGCTGGCCTTGAGCACGATGCGACCATGCTCGCCGACGACGGCGCTGTTCGCGTTGAGCACGCCGCGCTGGCTGACCAGCGCGCCCGCCATGCCGATGCTGCCGCCCTGGGCGATGATCTGGCCCAGGTTCAATGCCTGGTCGGCTGGCGCCGAAACCAGCAGGCGCAATTGCGGATTGCCGGGGTCGGCCAGCTGCACGCTGCGCCCGGCCGCCAGGATCACTTCGCCGTTCGGCGCCGTGATGATGCCCGTGTTTTCCACGTTCGGCGCGATCAGCAGCACTTGCCCGCCCTTGCCCCCGTTGATGGTGCCCGCATTGCCGACGCTGCCGGCCACGCTGCCCGCCGTGAACTGGCGCTTGCCGGCCAGGAAGTCCTCGTTCGACAGGCCCAAGCTGGACGCCACCAGGCCGTTCACGTTCACTGTCGCACCCTGGCCGAAGACGATGCCGTTCGGATTGATCAGGAATACCTTGCCGTTCGATTCCAGGCTGCCCAGGATCTTGCTGGGGTCTTGTCCCGTGATGCGGTTGAGCACGGCGCTATTGCCGTTTTGCTGGATGAAGCGCGTGATTTCGCCCGCATGGATGGAAAAGCTCTGCCAGTTGATGATGGTGTTGGGCGTGTTCGTGATCGAGAACACATTGCCCTGCTGGTTGAACGTGGCCTGTCCATTGACCACCTGCGGCAAGGCGGGATTGGCCTGCGCCGCGCCGAAGCAGCCGGCGAGCAGCAGCGCCAGCGCCGTGCGGCGCGAGGGCGGCGCAAAGGGTGGCGTCAGGATGAAAACGGAGGCGTGCTGGACGTGAGTGTGCATGGTGTTCATCCTGATGCTAGTAGGCCAAGGCGAGGCGGAAATGCAGGCGGTTGGCGCCCCGCTGTCCCGTATCGCCGCCATTGACGACATGGGCGTAATCGAGTTGCAGATTGGCGTAGCGGCTCAGCAGCAAACGCAAGCCGAGCCCGCCGCTGCTGATGCCTTGCGAAGCGCTCTCGCCAGGCAGCGCATGGTTGCGGCGCAGCCAGGCCGTGTCGTAGAAAGCCAGCGCGCGGCATTGGTAGCCCAGCGCCTGGCCGCACCAGTTCGGCGTGTACAGTTCCAGGTTCAGGTTGACGCCCGAATCGTTGGCCACCTCGCGTTCGGCAAAGCCCCGCACGGACGCGGCGCCGCCGGCGCCGAACTGCTCGCCCGGCACCAGCGCGTCCGGCGTGACCTGCGCATTGACCAGCGCGCGCCATTGCCAGTCGCCGGCCAGCACGCGGCCCGAACTGGCGCTCAGGCGCACGGTGTTGTAGGCCGCTTTCGCATGCGCGCGCACGCGGTCGAAATCGGCTTGCGCGCCATGCTTGCCACCGGGAATATTGTGCGCGAACGTGACGGCCACGCTGGTCTCGCCCGTGGGCAAGGTCCAGTTGCCGATGTAGCTGACGCTGAGCGGATGCACGGTGACGTCGGCGCCCAGTTCCATGCCGAACAATTGCACGCTGTTGCGGTAAGCCTTGTAATCGATGCCGTACACGAGCTTGGGTTCGAAATCGTCGCTGCGGGCAAAGTTCTGGTTGTAGCGGATGCCGGCCATGCTGCCCTGGCCGCTGACGGCCAGGTCGAAGATGCCGGCCGAAACGCTGCCCGAATCGACGTTCGAATAGCTGGCAAAGAAGTCCATCGAGTCGCCCAGCGCGTACAGCGGCAAGTGGTAGCCGGCGCCGTACACGCCCACCTTGTCCGGCTTTTCCAGGCTGCTCGTGTATTGCAGGCTGGCGACATGGTCGCGGCCGAACAGGTTGGCGTGCTGCAGCACCACGCCCACATGCGTCTTGCCCGTCTGCGCACTGCCCGTGTTGTCCACGTTGAGCATGGCTTTCCAGGCCTTTTCATCGGCCACCGCGACGATGGCGTCGATGGCGCCCGCCGGCTCGTCGGCCTGCAGGCGCACTTCGATCTTGCGCGCCGGATTTTCATTGGCCAGCTTCAGGCTTTGCGACAGGGCCGGCAAGTTCGGCGTCTCGCCTTCGCGCAGGGCGGGCAAGGCGCGCCGCACGTTGGCTTCGTCGACATGGGTATTGCCGCTGATGGCCACCTTGCCCAGCGGCGTTTGCAGCACGTTCAGGCGCACCACGCCCCGTTCCAGTTCCTGCTCGGGCAGCTGCACCTGCACGGCGCTGTAGCCACGCGCGCGGTAAGCCCCTTCCAGCGCCTCGACGGCGCGGGCAATGTCGGAAAAATCGCGCTGTACACCCGTAAAAGGCGCCAGCAAGGCCTGCACCTGCGCGGACGTGAGCAGGGTATTGCCCTGGACATCGAAGCGGCGGATTTCGAAGCGCGGCACGCCGTCCTCCTGCAGGGCAGGAGCAGCGTCATCCATGGAAACGGCAGCGCCGGCGGCGCCGACGGCGAACAGCAGCGCGGAACCCGCAAGCAGGTGCACCAAACGATATGTCATGTGAAGGATTTCTTGTGTAACCGGACCAGCGCGCCGCCCGCAGGCGCCAGCGTGTCCGGCAATGGATTGAAGACAAATTTTAGACGGCTTTTAGTTTCCAGTCAGAAATTTCTAACATTACTCCCCTGATTTTCATCGCAGCGCAACAAACGGTGCGCCGCAATGCTGAACAATGACGCAATTCCTTATATTTTCGACAGCAGGAGCACGTTTACTTGCTGCTCAATTCCGTCACGCCATCCCAGTCGGCAGGCGGTGGCGCGCTGCGATAACGCTGCAGGCGCACCGCGTACTGGCGGTACAGTCCATCGTCGGGGAAGTCCGCCTGCAACTGCGCCAATTGCACGTTGGCGGCCGCCCAGTCGCGCGCGCGCAGCAGGGCCAGCACCCCGTGCCAGCGCTCCAGCTGCGCCAACTCCGCTTCGCCGGCGTCGGCCAGCAGGCAGCGCGGCTCGAAGATGGCCACCGCTTCCTGCTTGCCCAGCACTCTTATGCGGTCGAGTTCGCGGTACAGGAAATCCGGCGCGGCGGCGCGCGTGGCGGCGCCCACGACGATGCCCACGCCATACAGCTTGCTGGCCCCTTCCAGGCGCGCGGCCAGGTTGACGCTGTCGCCCATCACCGTATAGGCGCGGCGGATGCGCGAGCCCATGTCGCCCACATGCATGGGGCCCGTATTGATGCCGATGCCGATGCGCAGCGCCGGCCAGCCGCGCGCGGCGAAATCCCCGTTCAGGCGCGCCGCGCTGTGCTGCATCAGCAGGGCGCTGGCCACGGCCCGGCTGGCGTGGTCGGCAAAGGCGACGGGCGCGCCCCAGAACGCCATCACGGCGTCGCCGATGTATTTGTCGAGGGTGCCGCCATGGCTGTCGCGGATATCTTCCGACATGGCCGTCAGGTACAGATTGATGTATTCGCGCAGCACCGCCGGCGCCAGTTGCTCGGAAATGGCCGTAAAACCGCGCACGTCGGCAAACAGCACCGTCAGTTCGCGGTTCTCGCCTTCCATGGTGTAGCGCTGCGGATCGTCGGCCATCTCGGCCACCAGTTCGGGCGCCACATATTCGCCGAAGCGCGCCACCAGCGCGCGGCCCTTGCGCACCTCGAAAAAGTAGCCCCACGCCAGGTTGACGATGAACAGCGCGACGATCAGCAGCAACAGCACGGCGCCGCCCAGCACCAGGTCGTGCACGGCGTACAGATACAGGTTGATGGCGATGGCGGCCGCCAGCGCGCCCACGGTGGCCAGCATCACGCCGGCCGGCGGCAGCACGGCCAGGGCGCCCGCCAGCAGCAGGCCAAACAGCACGATCTGCACCAGCTCGAACGCCAGCGCATAGTCGGGGCGCGCCTTGAAGCGCCCGTCGAGCATGGACTTGATCAGGTTGGCGTGCACTTCCACGCCCGGGTATTCCGCATTCACGGGCGTGGCGCGGATATCGTTCAAGCCCGGCGCCGTGGTACCCACCAGCACGATGGCCCCTTTCAGCAGCGCGGGCGCAACCGTGCCGGCCAGCACGTCGGACGCCGACACATAGCGGAAGGCGCCGCCGGCTGGGCCGCCCGCGCCGCGGTACTGCACCGTGGCGGTCAGCGCTTCGCCCACGGGGATCGTCATCGCGCCGCGCGGCGTGAACAGCATGAGGTGTTCGAGCCCGCCGTTGGCCAGCTCGCGCGCCGACAGGGTATCGGCCGTGCCCGTGAAACGGGGAGCGATGGCGCGCGCCTGCAGATAGACGGCCACCGTGGCCAGCGACAGCGACGGATAATAGCCGTCGCCGATGCGCTGCAACAGGGTCGAGGAACGCACCACGCCGTCCGCATCGGTGAGCGCCGTGAAGATGCCGGCGCCCTGCGCGGCCGCCTGCAGGGGCCCGATATTGGCTTCGTAGCCGCGCGCCACGTAGGCCGTGACGGCGCGCCCGTTCAAATCGGCCACGGTGAAGGCCGGCTTGGGCAGCACGCCCTTTCTTTGCTGTTCCGAGACGCTGTAGCCGAGCACCACGGGCTGGCCGCGCATGGCCTCGGCAAACAGGCCATCGTAGTCCATGGCCGGACGCAGTTTTTCCAGCTGCGCCGGCAGGCCGGCCACGCCAGCCAGTTCGCCCCGCGCCAGGCCTTGCAGCACGGCATAGCCGGAACTGGTGTCCGCTTCGGGAAACGAGATATCGAAGCCCAGCGCGGCGACGTCGTAATGCGCGGTGAGCTGGCGCACGAGGCGCGCCTGGATATCGCGGCTCCACGGGAAGCGGCCCACCCGGGCCAGGCTTTGCTCGTCGATGTCGACGATGACGATGCGGCGGTCCAGCTGCGGCGTCTCGGCACGCATGCGCCAGTCGCCCAGCATGGCGTCGAGCCGCGCGATATTGTCACTGCCGGCCAGGCACGCGATGGCGGCCGCCGCGCTCAGGAGCACGCCCAGCAAAAAGCGCGCCCCATGCTTGCGCAAGGTCTGCGCCAGCGCCGCGCGCCAGGCCCGCATCACGGCGTGTAGCCCGGAATGGCCGCCTCGTCGACGGTATCGATCTGGCTCGGATGCATGTGTTTTTCAGCGAAGGTCAAATACACCTTGCTGCGGATGAAAACGTCGAACAGGTCCGGATCGATATGCCCGTTCAGGCTGAAGTTGCCGAGGATGCGCAAGGATTCGGACAGCGGCTTGCCCTTTTTATAGGGCCGGTCGCGCGCCGTCAGGGCCTCGAAAATATCGGCGATGGCCATCAGCCGCGCCGGTACCGACATCTGCTCCTTCGTCAGTCCCCGCGGATAGCCCTTGCCGTCCATGCGCTCGTGGTGGCCGCCCGCGTATTCGGGCACCTTCTGCAGGTGCTTAGGCCACGGCAGCGCCTCGAGCATGCGGATCGACACGCTGATATGGTTGTTGACGATGGCCCGCTCGGCTGCCGTCAGGGTGCCCGCGCGGATGGTCAGGTTTTCCGTCTCGTCGGCGTCGAGGAAATCGCGCAGCTGGCCGTCCGCCGCGCGCCAGCGGCGCTTGGCGATCTGCCGCACTCTTTCCTGGTCGGCCTGCGCCATGCTCTCGCCGCCGATGTTAACCCTGCGGATGAAGTCGCGCTCTGCGCGCAGCGCGGCCAGCTCCCGCTCCAGCGCCTGCCCGATGGCGTCCGCCTGCTGCGGCTGCGCCGCCTGCTGGCGCAGGGCGGCAATCTCGGCGTCGCGCAGCAGCACTTCGTAGCGCGTGTCGATCAGGGCGATGCGGTCGAAAATCGTCTCCAGCTTGGTGGCCTTGTCGACCACGTGCACGGGCGTGGTGATCTTGCCGCAATCGTGCAGCAGGCCGGCCAGCCACAGTTGCTTGCGTTCGTTGTCGCTGAGGCGGAAATCGGCCAGCGGCCCCGTTTGCGTGGCGTGCGCGGCGTCGGCCAGCAGCATCGTCAGCTCGGGCACGAACTGGCAGTGCCGCCCCGTGTACGGCGACTTTTCATCGATGCCGATATTGATCAGGGTAACCAGCGATTCGAGCAGCTCTTCCAGCTGCGATATGAGCAGCTGATTGGTCAGCGCCACGCCCGCCTGCGCGGCCAGCGCCTCGATGAAGCGCTGGTCGGTCGAGGAAAAGGCGCGCACCTGGCCCGTGTCGCCATCCTTGGCATTGACCAGCTGCAGCACGCCGATCAGATCGCCCTCATGGTCGCTCATGGGCACCGTCAGGATCGATTGCGTGTGGTAGCCGTGGTGGCGGTCGAAGTCGCGCATGCCGGAAAAATTGAAGTCCTCGTCGCGGTACACGTCGGCGATGTTCACGCTGCGGCGCAGGTTCGCCGCATATGCGGCCACCGATGCCAGGTTGGGCTGGCCCGCCTCGTCGAACAGGGGCACGCCCGGCAAGCCCATGTCGGCGCCCTGCGCGATGCCCAGGCTGTCGTTGACGCTGATGTCGAACGCCAGCTGGCGGCCCTCAAGCGCGGGCCGGTACAGGGTGGCGCCATCGGCCCCGCTCATGCTTTTTGCCAGCAGCACGATGCGCTGCAGCAGCGCGCCGATATCGTGTCCCTCGCCGCCCAGGCCGTGGCCCAGCGCGACGCTGAGTTCGGTCAATTGCTCCAGTCTGTGGGCGATTTTCTCAGGGTGCAACTGAGGCATGTTGGTGGCAATCAGGTAAGGATGGGGAAATCGGCAAGCGCCAGTGTAACGGCCGCCCTGCGCACTGTACATTACTTACTTGCAACAAAATGAAATAACTTTCCGTATCGCAACACACACAAATGTTGCCGCCAATTTCATTAATTAGAATAGAATCAACAATAATTACACTGTAACAAGGTACTGAATGAAATTCACGTTCAGGGGCGTGCGCGGCTCCATCCCCTCCCCCGGCCCGCGCACGGCGCGCTACGGCGGCAACACCACGTGCATCGAAGTACGCACCGACGACGACAGCCTGATCATCCTCGACGCGGGCAGCGGCATATTCTCGCTGGCGCAGCAACTGCCGCCGGGCCAGCCCGTCGACGCGCACGTCTTCATCACGCACAGCCATTGGGACCACATCCACGGCTTGCCCATGTTCAGCCCCCTGTTCGTGGCGGGCAACCGCATGCGCCTGCACGGCGCCCTGGACGCCATCAGCGGGCGCGGCATCGAGCACGTGATGGCGGTGCAGCTGCAAAACAGCTATTTTCCCGTCAGCGAAGCGGCCATGGCGGCCAGCATCGAGTACCGCACCCTGGCGCCCGGCGAAGCCGTCGAGGTGGGCGGCGCACGCGTGCGCGGCGCGGAGATGAACCACCCCGTCGTCAACCTCGGCTACCGCATCGACTGCGGCGGCGCCTCGCTGTTCTTCAGCGGCGACCATGAACCGTTCTACAACCTGCATCCGCCCGGCCATGCCGAGCACGCGGACTGCGCCGCGCGCAATGCGCAGCGCCAGGCGGGCATCGACGCCTTGATCGCCGGCGTCGAAGCGCTGATCATGGATTGCTCGTACACGCGCGAGGAATACCCGGGCAAGCAGGGCTGGGGCCACGGCACCTTCGACGCCGCCTTCGACCTGGCCCTGCGCTGCGGCGCGCGGCGCCTGTACTGCACCCACCACGAACCGACGCGCAGCGACGAACAGCTGGAAGCCGTGTTTGCCGACGTGATGAGCCGCTATGCGGACCGCCTGGCCGGCCTGCAGGTGTTCCTCGCCTACGAGGGGCTGACGGTGGAACTGGCCCGCGCATAAAAAAGGGAGCCGCAAGGCTCCCTTTTTACTGGCGTTGACTATCCATTACATGATGTGGTGGCCAATCCACCATGCCACTGCGGCGACAAACGCGGAAGCGGGGATCGTGAAGATCCAGGCCCACACGATATTGCCTGCCACGCCCCAGCGCACGGCCGACATTTTTTGCGACGAGCCGACGCCGACGATGGCGCCCGTGATGGTGTGCGTGGTCGAGACGGGAATGCCCAGCGCCGTCGAGACGAACAGGGTGATGGCGCCGCCCGTTTCGGCGCAGAAGCCGCCGACCGGTTTCAGCTTGGTGATCTTCTGGCCCATGGTCTTGACGATGCGCCAGCCACCGAACAGGGTGCCGAAGCTGATGGCCGTGTAGCACGAGATGATGACCCACATCGGCGGCATGGCATCGGCCGCGCTCGAGTAGCCGGCAGCGATCAGCAGCATCCAGATGATGCCGATGGTTTTTTGCGCATCGTTGCCGCCGTGGCCCAGGCTGTAGGCGGCTGCCGATACCAGCTGCAGGCGGCGGAACCACTTGTCGACCTTGCGCGGCGTCGAACGCACGAAGATCCAGGACACGAGCAGCATCATGATCGAACCGAACACAAAGCCCAGCACCGGTGCGATGACGATGAAGGCCACCGTTTTCCACAGGCCGGCCGCGACCAGCGCGCCCGTACCGGACTTGGCGACGGCCGCGCCCACCAGGCCGCCGATCAGGGCGTGCGAGGACGACGAAGGAATCCCGTAGTACCAGGTAAACAAATTCCAGAAGATGGCGCCCATCAGCGCGCCGAAGATCACGTACTGGTCGATCACCGCCGGGTCGATGGTGCCCTTGCCCACCGTGGCGGCCACGGTCAGCTGGTGGAACACGAAAATGGCGACGAAGTTGAAAGTGGCAGCCATGGCAACCGCGGTCTGCGGTTTCAATACGCCCGTCGAGACCACCGTGGCGATCGCGTTGGCGGCATCGTGGAAGCCGTTCATGAAGTCAAACAGCAGCGCGAGGACGATCAACAGGCCTAGCACGTAGATGCTGATTTGTATGGTCATTGTAGTTTCTTTTCTGATTCTGGTTCAGGACAGGCCCAACGCTTACGCGTTTTCGACGATGATGCCTTCGATAATATTGGACACATCTTCGCAACGGTCGGTCACGGTTTCCAGAATTTCGTAGATCGCTTTCAGCTTGATCAGGTTGCGCACGTCCGGTTCGTCGCGGAACAGTTTGGACATGGCGGCGCGCATCACGTGGTCGGCGTCCGATTCCAGGCGGTCGATCTCTTCGCAGATGGCGACGATCTTGCGCGAGTTGTCCATGTTGTGCAGCATGGCGACGGCGTCGCGTACTTTCTCGGTACAGGCCAGCACCAGTTCGGCCAGGCGCTTGGCTTCCGGCGTGACGGCTTTCAGGTCATACAGCGAAACGGTTTGCGCCGCATCTTCCAGCAAGTCCAGAATGTCGTCCTGGCGCGTGATCAGCTGGTGGATGTCATCGCGGTCGATCGGCGTGATGAAGGTCTTGTGCAGCATTTCCACGGTGGCGTAGGTGACTTTGTCCGCCTGTTTCTCGATGCTTTCGATCGCATGTACGCGGTTTTCCAGGTCGTCGAAATTGGTCATCAGGCCGAGCATCTCTTTGGCGCCCTTGACGCACAGTTCCGCGTGCTGGTTAAACAATTCAAAAAACTTGCCCTCAGTGGGCATCAAGCGTCCAAACATGTCATTCTCCGTTAAGCATTGAGTCGTGTTATTTACTACAGAAAGCCGCCCCGTTGTCGGGGGCGGCCGATGGAATTGCCAGTGCTGCTGAGTCTTAGTCGCCTTGGTAAAGCGCCAGGCCACCACTGTAATTGCCAAATTTGGTGTACTGCCCCATGAAGGTGAGGCGGATGCTGCCGATTGGACCGTTACGTTGTTTACCGATGATGATTTCGGCCGTCCCCTTGTCCGGCGAGTCGGGGTTATACACCTCGTCGCGGTAAATGAACAGGATCACGTCGGCATCCTGCTCGATAGCGCCCGATTCGCGCAAGTCGGACATGACGGGACGCTTGTTCGGGCGTTGTTCCAGCGAGCGGTTCAGCTGGGACAGGGCGATCACGGGACAGCCGAGTTCTTTCGCCAGGCCTTTCAAGCCCCGTGAAATCTCGGAAATCTCCGTGGCGCGGTTGTCGCCCGGCGTATTGGCCGACATCAGCTGCAAGTAATCGACGATGATCAGGCCCAGCTTGCCGCATTGACGCGACAGGCGGCGCGAGCGGGCGCGCAATTCGATCGAGTTGAGCGCCGGCGTTTCATCGATGTACAACTGGGCGTCGTTCATCTTCTGGATCGCATTCGTCAGGCGCGGCCAGTCTTCGTCGTTCAGGCGGCCCGTGCGCAGACGATGCTGGTCCAGCTGGCCGACGGAGCCCAGCATACGCATGGCCAGCTGGGCGCCGCCCATCTCCATCGAGAACACGGCCACGGGCAAGCCGCTGTCGATGGCCACGTTTTCGCCGATGTTGACGGAAAACGCCGTCTTGCCCATCGATGGACGGCCCGCCACGATCACCAGGTCGCCCGGCTGCAGACCGGAGGTCATGCGATCGAGGTCGATGAAACCGGTGGGCACGCCCGTGATTTCACTCTGGTTGTCGCGGCTGTACAGTTCGTCGATGCGCTCGACCACTTGCGTCAGCAGGGGCTGGATGGCGGTCCAGCCCTGGGCGCCGCGCGCGCCTTCTTCGGCGATGGCGAAGATCTTCGACTCGGCCTCGTCAAGCATCTGCTTGACTTCCTTGCCTTGCGGGCTGAAGGCCGTGCCCGAGATATCGTCGGCGACGGTGATGAGTTTGCGCAGCACGCCGCGGTCGCGCACGATCTCGGCGTAGCGCCGGATGTTCGCGGCCGATGGCGTGTTTTGCGCCATGGCGTTCAGGTAAGCGAGTCCACCCACATCATCGGCCTTGCCGAGCTGGGTCAGGGTTTCAAAAACAGTAATGACATCGGCTGGCTTGGAAGCGTTAACCATCTTGACGATTTGCTCGAAGATGATGCGATGGTCATAGCGATAGAAATCCTCCGCATGCATGAAGTCGGCGATGCGGTCATACGCTGCATTGTCGCGCAGCAGACCACCGATAACGGATTGTTCTGCTTCGATCGAGTGCGGCGGAATACGGAGGGAATCCAGTTGCGGATCAGAGGGGGCGTTCATGGCGCGAATTATACCTGCTTCGGCGTACTGGCAAAAATAAAGGGCTGAAATTGCGCGAAAAAAAGGCCACAAAAAAGCCGGGCGAACCCGGCTTTTCATAGTGCTTTACTGTACGGTAGCGCTTGCGGGCCAGGCCCGCAGACGATTACGCGTTCGCGTCTGGTACGACAGCGATAACAACTTCCACAACCACGTCGGTGTGCAGAGCAACCGAAACGTTGTGCTCGCCAACGATCTTCAGCGGGCCGGTAGGCATGCGGATTTGTGCTTTTTCAACAGCAAAACCTTGCTTGGTCAGCGCTTCAGCGATGTCGAAGTTGGTGACGGAACCGAACAGACGGCCATCGACGCCAGCTTTTTGAGCAACTTGAACGGTCAGGCCGCTCAGTTTTTCGCCTTGGGCTTGCGATGCGGCCAGTTTGGCAGCTGCAGCTTTTTCCAGTTCGGCGCGCTTGACTTCGAATTCAGCCACAGCGGTTGCCGTAGCACGACGTGCCAGGCGTTGCGGGATCAGGAAGTTACGTGCGTAACCGTCTTTGACTTTGACGACTTCGCCGAGGTTACCGACGTTTACAACTTTTTCTAACAGAATGATTTGCATAGTTCTTCTCCAGGAATATCTGACCGATTAAGCGTGGTGCAGATCGGTGTATGGCAGCAGCGCGAGGAAGCGAGCGCGCTTGATTGCGGTGTCGACTTGGCGCTGGTAGTGCGCTTTGGTACCGGTCAGGCGTGCTGGCATGATCTTGCCGTTTTCCTGGACGAAGTCTTTCAGCGTGTCGACGTCTTTGTAGTCGACTTGCTCAACGTGAGCTGCCGTGAAGCGGCAGAACTTCTTACGTTTGAACAAAGGGTTTTGCTGTTTGCGTTTTTCTTTAAGCTTGAGCTTATTTTTGTCGAACTTTTTACCGAATGCCATGTCAGGCTCCTGTATCTAAAATGCGCTAGTCGGGAATGACTGCACTAAAATCAATGATGTGAAACACCAAACTCTTGCTGTTGCGGCTCTTTCTGGCCAGGAAACCCGTGAACTGATACACCCCGCCCAAGCTTGCCTGACTGAACCGGCCTGAGATTTCGCCAGCGGCTAGCGCGGCAACATCAAACTCGGTCAAACGGGCAATCCCTGCTTCCATCTGCTGCGAACTGTGCTGCAATACTGCATTCACAATCGGCAGCCCTGCCGGGGTATAGCGCAATATTTCGCGCTCGGCAATGATGGCGGTTACTTGTAGCTGGTTCAGCGCACGATCCTGGTCAAAAATTAAGCGGCTGCGGCTGGAGCGGCTGCTGGTGCTTCGGTGCGGTGGCTTTTGGCCGCGTCTTCGCGTTGTACCGATTTCATCATCGGCGAAGGAGCTGTTTCAGCTTTCTTCATTTTAACGGTCAGGTGACGCAACACGGCATCATTGAATTTGAATGCTGTTTCCAACTCGACCAGGGTCTCGTTGTCGCATTCGATGTTCAGGCAGATGTAGTGTGCTTTAGGCAGCTTTTGGATCGAGTAAGCCATTTGACGGCGGCCCCAATCTTCCACGCGGTGAACCGAACCGCCGCGGGTGGTTACGCTGGCTTTGTAGCGTTCGATCATCGCGGGCACTTGCTCGCTTTGGTCCGGATGGACGATAAAGACTATTTCATAATGACGCATGCAAACTCCTTCAGGTCGGATTGATAATCGCCCACCCCGGCGTCAAGACGGGTGTGGGAAGGTCAGCCGAAGATTATAACCGCCTTTTGCAAACGTTTCAATCATTCCTTCCACAAGCGCCCGGAAAGCCCGTGCACCGCCCTGTTTTTGCCCCGCGAATGACTATTTCTTGCGAAATCCACCCAAAACACGGAAATCCCCTTGCATAGTGGGCGATACTGTACAAAAATACAGACTGTTCATATAGACAGCATTTTAGTATGCACCCACCGCTCATGATCAAGCTGACAGCACGACAAGAACAAATCCTGAACCTGATCAAGGACGCGATTGAAAATACGGGGTTTCCTCCCACCCGTGCCGAAATCGCCAATGAACTGGGTTTCAAGTCGGCCAATGCGGCCGAAGAGCATTTGCAGGCCCTGGCCCGCAAGGGCGCCATCGAGATTTCGCCCGGTACCTCGCGCGGCATCCGCCTGATCGGCGCCGCCGCCGAAGCGCTGCCGTCGAAAGTGCCGGCAGCACTGCTGATGTCGCTGCCCCTGATCGGCCGGGTGGCGGCCGGTTCGCCCATCCTGGCGCAGGAAAACCTGGAAGCGAGCTACAACGTGGATCCGGCCCTGTTCTCGGCCAAGCCCGACTTCCTGCTCAAGGTGCGAGGCTGGTCCATGCGCGACGCCGGCATCATGGATGGCGACTTATTGGCCGTCAAGAAGGTCGACAGCGCCAAGAATGGCCAGATCGTCGTCGCCCGCATCGGCGACGAAGTCACCGTCAAGCGCTACAAGAAGACGGGTTCCGTCATCGAACTGCTGCCGGAAAACCCCGACTTCAAGGTGATCACCGTCTCGCCGGAAGATGAGTTTGCCCTGGAAGGGCTGGCTGTCGGCCTCATGCGTAGCTGGCATTAAATCGCTGCAGGCACGGAAAGGGCCGCAACAGCATGACTGTTGCGGCCCTTTTCACATGGCGCGCGGCTGTTTAAAGGTCCAGTGCGTTTTTGAAGTCGTCGAGCAGATCGGCCTCATCTTCGATGCCCACGGAAACGCGGATCAAGGACTCGGCAATCCCCATGCTGGCGCGCCGCTCGGCACCCATCTCATAGAAAATCGTGTGGGCGACGGGAATGACCAGGGTGCGCGTGTCGCCCAGGTTACTCGCTGGAATGGCCAAATGCAGGCGATTGAGGAAATCGAAGCAGTCGATGCCATCCTTCAATTCAAAGCTGAACAGGGAACCGTAGCTGCGGAACAATTCCGTCGCCAGCGCATGCTGCGGGTGCGACGGCAAGCCCGGATAGTGCACGGCTGCCACGCGCGGGTCCGCGGCCAGCATGGTGGCCAGCGCCAGCGCGTTCGAGCAGGTGCGGTCCATGCGCAAGGCCATGGTTTCCGCGCCGACGGCGATATGGTGCGCCGCTTCCGGACCCAGCGAGGCACCGAAGTCGCGCAAGGCCTTGGCGCGGATCTGCGCGATGCCCCACTGCGCCGGCGCCGCCTTTTTATAGTTTTCAAAGATGTTCGGGTACTGCGTCCAGTCGAACACGCCCGTATCCGTCAAGCTGCCGCCCAGCGCATTGCCGTGACCGCCGATGGATTTCGTCAAGGCGTTCACCACTAGGCCCGCGCCCACGGCTTTCGGGCGGAACAGATATGGCGTCGTCATGGTGTTGTCGACGATGTACAGGATGCCCTTTTCGCGGCACAAGTCGCCGATTTTTTTCAGGTCGGCGATCTGCGTGCGGGGATTGGCGATGGTTTCGACAAACACGATGCGCGTGGCCGGCGTGATGGCGGCCGCCACATGGGCCACGTCGGTGGCGTCGACGAACGACACGGCGATGCCCTGCCCCGTCACCGTTTGCCACAGGCTGTTGGTATTACCAAACAAAAAGGCCGACGACACGACATGGTCGCCCGCGCGCAGCAACGATTGCACCACGGCGCCGATGGCGCCCATGCCCGTGGCGAAGCACAGGGTCGCCACGCCGTCTTCCATCTTGTTGACCTTGTCTTCCAGCGCGGACACGGTCGGATTGCCCTGGCGGCCATAGCGGAAGCCTGGCTCCTTGCCCTGGAACACGGAAGCGAGCTGGCGCGCATCGGCGTAGCCGAAGGCAACGGAAGTGTGCACGGGCTTGTGCAGCGAGCCATGTTCGATGCCCTTGCGGCGGTCGTTATGCAAGATGGTGGTGGTGAAGCCGTAGGTTTTATTGGTGGTCATGGTGGAAGTTCCAAATGCTCGCCTTGCCGCTTAACCCAAGGCAAGTGCTGGGGCCGCACCGGAAAGTGCGCCCCCGAAAAAATGCCCGGCATCGGCCGGGCAGGTTACTTATGCTTCTGTCGTTGCCAGGTTCAGGTTCAGCTGGGAACGGGGCGTATCTTCGGGCGCTGCCGCCTTCGGATGGTGGCGCGCATATTCCAGGCGGTCCAGGTACTCCTGCGACACGTCGCCCGTCACATACACGCCGTCGAAGCACGACGCCTCGAAGTTGGTCAGGGCCGGGTTGACGTCGGCGATCGCCTGCTTGAGCGCGCCGATATCCTGGTACACCAGGTAGTCGGCCGTGATTTCGCGGCACACTTCTTCCGTCGTGCGGCCGTAGGCGATCAGTTCGTCGCGCGTCGGCATGTCGATGCCATACACGTTCGGGAAGATCACCGGTGGCGCAGCCGAAGCGAAGATGACTTTCGTCGCGCCCGCTTCACGCGCCATCTGCACGATTTCACGGCTGGTGGTGCCGCGCACGATGGAATCGTCGACCAGCAGCACGACCTTGTCCTTGAATTCGGACGGGATCGCGTTGAGCTTCTGGCGCACGGATTTCTTGCGCGCCGCCTGGCCCGGCATGATGAAGGTACGGCCGATGTAGCGGTTCTTGATGAAGCCTTCGCGGTACTCGATGTTCAGCGCCATGGCCAGCTGGATGGCGGCCGGACGCGAGGAATCGGGAATCGGCATGACCACGTCGATATGCACGCCAGGCAATTCGGCGCGGATCTTTTCGGCCAGGTATTCGCCCATTTTCAGGCGCGTGGCGTACACGGAGGCGCCGTCGATGACGGAATCGGGACGGGCCAGGTAGACGAATTCGAACACGCAGGGATTCAGGCTGGCATTGTCGGCGCACTGGGCGCTGTGCAATTGCTTGTCGGCGTCGATGAAGACGGCTTCGCCGGGACCAATGTCGCGCACGAAGCGGAAGCCCATGCCTTCCAGGGCTACGGATTCGGAGGCGATCAGGTATTCAGGACCTTGCTCCGTTTCATTGATGCCCAGGCACAGCGGACGGATGCCGTGCGGGTCGCGGAAGGCCAGCAAGCCCACGCCGGCGATTTGCGCCACGGCAGCGTAGCCGCCCTTGACACGGCGGTTCAGTACGGTAACGGCCTTGAAGATAGCTTCCGGGTCCAGGTTCAGGCCCGTCGTCGCTTCCTGGATTTCATGCGCCAGCACGTTGAGCAGCACTTCCGAGTCGGAATCGGTATTGATGTGGCGGCGGTCGTTCTTGAACATTTCCAGCTTCAACTGTTCCCAGTTGGTCAGGTTGCCGTTGTGCGCCAGGGTGATGCCGAACGGTGCATTCACATAAAACGGCTGTGCTTCCTCTTCGCTCGACGAACCGGCCGTCGGGTAGCGGCAGTGGCCGATACCCGTCGTGCCTTGCAGCGAACGCATGTTACGCGTACGGAAGACGTCACGCACGAGGCCATTGGCCTTGTGCATGGAAAACATACTGCTGTGATTGGTCGCAATCCCTGCCGCATCCTGACCGCGATGTTGCAAGAGCAACAATGCATCATAGAGCAATTGATTGACAGGTTGATGGGAAACGACGCCGACGATGCCACACATGGTGTGCTCCTAAACTGTGCTACTGATTTTAAAAAAAATTCAAAATTTCACATGCTGCGCGTAAGCGGCAGGCAGATAAGGCTTGATGGCGCGCGCGCCCTGTTCCGCGAGCGGGCTGAGCAGCGCGTTTTTCCAGAACGGCTGCTGCGGTATGGAAGTCATGCCGCACAAGATGACGGCGGTCAGCACGATCACAAGGCCCCGCGCCACGCCGAACAGGCTGCCCAGGGTGCGGTCGGCCAGGCTCAGGCCCGTCACCTTGACCAGCGCGTCGACCGTCATGGACAGCAATCCCATCAAAATGCGCACGCCGATGAACAGCACCACGAAGGCCAGCAACAATCGGACGGCTTCGCCCGGCACGGCTTCCGGCAGGAATTTCGCCAGCGTGGCGCCATAGGCATTGGCAATGACGAAAGCCACGATCCAGCTGACCAGTGACAGTATTTCCTTGACCAGGCCACGCATCATGCTGATCAGCACGGACGTCACCAGCACGAACAGCACCAGGTAATCGAAGATCGTCACGCGCGCTCAGCCTTGCAAGATCAAGCCGGTACCAGACTGCCGCCCAGGCCCAGCTTTTGCAGCTTGGCACGGGTCTTTTCGGCGTCTTCGCGGCTGCCGAACGGGCCCACGCGCACGCGGATGCGCTCGCCCGCCGGGCTGGAGACCTTCTGCGTGTAGGACTTGATGCCCGCTTCACGCAGCTTGTCCTGCAATTCGTCGACCTTGTCCTGCGTCGCCAGCGCCGCCACCTGCACCACGAACTTGCCGCTGCCGGCGTCATGGGCTTTCTCTTGCGGCTTGTCCAGTGGCTTGCCTTCCAGAATTGCCATGGCGCGCGCCGCATCGTCGGCCGATTGCGCCGGCTTGGCAGGTTTCGCTTCAGGCTTGGCTTCCGGTTTCACCTCGTGCTTGGGTTCCGGTTTCGGCTCCACCTTGGCCTCGTGCTTCGGTTCCGGCTTGGGCTCGTGTTTCGGCTCAGGCTTGGTCTCCACCTTGACAGGCTTGGGCTCGGGTTTTGATTCCGGTTTCGGCTCGGGTTTCGGTTCCACATACGCCGGCTTGACTGGCGCTGGCTGGACGGCTGCCAGCACGGGCGCCGGTGCCGGCGCGGGCTTGGCCGCCGGCGGCAGTGGCGCGTCGACGATTTCCTCGGACTGGTCCAGGCCGTTGTTCGCCGCGGCCTGGGCCGGGACGGCTGGCACGGGCGCTGGCGCCGCGGCCTTGTCTTTCGAGGGAATGTCGATGGCGATATCGTTGAAAGGCGCCTTCGGCTCGGAATCGAGCAGCATCGGCAAGCCGACGGCGACGCCCAGGGCCAGGGCGATGGCCCCGACCAGGCGGCGGCGTGCGCGCTTTTTTTCAGGCAAGACCGGGTCCGGCGCTTCCTTGCCGCCACGGCGCGATCCGCCGCCACCGGAGGTATTGGCGGCGCGCTTGCGGGTCGGCGACTGTGCTTCGCCAGGGACATAAAAGCCGCTGTCTTCGCCAGAGGATTCTTGCTTGTTTTTAAACAGTTTCGAGAACAAGCCCATGCGTGATTTTCAGTCGAGTGCGTTTCAGTGAAGTGAGGATTTTCGGGCCTTCATCACGCCGGCAACGGTGAGGAAAGAACCAAAGACCACAATTCTATCATTCTCACCGGCCCGGCTCATTGCATTTGCAAAAGCTTGTGCCGGATCATCGAAAATAGACACAGTATGTTCGCTGCTGTCGGGCTTATCTTCCAGCATGATCTGCACCTTGGCGGCCAGCTCGGAAGCCGTGGCCGCGCGCGGCGAAGGCAGGCCCGTCAGGCACCAGTGGTCGACGTGTTCGCCCATCGCGGCCAGTACGCCATCGATATCCTTGTCCAGCATGGAGCCGAACACGGCATAGGTGTACGGGTGGAACCCCATATTGCCCAGGTTCTGGTTCAGCGCCGACGCCGCATGGGGGTTGTGCGCCACGTCGAGGATCACGCTGGGGCGGCCAGGCAAGACCTGGAAGCGGCCCGGCAGCTCCACCGTCACGAGGCCCGTGCGCACTTCCTGCGCGCCCACGGGCAGCTTCAGCTTCAGCACTTCCAGCGCGGCCAGCACGGCCGTCGCATTGAGGATCTGGTTGGCGCCACGCAAGCTCGGGTAGGCCAGCGAATTGCGGCGCTGCTCGCGCCCGCCGTAGTTCCACTGCTGCTTGTCGCCGGAATAATTGAAATCGCGGCCCATCAGCCACAGGTCGGCGCCGATGGCCTCGGCATGGTCGATCAGCGACTGGGGCGGCACGGGGTCGCTGCAGATGGCGGCCTTGCCCGGGCGGAAGATGCCCGCCTTTTCAAAGCCGATCGCTTCGCGCGTGTCGCCCAGGTAATCCGTGTGGTCGATATCGACGCTGGTGACGATGGCCACGTCGGCATCGATCACGTTGACGGCGTCGAGGCGCCCGCCCAGGCCCACTTCCAGGATGGCCACGTCGAGATTGGCCTGCGACAGCAGGTGCAGGATGGCCAGGGTGGTGAATTCGAAATACGTGAGCGGCGTATCGCCCCGCACGGCTTCGACGGCATGGAAGCTGGCGACGATCTGCTCGTCGCTGGCCATCTCGCCCAGCACGCGGGCACGCTCGTTAAAATCGAGAAAGTGCGGCTTGATGTACAGCCCCACTTTGTAGCCGGCACGCAACAGCACGGATTCCAGCATGGCGCAGGTGGAACCCTTGCCATTCGTGCCCGCCACCATGATCACGGGGCAGGTAAACGCCAGCTGCATGCGCGCCTTGACGGCTTGCACGCGGTCCAGGCCCATATTGATCTGGGTTTCCGAATGGCGGGTTTCCAGCATGGCGAGCCAGTCCGGCAATGTGGTGGGGAGGTTTTGCATGGGAAACTTCTTGATGTAAGGATGCGCGAGGCAGAAAAACAGATAACCCTAAACAACATCTGGGGTCGGACCCTCAGGGTCCGACCCCAGCAGTTCATGGGTTCGGGCAAATGGACATTATTCCATTCAATGCAGTTACGCCAACACTTCAACAGCCTGGTTCTGCAACAAGGCCAGCAGGCGGGCGATTTCTTCGCGCATCTTGCGGCGGTCGACGATCATGTCGACGGCGCCCTTGGTGACGAGGAACTCGGCGCGCTGGAAGCCTTCCGGCAGCTTTTCGCGCACGGTGTTTTCAATCACGCGGGGGCCGGCAAAGCCGATCAGCGCTTTCGGTTCGGCAATGACCACGTCGCCCATGAAGGCGAACGAGGCAGACACGCCGCCCATGGTCGGGTCGGTCAGCACGCTGATGAATGGCAATTTCTTTTCCGACAGCTTGGTCAGCATGGCCGTGGTCTTGGCCATCTGCATCAGCGACAGCAAGCCTTCCTGCATGCGCGCGCCACCGGTAGCCGTGATGCAAATGAACGGCACCTTCTGTTCCAGCGCGATCTGCGCGCCGCGCACGAAGCGCTCGCCCACGACGGAGCCCATGGAGCCGCCCATGAATTCGAATTCGAAGCACGCCACGACCACTGGCAAGCTCATGATGGCGCCGCCCATGACGACCATCGCATCCGTCTCGCCCGTCGCTTCCATGGCGGACTTCAGGCGGTCCGGGTATTTCTTGCTATCTTTAAACTTCAGGGTATCGACGGGCAGGATTTCCTGGCCGATTTCATAGCGGCCGCCCGCGTCGAGCAGGCTGTCGAGGCGTTCACGGGCGCGGATGCGCATGTGGTGGTCGCATTTCGGGCACACGTGCAGGTTCGATTCCAGGTCCGTACGGTACAGCACGGCTTCGCACGACGGGCACTTGACCCACAGGCCTTCCGGCATGGTCTTGCGCGCGGCAGCATCTGAACGCTGTATGCGCGGTGGCAGCAGTTTTTCCAACCAACTCATATTTTCTCCTTGGGCCCTTGTAGGGGTAGCGTCGGTGGACGCCCCCGGCAGACGGTCAACGGCGACACCCCCGTAGGGCGCCACCAAAAATTTTATCTATTGCACAATAACAGGCAAATCAGTGGCCGAAGTGTAGCCGTTTATCGCCGGGCTGTCGAACTTTGCCGCCAACGAATCTTGCGTAAACGGCAAGCTTGCTCAGGCGTCCAGTGCGGCGCGGATGCCCGCCGTAAAGCTGCGCACGGCGTCCACGGCGCCCCCTGCCGGGGCATTTTCTATTTCCTGGATGATACGGCTGCCGATCACGACGGCATCGGCCACCTTGGCAACGGCCTTGGCCGTGGCGCCATCGCGGATGCCGAAGCCCACGCCGATAGGTAATTTTACATGCTGGCGGATGGCTGCAAGGCGTTCCGCCACCTGTTCCGTATCAATGTTGCCCGCGCCCGTGACGCCCTTGAGCGACACATAATAGCTGAAGCCGCCGCCAACCTTGGCCACTTGCGCGATGCGCTCTTCGGTCGAGGTGGGCGCCAGCAGGAAGATCAGGTCCAGGCCCGCTGTGCGCATGGCGGCGGCGAATTCCTCGCACTCTTCCGGCGGATAATCGACGACGATGGCGCCATCGGCGCCGGCCGCCTGCGCTGCAGCTATAAATGCGGCGCTGCCGATGCGCTCGATGGGATTGGCATAGCCCATCAGCACCACGGGCGTCGTCTGGTTCGTTTCGCGGAACTGGCGCACATAGCCGAACACGTCATGGATGCCGACGTTGAATTTCAGGGCCCGCTCGCAGGCGCGCTGGATGACGGGGCCTTCGGCCATGGGGTCGGAAAACGGCACGCCCAGTTCCAGCACGTCGGCGCCGCCCTCGACGAGCGCATGCATCAGGGGCACGGTGGCGTCGGGGCCGGGGTCGCCGGCGGTAATGAAGGTGACCAGGGCGGTCTTGTTATTGGCTTTTAAGTTGGCAAAGGTGGCGGAGATACGGGACATGATAAGCTTTCTTAATGATGGATAGATGGAATGATTTCAACCCAAAGCAAAGGCTGGGGTCAGTCCCTGCGGGATCGGAATGCGCACCACTGGCGCGCACTCCCCCGGCGGGTCTGACCCCGTTGACACGCTGTTAGTTGAAATTGAGTCCCATGCGTTCCGCCACGGTATGCATGTCCTTGTCGCCACGGCCCGACAGGTTGGCCAGTACAATTTTATCTTTCGGCAAGGTGGCCGCCAGCTTGGCCGCGTAAGCCAGCGCGTGCGACGATTCCAGGGCCGGGATGATGCCTTCGATATGGCAGCAATCGTGGAACGCCTGCAGCGCTTCCTCATCCGTGATCGACACGTATTGGGCGCGGCCGGAATCCTTCAGCCACGCATGTTCCGGCCCCACGCCCGGGTAGTCGAGGCCGGCCGAGACGGAATGCGTCTCGATGATCTGGCCGTTCTCATCCTGCAGCAGATAGGTGCGGTTGCCATGCAGCACGCCCGGAAAACCGGCCGTCAGCGAAGCCGAGTGCTTGCCCGTCTCCAGCCCTTCGCCGGCCGCTTCCACGCCGATCAGCTTGACATCGTTCTGGTCGATATACGGGTAAAAGATGCCCATGGCGTTCGAGCCGCCACCGATGCAGGCCAGCACGTAGTCGGGCTGGCGGCCCGTCATTTCCGGCATCTGCACCAGGCATTCCTCGCCGATCACGGACTGGAAGTCGCGCACCATCATCGGGTAGGGATGGGGACCGGCCACGGTGCCGATGATGTAAAAGGTGTTTTCGATATTCGTGACCCAGTCGCGCATGGCTTCGTTCAGCGCATCCTTCAAGGTCTTGGAGCCGGATTCGACGGGCACGACGGTGGCGCCCAGCAATTTCATGCGGTACACGTTCTGCGCCTGGCGCTTGACGTCTTCGCTGCCCATGTAGACCACGCATTCGAGGCCGAAGCGGGCGCAGATGGTGGCCGTGGCCACACCATGCTGGCCGGCGCCCGTCTCGGCGATGATGCGCGGCTTGCCCATGCGCTTGGCCAGCAGGGCCTGGCCGATCACGTTATTGATCTTGTGCGCGCCCGTGTGGTTCAAGTCTTCGCGCTTGAAATAGATTTGCGCGCCGCCCGCCATTTCGGACCAGCGCTTGGCGTGGTAGATGGGCGACGGGCGTCCCACGAAATGTTTCAGCTCGTAGCGGAATTCTTCCAGGAACTCCGGGTCAACGCTGTAGCGCGCATAGGCGTCCTTCAGTTCGGCCAGCGCGTGCGTGAGCGTTTCGGCAACGAAGGAGCCGCCATACGGGCCGAAGTGGCCCCGTACATCGGGAAAAGGATAATCGGTAGCGTGGAACAATGCGGCGGCTGCGCCGGGCGCTGTGGTGTGGTCATTCATGGTTGTTTCCTCTGGCAATGATGGCATCGGCATCCTGCACCGCGGCGATAAACGCGCGGACACGGGACGCGTCCTTGATGCCCTTGGACGCTTCGACACCACTGCTGATGTCGACGGCGTAAGGGCGCACGCGCACCACTGCGTCAGTCGCGTTTTGTACGCTCAAGCCACCACTTAAAACGACCCGAGGCGCGAGTTCTTTTGGAATGAGGGACCAATCAAATACCTTTCCTGCACCGCCATACGCATCCACATAGGTATCCAGCAAGAGGCTGGCAAACAAGGGACTGGCGGCGCGATAGCGCTGTTCGTATTCTAGCAAATCTTCAAAGCGGGTGTCGGGTTTGACGCGGAACACCTGCGTAAACGGCGTATTCACGGCGGCGGCCAGCGCGGCGCTGTGTTCGGGCGTCTCGTCGCCATGAAATTGCAGCAGCGACAGGGGCGCCACAGCCCTCGTAGCCCGCACCTCGTCCACCGTGGCGTTGACGAACAACCCCACCGTCGTCACGTACGGCGGTATGGCCGCGATCAGGCTGGCGGCCTGTTCCGGCGTGACATGGCGGGGACTTTTCGGATAAAACACGAAGCCGATGGCATCGGCGCCCGCCGCCACGACGGCCTGGATATCGTCGACGCGGGTCAGGCCGCAGATTTTGATACGTGTGCGTGGCATGGCAATCCTTTACTTGATTTGATGCAGATCAAAACCAGGGCAATGCGCTGCTACTGTCCTGCGGCAAGGCCCACTTCGGATCGTAATCGATCTTCGCCAAGTACAGCCCGTCCGGCATGAAGGTGGGCGCCGCCGCGTGGCGATCCTTACGTTCCAACAACTGTCCCAGCCATTCCGGCTGTTCCCGGCCCGAGCCCACATACACGAGCGAGCCGACCAGATTGCGCACCATGTGGTGCAGGAAGGCGTTGGCCGTGATGGTAAAGACGATCAGTTCGCCACGGCGCTCGATCTGGATGTCGTGCATGAGCTTGATGGGCGACTTGGCCTGGCATTGCGCGGCGCGGAAGGCCGTGAAATCGTGCCAGCCCAGCAGCGGCTGCACGGCTTGCTGCATCCGTTCCACGTCCAGCGGACGGAAAAAGAAGCCGGCACGCCCTTCCATCAGCGGCGAACGGGTTGCGTTGTTGTACAACACATAATGATAGGTGCGCGCGCGGGCGCTGAAACGGGCGTGGAAGAAATCATTGACCGTCGGATCGCCCTCAAGTTCCCTGGCCCAGCGCACGGCGATGGATTTCGGCAGGAAGGCATTGACGCCGCGCACCCATGAGTGCACGTCGCGGTTCAGCTCCGTATCGAAATGCACGACTTGTTCGAGCGCATGCACGCCCGTATCCGTGCGGCCGGCGCAGGTGGTGGCCAGGCGCACGCGGGCAAACTGCTCCAGCGCGTTTTCCAGCTGGTCCTGCACCGTCTGCCCGTCTTCCTGTTTCTGGTATCCATGCCAGGCCGTGCCGTCGTACTGCAGACCGAGGACGATACGCTTCAATGGCGTTGCTGTCGTAATATTTTGCATCGAAGCATTATACCGGCGCAGCAGCCTGCCGCGCCGGCGGGTATTGCTAACTAAGCAGTGCGCGCATGGTATTGGCTTTCTTCACCTGCTCTTCGCTGCCGCCCTTGATGACTTCATCGATCAGCTCGCGCGCGCCTTCCTTGTCGCCGATTTCCTGGTAAGCGATCGCCAGGTCCAGCTTGGTATCCATTTCCATGTGGATGGCCGACAGCGGATCGTCCACGCCCACGCTGGCCGCCTTGCCATCGTTGAGGTCCAGGTCGATGCCGGACAGGTCGAACTCTTGCGCGGGCGGTATGACTTCCGGCAAGGTGGCTGGCGTTTGCGCGTCGTCAAACAGGCTGTCGACGGAAGGCTCGGCCGCCGCGACGGGTGCCGCCGCCGGGGCCACCGGTTCGTCGAGGTCGAAATGGGCCAGGTCCACATCCTTCAGCGGATCGGGCAAAGGCGTCAAGCCCGCGCCCACGCCGTTCACGGGACCGGCTGGCGGCTCCAGGTCCAGGCCGAAATCCATGCTGGCGTCATAGTGCGCATCGTGCGCGGGCGACTGCGGCTGGCTGTCCGGCCCCGGCATGACGATGGGGTCGCTGGTGGAGACGGGCTCGAAATCGAGGCTGTCGAGGTCGAAATCGAGGGGATCGCGCGCATCGCGGGCCGCCACGGAGGACGCGGGCTCGGCAGGCGCCAGCTCGGACGACGGCGCCGGCGCAGCCAGGTCGTCGGGCAAGTCCATGCTCTGGCCATGCAGCTCGTCGCCGGCACCCTTGCTCAGGCTGACGACGGCGTCGTCTTCCGTATCGCCATACAGCGGGTTGGTGGGATCGAGCGCCAGGCCCAGGGCAGCGGCCTGCGGCCACTCTTCGCCCTGGCCGCGCGTCAGGCTGTACAGCTCGCTGGCCTGGTCTTCAAACGCGCGCACGTCGTTGCGGGCAGAATAGATTTCCAGCAACTTCAGGCGGGCCGCATGGCGCTCGGGGTGGATGCGCAAGGCTTCCTTGAGGATATCTTCCGCCTGGCCATCGCGGCCGTAGGCGATATACACGTCCGCTTCGGCGACAGGGTCGGTTTCATTGCCTTCAAGCAAGCTGGCACCCGCTGCGGCAGCCGCGCCGGCAGCGGCGGCGCCCGTGCCGAACAGGTGGTTACTTGCTTCGGACTGCTGGTCTTCAGGCGCCAGGCCAGCCGGCGGTGTCACGGGCGCTTCCGGTTCGAACACGGGGGCGATATCGTCCTGGGCGGGCGGCGTCTCCTTGCGGCGGCGCGCGATCACCAGCGCGGCCACGGCGGCCAGCAGCGCGGCCAGGCCGATGCCGATGGCGCCCAGGTGGTCGCTGATCTTGTCGGCAAACGTGGGTTCCAGCGGCGATGGCTTCTTGACCAGCGGTACAGGTTTCGCTTTCGGCACGGGCGGCTGGGCTTCGGCCGGGGCACTGGCAATGGCGCTGGCCGATGCACTAGCCGCAGCGCTGGCCGAGGCACTGGCGGGCGCCTCGGCCGGCTTGGCGGGCGATGGCGCACTCTTGTCGGCCATGGCCTTGCTCTTCACGGCCATCAGCTTTTCCAGGTCGCTGACGTTCTTTTCCAGCTCCTTGACGCGGGCGGCCGCTTCATCGACCTGCTTGGCCTTGGCGATCTTGTCTTCTTCGCTGGCAACGGCGCTCTTGCCGGCCGACTTGGCCGCCGGTTCCGCCTTCGACAGCTTCAGCTTGTCTTGCGACTCGCTCACGGCCGTCGGCTTTTCCTGCACCTTGGTCGCGCCGATCTTGCCCGCCGTGCTTTGCGCCGCTTGCGCCGCCTTGGCCGGCTTGCTTTGCGATACCTGCCCCGCCAGCTTGTTGCGGTAGGCTTCGAAATCGACGGCGTGCGCCGTCACCACGCCCTTCGCTTCGGCCGCATCGGTGGCGCGGATGACCTCCGTGCCCGGTACGGCCAGGATGCGCCCCGCCTGCATGCGGTTCATGTTCTCGCCCTTGAAGGCATCGGGATTGGCGCGGTACAGGGCGACGAGCATCATGTCGAGCGACACGCCCGAGGGCTTCAGTTCGCTGGCGATGCGGCTCAGGGTGTCGCCCGGCTTGACCTTGTATTCGCCGGCCGCCTTTTTCGGCTGCGCGGCATCGGCGGCGGCGGGCTTGCCCTTGCCCGGCTCCACTGGCGCCGTGACTTGCGCGCCGCGCGTCTGGCGCGCTTCGGGCGTGTCGAGCACGAACGCATACTCGCGCACTTGGCGGCCGCTCTTGCTGCTCAGTTCCAGCAGCAGGTCCACCATGGGTTCGGCCACGGGCTGCGCCGAGCTGATGCGGATGAAAGACTTGCCGTTGCGATTTTCCACGGCAAACGTCAGCGCGTTCAGGGCGGGATTGAATTCCACGTTGGCCTGGCGGTAGGCATCCGGCGGCGCCAGCTTGGCCAGCAGGCTGGCCGCCTCGCCTGGCTTGACGGCCGATAATTCGACCTCGGCGCGCAGCGGCTGGCCGGCGGCGGACAGCACCGTGATCTTGCCCAGCTCGGCTGCGGATACCGCCGGTGACAATAACACCGCACAGGCGACAGCGCTGCTCAGTGTTTTAATGGCAAGGGAGGCGACCCGGGGACGAGTGTGTACAGGCATAGTTGGCGGCATCTTAGTTGACATGGGAAAACTGTTACTTTTCCAGAGGTATCAACATATCATCATGCCCAGAGCTATGCAAGCTCCGCATGGTTGAGCCTTGACGGGCTCAGGACGAAAAAAAAGCCGGGAAAACAGCCCCGGCTTGATCTGGATCAGCAAATTATTGCCATTATGCGTCCAGCAGGATGCGCAGCATGCGGCGCAACGGCTCGGCCGCGCCCCACAGCAATTGGTCGCCCACGGTGAACGCGGACAGGTATTCGCCGCCCATGCTCATCTTGCGCACGCGGCCGACGGGAATCGTCAGGCTGCCCGTGACGGCGGCCGGCGACAGGTCGCGCACGGACGCTTCGCGCGTGTTCGGCACGAATTTCACCCATTCGTTGTTGCTGGCGATGATGTCGTTGATTTCATCGAGCGGCACGTCTTTCTTCAGCTTGATGGTCAAGGCTTGCGAATGGCAGCGCATGGCGCCGATGCGCACGCACAGGCCGTCGACGGGAATTTCCCTGGTGCCGAAATCGATGCCGCGGCCCAGGATCTTGTTCGTTTCCGCGCCCGCCTTCCACTCTTCCTTCGACTGGCCGTTGCCCAGGTCCTTGTCGATCCACGGAATCAGGTTGCCGGCCAGCGGCGCGCCGAATTGCTTGATCTCGTCCGGGGAATAGCCGTGCTGGGTGGCCAGCACCTGGCGGTCGATTTCCAGGATGGCGGAAGCGGGGTTGTCCAGCAGCGCCTTGACGGAACCGTTGATGGTGCCGAATTGCGTGAGCAGTTCGCGCATGTGCTGCGCGCCGCCGCCCGATGCCGCCTGGTACGTCATCGACGTCATCCAGTCGATCAGGTCATGCTGGAACAGGCCGCCCAGGCCCATCATCATGCACGACACGGTGCAATTGCCGCCGATGTAGTTCTTGACGCCCTTGCCCAGCGCATCCTTGATGACGTGCAGGTTGACGGGGTCGAGCACGATGACGGCATCTTTTTCCATGCGCAAGGTCGAGGCCGCATCGATCCAGTAGCCATTCCAGCCCGCTGCGCGCAGCTGCGGGAAGACGGCGCTCGTGTAATCGCCGCCCTGGCAGGAAATGATGATGTCGCACTTGGACAGTTCGGCGATGTTGTTGGCATCCTTGAGGATGGTTTCATTCTTCGCCATGGCCGGCGCCGCGCCGCCCGTGTTCGACGTCGTGAAAAACACCGGTTCGATGTGGGCGAAATCGCCCTCTTCCTGCATGCGCTGCATCAGGACCGAACCGACCATACCGCGCCAACCTACCAAGCCAACTAATTTCATTACCATTCCTCAAGATGAGACGGCGACTGCCGTCATTAGACTATTTTATCCCAGCGCTTTTACAACTGCATCACCCATCGCCTCGGTGCCGACCAAAGTCGTGCCCGCTTCGTGGATATCGGCCGTGCGCAAGCCCTGTGCCAGCACCTGCTTCACGGCGCCCTCGATGCGGTTTGCCTGCTCTTCGCGGTTCAGCGAATAGCGCAGCATCATGGCCGCCGACAGGATCGTCGCCAGCGGATTGGCGATGCCCTTGCCCGCGATATCGGGCGCCGAACCGTGCGACGGCTCGTACAGGCCCTTGTTGTTGGCATCCAGCGAAGCGGACGGCAACATGCCGATCGAGCCCGTCAGCATGGCGGCCGCGTCCGACAAGATGTCGCCGAACATGTTGCCGGTCACCATGACGTCGAATTTCTTCGGCGCCCGCACCAGCTGCATGGCCGCGTTATCGACATACATATGATCGAGCGCCACATCCGGGTATTCCTTGTGCACGTCGATGACGATGTCTTTCCAGAACTGGAAGGTTTCCAGCACGTTTGCCTTGTCCACGCTGGTCAAGCGCTTGTCGCGCTTTTGCGCGGCCTGGAACGCCACGTGGGCGATGCGGCGGATTTCGCCTTCCGCATAGCGCATGGTGTCGTAACCTTCGCGCTGGCCCTTGAACGGGCCGTCCGGGCACTCGCGCACGCCGCGGGGCTGGCCGAAATAGATGTCGCCCGTCAATTCGCGGATGATCAGGATATCGAGGCCGGACACCACTTCCGGCTTCAGGGTCGAGGCGCCCGCCAGTTCCGGATACAGGATGGCCGGACGCAGGTTGGCAAACAGGCCCAGGTTCTTGCGCAGGCCCAAAATCGCCTGCTCGGGACGGAACTGGCGCTCCAGGTTGTCGTACTGGTAGTCGCCCACGGCGCCGAACAGCACGGCATCGGCCGCCTTGGCCAGCGCCAGGGTACCTTCCGGCAAGGGGTGGCCATGGGCCGCATAGCCGGCGCCGCCCACGGGCGCCGTTTCCAGCTCGAACGATTCGCCCAGCACATTCAAGACCTTGACGGCTTGCGCGACGATTTCAGGACCAATGCCGTCGCCGGGTAAGATTGCAATTTTCATATTTTTTATCGATTAGATGACGTTGGCCAGCCAAGGCTGATTGTTCAAATGACGCTCTTCGAAGGCGCGGATATCGTCCGCGTGGCGCAGGGTCAGGCCGATATCGTCAAGCCCATTCATCAGGCAATACTTGCGGAAGGCATCGATCTCGAACGCATACGACACGGAACCGTTGCTGGTGCGCACGCACTGCTGTTCCAGGTCCACCACCAGCTTGTAGCCGGGGAAAGCCTTGACTTCATTGATCAGGTGGTCGACCTGGCTTTCCGACAGCACGATGGGCAGCAAGCCGTTCTTGTAGCAGTTATTGAAGAAAATATCGGCAAACGATGGCGCGATGATGGCGCGGAAGCCATATTGATCGAGCGCCCACGGCGCGTGTTCGCGCGAGGAGCCGCAGCCGAAATTCTTACGCGTGAGCAAGATCGAAGCGCCCTGGTAGCGGGGTTCGTTGAGCACGAAATCGGGATTCAGCGGGCGGCGGCTGTTGTCCTGGCCCGGTTCGCCATGGTCCAGATAGCGCCATTCGTCGAACAGGTTCGGGCCGAAGCCGCTGCGGTGGATCGATTTCAGGAATTGCTTCGGGATAATCGCGTCGGTGTCGACGTTGGCGCGGTCCAGCGGGGCCACCAGGCCTTCGTAAATCGTAAATTTATCCATGCTGTTTCTACTCGGTAGGACGCGCGGCGCCAGGCGCCGGCACGTCGCGGTTTATTTTCCGCCGGCGCCAGTGACAACCTGGCCGACTTTCTGCACATCGCGGCCGATGCCGGAGACGGTGTTGCAGCCAGACAAGATGACGGTGGCGATGAGGAGGGCGAAGAGTTTTTTCATGTTGAGTTCTCGATAATCAAATAAGGGACTGAAGCTGCTAGTGTAAACCAGCGGCGCCAGTCCCTGCCGTCATCGCAATCCCCGCACGTCGACAAAGTGGCCGGCGATGCCCGCCGCCGCCGCCATCGCGGGCGACACCAGGTGGGTACGGCCGCCCTGCCCTTGCCGGCCTTCGAAGTTGCGGTTCGACGTGGACGCGCAGCGTTCGCCCGGTTCCAGGCGGTCCGCATTCATGGCCAGGCACATGGAGCAGCCCGGCTCGCGCCATTCGAAACCGGCATCCTTGAAGATGCGGTCCAGTCCCTCGCGTTCCGCCTGGTCCTTCACCAGGCCGGAGCCGGGCACCACCAGCGCCAGGGTGACGTTGGAAGCGCGGTACTTGCCGCGCACCACGGCGGCGGCCGCGCGCAAGTCCTCGATGCGCGAATTGGTGCAGGAACCGATGAAGACCTTGTCGATGCGGATGTCTTCGATGGCCGTGTTCGGTTTCAATGCCATGTAGACGAGCGCCTTTTCCATCGCATCGCGCTTGACGCTGTCTTTTTCCTGGTCGGGATCGGGCACGCGGCCATCGACGCCGATCACCATTTCGGGCGAGGTGCCCCAGGTCACTTGCGGCACGATGTCTTGCGCGTTCAGGGTGACGACCAGGTCGAAACGGGCGCCCGGGTCCGAATGCAGGGTGCGCCAGTAGGCCACGGCGCGTTCCCAGTGCGGACCGGCCGGTGAAAACGGGCGGCCCTTGACGTAGTTGATCGTGGTGTCGTCCACGCCGATGATGCCGGCGCGCGCGCCCGCCTCGATGGCCATGTTGCACACCGTCATGCGGCCTTCCATCGACAGGGCGCGGATGGCCGAGCCGCCGAACTCGATACAGTAACCGGTGCCGCCGGCCGTGCCGATCTTGCCGATGATGGCCAGCACGATATCCTTGGCCGTCACGCCGGCCGGCAAGACGCCATCGACCTGCACCAGCATGGATTTGGATTTCTTTTGCAGCAGGGTCTGCGTGGCCAGCACGTGCTCGACTTCGGACGTGCCGATGCCGTGCGCCAGCGCGCCGAACGCGCCGTGCGTGGACGTGTGCGAATCGCCGCAGACCACCGTCATGCCGGGCAGGGTCGCGCCCTGTTCGGGGCCGATCACATGCACGATACCCTGGCGCTTGTCGTTCATGTTGAAGTACGTCAAGCCATAGTTCCTGGCATTCTTGTCCAGGGTTTCCACCTGCAGGCGCGAGACAGGGTCGGCAATGCCGTCGACCCGGCTGGTGGTGGGCACGTTATGGTCGGCCACGGCCAGGTTGGCGGAAATGCGCCATGGCTGGCGGCCGGCCACGCTTAGCCCGTCGAAGGCTTGCGGGCTGGTGACTTCGTGCAGCAAGTGCCGGTCGATGTACAGAATTGTCGTGCCATCATCTTCGGCCCGCACAACGTGGGATTCCCAAAGTTTGTCGTAAAGCGTCTTCATCATGATATATGCAGCGTTGCCACAGCCTGTTTAAGTGATCAAGTGATACCAAGTCATACGGTGATCCACAAGGATTATGCCATATATCGGGGAATACAGAACCGAAACAGGTAAAAGCGTGGGATTGGCGATACAAAGTTTGGCAACCTTGTTAGATATGAGCTGGAAATTGCCGATATCGCCTCCCCGGCGACATTACAAGCCCATCTGCGCGCAGCCTGCCGAAGGACTGACGGCGAGGGCAGAAACCGATACTTTTTTCCCAATCTTTCGTGTATTGTGTTTCGACAATAATCAGCGGCGCGCGCCCCTGCACGCGTCCACCACCGATGGGGACCTGAATGAAACTGCACTCCTGGGCGCTGGCCGCCCTCACCCTGGCCAACGCGCATGCGGCGGCGGCCACGCCGGGCGAACTGTGCGTGCAGGACTTGCGCGCCATCCAGCCATTCCTGCTGGAAAACGATACGGGCGCACGCGCCCACCTGGAACAAAAAGGGCAGGCGTATTTCGACCTGGCGCTGGCCACGGCAAGCACGGCGGCGGCCACTGCCGCCGACGCCAAGGCCTGCGATGCCATCCTGGAAAATTATGTGGGCATGTGGCGCAAGGGCCATCTGCACGTGAAAGGCGGCAGCGCGCAGGACGTGGCCAAGCCATCCCCCGCCCAGCCTGCCGCGCAGGGACAGCCTGCGCCATCGAAGGAACCGTCGCTGCAAGTCTTGTCCGGGAATACCGTGCTGCTGAACTTGCCCAGCTTCCACGGCCGCTACCGCGCCGCCGTGGCGACCCTGCTCGACACGCACCGCGCGGCGCTGGCGTCACGCCCCAACTGGATTCTCGACGTGCGCCGCAACGGCGGCGGCAGCGACAGCACCTATGCGCCGCTGCTGCAATGGATCAGCTCGGACGAAACGGTCAGGCTGGGCGCCGAATGGCTGTCCACGCCGGCCAATATCGCGGGGCAAGAGAGCGTCTGCGCCTTGCTGGCGCCGGGCGACAAGGCGTGCGCCGACTTTGCGGCCCAGGCCGTGACACAGATGCGCTCCGTCAAGCCGGGCGAGTATGTGGCGCAAAACGGCGGCGACCTCGTCAGCTACGCGCGTCAGGACACGCCGGAGCCACGCCGGCCCGTGCGCGTGGCCGTGCTGATCGACCGCGACTGCGCCAGTTCCTGCGAGGAATTCCTGCTGGCGGCGCGGCAAAGTTTTCACGTGAAATTGATCGGCCGTAACAGCCATGGCGCGCTCGACTATTCCAACCTGCGCCTGCACGCGCTGCCGTCCGGCGTGCGCCAGTTGCAATACGCCACCTCGCGCTCGGCCCGCTTGCCGCAGCTGCAGGTGGACCTGGGCGGCATCATGCCCGACATCTATTTGCCGCCGCCGAAGGACGAGGCTGCGCGCGCCCAGGAAATCGTGCGCGTGCAGCGCTGGCTGGAAGGCGGCACATTACGTCCGGATAACATCTGACGCCGGCTGGCGCCATAAAAAAAGCCCGCTACACCTAGCGGGCTTTCTCATGCGTACAACGATATTGTCAGGCGTCCTCAGGCCGCCAATCGGACGCTGCTGCGGCAACCATCCATCAGGAACGACAGGCCGACGACCAGCACCAGCTCGCCTTCGGCCGAACGGGCCGTACCCGTGATGCCTTCCACGGTGATGGCCGTCATCGGCTTGATCACCAGGTCGGCCGTGCCATCGACGGCTTCCACGGCAAGGATGTACGGCTGCGGCGCGGCGACCACGATGCCCACGCGCTCGCTGCACGACTCGTAGCCCAGGGCGCCGGCCAGCGACCGTACGGGCAATGGACGGCCCTGGTCTTTCAGCACGGGCGCGCCGCCCACTTCCATGAAGGTTTCCGGCAATTCGACGACGCGCTGCACCACCGCCATCGGCAGCGCCAGCGCGGCGCCCGAGGTGGAGACCAGCATGGTCGGCACGATGGACAGCTCGATCGGCAGGCGGATGGCGAACTTGGTGCCCTTGCCCAGCGCCGACTCGATGTGGATGGCGCCGCGGTTTTTCTCCACGGCCGTCTTGACCACGTCCATGCCCACGCCGCGTCCGGAAACGCTGGACGCCACTTCCTTGGTCGAGAAGCCCGGCAGGAACACCAGCTGGAAGCATTCGTCGTTGCTCAACTGCGCGTTTTCGCTGATCAGGCCTTTTTGCTGGGCCTTGCTGCGCAGGAAGACCGGGTCCATGCCCTTGCCGTCATCCTGCAGCACGATCATCACGCTATTGGCTTCCTGCCATGCCTTGAGCGAAATATACGATTTGGCGGGCTTGCCGGCAGCCAGGCGCGCTTCCGGCGATTCGACGCCGTGGTCGAGCGAGTTGCGCAGCATGTGCACGAGCGGATCGTACAGGCTGTCGACCACCACGCGGTCGACTTCCGTCTCCGCGCCTTCGATGGTCAGCTCGACATCCTTGCCCAGGTCTTTCGCCAGCTCGCGCACCAGGCGCGGGAATTTCTGGAACAAACGGCCCACGGGCTGCATGCGCGTGGCCAGGGTGGCCCGCTGCAGTTCCGTCGAGTAGCGCGACGCGCGTTCCAGGGTTTCCGCCAGGGTCGCCATCAACGTGGCGGCCTGGCCTTCGAATTTGAATTGCAGCAAGCGCTCGAGCAACACGGCAGCCTGGTTGGCGGCCTGCACGGATTCGCCGGCCACTTCCAGCAGCGCGTCGAGCTTGACGGCATCGACGCGGATGCTATCTTCCTTGACGGGCGCGGCATGGCGCACTTCCGGGCGTTCCTCGCGCCGTTCGGCGCCATCCCAGGCCTTGGCAGCGGGCTTGGCGGCAGCGGCGACAGGCGCGGCGGCCACGGCGGCAGGTGCAGCGGCCACGGCGGACACCGGTGCGGCAGCGACCTGGCTGCCGGCCGGCACGACGGCGTTATACATGCCTTCCCAGTCCAGGCCATCGGCGCTGGCAGTGGTGGAGGCAGTGGCGGCGGCAGGCGCTTCGGCCACCTGGGCAACGGCCACGGCCACTTCCGCCACGGCGGCGGCAGGCGCAGGCACATCCATGCCCTTGCCTTCGATGGCGTTCGTCAGGATGTGTTCCAGCTCTTCCGGCATGGCCGGCAAGCTTTCCGGCGCGGCGCCATTGGCCAGCTCCGTCAGCTGGTCGGCCACGAAACCGGATGCCTGCAGCGCCGCCTCGATGGCGATCGGGGTTACCGGCGCGGCGCCCGTGCGCAGGGCGTCGAACAGGTTTTCCGTCAGATGGCAGGCCGCCACCAGCGCGGGCAAGCCCATGAAGCCGGCGCCGCCCTTGATGGTGTGGAAGGAACGAAACACGGCATTCAGTGTTTCCTTGTTGTCCGGATCACGCTCGAGGCGCAATAAGTGCTCTTCAACATTAACCGCAAGATCCATCGCCTCAACGACGAAATCCTTGAGCATATCGTCCATTAGAATCCCAAATCCGCAAGAAGGTCGTCTACATTATCCTGGTCCAGCGCCACCGACGGCACGGACGGGCCCTGCATCAGCGGCGCGTCCTGCTTCTGTGCGAGTTTCTCGCGCACTTCGGCCGGCGCGTTATCGCGCAGCAACTGGGCAAGCTCGTGCTCCACCGTCTTGGTGATGTTGACCACTTTTTTGATCAGCTGGCCCGTGATGTCCTGGAAGTCCTGCGCCATCATGATTTCCAGCAAGCGCGCTTTTTCCGCTTCCGTCGCTTCGGCAACGGCTTGCGCGAACTGGCGCGAATCGCCGGCCAGGGCCTTGAATTCTTCCAGGCTCAGCTTGCCATCGAACAGCGCCGTCCAGCGGCTGTCCATGTCCTTGGCCTTCTTCGACAGCACGTCCTGCGCCGGCATGCCTTCGTCGAGCGTGTTCAGGACCTTGTTGGCGGCCTGTTCCGTCAGGGTGGCGACATATTCCAGGCGGTCCTGGGCGTCGACGATCTGCGACGACGCTTCCGTCAGCGCCTTGTCGTAGCCCAGTTCGCGCAGCGAATCGTGCAGCAGGCGCACGATGCCGCCCAGGCGCTCGAACATGGGCTTGTCGGACTGGTCGACGGGATCGGCCGCTTCGCCTGCGGCGGCGGGCGCTGCGTCCGGCGCGGCAGGCGCGGCAGCTGCCGGCGCCGCGGCGGCCGGCACGGCGGCGCTGGCCGAAACCGAATCGAACAGCGCGTCAAAATCATCATCCGCGATCACGGCTGCGGGCGCGGCGGCCGGCGCGGGCTTGGGAGCGGCCGCGCTTTGCGCAGATACTTCATCGAATAATGCATCGAAATCATCAGCGGCGTTGGTCATATCCCTGCTTCTCCATAATTTGTCAAAATTCCGCCTGAACTGTGCGTTTTACAGACTGATACCCACAATTTCTCGATTAAGATGATTTGAGGCAATACCGCTGCGATGGTGCGAGTGTAGCAGGGCGCCGCCCTGTTGGTAAATCTCAAAACGCGCTTCCTGGTGCAAAGCAGGCCCACAAGAGCTTTTCCACCAGGAAATAAGTGTTCCTGCTGTTGTATTTTGAAATACTACCATTGGCGTGCGTGCAAGACCACGCGCCGCACAAGAAATCCTGCCCCCGGGCGCCCGCGCAACGGCACCAGGCGGACCCGGCAGCAGCTAAACACGATCTTTCTGCCAATGTTGTCTATACTGAAGGTGCAGTAGTATTGATAATTATCAAGTCTTTACATGAATACAATGCTGCCGCCCCGTCTACAATAAGAGGCGTTGCGCGCGCTGAGTCACCGCCAAAGGACCTGCCATGTATAAGAAAATTCTGATCGCCACGGACGGCTCCACCGTCTCCAACTTGACGGCCTGTGCCGGCGTTGCCTTTGCCGAACAGATGCACGCCGACATCCTTGCCGTGTACGTGGCTCCCGAATACCAGTACCCGGTATACATTGAAATCATTCCGCCGAGCTATCCCAGCGAAGAGGAATACCGCATCGCCATGCGCAAGGCGGGCGCCGACCACTGGCAGCCCATCCTCGACGCGGCCGCCAAGCGGGGCCTGGAAGCGACAGGCTTGACGGCCTTCTCCGACAGCCCGGCCCTGAAGATCGTGGAAGTGGCGCAATTGCAGCAATGCGACCTGATCTTCATGGGCTCGCATGGCCGCAGCGGCTGGGGTCAGTTGCTGCTGGGCAGCGTGACCAACAAGGTGCTGTCGCACTCAAAACTGCCGGTGCTCGTGCATAGGCTGATCAAGGAACCCGCGCCGAAATAAACGGTCACATGGCCACGGGGGCCGCTGTTACCAGCAGGTACAGTAAAAAGGCAAACGTGCGGCCATTTCAGTTAAAATGACAACGTTTCCCGTTTCTTAACATTTAACATTTGATTGTCCGGTAACGGACACAGCAGATTACACGCCTCCAGATTGCGCGCCTATGATACGTATTGTGATTGCCGACGACCACACCATCATGCGGGAAGGATTGAAGCGCATCCTCGACGGCGCGCCGGACATCGACATCGTGGGCGAAGCCATCGACGGTTTTGAAGTACTCAACCACGTGCGCCAGGGCGGCTTCGACCTGTTGCTGCTCGACCTGTCGATGCCGGGGCGCAGCGGCGTCGACCTGATCCGGCAAATCCGCAGCGAGGCGCCCAAGCTGGCCATCCTGATCCTCACCATGCACGAGGAAGAGCAATATGCGGTGCGCGCCATCCGCGCGGGCGCGCAAGGCTACCTGACCAAGGAAAGCGCGGGCACCCAGCTGGTGGGCGCCATCCACAAGGTGGCGTCGGGACGCCCCTACATCAGTGCCGAGGTGGCCGAGCAGCTCGTGCTCAACATCATGATGCCGAATGAAAGCCTGTTGCACAAACAGCTGTCGGACCGCGAATTCGAAGTCTTTTCCCTGCTGGTGGCGGGCAAATCGATCACGGAAATTGCCAACAACCTGCACCTGAGCGTGAAAACGGTGAGCACGCACAAGACGCGCATCATGCAAAAGATGGGCATGAGTTCGCTGTCGGAAATGGTCCAGTACGCCGTAGCGCACCGCCTGCTCTCCCCCTTCAAGACGTGATCCCGGCGGCGCGCGCCTGCGCGCCAGCCGTAGGAACAATCCTACTTCAGCTACCACAGCTCCTACTGCCATATTCAGCCACTGCTGATATTAATTGCATACGCTTGTTGGCATACTGAAACCAGTAATCAAGTTGCTGGGAAGTTACTTCATCACACAGCAAGTCTTCAGCGAATTGAGCATTACCTGCCAGGACGCGCGCCGCCGGCCCTTCGCCGCACCCGCCGCCTTGTGCACTCCGTCATTCAACTCTGAACTACCTGTCACCAGGAGATGAACATGCTGTCCACGCAAACGCCTGAAACCCGCCCCGCAGCACCATCGCTGGCTCCCGCTTCTCCAATGGAAGCGGGACGCCAGCGCCAGGGGCGGCTCTGGTCGAACCTGAAGGAGGTGTGCGACCTGCTGCATATCTCCAGTGCCTGCACCATCGCCGCCGACGAACTGCTGTTCCAGCACGTGCAGTTCAAGACGGGCCAGCGCGTGCACACGATCGGCCAGCCGTTCGATACCCTGTACATCGTCAATTCGGGCTTCCTGAAAACCGTGCTCATCGATGAATTCGGCAATGAACAGGTGCTCAGCTTTCCCATGAAGGGCGACATGCTGGGCGTCGACGGCATCCACTCGCGCCATTACTCGTCCGAAGCGGTGGCCTTGTCCGACTGCGACCTGATCCTGCTGCCGTTCAAGAAACTGACGGCGCTGGGCCGTGTCCACCTGGAACTGGAAAATGTCATGTACGGCGTGATGAGCCGCGAACTGGTGCGCGAGCAGGCCATGATCGGCATGCTGGGCGCCCTCAGCGCCGAGGCCCGCGTGGCCCGCTTCCTCGTCTCGCTGGCCGACCGCTTTGCGCAGATGGGGTATTCGAGCAAGCTGTTCAACCTGCGCATGACGCGCCATGAAATCGGCAGCTACCTGGGCCTGACCCTGGAAACGGTCAGCCGCACCCTGTCCGCCTTCAATGAAATCGGCCTGATCACGGTCGACCAGCGCACCATCGGCATCAAGGACCCGGACGCCCTGAAAACCCTGCGCCGTTTGCCGCCCTCGCGCTCGCGCGCCAAGCAGCTGGCCGCCGCCAAGCTGAAGGCCGACACCACTGCGACGGCCGCCTCGGCACAATTGCTGGCCACCATATAAACCCTGCTCCGATTTCTTCAAGCTTGGCACAGGCTTGACCCGGCCAAGGCGCGCAAACGCCTTGCCGGGTCTTTTTTGCTGCCGCCCCGTCCCTGCGCGCCCCGCCTGCGGCCGCTCCTACATTCGGCATGCCGTGCCCGCGTAAAAAAGCGCGGATTCCGCACAAATAAGCCTTGCTTTTCGGGCCACATTCAACAATAATGCAAATACGAATCATTCTCAACTGAGACAAAGAAAGCCCAACATGCAAAGCTCAAAACCAGCCTTGATCCAGGATGCCGCTACCGCCCACGTCCGTCCTCCCGTCAGCATGGCCCAGCCGGCGCGCCGCATCACCAGCGAAGCGCTGCTGCAGCAGGGCCGCGAAGTGGAGATTGAGCACAGCGGCAAGATCTATCGCCTGCGCGTCACCCAATTGAACAAGCTGATCCTGACTGCCTGAAGCAGCACGGCAGCCAGTCACCACACTCGCCAGCCAGTCGCGCCCCGTGCGCGCAGCCAGCCAAACCACCGCACAGGAGTGTTTGATGGCGAACGACCGACCTTCCCCGATGTTTCCTCCCCCGCAAGGCCAGCAGCCTGAATTGCTGCTGTCGGCCGTGCTGCACCTGATGTCGCATTACCATGCGGGCAGTCCCTGCGAGAAACTGGCGGGCGTCATCGAACGCCACTTGCAAGCGCTGTCCGGTTCGCCCGACCTGGGCCCCGTGCTGCAAGCGACCTGCCAGCAACTGTCGCAGCAATGGGCCGCCCTGGTGGCGCTGCACCAGCCCATGCCGCCGAAGACCACCTTGTTCGAGCGCCTGGCACGCATGCTGAGCGCCAAGCGCCCTGCCTCGCCCCTGCCGCAATAATTTCTCCTCAACACCCTACCGCCTAACAGGATATCGCCATGTGTGACAAAGACAAGTCCCTGCCCGTGATCAGCAATTGTTCCAGCGGCGAGGCCGAAACGGCCGCGCTCGCTTCGCGCCGCCGGCGGCTGTGGGAACTGTCGCACACCTGCCATTGCCCCCTGGTCGGCGTAGGCTTGCCACTGGGCTACCTGCGCAAGCTGGTGGGCAAGATGACGGGCGGGCGCGTGCTGGCCGACGACTACGAAGTGCACGTGGGCGCCGTGACGGAATGCGGCGCACGCAACCGCCTGTCCGAAGCGCTGCAAAAGGAACTCGAACGCCGCTACGCTCCCGTGATCCTGCGCTTTCGCGGCGCCAAGACCACCGAGCAGGTAGCGCAACTGTGGCGCACGGCCGTCGCCAACGGCGACGTGTCGGGCGCCTTCTGGGCAGGCCTGACGCACCCGCGCTGCGACGCGGAGCTGGAAGAACAGATGTGCAGAGACTTGCACATGATCCAGCACCAGGCGGGCGCCTGCGTGCGCGCCGACATGGGCAAGTTCACGGCCTTGCAGGAAGAAAATGTACGCCTGACGCACGAACTGGCCAAGCTGCAACAGCGCGGCCAGGCCATGCTGACGGAAAAAACGGGCGAGCTGGAACGTCAGGAAGCCGTGCTGCTGCGCACGCGCGCCGAATCGATCGGCAAGGACAGCGTGATCGACGGCTTGCGCGCAGAACTGGCGCAATTGCAGGCCGCCATCCCGGCGCTGGAATCGCGCACGCGCCTGGTCGAGCGCCTGGCGCAAATGGATGAGCGCGAAAAGGACTTGCGCCAGCAAATCGCGGAATTGAAACAGGCGCAGCCCCGTCCGGGCGCCGCCGTGCCGCCGCCGGCGGCCAAGCTGGAAGTGCCGACGGGCGGCAAGCTGAAGATGCCGATCCGCCTCGTCGATCAAAGCGTGCTGTGCGTGGGTGGACGCAGCGGCAATGTCGCCACCTACCGCGCCCTGATCGAGCGGGTGGGCGCGCAGTTCGCCCACCACGACGGGGGCCTGGAAGACAATGCCAACCTGCTCGATTCGAGCCTGGCGGCGGCCGACCTGGTGATTTGCCAGACGGGCTGCATCAGCCACAGCGCCTACTGGCGCGTCAAGGATTACTGCAAGCGCACGGGCAAGCGCTGCGTCTTCATCGACAACCCCAGCATCTCCAGCCTGGCGCGCGGCTTGCAGGAAGTGAGCGGCGAGATGGAACCGGCCGCGCTGGACGCCGCCGAATAAAGCGTGGGCGGCAGGCGCCGCCCGTGCCTATGCCTGGCTCGGATCAGGCCTGCAACTCGCGCTCGATGGCCTCGCGCAAGATCGCATCGTCGACCGTGGTGTCGGGCGCAAAGCGTCCCACCACCTTGCCCTCCTTGCTGATCAAGAACTTCTCGAAATTCCACAGCACGTCGTCCGGGTGCGCCTGCGTGATGCCGTAACCGGCCAGCTTGGCGCGGAAATCGCTGCCCGGCTTTTCCTGCGCCTGCGGCTGCTGCTCGACCAGGCGCTGGTACAGCGGATGCTGGCCCGGGCCCTTGACGACGATTTTTTCAAACATGGGAAATTGCACGCCAAAGGTGCCGCGGCAAAAGTCCGCGATCTCGGCATTGCTGCCCGGTTCCTGGGCGCCGAATTCATTCGCGGGAAAACCGGCCACCACCAGGCCCTGGGCCTGCTTGTCGGCGTAGAGTTTTTCCAGTCCTTCGTACTGGGGCGTCAGGCCGCAGGCGGACGCCACGTTCACCACCAGCACGACCTTGCCGCGGTATGCATCGAGGCTCGCAGGGTCGCCATTGATGCGGCGCAAGGGAATGTCGTAAATACTGTCGCTCATGATGGCTCTCCTTGGATGAAACAGCCATCATAGCCGCCCGCGCGCGAACGCGCTGGCAGCGGCCGGAAACGTCAGTAGACGTCGCGCCGGTAGCGTCCTTCGGCTGCCAGCGCGTCGAGCGCGGGCCGGCCCAGCATGTCTTGCAGGGCCTGGTCGACGCCGCCCGCCATGCCCGCCAGGCTGCCGCAGATGTAGATGGCGGCGCCCTGCTCCAGCCACAATCTGACTTCGTCGGCATTGCCGCGCAGGCGGTCCTGCACGTAGGTGCGCTCGGCCTGGTCGCGCGAAAACGCCAGGTCCAGGCGCGGCAAGTCGCCGCTGGCGTGCCAGCCTTCGATCTCTTCACGGTAATGGAAATCGTGGGCAAGGTTGCGCTCGCCAAAGATCAGCCAGTTGCGCCGCTGTCCCGCCAGCACGCGGCTTTTCAAATGGCCGCGCAAGCCCGCGATGCCGCTGCCGTTGCCGATCAAGATCAGGGGACGCTGGGCATTGTCTTCCAGGCGGAAACGCCGGTGCTGGCGCAGGCGCAGCTGCACCACGGCGCCGACGGCCGCTTGCGCCGTCAGCCAGCCCGAGGCCAGGCCCAGGCTGCCATCGGGATGCGCATGCTGGCGCACCAGCAAGTGCACGCCGCCATCGCGCGGGATCGAGGCGATCGAATATTCGCGCGGTTGGGTGGCATCGGCCGGCGCGGCCACCTGCACCAGGTCGCCCGACTGCCATTCCGGCAGGCTGCCTGCCACGGGCGCCAGTTCCACATGATAGATGGCGCCGCCGGCGCTGCCAGGGTTGAGCAACTGCCGGCGCGTCAGGCGCCAGTCGGCGAAAGCGGGCGCGCTCCAGTCGGGCGCGTCGCTGGTGCCGGCCAGGTGGCTCAGGTGCTGGAACCATTGCTCGATGGCGGCGCTGGCGCTGCGGTCGACCTCGATGCGCTCGAACAGGCGCGACGCGCCCTGCGCCGCCAGCCACGCGTCCAGCGCGCGGCCGAAGCCGCAGAACTGGCCATAGCTGCGGTCGCCCAGGGCAAGCACGGCGTAGTGCAATTGCGGCAGCGCCAGCTCGCCCGTCATCAGGCGCCCCATGAAGGCGGCCGCATTGTCGGGCGCGTCGCCTTCGCCATAGGTGCTGACCAAAAACAGGGCCCGCTCCGCTTGCTGCAGATCCACGGCCGTCAATTCGGCCAGCGCGCACAGGCGCACGGCAATGCCGGCCAGTTGCAAACTTTGCGCCGTTTGCGTGGCCAGTTCCTCGGCATTGCCCGTCTGGCTCGCATACGCCACCAGCCAGGGACGGCTGTCGGCCAGCGCCGCCTTGGCGGCAGCGGCGGCACGGCGCCTGGCGCGCGCGCGCAGCCACGGTGCCAGGCACACGCCCGCATAACTGAGGGACAGGGCGGCCAGCAAGGCCAGCCGCGTCGTATCGTGCGTAAAGATCATGGAATTAACTATTCATTCGTCGAGCATGGCCAGCATCTGGCTGCTCAGCGTTTCGTGGTAGCCATGGCCGTCGCGCAGCAGGAAGCGCGCGGCCAGGCCCTGCTCTTCGGCCAGCGCCATGCCAGCCTCGGCACCCAGCACCGTCAGGGCCGTCGACCAGGCGTCGGCCGCCATGCATTCGGCGTGCACGACGGTGACGGAAGCGAGTTGATTGGCGATCGGCATGCCGCTGCGCGGATCGATGGTGTGCGAGAAACGAACTGTACCGTCCTTGAAGAAACGCCGGTAGTCGCCCGAGGTTGCCACGGACAGGCCATGCAGCGCCAGCAGCATTTCCGGCGGATGCTGTGCATTCTCGGCATTCTCGGCACGATCGGCGGCGCCATCGACCTGTTCCAGCATCACCCACCACGGCTGGCCGTCGGGCTTGCTGCCGGCGCCGCGCAGTTCGCCGCCCACTTCCACCAGGTAATGATGGATGCCCTGGCTGTCCAGGTAGCGGGCCAGGCGGTCCACGCCATAGCCCTTGGCCACGGCGGACAGGTCCAGCTGCAAGCCGCCCGGCTGGCGCGCGCGGCGGGCCGGCAAGTCCAGTTCCAGGCGGCGCCGTTGCCGCTGCGACAGCAGCAGGGCCACGGTATCGTCTTTCGGCGGCAGGAAGCCGGCCTCATCGTAGCGGTTGCGGGGGCCGAAGCCCCACAGGTTGACGAGGGCGCCCGCGCACGGGTCATACGCGCCGCCGGACGCCTGCGACACGTGCATGGCAAAGCCCAGCACTTCGCAAAACGCGGCGGGCATGCTGTGCCAGCTCCCCGCTTCGGCCCGGTTGAAGCGGCCCAGGTCGGACTCGTCGCTCCAGTGGCTCATTTGCGCCACGACCAGGTCCAGCTGCTGCTGCAAGCCCTGCTGCAAGTCGGCGCTGCCGGCGCGTCCCGGCATGGCGGCCTCCAGCAGGCGCACCGACCAGCTGGTGCCCATCGACAAGCCGCGCACATCCCGGATCGCGGCGCCAGGCGGCGCGACCTCATCGGAAATATGCTGGGGCAGCAGGACCCGGCGCATCGGCAAGCTGGTGACCAGGCCGCCGCTTACTGCGGCAGCACTTCCACGGACGCCGCGTAGGTGGCACGGCGCTCCGGCATCACGGGCGGCTGGCCGGCCACGGCTGGCGCGGCCGCCGGCCAGGTGCTGCTCAGGTAATACATGCCCGCGGCCGGCACGGTGAACGTGATCTCGCCCTTGGCATCGGTGCTCTGGCGGATTTCGCCCAGCACGCCACGGTAGCGCACGCCGCCTGGCACGAGGCTGAACGCCTGGTTTGCCGCCGGCTTGCCGTCGATCAAGAAACGCCACGTGGCTTTCTCGCCCGCGCGCAAGTCGTTCGGATGGGTCACCGGCACGAATTCCAGGCCCACGCCCGTCGGCTTGAACACTTCCGTGCTGGTTTCGCCATTGCTGAAGAAGGTTTCCAGGCGCGCTGCCGTGCGCGTGATTTTCACGTCTTTCGCATCGGCCGGCACGTCTTTCTTGAAGGTTTCCTCGTTGCCGCGGAAGCGTTTCTGCTCGCCGTTGAGCGTGTAGCTGCCCATCACGTTTTGCGACACGATGGCCGCCTTGTACGTGCCCGGTTTTTCCATCTTCACGTCGAAGACGCTGCGCAGACGGCCCGTCAGCGTATTGGCCGGCGTGACTTTCGCGCCGTCCGGGCCAAAGACTTGCAGCGCATCCAGGCGCAGCGGCTGGTGGTCGATCTCGAACAGGCCGTCGGACACGGCGGCATCCACCGTGACCCAGGCGTCCTTGCTTTCCACCATCGTGCTTGATGGCACCATCCAGCCCCGGTGGGCGTGGGCGTTCATGGCCAGGCCAACCAGGGCCAGCGCGATCAGCGGTTTATTCAGTTGCTTGAACATGATGGGTGCGCCTTTATGGTTTGAGTTGGACGACGACATTGCCGAGTTCTTCCTTGCCTTTGGCAGGCACGGACTGGGCCGATTTCAGCGGCCACTGGAACGGCACGCGCACCAGTTCGCGTCCGCCCGCTTCGCGCGCCGCTTCCACCACCACCTGGTATTCGCCGGCCGGCAGCTTGTCGAGCAAGGCCTTGGCGCCCGGGAAGGTCAAGGTATGTTCGCCCGGCGCGCGCGTGGCGCCGCTGACGCCATCGACAGGCATGGCCAGGTCGCGGCCGCTCTTGCGCCACCATTGGCGCATGTCCTTGAGCCACTTCTCGCCTGCCTTGTCCTTCTTTTTCACGTCATACAGCACCGTCAGGTTGCCGACGACCTTTTGATCGGCCGTTTCCAGCCATGCCGCCACGTAGGGACGGTGATATTCCGCCACGTTCAGTTGCGGGATTTCAAGCTTGAGGGCCAGGTCGGCCGCCATCGCCGAAGTGCCGATCAGGGGAAGGCCAAGCGCCAGGGAGTAGCGTAATTTCATGGTGTGCCTGTAAAAAGGAAAAATAAAAACGATCAGTGAATAAACAGCAAGGCGATCGCGCAAGGTATCAAGATACCGAGGCCAACCATCGGCCAGGTAAATGGCCGGTTGGCCGCGTGGAACTTCAAAATCAACAAACCCGTCAGGCAAAACACGATGCAGGCGCCGGCAAAGATATCGATGAACCAGTTCCAGGCCACGCCCGTGTTGCGGCCCTTGTGAACATCGTTGAGCCAGGACACCCAGCCCCGGTCCGTCAGCTCGTATTCGGCAGCCCCGTCTTCCAGGCCGATGCGCACCCAGGCGTCGCCGCCCGCCTTGGGCAGCGGCAGGTAGACTTCGTCGGCGCTCCATTCGGCAGCACGGCCGCCCGCATTGAGCGACCATTGCTGCTTGAGCCAGGTTTCGGCGGCAGCGGGCATGGGCGCATTCGCGCCATCATGCTGGGCCGCATAGGCAGCCAGTTCCGCGACGAGGGGCGCCGGCATGGTCGCCTGCTGGCGCGTGATGGACGGCTTCGACTCTATCTGGCTGGCGTGGTTCAGGGTGATGCCGGTGATGGCAAACAGAAACATGCCCAGCAGGCAAAGTGCTGAGCTGATCCAGTGCCATTGGTGCAAATTCTTCAGCCAGACGGCGCGGCTGGCATTGTTCTTGGCCTTGTCTGCGGCGCCCGCGTTACCCATGGTCCGCTCCCGCCAGGGAGCGCGCCAGATGGCGCGACAAGTCAGTGTGCTTCATTCCCATCCTTCAATCCAAGTCCATGCCTATAGTTTCAAACAAATGATAATGATTATCATTTATTAAGTCAATACATGGGGTGCCCCGCCAGGCCGGCGTTTTGTAACAGCTTTGAAACATGGCACGGCAAGAGAGCAGCCGTGCGCGCCGATACGTAAGGTGCCGTACAGAGCCGTGTGCCCCGTTCGCCTATGCTGTTGTTCAGGACAACCATCAAGGAGCAAGCGATGCCATCATATTCCAGCGAACAACTGGCCAGCCTCGCGGCCAGGATCAAGAACGTCAAATTCGGCATGTTGACCACCAGCGACGACATGCGCACCCTCACCAGCCGGCCCCTGACGCAGCAACAGGTCGACAATGCCGGGCAGATCTGGTTCTTTGTCTCGGACGAGGCCGCCTATACGCGCGATCTGGCGAACAATCCGCAAGTCAACGTCAGCTTTGTCGACACGGGCGACAGCCTGTATGTGTCCGTCTGCGGCCATGCACAGTTGCTGAAGGACCGCGCCAAGGCGGAGGAATTATGGAATCCCCTCGTCAAGGCCTGGTTCCCGGGCGGACTCGACGATCCCAAGCTGTCGCTGATCAAGGTGACCATCCAGTCGGCCGAGTACTGGGATAGCAGCGCCAGCAAGATGCGGCAATTCTTTGAAATGGCCAAGGCCGCCATCACGGGCGAGACGCCGAAGGATGTGGGCGAGCACGGCAGAGTCGATCTGTAGCCGAACCGCCACATTTTACCCGGGTGTTATTGACTTCTAATTTAACCCGGGTAAAATTGCCTGCATTCCCCATGGAGGCAGACATGCACACGCAAACCCAGGCACCAGCCCAGCTCACCGCTTTCGCGGGCAAACGCAAGGTGGCTACCGGCCCCTTGCACGCGGTGGCGCACACCTTGAAAGAACTGGTGACGCGCGATCCAGATGCGCAAATCCTGATTTTCGACGACGCCAGCGGCAGCCAGGTCGACCTGAACCTGCACGGCAGCCTGGCCGACGTGCTGCAGCGCCTGCCGCGCCCAGCGGCGCCCGTGCAGGCTGACGTACCCCCGCGCACGGCGGGCCGCCCGAAGCTGGGCGTGGTGGCGCGCGAAATCACCCTGCTGCCCCGACACTGGGAATGGCTGGCGACCCAGCCGGGCGGCGCCTCCGTGGCCTTGCGCAAATTGGTGGAGCATGCGCAGCGGGGCAACAAGGCGCACGACGAACAGCGCCAGGCGCGCGAAGCGGCGTATAAGGTCATGAATGCGCTGGCCGGCGATGCGCCGGGCTTCGAGGAAGCCAGCCGCGCCCTGTTCGCCGGCAAGCAGCCCGCATTTCTTGCTTGCGTGCAGGAATGGCCAGCCGACGTGCGCGAACACGTCTTGCAGCTGGCCCAGCGGGGATGGTCCGGGGATTAGGCGCAGGCCGAGAACTCAGACGCCCGTGCTGCCCGTGGTATCGGGGGCGTCATCGGCGCTCTGCCGGCTTTGCCCGGCGGAGCCGGACTGGTGGTGCGGCAAGCGGTCGGCACGCCGCACTTCGCCGATGGAAAACAGATCGTCGCCGATATCGAGCCCTTGCTCGCTATCGACCAGCACAAAGCTCTCGGCCGACTCGGCCGTGCTTTGCTTGCTGCCTGCCGAGGACGGCGTGCCGCCCTGGCTATTGCCGGGCTGCGGCGTATTCGAGTTTCCCATCATCTTCTCCCTGATCGTGAGTGCGAGTTGACTGCGAGGTGATTGCAAGGTGATTACAAGGTCATTGCAAGGTCATTGCGTAGTGGCCGTGGGCCGTGGCCTGGCGGCGTAGGCGCCGTAGCGGCGCAGCTATTTCATCATAGTCCATGCCTGCTGCATTGCATCAAAATTTTTATCGCGGCCGACAGCGCCGCAAGTGGCCAGCGGAAATACGCGATTCCCGCTGGCCAGGCTTGCCTTGCGACCGCTTCCGCCGACGGGCGCTTACTTGTTGCGCGAGCCGGACGACCCTGACCCCGAACCTGCACCGCCGCTTTGCTTGTTGCCACTATCGCGGTTGGCATCCTGGTTCATGCTGGCATTGTCACGCGAGCCGCCGGAGCTGCCGGAGCTGGCGGCACTTTGCCGGTTGGCATCGTTCTTGTGGCTTTGGCTGCCTGCGCGGCGCGCTTCTTCCGACGTGAATTCATGGGCCGTGCCCTTTTCATGGGCGGCGCGTCCCCCTTCGCTGGCGATTTCGCGCTGCTGGGCAGGGTCCATGGAAGCAAAGCCACGTTTGCTGGTATCGCTTTGCTTGCTGCCGCCGCTGCTACTGCCGCTACTCGTTTTACTACCTTGCTGTTTATTGTCGCTCGATGTGGCCATGATGATCTCCTTGATCGATGGAATCAGAAAACAGTGCAAACCATGCAATTCTTTCCCCTCGCATGGCAAGGGAACCGTCATCTTAGTGCGCGCATGGGGCACAAGAAATAGGAGGATGGCAAGAGCGCATGTAGGATGAGTCCCGCCCGCGGTGGCATAGTTACTTTCAGTTTTCCACCAACAGTACCAGACACTCAGCAGTTAGCGGGAAGGGGAAAAATCGCCGCGTCCGCCGTCACGTACACGCGCTCGCCAACGGCTGGCCGCACCGCATGCCCTCCCGTAAAGGCGCCGAACGAGGGCAGGATGGCGCGCTGCCGGCCCAGCAGGAAACACGGCAGGCGCAGGCCGCCCCCGTGCAGTCCGCTCCCCGTGGCGCGCAAATGAAACACGGGATGCACGTGGCCCGCCAGCACATAGCCGGGCGCGACCGTGTCCGGGTGATGGCAGAACGAAAGCGCGCCCACGCTGTGCGGTTCCTCCACCATGGCGATGTCCAGCGCGGCGGCCGGGTCGCCCGCATGTGCGTCGTGGTTGCCGCGCACCACCGTCAGGCGCAGCTGCGGATGTCGCGCGCGCCAGGCCAGCATGGCCGCCACGGTGGCAGCCGCATGCGCGGCACGCGCGTGCAGAAAGTCGCCGAGAAAAACGATTTCCTCGCAGGCGTAACTGGCCAGCAGGGCATCGAGCGCCAGCAGGTTTTGCGTGGTGGTGCCGCGCGGCACGGGCACGCCCAGCGCGCGAAACGCGGCCGCCTTGCCGAAATGGATGTCCGCGACAATCAGCATCTTGCGCGCCGGCCAATACACGGCCTTGTGCGCCAGCAGCCATAGCGGCTCGCCGGCCAGTTCCACCACGCAATGTGCTTGCCGCTGGCCGTTCATGCGGCCGCCTTTTCCAGCGCGCTCACCAGGCGCGCCACCCGGTCCGACAGCTTTTCCGTCGTCAGCTGTTCGCGGAAGCGCTCGACCATGAGGCCGAAGGCAAACGGCGAAGCGCGGGCCAGGGGCTGCAGCGCCAGCTGGCGGCCATGCAACTCGCGCAAGGTGGCGCGCAAGCGCGTCAGTTCCAGTTCCTGTTCCAGCACTTCGCGCTGCGCCTGCGTGAGCAGCAGATTGGCTGCATCGTGCTTGCGAAACACTTCAAAAAACAGCGAGGACGACGCTTGCAGCTGGCGCGCGCTTTTCGGCTGTCCCGGATAGCCCTGGAACACGAGGCCGGCAATGCGGGCGATTTCGCGGAAACGCCGCTGCGACAGTTCCGTCGCATTCAGGCTGGCCAGCACGTCCTCGAGCAGATTATCCGTGCTGAACAGGGACACATCGGCGCCGCTGGCCCCCGTCAGCAACGGCGCAAAGGCGATATCGTCCGCGCCCAGCAATTCAAAGCCGTAATCGTTGACGGCGATCGACAGGGTGGCCGGCTGCACGCGCGCGATGCGATACGCGAGCAGCGACGCCAGGCCCAGGTGTACCGAGCGGCCCGCGAACGGATACACGAACAGATGCCGGCCTTCGCGGCTGGACAAGGTTTCCAGCAACAGGGCCGAGCGCGTGGGCAGGCTCGACCATTTCTGCTGGATGGCCAGCAGCGGCGCCAGCGCCCACATCTCGGGCCCGCTGGCCCGGCCCTCCTGCGCCAGCTGCAGCTGGTCCAGCACGGCATGCGCCAGTTCCGACGACAGCGGCATCTTGCCGCCCTGCCAGCGCGGCACGGCGCCGCGGCTGCCGCTGGCGCGCCGCACGTACGCCGTCATCTCGTGCACGCGCACGAATTCCAGGATGCGCCCGCCGAACAGGAAATGATCGCCCTGCTTCAGGCGCGCGATGAACGATTCCTCGATGCTGCCGATGCGTCCGCCACCGAGGAATTTGACCTGGATCGCCGCTTCCGACACGATGGTGCCGATGCTCATGCGGTGGCGCCGCGCCAGGGCCGCGTCCGGCACGCGGTACACGCCCTGCTCGTCCGGCAGCACTCTGCGGTATTCCGGGTACACGGCCAGGCTTTGCCCGCCGCGCGCGACGAAATCGAGCGCCCATTGCCACTCGTCCAGGGTCAGGTGGCGGTAGGACCAGGCGCCGCGCACTTCCCCGTACAGCTCCGGCGACGCGAAACCGCCGCCCAGGGCGATCGTCACCAGGTGCTGCACCAGCACGTCGAGCGGCTTGTCGGGCACGGGCCGCGCTTCCAGGTGGCCCTGCGCCAGGGCGGCGCGGGCACCGGCCGCTTCCAGCAATTCCAGGCTGTTGGTGGGCACCAGGGTGACGCGCGAAATGCGTCCCGGCGCGTGGCCGCTGCGCCCGGCCCGCTGCACCAGGCGCGCAATGCCCTTGGCGCTGCCCACCTGCAGCACCCGTTCGACGGGCAGGAAATCGACGCCCAGGTCCAGGCTGGACGTGCACACGACGGCTTTCAGTTCGCCCGTTTTCAAATGCTGCTCGACCCATTCGCGCACTTCGCGGTCCAGCGAACCGTGGTGCAGCGCGATCAGGCCCGCCCAGTCGGGCCGCGCATCGAGCAGGTGCTGGTACCACAGCTCGGCCTGCGAACGCGTATTCGTAAACACCAGGGTGGTGGCGCTGCCCTCGATCTCGGCGATGAGCGGCTGCAGCATCTGGATGCCCAGGTGCCCGCCCCACGGAAAGCGCGTGGGATTGGCAGGGATCAAACTGTCGACCAGGATGCGTTTTTTGACCTTGCCTTCGACCAGCACGCCATCGTTTTCCGCGCCCAGCAGCACGTCCTGCGCCTGGACCAGGTTGCCCAGGGTGGCCGACAGGCCCCACGTCATCAGCTGATCCTGCCAGCGGCGCAAGCGGGCCAGCGCCAGCTGCACCTGCACGCCGCGCTTGCTGCCCATCAATTCATGCCACTCGTCGACGATCACCGTTTCCAGCAAGTTGAAGCGTTGCCGGGCGTCCGCCTGGCTCAGCATCAGCGACAGGCTTTCCGGCGTGGTGACGAGCACCTCGGGCCAGGCCTTTGCCTGGCGCGCCCGCTGCGCAGCGCTCGTGTCGCCCGTGCGCGACTCGATGCGCCAGCCGGGAGCCAGGTCCGCGCCCGAGGCTTGCAGCGCGCGCACCGTGTCGGCCGCCAGCGCCCGCATGGGCGTGATCCACAGCACGCGCAAGCCCTGTTTCCTGTCCTTGCGCTGCAGCCGTTGCGCGCGCAGCAAGGCGCCGAACCAGACCGCATATGTCTTGCCGGAACCCGTGCTGGCGTGCAGCAAGCCGGATCGCCCCTGCGCGGCCGCGCGCCAGACGCTGCGCTGGAACGGAAACACGCTCCAGCCGCGTCCGGCAAACCATGCGTCGATGCGCTGCGCCAGCGCGCTCATCGCTTGCTCATGCAGCGCTCGCCAGCATGGCCTTCAGGGTGGCCAGGGTATCCGCGTCGGCGATGGCCTTGTCTTCGCGCCGGCGCAGGATGCGGGGAAAGCGCACGGCGATGCCCGCCTTGTGGCGGCTGGACGCGGCAATGCCCTCGAAGCCGATCTCGAACACCATCGTGGGCCGCACGCTGCGCACGGGGCCGAATTTTTCTATGGTGGTCTTGCGGATGGCCGCGTCGACCTGGGCGATTTCCGCATCCGTCAGACCCGAATACGCCTTGGCGAACGGCACCAGCTTGCGCTCTTCCCCAGGCTCGCCCGTCCCTTCGCCATCCCACACGGCAAACGTGTAGTCCGTGTACAGCGAAGCGCGCCGGCCGTGGCCCGCCTGGGCATAGATCAGCACGGCGTCGATGGCATACGGGTCGATCTTCCATTTCCACCAGGTGCCCCCGTCCTTCGTGCGGCCCACGCCATACGCGGCCGTGACGGCCTTGAGCATCAGGCCTTCCACGCCGCGCGCCCGCGATTCGCTGCGGATGGCCGCCAGAGCATCCCAGCTGGCGGCCATGATGCGCGGCGACAAACGCAGCGCGGGCGCGTTCACGCCGGCCACCACGGTTTCCAGCAGCGCGCGCCGTTCCAGCTGGGGCAGCTGGCGGACATCCACGCCATCCATTTCCAGCACGTCATAGGCCACCAGCACGGCCGGCAATGCGGCCAGCAGCTTGGGCGATACCGTCTTGCGGCCCATGCGCTGCTGCAAATCGGCAAATGGCGCCGGCGCGTCGCCCGGCTGCCAGATGAGGATTTCCCCATCGAGCACGGTGCCCTCGGGCAAGGCCAGCTGCGCCAGTTCGGGAAAGCGCTGCGTGATCAACTCTTCGCCGCGCGACCACAGCCAGTTCACGCCGTCGCGGCGCAGCAGCTGGGCCCGCATGCCGTCGTATTTCCACTCGGCCAGCCAGCCGTCGACGTCGCCCAATGTCTCCGGTCCCGCCTGCAAAGGGTGCGCGAGGAAAAACGGATACGGCTGGCCGCCGCGCAGCGCATGTTCGTCGTCCGACGGCGCGCCGATCAGCTTGAGAAAGCCCGCGCCCGTGGGGCTGACCTTGCCATCGGTCCAGCCCATCAGGCGCTGGGCGATCAGCTTGCCGTCGACGGCGGCGATGGACGCCAGCGCGCGCGTCACCAGCAATTTCGAGACGCCCACGCGAAAGCCGCCGCCGATCAGCTTGATCAATAAAAACCGTTCGCGCGTTTCCAGTTCATCCCAGTACGCCAGCAGCGCGGCGCGGACGGCGTCGGGCGCCGCGCCGCGCAGGGGCGCGATGCGCTGCTCGACCCACTCGGCCAGGCCGATGTCGCTGCGCCTGGAGGGTGCGGGCAAGATCAGGGCAATGGTTTCGGCCAGGTCGCCCACGGCGTGATACGCCTCGTCGAACAGCCAGGCATCGAGGCCCGCCCGTTCGGTGGCATATTCGCGCAGCAATCTGGTGGGCACGGCCTGGCGCGGCTTGCCGCCGGCCAGGAAATACACGGCCCAGGCCGCATTCTCGGGCGCGGCCCGCTGGAAATACGCTTGCAGCGCCGCCAGCTTGCGGCTGGTGGACGTGGTTTCGTCGAGTTCCCCGTACAACTGGGCAAATTCACGCATGGGGCACTGCCTCCTGCGGTGCGGCCTGGCCCCCATCGACGCCGTCTTCCGCCTCGTCGTCGCCATATTCCGTCTCGAAGCCGCCCGCCTGCCAGCCGTTTTGCTGCAGCCAGCGCACCATCACGGGAATCGAGCCGTGCGTGACGATGATGCGTTCGGCCTGCGTGGCCGCGATGGCTTGCATCAGGCCCGGCCAGTCGGCATGGTCGGACAGCACGAAGCCCCTGTCCACGCCGCGCCGCCGGCGCGCGCCGCGCAGCAGCATCCAGCCGCTGGCAAACGCATCGCTGTAGTCGCCGAAACGCTTCATCCACGGCGAGCCGGCGGCCGACGGCGGCGCGATCACCAGCGCCGTCTTCAGGGCGGCCTTGTCCGTGACCTCGCCCACCATGACGGTGGCGGGCAAGGCCACGCCGCACTCGCGGTAGACCTGCGTCAATGCCTGCGCCGCGCCATGGCAGACAATGGGACCGATGGACGCGTCGAGACCCGCCAGGATGCGCTGCGCCTTGCCGAAGGCATAGCAGAACAGCACGCTGGTGCGCCCTTCGGTCGCGTTGCCGCGCCACCAGCGGTTGATCTCGTCGTAGATTTCCTGCGGCGCCTGCCAACGGTAGATGGGCAGGCCGAATGTGGATTCCGTGATGAACGTATCGCAGCGCACGGTCTCGAACGGCGCGCACGTGGGGTCGGGCTGCAGCTTGTAGTCGCCGGACGCCACCCAGACCTGGCCGCCGTGCTGCATGCGTACCTGGGCGGAACCGAGCACGTGGCCGGCCGGATGCAGCGAGACGTGCACGCCATGGTGCGCGATGGTGTCGCCATATGCCAGGCCCTGGATGGTCACGGCGCCCAGGCGCGCGCGCAGCACGGGCACGCCGTCAGCGGCGCACAGGTAATGCCGGTGGCCGATGCGCGCATGGTCGGCATGCGCATGCGTGATGATGGCGCGCTCGACGGGGCGCCACGGGTCGATGTAGAACTGACCCGGCACACAGTACAAGCCCTCCTTGCGCACCACTACCATGTCTGCCATGCCCAGCTCCTTGCGTTGGCACAAGCGCGAAACCGCGTTGGAATGCGATGATTCTAGCGCTCTTGCGCGCGATCATTTGTTCGACAGCGCACAATGGGGTCACGCCGGCGCGACAAACTCGGCCATGAAGGTGCGCGTGGTATTTTCCGGGAACGCAATGGTGACCTGGTCGCCCGCCACCGACAGCACGGTGCCCGTCTGGTAGCGGGGCACCCGCACGCGGCTGCCCACGGCCAGCAGAGGCGTAGGCGGCCCGGCGGGCACAGGCGCCTCTGCCGGCGCTTGCGGTATCTCGTCCAGGGAAATGGGCGCGGCCAGCGCAGGCGGCGATTGGCAATTGTCGCAGGTGCAGCAGCGCTCAAAATCGTCCGCATCGCCAAAGTACTCGAGCAGCAATTTCCAGCGGCAAAAGCCGCTTTGCGCATACGCCACCATCTGCTCGAGCGCCTGCCTGTCGCGTTCCTGCTTGCCGACATAGATGTGCGCCAGCTGCGCATACGTAGGCGAAACGGCCGACGGGGCTCTCAAGCTGTAGCCCAGCTTGCGGTCCTGGCGCAGCAACTTGCCGTCCTTCAACAGTTTCAGGCAAACCTTCAGGTGGCTGGAGGAATACTCGGGCAGGCTGGACGCCAGCGCATCGATAGTGAAGGTGGCGGGCAATTCCTGCGCTGCCGCAACGATGGCCGCCAGTTCCCCATCCGTGGGGTAATGCTTGGCGAGAAAAAACTGCTGTACCCGCTTGTCTTCCTGGAAGTACAGCAAGGTGCAGTCGGCGGGCAAGCCATCGCGGCCCGCCCGGCCCGATTCCTGGTAGTACGCTTCCAGGTTGGCGGGCACTTGCAAATGGATCACGAAGCGCGTGTCGGGCTTGTCGATGCCCATGCCGAAGGCGTTGGTGGCAACCATGATGCGGCGCTCGCCGCCCATGAACAGGTCCTGGTTGTGCTTGCGCTCGCGCGCTGCCAGCTTGCCGTGATAGCAGCTGACGCTTTCGCCCAGCGCCTGCAGGCGCGCCGTCAATGCCTCGACAGCCTTGACGGTGGCCGCATACACGATACCCACGCCGGCCGTCTCGCGCAGCAGGCGCAGGACGGCATCCTGTTGCTCGCCCGCGTTGGTCACCTGGATCACGCGGTAGCGCAAATTGGCCCGGTAGATGCCGGTATTAATGATATGCAACTTGCGCGCTTCCAGCTGCGTGTCGATATCGGCAATCACTTCTTCGGTGGCCGTGGCCGTCAGCGCCAGCACGGGCGGACGGCCCAGCGCGCGCAGGGCGGCGGCGATTTCCAGGAAGGCGGGACGGAAATCGTGGCCCCACTGGGAAATGCAATGGGCTTCATCGATGACGACCAGGCTGGGCGGCGCGGCCCCCAGCAGTGACAGGAATGCGGGACTGGCCAGGCGTTCCGGCGTGCAAAAGATGATGAGCTTGCCGCCCTCGGCGATGCGGGCGATGGCCTCGTCCTCTTCGGCGCGCGTCAGGCTGCTGTTGAGCTGCACGGCCGTGATGCCCAACTGCTGCAGCTTTTCCAGCTGGTCCTGCATCAGCGAGATCAGCGGCGACACCACCAGGGTCGCGCCCGGCAACAGGGCGGCGGGAAGCTGGTAGCACAGCGACTTGCCGCTGCCGGTGGGCATGATGGCCAGGGTATCGCGCCCCGCCAGCACGCTGTCGATGACTTCCTGCTGGCCCGCGCGCAAGCGCGCCACGCCAAATACCGAGCGCAGCAGGCGCTGGATCTTGCGCCGGCGGGCGCTGCCCGGGTCTTGCACTGCAGAAGTGTTCGTTGCCATCGTGGTCCGGTCCCTGACATGCCGGCGCCAGCCGCCAGCTTGTCTCCACTTTACGGCCGTGCCCGGCGCACCGCCATAGGACGGCGACCCCAGCCAGCGTAGGATTTCAGGAAGCGAACAGGATGGCCCAGAACAGCATCAGCAAGCCCGCAATCGACACGCACCACACGAGCGTGCGCACGACGGGCACGCCAAACGCGTACAGGGGCAGGTACAGCACGCGCGCGGCCAGGTACAGGGCGGCGCCGTACAGGGTCAGCGCGCTTTCCTGCGCCGTGACGTGGGCGATCAGCACGGCGGCAGCGAACAGGGGCAGGGTTTCAAACAGGTTGGCCTGGGCCCGCTGCAAGCGGCCCGTGATCTTGCCCACGGGCGGACCGTCGCCGTCGCGCGCGCTAACGTTATAGGCCGTGCCCGTTTCGCGCGTGCGGAACAGCGCGGGCAGCAGGATTTGCACCAGGGCCAGCACGAGGGTGCAGCCAAGCATGGTCAGTTCAGGAGTCATCAGTTCGCCTCTGCGGGTGGGACGGGCTGGCCATGCTGGCGCTTGCCCGTCAGGGTTGGTCGAGTGCTGCTTGCAACTCCATCAAATCATAGGGCTTGCGCAAGACGCTGGCGGAAAAGCCCAGTTCATCCATCGATTCCTTGCCATAGCCCGTGGAAAAGATGATGCGCATGTCCGGCTTGTCGCGCAGCACCATGCGGGCCAGCGCGATGCCGGACATGCCGGGCAGGCTGACATCGGTAAACAGGATATCGAAGTCTTGCTCGTTGAGCAATTTCCACGCCGCTTCGCCATCGGACACGCCGCTGACCGTGTGGCCCAGCATGCCCACCAGCTCGCACACCATCAGCTGGGAATCGAGATTGTCTTCCACCACGAGAATTTTCATCGATGTCGGCATGTCCCCCTGCGGTACCAAGGCATGGCCCGTCAAGTCCAGCCCTGGCGTGCCGCCTCCCAGCACGCTGGCTGCCGGGCTGCCCGCCGCCTGCATGCCGGCCAGCGGCGCGCCGGAGCGCTCGAACTGGCGCGCGCGCAATTGCTGCTGGCGGTTGGCCAGCACATGGCGCAGCTTGCGCGCCAGCTCTTCGCGCCGGTACGGCTTGCTGAGCAATTCCACGCCCGCATCAAGCCTGCCCTCATGCACGATGATGTCTTGCGCATAGCCCGAGGTAAACAAGACGGCGATATCGGGCTGCAGCTCGCGCGCCTGACGCGCCATCTCCGTGCTGCTGACGGGGCCGGGCATGATCACGTCCGTGAACAGCAGGTCGATCTGCGCGCCGCTGTGCAGCACGGCCAGCGCGCTTTCGCCATCTTCGGCCTTGAGCACCGTGTAGCCGAGCGCTCCCAGCATGTCGACCACGGTGGTGCGCACGCCCACGTCGTCTTCCACCACCAGCACGGTTTCCGTGCCGCCCGTGACGACGCCGCTCAATTCCAGTTCCTCGTCCGCTTCGGCCATCAGGGAGCGGGGCAAATAGATTTTGACTCCCGTGCCCACGCCAGGTTCACTGTAAATGCGGATATGGCCGCGGCTTTGCGTGACGAAGCCATACGCCATCGACAGGCCCAGGCCCGTGCCCGCGCCTTCCGGCTTGGTGGTGAAGAACGGCTCGAACGCGCGCTGCAGCACGGGGCCGCTCATGCCGCGGCCCGTATCGGTCACGGACAGCATCACATATTGTCCGGCCGGCACGTCGACCAGGTTGTGCACATACTGTTCGTCGAGCACCACATTGCCCAGCTCGATGGTCAGCTTGCCCACGCCATCCATGGCGTCGCGCGCATTGATGGCCAGGTTGAGGATGACGTTCTCGATCTGGCTGCGGTCGACCAGGGTATTCCACAGGCCGCCGCCGCCCACCAGCGTGATGTCGATCGCTTCGCCCAAGGCGCGCCGCAGCAGCGCATCCATGTTGCGCACCACGCGGGCCAGGTCGGCCACCACGGGCTTCAATGGCTGGCGCCGCGCAAACGCCAGCAGGTGCGACGACAGCTTGGCGCCCCGCTCGACGGCAGCGATCGCCGTCTCCAGGCGCTGGCGCATGAGGCCATCCGTGCCCGTCAGGTGGTGCAGCAAATGCAAATTGCCGGAGATGATTTGCAGCACATTATTGAAGTCGTGTGCGATGCCGCCCGTCAGCTGGCCCACGGCTTCCATCTTTTGCGCCTGGCGCAAGGCGTCTTCGGCCTTGGTGCGTTCGTTCACTTCCTGTTCGACACGGTGCTCGAGCGTTTCGTTCAATTCATGCAGCGCTTTTTCCACGCGGCGCCGATCCGTGATGTCCGTCTTGACGGCGATCAATGAACGCGTGTGTCCCTGCTCATCGACCAGGCGGCTGACATTGCTCGACACCCACACTTGCGAGCCGTCGGGCTTCAGGTAGCGCTTTTCCAGCGAGAACGATTCTCCCGTTTCCACCAGACGCTGAAACAGTACGTTGTTGCCGGGCACATCCGCCGGATGCATGATGTCGTTCATGTTCAGGCTCAGCAGCTCTTCGGCGGAACGCCCCAGCATGCGGCACAGGGCGCCGTTGACGCGCTGGAAACGGCCATCGAGGCCCAGCTCGGACAAGCCCACGGACGCCTGGCCGAAAATGGCCGCCATGCGCTCCTGGCTGGCGTTCAGTTCATCCTCGATCAGGCGCCGCTCCGTCACGTCGAACGACACGCCCACGTAGCGGCGCTGGCCCGGCACGCGGCCCGCCACCACCTCGCCCTGGCGCGCGATCCAGCGCAGCGCGCCATCGACGGGGCGGCGCACGCGGTACTCCACATATTCCAGGGGATTTTGCGCCAGGTCCAGCTTGCTGGGTCCGACCTTTTGCTGGTCGCGCGCATCGACCAGGCTCACCAGCAAGCGTTCCGTCACTTCCTCACCGTCGGCAATGCCCCACTGGTGGCGGAAGGTGGGCGACACGACCATCGCGCCCGTCTCGGGGAACCATTCAAAGGTGCCGATGCCGCCCGCCTGCTGGGCCAGGCGCAAGCGCTCCTCGCCTTCCATGCGCTCGGTGACGTCGATGCCTTCGACGAGGATGCCCGTGACCGCGCCCTCGTCATCCTTGATGGGCTGGTAGACGAAGTCGATCAGGCGCTGGCCCGTCTGCCCATCGGCCGTCTGCAAATCCACTTTGACCTGGCGCCCTTCATAGGGTTCGCCGCTGCGGTAGACCTGGTCCAGCAAGCCGATGAAGCCCTGCGCCTTGACTTCGGGCAAGGCCGATTCGACCGTCTTGCCCAGCAATTCAAGTTCGGGGCGCCCCACCAGGCGCAGATAGTGTTCGTTCGCCAGCTCGAATACATGCTGCGGCCCCCGCAGCATGGCCATGAAGCTGGGCGCCTGCTGGAACAGGGCGCGCAGCAGCGCGCGTTCCTCGCCCAGGCGGCGGTTGGCCGCGCGCACGGCCTCGCTCTCCGTCTGCAAGGTGGTGTTGAGTTCGCCCAGCTCCGCCGTGGCCAGCTTCAGCTGGCGCCCCTCTTCCATGCGCGCCGTCAATTCCAGCGCCGTGCACAGCACGCCGTCCACCTGGCCGTCGGCGCCATGCACGGGCGTATAGAACAGGTCGAAGCAGACATCCGTCGGTATTCCGTCACGCAGCAGCGGCAGACAGCTCTCGCGGTGCACCTGCGTCTCGCCGCGCAAGCCCGCCGCGAGGATGCGCGCGTTCCAGTCCCAGATTTCGGGCCAGATGGCCGGCACCGTGCCGCCCAGCGCCGCCGGATGGCGCGCGCCGGCAATCTGGATGTAGTCGTCGTTGTAAATCATGACGTGCTGCGGCCCCCACATCAACACCATCGCCATCGGCGAATGGAGCACGATGTCGACGCTGGTGCGCAAATTGGCGAGCCAGCCGTCCAGCGGGCCAAGGCTGGTGGCGGACCAGTCGTGCTGGCGCACCAGTTCGCCCATGCTGCCGCCGCCGCGCGGCCAGGCTGGCGCGCTCATGGAACCAGTCCCGCTTGCACGCACACCTGGCACTGGCGCGGGATACGCACCGTCGCTACCGTGCCCTGCGTGGCCGTCGAACTGAGTTCGACCGTGCCGCCATGGGCCTTGACGAACATATTCACCGTGTACAGGCCCAGCCCCAGGCCCTGCCCCGTCTTGCGCTTCTCGCCCGCCTGCTGGAACGGCTCGAACAGGGTGGGCAGCAAGGCGGCAGGAATCACGCCGCGATTGACGATGCGCAACTCGATGCTGTCGGCGGCGCGCCCGTCGAGGGCCAGCTGCACCGGAGTGCCCGGCTCGCCATGCGTGATGGCATTGGATAAGAGATTCGAGATCACTTGCGACAGCAAGCCTGCATCGCACTGCCCGTGCAGCTCGCCCACGCTGCTGACCTCGACCAGCGGGGCCTGGCCCGCCGTCTCGAATTCCTCGACGATGGCGCGCGCCAGCGCCAGGTAGTCGTGCGTGCTGCTGCGCAACTCCATCGTGCCCGAACGGATGCGCGCCAGGTCCAGCAGCTGGTCGACCATGCGCGCCATGCGCTTGGCGCTGCTTTCGATGCGCTGCGCCGTGACCACCACCTTCGGGTGGTCGCTCATCATCGGCAACAGCATGGCGCCGTTCATCACCACCGACAAGGGCGTGCGCAAGTCGTGGCCCAGCACGGCCGTGAACAGTTCGTTCAAGTGCAGCGCATGCTTGAGCTCGTCAAGCTGGGCCGACAATTCGCGTTTCTGCTGGTACAGCTGGACCAGCACCGCCACCTTGCTTTGCAAGGCTTTCACGTCGATGGGCTTGTACAGGAAATCGACGGCACCCGCCTCGTAGCCACGGAAACTGTAGCTCGGTTCGCGCGACGCGGCCGTGAGGAAAATCAGCGGTATGCTGCGCGTGCGCTCGCTGCCGCGTATCAGTTCGGCCAGCTCGAAACCATCCATCTGCGGCATTTGCACGTCGATCAGGGCGAGTGCGACCTCATGCGTCAACAGCAGTTCCAGCGCTTGCGCGCCCGAATTTGCCTTGAGAATGACAATGCCGGGCCGTGCCAGCACGGCTTCGGCGGCGACCAGGTTTTGCGCGATGTCGTCAACGACGAGGATATGGATAGGTGCGGTCACGGAGTAGTCTTCAGGCATCGCAACGGCAAGATGCCATCGTGTTTCGATATGGATATAAATATTGCTTCAGTTTTTGCATATATTACACGCACTGCTCCACTCCCATTCACTTGTATCCGCCATCATCGAGCAAGGCCAGGCTGGCGGCCATTTGCGGCAAATCGAGCACGCGGTCGGCGCCGGCCCGCTTGAGCGCGGCGGCCGGCATGATGCCACAACTGGCCCCCGCTGGCTCCTGTACCCAGGCGCTGCCGCCCAGCTGCCGCACGCGCGCCAGGCCCGCCGCGCCGTCGGCCGAGGCGCCCGTCAGGATGATGGCCAGCATGGCGCGCCGGTAGGCGTAGGCGGCCGTTTCCAGCAAGACATCGATGGACGGGCGCGAAAAATACACGGGTTCTTCCTGCGACAGGGAAAAACAGCCGTCGGGTTCGACTTGCAGGTGATAATCGGGCGGAGCGAAGTAGACGGTGCCGCCTTGCAGCGGTTCCTTGTCCTGCGCTTCGCGCAAGGGCAGCTGGCAGCGCTCCGCATACAGCTGCGGCAACTGGCTGGAGCGGCCCGGCGCCAGGTGCAGCACCACCACCACGGCTGCGCGGCAGGTGGCGGGCAAGGCGCGCAGCACGATGCCCAGCGCTTCCACGCCGCCGGCCGAGGCGCCGATGGCGATCAGGCGCAGGCCCGCGGGCGGCGGCGCCACCTCCGAGCTGGGCAAGCCTGCCTGTGCGCTGTGCGGCATCGGCCTAGGCCCGCTGGAAGATGCGTTCAGCCTGGCTCAGCTCGTTGAAGCTGGCCGCATGGCGGCTGAAATGCAGGCTTTCCTTCATGCCCAGGCCCAGGAAACCCCGGTTCACCAGCGCTTCGTGGAACAGGCCCAGGGTGCGGTCCTGCAAGTCTTTATTGAAGTAAATCATGACATTACGGCAGGAAACCATGTGCACCTCCGAAAACACGCTGTCCGTCGCCAGGCTGTGGTCGGCAAAGACGAACTGGCGCCGCAAACGCCGGTCAAAGATGGCGCCCTTGTAGGCGGCCGTGTAATAGTCGGACAGCGAACGCTTGCCGCCCGCCAGCTGGTAATTCTCGCTGAACTGGGCGATGCGCTCGATCGGATAGATGCCCGCTTCGGCAGCGGCCAGCGCCTCGACGTTGATATCGGTTGCATAGATCATGCTGCGTTCAAGCAAGCCTTCTTCTTCCAGCAAGATGGCCAGCGACCACACCTCTTCCCCGCTGCTGCAGCCGGCCACCCAGATCTTGATGGAAGGATAGGTATGCAGGATGGGCACGACTTTTTCGCGCAAGGCGCGGAAATACGCGGGATCGCGGAACATCTCGCTCACTTGCACGGTGAAAAATTGCAGCATCTGCGCAAACATGGCCGGCTCGTGCAAGATGCGGTCCTGCAACTGCGACAGGCTGGCGCAGCCGAAGCGCTCCATGGCCTGGCGCATGCGCCGGCGCAACGACGCCACCGAGTAATCGCGGAAATCGTGCTGATATCTCAGCAAGATTCCTTCAAGCAATAACTTCAATTCGATATCGAAAATATCATCATCTAGCAATTTGACATCCACCCTTCCATGCATGCTGCGTTCCCGGCCCCGCGCCGCTTCGCGCGCGCATGGGGCCAGCCGGAATGCTAGCAGATCGTCGCCGATTTTCCCTCAGGAAAAGCATCAGTTAGGTACGCTGGCGTACACTCGGCCATCTTTTTCACGCATCCACGCCCTTCATGCCCTCCTGCGTGTAACGCGCGCCTGCCGCCATGCCCAAGGGAAAGGCCGCACTCATCGCCGCCAGTTCCGCCCCGTCCAGCCGCACGGCCAGCGCACCGAGGTTGTCGTGCAGGTAGGCGATGCGCTTGGTGCCGGGAATGGGGATGATGTCGTCGCCCTGGGCCAGCAGCCAGGCCAGCGCCAGCTGGGCCGGCGTGCAACCCTTGTCGCGCGCCATCTCGCGCACCCGCGCGACGATGGCCCCGTTGTGCGCCCGGTTTTCGGCCGCGAAGCGGGGATTGAACCGGCGAAAGTCGCCCGCTTCCAGGCTGTCCTCGCCGGCGATGGCGCCGGTGAGAAAACCGCGCCCCAGGGGGCTGTAGGCAAAGAAACTGGCACCCACGGCGCGGCAGGCGGCCAGCACGCCCTGCTCCGGCTCGCGCGTCCACAGCGAGTATTCGCTCTGCACGGCCGCCACGGGGCAGAGCGCCGCCGCGCGCAGCAAGGTGGCGGCGCTCACTTCGCACAGGCCCACGGCGCGGATCTTGCCCTCTTGCAGCAGCTGCGCCAGCGCCCCCATCGATTCCTCCAGCGGCGTCTCCAGGTTCAGCCGGTGCAGGTAGAACAGGTCGATGGCGTCCACGCCCAGGCGCGCCAGCGACGCTTCGCACGCCTGGCGGATGGTGGCGGGGGTATTGTCGACGCGGCGCGCATAGCTGCCCGCCTCGCGCGCCAGGCCGCACTTGGTGGCCACCAGCACTTGCCCCTGCCGGCCTCGCAAAAAGCGTCCCAGCAATTGCTCGTTGTGGCCAAAGCCGTAGGCGTCGGCCGTGTCGAACAGGGTCACGCCCGCCGCCAAGGCCGCTTCCAGGGTGGCCAGCGATTGCGCCTCGTCGGTGGCGCCATAGAATTCCGACATGCCCATGCAGCCCAGGCCCAGTGCCGAGCTGGTCAAGCCGCTGTTGCCGATGCGTCGTTGTTGCATGCTGTTCTCCTCAAGTGTCGATATCGATGCCGCCAGTCTGCACCGCGCCCGGCGCCGGGGGAATGTGCGATTTCGTGATACCTTTCTGGTATGAGAGCCCTCGATACCCATGCCTTGCACCTGTTTTGCGCCGTCGCCCGCTGCCTGAACTTCCGCCAGGCGGCGGAGCAATTGCACATGACGCAGCCGCCCCTGTCGCGCGCCATCAGGCTGCTGGAAGACCGGCTGGGCACGCGCTTGTTCGAACGCGACACGCAGGGCGTGGCCCTGACGCAGGCGGGCCGCACCTTGCTGCCGCAGGCGCTGCACATCCTCGCTTTGCTGGATACGGCGCAAGCATCGCTGCAGCAGGACAGCGCGCCCGCGCGCCTGCGCCTGGGCCTGACCAGCTCGGTGGAAGCGGGCCTGTTCCGCCCCCTGCTCGATGCCTTGGGCAAGCAATTGGGCACGCTGCGCCTGGAATTGACGGCGGCGCCCTCGCCCCGCCTGGTCGCTGCCGTGCGCAAGGGCCAGCTGGACGCGGCCCTGCTGGCTCTGCCCAGCGCCACCTTCGAGCTGGCCGTGCAGCCGCTGGCGCGCCAGCCCATGATGCTGGCCCTGCCGGCCGGGCACCGCCTGGCGAAAAAACGCAAGCTGGGCCTGGCCGATATCGCCCGGGAGTCCGTCTACTGGTTCGAACGGGCGCGCCAGCCCGCCTTTTTCGACCATTGCCAGCACGTGTTTCGCCGCCATGGTTTTGCCCCCGTTTTCTTGCGCGAGGCGTCCGACCACCATGTGCTGCTCAGCGACGTGGCGGCCGGCAAGGGCATGGCCCTGCTGGCCGATTCCTTCCGCGCGCTGCGCCTCGCAGGGGTGGCGTACCGGCAACTGGTGGAGGGCGAGGAACTGGCGGCCGGCATCGGCCTGGCCTGGCGGGAAGGGCACGGCCATGCGGCCCTGCCCCTGCTGCGCCGCCTGGCGGCAGAGGTGCTGCAGGAGTGAAGCGCAAGGGACGGCGCACGCGGACGGGCCAGACGCGCTACCATAGCGCCTTCCCCAATTTCAGCCACCACCACGACCATGACGTTTACCATCAGCGACGCCGCCTACGACACCGATACCCCCGCCGCCAAGCAAGCCATGTATGCGGACCTGCGTTCGCAGCTGCAGGGCTTGCTGGCGGGCGAGAGCGATTTCATCGCCAATACGGCCAACTTCAGCTCGCTGGTCTTCAACACCATGCCTGGCCTCAACTGGGCCGGCTTTTATTTCCTCAAGGGTGAGGAACTGGTGCTGGGACCGTTCCAGGGCAAGCCCGCCTGCATCCGCATCAAGAAAGGGCGCGGCGTGTGCGGCACCACCGTGGTCGAAGGCAAGTCCATCGTCGTGCAGGATGTGCACGCGTTTCCGGGCCACATCGCCTGCGACGTCAATTCCCGCTCGGAACTGGTGGTGCCCGTGTTTGCGCACGGCCAGATTATCGGCGTGTTCGACCTCGACAGCCCCCTGACGGGCCGCTTCGACGATGTCGACGCGCAAGGCGTCGAATCGCTGGTGCGCGTGCTGGAAGCAACTATCGTTGCCGAATAATCAGTTGCCGGATTTGACGGCGATGAATTCGCCCTTGCCCACCGTCGCCAGGCACGTCGTGTAGCGGCTGTCGGCGCGGATGGCGTCGAGGAAGTCCGCCATGTCCGCGTAGTGCGAGCTGGCGTTGTCGACCACCAGCACGCCGCCCGCAGCCAGCACGCGGTCCAGCTGCGGCCACCACTGCGCGTATTGCTGGCGCGCGGAATCGAGAAAGATGAAGTCGTAGGCGCCATCGGCCGCGTCGCGCAGCACGTCGCCCGCGTCCGCCAGCAGCTGCCCGATCACGCCCTGCAATTGCGCGCGCGCAAAATTGGCATGCGCCATGTCGAACTTGTCCTGCGCCTTTTCCACCGTCACCACGCTGCCGCCCAGCGAGCGCGCCGCGCGCGCCAGCCACAGGGTCGAGTAGCCGTTCGAGGTGCCGATTTCCAGCAGCCGGCGCGCGCCGTGCGCGTGCACGAGCACGGCCAGCAATTCGCCCGTATCGCGCGTGATGTTAAGCATGCGGCTGGCACGCTCCGTGTGCGCCGCATCGTTGCTGCTACCGAATGCTTCGAGTTCGCTTAATAGGGTATCAAGGGTATCGATGCCATGCATGCTGCCTCCTTGTGCAAAGCATCAGCATAGCAAAAAAACTAGGCCGTGGCACGGCGCAGGGGGCGCTTCAGATATTGCACCATCACCACGCCCAGCAGGGTCACGCCGCCGCCGATCACATCATAGCTGTGCAAGGTTTCCCCGAGGAACAACATGGCGATGAGAACGGTAAACACGGGCAGCAAGTTCATCAGGGTCGTGGCGCGGCTGGGTCCCAGCTTGGCCAGCCCATGCATCCACAAGAACGGCGCGATGACGGAGGCGGGGATGCCCGCAAACAGCACCAGCGGCAAGCCGGCGCCCGTGACGGGCGGCGCGGACTGGCTCAGGTAATACACGAACAGCACGGGCACGGCGCACCACACCTGGATCAGCAGCGAGTGCCAGTTATTCAGGGGAATCTTCCAGCGCTTGAGCAGCACGCCGTAGCCCGCATACGACAGGCAGGCCAGCAGCATCAGGCCATCGCCCACGGCCGCGCCATGGGCGATCAGCGCGGCCGGGTTGCCATGGCTGAGCAAGTAGCCGAGTCCCAGCAGCGACACCAGGCCGCCAAACACGCCGCCCACGGTAGGCGCCTCGCCCAGCAGCAGCACGGACAGGCCCACGGCCAGCAGCGGCATCAACGATGCCAGGATGCCCATGTTGGTGGCCGTCGTCGTCTGCGCGGCGATGTACGCAAGACACTGGTACATGACCATGCCCAACATGCCCAGCACAAACAATTTCCCCAGATACGGCTTCACCACGGCCCGCTGTTTCCACACGGGACGGGCAAATACCAGCGCCAGCAGCACGCCGGCCAGCAGCCAGCGGTAGAACGAGATGGCGGCCGGGTCGATCACGCCCACGGCCATCTTGCTGACGATGGTATTGATGGCCCAGATCAGGACGGCGATCACGGGAAACAGATAATGCCTGGTGTGCATGCGGTACTCCATTATTCAGTGAGCGCCATTTTCGCATGGTCCGATTCCATGGATATAATGCATATCGGACAAACGATGCAAAGAACAGGACAATATGGCCAGCAACCAGCATTTCCCCGCCGTTTCCGACACCCTGCCCTATCCCGTGTACTTTCGCCTCGACGACTATCACGCGCACCAGCAGTTCGATTACCAGAGCCATCCGTGGGGCCAGCTCACGTACTGCTCCACGGGCGTGATGGAAATCATGGTGGCGGGCCAGCGCTACCTGTCGCCGCCCCAGTACGCCGTGTGGATACCGCCCGAGACCTTGCATGACGGCTACATCCGCCAGGACGTGACCTTTCACTCGGCCTACATCGACGCCAGCCTGTGCGCGCAGCTGCCGGCCCGGCCCTGCGCGCTGGTCCTGAGTCCCCTGCTCAAAGCCATACTCGGCGACTTTGCCGGACGGGGCGTCACCACGCCCGCCACCGAAGCCGACCGGCGCCTGGCGCAGGTGCTGGTCGACCAGTTGCAGCTGGCGCCCTGCAGCCGCAACTACCTGCCCGGCAGCGACGAACCCGTCATCGCGGCGCTGCTGGCCGCCCTGCAGGCGGAGCCCGGCAGTAACCGCTCACTGGCCGAGTGGGCCGCGCAACTGCACGTAACGGAGCGCACCCTGGCCCGGCGCTGCCAGCGCGAGCTGGGCATGCCGTTTGGCGAATGGCGCCAGCGCCAGCGTTTCCTGGCCGCCCTGCCCCTGCTGGAACGGGGAGACACCGTGCAGGCGATCGCGCTGGAACTGGGCTACAGCACGGCCTCCGCCTTCATCGCCATGTTCCGCCGCCAGAGCGGCGGCACGCCTGACCAGTTCCGCCGCGGCCTGCGCTGAAAAAGGGGACTAGGGGTAGCCGCCTTGTCATATGGGGATGCTAAAATTCAAACATCTTTCCAGAGAGCAAAAGGATGCGCATGAATGCCAGCACTGAAACGGCCCGTGAAACCTCAGGCAGCGAGGATGCGCCTCCGGTAGCAGAGACGGCCGTGACGGCGCCAGCGCCCATTCGCCTGGACAAGGAAGAGATCCCCACCGTACTCGGCAAGCTGCGCACCCTGGTGCAGGACAAGACGCGTTTCGAGCCGCACGACATCACGCCGCTGGGCGAGGAAGACGTGCTGCAGGATTTCTCTCTGCAAGCCAACTACGCGCTGGAAGCGCGCTTCGAACAGCGCGTCATCAACGGCTATTTTGCGCCAGCGGGCAGCGACTGCCGCTGCGGCTCCCATGAAGTGGGAGCACTCGCTCACGCGCAGGAAAAGGAGCGGCTGCGCCGCGCGGCGGACAAGCTCGACAATGCCTTGCGCCAACCGGGCCAGGCCTACAACGGCGTCGAGGCGGGCGTCTACCTGCCGCACGCCGTCAAGTACTGGCACCTGGACACCTGCGGCACCTGCCACGGGAAAGGCCGCATCGGCTGCCATACCTGCCACGGCGCGACGACGGAGACGTGCTGGAGCTGCCACGGCGGGCGCACCGTCAGCTGCAACGCCTACGGCTGCTACGGCAGCGGCAAGGTGTCGTGCTCGTATTGCAGCGGCAGCGGCACCGTGGCCGAGCAAGTCACCGACTACGTGACAGTGCAAGTGCCCACTACCACCTACAGCAACGGCAGCTCGCACACCAGCTACCACAGTGAAACGCGCACGCAGTACCGCACCGAATACCGCTCTTGCTACCATTGCAGCTACGGCAAGGTCAGCTGCACCACCTGCCACGGTTCCGGCAACGTCAATTGCGGCACCTGCCGCGCCAGCGGCCAGGTCACGTGCCGCACCTGCAGCGGCGCGGGCGACTTGCGCTGCAACCCCTGCGACGGTTCCGGCAAGGTGGGCAAGGCGGCGTGGGTCGATGTGCACGTGGCGCCCGGCTACAGCGTCAGCCTGCCCAAGCAGGCGCCCGACGACGCGCGCCGCATCCGCGACAAGGAGAGCGTGCACTCACTGGCAGCCATCGCCAGCAGCCTGACCCTGGCAAAAGTGAGCATTTACAATGAAGACGAGCCGCAGGAAGTCGACGCCCTGTATGCGGCCAGGCTGCGCATCGTGCGCCTCGATGCAGCGTGCAACGCAGAAAAGCACCACCTGGTGGCGTATGGCACGGACTTTCGCTGGCTGACCCTGGACGACATCGTGGAAAAACTGCTGCGCGGCGACCTCAAGGCGCTCAGCGACGCGCTGGCCGGCAGCGCCGACGACGGCCTGTTCTCGGCCCACGTGCAAGGCTTGCTCACGCCGCTGCGCGACGTGGCCGCGTCGGAACTGAATGCGGACGTGATCGAGTCCGTCCTCAGCGGCGAAGCGGACCATGCGCACGTCGATGTCGTCTCCGCCGACTATGCCAACAATGTGCGCACCTGCGTGCTGGGCGCGCTGCGCCAGGTCTACACGCGACTGGCCAAGCAATTCTGGTGGAAGAGCGCGCTGGCCGCCCTGGCCGCCGCCATCGCCACCTGGTTTTTCGCCGGGCGCGGGGCCGCCGCCGTGGCCGGCCTGCTCGTCACGGGCGCCGGCTACTGGCTGTTCAACCGCAAGGTAAAGGCCGTGCTGAGCGAAGCGCTGGGCGGCGAGCGGCAGGCGCTGCGCGCCATGCAGATCGCCGGCAAGGGCCGCCGCAACCAGCTGGCGCAAGTGCTGATCCTCGCCCCCGCCAGCCTGGCCGTGCTGGCCGCCAGCTATGGCTTGCCCGCGCGCGTGCGCCCGGTTTCCGCGCCGCCGCAGGCCGCCATGGCGTCGGCGCCCGTGGCGCCCCATGCGCCGGCCGACGTGCCGCCGGATGCCAGCACGCCGAAAGCCGTCAAGCTGTATGAAAATGGCGACAAGGTACAGGCGCTGGCCATGCTGGAAAGCCTGGTCGGCAAGGGCGACGCCAGCGCGTATGGCCTGTATGGCTGGATGCTGCTGATGGGCGAAGGCCAGGGCGGCCCCGCCACGGCGCCCACGGCGCAGCAGCGGCAAGCGCGCCAGGTGGCCGCCAAGCCCCTGGTCAACAAGGGCCTCGTGAAGGGCGACAGCTACGCGCTGGCGGCGAAGGGCGTGATGCTGGCCGAAGGCTGGCAGGAGCCGCGCAACATGGCGCGCGGCCTGGACCTGCTGAAACAGGCCGCGAACAAGGGCAATGCGCAAGCCATGCACTTATTGGGCCTGTACAACGTGCGCGGCTACCAGATGCCCGTCAACCACAAGGAAGCGCGCAAATGGTTCACCCTGGCCGCCGACAAGGGCAGCGCGGGCGACATCTACAACCTGGGACTGATGGACTGGGAAGGCGCGGGCTTGCAACGCCCGGACCGCGCCAGCGCCATGCAGCGCTGGAAGATCGCCGCCGCCATGGGCGAGGAGCGCGCGATCAAGGCCGTCGCGCAGGGCAAGCCTTAAGGAGCACCTGAGAAAAAGCCCATGGCGTTGTTGCGTTGCCTGGCCGTACGTTCGTACTGCCTGCGGCAACGCGCCTAGCCCTGAGCATTTTTCAGGCGCTCCAGCAGAGCGGCGGCAAAAGTCGCCGCTTTTTGATGTCTACACCGCCGCCAGCGCCTGCAAGGCCATCGGGTTCGGCGTCGGCTCGCTCACCTTCGTCAGCAGGTTGCGGTCCGTGTGGTGGAACGGTTCGTCCTTGCCGCGGATCAGCATGACCGTGTCCTCGTCGTAGCCCCAGGTGCCGTCGGCGTGGATATCGACCTTGATCCGGTATTCGACGGTGGTAAACGCGTGTTCGAGGAAAGGGTTCGAGCAGATGCCGTAGGCCGTCGAATCGCGCTTGGCCACCAGCTCGAAACTGGTGGCGTCCGCCGTCGTCGTGCCGGACGCCATGGCGATCTGGCCGCGCGGGATGGCCAGGGTCTGGATCACGGCGCCCGTGGCCGGTTCCCACAGCCAGTAGCCCACCTGCTCATGATACGTTTTGACCTGATCCGGCTTGGTGATGTGGATGTAGTAGCGCAAGCCGTAGAACAGTTGCGGGCCGTTGGTGACGGGATCGATCGGCTGCAGTTCGATGCGCTCGACAAACGCCTGCTTGCGCGGGCCGTCGGCTTTCGGCTTGACGTCCAGGCCCCGCGTGCCCGTCCAGATGCCGGCCATGCCGGTCAGGGGACCCAGGTTGTTCAGGGTATGCACGTCGGCGGACGGCTCGGTGTAGATATCGTCGGGAAAATCGCTCATGCGGAAGTCTTCAAAATGGGGCAACAGTGCTTGCCCCTATTGTAAGACCTGGGCTGACGCCGGCAAAGCGCCGGCCGTCAGGGAAACTGCGTAATGTGACGTTCGATGTACGCCAGCGCCGCCAGCGCCAGCGCGGGGCGCTGCGCCTCGAACACGGCTTCGTCGCGCGCCTGCAGCAGGTTGGCGCCGGCATCGGCCAGCTGCAATTCGCCGGCGAGCAGCGCCGCCACCGCTTCCACATTAGCATGCAGCGCGCTGTCGAAGCCTTCCCAGTCCACGTAGGCCAGCCACTCGGCCAGGGTCACCGCGCAGGCGACGGGCGGCGCCAGGGCCGCGATGCGTTCGAGGCGCAGCACGCTGTCGGTGCGGATATCTTCATGCTGCAAGACGGCCAGCGCCACGTGCTGCAGCGCGTCTTCCGGGTCGCGCCCCTGCTTGATCAACAGGCGCTGCGTGAGCGTGTAGCGCTCGGCGTCGATGCCGCGCAAGGCGGCCGCCACCTCGTATGCGTGCAGCGCCAGGTGGCGCGCCGCGCATGCCGCATCCACGCCCGCTTTCGCGGCGACGATATCGGTGAGCTGCTGCCGGCGCGCCGCATCCATGGCTAGACCAGCGGGTCCGGCAAGCCGGTCAGGGTGAAGATTTCAAAGCCCGTTTCCGTCACGGCCAGCGAGTGTTCGAACTGCGCCGACAGCGAGCGGTCTTTCGTCACCGTCGTCCATTTGTCCGGCAAGACCTTGACCTGATAGCTGCCCACGTTGAGCATCGGCTCAATCGTAAAAATCATGCCCGGCTCCAGCACGATGCCCGTGCCCGCGCGGCCGTAGTGCAGCACCTGCGGCGTGTCGTGGAAGACCTGGCCCACGCCGTGGCCGCAGAAATCGCGCACGGAGGAAAAGCCCTGCGCCTTGGCCACCGCCTCGATGGCGGCGCCCACGTCGCCCAGGGTGGCGCCCGGGCGCACCGTGTGGATGCCGGCCATCATGGCGTCGTACGCCGTGTTGACGAGGCGGTTGGCCAGGATGGAGACGGCGCCCACCTTGAAGGTGCGGCTGGTGTCGCCGAACCAGCCCTGGAACTTCGGCGTCACGTCGATGTTGAGGATGTCGCCCACCTTCAGGATCTTGGTCTCGGACGGGATGCCGTGCGTAACCACGTGATTGACGGAGATGCAGCTGGCGTGCTTGTAGCCGTGGTAATCGATGGTGCCGGGGATGGCGCCGGCGGCGCGCATGAATTCTTCGCACAGGGCGTCGAGCTTGGCCGTCGAGACGCCGGGTTTGACGAACGGCGTGATGTAGTCGAGCGTGTCGGCGGCGATGCGGCCGGCCGCGCGCATGCCGATGAAACCTTCTTCGTCGTGCAGGGGGATTTTCTTGCCGTGTTCAAGCTGGGTGGAATAGCGCATGGTTTTCTTTTTGGTTAGTGTGATGTGGCGTGGGCAGCCCAGCCGCGCACGGCATCGTGCGAGGCGCGCAGCATGGCGTCGACGCTGGCCGGTATCGGCCGCTCCTGGGTCAGGTAAGGCTTGACGACGGCCACGGGAGCGTCGATCAGCACGAATTTGAGCAGCATGTGATCGAGGTCCAGCTCCGTGGCAGCGGGCATGGCTTCGGCGCAGCGCACGAAGCAGGCATCGAGCGCCGCCTGCTCCTCTTCCACGGCAGCGGCCAGCTCCTCGCTGAGGCCACCGTTGAAATCGGGACTGTCCGCGCATTGCAGCAGGAAGCGCGCGTACACGGGCTTGCGCCGGCACCAGTCCAGCAAGCCATGCACGCCGGCCCACGTATCGCCGCCCAGCCAGCGGCTGGCCACCTCCTCGCGGAAGTCGCTTTTCACGCGCAGCCAGGCGCGCGCCAGGATGGCGTTGCGCGAATCGAAGCGGTGATACACGGAGCCGATGGGCGCGCCCGCCTTGACGGCGATGGCGGCCATCGACACGGCGGCCACGCCGCACTGGGCGGCGACGGCGATCGCGCTGTCGATAAAGTTGTTTTCGTTGAATTTGGCTAGTCTGACCATTCAAATAGAATACAGATTCTATTTGAATCCGTCAAGCGCCCCGGCATGCTTCCTGGCGTGCGCAACAAGAGCCGACAGAAGAAGCGGCGCTGCCTTACAATGGTATGCACGAACCGCTACAAGGAGAATCCGCTTGCTTACGCCCCCCTTCATCGCCTCCTCCCGCTTCGACGATCCACGCCTGGCTTTGGCCCAAGTGCAAGCCATCTACCGCAGCAGCATCGAACACTTGCGCGATGCGCTGCAGCGCTTTGTCGCCGGCGAAGACATGCACGAACGAGTGCGCGCCTGCTATCCTTTCGTGCGCATCCAGACGGACACCGTGGCGCGCGCCGACTCGCCGCTGGCCTACGGCTTTGTCGCCGGCCCCGGCGTGTTCGAAACCACCCTGACGCGTCCCGACCTGTTTGGCGACTATTATCTCGACCAGTTCACCCTGCTGCTGAAAAACCATAACAGCGGCCAGAAAGTGCACCTGGAAGTGGGCGTGAGCGCCCAGCCCATTCCCGTGCATTTCTCGTTCGCCGAGCATGACCATATCGAAGGCAATATGGATGCGGGCCGCCGCCTGGCCATGCGCGACCTGTTCGACCTGCCCGACCTGTCGGCCATGGACGACGGCATCGCCAACGGCACGCACGAACCGGCGCACGGCGAAGCGCAGCCGCTGTCGCTGTTTACGGGACCGCGCGTGGATTATTCGCTGCAGCGCCTGCGCCACTACAGCGGCACCTCGCCGCAGCACTTCCAGAACTTCGTCCTGTTCACCAATTACCAGTTCTATATCGACGAATTCATCCGCCTGGGCCACGCCATGATGGACCGCGCGCCCGACGCGCAAGCGCCATCGGACGACGACGGCTACGTGGCTTTCGTCGAACCGGGCAACGTCGTCACGCGCAGGGTCGGCCAGACGGTCGAAAGCGAGGATGCGCTGGGCGCCGCGCCGCCGCGCCTGCCCCAGATGCCCGCGTATCACCTGCTGCGCGCGGACGGCAGCGGCATCACCATGGTCAATATCGGCGTGGGCCCCGCCAACGCCAAGACCATCACCGACCATATCGCCGTGCTGCGTCCGCACGCCTGGCTGATGCTGGGTCACTGCGCGGGCTTGCGCACCACGCAAAGCCTGGGCGACTACGTGCTGGCGCATGCGTATGTGCGCGAAGACCATGTGCTCGACGAAGACTTGCCGCTATGGGTGCCGATCCCGCCGCTGGCGGAAATCCAGCAGGCGCTGCAAACGGCCGTGGCGGAAATCACCCAGCTGACGGGGCATGATCTGAAACACATCATGCGCACGGGGACCGTGGCCAGCACGGACAACCGCAACTGGGAGCTGCTGCCGCAGCGCACGCCCGAACGCCGCTTCAGCCAGAGCCGCGCCATCGCGCTGGACATGGAAAGCGCGACGATCGCCGCCAACGGTTTCCGCTTCCGCGTCCCCTACGGCACCCTGCTGTGCGTGAGCGACAAGCCCCTGCACGGCGAAATCAAGCTGCCCGGCATGGCCAACCACTTTTACCGCGAACGGGTCGACCAGCATCTGCGCATCGGCATCCGCGCCGTGGAACTGCTGCGCCGCCAGGGCGTGGACCGACTGCACAGCCGGAAATTGCGCAGCTTTGCCGAGGTAGCGTTCCAGTAGCACCCCTCATGCGCCACGCCAGCCGCCCTTGCCGGGCGGCTTTTTTTTGCCAGAAGCCCCGCACCGGCAACGCCGTTCGCGCCACCGTATCGGGCGTCCGCGTCGTCACAAAAAAACAACAGCTGTCTAGACAGGCGCCTCGCCAACACCAAACTTTCAACGACATTTTTTCCAATTGGCAAATTTAATTTATTTAACAATTGGAATTTAACACTTTCCTGCTTATCGCAAATAAAATTCATCCGCTTTCATTCTGGGCGCTGCCATGCGCAGGCACAAATCCCCGGCAGTTCTTGACAGGAAAGATCAAAAAATGGTCTGATGAATTGCAAATTTAATCTATTAAATTTGTAAACATGGTAATTTTGAAAATAATTTCAAATAGCTAAATAAAACCCTAAGGAAACTAAAGTTTCCTAGTTGGAGGACAGACAATGATTGAAAAGAAATTAAGCAAATCCTTGCGCATGATGTTCGCAGGCACCTTGATGATGGGCGCCGGTTTCATGCACCAGGCAGCCCAGGCACAGGAAGCCAAGGCTGGCGAGGAGAAGCTGCAACGCGTGGTCGTGACCGGCTCCGCCATCAAGCGCGTGGATGCCGAGACCGCCGCGCCAGTGGAAATCTATAGCAAGAAAGACATCGAGCGCACGGGCGCCACCAGCGTCGCGGAACTGGTGCGCAACCTGGCCTCCATCGACATCAACGACCAGGGCGAACTGAGCGCCAGCTCCCCATCGGGTTCCGGCACCACCAACATCAAGATGCGCGGCTTGAGCGAACGCAACGTGCTGATCCTGTTGAACGGCCGCCGCCTGCCGACCAATGCGCTGGCTGACGGTTCGGGCGCGGGTGCCGCAGTCGACGTCAACGCCATCCCGCTGAGCGCGCTGGAACGCATTGAAATCCTGAAGGACGGCGGTTCGGCCATTTACGGCGCCGATGCGGTGGCCGGCGTGATGAACTTCATCACCAAAAAGAACTACCAGGGCCTGGAAGCGAAAACCAGCTACGGCCAGAGCTCGCGTTCGGACGCCAAGGAAAAGACCGCCAACCTCGTGTACGGTTTTGGCGACTATGACACCCAGGGCTTCAACGTGCTGGCCACGGTCGACGTGTTCAAGCGCGATCCCATCTACCGCAAGGACCGCGACCTGACCAGTTCGGCCGACTTCCGCCGCTTTGGCGGCCCCGATGGCCGCAGCGGCTACCATCCTAGCGGCAATATCGCCGGCGGCGGCACCCTGGTGCCATGCCCACCGGGCGATCTGAGCGCCGGCTCCTGCCGTTTCGACGTCAACAAGACCTTGCTGACCTCGACCAACGGTGCCGACCGCACCAGCGGCATGCTGATCGGCAGCCTGAAGATCAGCGACAGCATCCGCGCGTTTGCGGAATTTACGTATTCCGAAAGCAAGGATGACTTCGAGTCCCAGGCCGCACCGGGCAACTTCCAAGTCAACGGCAAGACTGTTGCCGGCCGCTTCATGCAAATGGGTCCGCGCAAGACCAACCGCAAGGGCACGATGACCCAGTTCTCGACGGGCCTGGAAGGCACGACGCGCGGCATCGACTGGGATGTGGCCATCGGCAAGGGCGTGAGCAAGGCCACCAACCGCGATTCGAACTACGCGCACTACGAGCTGTTCAACGAAGCAATCGCCAATGGCTCGATCGACCCGACCCGCACCGACAACTCGCAGGCAGCCGTCGACAAGATCCGTCTGACGCCTACGCGCGCCGGCAAATCGGAACTGACCTTCTTCAATGCCAAGGCTTCCGCGCCGATCATGGATCTGGCAGGCGGCGCGATGGCTTACGCCGTCGGCGTGTCGTACAACAAGGAAACGCTGAGCGACCAGCCCGACCAGAACCAGATCGATGGCGTGGTCTTCGGCAGCATCCAGCAGGCTGCCGTCAAGGCAGACCGCAATTCCAAGGGCATCTTCGGCGAACTGTCGATTCCATTCCTGAAAGACGTCGAAGCACAAGTGGCCCTGCGCTATGACGACATCTCGAATGTCGGCAGCAAGACCAGCCCGAAACTGGCCTTGCGCTACCAGCCTCTGAACAACCTGATGTTCCGCGGCTCGTATGCGGGCAGCTACCTGGCGCCATCGCTGAAACAGATGTTCGGCGGCGTCGATGCGGGCGCCTACACGACGAACGACAAGCAAGTCTGCGATGCCTTCCCTTCGATCGCGGGTAACTGCACCAACTTCTCCTACTACCAGGTCTCTGGCTCCAACAAGGACTTGAAACCGGAAACGGGCAAGACCTACAACTTGGGCATGGTGTTCTCGCCAGTGAACTCGCTGACGGTCAGCATCGATTACTTCAAGATCGACAAGAAAAACGAAATCGGCACCCTGTCGGAACTGAAGGCCATCGAGCGCGGCAACGTCGAAATCAAGAATGGCGACGCCCGCATCCTGCTGAACAACCAGAACCTGGCCACCACCGAAGTGCGCGGTTTCGATACGGACCTGCGCTACACGTCGCCGCAAACCATGTTCGGCAAGTTCACGATCCGCAATGCGTCCACCATCTACACCCGCATGGAAACGCAGGATACGGAAACCGATCCGGTGCAAAGCACGCTCAAGACGTTCATGAATCCGAAGTACCGCAACACGTTCACGGCCAGCCTGGAAAAAGACAATATGTCCGGCTCCCTGGTTGTCCGCACGACGGGCGACATGATCGACTCGGACTTGCGCCGCGACGAAATCAAGCCTGGCACCCGCACCATTCCTTCGCACACCGAAGTGGATCTGACGGGCCAGTACGTAGCGATGAAAAATCTGACCTTCACGGCCGGCATCAAGAACCTGTTCGACAGAATGCCGCCGTTTAGCATCATGGGCGCGGGCAACCAGTACGGCACCCTGGGCTTTGCCCAGCTGTACAACGTGCGCGGCCGCTACTTCTACATCGGCGCAGGCTACAAGTTCATGTAATCTCACGCAATTGCCGGCAGCCTGAAACGGGCTGCCGGCACTGCCCTCGAAAGCCGCATTCTTATGCGGCTTTTTTCATGTCCGGCAGGCGAAAAAAAAGCCGCTGCAGGCAGCGGCTTTCGGGCATGTCCGACGCCTACAGGAAGCGGTCGAGTATCTTGCGCGTCGTCTTGTCGATATTGAACATGTCGCGGATCAGGAAGTGAATGCCGTGGTTGTCGGCGATCAGCAGGGACGCGGCGCCAATGCGGCGGATGTCTTCCTCGCCCTTGAGCACGAACTGCGTCTCGCCCCGGTCCGTGTCGACATGCCAGGTGCATGGCGTGGCGAAGCTGGAAACGCTTTTCACGCGCGCGATTTCGGGCATGAATTCGCGTCCTTCCAGCTCTTCCTGCAGCAGGCTGCGCGCCGGCTCCGGCAAGGCGTCGACGTGGTCGATCCACGCCACTTCCTTGCCATTGCCCAGCACCAGCGAAATGCCTTCGTCAGGCGACTGGATGGGAAAGGCGCGCACGGGCGCCACGCCTTCAAAGACCTGGCCGTCCGCGTCCGTCATCACCAGCTTGCCGAAGGTATCGCGGTGTAATGTAAAAGTTGTACTGGCCATGCTTATTCCTTGTCATCCAGGGCGAGTTCGTTGTTGCGCGCCTGTGCTTCGTAGAGGCGGAAATAGGCGCCCTCTTTCGCCATCAGTTCATCGTGGCTGCCCACTTCGACGACCTGGCCACGGTCCAGCACCACCAGGCGGTCGGCCCGGTGCAGGGTCGACAGGCGGTGCGCGATGGCGATCGTCGTGCGGCCCTGCACCAGGTTGTCCAGCGCCTTCTGGATTTCCTTCTCCGTTTCCGAGTCCACCGACGATGTCGCTTCATCCATGATCAGAATGCGCGGATCGATCAGCAGCGCGCGGGCGATCGAGATGCGCTGGCGTTCGCCGCCGGACAAGCCCTGGCCCCGTTCGCCCACCATCGAGTCGTAGCCTTGCGGCAGGCGCAGGATGAATTCATGCGCATGCGCGGCGCGCGCGGCGGCGATGATGTCCTGGCGCGTCGCGTTCGGTTTGCCGTAGGCGATATTTTCCGCGATGGTGCCGAAGAACAGGAACGGCTCCTGCAGCACCAGGCCGATGTTGCGGCGGTAGTCGGAGACGGCAAACGAGCGGATGTCCACGCCGTCGAGCAAAATGGCGCCTTCCGACACGTCGTAGAAACGGCAGATCAGGTTGACCAGCGTGCTCTTGCCCGAACCGCTGTGGCCCACCAGGCCGATCATCTCGCCCGCCTTGATGTTCAGGGTGATGCCGCGGTTGACGGCCCGGTTGCCGTAGCGGAAGCCGACTTCGCGCAGGTCGATGCGTCCTTCGATTTTGTCCAGCTTGACCGGTTGCGCCGGTTCCGGCACGCTCGACACGTGATCGAGGATGTCGAAGATGCGCTTGGCGGCGGACGCCGATTTCTGCGTCACGGAGACGATGCGGCTCATCGAGTCGAGGCGGCCATAGAAGCGCGTGCTGTAGGCGATGAAGGCGGTCAGCACGCCGACGGTGATTTCGCCGCGCGACAGCTGCCAGATGCCGAAGCACCAGATGACCAGCAAGCCCATCTCCGTCAGGAACGAGACGGTGGGCGAGAACAGCGACCAGACTTTATTGAGCTTGTCGTTGACGGCCAGGTTGTGCGCGTTGGCGTCGCGGAAGCGGGCCGCTTCGCGTTTTTCCTGCGCAAACGCTTTTACCACGCGGATGCCGGGGATGGTATCGGCCAGCACGTTGGTCACTTCGCTCCACACGCGGTCGATCTTTTCAAAGCCCGTGCGCAAACGGTCGCGCACCAGATGGATCATCCAGGCGATGAAGGGCAATGGCGCCAGGGTCATGATGGCCAGCCACGGGTTCATCGACCACAGGATGACGCCCGTCATGATGATCATCAGCACGTCGGATGCGAAATCGAGCAAATGCAGCGAAAGGAAGACGCAGATGCGGTCGCTGCCGCTGCCGATGCGCGCCATCAGGTCGCCCGTGCGCTTGCCGCCAAAGAATTCCAGCGACAGTTTCATCAGGTGCTCATACGTGGCCGAGCGCAGGTCGGCGCCCATGCGCTCGGACACGAGTGCCAGCACATAGGTCTTGCCCCAGCCCAGCAGCCAGGCCAGCAGGGCCGACCCCAGCAAGCCGCTCATGTAGTACACCACCAGCCATGGGTCGATATGCTTGCCGTTCTGATACGGGATCAGCACATTGTCCATCAGCGGCGCCGTCAGGTACGGGGGAATCATGTGCGCGGCAGTGCTCAGCAGCATCAGCAGGAAGCCCAGGGCCAGCTGGCCGCGGTAGGGGTGGGCGAAGCGCCACAGGCGGAACAGGGTCCAGGTCGATGGCGGCGTGTGCAGCACCTTGGCGCAGATCGGGCATTCTTCCTGCTCCGGCTCCAGCGGGGCCTTGCAGCTGGGACAGACTTCCTGCTCCGCTTCCAGCACGGGTTGGCCCGTCAGGTGGCTGTCGAGACGCTCGACGAATTGCTCGAGCACGCGGATCGCGTGCAGATTCTGGCCCAAGGTAAAACGCCACGAGGCCAGGCGGCCGTGGTCGTCGAACAGTTCCAGGTGGCCCACGCCCGCGTGGTCGTGGTGCGTGAGGCGCAATCCAGGGCGGAAAGACCAGCTTTTCCAGGCCGTATCGCCCGGGGAACGGGCCAGCAAACGCTTCTCGGTGACAACTATTATGCCTTTTGTGAAACGTAATCGCGCATCGAGGTCAACCTCAACGCTACTTAAAACGTTCTCCCCTGGAGAAAGGTTGCTCTCCACCTCCGCCAGCCAGTGTTCCGGCAGCGAGGTGAGGGGAATAGTTGTTGCAGGAACACTCAGTTCAGTTGTCATCGTAAAGCATACTCCGGCTCGAGGCCAAGCCCTTCAGGGCGGGATTTGGGGGATGGGGCAGACGCCCGATCAATGTTTGTGGACTGCGCGATGCGAGGTAGATGCACCAGTGGCAATTTCCTGTATTGTATCGAATGGATGCCTGCCGGTAAGGAATGATGGCCAAACGGCGCAAAAAATAAGCGTCCGTCGCAGCAAGTGCCAGGCAGGCGCGGCGCTTTTGCAACGGGGCGCCGGTACATGGGCAAGTATACAACAGCTCGCTGTTGCACAAATGCTCCAGCTTTAAGCAGAGTCGGTATCTTTATAACAAGTAAGGCAACAATTAGTAACAATTAGAATGACAACACCAGCAGAATACGAGAAGCAAACGCGACAAGAGACCGCTAAAAGTGGCACACTGCGCATACCCGGGATAAAGAACCAAGCACGAGCCTGAAAAGACTCTGTAGAGCCAACATAAAGTATCTGGCGCCCAGACGCCTGGCTTGTTATCAAGAAACCACTTACATGATCAAGAAGAAGAACATCGAATTTGCCCGCGTCACCCACTTGCGCGGCCCCAACATCTGGACTTACCGCCCGGTGATTGAAGCCTGGGTCGACATCGGCGAACTGGAAGATTACCCATCGAACACCCTGCCCGGCCTGTATGAGCGCCTGGTGGCGTGGCTGCCCGGCATGATCGAGCACCGCTGCGGCGTAGGCGAACGGGGCGGCTTTTTCGAGCGCCTGCGCGAAGGCACGTGGTCGGCCCACATCCTCGAGCACGTGGTGCTGGAACTGCAAAACCTGGCAGGCATGCGCACGGGCTTCGGCCAGACGCGTTCGACCAGCCAGCGCGGCGTCTACAAGATGGCCTTCCGCACGCGGGAAGAACAGGTCGGCCGCGCCGCCCTGGCTGCCGCGCGCGAACTGCTGATGGCCGCCATCAACGATGAAGCCTACGACCTGGAAGCGGCCCTGGCGCCCCTGCGCGACATGGTCGACGCGCGCTGCCTGGGCCCGAGCACGGCCAGCATCGTCGATGCCGCCACCGAGCGCCGCATCCCTTCCCTGCGCCTGAACGACGGCAACCTGGTGCAACTGGGCCACGGCGCCGCACAGCGCCGCATCTGGACGGCCGAAACGGACCGCACCAGCGCGATTGCCGAAGGCATCGCCAGCGACAAGGACCTGACCAAGTTCCTGCTCAAATCGTGCGGCGTGCGCGTCCCCGAGGGCAGCCTGGTGCGCAGCGCCGAAGCGGCCTGGGAAGAAGCGCAGGACATCGGCGTGCCCGTCGTCGTCAAGCCGTATGACGGCAACCATGGCCGCGGCGTGTCGCTGAACCTGATGACGGAAAGCGACGTCAAGGCAGCCTACGAACTGGCCGCGCGCAAGGGCGACAGCTCGGCCGTGCTGGTGGAAAGCTTCATCACGGGCGACGAGCACCGCCTGCTCGTGGTCGGCAACAAGCTGATCGCGGCCGCCAAGGGCGAATCGCTGTGGGTCGACGGCGACGGCGTCTCCACCGTGCTGGAACTGGTCAACACGCAGATCAATACGGACCCGCGCCGCGGCGAAGGCGAAGATTTCCCGCTGGGCACCGTCAAGCCGCATGAATCGGGCGAGATCGTGCTCGAACTGCAGCGCCAGGGCATGACCGCCCTGTCCGTGCCGCAGGCGGGCCAGAAAGTGCTGATCCAGCCGAACGGCAACGTGGCCATCGACGTCACGGACGACGTGCATCCATCCGTCGTGCATGCGGCCCTGCTGGCTGCCAGGGTCGTTGGCCTCGATATCGCCGGCATCGACCTGGTGACGAAGGATATTACCCGTCCGCTGGAAGAGCAGCGCGGCGCCATCATCGAAGTCAATGCCAGCCCCGGCCTGCTGGCGCACATCAAGCCGGGCGTGGGCCAGCCCCGCCCTGTCGGTGCCGCCATCGTCGACCACCTGTTCGCGCCCGAGGAAACGGGCCGCATTCCGCTGATCGGCGTGACGGGCACGCGCGGCGCCAGCCTGATCGTGCGCATGCTGTGCAAGCTGCTCAACCTGTCGGGCCTGCACACGGGCGCCGTCTGCAGCGAAGGCATGTACCTGGACCAGCGCCGCGTCGTCAGCAGCGACTGCGTGAACTGGGATGCGGGCCAGCGCCTGCTGCTCAACCGCACCGTGCAGACGGCCCTGTTCGAGAGCAATCCGCGCATGATCCTGGCCGAAGGCCTGGCCTATGACAAATGCCAGATCGGCGTCGTCACGGACATGGGCAGCCTCGATAGCGTCAAGGATTTCGACGTGCTGGACGAAGCGGGCCTGTACAAGGCCGTGCGCAGCCAGGTCGACGTGGTGGTGCCGACGGGCGTGGCCGTGCTGAACGCCGCCAACGCGCACGTGCTGGAACTGGCCGAGCTGTGCGACGGCAGCGTGACGCTGTACGCGCAGGATGGCAGCCTGGCCGCCATCGCGGAACAGCTGTCGAAAGGCCAGCGCGCCGTATTCGTGCGCGGCAACCACATCGTGCTGGCCGAAGGCGGCATCGAAACGGTCCTGCTGTGCCTGGACCTGCTGAAACCGGCCACGGCCGGCAATGTCGACAGCGTGCTGGCCGTGGCGGCCGCCGCCTGGGCCCTGAACCTGCCCGTCGATCTGATTTGCGCCGGCCTGCGCACCTTCGACGCAGCCCCCGGCTGCATCGGGAACTGAAAACCAGAGACGTCAAACCAGACCTACTGCGCGTCGCGATTTGCGGCCTCCGATGCTCACTGTGCATCCGCACAGCTCCGCTTCTCGGCCACAAATCCCATCCGCTCGCTACGGTTTAATTTGATGTAAAAGCCCGGCTTCGGCCGGGCCCACAAGAACACAACAGGATTACGGTTTAATTATGGAAGTATCTCGCGTACGGGCCTTGCGGGGCCCTAACCTCTGGAGCCACGACACCGCCGTGGAAGCCATTGTTTCCTGCACCACGCAGGAACTCGACATCGCCCAGCTGCCAGGCTTCGAAGCCCGCCTGCGCGCGCTCTTCCCGCAACTGAGCCCGCTGCAACCGCTGGGCAACTACAACGCGGCGCCGATGGCGCAGGTGCTGGAACTGGCGGCGCTGGGCCTGCAGGCGCAAGCCGGCTGCCCCGTCACCTTCAGCCGCACCACGCCGACCCTGGAAACGGGCATCTTCCAGGTCGTCGTCGAATACTCGGAAGAAGCCGTGGGCCGCCTGGCCCTGGAACTGGCGCAGCAGCTGTGCCGCGCCGCGCTGGACGATGCGCCGTTCGACCTGGCCGGTGCCCTGCACCAGTTGCAGGAACTCGATGAAGACGTGCGCCTCGGTCCATCGACGGGCGCCATCGTCAACGCCGCCGTGGCCCGCAACATCCCGTTCCGCCGCCTGACCGAAGGCAGCCTGGTGACGTTCGGCTGGGGCAGCAAGCAGCGCAAGATCCAGGCCGCCGAAATGGACGGCACCAGCGCCATTGCCGAAGCCATCGCGCAAGACAAGGAACTGACGAAGAAACTGCTCGATTCGGCCGGCGTGCCCGTGCCGCAAGGCCGCGTCGCCATCGATGTGGACGACGCCTGGGCCGCGGCCTGCGAGATCGGCCTGCCCGTCGTCGTCAAGCCGAAGGATGGCAACCAGGGCAAGGGCGTCACCGTCAATGTCACCACGCGCGAACAGCTGACGGCCGGCTTCATCGCGGCGCAGGAATTCCGCGACGATATCCTCGTCGAACGCTATCTGCCTGGCCACGATTTCCGCCTGCTCGTCATCGGCAACAAGATGGTGGCAGCGGCCCGCCGCGACCCGCCGCAAGTGGTGGGCGACGGCCAGCACACGGTGCGCGAACTGGTCGACCAGGTCAACCTGGACCCGCGCCGCGGCAGCGGCCACGCCACCTCGCTGACGAAGATCCGCTTCGACGACATCGCCCTGGCCAGCCTGGCCAAGCAGGGCTACGTGGCCGAATCCGTGCCGCCCGTAGGCCAGCGCGTGATCTTGCGCAATAACGCCAACCTGTCGACGGGCGGCTCGGCCACCGACGTCACCGTCGACGTGCACCCGGAAGTGGCGGCGCGCGCCGTCGCTGCCGCGCACATGGTGGGCCTGGACATCTGCGGCGTGGACGTGGTGTCCGACAGCATCCTGAAACCGCTGGAAGAACAGAACGCCGGCATCGTGGAAGTGAACGCCGCGCCGGGCCTGCGCATGCACCTGGCGCCGTCGTTCGGCAAGCCCCGTCCCGTGGGCGAAGCCATCATCGCCGCGATGTTCGCCGAGGGCGACGATGGCCGCATTCCCGTCGTCGCCGTCACGGGCACGAACGGCAAGACCACCACCGTGCGCCTGATCGCCCACCTGCTGACGGCTTCCGGCCTGCGCACGGGCATGACGAACACGGATGGCGTGTACATCGAAGGGCGCCAGATCGACAGCGGCGACTGCAGCGGCCCGCGCAGCGCGCGCAACGTGCTGCTGCACCCCGACGTCGACGCGGCCGTCTTCGAGACGGCGCGCGGCGGCATGCTGCGCGAAGGCCTGGCCTTCGACCGCTGCCAGGTCGCCGTGGTGACCAACATCGGCGCGGGCGACCACCTGGGCCTGAACTACATCACCACCGTGGAAGACCTGGCAGTACTGAAACGCGTGATCGTGCAGAACGTGGCCGACAGCGGCGTGGCCGTGCTGAACGCCACCGACCCCGCCGTCGCGCGCATGGCCAAGAATTGCAGCGGCACGGTGACCTTCTTCGCTGCCGACAAGACGCATCCCGTGATGGCCACGCACCGCGCCCAGGGCAACCGCGTCGTGTACGTGGAAGACGGCAAGCTGGTCGCGGCGCAAGGCGCGGAACGCCACGAAATCGCCCTGTCGCAGGTGCCGATCACGCGCAACGGCGCCATCGGCTTCCAGGTCGACAACGTCATGGCTTCGCTGGCCGCCGCCTGGGCCGTGGGCCTGGACTGGAAAACCATCGCGCTGGGCCTGAAAACCTTTGCCAATGAAGCCGACAATGCGCCGGGCCGCTTCAACGTCTTCGATTACAAAGGTGCCACGCTGATCGCCGACTACGGCCACAATCCGGACGCCATCCTGGCGCTGGTGCAGGCAGTGGAAAGCATGCCGGCCAAGCGCCGTTCGGTGGTCATCAGCGGCGCCGGCGACCGCCGCGACGAAGACATCCGCCAGCAGACGGAAATCCTCGGCGCCGCGTTCGACGACGTGCTGCTGTACCAGGACCAGTGCCAGCGCGGCCGCGCCGACGGCGAAGTCGTGGCGCTGCTGCGCCAGGGCCTGGACGGCGCCAAGCGCACCAGCCATATCGATGAAATCAACGGCGAATTCGTCGCCATCGACAAGGCCCTGGCGCGCCTGAACGACGGCGACCTGTGCCTGATCCTGATCGACCAGGTGGAAGAAGCGCTGGCGCACATCGCCAAGCGCGTCGCCGAAGCCTGAGCGTCGTAGCATTGCGCACAAGGGCGGCCTGCGGGCCGCCCTTTTTATTGGCGCGCGCCGGGGCCAATCGCGCACCCGCATGGTGCAACAACTGCCGATATCCACCTTGCAAGCTTGCAAATTCGGGCATGGAAATTGCTCATAAGAAAACACAAACTTGGCTGACGAGAAGGTGGTGCACGCATGGTGGGCAGAATCTCGCGCATGATCGGAAAATTGACGGTAGGGCGCAAACTGGCGCTGATCTATCTGCTCGATCTTTCTGCCGTGATCTTCATTTCCGGCATCCTCATCAACGAAAAATACATCGCCATCGATTTCTCGCGCAAGGAAATGGCGGGCAACGACTACATTGCCGCGATCCGCGACGCGCTGCTGCCCCTGACGCGCGAACACGCCGATGCGGCCCCGTCGGCCACCGCCATCGAACAGGCCGAGCGCCAGTTCGGCACGGGCATGCGCAGCGCAGAATTGAGCGGGGAATTTGCCACCCTGCTGCGCCAGGCCGGCGGCACGCCCGCCGCGCACGGCGGCATGGCGCCCTCGCCCGCCTTTGTGGCGGGACGCGAACTGCTCACGCGCGTGGGCAACCAGTCCAACCTGATCCTCGACCCGGACCTGGACAGCTACTACACCATGTCGCTGGTGATCCTGCGCTTTCCCGAGCTGCTGGAAGTGATCAACAGCACGCGCGGCCTGGCGCTGCAGCTGGCGACGGCCGAAGGCGCGCAGCGCCAGCGCCTGCAGACCCAGTTCCTGATCCTGGAAGGCCGCATGGACGCCACCATGGGCGGCATCGGCAGCGACTACACGGAGGCGTTCGCGGCCAGCACGCCGCTGCTGCGCCAGCACCTGGACGGCTCGCGCGCGGCCCTGCAGCAAGCCGTGGCGCAGTTTCGCGCCAGCACCCAGGCGCTGGCGGGCGGGCCGGCCCGTGCGGATGCCGGCGCGGCGCTGGCCAGGCACGACGCGGCGGCCGTCGCGGCCCTGCAGCGCGCGTGGGGCGCGGCGGAAGGCGAATTGCACCGCCTGATCCAGCTGCGCGTGGACGGCTTTTTCACGCGCATGTGGCTGCACCTGGGCACGGCCGTGCTGCTGCTGGCGATGATACTGGGCCTGGTGTTTTTCGTCGCGCGGCAGATCGCCCTGCCCATCCGCCGCCTGGCGCGCGTGGCGCAGGAGGTGCGCGCAACGGGCGACCACAGCCTGCGCGCCATCTGGGACAGCGAGGACGAGACGGGACGCCTGGTCAGCGCCTTCAATACCATGCTGCAGCAGCTCGACTTCCAGCGCATGGCGCAGCAGGACCTGGTGGCGCGCGCCAGCGCGGCCGACGCGCAGCGCCAGCTGGTCGACGCCATTCCCATCCCGCTGATGGTCACTTCGATCCCCCGCCACCAGGTGCTGCACGCGAACCAGGCCGCACATGCGTGGCAGGGCAGCCTGGAACGCGACCCGTGGGTGGGCGGCATGAGTCCGCAGGCCCGCTCGCGCTTCTTCCAGCGCTTGAGCGACCTGGGGGCCGTCGACGAATTCGAAGTGTGCTGGAGCGGTGGCGGCACGCCCACCTGGGCCCTGATTTCCGCACGCCTGATCGACTACCAGGGCCAGCGCGCCGTGCTGTCGACCTTCACGCCGATCAACAAGATGAAGCTGATGGAGTCGCGCCTGGAACTGTGGGCCAAGGTCTTCGAGGCATCGGCCGAAAGCCTGATCGTGATGGATGCGGACATGCGCATCATCACCGTCAACCAGGCTTTCCGCCGCCATTCGCTGTACGACCTGGTGGAGCTGATCGGCAAGCGCCCGGGCTTCCTGCTGGCGCCGGACAACAGCCCCGAGCAGCTCGACAGCCTGCGCCGGACCCTGGCGCGGCGCGGCTACTGGCAGGGCGAAATCTCGGTACAGCGCAAGTCGATGGAAAGCTATCCCGCCTGGCTGGTGATGAACGCCGTGCGCGACCTCGATGGCGTGACCACGCATTTCATCGCCAGCTCGCTCGACATCAGCGAACGCAAGGCCAGCGAGCGGCAGATCGAGCACATGGCCCACCACGATGCGCTGACGGGCCTGGCGAACCGCCACGTGTCGAAGCTGCGCCTGGCGGCCGCCATTGCGCAGGCGCGCCGCAGCGGCGAAAAGGTGGGCGTGCTGTTCGTCGACCTGGACCGCTTCAAGCACGTCAACGATGCGCTGGGCCACCATGTGGGCGACGCGCTGCTGCAATCGGTCTCAAAGCGCCTGCTGCAGCTGGTGCGCGAAGGCGATACCGTCAGCCGCCTGGGCGGCGATGAATTCGTCGTCATCCTCAACGGCATCGGCGACGCGCAAGCCATCTCCGCGCTGCTCGACGCGCGCCTGATACCGGCCATGCGCGAGCCGCACCAGGTGGAGGGCAACGAACTGTATGTCTCGTGCAGCGTGGGCGTGGCCGTCTACCCGGACCACGGCGACGACATGGATACCCTGATGCGCCACGCCGACGCGGCCATGTACCAGGCCAAGAGCGGTGGGCGCGACCATGCGCGCATGTTCACGCCGCAGATGCAGGAACAGCAATTGCAGCAGCTGCACCTGGAAAGCGATCTGCGCCACGCCGTCGAGCGGCAGGAACTGGTGCTGTATTACCAGCCGCGCATCGATGCCAGGAGCGGCTGCCTGAATGGCGTGGAAAGCCTGATCCGCTGGCAGCATCCGCAGCACGGCCTGATCGCGCCCGACAGCTTCATACCCGCCGCCGAGGAATCGGGCCTGATCGTCTGCATCGGCGCATGGGTCATCCGCGAAGCGTGCCGCCAACAGGTGGCCTGGCGCGAGGCGGGCATGGGCGACATCGCCGTGTCGATCAACCTGTCGGCCATCCAGCTGAAAAGCGGCGGCCTCGTGGCCACCTTGCGCGAGGTGCTGCGCGAGTTTGCCGTCACGCCGGGACAGGTCGAATTCGAACTGACCGAATCGATCCTGATGGACAATGTGGACGACACCATCGCCACCCTGCACGCCATCAAGGCGCTGGGCTTTGCGCTGTCGATCGACGATTTCGGCACCGGCTATTCGAGCCTGAACTACCTGTGCCGCTTCCCGCTCGACAAGCTGAAAATCGACATGAGCTTCGTGCAGGACATCCACGGTTCGCCGCAGAATCTGGCCGTGACGAAAACCATCATCGGCCTGGGCCACACCCTGGGCTTGAGCGTCACCGCCGAGGGCGTGGAAAGCGCGGCCGACGCCGACGTGCTGCGCCACGCCGGCTGCGACGAATTGCAGGGCTACTATTTTGCCCGCCCCATGCCGCAGGCGCAGTTCATCGCATGGCTGGCGCAAAGCGCCGCGCCGCGCGCCGCCTGACACCTCCCCTGCAGCACGCGCGGCCCGCCGAAAACGCGCAGTGCGCCGCCAGGGCGCATGGATGCAGCAGGGATACCGGAATTGATATGGACATCGCAAAAGAAGTCATTTGTGGGGCAAAGTCATTCCGCCTACCATGCTTCCTGAGCAAGTTTCAGCTCTGGCGGCGACTGCCGCAGCGTTCTCAACATAACTAAAATACAGGTGGAGACAAGATGAAGCAATTGATGGCAACGGGCACCCGCACGCCCCGGCAAAACACGCGGCCGACCTTGAAGGCCACGGTGGCCGCGCTGGCCGGCGCGGGCCTGCTGAGCAGCGCTTCCGTCTGGGCGCAACAGGCGCCCGTCGTGGCGCCTCCGGCGGACGAAACGGCACCAGCAGCGGCAGTGGCAGCACCGGAAGCCGCCGCCGACAATGCGGGCATCGCCGTGGTGGCCGTCACGGGCGTGCGCCGCGCAGCGCAAAGCGCGCAGACGATCAAGAAAAACAACGACCAGGTGGTCGACTCCATCGTCGCCGATGAAATCGGCAAATTCCCCGACAAGAACGTGGCCGAAATCCTCGGCCGCGTGACGGGCGTGCAGATCCGCCGCGAAGGCGGCGAGGCGGGCTCCGTCATCATCCGCGGCCTGCCCGGCGTGGTGACCCTGCTCAATGGCCGCGAAATGTTCACCTCCGTGGGCCGCAGCCTGTACCTGGCCGACATCCCGACGGCCATGCTGCAGCGCGTGGACGTGTATAAATCGCAGGGCGCCGACATGGTCGAAGGCGGCACGGCCGGCGTGGTCGACGTGCGCACCAACCGCCCGTTCGACTTCAAGGGCTTCACGGCATCGGGCAATGTGCGCGCCGAGCACCGCGACAAGTCCGGCTCGACGGACCCGAACGTCAGCGGCATGGTGTCGAACCGCTGGAAGACGCCGTACGGCGAATTCGGCGCCCTGCTCGGCCTGTCCTACCAGCGCAGCAAATACTATGACGAGACGATCTGGAACGCCGAACCCGTCAAACGCCCCGAAGCGGGCAATATCACGGGTCCCGATTCCGTCGGCATGATCCCCACCGTGGGCGACCGCAAGCGCTACGCGGCGAATGCGGCCTTCCAGTGGCGCCCGAACTCGCAGGTGGAAGCGTATGCGGAAGGCATGTCGACCCTGATCAAGCACGCGTTCGACAGCCAGTTCTTCGTCGGCTCGCTGCCCTGGGGCCAGAACCCGGACATCACCCTGATCCCCGGCACCAATCAGGCGGCCACGGTGGGCAAGATCGACGGCCCCTGGTCGCCGTTCACGCTCGGTTCAACCCAGGCGCGGCGCGACCGCTCGATCGGCTCGCAGGGCGCCATCGGCGCGCGCTGGGACATCACGCCGCAGCTGCGCGCCACCACGGAACTGGCGCGCACGGTCAGCAACTTCGAGCGTGAATTTCCCATCCTCGACTTCCTCGCCCATCCGACCAGCGTGATCGGCAGCACGAATGTCAACGGTGGCGCGCAGATCAGCTACCCCGGCTACAACATGCTGGACCCGAAGAACTACACCCTGCTGGGCTTCTACGACAACCACAGCCACGACGAAGGCAGCTCGACCGACTGGCGCGGCGACCTCACGTACGACATGGACAGCACGGGCTTCTTCCGCGAATTTTCGGGCGGCGTGCGTATCGCCAAGCGCAAGGCCGAATCGATCCGCGAAAAAAATGGCCAGGGCGGGCTGACGTCGACCATGTATGCGGACGCGATTCCCGGCCTGGCCTGCGCCTCGCACGGCAACACGGGCAACTTCGGCCTGCAAAGCTGGCTCACGCCCTGCCGCGACTTCATGCTCAACAACACGGCCGTGCTGCGCCAGCTGTTTACGGGCAGCAGCGAACGCAGCCCGGACGATCCGATGACCCACTACAAGGACGTGGAAAAAACCAATGCCGTCTACGGCAAGGCGCGCATCGGCTTCGACCTGGCGCAGGTGCCCGTCGACGGCACCGTCGGCGTGCGCGTCGTGCAGACCAAGCAGGACCTGCAGGGCAACTCCGCGCAAAACGGCATCATCACGCCGGTGCGGGTGAAAACGTCCGATACGGACGTGCTGCCCAGCATGACCCTGAAAGCCATGCTGCGCCAGGACCTGATTGCCCGTATGACGGCCGGCAAGGCCGTGCAGCGCCCCAACTTCGCCGACTTCAACCCCGGCGTGAGCCTGGGCCAGAGCCTGGAGATGGTGCGCCCGACGGGCGGCGGCGGCAATCCCGACCTGAAACCCGTGGAAGGCAAGAATCTCGACGTGGCGCTGGAATGGTATTTCGCCCAGACGGGCTCCGTCACGGCCACCGTGTTCCGCCATAACTTCAAGAATTACATCCTGTCCGGTTCGGCCAAGGAAACGTATGGCGGCATCGAGTACGACATCACGCGTCCGCGCAACACCTCGAAAGGCCATCTGCAAGGCGTGGAAATGGCCTACCAGCAGTTCTACGACAAGCTGCCCGGCTGGATGAGCGGCCTGGGCCTGCAGGCCAACGCCACCTACATGACGGGCGAGCTGGAAGAACTCGATGGCGGCGTGCATCCGTTCACGGGCATGTCGAAGTGGTCTGCCAATATCGTCGGCCTGTACGAACAGGGACCGTGGTCGGCGCGCCTGGCCTACAGCTGGCGCGACAAGTACGTGGACGACTACAACTACCGCGGCAAGGGCATCCACCTGACCGTGGCGCCTACCAAGACCCTGGACGCGTCGGTATCGTACAAGCTCAATCCGAATACCACGGTGACCCTGGACGCGAACAACCTGCTCGACTCGACCTACCGCGACTACCACGACACGCCGGACTATGTGCGCGATGTGCGGCGCTATGACAAGGTCGTCGGCCTGTCGGTACGCTGGAGCTACTAACAACACCCAGGGCGTTGTTGCCGCGCCTCGCCCTGGCCGTTTTCAGCATTGGCAGTAACACCTGACCAACCCGGCTGCGCGGCAGTGATGGTTTTGCCAGGCGTCGAAACGTCGTTGATATTCATAGTTTTTCTTCCTTCGAGGGTTTTCAGCGCCAGCCGGCAACGGTTGGCGTTTTTTTTGCCTTATGGAATCTATCCGACATCGGAATTGATTTGGCACAAAGTGCCGCCGCCGGGGCGCTTTTATGCTGTCAGCTTGACTAGCGAACCCGGCGGGGACAGCATGCACAATGCACGGCACGTCGATGCACAGTTATTTCAACCCGATATCCCGGTACGGCTCGACATGCGCACGGCGGCGCTGGTCGAGCATGCGCTGGCCTTGCAGGAAATGGCCGGCACGGGCGCCGCCGCCCTGTTCCTGCATTGCCACGACGTGCCGCTGCCCACCGCCTTGCGCGTGCTGACGACGGGACCGCGCCGCAAACCGGCCGGGCCGCACCTGTTTGCCCGCCTGCGTCCGCGCACGGCCGCCCGGACGCAAGGCTTGCCGCTACCGGCGCGCTGACGAATCCTGTACCATCGCCGCAACCCATTAGACGAGGCACGGCGATGCAGGCAGCGACACCCAACGACCCCTATGCGGCCTTGATGGCCCTGATCAAGGCGCGCCATTCGGAACTGAGCCCGCAATTCCAGGCCGGCGCCCGCTACCTGGCCGACCATCCGGACGAGGTGGCCGTGTCGTCGATGCGCAGCATTGCCGCACGCGCCCAGGTGCAGTCGGCCGCCCTCGTGCGCCTGGCGCAGCAGCTGGGCTTTGCCGGCTGGCCGGAGCTCAAAGCCATCTTCGTGGAACGCCTGCGCGCGGGGCCGGCCGGCTATGCGGCCAAGGCCGATGCGCTCGCCGGCAAGGAGGGGGACCTGGTCACCGAAGTATTCACGGTGCAACAGCGCAACCTGGCCGCCACGGAAAGCGCCAACCACGCAGCACTGGACGGGGCCGCCAAGCTGCTGCAGGCGGCGCCCCGCGTGCACGTGGCGGGCTTTCGCGCCGCCCACCCCATCGCCTACACCCTGCACTACCTGTACCGGCTGCTGCGCCCCAGCGTGCAGCTGCTGAGCGGCCAGGGCGGCACCCTGGAAATGGACTTGCGCGCCCTGCAGGCGGGCGAAGCCGTCGTCGTCGTCAGCTTCGCGCCGTATTCGAGCGAAGCGCTGCTGGTGGCGCAGGCGGCGCACCAGGCCGACTGCCGACTTATCGCCATCAGCGACAGCGCCATGTCGCCGCTGGCCCTGCAAGCCGACGCCAGCATCGTCATCGCCGTCGACAGCCCCTCGTTCTTCCCCTCCATCGTGGCCGGCGTCGCGGCCGTGGAAAGCCTCGTGGAATTGCTGGTGGCGCGCGCGGGACCGGATGCCGTCACGGCCATCGGCGCGGCGGAAAGCCAGCTGCGGGCGCTGGGTGCCTACGCAAAAACATCAAACGATGCAAATTAAAAACAAATACATCAAACGTTGCATCGCGGCGCATCGCATCCTATAATCGGCCTTCCCCCTTGCCGATATGAAAGCGATGCCATGAGCCATGTCTTCCACCGCAGCTTGAGTACCAGCTATCCCGTCGCTGCGGGCGGCGACGGTCCCTACCTGATCGATGCCGACGGCAAGCGCTACCTGGACGCCTGCGGCGGCGCGGCCGTCTCCTGCCTGGGCCATGCGGATGCGGCCGTGATCGCCGCCGTGCAGCAGCAGGTGGCCAGCATGGCCTACGCGCACAGCTCGTTCTTCACCAGCGAGCCGATGGAGCAGCTGGCCGATTTCCTCGTCGCCCGGGCACCTGCCGGCATCGACAGCGTGTATTTCGTCTCGGGCGGCTCGGAAGCGGTGGAAAGCGCGCTAAAAATGGCGCGCCAGTATTTCGTGGAACGGGGCCAGCCGCAGCGCCGCCACATCATCGCGCGCCGCCAGAGCTACCACGGCAACACCCTGGGCGCGCTGGCCACGGGCGGCAACGCCTGGCGCCGGCAGCAGTTCGAGCCCTTGCTGATCGGCGTCACCCACGTTTCCCCATGCTACGCCTGGCGCGACCAGGCAGCCCATGAAACGGATGGCGACTACGTGGCGCGCCTGGGCCAGGAGCTGGAAGACCATATCGCCGCACTGGGTGCGGACAAGGTCATGGCCTTCATCGCCGAACCCGTCGTCGGCGCCACGGCCGGCGCCCTGCCCGCCGTCGCCGGCTACTTCCAGCGCATGCGCGAGATCTGCCAGCGCCACGGCATCCTCCTGATTCTCGACGAAGTCATGTGCGGCATGGGGCGCACGGGCAGCCTGTTTGCCTGCGAGCAGGAAGGCGTCACCGCCGACCTGATCTGCATCGCCAAGGGCCTGGGCGCCGGCTACCAGCCCATCGGCGCCGTGATGGTGTCGCAGGACATCCGCGACACGATTCGCGCCGGCACGGGCTTCTTCCAGCACGGCCACACCTACATCGGCCACGCCACGGCCTGCGCCGCCGCCCTGGCCGTGCAGCGGCAGATCGAGGAACGCGATTTATTGGCCAACGTGCGCGCCATGGGCGCCTTGCTGGAACAGCGGCTGCACCAGCGCTTCGACGACCATGCGCACGTGGGCGACATCCGCGGACGCGGCCTGTTCCTGGGTCTGGAACTGGTGCAGGACCGCACCAGCAAGCAGCCGCTCGACCCCGCCCGCCGCCTGCACGCGCGCATCAAGGCGCACGCCATGCAAAACGGGTTGATGTGCTATCCCATGGGCGGCACCATCGACGGCCTGCACGGCGACCACATCCTGCTGGCGCCGCCCTACATCATTGACGCCAGCCACGTCGACGAGATCGTCGACAAGCTGGGCGCGGCCATCGACACGAGCCTAGCCTAGCCTAGCCTGGCCTAAGCACGCCCGCAGTTGCCCACGGTGGACATCAGGCTGGCGCCGCAGCTGGTCTTGTGTCCCTCGAAGGCCACGGGCACGCCATCGATCAGCACCTGCGGATCGCCCTCGGCGATCACGCAGCGCACGTGACCTTTTATCGGGCAGACGCAAGGATCACCCTTGCGCGCCACGGCCACGCCGAATACCGTGCTGTTTGGCGCCGCCCCCACCACCTTGCCGCCATGGCTGGTGGGGTCATTCAGGCGGATCACGCCACGCATGCTCTTCTCCCTGGATGTATCAAGCGTCTCATTGCGAAAACCCCTGGTAATACTCGGGCGCATCGTGGCGCAAGCCCCACCATGGCAAGTAGGCATGGTTGCCGCCGCGCGCGCGGAACCATGGCTTGTCAGGCCGGATCGGCCGCGCGACGGCGGGCGGCGCCACTACCAGCGCCACGGGCGCCGACAGGTCGCTGGTGCCGGCCACCAGCACGGGCTTGCCGAAATGATGCGCGTAGGCGATGCCCAGCGCCACGTTTGTCAGGGCCGTGCCCGCGCCCGTCTCGCCCAGCACGGCAGTCAGATTAAAGCTTTGCTTGAGGAAATCGAATTCCGGCAATTGCACGGTAAGCGTCTGCGCCAGCGCACCGAGTCGCGCGGACGAATCCTGGTGCGTATTGCCCGCGTCGTGGATCAGATAGCCGATGTCGGTATCGGGCCGGTTGGCCTTCGCCGCCGCCTCTTCGATGGCTGCCGTCCACGCCTGCACCAGCCGCGGCGGTTCGCCCTTTTTGACTTCAAAATCCGCCGCCTGTTTCGTGCTTGGGTAGCCAAGCCACGCCAGCGGCGCCCGCTCCGTTTTAAAGTCCGGACCGGCCAGCACCAGCAGCACCAGGTTCTCGTTGATCTGCCGGTCCAGGGGCCGGCTGGGCGCATCCCAGTTCATGGCCCAGACGGTTTCTTTCGGGTGGCTTTGCAGGTAGTCGAGCGCGGCGGAAAGTGAAGTAAAACCGGCGTTGGGGCCACCCGTGGTGACGCGGACGTCGGGTGGGGTGGAGCGGGTCCAGAGGGTGGGAGAATGGACGTTGCCAATGCTAAAAGTATCGGCAACATATTCCCGGACGAAGTCGGCCGCTTCCACTGGATCGAGCTTGCCTTCGGGCAAAGCATATTCAATATGGATGCCAGCCAGTTCGCGCCAGCGTGACTTGTTTTCAGTTGAATGAACATTGTAGAAATATTCTGGGTCAGAGTAGTACACGTCATGAATTAAATTGAAAGTCTTCTCTATGTATTTTTCATGGTAACCATCGAACGTTTCAGAACCCTCATTTCCAACCGCGACAGAAGCAATACTTTGCAGCCTGGTATATTTCTCGGGTTTTTCCCTGACCATCTCATCGTCCGGATTCGGCTGCACCAAGCCCAAGGTCCACAGCAATTGCCATTGCGTGGGGTAATCCCGACGCTGCAAGGGATTCAGCCATTGCAGCCCCACCACCTGCGCCATCAACGGACCACTGCGTGCCACCGTGCCTTCCTGCACGGACGGCGTCGTGCACGCGCCAAGCAAAAGCGACATGAGAACAGCGATCAGCGCCCTCATTGCGAAAACCCCTGGTAATACTCGGGCGCATCGTGGCGCAAGCCCCACCACGGCAAATAGGCATGGTTGCCGCCGCGCGCGCGGAACCATGGCTTGTCAGGCCGGATCGGCCGCGCGACGGCAGGCGGCGCCACCACCAGCGCCACGGGGGCCGACAGGTCGCTGGTGCCGGCCACCAGCACGGGCTTGCCAAAATGATGCGCATAGGCGATGCCAAGCGCCACGTTTGTCAGGGCCGTACCCGCGCCCGTCTCGCCCAGCACGGCAGTCAGATTGAAGCTTTGCTTGAGAAAGTCGAATTCCGGCAATTGCACGGTGAGCGTCTGCGCCAGCGCACCCAGCCGTTCGGAAGAATCCTTGTGCGTATTGCCCGCATCGTGGATCACATAGCCGATCTCCGTATCCTGCCTGTTGGCCTTCGCCGCCGCCTCCTCGATGGCTGCCGTCCACGCCTGCACCAGCCGCGGCGGTTCGCCCTTTTTGACTTCAAAATCCGCCGTCTGTTTCGTGCTTGGGTAGCCAAGCCACGCCAGCGGCGCCCGCTCAGTCTTGTAGTCCGGACCGGCCAGCACCAGCAGCACCAGGTTCTCGTTGATCTGCCGGTCCAAAGGCCGGCTGGGCGCATCCCAGTTCATGGCCCAGACGGTTTCCTTCGGGTGGCTTTGCAGGTAGTCGAGCGCGGCGGCCAAGGAGGTAAAACCGGCGTTAGGGCCGCCCATGGTGACGCGAACGTCGGGGAGGGTGGAGCGGGTCCACAGTGTAGGGAAGTTTGGGTTGCCGATGGTAAAGGTGCGGCGCACATAGTCTTGCACGAAAGCACCAGCATCTACCGGGTCGAGTTTTCCTTCAGGGATGGCGTATTCGATATGGATGCCAGCCAGCTCGCGCCAGCGTGATCTGTCTTTAGCAGAATGGACATTGTAAAAATACTCGGGGTCGGAATAGTAAATGTCGTGGAATAGATCCATGATTTCGCGAATGTATTTTCGATGATAACCACGAAACGTTTCCTGACCTTCATTTCCAGCGACGACAGGTGAAACTGCCTGTAAACTGGAATACTTAATAGGATTTTCCTTGACCATATCATCTCCTGGATTCGGTTGCACCAGCCCCAAGGTCCACAACAATTGCCATTGCGTAGGGTAATCCCGACGCTGCAGCGGATTCAACCATTGCACAGCGACAACCTGTGCCATATAGCGGCGTTTGTCAGTGTCAGGTACCTCGGTAACAGCATTTTCCGACGCAGGCGGCGATGAACGAAGACGTACACAGGCCATCAGGGAAATCAACGCCAAAAAAACCATCAAAGCATAAATAAAAAAGGATTTCGTCATATTGAATTCTCCATTTTTAAGACACTGCAATGTCACCCATGGACGCACTCTCCTGACGTTGGCTTGACGGCAGGTGGTGGATTTTCACGCTTATCGACTATCAAACTCGGCATACTGGCCGGTCCGCCTTCGCAACCTGCCCAAACGGTTATCTTTAATTCATCAATGGTGGCACTTGCAAAATACTCTTCAAACATCTTTGCAGAGGCAGCTTCATCCAACCACTTCAACAACCTCCAATCCGCCGCCACCCGCAACTTGCGCAACTGGTCGGCCTTGATACGGCACACGCCCACCGCCACGTCATACGCGAGCGCCCGCTCCGCGTGCATGGGGTTGGTCAGGATGGAGGAATGGTCGGTAGCGTAGGCGCCCGCCTGGCTAGCCATCATTTCGCCGATGCGCGTGCTGCGCCATTGCTGGTAGCCGGCGTCTGGCGTGGCGTTGGGCATTTCCTGCTGGACTTTCTGGCCGGCCGGACTTTTCCCTTCCCGCACCGCCTGGGCGCGTATCACCGCGCGCTGCTCGAACCGCAAACGCGCCTCGTCGTCGGCCGTGCCCCTGGCGCTGTCCATGCGCCTGGCCTCGTCTTTTCCCGCCTGACCCTGCAAGCCGCCGGGCGGGATGGCATGATCGGCAAGGTAATCGTCGCCGGCAGCGCGCTGCTTGCCCGCCTGGCGCGATTCGCCGGGCGGATCGTAGCCTTCGTCGAATTCCTCGCTGGTCTGGCCAAAGCGCAAGGACTGCGGCTTGAATGGCGAAACCAGGTCGGGGGCGCGCAGTTCTATTTTCCAATCCTTGTGGGGCGAGGCATTGCAGGGGCTGCGGGCCAGGCCCGTCATCACGATGAACAGGGGTGCCAATCCCACCGTCAGGATGGTGGAAAAGGCGCCTTCGCTGGCCTCGACGCCCTGCTTGACGGAATACGACGCATATTTCTGCGCCGGAAACCAGAAGTCCTTGCCGCCCGGCGCAGGTTTGCGCCAGTGATCGGTCCAGTAGTGATAGCTGCCTTGCTTGCCCACCTCGAAACCCTGGGCAAACACGCGCTGCACGCATACGCCTGCCGCGTCGGTGGCAGCCAGCTCGCCGCCGTCCTTGCTGTCCTTGTCCAGCGAGCCCGACAGGCCGCGCCAGCCGATGCCCTCGATGGCTACGGACGACACCACCACGTCGTGCGGATTGCAATAGATGGTCACCCTGCCATACGATGACTTCTTGCCGTCGCGCGCGGCGCCCGCAATCCCGTATTGCTCACGGTCTTGGGCGGCGGAAAAACCGTGCTGCAGGTTGGCCATGCAGCGGTCGATTTCCTCGTCTGTCTGCAGCTCGCCCAAGGTGGCGCGCTGGCGGATGATGGCAAAGAAGTTTTTCAAGGTGGCTATGCGCGCCTGCACCGTCACCCTTCCCATGCTGCCGTCCGCCGCGCGCAGATTGCTGGCCACCCAGTTCTCGGAGCTATTGCGTTTCGCCAGGCTGTACGGCGAATTGCAGATGACGTAGTTATCGGCCACGCAGGGAACGCCATCCACCTTGGGCAGGCCCGCGCCGAGAAAGGCGGCTGCCATCGCCACCATCGTGCCCTGGCTGTGGCACACGATGGTGACCGGCACGTCGGCCTGCTGCTGGCGGATGGCTTCCACCAGCCTGGCCAGGCGATAGGCGGCCAGCACGAAATACGGGCGCGGCGGGCAGCTGTACACTTGCCGTTCCGGGAAGGGATTCATGTGCTGGATCTTGTTCCACAAAAATAAATCCTCGCTCAGCCCCTCCTTCCACAGGTCGGCCAGCGCGCTGCAGCCATTGGCAAACGGGCCGCCGCCCCAGTAATCCTGTTCATTCAGGTAGATACCCTTGCCGTATTTCTGCAGTTCTTCGCCGGACGCCTTGTAGCCCCAGCGAAAGCGGATCACGGGAGAAAACGTGCCGGCATCGCAGATCAGGGTATCGGCCGACATCTCCGGATGGAGAAAACCTTCGGCCGTGATCTCGGCGCCATAATTGACCGCCTTCAGTTCGCCGCCTTCCACGCCACGGTGCTGCAGGTGATGGCAGGAACGCTTGAGGCGCTCGTTGAGGCCGTTGCACAAGCCCTCTTCGGCCGCCGCGTACCACTCGCCGTCGGAATTGACGCCGTGCACGAAGATCATGATGCCGGGCAGCGGCAACTGCTGCAGTACTTCATGGTCGCTGCTCTGGAAATTGGCGTTGCAGGAAAACTGGCCGAGGATATCGATTTGGGGGTCGTCGCACAGCGGCGGGTGGGGATCGAACTGCATGGCGTGGTCTCCGAGGTCGGGTTTCAGGAACGGCGGCGGAAGAAGAATCCCTTCAGCCGCTGCAGATGGTCGGTTGCCAACTTCGGCCCGCGTCCATCGGCATCGCTGACGCCCGTCAACGGGCTGTCGCCTTCGCGCTCGATGTGCACTTCCACGCCTTCGACGGGCAAGCCGTCGGTGGGCCGCAGCAAGCGCGGCACGCGGCCCAGCTCGCCTTCGCCGAAGGTGGACAGCTCGCCTTTCATGCTGGCCGGACCGTTCCAATGGTGGCCGTCGGTCTTCACCGTCAGCGCACCGGGACCGCCCAGTTCGACCGTGCCGCCGGACAGTTTCAAGTAGGCGCCTCCCGCCGTCATGAAGGTGATCTCGTCCTGCGCCACGCCGACCAGGCGCGTGCCTGCCGTCAGGCGGATGTCCTTGGCAGCGTCCGCCTGCAACAAATCATGCTGGCTTTGCAGCAGGAACTTGCCGAAGTGGGCTACCTGCACGATGCCATCCTGGTGCGCGAACAGGGAAATACCCTTGCCCGCGTTGACGTTGCAGCGCTGGGCCGCGCTCAGTTGCAGATGCTGCTGGGCTACCAGGTCGATATTCGCACCCGCGTTGCCTGCAATGGTCCTGGGCGTGCTCAGCGCCACGCCCTCGGGCGCCGTGATGCTGACGGTGGGCTGGTCGGCGGTGATGGCGGCCCCCAGCGCCTTGCTGCCGGCCGCGTCCAGCGCCAGCGCCTGATGTTGGGCGGCAAACTCGCCCAAGGAGCTCAACAATTCCAGACATTCCTTCATCACGGCGGCATGCTCGCTGCCGTCGAGCTGCTTGCCGCTGGCGCCCAGCTGTTTCCAGGCCGAAATCAGCAGCGAGCGGGCCGTGCGCACGCTGCCGCTGGCGTCGCTGCGCAATTCAAAGCCGTCGCCGCGCTGCTGCCCTGCCCCATCGCTGCGCGGCTCGGTCAGGTAGCCGAGGTTCAACTGCGTGGCCGCCTGGTCGCTGGCCAGCTGCGCGCTGATCTGCGATGGCGTATCGTCAAAGCACAGCTGGTTGCCGCGCCCGCCCCGCACTTCGCGGCTGCGCATGCCGGACAGGTAACGGTTGCCAGGCAAGGCGCCGCGCGCGCTCAGGCCCGGCGGCGCGCCCACGGCGTTGTACAGCTGGCCGACGATGATGGGCCGGTCCGGGTCGCCGCCGAGAAAATCGATCAGCACTTCCGCGCCGATGCGCGGCAAGGTCACGGTGCCGCATTGTGTGCCGCTGCCCGGCCCATTGCCGCTCCAGCTTGTTGCCACGCGCACCCAGGCCGAATCGCGCTCCGTATCGGAGGCGCCGGTACCGTTGGCATGTACGTGATCCGGCGCGCGCGTGGCGCCAAAACGCACCTTGACCCGTCCCAGCGCATCGCAATGCACCTCTTCGCCGGCAGGCCCCACGACCAGCGCGCTTTGCAGGCGCACGATGGGGAATTCGCTGCGCGGATCAAAGGCAGGGACGATGGCGATGCCGCGCCGCACGCAGGTAAAACGGTTGCGGTAGCGCAAGGCCGCCTGACCATCGGCGCCTGCCCCTTGCGCCATATCAACATCCCACCGCCAACCGCTCTGCGCAAACAGGCGCCCCACTCGCGCCTCTAACCCTGTCGGCAAGTTGTTGCTGGCCGCCACGCTCAAGGCCGTGATGACGAAACTGCGCTCGGCGGCAGGGTGGCTGTCGATGTCCGCATGCCCTTCCAGGCTGAACCACTGGCCCGCACAAAAGTCGCGCACGCAGCCTTCGCCCTGGAAGCACTTGCTGTCCATATCGTGGCGCGCCATCGCCAGCTGGCCCAGTTGCCGCAAGTCGTCATTGCTGCCGGCGGCCAGCGGCGGCTCCACGATATAGTCGTCGAGACTGGCTGCCAGGCGGTTGCCATTGCTGCCCTGATCCACACCGCCGTGTGACTGCGTGGCCATGAACTGCGGGCTGTGCGGGTGGCCGTCGTCCCAGCTGTAGCGTTCGGACTTTCCCGGTTGCAAGCGACGCACGGCGCTCCAGGCCGTCACGGCATCCCTTTCCTCGGTGGCGTCATCGCGGTGATAACGCACCGTGCCGGCCGCGTTCTGCGCCAGGCGGCTGGCGTCGTCGAACAGCAGCAGGGTATGCACGGGCGTGGCAGCGGCGTTCGGGCCGGCCGGCGCTCCCGCCTGGAAGCACCAGGCGATGCCGCGGCGCCGGAGCAGGCGGCGGATAAAGGCGGCATCGGATTCATTGTGCTGCATCGTGAATTCGCGCGCAGGCAGACTGCGCGCCGCCAGCGCCGCGTCGATGGCGAGATCCAGGCTGGCGGCGAGCACACTATTGCCCTGCCGCCATTCATCAAACAGGAGCTGGACAATCTGCAATTCATGTTTGTTGCGAAACACGCGCGTGTTGATGCGTTTTTCCAGCAATGCCAGGCCATCGCGCAGCACCAGCTGATAGGTGGCCAGGCCGCCATCGCTCTGGCCCGCGCACGCTTCGGCGACGATGCCGCAGACCCTGCGCAGCTGTCCCTGATCGGTAACGATCTGCAATTCGGCCGGCACGGCGATGAACTGTTTCAGCGGCAGCTGCACCTCGGTGGCCACGCACAGGATGCGGTATTCCAGGCCGCCGCAGATGGCCTCGCTGCCGCTGATGCGTTGCGGCAGCAAGGCATCGTCGTTGATGCCTTCCGGGTAAGCGAGGCGCAGCCGCAAGGCGCGGTTGCTTGCATTCAAATCCTTGTTCACGGCCAGCCATTGCGCGAAGTCTTCCATGGGTTTCTTCCTTCCAACATTCATCGGAGTACGGCATACAGGCGGTCTCAGGCGGAACCCTCGAATCGCAGCTCGTAATGCATGTCGTCACGCTCGCGGGCCGGCAACTTGTCGGCCAGGAAGGCATCCTCGGCCAGGCAGGCGCCCTTGCCCAGGACACATGTACGGACGTCTTCCCGGCGCAGCACCAGGCGTATTTCAAAGCTCATGCAGGGCAAGCCAAACAGCGCCAGCATCTGCCGCAGGGCCAGCGCGCCTGGCCGGCCGGGCAAGAAGTCTTCGTAGGCGCGGCGTGCCAGCGGCCCCAGCACCAGGCGCACGCGCAAGTCGGCGCGCCGGCAGCGCTCGCCCAGCATGGCGCCGTGCCCCAGCCGGGCAGGCGCCGTGGCCAGCACAGCGCGCTCCTGCGGCGCGCGCCGGAACCAGGCGCCGACAAAACGCTGCAAGCGCACGGGCACGCCGAAATACTCGGCCAGCACCGCCTGCAGCACGTCGGCCGCCACGGGCCGGTGGCGCAGCAAGGTCGCGTAATGGGCCAGCACATGCGCAGGCAAACCATCCGCCTGCCTGGCCACCTCGGCGGGCCAGGCGCCCGCCAGCGCCAGTTGCAAGGGCAGGAAATCGCCGCCGTCGGCGTCCTGCTGGCATTCGATGCGGTAGCGGGCCCAGGCCTGATAAAACAGGACCAGCGCCCGGTGCGACAAGGTATCGAGCCAGTCACGGGGACCACCATCGCCCGTCTGCCGCTCGTGGCGGGCCAGCGTTTCCGTGTAATGCAGAGGCAAGCTGCCATGCACGCCCAGGAAACCGGCCATGGCTGCGCGCACGTGCACCTGCGTCTCGCCGTCCGCCTGCGATTCCAGCCACAGCTGTTCGATTTCGCCCGGCGCAAATGACAGCGACGCACTGCCATGCAAGCGCAGGCAATCGCGAAACACTTGCTCCTGTGAAATGCCTTGCTGCATCATCCAGGCACACAACAAGCGCACCGCCTGAAAGAAACCGGTGCCGGACGGATCGGCCATCAGGCGCGCGACTACACCAGCGTCTGGCTTCCATTGCGGGGCAGACAACACAGCAACTCCTTTCCAGTCTTTTGCGACAGGACGATCAGGCGGGTAAACGACCCCAGGTGCACGTACAGCCCGAGAAAGCGCTCGATGACCTGGGCAAACGCATGCAAGCCACTGCCGACAAAGGCGTCCTCGTCGACGGACAGCAGCACGTCGATGCCGAAGACCAGGCTGCCGCCCGCCTCGTCATGCAGCCAGGTACTGGCGGCGCGCTGGCGCAATCCGCTCATGCCCGCGATCTGGCGCGCGGCGCTGGCCGAACCGGGCAAGTTGTACAACTCGAGTATTTGCTTGAAGAGCGGCAAGCCCTGTTCATTCAGCGAATGATGATTGAGGGACAATTGCGCGATCAGCCGCCAGTGCGACGCCGCGCCCGCAGGGAAACGGCAAGGCACGCCAGGCTTGCGCAGCAGGCGCACCGGCAAGGCGCTGGCGACGCCGTCATGATGCAGGTCGCCCGCAGCATTGCCGAACACCAGACGGCCCGGCAAGTCGCGGTTGCTGCAGGTCAGCATGATGGATACCGTTTGCGTCGCATCGTGCAGCGGCTGCATGGCGCCGTCGACAAAGGCGATGCGCATGTCGTAGCCGGGATTGCTCAACGCCATGTCCTCGTCGCGCCGCGTCACCCAGTAGCGCCCCTGGCGTCCGCCCGCCTCGCCATGGCGCATCGAATAAAACGGGTGGAATGCATCGAGCGTGCTGCCCTGCGCCGCTTCACCTAGCACATGCACGCTGTCGACGCTGTGGATATCGTAGCAATGCGCCTGCCTGACCGATGGCAGCAGCACATGGTCGGCGCTCGCGTGCGTCAGGCGGATGGGATTGGCCGCCTGGCGGAACAGGTTGACGACAGGCGTGCATCCCGGCACCAGATGCCTTGCGGACAAGGGGCGCAAGATGCGCGCGACATCCGCATCGGCCTGCACGCCGGCCAGCAGCAAGTGCACGGTGCAACGCCGGCAGGCCAACGGCAACAATGGGCGCAGCGCGGCCAGGTCCAGGTCGACGAAATGGAATTTTTCCGGAAAGGCAAACCATTCGCCCAGCAGGCGGTAAGCGGGATGCGAGGCGGCCCGGGCCGGTATCAATGCGTCCTCGTCGGCAAAACCAACCGGGTACAAGGGCACCGCGTCCAGCGCCTGCCAGACGCCATCGGCTTCCACATAAGCGCTACGGGCGCGCAGGAACAGGCTGTCGCGCAGCGTGGCGCAAAACGCAGGCTCCCCGTCGAGGAACAGGCGCAGCATCGGCAGCGGCAACCCGTCCAGCGTGGACGTGGCGCCCGTCGCTTCAAGCGTGATGCTGATTGCCGCCCCCAGATCCGGGGCCAGGCGCACTGCGGGCGGCGCCGCCACGATGGACTGGAAGCGCACGTCGGACAGGCGCAGCGGCGCCACGGCAACATCGTAGGTGGTGGTGAACTTGCAGGTGACGCCCTGATGCTCGGCAGCATGCATGACCGTGCCGCGCGCAATGGTGGCCAGTTCGGTCACCGTTCCAAGGTCATTATCGATGCGCGCAATGGCGCAGGCAGGAAACGGGCGCAAATAATGAGGAAAGTTCACCTCCAACAAGGTTTCGCTGAAAGTGCCGAAACCATCGGCCAGCCGCTTGGCCGTGCGCGCGTTGAACATGGCAAACGCTTGCAGCATGCGCGCCAGGTGGGGGTCGCCCATGTCGCCGCCCAGGAGACCCAGTGCGCCGGCGATGGCCGGATAACGCCGGGCAAACACCTGGTTGTGCGCATGCAAGGTGCCCAGTTCGCGCTCGTAATACTGCAGCAACTCGTCCATGCCCGCTCCCATCGCCTGATCGGCACATGCCGGTACAGCCCCGTCTGCATTATCAAGGAAGCGGGAAAGATGAAAATTGAGTTTGAACAAGATTGCGCGCAGACGTCAGCAAGGAATGCCTTCCCGGCGCAGGCAAAGCAACTTTTGTTCACTCCTTGTCAATATTAATTGACTTATTCGAAACAATCGTTTTAAATCAGGAAGTTACTCAAAATCAATCATCTTGAGCATGCCGACATCGAATTGTCCTTTTTCGATGCTGGATGTCCACGTTGATGCACTCTGAAGCCAAGGTATATGGAACTGCTCGACTCCCTGCGTCAGACCCCGCCGCAAGACGACACGATCAGCGGGCACTACGAAGTGCGCCGCTTGCTGGGTGAAGGCGGTTTCGGCCATGTATTCGAAGCCTGGGATGCCAAGCTGTGCCGCAGCGTGGCGCTGAAACGGCTGAAACCGCAAGCCGACGTGCTGCATCCGGAAAAACTCATCAATGAAGCGCGCCTGGCCGCCTCGCTCAAGCATGCGGCCTTCGTGCGCATTTTCGCCATCGAGGGCCAGGGCACGAGCCAGTCCATCGTCATGGAACTGGTCGAAGGCCAGACCCTAGGCCAGTTCATGCACAGCGGCAAGGCTGACTTGCAGGGGGCGCTCGACATCGCCTACCAGATCGCCGACGCGATGGACGAGGCGCACGCCATGGACCTCGTGCACGGCGACCTGAAACCGTCGAACCTGATGCTGGAGGCAAGCGGCAAGGTGCGCATCCTCGACTTCGGCCTGGCCCGCCACATCGACCCGCAAGCGACGCAAACGACCACCCTGTGCGACTTGCAGGGCACCATCGCCTACATGGCGCCCGAGCGCCTGATGGGCCGCCTGCCCGACACGCGCGGCGACGTGTATGCCTTGGGCGCCATGCTGTACGAAATGCTGGCCGGCCAGCGCCACTTCGCCCACCTGAACGGCCTGGCCCTGGCCGCCGCCCACATGCAGGCGACGGAACCGTGGCCCGACCTGCCCGACTCCGTCCCGCCCGCCATCAACGCCCTCGTGCGCGCGATGACGGCGCACGACCCGGCCGAACGGCCACGCACGATGCGCGATGTACGCGAGGCGATAGGCGCGCAACGCGGGGAGCCGCTCACCTTGGCTGCGCCTCTTGCCGATGAGCCGCCTGCAAAGGAAGAACCACCCACCACCGTCTCCATCCACCTGCCCCTGCCCCGCAAGCGCACCCTGAAATGGGGCGCGGGCGTGGCGCTGCTGGCCGTGCTGACAGGATGGCAGTTGCCCAATATCCTTCCTGCCGTCAAATCGTTCATCACGGGCGAAAAAGCGCCCGCGCCATATTCGGAAATGGCGAGCATGGCGGCGGGGATGGAGGCGTTGCGGGTGTTTGATCGCGATACGAGCCAGGCGCAGGCGATCGGACATTTCATGACAGTTCTGCAACATAATCCAGGTAATGCGGCGGCGGCGGCAGGCCTGTCACTGGCGTCGAGCTTCCGCTATACGGGAAATGGCCGCGATGCCACTTGGTTGCAAAGAGCCGATGTCAGCGCAAAGCAAGCATTGGCGGCGGATAATCAGTTAGCGCTCGCCCATGTCGCGCAAGCATGGGTACTGGAATTCCAGGGCAAGAATGACGAAGCGCTGCACGAAGCAAACATCTCATTAAATTTGGAACCAAACAATATGCTGGCGTTGTATGGCAAGGCACGCTTGCATATCGCCGCTCATAATTTTGATCTGGCGCACGCAGTACTGAAACAAGCCGTTGCGGCATATCCAAATGAACGCATGTTCGATATGTCACTCGGTGTGATGAATTACAGAAAGGGTGACTACGCAGCCGCAGAAAAAATTTTTCGCAAGTGTATACATATGGACCCGCAATCACCCGGAGCCTATGCCTATTTGAATGCAACTTTGCTGCGCCAGAACCGAGAAGACGAGGCACTTGCGGTTCTCCAGCAAGGTCTTCTGGTACGTCCACACTGGGAACTCTACACCAACTTGGGCACGTCGCTGTTTGCCAAGGGCGACTACCTTGGTGCGGTACAAGCATTTGAAAATGCCGTTTCCGAGAAAAAAGGCAGCCCCGGCACCTATTTGCTTTGGGCCAACCTAGCTGATGCGCAACGCTGGGTTCCCGCATTGGCTCAAGCATCGAAACAATCATATCTGCGTGCGATCGCGCTGTTGCAGCCCATGCTGGTGCGCATGCCCAGTGACATTACGCTCAATTCCCGTATGGCTTTATACAAAGCCTACGCCGGAGAAAAAGAAGGCGCCCTGGTAGTCGTGCGACATGCACTCGACCTGGCACCACAGATCGCAGACGTCCAGTTTCGCGCAGCCCTAACATATGAACTGATAGGCAACCGCAGCGCGGCACTGGCCGCGCTATTCCAAGCAAGCAAGCTAGGCTATCCCTTCAATCTCATCGAATCAGCGCCAGATCTGCTGAACCTCCGACGCGATTCCCGCTACCAACAATTTCTCATCAACTTAGAAAGAGACAGTAAAAAATGACGCCTGTAAGCCCTTGGATGAAGTTATCCGTGCACTTCGATGCAGACCAGATCACCAACCAGCTCGACTACAACTTTACCTCTTGCGACGGCACGGCCGATCCCCGCCATGGTCCCTACATGGGCGGCGTGCATTTCCAGAAGGGCCAGCATGTCTATCTCGACGTCACATGCTGCGGCTCCAAGGACAGCGGCTTCACATCGTTTCAGATCATCGATTGCTGCATCGTCACCGTACCGCAACTGACTCAGATTGGACCGAAAGTACCCACCATTTATTCACCGCCTTCGCCATTCCTTCAGTCGGTAGGTGCCACCTACCATTTCCCGCTGGACTTCGAAATCCAGCAACTCTTGGGTGAACCAGAGCAAACGCCCCTGCACCGCATCCGCCAGGAGTGGAAACATAATCTGGATGTCGGCTACACCGCCGGTCGTTGGGAACTCTCCTTCGTGATGACGGTACGCATCATGCGCGGCGAAGATGTACAACCGGAATTGCGCGTCTTTTCCTTCGATCCGGAAAGCTCGGTGGGCGGCGACGGCAACTTATAAAATCAACTATGCATAGCGCTGCCTTTCGGTCTGCGCATACCCAAGGCCGTATCGACATTGTCGATGCGGCTTTTTCATCTGCGCACGCAATACGCCGCCCCGCCCGCCGAAAGCGGTAAAATGACGGCCTTGAACCCAAGCTCCGCCCCCTGGCGCGGCCTGGCACGCACACAGCACCACACACAGCCCGGCAGGCATGCGTTTCCCGCCGCCGGACCAACGACAAAGAACACATGACCACCGTCCCAAAAGAAATCAACGCCGCCGCGGCAAAGAAAAATTCGGCTGAAAAGCTTACTCCCATGATGCAATAGCGTATTTCCCCTATGAGAAAATTTCTGCCGCGATGAAAGTTACGCCAAAAGTAACGCCTTTTGATAGATGAATAAAATTCAAAGTGGCAGCGGGCTCCCCATCACAAGGTTATTTAATATCAAAGACTTAGTGATAAACGGATGCCTTTATTTGTTTTTTTGACATTGCTAATGTCTAAAAATACAACTCAATGATAGCTTTTTTTTTTGCACTTTCGGGCATAATGAGTTCCAGAGCTTTTACGGAACTTAAAATATGGCTACTCGCAAAGCATCTGTGCCTCCTGCGCAGGCTAACTTGACTCCAGAGCAAATGCGCATTGGTGTTCTTCGCATCAATCGTCTAATTGAAGACATTGAAAGCTTTGACGAGACACTACTAACAAAGCGATGGGGACCAGAGCAGAGCAGCCTAGAAACCACAATCGAAGGAGTTTTGGCATCCGTCTTCGGCCCTCGGACTGTTGAATATCATCGATATGCTGATGCAATGCGACTGGACGATGGTCCTGTCACCATAGCGTATAGCTCCTATGATCAACAAAACGACGCCGCCAAGGCCCGCATTTACGTTGCAGAGGGCAAACGAGCATCAGTGCTAACCTTGAAGTCGGCGCTTAAATGGCTGCAAGATGAAATCAGCTTCCATCCCGAGTCTGAAGCAGTTGCCAATAACTCACAGGCTGCCCGCAACGTATCGCGAAAGATTTTCATCGTTCATGGCCACGATGACGTTGCTCGACTTACTGTGGCACGGTTTATAGAAAAGATTGGCTTTGACGCAGTCATATTGAGTGAGCGACCAAATCAAGGTAGAACCGTCATTGAAAAGATCGAAGCCCATGGTGATGTAGGTTTTGCTGTTGTTCTACTGACCCCCGATGATTTAGGTGGCAAATCGATTGACACTCTAAAGCCACGCGCGCGTCAAAATGTCTTACTTGAGCTTGGCTATTTTATAGGTCGCCTTGGGCGGCAAAATGTCTTCTCTCTAGCAAAAGGAGATCTAGAGATTCCAACAGATTTTGCCGGAATGGTATGGGAACCATTGGATGATGCAGGCGCTTGGAGGATGAAATTGGCACAAGAGCTGAGTGACACCGGCAATTATGCAATTGATTGGAACATCGTTATGAAATGACGACACCTAGATTGTGATTCCTGTTGTCGTGGGTTCGAGCCCCATCAGCCACCCCACAAAATGAGTAGGAAAATCAAAGGGTTACATGCTTCAGCTTGTAGCCTTTTTTTTGCGCTTTCCAATGGTTTTCTTAATTTTCCAACGCACATGCCCACCTCAATGCCTCAACATGCGGTGGCGCATACCCCTTCCCTTTTACTCATGGCATCCTGATCCTCTTTTCGTATACCGTTTATGAAGGGGTGATCATGAATCTCTTGATTAAATATTTGGTCGCATTTTCAACTTTGTCTTGCAATTCCCCAAGGCTTGAAACAGTAGCTGATATGCCCCAAGTCGGACAAAGCAGCTTCGCCCTCGCCGCTCGCTACGGCACGCCCGTCAGCTATCAGCACTTGGGCGACTACTTGCAGCTAAATTATGGCGCCGAGGCGACCGGCTGCCGGATCATCGTGCTGGTCGATCAGGAACAACGTGTGGCCGGCTGGGCATCAATGGGCTCGATGTGTGTCATCCGGACTCGCTAATTTTTTACCTCGTGCTCAGGTCAATACGTGGCATTTCCACGATGCACGGCTCGTCATCGAGCAGCACGCGTAGCTCCGCGCGGATAAGCCCCAAAGCACCGACACGCGGCCCGAGGCTACGATCTAACTGGTCCGCCTTTCCTGCCACCTGTCTCAGGCGATGAATTTCCCATAGCAACGCGCGAATATCTGGCGAGTCGCTTCTTATCCGGATTTCCGTCAACTCTGCACTACTTAGCGGTTTTCGATGCTTGCTCATACCCCTTCACCTTTGCCAAATTTTCAATTAAATAACGCCAATCCAGAACCGTGGACACTATTGCGCCCTCACCTTCGGCAGCTCCAGCCAGTTCGTGGTGTACCGCGGCGTGCGGTTTTCCGACAACATTGCCCAGCGCCTGACCAGGCCCGCCGAACCCAGGTGCACAGTGTCCCGGCCGAATCGTTCATTGAGTGCGTCCAGGGCAGCCATGGCGGCCACCGACCGCGACCGGTCTCGCCCCGCATCAAATAAGACGCCCTGGCGCTGCGTATCCGGCTGCAGATCCATCAGCATGATCCCGGCCTTCTTGTACTTGAACCCCTCCCGATAGATCATGGCCAGGCCGTGCAGTGCGGCGCCAGCCAGGATGCGGTTATCGGCGCTTGGCTCGACCAAAGGGATAGTGATGCCGTTGGAGTACTGCTCGTCGTGCTCGCGGAACCGGTTCGTTTGTACGAAAACATGAACGGCACCGCATAGCGAATGCTGGCCGCGCAGCTTCTCGCCGGCGCGCGCGGCATAGGTGGATAGCGATTCGCCCAGCTCGGCCGCCGTCGTAACCATGGTACCGAAGGAACGCGACGACACAATCTCCTTGCGCGGCGGCGCCACCTCTTCCAGCTCCAGGCAGGAAACACCGCGCAGCTCATTGCACGTGCGCTCGAGCACGACGCCGAAGTGCGCGCGCATGGTGCAGGGTGGTACATCCTTCAAATCCTGCACCGTGCTGATGCCCATGGCACGCAGCTTGGCGCCGATGCGCCGGCCGATGCCCCACACCTCACCGACGTCGATGCGCTGCAACAGCCAGGCGGTGCGGGCATCCGACATGGTCGTGAAGTCGGCTACGCTATCGAACAAAGGAAATTTCTTTGCGACGTGGTTGGCCAGCTTGGCCAGGGTCTTCGACTGGCCTACGCCCACGCAGACAGGAAGGCTTGTCCACTGGGCCACCTTGGCGCGAATATCCTGCCCCAATGCCGTCGGTGACGCCCATAGACCGCCCAGGCCATTCAAGCTGAGGAATGACTCATCGATCGAATAGACCTCGACATTGGGGCTATAGGTCCGCAGGATGGTCATGATGCGGTTGCTCATGTCCGCGTAGAGGGTGTAATTGGAGGACAGACCCACGATGCCGTGCTGGCGCGCCAGGTCGCGCATCTGGAACCAGGGCGCACCCATCGGTACGCCCAGGGCCTTCACCTCGTTCGACCTGGCCACGGCACAGCCATCGTTGTTTGACAGGACCACTACCGGGCGGTCGCGCAAACGGGGGTTGAAAGCGCGCTCGCAGCTGACGTACATGTTGTTGACGTCGACAAGAGCAAAAATCTGCTTGGTCGGGTCGCCCATGTCACACCCGCAGCTTGCGCACGACGCCGGTCACTACACCCCATATCTGCAGCTCGCTACCTTCGGCCAGGCAGATCGACTTGTATGCCGGGTTGTCTGGACGGAGCTCTACCCTGCCCCGTTGGCAATACAGGCGCTTGAGGGTGTATTCGGCATCGATGACGGCAATGACAATGTGGCCGTGCAACGGCGCGACGGAGCGGTCGACCACCACCTTGTCGCCATCCAGTATGCCGGCATCGCGCATCGAGTCGCCCTCAACCGTGAAAAAGAACGAGGCAGCCTTGTGCTGCACCAGCAGCGTATTCAGGTCCAGGCCGTCTTCTGTGTAGTCGGCGGCCGGCGACGGGAACCCAGCGGATATCCGGTGCGAAATTTCCGGCCGCGCACTGGGGATCGGGTACTGCGCAAGCGGCAAAGGCACCTGCGATACACCGGGCTGGCTAGGTTGAAATACTGATAATGTTGTGTCCATGGCTGGCCGATATACTGTGTTTTTATACAGTATATCGACCTAAGCAAGAAACAGGAAGTATAAAATTGTTGCTAGAAAAGTGAGTCGGGCGGCGCCGAATCAGCCTTCGCGGCCGGTTTCGCTCTCGTACGAGGGGGCAAAGGATCAGGCTGCGCGATCAAAAGGTCAGCTGGATACTGCCGATAAACATCCTCTTCCGACACCAGCGAGCCGTCCAGCCAACCTTGATACTGGTCCGGGTCCAGGATCATCACCATGCGCTTTTCATCGTCGGGCTTGTGGAAGCGCTGCATCAGCGGGTGCCCGTCGGCGTTGATCGTCAGCATCGAGAACGACAGCAGCTGATCAACTGGTCGGTACTCCCATATCCCGGCAATGGCCACCGGGCCGCCGTCTGCGCGCTCGATGCGCCAGCGCACAGGCTTGCCAGTTTCGTAGTTGGGTTCGAAGAAGTTGGCCGCCGGAATGATGCAAAACTGCTTGCGCTTCCAGGCGCTGCGGAAGGATGGCTTGCTGGCCACTGTCTCCGTTCGGGCGTTGTAAGTCTGGCGGGCCAGTTTGTGGTCGGCCCAGTGGGGTACTATGCCGAACATGGCGGGCAGGATTTCCAGATCGCCTAACGCCTCATACGAGCCGCGTAAAATTGGTGCCATGTATCCAGGCCACGCCTCTGGCGGCAGCTCAAGTTGAGTCGAGCGAACACCGAAGTGCTCCTCAATCTGATCAATTCGGCTTGGAGTATAGTCAGCACACATGCAACAATCATACAACAAACACGAAAGAACAAGGAGTAAGAAAGCTATGCAATATTCGCCGATTACAAGATCATCTATCATTAATATGAAAAATCTAGTTCCGCGAGTTTTTTATAAATATACGCCCATTGAAGATTGGCTCCCTTCACTACTTAATGGAAGCTCCCTAAAATTCACTGCCAGAAATAATTTCAACGACCCATTCGATTCACGGTCATCAATGCATTTCGACTATAGCTCAAAAGATGCAGAGCAACATATCAGAAATGGAATTACAGATTTAAACCTTCACACTCCCGAGCAAGTCGATGAAATAACTAAAAGAATTCTTGAATCAAAACATCAAATTAATGAAAATTCGAATATTGAAAAAAGCTTAGACAACACAGGAATATTATCACTTGCATCTTCATGGGATAACATACTCCTTTGGTCACATTATGCCAAGCACCATACAGGGATATGCATAGGATTTAATAGAACGAAAGATGTTTTTCGGACAGCTCAAAAAGTTTCATATTATAGCGACTTCCCAATAATTATGAGGCCACAAGATTCTCCCGATACCATTCTCGAAAAGACATTTTTGAGAAAGTCGCTATGCTGGGCGTATGAAAAGGAATGGCGAGTTATAAGACCACAATGGAGCAATGATGAAAAGAATGAATTTTTTAAAAGAAATGAAAACTCACGAATTCATAGATTCGTAAGAGATTTCGACGGCCCAAATACATATAAATTTAAAAAAAAGAGCATCATTGATGTAACCCTTGGAATGAACGTTAATGATGAAGATGAAAAAAAAGTCATAGCAGCAATCAAAGCGGCCAATATCAACATTAAATTGTATAAAGCATCAAGAGAAAAAGATAGATATAAGGTAAAAAGGGTTGAAATTAGTATTTAAATAGAAATACGGTAGTTGAAAATCTTTTCTTTCCACGCCGTAGCCCCCCCCCACACGCAAAACCGCTCAAAGTGCGTCAAAATGCGTCAAATCGCACACGCCCTCTTCGCCCCGCCGCGCCAGTCCTCATGCGCTTTCGGCCATGGTGCAAATTTGAGTCAAAAGAGCCCTATATAGCGGGCAGGTGTGGAGGGGGGACAACTGCGCGCGCCGGGCCGAAACAGGGCTTTTTCTTGCCTCCACGGCAATATCAATTGATGGGGCGTGAAAAAGCCGCCTCGTGGGCGGCTTGTGCGGTGGCTGGGGCGCTCTGGCGCGGATGGGCTGTCGCAGCCCTGGCCCGGCGGCTATCGCGGCGTGGCGGTCATCCTGCGCGGCCGGCGCGCGCCCTGGCCGCCTGCTCCTTGTCGTAATCGTCGCGGCAGTCCACGTTGCAAAACGGCAGGCCGGGCGCCAGCGGCTCGTCACAGTAGTGGCAGGCGCCGTGCGTCACCAAGGCGGGACGGCAGCGCACGGCGGCCAGGCCGCGGGCCACCTCGGCAAAGATGATCTTGTCGGTGTTGTCGATATGGTCGCTCATTGCGCAGCCTCCTTGCCCAGGCCCAGGTCATACGGGGCGAAGCGCACCACTTCCACGCCGGCCCACTCGTTGATCGCCATGAACTGCGCCTGCAGGGGCACCAGCTCATTGCGGGCGAAGACGCGCGCGGCCGGCTCGACGGCGCCGAAACCACCGGCATTGTTCGGCAGGATGCCCATCAACTGCGGCGGCACGCGGTGCGCGGCCAGCTGGTCGTCGCGCGTCACGCTCTTGATGTTGAAAAACTCATCCTTGGCGGCCACGTCCGACACGGGCAGAATCTGGATGCCGTCCTTTTTGCCGTTCGGCGCGTACATGAACAGGTTGCGAAAGTTGCCCGGCCCCTTGCTGTCGCGCATGGCCTGGCGCAGGTTATCCACGTCCTGAGTGTTGGCGGCGGCATCCGTCATGTAGAACACGAAACCGGCGTGCGAACCATTCTTGTAATACTTGCGGCGGAACAAGGTGGCCGCCTCGTTGAGCCAGGCCGACTGCAGCGCGCTCAAGTACTGCGGCACGCCGTAAAGCTCCTGGTTCACATCCGGTTCCATCAGGTGGAAGATGCGGCCCTTGTCGAACTGGTGCGCCGTGCCGTGATTGGTGACGAAGAAATAGGTGTCCCAATCGACGCCGCGGCGCATGTACTTGGCCAGCGCATGCGCATAGCTCAACGGACGCCCGCTGCGGCTGGGCCTGTCTTCCAGGTAGCAGTTGCCAAACGTCAGGAAGTCCAACGCCAGGCGTTTAAATGCGTCGAGCGACAGATACTTACTGGGCACCAAGGTAGACGCCAGCACGTTTGCCTTGAAGTGGATGGCGCTTGAGTGATGCACGCCAGCATTGAACGACTTGGCCAGACCGGCCAGGTTGATGGGCGGTTCATACCAGTGGCCGTTCTTCCAGCATTCGAAGCAGTCGAGAATGTCGCCGTGCTCGAGCACGGGCGTGGGATCGCCGAAGGAAAACGCCTGGATGCCGGTGGCGTCCGGCGCCACTGGCGCGGGCGCGTTCGTGTTGGCGCCGGGCGCGGAGCGCGCCCGGGCGCGCTGATGTCGTGCTTTGCTCAAGAGTAAATCTCCATGATGGATTGGTTGTTGTCGGTACTGCCTTCGAAGGGTTCGTGATCGAGCGCGTGCATGCAGGCCCACGCCAGGTCGGCGTGGCCCGTCTCGTCGCTGCGCCCGGCCACATAGGTGACGTGCCGCCCGCTGGGCGTAAGGGTCTTGCGGATCGCCATGAACGATTGCGCGATGTCGATCCAGCCGGCGTCAAATTCAAGCCGGCCCTTGCTGATGATGTTTTTGGCTTTCAGCACCATGCGCGTCTTGACTTCCGGCGAATAGTTGATGGCCGTGACGGCCGGGAAGAAGCCGCGCACGATGGGCAGCACGCCGATGCCCATGCCGGTCGTGTCGATGCCGATGTATTCGACGTTGTAGCGCTGGGTCATCTGGCGGATGGCTTCGGCGTGGTCCTTGAAATCCTGGCCGCGCCACTGGTGGCGCTCGAGGATGCGGAACTTGCCGCCGGCCGTCATGGGCGGCGCCAGCACCACGCAGCCGGCGCTGTCGCCGTTCAAGGCCGGGTCGTAGCCGATCCACACGGCGCGGTTGCCGAACGGGCGCAGGCCCAGCAGCGGCTTATAGTCTTCCCATTCCACCCAGGAATCGACCATGCAGCGCTGCAGCTCGTTCAAGGGGAAGACGCTGGCGGAATCGTCGATGAAATTGCACATCAACAGGTTTTCAAACTGGTCCGGGCTATATTCGAAGTTGCGCAGTTCGTCGATGTCGAATAGGTTGCAGCCGCCGCGCTCGGCATCGAGGATGGTGACGATCTGGCGCCAGATTTTGTCCTCGCCCGTGTAGCCCGACGACAGGCGCCCATGGCTCACATCGATGTTGAATTGTTCTGCCTTGGCGCGACGCTTGTTGAACAGCTCGCCCGTCCAGAATGGGTAGGCCTGGTGCGTGGTCGATGACGGCGTTGAAAAGTAGGTCTTGCGCCATTTCTTGTGAATGGCCATGCCCGAGGCCACCTTGTTCAACTCCTGGAAGTTCTGCGTCCAGAAAAATTCATCGAAGTAGAAATTGCCGTGGTAACCCTGCGCCGTGCGCGCGTTCGTGCCCAGGAAGTACAGGTGCGCGCCGTTCGGCAGCACGATGGGGTCACCCGTCAGCTCGATACCGGCCGCCTCGCGCGCGAATTGCACGATATATTGCTTGAAGACGTGCGCCTGGCTTTTTGAGGCAGACAGAAAAATCTGGTTGCGCCCTGTTTCCATCGCATCGGCAAGCGCCTCGCGGGCGAAATACCAGGTGGCGCCGATCTGGCGGGACTTGAGGATGGCGCGTGTGCGCTGGTCGCCGTTGCGAAACCAGACCTTTTGATAGTCGAAGAGCGAATCCTGGAAGGCGTCGAGCAGCTGGATTTTCTGTTCTTCGCTGAAATCGTTGCGCGTCGGCTTCTTCTTTGGGCCGGCATTGCGGTTCGCCAGCTTTGGGTTGAGATCCACTTCGTTGCCGCCCGGCTGCTCGTAGCGGCGCACGCGCGCCGCCTGCACGATGGCGCGCATCAGCAGATCGATTTCTTTGTAGTCGCTGCCGCTCTTGACCTCTTTTTCGATCAGTTTCACCAGGCGCAGCTCGGCCGCGGCCTCAACATGCTCGATGGCCTGCGCCTTGTCCCACTCGTCGCGCAGCTTCCAGCTATTGATGGTGCTGCGCTTGATGCCCAGGTGGCGGGCGATGGACGAAATGCGCCAGCCCTTCCAGTACAGGGCGCGCGCGGCACGGCGCGGCTCGGATTCGGGCAGGGCCAATTCCCCGATGATTTCGTCGGAGATTTGTTCGCTTGTTTTCTCGATTGTCAGCATGCCGCCAGCGTAGGCCGCGCGCGCGCGGAACGGGGAAAGGCAAAAGTCGCTATGGCCCATAGCAACCCGCAGCGCATTGAATCGCAGCGCCAAGACGTTGACCATGGCGTTATCCGATCAACCGAGAACGCCCACCATGTCCAAATCGAAATACTTCCGCGTCGCCACCGAAGGCGCCACCACGGACGGCCGCAACATCGACCGCGCCACCATCGAGCAGATCGCCGCCACCTACAACCCGAAGACCTACGGCGCGCGCATCTGGCTGGAACACATTCGCGGCATCCTGCCCGACAGCCAGTTCAAGGCCTACGGCGACGTGATCGCCGTGAAAGCCGAGGAAGTGGACACCGACAGCGGCAAAAAACTGGCCCTGTTCGCGCAGATCGAACCCACGCCGGAACTGGTCGCCATCAACAAGGCAAAACAAAAGCTCTATTCGAGCCTGGAAATTTCCCCCGACTTTGCCGACACGGGCCTGCCTTATCTGGTCGGCCTGGGCGTCACCGACAGCCCTGCCAGCCTAGGCACCGATGCGCTGAAGTTTTCCGCCGGTCGCAAGCAGCACAACAGCAACCTGTTTACGGCGGGCATCGAAGTCGAACTGGCATTCGATGAACCGGCGGGCGTCAAGCTGGCCGATGCCGTCAAAAACCTGCTGTCGCGCTTTTCCACCAAGACCAGCGGCGACGCGGCACAGTTCGCCGACATCAGCGAAGCCGTGCAGGCCCTGGCAGGCCACGTCGTCACCGCCAACGACAACTACGCCAGCGCCCTGGCCCGCCTGGACAAAGCGGAAACGGCCTTGACGGCCACACAAACCGAACTGGCCGCCTTCAAGACGCAGATGGACGAGGCGCCCGGCAATGGCCCGCGCCGCCCGTCCGCCACCGGCAACGAAGGCGCCGTGCAAACCGAGTTTTAAGCACACGCCATCCCCAACACCCCACCAACAACGGAGCACCGAGCAATGAAAAAGAATACCCGCCAGGTCTACAGCCAGTACGAAAACCGCCTGGGCCAACTGAACGACACGGACAGCGTGGCCAAGACCTTCAGCGTGGCGCCCAGCGTGCAGCAAAAGCTGGAAACGAAGATGCAGGAGTCGAGCGAGTTCCTGTCAAAAATCAACATCATGGGCGTGGCCGAGCAGGAAGGCGAAAAGCTGGGCCTGGGCGTGTCTGGCCCGATTGCAGGCCGCACCGACACCAAGGCCAAGGAACGCGAAACGCGCGACCTGTCCACCCTGGATAGCACGAAATACCGCTGCGAGCAAACCAACTTCGACACGCACCTGACCTATGCCAAGCTGGACGCCTGGGCCAAGTTCCCCGATTTCCAATCGCGCGTGGCCAACGCCATCGTGATTCGCCAGGCGCTGGACCGCATCGTCATCGGCTTCAACGGCGTGAAAGTCATGGCCACCACCGACCTGGCCGCCAATCCGCTGCTGCAGGACGTGAACAAGGGCTGGCTGCAGCACCTGCGCGAACAGGCGCCCGAGCGCGTGCTGGGCCTGGCCGGCGCCGGCCTGCCGGGCAAGGTCATCATCGGCGAGGGTGCAGATGCCGACTATGCCAATCTGGACGCGGCCGTGGTCGATGCCGTCAACCTGCTGGACCCGTGGTATCAGGAAGACACGGGCCTGGTGGCCATCGTCGGGCGCAAGCTTTTGAGCGATAAATACTTCCCGCTGGTGAACACCAAGCAGGCGCCCACGGAAACCCTGGCGGCCGACATTATCCTGAGCCAGAAACGCATCGGCGGCTTGCCGGCGGCGCGCGTTCCCTACTTCCCGGACAACGCCATCCTGATTACCCGCTTCGACAATCTGTCGATCTACTTCCAGGACGGCGCGCGCCGCCGCCGCGTCGAGGACAAACCCTCGCGCGACCGCATCGAGAACTACGAATCGTCGAATGACGCCTACGTGATCGAAGACCTGGGCCTGGCCGCACTGGTGGAGCACATCGAGCTGAAAGCCTAAGCCATGAGCAATCTGTCTCCTGCCCTGCGCCACCGCGCGCGCATGCTGGCCGAGCGCACGGCCGGCGCCGCCGAACCGCTGGGCGTGACCACTGGCAACGCTTACGACCTGATGCTGTACAAGCTGGCCGACGACCGGCGGCGCCTGAAATCCATCCAGTCGGTGGAACGCAAGATCGAAGTCAAGACTACCTTGCTGCCCGATTACGACCAGTGGATCGACGGCGTGCTGGCCGGCGGCAAGGGCGCCCAGGACGATGTCGTGGCCGCACTGCTGGTGTGGCACATCGATACCGGCGCGTATGACCGCGCCCTGGTGATTGCCGCCTACTGCATGGAACACAAGTTCACCCTGCCGGACGGCTACAGCCGTGACATTCCGACCATGATGCTGGACGAATTTGCCGCCGCTTACCTGCAGGGCAAGCTGGGCGACGATCCGCAGCACGCCGTGGCCGTGCTAGGCGCCGTCGAAGCCATGACGGTCCTCTGCGACGCGCCCGACCAGGCGCGCGCCAAGCTGCACAAGGCCATCGGCCTGGCCATGGTGGCCGTGCTGGACCAGCACGACGAGGCGGATATCGCCCCGGCCCTGCTGGAACAAGCCGGCGTGGCCATGGCCCAGTTGCAGCGGGCGCGGGCCTTGTCCGAGTCCGTCGGCGTCAAGAAAGAAATGGAACGGCTGGAACGGCGCATCAAGCGCGCGGCCGATTCCAGCTAAAGAGCAGCCCCCGGCGCACAGGCGGCACGGGGGGATTCCGATCAATCCATCGATCCGATGAACCCCGTCCACCGCCTCCCTTTCAATCCCACCGCAAACACCATGTCCTTTATCGCCCTCCCTCCCCGTGCGCAACCCGTCGCCGGCACGCCGCCGGCACCGATCCCCGTTCCCGGAATCGTGGAGAACGACGGCTGGTTTCCCGACATCCTGCTCACCGATATGCGCGACGCCATGCGCCTGGATGGCACCGTCACCGACGCGCGCCTGGTGCAAGCCGTGGTCGATGCCATCCTGCAGGTCAACCGCGAGCTGGCCGACTGGCAGGGCAAGCAGGCCGCTACCGGCATAGCCGCCCTGGTCGACGTGCCGGCCGCGCGCATCAACCGCGAGTCCCGCCTGCTGGCGCAGTACCGGCGCGCCGTCTACAGCACGGCGAAAGCCGACCTGATCGAACGTTACCGCGACTACGACAGCACGGCCACGTCCGTCAGCGACAAGAAAAGCATGGAGTGGCTGGACGAGGCACCCGGCGCGCAGCGGCGCAATGCGCAATGGGCCATCGCCGATATCGTCGGGCGCACGCACCTGACCGTGGAACTGATCTGATGCAGGTACGCGCACAGCAGCACGACACGGTGGATGCCCTGGTGTGGCGCTACCTGGGCGACGGCGCGGGATACGTCGAGCAAACCCTGGAAATGAATCCCGCACTGGCGCGCCACGGCGCCGTGCTGCCTGCCGGCCTGGTCGTCACCCTGCCCGAGCCGGCGCCCAGCACGGCCCAGGTGGCGGCAGCCGATCTTGTGCAGCTATGGGATTAAAGCAGCAATCCACCTTTTTACCCTCATGAAAAATCTATCTAACTTCACCCCGGAGAATCAAGCAATGTCCGCAGAATCGTTTGGTGGTTTCGCCACCCTGGTCAAACTGTACGGCTTCAAGGCGGCGCTGGGCATGGTCGGCGCCGCCATGCTGTACATCGTGTTGCCGCCCTTGAACAGCGACGGCACCTTCAACAAGGGCGAGTTCGTCGCCCGCCTGGCCTGCGCCGGCGTGTTCTCGTGCCTGCTGGGCGGCACCGTGTACCAGCTGCTGTGCGCCCAGCTCCCCGCCATCGGCGCCATGGTCAACGCCAGCGCCATCGACCTGATCGTCGGCGCGCCCGGCTGGTGGGTATCGCGCGCCGTCGCCCTGTGGTTCCAGCACCGCAGCGACAAGGACATCGCCGAGCTGGTCAAAGACGCGAAGGAACACTGATGGCCGTCATGGAAAATCCCCTGATCGCACATGTTATCGACGCCATCCTGCGCGCCGAAGGCGGCTACGTGAATGACCCGCAAGACAAGGGCGGCGAAACCAATTACGGCATCACCGTGTCGGTGGCGCGCGCCAACGGCTACGCGGGGCCAATGCGCAATATGCCCGTGACCGTGGCGCGCGCCATCTACACGGCCCGCTACATCACGGAACCGAAGTTCGACCAAGTGCTGGCCATCCATGCCGGCATCGGCGCCGAAGTGATCGACACGGGCGTGAACATGGGACCGCACCGCGCGGCCGAGTTCCTGCAGCGATGGCTGAACGGTTTCAACGACACGGGCGCCCGCTACCCCGCCCTGTTCGTCGACGGCCGCCTGGGCGCGCAGTCGCTGGGCGCGCTGGCCGCCTTCCTGAAATGGCGCGGCCAGGATGGCGCCACCGTGCTGCTGCGCGCCCTGAACGGACTGCAGGCAGCGCGCTACCTGGACATCACCGAGGCCAATAAGACCCAGCGCCGTTTTCTGTTCGGCTGGATCAAGGAACGGGTGGCTATGTGACTGCGAGCACCTGGCGCCCGCTGGCCGCTGTTCTCCTGTGCGGCGCCATTGCGGGCTGGACGACGCAGGGCTGGCGCAAGGACGTCACAATCGCCGAGCTGCGGCGGGCGGCGGCCACCAAAGCGACCAACGCCGCCACCCGACTGGCCCAGGCCACCGCCCGCGTGCTCACCCTGGAGCGCGCCGCCGGCGCCGCCCTAATGCTGCGCGCCGACCACCTCACCCAGGAACAAACCCATGCGAAAACCGAGCGTGACCGTTTTAACGATGATGTGCGCAGCGGCGCTGTGCGCCTGTCAATCCCCGTCGCCAGCGGCCAGTGCGCCGCAACAGCAGATACCACCGCTGCCGCAGGCCATCGGCATGAAACGCGCGCCGAACTTGACCCGGCGACTGCGGCAGCTCTTGACGCCATTGCCGGCGACGGCGACGACGCCACCCGCCAATTGAACGCCTGTATCGACGCCTACAACACCTTGCGGAACACCTACCATGTACAAACCGAATAGCCTGCGCCAGCACCTGGCCGCCGCCATCCCCGACCTGCAGCGCGATCCCGACCGCCTGCTGGTCTTCGCCGACGAGGGCAACGTGGTGGCGTCGGCCACCGCCTCCCTCTCCTTCGAATACCGCTTCAAGCTCAACCTGATCGTCACCGACTACGCGGGCGACGCCGACACCATCATGGTGGCCCTGATCGCCTGGCTCAAAGTCCACCAGCTCGACCTGATGGCCAACGAGGAAACGCGCAAACACGGCATCGCCTTCGAAGTCGATTTTAATAACCATGAAACGGTCGATATTTCGATCAAGCTGGACCTGACCGAACGCGTAGCCGTCAAGGCCGGCAAGGCGGGCCGCCTCGACATCAAGCACCTGGCCGAGATACAGCACATGCCCGCCTACGCGGACGAATTCTGGAAGCTGTACGCCGGCGAGAAACTGCTGGCCGAATGGCGCACACCCGAGGCCACGCCATGAGCGGCGACCTGCACGCGCTGGAAGCCTGGGCCGGCGCCCTGCTGGCCAAGCTGCAGCCAGCCCAGCGCCGCGCCATCAATCACAAGGTGGCCATCGACCTGCGCCGCAGCCAGGCGAAGCGCATCAAGGCACAGCAGGGGCCGGACGGCGCGGCCTATCCGGCGCGCAAGCAGCGCAAGGAATTCAAGGGAAAGAATGGGCGCATCAAGCGGCAGAAAGCGGCGATGTTCGCCAAGGTTCGCACCGCCAAGCACCTGAAAGTGAAGGCAAGCGATGACCAGATCGAGGTCGGGTTCTTTGGCTGGGTGGCGCGCGTGGCGCGGGTGCATCACTTTGGGCAACAGGATCGTTTATCCAAAAAAGGCCCAGCCTATACATTTCCTGCGCGGCCTCTTATAGGCATCAATGCAACTGATCATACGCTGATTCGCGAAACTCTCCTGCATCATTTGTCGTCACTATCTAAGTGAAGCGGGAATACTCAATATTTGATTGGGCAAAGGTCTTTAAACTATTTCTCATTACATTAAGCCAGGCATTTGCCCACCTAAATGCAATCTCGTGCTCTCTAACGGACTCGGACCTTGTCATTCGATTCACCGCTATTCGCATCCTGTTCAGTGCGTAGCTATAACGCCTATATTGCTTTAGCACAATTATGTCTTCGTTGTTCACTTCGTCCCTCCTTTACCTTGGAAAGCACCGCATCGTGATGAGGCTGTATTAATAAAATAATAGGCATTCGATATGACTATGTCAACTTCATGGCAGTTTCAAAAGTTGATGATCTTCTTGATTTAGATAGACTCGGACGCGATCTCTATTGCTCTATAGCAGGATAGAACTCAGTCACTATGATGCTTATCAACCCGCCCCCGCGTGCATCCGCACGCGGACTTCGGCAACATGCACTGCATGAACGCCGACCTGTCCGACCTCCTCCGCTTGCTGCAAAACCTGATCCGCCTGGGCACCATCGCCGAGATCAAAGGTGCCAAGGCGCGCGTACGGCTGGGGCCAACACTCACCACCGAATGGCTGAACTGGGCCACACGGCGCGCCGGTAGCACCCGCACCTGGTCGGCGCCCACCGTCGGCGAACAGGTGATCGTCTTTTCCCCGGGCGGCGACCTGACGCGTGGAATCATCCTGCCTGCGCTGTACTCGCAGGCTTCTGACGCGCCCGAAACCAGCAACACCATCCACACCACGCATTACCCTGACGGCGCCGTGGTGCAGTACGACCACGCTACCCACGCCCTGACGGCGACGCTGCCCAGCGGCACCGCCACCATCACGGCCGACAAGGTGACGTCGAACGCGCCCAGCACCATCTGCACGGGCGACTTGACTGTCATGAAAAACCTGATCGTCAAGCAATCCACCACCGTGGAAGGCGTCACCACCCTGAACGGCGGCGTGAACGCCAAGGCCGGCGCCACTGGCGGCGTGGCCATGGCCGTTCAAGGGACGATCAAGGCCAGCGAGGACGTGCTGGCCGGCGCCATCAGCCTGGCCAAGCATCCACACGGCGGCGTCAAGCAAGGTGGCGACCAGTCAGAGGGGCCGCTACCATGATGGGCATGCACGCCGCCACCGGGCGCAGCCTGACGGGCCTGGGCCACCTGCGCCAGTCGGTCACCGACATTCTGACGACGCCCATCGGCTCGCGCATCCGGCGCCGCCGCTATGGCTCCGAAGTGCCCGAGCTGATCGACCAGCCCCTGAACACCGCGACGCAGTTGCGTATCTATGCGGCCACCGCCTTTGCCCTGCGCCGCTGGGAGCCGCGTTTGCAGCTCGCCAGCGTACAGCTCACGCGCGACACGGACGGCGCCATCGCCCTGCTGCTTGATGGCACGGCGAACGGCCAGGGCATCACCCTGTCCGTGCCCGTCAAGCAAGGGGGCATCGTATGAGCACGCCCATCGACCTGACCCAGTTGCCGGCGCCCAGCGTGGTCGAGGTGCTCGACTTCGAAGCCATCCTGGCCACACGCAAAGCCCACTTGGTGAGCCTGCTGCCGGAAGCTGAGCGCGCGGCCGTCACGGCCCTGTTGGAACTGGAATCGGAGCCGGCTACCAAGCTGCTGGAAGAAAACGCGTATCAGGAAACCATCCTGCGCAACCGCGTCAACGAGGCGGGCAAGGCCGTCATGCTAGCGTTCGCCCTTGATGGCGACCTGGACCAGTTGGGCGCCAACGTCAACGTGGCGCGCCTGGTCATCACGCCGGCCAATCCCAACACGCTGCCGCCCGTGGCCGCCGTCATGGAAGACAACGACGCCTACCGTCTGCGCATCCAGGAAGCGCCGGACGGTCTGTCCGTGGCCGGCCCGAAAGCGTCGTATGAATTCCATGCCCGCAGCAGCGACGGCCGCGTCAAGGATGCGAGCGCTACCAGCCCGGCGCCGGCGCACGTCATCGTCACGGTGCTGGCCAACAACGACACCGGCATCGCCGACGCGGCGCTGCTGGCCACCGTGGCGCACGCGCTCAACGCCGAGGAAGTGCGCCCCCTGGGCGACCGTCTCATCGTGCAGGCGGCCCAGGTCATCGACTACCAGATCGAGGCCAGCTTGTTTATCGGCGTAGGCCCGGAAGTGCCGATTCTGCTGGATGCCGCGCGCGCCAACGCCGTGCGCGTGTCGCAACCGCGCCGCCCGCTGGGGCACAGCATCTACCGTTCCGCCTGCAGCGCTGCCGTGCATGTCGAAGGCGTGCGCAAGGTCGTCTTGACCAGCCCGACGGCGGATATCGAACTGAATGCCACCCAGGCCGCGCGCTGCACGGCCATTAAACTGAACGTGGTAGTGCTCGATGAATAGGACCGTGCCCACCCTGCCGCCCAACACCACGGCGCTGGAGCGTGCCATTGCGGTGGCCTGCGCCGAGCTGGTCAACGTGCCCGTGCCGCTGCGCGACCTGTGGAGTGCTGACCGCTGCCCGGTCGCCCTGCTGCCGCTCCTGGCCTGGGCCTGTTCCGTGGACCGCTGGGACGACGCCTGGCCCGAATCGATCAAGCGCGGCACCATCAAGGCGTCCTACTTCATTCACAAGCACAAAGGCACGATTGCCGCCGTGCGGCGCGTGGTGGAGTCGCTGGGCTATTTGATCCGCATCACCGAATGGTGGCAAACCACCCCGCCCGGCGTGCCGGGCACTTTCCGCCTCGACGTAGGCGTCCTGGACTCGGGCATCACGGATGCCATGTTTCAGGAAATGGAACGCCTGATTGCCGACGCCAAGCCTGTCAGCCGCCACATGACGGGCCTGGCCATATATCTGGAAAGTCGCGGCAACATCTACGCGGGCGCTTGTGCGTACCACGGCGACGCCATGACCGTGTATCCCTGGATCGCGGAAATCATCGAAGTGCGCGGCACGCTGTTGCAGGCCGGCGCATCCCATACCATCGACACCCTGACCATCTATCCATGAGCACATACTTTGCCATCCTGACCGAAGTGGGCGAGGCCAAGCTGGCCAACGCCATCGCCTTGGGTCAAACCCTGAAATTGAAAAGCCTGGCCGTGGGCGACGGCAACGGCAATCTGCCCATGCCCGAGCGCAAGCAAAAGGCGCTGGTGCGCGAGGTGCGCCGCGCCGGCCTGAATCAGCTCACCATCGACCCGACCAACACTAGCCAGATCATCGTCGAACAGGTGCTGCCCGAAGACGTGGGCGGCTGGTGGATACGCGAAATCGGCATCTACGACGTGGCCGGCGACCTGTGCGCGGTGGCCAACTGTCCGCCCAGCTACAAGCCCCTGATGCTGGAAGGCAGCGGGCGCACGCAAGTGGTGCGCATCGTGCTGATCGTCGCCAGCACGGCCGCCATCGAGCTGAAGATTGACCCGTCCATCATTCTGGCCACCCGTAAATATGTCGATGACCAGGACATTACCGTGCGCGCCTACAGCGACGAACAACTGGCCAAGCACCTGGTGGCTACCGACCCGCACCCGCTCTTGGCCAAGGTCGCCTATGTCGATCAGCAGGACACCAGCGCGCGCGCCTATGGCGACCAGCAACTGGCCAAGCACCAGGCTGCAGCCGATCCGCACCCGCTCCTGGCCAAGGTCGCCTACGTCGATCAGCAGGACACCAGCGCACGCGCCTATGGCGACCAGCAACTGGCCAAGCACCAGGCCGCTGCTGACCCGCACCCGCTACTGGCGAAGGCCGCCTATGTCGATCAGCAGGATGCCAGCGCGCGCGCCTATGGCGACCAGCAACTGGCCAAGCACCAGGCCGCTGCTGACCCGCACCCGCTACTGGCGAAGGCCGTCTATGTCGATCAGCAGGACGCCAGCGCCCGCGCCTATGGCGATCAGCAACTGGCCAAGCACCAGGCTGCCGCCGACCCGCACCCGCTCCTGGCGAAGTCTGCGTATGTCGATCAGCAGGACAGCAACGTCGCTGCCTATGGCGACCAGCAACTGGCCAAGCACGTGGCTGCTGCCGATCCGCATTCGCAATACAGTAAAAAAGAAGTGGCGACACTGCCTAAGTTCAACGCGTCGAGCAAGCTTGCCAGCGCCGAGTTTGTACAGCAGGCGCAAGGAAGCATGGTGAAATACGTTGGCGTGAATGCCGACCGCACCTTGACAGCGGACGACATGGGCGCCGCGCTGTACTTTACCGCCCCTGGTCTGACCCTCACCATTCCCAGCCCTGATTCACTGGGCATTCCCGCCAATTCGGGCAAGTACTTCAAGCTCTTCGGCCTGAACCAGTCGCCAGGCACGATTGCGTCCGGAGCCGGTGTGGTCATTGGCTATGACGTTGGCGACGTGAAAAGAATCATCGTCAAACAAGGCCAGTTCATCACCGTGATGGCGACAAGCAGTCAAGTCTGGCAAGTCATCGATGCGACCGCCGAAATGGGGCGCAATGCCGACTTTTCGTCAAAGTTGGCGGCAAGCAGCGGCCACCAAAAATTGCCAGGTAATTTCATCATGCAATTTGGCGATGCCACTGCGACGCCCGGGGGAAATTTCATTGCTTTCGATATCGTCTTCCCTGTGGAGTGCTTCGGCGTCTGCCTCACGGGCGCCAACAGCGACGCAGTCAATCGCCTGGGAACCAGCAAGCCAAGCAGGACGGGCTTTACTGCGTACTCGTCCGATTCCACGCCAGCCACCCGCTACATCGCCTTCGGAAAATAATATGACGATCTTCTATTCCAATGCCACCCGTGGTTTTTATCCGGCTGCCATGCGTGCCGACTACGAGCAGGCCGGCACCTGGGCAGCCGATGCCGTCGAAGTGACGCCCGAGGACGAAGCCATGCTGCGCGAGGCGATCACCGCCGGCGCGACCATCCGCAAGAAATCCGGCGGCAAGTGGGCTATCACCGCGCCCCCGCCACCACCGTTTGCCGTGCTGGCCGCCCCAATACTGGCCAGCGTGCGCCAGACGCGCGACGCCATCCTCAACCGCCTGGCCGGTATCGGCTTTGCCGCCATGGCCAGCGGCGATGCGGCCACCGCGCACGCTGTCGCCACGGCGCGCACCTGCCTGCTCGACATTACCACCTGCCCGACAGTCGCCGCCGCGCAGGACATCGAAGCCCTGCAGGCGGCCGTCAACGCCGAATTCCAACGCATCGCCGACGCCTTGCCGGATGAGGCCCGGCGCGCCTTCGATGACGCAGGCATGGCGCTGGCGCCGGCCGCCAGCACCCAGTAACACCCCGACATTCACCCCCTACCAGGAGAACAACATGGCCACCGACTACCACCATGGCGTGCGCGTCATTGAAATCAACGAGGGTTCGCGCCCCATCCGCACCGTGTCCACAGCCGTGCTAGGCCTGATTGCCACGGCCGATGACGCCGACCCGGCAGCCTTTCCGCTCGACACGCCCGTGCTCGTCACCAACGTGCTGGCCGCCATGGGCAAGGCCGGCAAGACGGGCACCCTGTACCGCAGCCTGCAGGCCATCGCCGCGCAGACCAAACCCCTGACGGTCGTGGTGCGCGTGGCCCAGGGCGAGACGGAGGCAGAAACCACCAGCAACGCCGTGGGCGGCACCTCGCCCGATGGCAAGTACCTGGGCGCCCAGGCGCTGCTGGCCGCGCAAAGCAAGCTGGGCGTGAAACCGCGCATCCTGGGGGCGCCAGGGCTGGATACCCAGGCCGTCACCAATGCGCTGGCCAGCGTGGCGCAGCGCCTGCGCAGCTTCGTGTATGCCTCGGCCTATGGCTGTGCCACCGTCACGGCGGCGACCACCTATCGCGGCCAGTTCGGCCAGCGTGAAATCATGATGATCTGGCCCGACTTCGTGAACTGGAATACCGCCACCGACGAGGAGGCCAGCATTTCCGCTGTCGCCTACGCCATGGGCCTGCGCGCCAAGATCGACGAGGAAACGGGCTGGCACAAGACGCTGTCCAACGTCGTCGTCAACGGCCCGACCGGCATCACCAAGGATGTGTTTTTCGACCTGCAAGACCCCGCCACCGACGCCGGCGTGCTCAACGCCAAGGAAGTGACCACCCTGATTAACATGGGCGGCTACCGCTTCTGGGGTTCGCGCACCTGCGAGGAGCCCGGCGGCTTCTTCTATTTTGAAAGCTACACACGCACGGCCCAGGTGCTGGCCGACACCATCGCCGAAGCGCATTTCGCCTATGTCGATCTGCCCTTGCATCCGTCGCTGGTGCGCGATCTGCTGGAAAGCATCAACGCCAAGTTCCGCGACTTGAAATTGCAAGGCTACATCATCGACGGCCATGCCTGGTATGACGAGCAATACAACGACAAGACGGCGCTGAAAGACGGCAAGCTGGCCATCGATTACGACTACACGCCCGTGCCGCCGCTGGAAAACCTGAAATTCCAGCAGCGCATCACCGACCGCTACCTGGCCGACTTCGCCTCGCGCATCGCCGCATAAACACTGTCACCACCCTGCCCGCGCCAGCGCGGGCGCATTGAACTACTGGAGAAACTATGGGCCTGCCCCGCAAACTGAAAAACTTCAACCTGTTCCAGGACGGCGTGTCCTTCATGGGGATGGTGCCCGAAGTCACCTTGCCGAAACTGAGCCGTAAGATGGAAGAGTACCGTGCGGGCGGCATGAGCGGCCCCGTATCCGTCGACTTTGGCAACGAGGCGCTGTCACTGGAATGGAGCGCTGGCGGCCTGATCGTCGAAGCCCTGAGACAGTACGGCGCGCACACGCACGGCGCCGTGCAACTGCGCTTTGCCGGCGCCTATCAGGAAGACGACGAAGGCACCGTCGCCGCCGTCGAGGTCGTCGTGCGCGGCCGTTACAAGGAAATCGACATGGGCGCGGCCAAGATGGGCGACGACACCACGCACAAATACACCATGGCTTGCAGCTATTACAAGCTGATGATCGACGGCGCCACCGTCATCGAACTGGACTTCATGAGCGGCACCGAGAACTTCGGCGGCGGCGACACGAATGCCGCCATCCGCAAGGCCATCGGCCTGTAACCCTTTTTATTCACCACCACCCTACCAGGACAACACCATGAACAACGATACCCAAAACCAAGCCGTCATCGAGCTGGACGACCCGATCAAGCGCGGCGATACCCTCATCACCTCGCTGACCGTACGCAAGCCCAAGGCGGGCGCCCTGCGCGGCATTTCCCTGATCGAGCTGGCCAACCTGAACGTGTCGGCCCTGCAGATCGTGCTGCCACGCATCACCGAGCCGACCCTGACCGCGCACGACATCGCCAACATGGACCCGGCCGACCTGCTGGCCGTGGGCGTCGAGGTTGCCGGTTTTTTGGCGAGCAAAGTAGATCGCCTTTCGGTATCCCCGGCGAAGTAGAAGATGCCATGGCCGACATTGCCGGCGTGTTTCACTGGACGCCGGCAGCGATGGACGGCTTTACGATTGATGAACTGATGGCCTGGCGCGAACGCGCCAGGCAGCGAAGCGGAGCGGAATAGATGGCTGGTCGGGACTTGAGGTTACAGGTAGTGTTTTCGGCGCTGGACAAGATCACAGCACCCCTCAAAAAAATACGCGCAGCAGCTGCCCCGACCAGCAAGACGCTGCAGGAGGTCAGCCAGCGCCTCAAGGGTTTGAATGACAAGCTCAAGGAAACCAAGTACCTGCGCAAGCTGCAGGAAGAATTTCGCACCACATCGAGCGAACTGAAAAAGAGCAAGCTCGCCCTGAATGACACGCGTGTCGCGTTCGACAATCAGCGCCTGGCGCAGCACAAGCTGGCAAGCGAGACTCGGGCAGCGCGCACTGAATTCAAAGGCCTTCAGCTTGAACTGATGCGCACGCGGGAACCCAGCGGCAAACTGTCGGCCAGCTTTGCGCTGGCACGCGACAACCTCACCAGACTGGAACTGAAATACAGTCAGTCGCAGGAAAAGCTGCGCAGCCTGAAAACGACCCTCGGCCAGGCCGATGCAGCAGTGACCAGGATCAGCGCGAGCAAGCTCAAGCTGGCTCAAAACTTGACCCTCGTGCGGCAAAAGATGGATGCCGCCGGCACCAGTACATCAAAAATGCGCCAGCATGAACGGACGCTGGCCACCGATATTGCTGCAGCCAACACGCAGTTGGAAATCCAGCAGAAGAAGCTGGCCACCCTCAAGGCGCGCCAGGATCGCGTGGCCACCGCCCAGCAAGGCGCTGCAAAAGCCAAAGCCGTCGCCGGTGGCATGGCCAGTGCGGGTGTAGGTGCCACCGTGGCGGGCGCGGCAATCGGCGCGCCCGTGGTCAAGGGCTTGCAAGAAGCGAAACACTACGAAATCGAAACGGCACGCATCCGCGCGCTGGGCACGCGCACGAGCCAAGAAAAAGAACACGCCATCGAGTTTGCCAAACAGCTCAAGACATACGGCGTCAGCCAGCTAGAAAAAACGGAAATGATCCGCGATTCCATTTCGATCTTCGCCGATGGCCACCACGCCGAAATGGCCTTGCCCACCATGTCGAAGATGAAGTTCATCAACGATACGCTCTACCCGGAATCGGCCGGCGAGCGCAACGCGCAATTGTTCGCCATGCAAAAGGTCATCGAGCTGCGCGGCAATGCCGGTTCTGTCGAAGCCTTCAAGAGCGACGCTGACCGCGTGCAAAAAGTGATCGCGGCGACGGGTGGCCGGGTCGGTGGCGAAGACTGGCGGCAATTTACGATCCGCAGCGGCGTGGCCGGCAAAGGCCTAAACGACAATGCCTTCTTCAACCAGATGGAACCCATGCTGCAGGAGCTGGGCGGCTCGACGGCGGGCGTCGGCTGGCGTTCCCTGTACAACAACATTTACCAAGGCAAGGGCACGCAGCGCGCGGCCAGGGAAATGCAAAGCCTGGGCCTGTTGAGCGGCAAGCACATCAAGTATGACAAGGTGGGGCAGATCAAATACATCCAGGCCGGTGCGCTGCTGGAAGGCGAACTGTTCCAGAAAAGCCCGCTCGACTGGATCGAGAAAGTGTTCTTGCCCAAGCTGGCGGCCAAGGGCATCACCGACAAGGACGAGATCAACAGCAAGATCGGCGCCCTGGTTTCGAACAGCAACGGCGCCGCCTTCCTGATGCGCATGGTCGATCAGCGCGCGCAGATACGCAAGAGTGAACGCCTCAACCAGAATTCGGAAGGCATGGACAGCCTGCACGTGCGCGCACGCGGCCTGGGCGCTGGCGCAGAGCGGGAGACGCTGGCCAAGGTTTCCGATCTGAAACTGGTCATGGGCGAAAAAATCTTGCCTTTGTACACGCAGGGGCTGGAAATGGCGATCAACGCCATCACGCGCCTGAATGCCTTCATGGAACGCAACCCGACCGTGGCCAAGGTCATGATTACCGCCTTTGCAATCCTTGCCGGCATCCTGCTGGTACTCGGCCCGCTGATGCTGGGCATCGCCGCCCTGATCGGCCCGTACGCCATGCTGCACGTCATGTTCGCCAAGATGGGCGTGACGGGCGGCGTGCTCACGCCCATCTTGCGCAACCTGGGCGGCGCCTTCATGTGGGCGGGCCGCGCCATGCTGTGGCTGGGCCGCGCTCTTCTGATGAACCCGATTGGCATCGCCATCACGGTCATTGCCGGCGCCGCCTTCCTGATCTATAAATACTGGGAGCCGATCAAGGCTTTCTTTGGCGGCCTGTGGTCAGACGTCAAGACGGCATTTGCCGGCGGCTTTACCGGCATCAATAGCCTGATCGCCAACTGGTCGCCGCTGGGCCTGTTCTATCGTGCCTTCGCGGGCGTGCTGGGCTGGTTCGGCATCGCGCTGCCTGCCAGGTTCACCGACTTTGCCGCCAATATCCGGCACAGCATTGTCGAGGGACTGGCGCCGCTGACAGGCTTCATTGCCAGTCTGTGGTCGCAGCTGAAAACCACCTTCAGCGGCGGCATGGCCGGCATCACCGCCCTGATTATCAACTGGTCCCCCGCTGGCGTGTTCTATCAGGCATTCGCCGGCGTCATGAGCTGGTTCGGTATCAAGCTGCCGGCGCAGTTCACGGAGTTTGGCGCCAACATCCTGCGCGGCCTGGTCAACGGCATCACGGGTTCCATGGGCGCCGTCAAGGACGCCATCAGCAATGCCGGTTCCAGCACCATTGCCTGGTTTAAGGAAAAGCTGGGCATCCACAGCCCGAGCCGCGTGTTTGCCCAGCTGGGCGACTACACCATGCAGGGCCTGGCCGTGGGCCTGGACCGCAGCGAGGGCGCGCCAATTGCTAAGGTTTCCGGACTGGCGCAGCGCCTGACGCAACTGGGCGCCGGCATCGCCATCGGCACGGCCACTGCCCTGCCGGCCAGCGCCTTCGACACGCGCGCGCCGCTGGCCCAGGGTGGCTTCGGCGCCGGCATGACCATTCAGGGCGACAAGATCGAAATCACCTTCCACGTGCAGGCCGGCACCGATCCCCAGGCCATCGCGCGGGCCGTGAGCGTGGCGCTCGATCAGCGCGACCGCGAAAAGGCGGCGCGCATCCGCTCGTCCCTGCGCGACCACGATTAAGAAAGAAGCACCACCATGATGATGATTTTAGGAATGTTCGTGTTCAGCCTGCCGACGCTGGCCTATCACGAGCTGCAGCGGCAAACGGAATGGAAGCATGCCAGCACGGCGCGCGTGGGCCTGCGCGACGCGCACCAATACGTGGGGCCCGGCGACGACACCATCACCCTGTCGGGCTGGGTGGCGCCGGAACTGACCGGCTCCCTGTATTCGCTCGATGCGCTGCGCATGATGGCTGACACGGGCAAATCGTGGATTCTGATCCAGGGCACGGGCCGCATACTCGGCTCCTACCGCATCACCAGCATGACGGAGGGGCGCACGATCCTCGACGGCAGCGGCGGCGCGCGCCGCGTCGAGTTCTCGATTGCACTCAAGCGCGACGATGACGGCGTGCTGGCCATGGTGGGCCTGGGCGACATCGGCGACCTGAAAAACATGCTCAGTATCGACGGCATGACCAGCAGCATCGCGGGCGCGGCCAGGAATGCCGTGGGCAGCGTGGTGGGCAATGTGGTCGGCGGCATCACGTCGAAATACGGCGGCGTCGTCAGCGAGATGAAAGACAAGATCGGCGGCAGCATCAGCGGCGCCATCGGCAGCGCGGCGGACAAGTTCAAATGAGCGAGCATATCCCCGCCTTCAAAGTCAGCATCGAGGACAAGGATTTGACGGCCATCGTTTCACCGCGGCTGATTAATCTGACCTTGACGCTGTGCCGTGGCGACGAGAGCGACCAGCTCGACATTTCCCTGGATGACAGCGACGGCAAGCTGGCCCTGCCGCCGCGCGGCGCGCAGATCGCCCTGGCGCTGGGCTGGCAAGCATCCGGCATGGTGGACATGGGCAAGTTCACCGTGGACGAGGTAGAGCACAGTGGCGCGCCCGACACCATTACCCTGCGCGCCAGGTCGGCCAACCTGATTGACACCTTCAAACAGCAACAGGAACACAGCTTCCACAAGACCACCTTGGGCGCCATCATCGAGGCGATTGCCTTTCGTAACGAGCTGGCGTCGGGCGTCTCGGCGCGCCTGCGCGATACGGTCGTCGAGCACATCGACCAGACCCACGAAAGCGATGCGGCCTTCCTGCGCCGGCTGGGCAGGAAATACGACGCGGTGGCCACCGTCAAGAATGACACGCTGCTCTTCATCCCCATCAACCAGAGCCGCACCGCCAGCGGCAAGGCGCTGCCCGTCATTCCCATCACCCGCGCCCTGGGCGATGGCCACCGCTACCACAGCGCCGAAAGCGACGCCTACACGGGCGTGCGCGCCTTCTGGCATGACGAACGCTACGCGCGCCGCCGCAGCGTTGTGGCCGGCGTGCCCGGCAACAGCAAGCGCCTGCGCACCACCTTCGCCAGCGAAACGGATGCGCGCGCGGCAGCCGTCGCCGAATGGCAGCGCATCCTGCGCGGCTTGGCCACCTTCGAAATGAGCCTGGCCCTGGGCAACCCGGCCGTGTTCCCGCAATCGCCCGTGACAGTGAAGGGCTTCAAGCCCGAGATCGACGCCACCGAATGGCTATCGGTCAAGGTCACGCACAACCTGGGCGGTAACGGCTTTACCACGCGCGTGGAATTTGAAACGAAGACGGAGGCGCTGGAGGCCGAGCGCGAGGAAGAGAAAGACCCGGACGATGGCGTCACGGGCGTGGTGGCGAAGTGGAAAGACGTAGCGGCGAAGAAGAAAAAGGCCGGGCAGGAGCAGGCCGGCGCCAAGGGTACGCTCAAGACGCTGGAGCATGTTTACAAGAGCAAACACGGCGCCAAGCGAGCGGCAAAACTGGCTTGGGAGCACATCAAGGAGGTGCGCGAAATCATTCGGGAGAACAGCGAGGAGCCATGGAAGCCGGCAGAGGCGGCTTCCATGGCGTAGGTGTGCCGAATTACGGGAGGCTCACAGACTTTACCAAGCCGAAAACAATGCAACTGCTGTCGTTAATGTGCTCGATTAGCGGGAAGCCACATAGCCGGCAAATCGCCAGTGGCGCCAACGCATTCAACAGGGACGCTTCCCCTAGATTTTTCAATATGCCCCGTCGAGTAGGATTTTCCTGCAATGTAGCACTTACTATCTACGGAAGAAGTGCTTGACTCCCCGCTTACAGGAGACTTGTATAGTAGCCAGCCGCACGCAGCTAAACACATGCTAAGCAAGATCAATCGTACCCTTGCAGTTCGTTGAAGTTTGTTGAGGTTAGCGGCTCGCTCCTCACATATTTGGCAGGAATTCTCAACGTTGCCTGCCGCAACAAGTCGCGGTGAGGCAGGAATTTCTAATATTGCTTCGCCTTGATCTGTAGGGATATCGGCAGACTTGGCATCCTTTATCCAAGTCTCCAATAGATTTTTTACTTCCGAGTACCGCGCAAGTGGTAGCTCTTTGATTTTCTTTAAACCGAAGTCAGTTATGATGATTCTGTACACGTCCAAGGGATGATCACCTGTAAGTGCAGATAGGTCTTTCACCAGAGCATTGATGCGACGTCGTTGGAAATCGGTAATTAATTCAACGTCAATTTTTTCTGCACCCAAGTGCAATGTAACTACATTGTTCAGCCGAGGGGCTTCAACAATATTACCAAAGACATTCTGCCCAACATCGCCGCTAAATTCTGGTCTATCCATTACGAAATCCACATCTTTGCAACTTATAATTTCAATTTAACAACATTTTACGCAAAATAAAGCCTTCTCTCACCGACTATTGGTGAGGAAAAACATCCCATTCAAATGGGTTTCTTCTTACGCTTATCGGGCATTTTTACTGTATTTGGCCCTGTGATATTGCCGTAGATATTTTGTCCAATGTCACCATGATGCACTGGCTGGACAAGGTTCTGTGGATGATTCATTCCACCGATTAAGCCAAGCACACCAGCCTTTCCGCGAATATCCATCTTGCGGTATCCAGCAACAACTTCACTCTCGTCCGCGCTTAAGTTCCCAGGCGTGAATTGACCCGTCACGACATAGAGCACATCAACCCCGATTGCCGAAACAGCAGCTAGAAACTCCGCGTTTGGCACTTGCTTCCCTTGCTCCCAATCGATCTGCGTGCGCTTTGATGCCCCACCTATTGCCGCAAAATCAGCCTGGTTATAGCCAAGTCGTTCCCTCTCAGCCTTAAGACGCACTCCAATTATTTCACGCAATTTCTCACCTTTTACTTTACAAGTGCGGTTTTTCGCACTATATTTACGTCATTACCATGTGACGTATACAAATCATACCTTATGACAACTATCGCCCCAGTGACGCGGCAGCCGAAGAATTCACTTTCGCAGCCAATCCCTATTCGTTTGCTCCCTCCTGAGATTGAGCGCGTCGAAAAGTTTGCGCAGCAGGATTCCCGTTCGCGGGCGTCGTTTATGCGCCTGATGTTGCTGCGAGGCCTGCAATCTTATGAGGCCGAACTCGTGCAATTGTCCATTGTCCATCACGCTTAACTGCACAGGAGCCGGCCCATGTACCCCGATGCAAAACGTATCCGCAGCCACCGCGTCATGTTGCGCCTGGACGATTACGAACACCAGCTTGTTTCCTCGCTCGCCGATTACCAGGGCGAAGCGCTTGCGGTGCTGGTGCGTCAGATCGTCATGCGCGAAGCCTTGGCAGTTATTGCAGGTGACGAAGCCAACATCGACAGCGTACAGCTTCGCAGTGCTTAATCCGAGACACTGAATAGTAACTTTTAAGCAACTGCAAAGCTACCCACATGCCAGATCACCAAATTAATCTCGATGACGACGAGCGCGCGCTGTTGGAAATCGTGCGCCAACGCCAGGGGCTGGAAAGTATCGATCAGGCGGCGGAATGGCTCATCAAGTCGCGCTTACGCAAGCAGGCAAAAAACATGACAGGTCGCGGTCGCGCCCTGTACCAAGTGGAAAGAAAGCTGAAATGAGAGTCATCGGCCTGCCTTGCCCGCATTGCGAAAACACCGTACGCGCCGTCAAAAGCCGCACGATGTCCGCGATGTTCAAGGAAATCACCTACATGTGCCAGAACCCCGAATGCGGGCACTCCTTCGTGGCAGGCCTGGAAGTGCTGCGCACCCTCTCGCTGTCCGCCATGCCCAAGGCGGATATCCGCATCCCGATGTCCCAGCATGCGCGCGCGGCGGCCACCAGCCAGCTGGCCCTGGACCTGACTGCGGGCTGCTGATGACTATCCCGATCCTCGCGCCGCCGTAGCCCGGCCGCCATAACTCCTCCTCTTTTGCTGTGCCCTGCAGCGCTCCCTTTTGAGCGTGCGGGATTCGTTCAACCTGAAATAAGGAAAACCGATGGAAAACACGCTGCACGCCGCCAGTCATGCCGACCAATCCATGGAATCAAACACGATCCGCCCGACCTTGCAAAATTGTATTGTCCCCGTGGCACCAACGTGTTTTCTGCTGCAAACCAGCGCGAGCATCGGCATCGCGGCGCTGACCGCCCACATCCATGAAGTTGCCAAGACCTATCACGCCTACGGCGCTGCCAATCTGACCTTCATCGTCAGCGATGCGCAGGCACTGGAGTGTGCCGGCTTTTTCGCGCCAGCCAAGCAACGCGCCCTGGTCGGCAAGCTGCCTATCGAAGTGAACTACATTTTCGCCAATGAAGCGGGTTCCCGGCACTGCTGCGGCACATCGCACACGCTCCCGTACTGGGCAGAACATTTTCTCAAGCCAGGGGCACGCTGATGCTGCGCCTGGCCAAAACCTGCGGCATCTGGCTGCTGTCGCTCCTGATCGTCATTGCCCCCGGCGTGCTGCGGGCCATCGGCGCCATCAAGGACTGAACCATGCCGGCGTCCCTTATCGACAATCACCTGTCCTTCCAGTCTGCCGCCGAGATTCTGGCCGTGCGCGACAAGGTTTTGAGTGTGTTGAACTCGTTCAAACCAAAAAAGATAAAGTTAATGAAAGAGAATCTGAAAACGTTCTGCAGCGGCCTGCTGGCTGGGCTTGTCATGTTCGCGCCTGTGTTGATGGCAGCATTTGGTTGGATCGGGAGTTGAGGATGCGCAGCATAGCCTATGAATTGGCGGCCGTCGCAGCCGTCGCCGGCCCGACACTAACCAAGCAAGAGCTAGAAACCAGAGCGTTTCTCGCCGAAATGGACGTTGTGTCCGCGCAGATCAATGCAACGCCACGCGAACAGCGCATGGAACGCTCTGCGGCTGTGCTGGCGATGATCACCACACCGGCAGACGTCGAGGCTATCCGCGCCGCCTACTGGACGCGCGTACCGATGGCCGCTCGCATGGTAGCTGTCATGTCGGCGCGCTTACCAAAAGAGCGCGCCAGCGATGCCCTGTGTAAGTTCGATGCGCTGGAACGCGGCCGCATCTGGTGCGAGGTAGCCAAGTTGCGCGCCAATCTTGAGGTGGTGCAAAAGTGCATGAACGGCGGGCGCATGCCTGGCGCCACCGGCAAGGCGCATTGATGCTTTCCATGGGAATTCCGTCACGCATGGCCGCCGCCGTGCAGCGCATGTTCGGCGGCCTGAACGTGCCGCGTCAGCGTGTGGTCGATGCCGTGCTTGCCGACAATCAGCGCCTGCCGCTGGCCGACAGCAACGGCGCCATGACTGGCCCGGGCGCAATCTCAGTGGCCGCATTGCAGGCTGCACGCGAGTGCTACGAGGTTTGCTCGAGCCTGCACGATGAGCACGCCATCAAGGCGAGGATTGACACGATATGCAGCCGTCGCGGCGTCAAGTCGCCAGTGGCGGCAACGATAGGCGGCTACATCGCACGCGCAGCAGATCATGCGTGGTGGCGCCGCGCACTGCGCAAGGAACTAATGCGGCGCTTCGAGCATACGTCGATTCAGCTGGGCTTGACCTACGTGCGCGCCGATCCTTATGTCAGCCGTGAAACGTGCCTGGCACAAGCGGCGCAAAACGAAGCAAACAAAAAAGCGCTGGCGGCCGTCACGGCCACCAATGAAAACGGCGACGTCTACAGCCTGGCCGAACTGGCCGAGCTGGGCATGGGCAATAAAACCCTGCGCCGCGGCGAATTGATGCTGCGCATTCGCGGCTTTGAGGAGGTGGCCGACAAGATGCGCCACGTTGGCATGTTTTGGACGATCACATGCCCCAGCAAATACCACTCGGTGGGGGGCACGAACGCGAAGTACGCGGAATTCGGCAGTCCGACGCCGCGCGCGGCGCAGGCGTATCTGGTCAAGGTGTGGTCCGCCATCCGTTCCGCGCTGCACCGTCGCGGTATCCAGCCCTACGGCTTCCGCATCGCTGAGCCGCACACGGACGGGTGCCCGCACTGGCACATGCTGCTGTTCGTCGCGCCTGAGCATCAGGCAACCATGGAAGCGGTCATTCATGCCTACGCCATGCGCGAGGATGGCGACGAGCCAGGCGCCATCAAAAACCGCGTCAAGCTGGTGCGGATTGAGGCGGGGAAGGGCACGGCGGCGGGCTATATCATCAAGTACGTCTGCAAAAGCATTGATGGCGCAGGTGTGGGCGATCACAAGGCATTCGAGGATGGCCGTACTTACGTCATCGTGCCGGATATGTTCGACAAAAAGGAATTCACGGCATCCCAGCGCGTCACCTATTGGGCGCAGGTGCACGGCATTCGCCAGTTTCAGCAGATAGGCGGCGTGCCAGTGGGCGTGTGGCGCGAGTTCCGCCGACTGTCGGAGGAGTCGGTGCGCAATGCACCTGAGCCTATCCGCGAGGCGTACCAGGCTGCGCAGAAAGTCGAGTCCGAAAATCCCGCCATCGCCCAGCGCGCCGACTTCGCCCGATTCATATGGGCCATGGGCGGCCCCACGTGTGGCCGCAGCGCGACGATCAGGCTGGCGACAAGGGACGAGGACGTTGAGGGGCGATATGAACAGGTCGAGGCGCACAGGCCGGTAGGCGTGTATTTGGCGGCGCAGCCGCATGCGGTCTACGAGTCCACCCGCTACCGCTGGACGATAGACCGAGCCGGGGTGGCCCTTGCCGTTCCTCGGACTGGTGTAAATAAGTATACGCAGGCCCCGAAAGCGCCGGCGGTCGTAGTGCCAGAAAACAAAAAATTCACTCCGTCCTTCAACGCTGGACGGAGTTTTGATAGGGAGGGCGCGCCATGCGCCCGGATTGATAACGAAGCCATCTACCTGCACCACAAAAAACGGCAGCCAGGCGGGCCAAGCGCGCATTTGGCGCATCTGCAACGCAAATATAAAAAGGAGTGATACCCATGCAAACACCAGAATTATCTCGGTCGGTCTCCATTGGCGACCGCGTGACATTCGACACCGACGAAGGCTACCAGGCCGGCACCGTCAACGACCTGCGCCGCGACGTGGGCAATGGGGAGCTGCACGCCTGGGTGGAGGTGGACCACCAGTGGTCTGGCGTCTTCCGAGCGGTCCCTATTACGGCGCTGCAGTCTGCAAGAGCTGCTGCGCCGAATGCGGTACTCGCAAGTTGAGGCTATCCCGGTGAGCGCTTTTTACAACGAAATTGACCACTACGCAGCCACCTGGCTGCGCAACCTGATAAAGGCCGGCCACATAGCGCCGGGAATTGTCGATGAACGATCGATCGAAGATATTTGTCCCGACGAGCTCGTCGGCTACACGCAATGCCACTTTTTCGCTGGCGTTGGAGTTTGGTCCTATGCTCTTCGTCGCGCAGGATGGGACGACGCGCGACCAGTCTGGACAGGAAGTTGCCCGTGCCAGCCTTTCAGCACGGCAGGCAAAGGAACTGGGTTTGATGACCAGCGGCACCTGTGGCCAGCGTTCCAGCACCTTATCAGCGAGTCGCGCCCTGCAGCAGTCTTTGGAGAGCAGGTTGCAGGCAAGGACGTCGATGCTTGGATCGACCTTGTACAGGATGACCTGGAAGCCTTGGGTTACACCTTCGGGGCGGTCGCGTTCCCGTCTGCGAGCATCGGCGCGCCGCACATCCGCGACCGAACCTACTGGGTGGGTTACGCCAACGACACGGGACCACAAGGATACGCCCGGCATGGTCGCCCAGCGAGACGGCAAGGACCGGGTCGATCAGTTGCCGCGTCAGGCGTATCTGGCGGGCTGGCCAACGCCACAAGCGAGCGACTCGACGGGCGGAGGACAGGCCTGCCGGGCGATGGGTTCAACACGGCACGGCTCCAATTTGAACGACTTTGCGATGCTGGCCATGGAGTCCCCGGCCCGGTTAACGGCCTTTGGCGATCTGCTGACTGGCTCACATGCCGGGATGGAAAGTGGCGGCCAGTTGAACCCGGCACATTCCCGCTGGCTCATGGGGCTCCCGCCAGAGTGGGACGCCTGCGCGCCTACGGCAACGCGATCAACGCAGAGCAAGCGCGCATCTTTATCGAATCAGTAATGGAGACAGAATGACCAGACCAATCTATGTTGACCTCCCAGCGGTATCGGGACTGGTTACGCTGGCTACAGCAACGATCCAGCGCCTGGTGAGGGAAAACGCATTTCCGAAGCCACGCCAGCTCTCACCAAATCGTGTCGCATGGTTGATGCGTGAAATAGAGGAATGGGCGGAAGAACGTCCAATTTCAGACATTCCACCACCAGCTAATACCAGCAGGCAAAAATAGAGTTATCGAGCCAATATTTCCAGGTGCGTATCGAGTCGGCCCAGCCACTCTCTGCGCTCCTGGTCGTAGGCGTGCCTGTTGTAGACGCCTACGACGCCCTTCTTCATATGACCAAGCACCGCCTCGGCAACCTCCTCCGGACATCCCAGTATTGCTAGCTGCGTGCGGCAGCTGCGTCGCAAATCATGCGGCGCCCAGTTTGTTACCGGCAGTCGTGGACGAAGGTCGTCCGGTTTCGTTGCGCTGTACGGCATAGAAACCCAAACCGCACAACCCACCGATTTTTGCTCCATGTAACCCACCTTTCCATACGACTCAAAAAGGTATTTTCCTTTTACTAGCCCCATACGGCGGCGTACCACAACCTCCGCCCGGCCGACCAGTGGAACACGCAGATCTGTAGCATGCTCACGCCATGAATTCTTGGTCTTCGCTTTTGGAATCGTCCACCAAAGTCCGTCAGCCTCTTCGCTGATTTCGGTGACTTCCATGGCCATAATTTCCGACCCGCGAGTGCAAGTCCACAAGTAGAGTGTCAATGCATCACACACCGTCTTTGAAAAATTTGGAAGCCACTTGATCAAGGTGGCCAACTCCTCAGCGCTCAACACACGCTTAACTGGCCCGGCCTGGACGCCTTGCACCACTCGCCCCTTGCTTCGCAACTTGCCACGCATTATCAGGCGCCACCAGTTTGGCACGGTATCAGGCAGGCGCCCTGCATCGTGGACGTAGTCCCAAGCGGAGCCAAGCTCAGCTCGTAGCTTGGCGGCCTGGACGGGAATATGCGCAAAGCTCTCTATCAGGTCGAAGGCATCGGAGCGAGAAACCTCTGCTGCGGGCATGTCGCCAAAATCGCCCAGCATCGTCTCGAACATCCGCACCACTTCCTTGACACCTTTTTCGCCGCGATTACGCGACAGGTGGCCAGCCACGTACATGTCCGCCACACGCCGGACCGTCAGCAACGTCTTTGCTTTGCGCTCACGCTCTGCCTCCGTAGCCTTGCGCGACTGCTCGCGTACCTCGCGCTTGTCGACGGCCAGATCGACGCCAGCACTGCGCGCCCCCCGCAAGCGCTCCCACTCAACAGTCGCGGCAGCCAAGGAAATCGCAGGCCATTCGCCAATCTTGGTTTGCCGCATGCGCCCATCGAGCGGGCTTTTATACCGATAAATCCATGATCTCTTGGATTTCGTAGCCTCAAGTCGCAGCCCTGGGCAGTCGGAAATGGTAAAGTGTTGGCCAGCCGCGAGCAGCTTTGCCGCTCTTGCATCAAATTGCATTGTCATCTCACTCAGCGTAGGTCCAGCGTAGCTTTTTACCAGCTCTAGGAACAATAAACGGCTTTTTGGCGTAACTCTTTAAAATTGAGCAATTTAGCTACGCCAAAACATGAAGTGAGATGATATGCGGTGATATGTATAGATGCAATAGAGCGAATACCATCCCGCCAGAACAACGAAATAAATCAAAGACTTACAGATGAATATGCAGTCAAATCAAGAGCTTGCGAAAATCCAGAAAAGCAAACTCACGCCCATGATGCAGCAATATTTAGGCATCAAGGAAAACCACCCGACGATGCTGGTGTTCTACCGCATGGGCGATTTCTACGAGCTGTTTTTCGAGGATGCGGAAAAAGCCTCGCGCCTGCTGGGCATTACCCTGACGGCGCGTGGCGTGGCCAGCGGCAACCCCATCAAGATGTGCGGCGTGCCGTTTCATTCGCTGGACGGTTACCTGGCCAAGCTGGTCAAGCTGGGCGAGTCGGTGGCCATTTGCGAACAGATCGGCGACCCGGCCACCAGCAAGGGCCCCGTCGAGCGCAAGGTCATGCGTGTCGTCACGCCCGGCACCCTGACGGATGCGGACTTGCTGCCAGAAAAGGCCGAGCGCCCGCTGCTGGCCATGTGCAGCATCACGCAGCGCAAAACGGTGACCACAGGCCTGGCCTGGCTGTCGCTGGCCAGCGGCGCCTTGAAGCTGATGGAGTTTTCCGGCGACAGCGCCACCGTGGCCGTGCGATTGCAGCAGGAACTCGAACGCATCGTGCCCGCCGAAATCCTGAGCGGCGACAATGGCAGCCTGTTCGACGACTACGCGGGCACGCACATCAACCGCGTGCCGGACTGGCATTTCGACGTGGTGGGCGGCCACAAGGCCCTGCTCGACCAGCTGGGCGTGGCAACCTTGACGGGCTTTGGCGCCGATGGCCTCGGCGCCGCATTCGGCGCGGCCGGCGCCCTGCTGCGCTATGCGCAATCGACGCAGGGCCGCGGCTTGCAGCACGTGCGCTCCTTGACGACGGAAACGGAAAGCGAATTCATCGGCCTGGACGCAGCCACGCGGCGCAACCTGGAGCTGACGGAAACCATCCGCGGCCAGGAATCGCCCACCTTGTTCTCGCTGCTCGATCATTGCCGCACGGCCATGGGTTCGCGCATGCTGCGCCACTGGCTGCACCATGCGCGGCGCGACCAGAACGTGGCCCGCGCGCGCCATGAAGCGATCGCCGCGCTGGCGCAAAGCGAAGCGGCGGGGCCCCTGGCCGCCACCCTGGCGCAAGTGCCCGACATCGAACGCATCACCACGCGCATCGCGCTGCTGTCGGCCCGTCCGCGCGACCTCGCCGCCCTGCGCGACGGCCTGCTGCAGCTGCCGGCCCTGCGCGGCGACGTCGTGCGCTGCTACAGTGGTGAACAATGCGGCCAGGGCGGCGAATCCGGCTTGCTGGCCGCCATCCACGGAGCGCTGGCCACGCCGACCGCCTGCCTGGACTTGCTGGTGCGCGCCGTGGCGCAGGAGCCGGCTGCCATGGTGCGCGACGGCGGCGTCTTTGCCACCGGCTTCGACGCGGAACTCGACGAACTGCGCGCCCTGTCGGAAAATGCGGGCCAGTTCCTGCTCGACCTGGAAACGCGCGAACGCGCACGCACGGGCATCGCCAACCTGCGCGTGGAATACAACAAGGTGCACGGCTTCTACATCGAAGTCACGCACGGCCAGACGGACAAGGTGCCGGACGACTACCGCCGCCGCCAGACCCTGAAAAACGCGGAACGCTACATCACGCCCGAACTCAAGGTGTTCGAAGACAAGGCCCTGTCGGCGCAAGACAAGGCCCTGGTGCGCGAAAAACTGCTGTACGACCTGCTGCTGGCCGAGCTGGCGCCGCACATCGGCACCTTGCAGACCATCTCGCAGGGCCTGGCCCAGCTCGACACCCTGAACGCGCTGACGGAACACGCGCAGCAGCACAACTGGGCCGCGCCGCAGCTGGTCGACGAGCCGTGCATCAACATCGTCGAAGGCCGCCACCCCGTGGTGGAAAAGCAGATCGAGCGTTTCATCGCCAACGATTGCCGCTTCGTCAACGAGCGCCGGCTGCTGCTGATCACCGGTCCGAACATGGGCGGTAAATCGACGTTCATGCGCCAGGTGGCCTTGATCACCCTGCTGGCCTACGTGGGCAGCTACGTGCCGGCCGCTTCCGCCACCATCGGCCCCATCGACCGCATCTTCACGCGCATCGGCGCCACCGACGACCTGGCGGGCGGACGCTCGACCTTCATGGTGGAAATGACGGAGTCGGCGGCCATTCTGAACGGTGCCACCGAGCATTCGCTGGTGCTGATGGATGAAGTGGGCCGCGGCACCTCGACCTTCGACGGCCTGGCGCTGGCGTGGGCCATCGCGCGCCATCTGATCGATACCAGCCGTAGTTTCACCCTGTTTGCCACGCACTACTTTGAGCTGACGCAACTGCCGGACAGTCACCCGAGCGCCGCCAACGTGCACCTGTCCGCCGTCGAGCACAAGGACAGCATCGTCTTCCTGCACGCCGTGCAAGCCGGTCCCGCCTCGCAAAGCTATGGCTTGCAGGTGGCGCAGCTGGCTGGCGTGCCGCAGCCCGTGATCAAGGCGGCGCGCAAGCACCTGGCGCGCCTGGAAGCGCAGGCGCTCGACGCCACGCCGCAGCGCGACCTGTTCGCGCTGCCCTCCGCCGATCCGTATGCGCAAGAGGAAGAAGAGGAAGCGGCAGCGCCGCTGGCCGCACTGAACGCGGCGCAGCAAGCCCTGCTCGACGCCATCGCCGACCTCGATCCCGATGCGCTCACGCCGCGCGATGCGCTGGAACAGCTGTACCAGTTGAAACGGCTGGCCGCCGCATGACCACGCGGCACGGCACCTGGCGCTTGCTGGCCGCCGGCTTGCTGGCTGCCAGCCTGCCATGGCAGGCGGCGTTGGCCGGTCCGGGCGACCAGGCCGGCTTCGAGTTTGCCGTGCTGGGCCATTCCTTCAATGCGGGGCCGGACGACGGCCCCCTGAAAAAAGCCATCGCCGACACCAGCGCCTTCAATGCCTCGTTTGTCGTAGCCACCGGCATCAAGGCCGCCAGCGAATCGTGCAGCGACAAGCTGTACAGCCAGCGCAAGGAAGTGCTGGACGCCAGCGGCCCGCCGCTGATCGTCTCGCTGTCGGCCAGCGACTGGGCCAACTGCCGCAATTCGCGCGGCAGGGTCAACGCCATCGAACGCCTGAACCGCTTGCGCGACGTGTATTTTGCCGATGACCAGAGCCTGGGCCAGCGCAAGCTGACCCTGTCGCGGCTGTCCTCGACGGCAAAGTTCCGCAGCTATGCGGAAAATGCCCATTGGGAATACGGCGGCGTGCTGTTTGCCACCATCAACCTGCCCGCGAATAACAACCATTTCCTGCCGGAAGCGGGACGCAACAGCGAGTTCGAAGACCGCCTGGTCGCCAACCGCTCCTGGCTGCAGCGCTTGTTCGCCATGGCCCAGCGCAAGCAGCTCGACGGCATCGTGCTGTTTTCCGATGGCGAGGTGGGCGTGCTGGACGAAGACGACAGTTCGCTGCTGCCCAGCTTCAGCTCGAAACAGGATGGCTTTGCCGGACCGCGCAAGCAGATACGCACCCTGGCAAAGAAATTCAGCGGCAAGGTCTTGCTGGTCGATACGCAGCGCGCTGGCGATGCGGATGGCAAGGAAGGAAAGAGCAAAAAGGCCGCAGCCAGGACAGGCGGGCCGAAAATCAGCTGGAAAGGCAACCTGGGCCACGTCAGCATCGACAACGACTGGTCCGCCATCGCCGTACGGCCCGGCAAGACCCCATTCTTTGAGGTGCGTCAACGCGCTACCCGCCCTTCGGCGCAGGCGCGCGCCAGGGCGTCGACTGTGCGCCGTTAGCGCATAAGCAAACAGGCCGGCATGTAGCCGGCCTGTTTTCATTCAAGCAGCGTCACGCCCAACAGACGTCACGACGCCTGACAGAACCGTAGCGAGCGGCAGTGATTTGTGGCCGAGAAGCGCAACCGTACTCTAGTACGGTGAGCATCGCCGGCCGCGCCCCGCTGCGCGCAGCAGGTTTGCTCAGGTGTTAGTGAATAGGGTGGGTGCGGAAGTGATCGCCCTCTTCGCCGTCATCTTCGTCATCGCCATGGTCATGGCCGTGTGCGCCATGCACGTGGCCATGGGCGATTTCTTCTTCGGTGGCTTCGCGCACGTCAGCGACGGTCAGCGAGAAGCGCAGCGCGATGCCGGCCAGTGGATGGTTACCGTCCAGCACGACCTTGTCGTCGGCGATATCGGTGACCGTGAAGATCATCGCCTCTTCGTCCGGCGAATCGCTTTCCGGCATGCCTTCGAACTGCATGCCCACTTCCAGCGGCTCAGGCAGGCGATTGCGTGGCTCGACCTTGACCAGGGCTGGATCGTATTCACCGAAAGCATCATCCGGTTCGATCTGGATCGTGTTGGAATAGCCAACTTCCTTGCCGTCGAGCTCTTCTTCGATCTTCGGCAGGGTGTTTTCATAATCACCGTGCAGGTAGACCATCGGCTGACGGCCGTCTTCGATCAGATTGTCTTGCGCGTCTGACAGTTTGTAGTTGACAGTCACGACCGTATTTTTGGCAATCTTCATTATGCTTCCTTTCATTGTATAAGCTGGCAAATTATACCTTCACGCCGCCAACGGCAGGCGCATTCCTGCATTTCCGGTTGTTATAATGGGCGCATGAAAAAATTAACTCTCCTCGGCGATATCACGCCGGCGCAATTCCTGCGCGACTACTGGCATAAAAAACCCTTGTTGATCCGTCAAGCCGTACCTAGCTTCAAGGCGCTGTTCGATTTCAAGGCCCTGGCCGAACTGGCCACCCTGGACCACGTCGAATCGCGCCTGGTCAGCCATGCGGATGGCCACTGGAACATGCAGCAAGGTCCGCTGACCAGCCTGCCATCGCTGAAACAGAAGGAATGGACCCTGCTGGTACAGGGCGCCAACTTGCACAGCGCCAAGGCCGATGCCCTGCTGCGCCAGTTCCGTTTCCTGCCCGATGCGCGCCTGGACGACCTGATGGTCAGCTTCGCCACCGACGGCGGCGGCGTGGGCCCGCATTTCGATTCCTACGACGTGTTCCTGCTGCAAGGCCAGGGCAAGCGCCACTGGCGCATCGGCGCGCAGAAAGACCTGAGCCTGATCGACGGCTTGCCGCTGAAAATCCTCAGCAACTTCACGCCCGACGAAGAATTCACCCTGGAACCGGGCGACATGCTGTACCTGCCGCCCCACTACGCGCACGACGGCGTGGCCATCGGCGACTGCCAGACGTATTCGATCGGCTTCCGCTCGCCATCGTTCCAGGAACTGGGCGAAGCCTTCCTGCAATTCATGGCCGACTCGATCGACTTGCCGGGCATTTACAGCGATCCCGACCTGAAAGCGTCGGGCAAGCCGGCGGAAATCCCCCGCGAGATGCTCAGCACCATCACGGAAGAAATGAACAAGGTGCGCTTCACGGAAGAAGACGTGACCATCTTCCTGGGCGAACACCTGTCTGAACCGAAACACAATGTGTTTTTCACGCCGCTGTCCAAGCCGCTGACGGTGGGCCGCTTCGCGGACGCCGCACAGAAAAAGGGTGTCGTGTTGTCGCGCAAGACCTTGATGCTGTATCGTGGCAAGAACGTCTTCATCAATGGCGAATCGTTTGCCATTGGCAAGGCCGACAAAACGGCACTGGAAACCCTGGCCAACGAACGCGCCCTCGATGGCGCCGCCGTGGCCCAGGCTTCCGATGACGTGATGGATGCGTTATATACCTGGTATCAGGATGGCTGGATCGAACTGGCCTGAATGTCCGTTGCATAGCAAAGTGGTATTACAGTAGATGAAATAACAGCATCTGCGCTAGCGCAATGAAACATATTATTTTTATATCGTTTTGTCGCGCTTTCGCAAATCGCTTACACTTGCTTGCAATTTGCTTCGGCAAATATTGCGATATCACAAAATAGTTGCGAATTTGCCTCTTGCTCCTATTGCGACGCACCAAAAATCGCTATAATATTCGGTTAGGAAGTTTCCGTTGTCTGGCAGGCACCACCTGGTACGAAAAGCCTTCGAAGACGACCTAACGAGCGATAATTACCGGTAATTATTCATCGCAACAATATTGATTTATTTTTTGAAATAATTAAGGAAAACAAATGAAAAAATCCCTGCTGATCGCCTCCCTGATGGTTGTTGCTCTGGCTGCTTGCAGCAAAAAAGAAGAAGCTCCTGCACCAGCACCAGTAGTTGAAACCCCAGCACCAGCACCAGTAGTTGAAGCTGCTCCAGCTGCTGCTGCTGACGCTGCTGCTTCGGCCGCTACCGACGCTGCTGCTGCTGCTTCGGCTGCCGCTTCGGCCGCTACCGACGCTGCTTCGGCTGCTTCGGCTGCTGCATCGGCTGCTAAGTAATTTAGCACCCTGCACTAAAGAAAGCCGGCCTTTGGGCCGGCTTTTTTGCGTCCCCTGTTTTATCCCCGAGATAAAAGCCAGGACTCGGCAATAAAAAAGGCTGACCCGGTTTCCCGGGCCAGCCTTTTTAATGCGCAGCAGGTTCTGACGCCTGCCGCGTATATCGCGCTTACTTCAGCTGGTCATTCAGCAGACCCAGGATCTTCTCGGCCACTGGCGAGATATCGGGCTGGCCTTCATTGCTGAGGATGCTGACCAGGCTGGTCGAGCCATTGCCGGCCTTGACCAGGACGCGGTAGCGCTGCGCTTCCTTATCCTTGTCGGACGACGAGCCCCAGCTGAACAGTTTCGAGAAGAAACCATCTTTCTTGACTGCGTCCGGATCGACGTAACGCACGAAATACGTGCCTTGCGTGCGGTCGCGGTCTTCCACGGTGAAGCCGACACGGTCCAGCGCCAGGCCCACACGGCGCCAGGCGCGGTCGAAACCTTCATCGACTTCGATGGCGCGCGCCGGCGTGGCGGCATCGCCCACCAGCTTGGCGTGCTGCGGCTGCACGATGGCGGCGTCCACGGCCGTCTTCGCTTGAGCATCGTCGCTGGCCGCGCCCAGGCGCGTCATCAGCTTGGCCAGGAATTGCGCTTCCAGGCCCGGATCGTTCGGGCGCGCCGTCCAGGTGGTGGTTTCCTTGTCGCGGCCCGTAACGACCTCTTCCACACCGCGGTGGCTGATGTAGATTTCGGTCGAACCGTCCGCCAGGCGTTCCACGCGCGTGCGGAACTTGTCTTTTTCACCCGTCGAGTACAGCGAATCGAAGGCCTTGCCGATGGTGCTGCGGATAAAGTCCTGCGGCACCTTCGCGCGGTTCTCGTTCCACTCGGTTTCCATGATGCCAGCCGTCGGCTGGTCGATGGCGATGGTAAAGCCCGAATCTTCCCAGAACTGCTTGAGTTGCGGCCACAGCACTTCAGGCGACTGCTTGACGACCAGCCAGCGCTGGTTGCCCGCGCGCTCGACCTTGACGCCGCCTGCCGTGACGGGCACGACGCCCACCGTGCCGTCCGCGCCCACGACGACGGGCGTGCCCGCCGTGGCGTTGCGCTGCGCGTTGTAGCCGGAAGCCGTGGCCACGCCGTTTTTCGCATCCGGCAGCGAGTAGCGGTTGTCCTGCTGCAATTGCGTCAGGTCAGGCGGCACGTCCAGGGTGCCGGCTTTCTTGACCGACTTGTAGTCGACCTTGTCGCCGCCGACTACCGAACTGATCATGCCGCAGCCCGCGAGGCTGGCTGCGACGGCGCCGATGACGATGCCGCGGACGGCGATGGTGGCAGGCGCCGGTTTGGTTTTCTTGCAATTAGTCATGTCGTAACTGGATAAGAAGCTAAGTAGCAGCTGGAATCAGGGAAGGTCCGGACTGGTCAAGCCCGGGCTTAAAGGTTCGGCTTAAGACAGGATACCGGCGTCGCGCAAGGCATCGCGCACGGTGGCATGGCAATTCTCAGCCAGTGGCACCAGTGGCAAGCGTATGCCAGCCGGCATCAGGCCCATTTCGGCCAGCGCCCATTTGACGGGCACCGGGTTGGGCTCGACAAACAATTTCTGGTGCAAAGGGAAAACTTTGTTATTGATGGCAATGGCCGTGGCACGTTCGCCCGCCATGGCTGCCACGCACAGTTCGTGCATGGCGCGCGGCGCAACGTTGGCCGTCACGGAAATGTTGCCGTGGCCGCCGCAGAACATCAGCGCCATGGCCGTCGGATCGTCGCCCGAGTACACGGCGAAGTCCGCTGGAACCAGGCGCAGCAGGTCGATGCCGCGGCCGATATTGCCGGTCGCATCTTTCACGCCGACGATATTCGGGATGGCGGACAGGCGCACGATGGTCTCGTTGCTCATGTCGGCAACGGTACGGCCCGGCACGTTGTACAGGATGACGGGAATGTCGACGGCTTCGGCGATGGCCTTGAAGTGCTGGTACATGCCTTCCTGGGTAGGACGGTTGTAGTACGGCACAACTTGCAAGACAGCATCTGCGCCCGCTTCTTTCGCGTAGCGCGTCAGTTTGATGGCCTCGGCCGTGGAGTTGCCACCGGCGCCGGCGATGATAGGAATGCGTCCCTTGGCATGTTCGACGGTCAACTGGATCAGTTCGCAGTGTTCTTCCACGCTGACCGTTGCCGATTCGCCCGTCGTGCCAACGATGACGATGCCGTCCGTACCCTCGGTGATATGCCAGTCAATCAGCTTGCGCAGACCTGGAAAGTCCAGACTGCCGTCTGCGTGCATCGGGGTGACGATTGCTACAATGCTGCCCTTGATCATAGTAAGTTTATAGCGCCGATAAATAAAACAACGATTGTAGCGGATAGCCCGCGCCTGTGGTGCATTCTGACATAGTATGGCCGCTCAAAACGTTGGCAGCAGGGCTGCCAACCGTGGAAAATCCGGCCGGACGGCACAAATTCGTTGCACCAGAGCAGCTTTTGGCTGTTCCACGCGCCCATCCTCATACGCTACCACACGCAAGCCCTGCTGCACCGCCCAGGCCAGCATTTCGCCTTCCTTCAGCAGGAATTTCGGATTCGACGGCTTGCCGAACTGCTCATTGCCTTCAGCAAAGGTTTCATACAGCAGCACGCCATCGGGCGCCAGGCTGGCCACCATGGCTTCCAGCAAGGGCCGGTGCAGATAATTGGTGACGACGATGCCGGCAAAGCGGCCCGCAGCGAACGGCCACGCGGCGCCCGGCGCTTCCAGGTCCACCAGCGAGGTGGTGATGCCCGTGCCGGCCGCTTTTTCCAGCATTTCCGGATCGTGGTCGAGCGCGATCACGGGGTGGCCCAGGGTCACCAGGTGGCGCGCATGGCGGCCTGCGCCGCAGGCCAGGTCCAGCACTTCGCCGCCCGGGATCAATGGCGCCCAGCGGCGCAGCCAGCCGGAAATCGCTTCGGTTTCTATTGTTGGTTCAGTTACTTGCATCGCTACTTCCATCAATTATTTGCATACATCCAGTTGCGGGCATCAAGTCAACAGGGCCGTCAGGGGCGTGACCAGGGTGACAAAAATGCCGATGACAAATTCGATTGCCGCCAGCAGGGCGCGGTTCAGAATGCCCGTGTACATCAGCAGCACCAGGGCGCCGAACACGTACAGGCCATAGCGCTCGATGCTGGCGTAGGGACGCGCCAGCTGCATCGGCAGCAAGCCCGTCATGATGCGCCCGCCATCGAGCGGCGGCACGGGTATCAGGTTAAACACGAACATGGCCGCATTCACGCTGACGCCGGCACCGGCCATCTTGCGGAAAAACATGCCCATTTCCGTCGGCGGCAGCACGCTGAGCACGACGAAGGCGATCATCCAGCCCAGGCCCATGACGAAATTGGCGCCAGGGCCGGCAAACGCCACCCAGGCCATCTGCTTCTTCGGATTGCGCAGGCGGCTGAAATCGACGGGCACGGGCTTGGCATAGCCGAACGGCACCTGGATCGTGAAATACAGTATCAAGGGCAGCAGGATCGTGCCGAAAGGATCGATATGCCGGATGGGATTGAGGCTCAGCCTGCCCTCGTTCGACGCCGTGGGATCGCCGAAATAGCGGGCGGCGTAGCCGTGCGCCGCCTCATGCAGGGAAATGGCAAACAGCACCGGCACCAGGTACACCGCAACGGTCTGGACTATCGTATTGAAATCGCTCATGACCGCGATTCTACCAGAGGCGTCCTAGCCCCTTTCTTATGTTGTCATTAAGAACACCTGCCAAAACCTACTGCGCGTCGCGATTTGCGGCCTGCGATGCTCACTGTGCCAAAGCACAGTTGCGCTTCTTAGCCACAACTCGCTGCCGCTCGCTACAGTTTTGTCAGGCGTTGTAAAGATAGGTAAATGCAATCTCCTACAGACCCAGCACGGCCGGGTCGCCACGCCCCACGCGCACCACTTCCGGCTCCGGCCCCGTCAGGTCGATCACGGTGCTGGGGCCATGCGCGCAGACGCCGCCGTCGACGATCAGGTCGACCAGTTTTTCCAGGCGCTCGCGGATGGTGTCGGCGTCCGTCAGGCTGTCTTCGTCGCCAGGCAAGGTCAATGTGGCGCCCAGCAGCGGCTGGCCCAGCTCTTCCAGCAGGCATTGCACGATGCGGTGCTGCGGCACGCGCAGGCCGATGGTCTTGCGCGAAGGATGGCTGAGGCGGCGCGGCACTTCCTTGGTCGCTTCCAGGATGAAGGTGTAGGCGCCCGGCGTGGCCGCCTTGAGCAGGCGGAACTGGCGGTTGTCGACCCGGGCATACACGCCCAGCTCGCTCAAGTCGCGGCACAGCAAGGTTAAATGGTGCTTTTCATCCACGCCGCGGATGCGGCGCAGGCGCTCGACGGCGCCCTTGTCGTCGAGCTGGCACACCAGCGCGTAGCAGGAATCCGTGGGCAAGGCCACGACGCCGCCGGACTGGATGATCTGCGCCGCCTGCTTGATCAGGCGCAATTGCGGATTATCAGGGTGAATATGGAAAAATTGACTCATGTGTAAGCGTTCTGGCGAACCAGCTTGTTAAGTTAGCATTATTGTACGCCGCGCAGCGCGGCAATACGTTGCTCGATCGGCGGATGGGTGGCAAACAGCGCGCCCCAGCCGCCATTGCCGCCGCTGATGCCCAGCGCCTGCATCGATTGGGGCAGCTCGCCCGGCTGCACGCCGCCCAGGCGGGCCAGCGCATGCATCATCGGCGTGGGGCTGCCTAGCAGCTTGGCGGAACCGGCGTCGGCGCGGAATTCGCGCTGGCGCGAGAACCAGGCCACGATGATGGACGCGAGCAAGCCGAAGATCACTTCGCACACCATCACGGTGACGAAATAGCCGATGCCGCGTCCGCCGCCCTCGCGGTTGTTATTTTTCAGCAGCACATTGTCGACAAAGAAACCCACCACGCGGGCCATGAAGACGACAAAGGTATTCACCACGCCCTGGATCAGGGTCAGGGTGACCATGTCGCCATTGGCCACGTGGGCGATCTCGTGGCCCAGCACGGCTTCGACTTCATCGCGGTTCATGCTTTGCAGCAAGCCGGTGGACACGGCCACCAGCGCCGAATTCTTGAAGGCGCCCGTGGCAAACGCATTCGCGTCGCCTTCGTACACGGCCACTTCCGGCATGCCGATGCCGGCCCGCTCGGACAGCGCGCGCACGGTGTTGACCAGCCACAATTCCGTCGACGAGGTCGGGTTGTCGATCACGCGCGCCCCCGTGCTCCACTTGGCCATGGGTTTACTGATCAACAGCGAAAAGATCGACCCCGTGAAGCCCACCACCAGCGAAAACACGAGCAGGCTGCCCAGGTTCAGGGTACTGCCGCGCGCCGGATTGCCCACGCCCAGCAAGCTGAGGACGAGCGACAGCACCAGCATCACGGCCAGGTTGGTTGCAATAAAAAGGACGATACGTTTCATGGGCGATGGCTCCGGAAAACAAGAATAACTAAAAGATAAGTGTGCTGTCGCGACTTTTCAAGCCCGAGCACATCCTGCACTGAATGCCCAAGAAAATCGTCGCGAGCGGCAGTGATTTGTGGCCGAGAAGCGCAGCTGTACTTGAGTACAGCGCGCCGCGCAGCAGATTTTCAACGGTATTAGAACCAGTCGTGCCAGATCGGGGTGACGTTGGCTGGCAATGGCGGCAGCATGGCAAAATCCACGCGCGACTCGCCTGGCGCATGGAAGTCCGTGCCGCGCGAGGCAAGGAAGCCGTAGGCATTGGCCAGTTGCGCGTATTCCGGATACTGGTCCGGACTGTGGCTGCCCGTGACGACTTCGATGGCCACGCCGCCCAGCTGCTTGAATTCATCGAACAGCACGCCTTGCGCCATGTCGCTGAAGCGGTAGCGGCCCGGATGGGCAATGACGGCCACGCCGCCCGCGCCGCGTATCCAGCCCACGGCTTCGGTCAGGGTGGCCCAGCGGTGCTCGACATAGCCAGGCTTGCCTTCCGACAGGTATTTCTTGAACACGTCGGGGATATTCGCGCACTTCCCCGTTTCCACGATGTAGCGGGCAAAGTGCGTGCGCGACATCAGATCCGGGTTGCCGACGAATTTCAGCGCCCCTTCATACGCATCCGGGATGCCGGCCAGGTCCAGCTGGCGGGCGATCTCGCGGCCGCGCGCGTCGCGCCCCGAACGCGTGCGGTGCAAGCCCTGCACGAGACCCGGATTGTTTTCATCGACTTGCAGGCCCACGATGTGCACCGTTTCGCCGGCCCACGTGATGGAAATTTCCACGCCGGCCACGAAGCGCATGCCCAAGTCCAGCGCGGCCGTGCGCGCGGCGGCGACACCGGACACTTCATCGTGGTCCGTCAGTGCCCATACGTCGACGCCCGCCTTGCGGGCGTGGGCAGCCACGGCGGCCGGTGACAGCACGCCGTCGGAAATATTCGAATGACAATGCAGGTCGACTTTAAGCATGTGAAAACAATACCCTGCACGGGCTCAGCATGGAAGAAGTTTTCATTGTACGCTGCTTGCCCGATAAGGAAGTCGCGTTAGCGACACAGTTGCCCCGTGGCTTACTGCGCCAGGAAGGTTTCCACCAGGCGCGCCAGCGCTTGCGGCTGATCATGATGCAGCATATGGCCCGCATCCGCCATCATCTCGCAGCGCACATCCTTGATGCAGGCCAAACGCCGGTCGATCTCGATGCGCGCCTCGTCCTTTGGCCCCATCCATTGCCACATATTTGTATCGTCGGCCTCCACCCACAGCACGGGCGCCGTGATGCGGCGCCAGCACGCCATCACTTCTTCCACCTGGTACAGGATGGGATTGACGCGCTTGTGCTGCGGGTCGCCCATGATGTCCCACTCGCCCGCCTCGTTCTGCGCCGACCAATGCTCGGCCAGGAAGGCCGCGCGCGCGTCCGGCAGGCGCGGATTGGTCTTTTGCAGGCGCTCGGCCACGGCCTTTTGCGTGGGATAGCTGCGCATGGCGGGCGGCTCGCGCAATTCATCCAGCCACTTGGCGTAGCGGCCCGGCGCCTGCTCGGGCTTCGTCGCCATCATGCCGAAGCCTTCCAGGTTGATGAAACGGCTGATGCGTTCGGGCCGCACGCCCGCGTACAGGCCCGCCACGTTGGCGCCCATGCTGTGGCCCAGCAGGTTGACGGGCGCATCGGGCGAGTAATGCAGCAGCATGGCATCCAGGTCGGCCAGGTAGTCGGGGAACCAGTAGGTATCGGACTGCGTGTAGTCGCTCAGGCCAAAGCCGCGCCAGTCGGGTGCGATCACGTGCCAGTCGCCCGCCAGCTCGTCGACGACGAACTGGAACGAGGCAGCCACGTCCATCCAGCCGTGCACCATGAACAGGATGGGCGCGCCGTCGCGGCCCCAATGGCGCACATGCGTGCGGGCGCCGCGGATGTTGATGAATTCGGAACGGGAAAGTTTCATGGGTTTCATCTCATTGCCTGCCTTGAAAGTGGCGCGGATGGCGCCACATGCTGTGTCTGTAGATAATACGGATATAAAAGTACGACCGTTCGATAATTATAGCGGATCGGCGCCGGCCTTGGGCACGGCCATCAAGACTTGTCACGCAACAGCGTAAAATAGCGTACATTCCAGCGTCCGGCCGTGCCCGGCGCTTCCACCACCGCCACAGGCTAACGATGACACTCTACCAATTGGGCGACCATGCGCCGCAGATTGACGCTTCCGCTTTTGTTGCCGACACGGCCAATGTGATCGGCAAGGTCACGCTGGAAGCGAATACGTCCGTATGGTTCGGCGCCACGATCCGCGGCGACAACGAACGCATCACGGTGGGCGCCAACAGCAATGTGCAGGAAGGCGCCGTGCTGCACACGGACCCGGGCTACCCGCTGGACATCGGCCGGAACGTGACCATCGGCCACCAGGCGATGTTGCATGGATGCACTATCGGCGATGGCGCCCTGGTCGGCATCCAGGCCGTGATCCTGAACGGCGCGAAGATCGGCAAAGGCTGCCTGGTCGGCGCAGGCGCCCTGGTCACGGAAGGCAAGGAATTTCCCGACAATATGCTGATCATCGGCTCACCGGCGAAAGCCGTGCGGGCCCTGACGGCAGACGATATCACCAGGCTACAAGGCAACGCCGTGAACTATGTGCAGCGCGGCCAGCTATTTAATACGCAACTCAAGAAGATTGGATAAAAGAATGACGACTGAAACCACAGGCGCTGTCAGCGCAGCCCTTCCGGGCCAGGATACCCTGCAAAAGTTTATTTTCGACAATGCCGCCGTGCGCGGCCAGTTCATCGACGTCTCCGGTACCTGGCAGGAAGTGGTGTCGCGCCACGCCTACCCCACGGCCGTGAAAAAAGTGCTGGGCGAAATGGTGGCTGCCGCCGCCCTGCTGTCGGCCAACCTGAAATTCAACGGCTCCATCATCATGCAAATCCATGGTGACGGTCCCGTGCGCCTGATGGTGGTCGAGTGCGATTCCGACCTGCGCCTGCGCGCCACGGCCAAGCTGGACCCGGACGCCGCCATTGCCGACGTGGCCACCGTGCCGCAATTGCTCAACGCCACGGGCAAGGGCCGCTTCATCATCACCCTGGACCCGGCCGACAAGGTGCCGGGCCAGCAGCCGTACCAGGGCATCGTGCCGCTGGACGGCGACGACATGGCGACCGTGATCGAAAACTACATGTTGCGTTCGGAACAACTCGACACGCGCTTGTGGCTGGCCACGGACGACACCGTCTCGCGCGGCCTGCTGCTGCAAAAGCTGCCCCACCATGGCGGCAAGGCCGAAGCGACGCCCGTGTCGGAAGAAGACGCGCTGGACACATGGAACCGCGCCGTGATGCTGGCCTCGACCCTGAAAGAGGCGGAAATCCTGTCGACGGACATCGACACCCTGATGCAGCGCTTGTTCTGGGAAGAAACCATCCGCGTCTTCGATCCCCTGCACCCGAGCTTCCATTGCAGCTGCACGCGCGAAAAAGTGGGCAATATGCTCAAGATGCTGGGCGAGGAAGAAGTCAACAGCACCCTGGAAGAAGTGGGCCAAGTGGGCGTGAACTGCGATTTCTGCGGTCAGCACTATGAATTCGACAAGGTCGATTGCGCGCAGCTGTTCGTCACGGATGCACCGGCCGAGGTTCTCATCCCGCCAGCCGCCAGCATCAACTGATCATTACACTTTCGCAATGAATCTGCCGCGCCGCCCCTGAGGCGGCGCAATTGTTTCCGCTGTCATCTTCCCGTCATCAGTTCGTCATCAGCCCGTCACGCGCCGCCGTTACGCTGCGCAGCTTGTATTACTTCCAATACTTTCCACAGGCTGATGATGAACTCCCACTTGACGCTGGCCCTGCGCCGCCATTCCTTCCATGTTTTGCTGGGCGCTTGCGCCGCGGGCCTCTCCCTGCCTGCCCTGGCGCAAACGGCCGTGGCCGCCGCCGTGGCGTCCGCCGCCACCGACATGGCCGCTGCGGCCCCCGCTGCCGACGACAATGCCCCGATGGCCACCGTGGAGATTTCCTCGCGCAAGACGCGCTCCTCCGTGGCACTGAGCAAGAATGAAATCCAGAAAATCCTGCCCGGCACGAATCCCCTGAAAGCCCTGCAAACCTTGCCCGGCGTCAGCTTCCAGACGGCCGATCCATGGGGCAACAACGAGCAAAACCTGTCGCTGTTCGTGCACGGCTTTTCCGGTCAGCAACTCGGCTACACCATGGATGGCGTGCCGCTGGGCGACCAGCAATACGGCAACTACAACGGCCTGTCGCCGCAGCGCGCCGTGATCAGCGAAAACGTGCGCAGCGTCGTGCTGTCGTCGGGCGCGGGCGACCTGGCCACGGCCTCGACCAGCAACCTGGGCGGCACCATCGAAACCTATTCCAGCGACCCGCTGGCCACGCAGGGTGCCAGCGTGCAGCAAACGGTGGGCAGCCACCGCACCTCGCGCACGTTTGCCCGCTACGACACGGGCGCCTTCGGAGACGGCAGCAGCGCCTATTTCTCCATCCTGCACCACGAAGCGCGCGCCTGGGACTTCGATGCGCGCCAGGGCGGCGACCAGTTCAACGCAAAATATGTCAACCGCAGCGAGGCGGGCAAGCTGACCCTGTTCTTCAATTACTCGGACAAGATCGAGCCGAACGAAGACAGCACCGTGCACGTGGCGGGCGAAACGAGCGCGCCGTACACGCGCCCCTTCCTGTATCCGGACTTCAAGGCGGCCCTCAATTACCTGTCGCCCACGGGTGCCACGCCGGCCGCCGACGGCAACAACTACCGCAACTACTACAGCGATGCGCAGCGCACCGACTACCTGGCCTACGCCAAGTTCGACGCCAATCTGGGCGAAGGCACGACGTGGGCCAACCAGGTGTATTACCACAAGGATGACGGCGCGGGCGTGGTGGCCGGCCCCATCGGCGTGGCCGGCTTGCCGGGCCTGTTCAGCGTGTATTACCCGAACCAGAACCTGAAACAGGTGTTCGGCAACTCGGGCTATGCCGTGCGCACGACGGAATACGACATCAAGCGGGGCGGCTTCATTTCCACCTTGCGCAAGGAAATCGGCGAGCACCAGCTGGAAGCGGGCCTGTGGCTGGAACAGAACCGCTCTTCCGCCTACCGCCGCTGGTATGCGCTGGACGTGAACAACCCCACCTCGCCGTACGACCGCCCCAGCAATCCCTTGATCACGCAGTACGGCAGCGAGATCGACAACAAGGTGGTGCAGCTGCACCTGCAGGATGAGTGGCGCATCCGTCCCGATATCGCCCTGCAGGCCGGCTTCAAGTCCAGCCTGCAGTTTGCCGATGGCCAGTTCCCCGTGCAGCCGGCCAAGGGCGCCATTGCCGGCGGCTCGACGGCCTTGCCGGTCGGCACCATCAACACGAAGAAATGGTTCCTGCCGCAGGTCGGCGCGCGCTGGGACTTCACGCCGCAAGACCAGCTGTACTTCAATATCCAGAAAAACATGCGCCAGTTCGTCACCTACGGCGGCGGCGGCGCCTCGCCGTGGAGCTTGTCGAGCCAGGCCGCCTTCGACCTGTTCAAGCGCGACGCCAAGCCGGAAACGGCCCTCACCTATGAAGTGGGCGTGCGCGGCAGCCACCCGCTGAACCTGGGCGCCATCACGGCCATCGATGGCCAGGTCAACGTCTATCACGTCGATTTCAGCAACCGTTTGCTGCAGATCAGCCCGACGCCCGTGATTTCCTCCATCATTGGCGGCAACCCTGTGCTGGCCAACGTGGGCAGCGTGCGCACGGACGGCATCGACATCGCCGGTACCGTACACTTTGGCAACAATTTTTCGTTCTACAATGCCCTGTCGTACAACCGCTCGCAGTACGCGGACAATTACAACAATGGCGCCGCACTGGTGCTGACCGCCGGCAAGAACGTGCCGGGCTCGCCCGAGTGGCTGAACAAGTTCGTGGCATCGGCCACCGTGGGCGATATCGAAGTGCAGCTGACGGGAGACTATGTGGGCAAGCGCTACGCGACGTACACCAACGATTTGTCCGTGCCCAGCTATTTCCTGATGGGTCTGGGCGTGTCGGGTAAGCTGCCGGCCATGGCCGGCTGGCTGAAAAACCCGCGCTGGCGTGTCAACGTCAGCAACCTGGCCAACCGCGAAGGCTCCTTGAACGTGGTGGTGGGCGCGGCCGACAAGACATACAACACCTTCCCCATCGCCCCGCGCCAGGGCTTCCTGACCTTGACGGCAGATTTCTGATGCGTACACCTATCCTTCCGCAACGGCACTTCTCGCGCCGCAGCTTCGTCCAGGCGGCCGCCGGCGGCCTGGCCCTGGCCGCCGCGCCCGGCTTTGCCGCGGGCCTGTTGGCCACGCCACCATCGCGGCCGCTGGTGTTCGCGCACCGGGGCGCCAGCGCCCTGCGCCCCGAACACACCCTGGCCTCGTACGCCAAGGCCATCCTCGACGGCGCCGACTACGTGGAGCCGGACCTGGTGGCCACGCGCGACGGCATTCTGGTCGCGCGCCATGAAAGCAATCTGATCGACACCACCGACGTGGCGCGCCGTCCCGAGTTTGCGAGCCGGCGCGGCAAGAAGATGGTCGACGGCGAATGGCACGAAGGCTGGTTCGTCGACGACTTCACCCTGGCGGAACTGAAAACCCTGCGCGCCATCGAGCGGCTGCCGAAAGTACGCACCGGCAACACCTTGTACGATGGACAATTCCAGATCCCGACGTGGGAAGAAATCATCGATTTTGTTGCAGCGCAATCAGCGGCCAGCGGACGCGTCATCGGCCTCGTGCCGGAGCTGAAAAGCTCCACATATTTCCGCGATGCGGGCCTGGCGCTGGAAGACCGCTTCCTGTCGACCATGCTGGCGCACGAGTACACGCGCCGCGCGCCCATCGAAATCCAGTCCTTCGAAGTGGCGAATTTGAAATACTTGCGCGAGAAGCTGGGACGGCGCGCCAACGTGCGCCTGATGCAGCTGGTGGTGGGCGGCGATGTGCGCCCCATGGACGTGGCCAAGGCGGGCGGCAAGCTGACGTTCGGGCAAATGACGACGCCGGCCGGCCTGCGCGACATCGCCGCCTACGCGGACGTGGTGGCGCCGCCCACGCGGGGCGTGATCCCGCTGGGCGCCGATCAGCGCCTGGCCAAGCCCACGTCCATCGTCGACGATGCGCACCAGGCAGGCTTGCTGCTGCACACGTGGACCTTCCGCCCGGAAAACCGTTTCCTGGCGGCCGATTTCCGCGACGGCAATGGCGAAAATGCGCGCAACGAAGCGGGCTCCGTGGCGGAAATGCGCCGCTACATCGAGACGGGACTCGACGGTTTTTTCAGCGACGATCCGGGTTTGGGACGCATCGCCGCAGGATAAACATTTCGTAACAAATTCATTTCCAGGGCGTGGCCGGCGGCTACGCCCTTATTATTCGTTTCTTGAATTACTGAAATTGGAATTTGGAATTAGACATATATCGCGAACTCCATTATTGTGCAATGCAACAACAGACCATTCATGGAGGGCATATGTCCACTTTTACCAACACTTACAGCAACAACGACAACTATTTCAGCAACCTGGGCCGCGCCACGCGCGCCTTCCTGGGCGCCCTGCTCGCTTCCAAGCCGTACAGCGAACTGGCACAGAAGGAAGTCATTGCAGCAGGCACCGCCAGCGCCGATACGGAACGCCATGTGCGTCCCAGCCAGCGCGATTTCGCCCTGCTGAACTCGGAAGCGAACCGCTACGAAAAACTGATGCCGAATCTGGCAGCCGAGCTCCGCTTCCTGGCTTCCCGCGGTTAAAAAAACGTCCAGGGCGGCGTTGCCGGCGCCTTGCCGTACTTGCGTACTGTCTTCGGCTGGGCGCCTGGCCCTGGGCGTTTTTTTAGGCTAACACTATATAAACAATTTACTTAACTTACTGGAATTTTTATGATGTTTCTCGAAACCGTACTGGTCGCCGTCGCCGTCGTGGTCACCGGCATCCATTTTTACCTGATCTCGACCGGCAAAGCCCGTTTCTGATCCGGCAGCAGGCAGCAGCCACCCGCCGCACCATGCGGCAGTCGTGTGTAGCAGTACAAGGTGCAGCAATTGTGATGCGTCAGCCTGGCAATCGGTCCAGGCTGGCAAGAGGGAAGTAATCCTGTCCTAGCGCGACGCGGCAGCGTCCACCGGCGTTTCCAGCAGTGGCGGGGTTTGCCCCTTGCGCACGATCTGCACGAAAATCTCATTCTGTTTGACCATGCCCAGCTCATAGCGGGCACGCTCTTCGACGGCGCCCGTACCATCTTTCAGGTCGCGCACTTCGGATTCGAGCTTGGCGTTGCGCGCCTTCAATTCCATGTTCTTTTTATTGGCCACCGCCACTTGGGCTTCCATGTCGGCAACACGCAGCCAGCCGCCTTTACCCAGCCAGAGGGGAAATTGGATCAACAGCAGCAGGGCTGCGAGGGCGAGCGTAATGAGGCGCATGGGACATTCAGTTAAAAAACCGGCCGGAACATCTCCGGCCGGCCAGTGGGTTTTACAGCAGCTTACTTCAGATTATAGAACGCATCGCGTCCTGGATAGCTGGCGATGTCGCCCAGGTCTTCTTCGATGCGCAGCAGCTGGTTGTACTTGGCCATGCGGTCCGAGCGCGACATCGAGCCCGTCTTGATCTGCAGGGCGTTCGTGGCAACGGCGATATCGGCGATGGTCGAGTCTTCCGTTTCGCCCGAGCGGTGCGAAATGACGGCCGTGTAGCCGGCGCGCTTGGCCATTTCGATGGCGGCGAACGTTTCCGTCAGGGTGCCGATCTGGTTGATCTTGATCAGGATCGAGTTGGCGATGCCTTTCGAGATGCCTTCTTTCAGGATCTTGGTGTTGGTGACATACAGGTCGTCGCCGACCAACTGCACTTTCTTGCCCAGTTCCTTGGTGAGGATCGCCCAGCCGTCCCAGTCGCCTTCGTGCATCGCGTCTTCGATCGAGATGATCGGGTACTTGTCGCACCAGGTCGCCAGCAGGTTGGTGAACTCGGTGGCCGTCAGGCTCAGGCCTTCGCCTTCCATTTCGTACTTGCCGTTCTTGTAGAACTCGGACGCGGCGCAATCGAGGCCGATGGCGATCTGCGTGCCTGGCTCGTAGCCTGCTTCTTCGATGGCCTGGATGATCAGCTTGATGGCTTCTTCATGGTTGGCCAGCGATGGCGCGAAACCGCCTTCGTCGCCCACGTTGGTGTTCAGGCCCTTCTTGTGCAGGATCTTTTTCAGCGTGTGGAATACTTCCGCGCCGTAGCGGACGGCTTCCTTGAACGACGGGGCGCCCACGGGAATGATCATGAATTCCTGGATATCCAGGTTGTTGTCGGCGTGCGCGCCGCCGTTGATGACATTCATCATCGGCACTGGCATCTGCATGGCGCCCGAACCGCCGAAATAGCGGTACAGCGGCAAGCCCGCTTCTTCGGCGGCAGCCTTGGCCACGGCCATGGAGACGGCCAGGATGGCGTTGGCGCCCAGGCGCGATTTGTTTTCCGTGCCGTCCAGGTCGATCAGGGTACGGTCCAGGAAAGCCTGTTCATTGGCGTCCAGGCCCATGATGGCTTCGGAGATTTCGGTGTTGATGTTTTCGCATGCTTGCAGCACGCCCTTGCCGAAGTAGCGCTTGGCATCGCCATCGCGCAATTCCACGGCTTCGCGCGAACCGGTCGAGGCACCCGACGGCACGGCCGCACGGCCCATCACGCCCGATTCCAGCAACACATCGCATTCGACGGTCGGATTGCCGCGCGAGTCCAGGATCTCGCGACCGATAATATCAACAATAGCACTCATGTCATTCTCCAAAGTTAAGCGTAACAGGGGCTGCACACTGCGTTCTGATGCGCAATTGCACAAAGTGGGCAAAGAAACTCCCGGCGCAGACTGGCAGGCCGGGAGCTGTCTTACGGGTAATACTGTCGCAATCGACCCGCGTTATTCCGCGGCGGCGTTGGCTTCCTTGTGCGCCAGCGCTGCCTTGATGAACGAGGTAAACAGCGGATGGCCGGTGCGTGGCGTCGATTTGAACTCAGGATGGTATTGCACGCCCATATACCATGGGTGGGCATTTTCACCCGTGCGTGGCAATTCCATGATTTCGCACAAATCTTCGCTCGGCGTGCGGGCCGACACGATCAGGCCAGCCGCTTCGACACGGGCCAGGTAATGATTATTGGCTTCGTAGCGATGGCGGTGACGCTCGGTCACCACGCTGCCGTAGATCTCGGCAGCGAGGGTGCCCGGATTAACGGCGCAGGTCTGCGCGCCCAGGCGCATGGTACCGCCCAGGTCCGAGTTTTCATCGCGCAACTCGACTTTACCATCGTGGTTTTGCCACTCATTGATCAGCGCAACGACAGGTTGATCCGTATCAAGGTCGAACTCGGTCGAATTCGCGTTCGGCATGCCTGCCTTGTTGCGCGCGTATTCGATCAGGGCCACTTGCATGCCCAGGCAGATGCCCAGGTAAGGGATCTTGTTTTCACGGGCGAACTGGGCGGCCTTGATCTTGCCTTCCACGCCGCGCTTGCCGAAGCCGCCCGGTACCAGGATGGCATCGTACTTGGCCAGGTTGTCGCAACCCGTCGTTTCGATTTCTTCCGAATCGATGTACTCGATGTTGACGCGGCTTTCCGTGTGGATGCCTGCGTGGCGCAGCGCTTCGATCAGCGACTTGTACGACTCGGTCAGTTCGACATACTTGCCGACCATGCCGACGGTCACTTCCGCCTTCGGGTGTTCCATCGTGTAGATCAGCTTGCTCCAGATCGACAGGTCGGCCGGTGCAGGATCGAGGTCCAGCGCGTCGCAGATGATCTTGTCGAGGCCCTGGTCGTGCAGCATCTGCGGCACTTTGTAGATGGTGTCGACATCCCACACGGAAATGACGGCGTCTTCCTCGATGTTCGAGAACAGCGAGATTTTCGCGCGCTCGTCTTCCGGGATGGCGCGGTCGGCGCGGCACAGCAATGCGTTTGGCAAGATGCCGATTTCGCGCAGCTTCTGTACCGAGTGCTGGGTCGGCTTGGTTTTCAGTTCACCGGCCGAGGCGATGTAAGGCACCAGGGTCAGGTGGACGAACGCCGTGTTCTTGCGGCCGGCGCGCAGGCTCAGCTGGCGCGCCGCTTCCAGGAATGGCAAGGATTCGATATCGCCGACGGTGCCGCCGATTTCGCACAGGGCCACGTCGTAGCCTTCGGCGCCACGGCGGATGTAATCCTGGATTTCATTGGTGATATGCGGAATCACCTGCACGGTCTTGCCCAGATATTCGCCCCGGCGTTCCTTGCGGATCACCGATTCATAGATCTGGCCAGTGGTGAAGTTATTCACCTTTTTCATGCGGGTGGAAATGAAGCGCTCGTAGTGACCGAGGTCGAGGTCGGTTTCGGCCCCGTCGTCGGTAACGAATACTTCACCGTGTTGCATAGGGCTCATCGTGCCAGGATCGACGTTGATATACGGGTCGAGCTTGAGCATGGTGACTTTAAGGCCGCGCGATTCGAGGATCGCGGCGAGGGAGGCGGCGGCAATCCCTTTACCAAGGGAAGACACAACGCCACCAGTGACGAAGACAAATTTGGTCATTGCAGATGGTGCCGAACGGCACGTGCGGGAAATTGAAATTATACACTAAAGCCCGCCTGCGTCGCCCCCCGCGCGTGGAAATTTGCGCCAAATGCCGACTATCGCTCCCCCTCCTGCTGTCTACGCACAACAAAATTGCGCACTGGCAATAATTGAAATATTTCCAATTCCATACTTTGTGTGGGAGACCGAACAGACCCTGCCGCGCCCCGGCCGCAGACTGGGATTTTTCAACAGGAGGTCCATCATGAGCTACGAAGAACGCGACGCCTACGGCATGTATGTCAACCGCGGCCACAAAGGCCCCGGCCCTGAACTGATGGGTGCCGACACCCTGATCGGCGACCATGTGCACAACGCCAAGGATGAACACCTGGGCGAAATCAAGGAAATCATGATCGACATGCGCAGCGGCAAGATTGCCTATGCCGTCATGTCGCACGGCGGCGTCTTCACCATCGGCGAAAAGCTGTTCGCCGTGCCGTGGGAAGCGCTGCTGCTCGACACCGTCAACAAGCGCTTCACCTTGAACGTCGACAAGGAACGCATTGAAAACGCGCCCGGCTTCGACACGGATAACTGGCCGAACATGGCCGATACCACGTGGGTCAATTCCATCCACAGCTACTACGGCACCACGCCGCGTTGATAACACCTGACAAAACTTACTGCGCGGTGCGCTTTGCGGCCGGCGATGCTCACTGTGCCATAGCACAGCTGCGCTTCTCGGCCACAAATCACATCCGCTCGCTACAGTTTTGTCAGGCGTCGCAGCTTTGCTAAAAAACTAGAAGCGGTATTCCAGCCCCGCCACATACGTCCTGCCCCGCGCCGTGCTCAGCGGCGTGTTGTCCTGCGACTGGGACGGCATCGAGTTCAAGCGGTTCAGCGCTTCCGAGAAATCCTTGTTCATGGCGTTCTGCACGGACAGGCGCAGGAAAAGGTTCTTGCTGACCTGGTAGCTGGCGTACAGGTCGATCACGGCCGGAATCTTCGGATTGTCCACCTTCGTCACTTCGCCCGTCGCCTCGTCCGCTTCATTGTCCGGCGACAAGCGGCGGTTCGAACCCGTGTGCTTGAGGATGGCGCCCACTTCCAGTTTGTTGTCCAGCAGACGCGTGCCCACGTCGAGGTTGTAGTACGTGCTGGGCAGCTCGCTGATGTCGGCCGCGCCAAACCACGCGCTGGCGATCGAGGTGGGCTGGCTGGTCTTTTCGCGCGTGTACGACAGGCGCGCAAAAGCCGGGCCCAGCTGGTACTGCGCTTCCAGCTCCCACCCGCGCGAGTGCACGGGCGTGGCCGAGTTGATGTAGATATACATATTGGTCACATAGTCATCCACATTCTGCCAGTCCTTGGCGATCACTTCCGCGATATTGCACTTGCGTCCGCTGTCGCACACGAGGAAGGACTGGCTGGTGATATAGCCGTCGATCTTGCTCTTGAAATACAGGGCCTTGAAGTTCAGCGCGTCATTGGCGCTCAGCAAGCCATGCAAGCTGGAATTAAAGCCCAGCTGGTAAGTGCTGGCCCGCTCGCCCTTCAGGAACGGGTTCATCGACGCCCCGCCGTCATTCGAGAAAAATACTTCCTGCGGATTCGGCCCGCGCATGGTGCGCTCGGCGCTGGCAAACGGCTGGAACCACGGCGTCACCTGGGCGGAAACGAGCAGCGAGGGATTGATGCCATGCTCCTTGAGCGCAATATTGCTTGCCCCTTGCGGGAAGCACTGCACGCGCAAGTCGCAGGCAGGTTTGTAGCCCGTCAAGTTGAAGTGCGTGTAATTGAGGCCCGCATTGACCTGGTAGATGCCGCGATTGTATTGCAGGCCCGCATACAGGCTGTTGATCTTTTGCACGCCCTCGGGACCAAACGTATTGTTTTCGATCGATTGCTGGTTGGCATCCGGATTGTCGGGATCGTCGACCAGGCTTTCCACGTGCTTGCTGTACTTGTTGCGCATCAGTTTGCCGCCGATGGTCACCAGCGCATCGCCGCCCGCCAGCTTGAAGCTGCTGGTGTTGTTGATGTCGAGAGCATCCGCGCGGTTGGCCGCGTTGGTGTTGATAAAGTTGGTCAGCGCCTCGGGCATGTATTTCTGGTTGCCGCGGCTGCTGCTGGCCACCACATTGAAATCGATCAATTCCGAAAACGGCGTGTAGTGGTATTTGACGTAGTAGTCATCGCTCTGGATATCGCGGCGCGTAAACGTGTTGCGGTAATCGCGCGCCGACAGTTCCAGGGAGTGGAAGTCGCTCAATTTCAGGTCCAGCTTGAGCAGCTGCGACTTGGGCTTCTGCTTGTAGTAGCGGTTGTAGCCGAAACCGAATTCCTCGCTGTTGACGCCCTTGGCATTCTTGTAGTTGTTGCCGATCACGCTGGCACTGGTGGCGGCCATGAAGCCCACGCTGCCGCCGTCGAAGGCGGGATTTTTCATGGCCACGGCCAGCATGGCGCTGCGTCCCACGCCGTTATTGCCGGTGGACATCTTCGTGCGCGCCCCCGTTTTTTCGCCGGCAAACACGACGTCATCGACGCCGATGGTGCGGAAATTGGCGCTGCCGGCCAGCGCATTGACGCCGTCGCCGCCGACCACATTACCGCGCGACACGTCCACGCCGATGATGAAGTTCGGGTCGATCAGGGCGCCGAACTGACTGCTGGGCACGCCGCCATGCGACACGGACGACGGCGCGCTGCCATAGTAATTCTGGCTCACGCCATCGACCATCATGTTGACGCGCCCCAGGCCCGACAGGCCGCGGATGTTGACGCTGACGGCGCCCTGCGCCGGATCGATCTGCGTGAACGTGCCCGGCATGCTGCGCACGATCTGGTCGACGCTCTGCAGGCGCGTATCGGCCCCGCGCGCGCTGACGGCGCCCGGTTTTTCCAGCGCCTGCCGTTCCGCCGGCACGGCCTCGCCCGACACATTCAGCGGAGAAAATTCCACCTTGCCGCGCTCCTGTGACTGCGACTGCGACTGCGCCCCAGCCTGCTGCGCCAGCAACGCCACGCAGACGCCCACGGCTTGCGCCATCTTCTTGATATGCATACACCCTCGATTTGTTATGGATAGATTTTTTAATGAAAAGCAATCGGCATCCTCATGCCTGGTCTTGTCCGGGTTCCAGCTTGAACGAGACGGGCAAGGTGACGGTCACCGTGCCCTGGTGCAGGACGTTGTCGGGCGGCGCCGGCAACGGTTGCGCGCGCTGCAGCACTTGCAGCGCTTCGCGGTCGAGCAGCACCGTACCCGACGACGTGACCAGTTCGCTGGCCAGCAGCTTGCCGTCGCGGTCCACCTGGAAGCGCACCCAGGCGGCGCCGGCCCGCTTGCGCTGGCGCGCGTCGCCCGGATAGCGCTTGAAACGGGCCAGATGGCTGAGCACGCGGCTTTGCCAGCTGGCGGGCGCCGCGCTGCTTGACGGCGTGTCGCTGTCGAACGGCGCCGCCTGCGGCCCGCGCACGGCGGCGGGCGCCGGCGTGGCACTGCTGCTGGCTTGCGCCGGCACGGACGATGTTTCCCTGGTGGTCTCCTTGGTTGGCTCCGGCGACGGACTGGCTGCCGCCTGCGCGGCCTTTTCCGCCGCGACGATGTCCGGTGCGGCGGTGCGCGCCAGCACGGGCAGCGCCTCTTGCCGGGCCGTGCTCTTTGCCGGCCGGGCATCGCTGGACGCGGCCGACTGGCGCGCGCCCACGGCCTGCGCGACCTGCGTTTCCGGCGACATCGCCTGCGCGGCAAACACCACCATCACGCTGGCGGCCGGATGGGCGGGCGCCACGGCAACGGGCTGCCAGCCAGCCCACAGCAGCAATGCCAGCGCCGTGGCGACCACCAGCGCCGTGGCGATGCCCCAGCTCAATAGGGGCCGCGGCGCCAGCGTGGACGGCGCACTCACCCGCCCTCCCGGCCGACCAGGCCCACTTTCAGATAACCGGCCTGGCGCAGCGCATCCATCACGCCCAGCACGTCTTCATACGCGGCCTGCTTGTCGGCCTGGAAAAACAAGGTGCGCTGGCGGTCGCCGCCCGTCTCGGCATCGAGCAAACGGCCCAGCTGCTCGCGCGCCACGGGCGACTCGCCCAGGTACAGGCTGCGGTCCGCCTTCAGCGACACGAACAGCGGTTTTTCGGGACGGGGCTCGGGCTTGGCCGTGGCGGCCGGCAAGTCGATTTTCAGGTCGACGGTGGCCAGCGGCGAGACCACCATGAAAATGATCAGCAGCACCAGCATCACGTCGATAAAGGGCGTGACATTGATCTCGCAGAGCTCCGGCATGTCGGCCGCGTCGTCGTCCGGCGCAGGAAAAAGGGATGCCATGGCTCAGGCCTGCTTGCGCGTGTCGAGGTCGCGGCTCAGCATCAGCAGCACTTGCGCGGAAGCGGCGCGCAGCTGCGCCTTGTACTGGTTGATGCCGCGGCTCAAGACGTTATAGATGACGACGGCGGGAATCGCCGCCACCAGGCCCAGGGCGGTGGCCAGCAAGGCTTCCGCGATACCGGGCGCCACTGTCGCCAGGTTCGTGCTCTGGCTGACGGCGATGCCGATGAAACTGTTCATGATGCCCCACACGGTGCCGAACAGGCCGACAAACGGCGCCACGGCGCCTATGCTGGCCAGCAAGCCTATGCCCTGCGTCATGGCGCGCACCTGCTGCGCGATCCACTGTTCCTGGCGAAAGCCGGCCCGCTCCTTCAGGGCCGCCGCCGGCGCATGCGCGTGCGACAGGCTCAGCTCCTGCTGCACGTCATCGAGCAGCTGCTGCGCCAGCGAGCGTTTGCCGGCGCCCTCCACTTTCGCAACAGCGTCCGGCAGGGAGGCGGCCGTCTTGAGCACGGCGACGGCTTGCGCCGCTTCGCGCCCCGCTGTCAGCAAGCTGGCGCCCTTCACCAGCAAGACCACCCAGGTGGCCAGCGCGGCAAGCAATAAACCGATGAGCACGCTTTTGACGACCTGGTCGGCAGCGAAGAACATGCCCAGCGGCGACATGTCGTGCGGCAAGGCGGACGCTTGCGCCGTGGCATGGAACAAGGAAAGAAACACGCCGCCGGCGGCGTTGATATGGAACAAAGGGATACGCATGAAAGCTTCAGTAGTTAACAGGCATGGCTGCGCCAACGGCGCGCACGCGCATGCAAAAAAATCGGACGGACTACCTGGCTGCTGCGGGGGAGCTTGCTGGGGAAGAGTGCCGGGCTGAACGCCCGGCGGAGGTGAAACGGCTTACTTGGCGCTGGCGACGGCTGCAGTTGCTGCAACTGGCGGCGTGAACCACACGAAGTCCGCCTGCGGCGCCTGCACGGCGGCGCCCTGCTGCGCCAGCACCAGCACCAGCGGCGCGGGGCCGCCCGTCAAGTCCTGCACGTGCAGCGGCACGCCCAAGTCCTTGTGCGCATGGTAGGCGCCGGCGATCAGCACGGCCGGCGCGGGCGCAGCCAGCAGGCGCTCGGCCATGCGGCGGTCGCGCTGCTGCTGCACCGACAGCATGGCGGCCAGGCGCGGCTCGTCGATCTGGTTGTCATGCATGACGCGGATGATGTCCTTCAATTTGTCATGCACCTTGCCATCGTTGGCCAGGTTCGAATGCTTGCCCTGCACGGCCGGCTTGTCGATAAACAGTTGCTTGATTTCGCTGCGGTCCAGGTTGGCCGACCAGACGGGATACGGCGCGCGCATCACGGTCATCACCAGGTCGCCATATTGCTCCCACTTCCAGCTGGGCTGCCAGGCCAGCAGTTCGGCCACGTGCTCGGGGCGCACGACGGGGTCCGTCTGCAGCCACGGCTTGACCTTGTCCACCTTGGCTTGCTGGTCCGGGTTCAGCATTTCCAGCAGCACGCTGCCTTGCGGGCGCTGGCCATGCAATTGCTGCAGCAGCCATTGCTCGATCTTGTGATGGCTGAGCTGGTCATGCTGCTCGCCGACGATGACCCGGGGCGCGGCGGCCAGCTGGGCCAGCAATTGCTCGGCGCTCAGGCGCTGGCCGCTGCGCAGGTCGACGATTTCGCCCAGCTGGCGCACGTCTTGCGTGGCGGCGGAAGCGGTACCGGCGGCGGCGTCAGTCGCTGGAGCCACGCTGCTGCAGGCGCTCAGGGCCAGCACGCAGGCGGGCAGGACGGCGGAGAAGGACAGGGGGAATTTCATGGCATGGCCTTTCGGGTTGAAGCACGCATTGCAAAATAACTACTGGCGGGCATTTTAATAGAAATGATTCTCATTTACAACCAAGACACGACGAACCATGCAGATTTTTTTACAACTGGCAAAAATCAATATGGTGCTTCGGTGAAATATCCGGACGCGGAGTAGAATAAAAAAAACGGAGGACTTGCGTGAATCAAACTGACCAGTTGGCGGTACTGAAAAAACCGCTGCCCGTATCCCTTGCTGCCGTACTTTCCCTGATCTTTGCCGACCGCTTTTCCATGACGCAAGCCATGCGCGCCCACCATGGCCGCGACGAGTCGAGCTATCCCCCCATGCTGCCGGACGCCGTCATCTTCGCCCATTCCACCGAGGAAGTGGCGGCCGCCGTCAAACTGTGCAGCGCGCACGACGTGCCCGTCATCGCCTATGGCAGCGGCACCTCGCTGGAAGGCCACGTGCTGGCCCTGCATGGCGGCGTGACGATTGATCTGTCGCAAATGAACCAGATGGTAGCCGTGCATGGTGAAGACTTGACGGCCACCGTGCAGGCGGGCGTGACGCGCAAGCAACTGAACGAGGAGCTGCGCGACACGGGCCTGTTCTTCCCCATCGACCCGGGCGCCAATGCATCCTTGGGCGGCATGGCGGCCACGCGCGCCTCGGGCACGAATGCCGTGCGCTACGGCACCATGCGCGAAAACGTGCTGGCCCTGACGGTGGTGACGGCCGATGGCCGCATCATCAAGACGGGGACCAGGGCGAAAAAATCGTCGGCCGGCTACGACCTGACGCGCTTGTTCGTCGGCAGCGAAGGCACCTTGGGCATCATCACGGAAGTGACGGTGAAACTGTATCCGCTGCCGGGAGCGATCTCGGCGGCCGTGTGTTCGTTCCCCGGCACGGGCGAGGCCGTCAGCGCCGTGATCCAGACCATCCAGATGGGTATTCCCGTGGCCAGGGTCGAGTTTCTCGATGAAAATGGCGTCAAGGCCATCAATGCCTACGACAAGATGGCCTTGCCGCAAAAGCCGCTGTTGCTGTTTGAATTCCACGGCACGCCGGCCAGCGTGGCTGAGCAGGCGCAGCTGGTGCAAGCCATTACGGCGGAACACGGCGCCAGCGATTTCGAGTGGGCCAGCCGTCCCGAAGACCGCTCGCGCCTGTGGGCCGCGCGCCACAACGCATACTTTGCCCTGCTGCAGATGCGCCCCGGCAGCCGCGCCATTTCCACCGATTGCTGCGTGCCCATTTCGCGCCTGGCCGAATGCATCCTCGCCACCCAGGCCGATTGCGAAGCGCAAGGCCTCGTCTACGCCATCATCGGCCACGTGGGCGACGGCAATTTCCACGTGCAGATGCTGGTCGACCCGGACGACCCGAGCGACATCGCGCGCGCGGAAAAGGTCAACAGCGACATGGTCACGCGCGCCATCGGCATGGACGGCACGTGCACGGGAGAACACGGCGTGGGCATGCACAAGATGGCCTTCCTCGTGGAAGAACATGGCGAAGGCGCCATCGACACCATGCGTGCCCTCAAGCATGCGCTGGACCCGAAGAACATCATGAATCCGGGGAAGATCGTGCGCTGGTAAATAAGCGCCATAAGCCTGCAAGCAAAAACTGGGGTCAGACCCGCCGGGTCTGACCCCGGCCCTTGCCGTCGGGTTATTTTTACAACTCCATGCGCATCGGCACGAAAGCGATGCCGCCCGTCTCCACCTTGGGTCCCGTGGCAACAAAGCCCAGGCTTTGGTACAGGGGCAAGGCGTAGGCCGAGGAATTGACGGTAAACGCCGTGACATTCCCCCTGGCCAAGGACGCATCGCGGGCGGCCTGCCACAGGCGGCGCGCCATGCCGCGCCGGTGCAGCGCGCGCGGCACGAACATGTGGAACAGATGCGTGTGGTCGCGCATGGCCACCACGCCGGCCAGCTCGCCGTCGATATGCGCGAGCTGGTAGGCATAGCGCAGATCGGACAGGTAGCCTTCGATGGCTGGCTGGCGGCAATGTTCGATGAACTTGTCCGCCCCCGCGCCGTCCGGGTGCAGGGTCAAAAAGGGCATCAGGTCGTCGATCAGGGCGACGATGGCGGGCGCGTCGGCGACCAGGGCGGGACGCATGATCGGTTCGGGTAATGTGGTCATCTTCAAATAATGCCATGCCCTCCTATCCACCGGCAACTCTCAGCAGAAATCGCGGCTGCTGGTTCTCAAGCGTCCCAGCAGGTGCGACATGTCGACCAGGCGCTTGGCCACCAGGTTGCGCACGATGCCCTCGCGCTGCCACACGCCGTACACGCCCAGCAGCGGCGCGCTCAGCACTTCGCGCCGCTGGCTTTCCACCAGGTCGGGCCAGACGATGACGTTGACGGTGCCCGTCTCGTCTTCCAGGGTCATGAAGATGACGCCCTTGGCCGTGCCCGGACGCTGGCGCACGGTGACGATGCCGCAGGCGCGCGCCAGCTGGCCATCCGTGTAGCTGGCCAGCGCGGACGCGGGCATGAAACGCTGTTCCAGCAATTGCCTGCGCAGCAGCGCCAGCGGATGGCGGCCCAGGGTCAGGCCTTGCGCGCGGTAATCGCTGACGATACTTTCCCCTTCCGTGGGCGCGGCCAGCACGGGCAAGTCTTCCTCGTGCGTGGTGACGCGCAGCAAGTCCCTGTCGGGCACGGCGCCGGCCGCCTGCCACAGCGCCTCGCGCCGGTGGCCGGCCAGCGCGTGCAGGGCGTTGCCGGCCGCCAGCACCTGCAAGTCATGGCGGTCCAGGCCGCCGCGCCGCGCCAGGTCGGCCACGTCGACGAAGGCGGCGATGGCGCGCGCATCCTCGATGCGCCGGGCGGCCTCCACGCGCATGCCGAACAGGCTGTTCAAGCCCAGGCGCACGGCGGGCGCGGCGCCCTGCCCGTCTTCCAATTCCGCTTCCCAGCCGCTGACGGCCACGTCGACAGGCAGCACTTGCACGCCATGCCGGCGCGCATCCTGCACCAGTTGCGAGGGGCTGTAAAAACCCATGGGCTGGCTGTTGAGCAAGGCGCACAGGAAGGCGGACGGCTCGTGGCATTTCAGCCAGGAACTGGCGTACGTGAGCAGCGCGAAACTGGCCGCGTGCGACTCGGGAAAGCCGTATTCGCCAAAGCCTTCGATCTGGCTGAAGATAGCCTCGGCAAACTCCTTGTCGTAACCATTCTTCACCATGGCATTGACGATGCGGTCATGGTAATTGTTCATGCCGCCCTTGCGTTTCCAGGCCGCCATGGCGCGCCGCAACTGGTCCGCTTCGCCGGGCGTGAAACCGGCCGCGATGATGGCCACCTGCATCACCTGCTCCTGGAAGATGGGAATGCCCAGGGTGCGCCCCAGCGCCTTTTCCAGGCCCTTCGGATAGTCGACCGCTTCCTTCTGCTGGCGCCGCTGCAGATACGGATGCACCATGCCGCCCTGGATGGGGCCGGGACGCACGAGCGCCACCTCGATGACAAGGTCGTAGAATTCGCGGGGACGCAGCCGGGGCAGCATGCTCATCTGCGCGCGCGACTCGATCTGGAATACGCCGATGGTATCGGCCTCGCACATCATGTCGTAGGTGGCGGGGTCTTCGGCAGGAATATCCTGCAGGCGGAGTGGCTCGCCGCGCCGCGCACCGACCAGTTCCAGGGCGCGGCGCAGAGCCGACAGCATGCCCAGCGCCAGCACGTCGACCTTCATCAAGCCCAGTTCCTCGAGGTCGTTCTTGTCCCACTCGATGACGCTGCGCTCGGCCATGGCCGCGTTTTCAATCGGTACCAGGCGCGACAATTTTCCTTGCGCGATGACAAAGCCGCCCGGATGCTGCGACAAATGGCGGGGAAAGCCCAGCAGCTGCTGCGCCAGGCCGGCCCACTGCTGCGACAATGCCGCTTCCGGGTCCAGCCCGCATTCGGCCAGGCGCTCCAGCAGATCGCGCTTGCCGTCGAACCAGCGGTGCGCCTTGGCCACTTTTTCCACGATGGCCAGGTCGATCCCCAGCGCCCGGCCGCTGTCGCGCAAGGCGCTTTTGGGCCGGTAGCTGATCACTACGGCCGCCAGCGCGGCCCGCTCGCGCCCATACTTGCCATAGATATATTGAATCACTTCTTCGCGCCGCTGGTGCTCGAAGTCGACGTCGATGTCGGGCGGCTCGTTGCGCTCGCGCGACATGAAGCGCCCGACCAGGGAATTGCCGCGCGCCGGGTCCACTTCCGTGATGTGCAGGCAATAACAGACGGCCGAATTGGCGGCCGACCCCCTGCCCTGGCACAGGATGTTTTGCGAACGGGCAAAGCGCACGATGTCGTACACGGTCAAAAAGTAGGCTTCATACGACAGCTCCGCGATCAGTTCCAGCTCCTGTTCGACCTGCTGCTGCACGTTGGCCGGGATGCCCAGCGGAAAGCGGAGCCGCGCGCCCGCGTACGTTTCCTCGCGCAAATACGTCGCCGGCGTATGGCCGTGCGGCACCAGTTCGTCGGGATAGTCATAGTGCAAGCTGTCGAGGGAAAATGTGCACAGGTCCGCGATGCGCAGGGTTTCCGCCAGCGCCTGCGGCGGATACACATTGGCCAGGCGCAAGCGCGCGCGCAGATGCTGCTCCGCGTTTTGCGCCAGCGCATAGCCGCACTCGCCCACGGGTTTGCCCACGCGTATCGCACACAAGGTGTCGAGCAAGGGCTTGCGCGAACGCACATGCATGCACACATGGCCGACAGCCACCACGGGCAAGCCCAGCGCCTGTGCCGCGTCCTGCACGGCAAGGCGGTGCGCGTCATCCTGCGCCCGCTGCAGCAGGTTCAGGCCTATCCAGCTGCGCTCGTCCCCAAAGGTCGATAGCATCCACTCTCCCTGCGCGTGCAGCGTCCCCGGCTGGGCCGGATAGCTGGGCAGCAAGATCATCAGACAGCCCGGCAATCCCCGCAAATGGGCACCCTCCTCCGACGGCGCGGCGAAATCACCGGGCGTCAGCAGATAGCGGCCCTTGGCCGCCCGCGTGCGCGCCATGGTGATCAGTTCCGACAAGTTGCCGTAGCCATCGCGGTCCCGCACCAGCGCCAGCAGGGACGGCCCCGGACTGCCGTCGGCCTGCGTCAAGTGAAAATGCGCGCCGATAATCAAGGGAAAACCAGCCCGCTTGGCCGTCGCATGGGCGCGCACGACACCGGCCAGCGAGCACTCGTCCGTGATGGCCAGCGCCCGGTAAGCAAGCTGGACAGCGCGCGCCACCAGCTCTTCCGCATGCGAGGCCCCATGCAGGAAGCTGAAATTGCTCAGGCAGTACAACTCAGCATACTCGGGCAGGACTGCGCTCCCCATGATCCACCTCAATACTGTATATAAACACAGTATATTATACTCATCTGAAAACGGCCATCTCAGTTATGCTGAGGTTTTACCTTGCACAGTGCCCGCCATGATCGTCCACTCATTAAAATGTTTCGGTGCCGCCCCCGGTGGCGGCAATGCGGCGCTGGTCGTAGAAAACGACCACGGCACGCAAGCGCAGCGCCAGACCTTTGCCCGCGAACGCCAGGTCAGCGCCTGCGTCTTCCTCGGCCGCCAGGCGGACGGCAGCATCGTGCTCGACTATTTTTATCCGCACACGCGCAGCCCCCTGTGCCTGCACGCCACCCTGGCCGCCGCGCATGTGCTGCTGACGGCGCCCAGCGCGCCGGCGGCGCTGACGATCACCACCGCCATGCGCGGACAGGCCTTGCAGCTGGTGCGCCGCGCGGAGGGATTGTTCATCGGCCTGGCGCCGCAGCCGGCGCCTGCCGTCCAGGTGGAAAAATATGTGCCGTCCGAGCTCATGGGCCAGCACATGCACTTGCTGTCGCCGCCCGTCGTCGCGTCCGTCGGCAGTCCGAAGCTGCTGCTGGAAGTGGCCGACCGCACCACCCTGCGCGCGCTGCGGCCGAATCTGGAATTGATTGCCGACTGGAGCGCCTTGCATCAGGTCAACGGCTGCTATGCGTATTGCCGCACGGGCGAACACGAGTACGAAGGGCGCAACTTCAATCACCTGGACCCGGCGCTGGAAGACAGCGCCACGGGCGTGGCGGCGGGCGCGCTGGCAACGCACTTGCAACAGTCGCTGCGCCTGCACCAGGGCCATGTGACGCAGCAGCCCTGCCTGATCGAAGTACAGTACGGCGCGCAAGCCATCTGGGTGGGCGGCATGGTGCAACGCAGCACCTGAACGGGGCATGCTGCACCAGTACAAGGCAAGCGGAGCAGCGGCCAAAAGATAATCAACCAGGAAACAACAGTTACAGCAAATTTGTAATAACAAAACAAAGTATCGCTGGTGAATGCTGAAAAGATGGCACTAGAATCAAGTCACGAATCTTGCTCATCAGCCAATTGGAGATACTGCGTGCCGACCCTCACCACCTTGCGTAAAGCAGTCCTCATCAGCCTGTACGGCAGCGCCGCCCTGGCCGCCTTCAGTCCCGCCGCCATGGCCCAGAACACGGAAGCGGCGGCCACGGACGGCCCCGTGCAAACGGTCAGCGTGGTCGGCTCGCGCCGGGTCGCCAGCTCCGCCACCGATACCATGGTGCCGGTCGATATCATTCCCATTTCCAAGGTGGCAGAACAGGGCGGCCAGTTCGACCTGGCGCAATCGCTGCAATACATCTCGCCCTCGTTCAATTCCACGCGCCAGACGGGCGCCGACGGGGCCGACCTGATCGATTCCGCCGCCCTGCGCGGCCTCGGCTCCGACCAGACCCTGGTGCTGGTCAATGGCAAGCGGCGCCACACGACGGCCCTCGTCAACCTGTTCGGCGCGCGCAACCGCGGCAACACGGGCACGGACATGAATGCGATTCCTTTGCTGGCGATCAAGAACGTGCAAGTGCTGCGCGACGGCGCCGCCGCCCAGTACGGCTCGGACGCCATTGCCGGCGTGATCGACATCGAACTGAAGAAAAGCCTGGGCTGCGAAGCGGTGGCCGGCTACAGCCAGTATTCCGCAGGCGACGGCAAGAATTACATGACGTCCGCCTATTGCGGCATCGCGCTGGGTGACAAGGGCACCCTGGCCATCACGGGCGAATACCTGGACCGTGGCCGCTCGAACCGGGCCGACGCGGACAGCATGCGTATCATCGGCGACACCAAGTCCAAGAACAAAACCCTGTACATCAATGGCGACTACGCCACCAGCAGCACGGGCAAGCTGTACTTCACGGCCGGCGCGCAGACGCGCGACGCGTCCAGCGCCGCGTTCGGCCGGGGCGGCATCGGCAGCGACGACATTCCATCGCGCAATTCCGCCGCCATGTACCCGGACGGTTTCGTGCCTTTCATCAACGGCAAGATCGACGACCAGTACGCCACCATCGGCCACCGCAGCCAGATCGGCGAATGGCATGCGGACTTTTCGCAAACCTATGGCTACAACAAGATGCGCTACGACATCAGCCATACCTTGAACGCCTCGATCGCCAACCTTGACCTGATGAACGGCGGCAAGGGCGTCAGCCCCAGCAGCTACGACGCGGGCGGCTTCTCGTTCCAGCAGCTGACCAGCAACGCCGACTTCAGCCGCTACTACGACACGGTGATGAGCGGCATGAACGTGGCCTTCGGCGCCGAATACCGCAGCGAGGAGTACAAGATCATGGCCGGCGAACCCGGTTCCTACATCGACGCCGACGGCGTGGGCGTGGGCGGCAACGCGGGCAGCCAGGGCTTCCCCGGCTTCCAGCCCGGCGACGCCACCAAGGCCAGACGCCACAGCATCGCCGCGTATGGCGACGTGGAACTGGACTGGACGGAACGCCTGAAAACCCAGGCCGCCCTGCGCTATGAAAAATTCAGCGATTTCGGCTCCACCGTGACGGGCAAGCTGGCCGCCAGCTATAAAGTGGCGCCCAACGTGCTGCTGCGCGGCTCGGCCAGCACGGGTTTCCGCGCGCCATCGTTACAGCAAGTTTATTTCTCATCCACCTTCACCGACTTCATCGGCGGTGTGCCCACGGACGTGGTGCTGGCGCCCAACGGCGGCACCGTCGCCAACGCGGCCGGCATCCCCAAGCTGAAAGAAGAAAAGTCCACCAGCTTTACGTTTGGCACCACCTGGACGCCCACGCAAGCCATTTCCGTGACGGCCGACTTGTACAACATCAAGATCAAGGACCGCATCGTGCTGTCGGGCCGCTTCAATGCCGACAACTATCCGGACCTGGCCGCGCGCCTGGCCCTCCTGGGCGTGGGCGAGGCGCAGTTCTTCGTCAACTCCATCGACACGCGCACGCGGGGTCTGGACCTGACGGCCTCGCACAAGGGCGAACTGGCGGGCAACCGCCTGAACACCTTCCTGGCTTTAAATTTGAGCAAGACGGAAGTGACGAAGGTCAAGACGCCGGATTCGCTGAAAGGCTATGAAGACGTGCTGCTGTCCGAGCGCGAACGCCTGTTCATCGAACAGGGCGGCCCCCGCGCGAAAGCCACCCTGGGCTTCGACTACATCACGGGCAAGCTGGAATCGGACTTGCGCATCATTTATTTTGGCCCGCAAACCCTGGGCACCTTCAGCGGCACGGCCGCCGGCGTGCCCAACGCCCGCTACGCGGCCAAGACGTCGGCCGACCTGAGTTTTACCTACAGCATCAACAAGAACACCAAGCTGACGTTTGGCGGCAACAACATCTTCAACGTCAAGCCCACCACGCAGAATCCGGACGAAACGGACAACGGCTTCAAATACGACAGCGTGCAGTTCGGCCTGAACGGCGCTTCCTACTTCGGCCGGCTGTGGGTGAAGTTCTGAACGCCCTGTCCGCCTGAAAAAACAGCGGCTGCGCCAGCATGGGCAGCCGCTGTTTTTTTGTCTGCATCATTGTCGGCATCAACATGCGGCCGGATGGCAGGCGCTGGATGAAAGATGGCTTGCGCCCAGCGCTGCCGCTGGCGCCCCTCCTAGGCGTGCGACAGAATATTGATGAGTTTGCCGAAAGGGTCGCGCACGAAAAACCGCCTGACGCCCCAGGGTTCATCGGCAAGTCCATATTCGATGGGAAACCCGGCGACCGACATGCGCGCCAATGCGGCATCCACGTCATCGACTTCGATGGAAAGGTCCGGCACTGCCGTGTTCGAGCCGCCTTCCGTCGCGAAACTCACCTGAACGCTCATTTCGGTTGGCAAACCATAGGTGACGATCCAGCCGTGGTCCATGACAAGGTTGAGACCCAGCACGTCCTGGTAAAAAGTGCGGGCCAGTGCCACATCCGGCGTCGAGAAATTTGCAACGATTCGCTTGACTTGCATATTCTTCCTCCGTGCCAAAGATTGAAAAATTCAACACCCGCCCCTGCCATGCACGGATTCCAGCCGCTGCAGATGCGCAGCCCGGACCTGCAGGTGGCCGCGTCGTCAGGCTTTTTCGGACTTGGCGATAAGAAACCAGGGGATGGCAAACGGGCCGGTCAGAGCGACGATCATGTCCCTGACGGCCGTTCTTTTCAAAAGGCGCCGTTTGGCGATCAGGTGGCAAGCCACTGCCGAGAGCAGCCAGATCAATGCGGGGATGTATGCCGTCACTGTGAACTCCATTCAGATAGTCGTTGCCTTGAATGCAAACGATGATAACAGGCGCATCTGGGCAGTGCAATTTGGCACCGTCCCCTCTGGGCAGCCGCGTGTCCGCTTCCCCGGGGCACGCGCCCCTGTCCCGCCCTGCCCGCCTGCTCCGGCGGCGCCCCGCCAGCGTGGCCGCAGTGAACAATCTTTGCCCTGCGGCGGAAAGCACGGATAATAGCGGCTAACTCATATGCACAGTATTGGATTCTCCCATGGAAATTAAAGTCAACTTTCTCGACAAGCTGCGTCTCGAAGCCAAGTTCGACGATTTTACGGTCATCGCCGACCAGCCCATCCGCTATAAGGGCGATGGTTCGGCGCCGGGCCCGTTCGATTACTTTTTGGCATCATCGGCACTGTGTGCCGCGTACTTCGTGAAGTTGTATTGCGATACACGCAATATTTCAACCGAAAATATCCGTCTGTCGCAAAACAATATTGTTGACCCGGAAAACCGTTACCAGCAGATTTTCAAGATCCAGGTCGAGTTGCCGGCCGATATCTCGGCCAAGGACCGCCAGGGCATCCTGCGCTCGATCGACCGTTGCACGGTCAAGAAAGTGGTACAGGCGGGCCCCGAGTTCGTCATTGAAGAGGTGGAGAGCCTGGACGCCGACGCCCAGGCCCTGCTGACCTTGAATCCGGCCCCTGGCGCGAGCACCTATATCGTGGGCAAGGACTTGCCGCTGGAACAGACCATCGCCAATATGTCCAGCCTGCTGGCGGGCCTGGGCATCAAGATTGAAATCGCCTCGTGGCGCAACATCATTCCCAACGTTTGGTCGCTGCACATCCGCGATGCGCACTCGCCCATGTGTTTCACCAACGGCAAGGGTTCGACCAAGGAAAGTGCGCTGGCGTCGGCCCTGGGCGAGTACATCGAACGGCTCAGCAACAATCATTTCTACGCGGGATCGTTCTGGGGTAACGACATTGCCAACGCGGATTTTGTTCATTACCCGAACGAGCGCTGGTTCAAGCCGGGCCGCAAGGATGCACTGCCGAAAGAGATTCTCGATGCCTATTGCCTGGACATCTACGATGCCGATGGCGAGCTGCGCGGTTCGCACTTGATCGACACCAACTCCGGCAATGCGGAGCGCGGCATCTGCTCGCTGCCGTATGTGCGCCAGTCCGATGGCGAGACCGTGTATTTCCCGTCCAACCTGATTGAAAACCTGTATGTCAGCAATGGCATGAGCGCCGGCAATACCCTGGTCGAAGCGCAGGTGCAATGCTTGTCGGAAATTTTCGAACGGGCCGTCAAGCGCGAAATCCTCGAAGGCGAGATCGCCCTGCCCGACGTGCCGCAGGACGTGCTGGCGAAGTATCCGAGCATCGTGGCCGGCATACAGGGGCTGGAAGAACAGGGTTTCCCCGTGCTGGTGAAAGATGCGTCGCTGGGCGGCGTGTACCCGGTGATGTGCGTCACCCTGATGAACCCGCGCACGGGCGGCGTGTTTGCCTCGTTCGGCGCGCACCCGAGCCTGGAAGTGGCGCTCGAACGCAGCCTGACGGAATTGCTGCAGGGCCGCAGCTTCGAAGGCTTGAACGACTTGCCGCAGCCCACGTTTGCCAGCGAAGCCGTCACCGAGCCGAACAACTTCGTCGAACACTTCATCGATTCCAGCGGCATCGTGTCGTGGCGCTTCTTCAGCGCCAAGGCCGATTACGATTTTGTCGAGTGGGATTTCTCCGGTCACGGCGACAACTCGAATGCCGAGGAAGCGGCAACCCTGTTCGGCATCCTCGCCGGCATGGGCAAGGAAGTCTACACGGCCGAGTATGACCAGCTGGGCGCCACCGCCTGCCGCATCCTCGTGCCCGGTTATTCGGAAGTCTATCCGGTCGAGGATTTGATCTGGGACAACACCAACAAGGCGCTGCTGTTCCGCGCCGATATCCTGAACCTGCACCGCCTGGACGATGCCAGCCTGGAAGACTTGCTCGACCGCCTGGAAAACAGCGAGCTCGACGAGTATGGCGACATCGCCACCCTGATCGGCATCGAGTTTGATGAAAATACGGTCTGGGGCCAGCTGACGACCCTGGAATTGAAACTGCTGATACAGCTCGTCCTGCAGCAATTCGAGGAGGCGAAAGAGCTGGTGGAAACCTTCTTGCAGTACAACGACAACACGCTCGAGCGCAAACTGTTCTATCAAGCCTTGAACGTGGTGCTGGAAGTGGAACTCGATGACGAGCTGGAGCTGGACGATTATGTGGTCAATTTCCGCCGCATGTTTGGCGACGCCCGCATGGACGCCGTGCTGGGTTCCGTGGACGGCAGCGTGCGCTTCTTCGGCCTGACGCCCACCAGCATGCAACTGGAAGGCCTCGACCGGCACCAGCGCCTGATCGACAGCTTCAAAAAACTGCACGTGGCGCGGGGCAAGGCAGCTGCCACGCCGCGCTAGGTCGACAAGCGGGGGCCGGCGCTGCAGTCCGGCCTCCGCCCCCGGCGCAGGATCAACCCTGCGCTACCGCATGGAAAAGAGACCATGGCCACACTGGAATTCTGGTTCGACTTCGGCAGCAACTACAGCTACCTGAGCGCCATGCGCATCGAGGCGCTGGCGCGTGAAAAAAAGGTGCAGGTGATCTGGAAACCCTTCCTGCTGGGCGTCGTCTTCAAGGCGCTGGGCTGGGAAACGTCGCCGTTCGTCTTGCAAAAAATCAAGGGCGACTACACGTGGCGCGACATGGCGCGCCAGTGCGACAAATACGGCTTGCCATGGCGCCAGCCCGCCGCCTTTCCCCGCACGGCCCTGCTGCCCATGCGCGTGGCCCTCGTCGGCGCGGACCAGGGCTGGATCGCGCCGTTTGCGCGCCGCATGATGACGATGAATTTCGCCGAAGACCGCGACATCGACAGCCTCGAGGCCGTCAGCGAAGCGTTGGCCGGGCTGGGTCTCGATGCGGGCGCCATCGTGGCGCTGGCTTTGACACCGGACAACAAGCTGCGCCTGCGCCGCCAGACGCAGCAGGCGCAAGCGCTGCACCTGTTCGGCGCCCCCAGCTTCCTCAGCGGCGGCGAACTATTCTGGGGCAACGACCGGCTCGACGATGCGCTCGCGCATGCCGCGGCCCTCCCCTGACGGCAATCAGCCGGCCAGCGCCGCGATCTCTTTCTGCATGTTCTCGATTGCCCGCTCGTTGTACTGGCCGGCAAAATACGCATCGCCAAACAGCTGGCCCGCCTGCGCCTTGGCGCACAGGTGCTGCAGCGCCAGGCCCCGCTGCTCGTTGAAGCGCACGGGGTCCACGTGCGCATATTCGCGGACGATGGCTTGCGTGTAGGCTTGATAGACTTCATCGTCCTGGCCCAGGATGGCCAGGTCGGCGCTGAGCATGGCGTCCTTCAGCGCGTGGCTGATGCCGGGGCCCTGGAAATGATCGGTGGCGCGTATCAATTGCGCCACATCCAGGTTATCGCCCGCATCGAGGCCGCTGGCCAGCCACAGCTGGGCGCTCGCTTCTTCGCTCGAATACAGGGCGTCTTCATCGTGGCTGTAGACGGCGTCGTGGAACCAGAACGCCTTCTTGACCAGCGCGCTGTCGCGCTTGGGCGCATAGGTATTGTCGGCCCACACGCGGATCTCGGACAGGCCGTGCACCAGGTGGTCGAGGTTGTGATAGTGGCGGTCAGGGCCGCCATACGCCTGCGGCCCCGTCAGGTGCGCGAACCAGTGGTCCGCCAGCGCGATGTCGGCCTGGGAAGCGGTGGCGTAATTCCACAGCGCTTCCCACTCCTTGCGCAGGCAGTCGAGTATCCACGCCTGGTAGGCGGGACCGGGGACGAACTTCTTCATGGTCCAGTTCCAGCCGACGGGGCCTTCCAGCGCCTTGACGAAGCTGGAGCTGACGGAGCCGAGGTCGCGCGGCGGCATGACGAAAATCGTCTTGGCGCCCTGCAGCACGTCCACATTGGTTTGCTGGATCAGGTTTTCATAGTCGAAATCGGCCGTCGTGCGGATGCCGCGTATCAGATAGTCGCAGCCATGCTTCTTCGCCGCGCGCGCCGTGTAGTCGCCCTTGACGATGACGACCTGCACATTGTCCCAGCCGCACTCGCGCGCGCTCTGCTCGATGATGCGCTTGCGGTCTTCGGCGGGGAACTGGGGTTTCTTGGCGGGGTTTTGCGACAGGAACACGATCACCTCGTCGGCAAGCGAGCGCGCTTCGCCGAGCACCCACATATGGCCGTTGGTGATGGGGTCGAGGGTTCCTGAAAATCCGATCTTCTGCATGTGCGCTCCGTGGTCTGGTTCTGCTTGTTTCGCAGACAATATAGGGCCACGGCGCGCACGTCAATGCAGCAGATTAAAGATTGGCCTCACGCCAGGGCCAGGCGGAGGGAAATCTGCCTCATTTTTTCGCCGGCAGGGGGAATTCCACGCGCACGCACAAGCCGCCCAGGCGCTCGGACTTGTCCAGCACCAGGCGCGCGCCATGGCGCTCGGCGATGGCCTTGATGATGGCCAGCCCCAGGCCGCTGCCGTTGGCGTCCGTGCCGGGCACGCGGTAGAAGCGGCTGAAGACGCGCTCGCGCTCCTCGGGCGGGATGCCGGGACCGCTGTCTTCCACGGACAAGGTCACGCCGACGGGGCTGGCGCGCAGGTCGATGTCCACCGTGCCGCCCTGCGGCGTGTACTTGATGGCGTTGTCGACCAGGTTGCGCAGCATGATGTTGAGCGCATCGGCCTGGCCCGCCACCTTGGCCGGGTCCATGTGGTGCAGGCCCAGGTCGATCTTGCGCGCCTGCGCGATGCCGGCCATGTCGCCCAGCGCGCGCTTGACGACATCGTTCAAGTCCACCGCCTGCAGCTGGTCGCCGCTGGCGGCGCTCGCCTCCTGGCGCGCCAGCACCAGCAGCTGCTCGACCAGGCGCGTGGCCCGTTCGATGCCGGCGCTCACGCGGGAAATGGCCAGGCTGCGTTTTTCCGCCGATTCGGCCCGCTCCAGGCTCAATACCTGCAGTTTCAGGGCCGCCAGCGGCGTGCGCAATTCATGCGCGGCGTCGGCGACGAAATGCTGCTGCGCGTCGAACGCCGTCTTGACGCGCCCGAACAAGAGGTTCAATTCATGCACGAGGGGCCGCACTTCGTCGGGCAAGCCCGCTTCCGAGACGGGCGACAGATCGTCCGCCTGGCGCGCCGCCACCTGCTTGCGCACGCGCGACACGGGCGCCAGCGAACCGCTGACCACCCACCAGACGACCAGCATCAGGATGGGCGCCATCAAGGCGATGGGGCCCACCGTGCGCAGCGCCAGGCTGCCGGCCATGCGCTTGCGCACGGCCATGTCCTGGGCGATCTGCACGGTCTGGGAACTGGTTTGCACGGAAAAGATGCGGTAGGTGGTACCGTTGGCCTTCACGTTGGAAAAGCCCAGCACGGCGCGCTGCGGCAGTTCCGCGCGCGTGATCGAACGGAACACCTGCACGCCGTCCGGCGTCCACACCTGCACCACCATGTCGTTGTTGACGGGGTCGGCCGGCAACGCCTGCGCGTGGTTGGCCAGCGGCGCGCCGGAGCGCAGCGACAGGGCCATCTGCTGCATGTGGTAGTCGAAAATCTGGTCGGCGTCGTACAGGGCGCTGCGGTAGGCGATCGAGGCCTGCGCCAGGGCCGCCATGATGATGGCCGCCAGCAGGAACCACAGCAGACGGCCGCGCAGCGAGTGCGTCACCGTGACCTTCATCCTCATGCCTTGGGCACCATGTAGCCGAGGCCGCGCACGTTCTGGATCAAGTCGCTGCCCAGCTTCTTGCGCAAGCCGTGGATATACACTTCCACGGCATTGCTGTTGACTTCATCCTTCCAGCTGTACAGTTTTTCTTCCAGCTGTGCGCGCGACAGCACGATGCCGGGGCGCGCGATCAGCGCTTCGAGCACGGCCCATTCGCGCGCCGACAGGTTGACGGGATGGCCTTCGGCAATCACTTCGCGCGTCAGCGGATTGATGGACACGCCCTGGTGTTCGAAGATCGGTTCCGGCCGCCCCGAGGCGCGCCGCAGCAGGGCGCGGATGCGCGCCAGCAGTTCGTCGAGGTCGTACGGCTTCAACACGTAATCGTCGGCGCCCGCATCCAGGCCCGCGATGCGCTGCTCGACGGCGTCGCGCGCCGTGGCCACCAGCACGGGCGTGTCGAGCTTGCGCAGCCGCATCGAGCGCAGCACGTCGAGGCCATCCTTGCGGGGCAAGCCCAGGTCCAGCAGCACCAGGTCGTAGGTCTGCGTCTGCAGGGCCGTATCGGCCATGTCGCCATCCTTGACCCAGTCCACCGCGTAATGCTCGGCGCGCAGCAAGTCGAGTACCACCTCGCCGATCATCGTATCGTCTTCTACCAGCAATAAGCGCATGGCTTGCCTTTCTATCTTGTTATGCTTGCTTTCACCCAAAAAGATGAAAAGCTGGGTCGGCCCCGACGGGGGAATGTGTCCCGATGGGACACATTCCGATCACGAAGTGACTGACCCCGGTATTTACCCCAGCCGCACGGGAATGAAAATCTTGTCCGGTCCCCGCTGTATCAGCAAGGCCACGGACTTGGCGGATTTCTCGACCACGTCGCGCACCTGCTCGACGGTGTTGACGGGACGGCCATTGACCGACAATAACACGTCGCCCGGCTGCACCCCGGCATTCGCCGCCGCGCCGCCCGCGTCTTCCACCAGCAAGCCGGCGCTGATGCCCGCCTCGCGTTTTTCATCCGATTGTAACGGACGCAGGGCCAGGCCCAGTTTTACCTTGCCCGCGGCGCTGTCGCTCTTGGCCACTTCGGCCACCTTGTCGGCCGCATTGCCGAGCGTTGCCGTCAGGCTGACGATCTTGCCGTCGCGCCAGACATCCATGCTGATCTTATCGCCTGGCAAGGACGTGCCCACCAGCGCCGGCAAGTCGGCCGAGCCGATGATGCGCTGGCCATTCACCTTGCGCACCACGTCGCCCGATTTCAGGCCCGCCTTGTCGGCCGGGCTGCCCCGCTCCACGTTGGCCACCAGCGCGCCTTCCGGCGTGGCCAGCTTGAACGAGTCGGCAAAGCCCTGGTTCACTTCCTGCACCGTCACGCCCAGCTTGGCATGGCTGGCCTTGCCCGTGGCGACGATCTGGTCCTTGATGCGGCTGGCCAGGTCGATGGGAATGGCGAACGACAGGCCCTGGAAGCCGCCCGTCTGGCTGTAGATCTGCGAATTGATGCCCACCACTTCGCCGCGCGTGTTGAACAGGGGGCCGCCCGAGTTGCCGGGATTGACCGCCACGTCCGTCTGGATGAAGGGCACGTTGCTGTCGTCCGGCAGGGAGCGGCCCTTGGCGCTGACCACGCCCGCCGTCACCGTGCTGTCGAAGCCATAGGGGGAACCGATGGCCAGCACCCACTCGCCCACTTTCAGGTCGCTCGAATGGCCGAGCGGCACGACGGGCAGGTTGTTGGCGTCGATCTTCAGCACGGCGATATCCGTCTTCGGATCCGAACCCAGCACCTTGGCGCGGAATTCGCGGCGGTCGTTCAGCTTGACCGTCACTTCGCGCGCATCGCGCACCACGTGGGCATTCGTCATGATGACGCCGTCCGGGCTGACGATGAAGCCGGAACCGAGGCCGTGCGTGGGCACGTCGCGGCCGCCCCGCTGGCCCCCTTGCGGCCCCTGGAAGCGGCGGAAGAATTCGAAGAACGGATCGTTGCCGAAGTCGTCGTTGCCGGCCTGGGCCGATGGGTCGTAGGCCACCTTGGTGCTGCCCGTCACGCTGATATTGACGACGGCCGGGCTGTTGCGCGCGGCGATCTGGCTAAAGTCGGGCAAGGCCACCAGCGGCGCGGCGGCGGTGGCAGGCGCGACAGCAGCAGCCACGGGGACGGCAGGCGCGCCAGCGGCAGCATTCGCGCCGGCATTGTTTTGATGGATCACCATGGCGCCGCCGGCGCCCAGCACACCGATCGCGGCCAGCGCGGCTACGGTGCGTTTGATTTTCAGCGATGCGGTATTCGTTTGCTGTTCCATGAATTGCTCCTCATTCAATGAGATTTTGATGTATGCAATAGTGGGCCACGAGTCTTAGGCGGTGCTTAACATTTTTCCATTTGGAAACAGGCGTTTGCGCCTTTAAGCGGGGTTTAATCTTGCCTGCCGCACGCACGCCGCATGGCGATCGATGCACGCCCGCGGCGGGGTCCGAACGGACGCCGGACGTGACACTGGCCGGATCGACCGGCCAGTATTTTACTGCATGGAGAGGGGATGTTCCCTCCTGTCAATGCCGGCGCATGGCGCCGGCATCAGCTCACTCAGATCGCATCAGGCTGCCTGGCGCTGTTCCAGGGTGCTGACGGTGGCGCCGCTGCCGGTGCCGATCTCGATCTTGCGCGGTTTCAGCGCTTCCGGCACTTCGCGCACCAGGTCGATGGTCAGCATGCCGTTTTCAAACGTGGCGCCCGTGACCTTCACATGGTTGGCCAGCTGGAAACGCTGTTCGAAATCGCGGGCAGCGATGCCGCGGTGCAAGAACGTGCGCTCGACGCCATCCTTCTGCTTGCGGCCCGTGACGTGCAGGGAATCGCGCTCCGTGATGATGTCGATCTCTTCGCGCGAAAAACCGGCCAATGCCATCACGATCCGGTATTTATCTTCCGATACCAGTTCGATGTTGTAGGGTGGGTAGCTGGGCTGTGCATCGGCGCGCTGTTCGTTGAGCAGCTGTGCCAGGCGGTCGAAGCCAATGGCGGAACGGTACAGGGGAGCAAGGTCAAAAGTACGCATGATAACTATCCTTTTCATTAAAGCGATAAGAGGGGCGGACCTCACCATGAGCATCCGCCTGTTACCGATATACGGCCTGCCCAGCCCCTTTCAAGGCCTTGAAATCGGCGAAAAACGCCCCAGTCGCCGCTAAATTTGTAAGAAATTTTTACAGAATGCTAGACTCGTCCTTTGCCATCCAGCCGCCGCCCCGCCCCATGCCCCACGCCCGTTCCCTCCTGTGCCTGTCCCTCGCCATTCTCGTCGCCGCTTCCGCCCACGCCGCCCCGCCCGCGCCCATCGTGCTGCACGTCGACGCCAGCAATGTGGCGCAGCAGCTGTTCAGCATCCGCGAAAGCATTCCCGCCGTGCCAGGCAAGCTGACCTTGCTGTATCCGCAATGGGTGCCGGGCAATCACGGCCCCAGCGGTCCCCTGAACCAGCTGGCCGGCCTGCGCCTGTCGGCCAATGGCGCGCCCCTGGAATGGCGGCGCGACCCCGTCAACATGTTCGCGTTCCACGTGGACGTGCCGGCCGGCGCCAGCACGGTGGAAGCGCAATACCAGTTCCTCTCGCCCGTCGACACGAGCCAGGGCCGCATCACCATGACCAGCGCCATGCTGGGCGTGCAATGGCATGCGATGACCCTGTATCCGGCCGGGCGCGCCGCGCGCGACATCGTCGTGCAGCCCAGCCTGACCCTGCCGGCCGGCTGGGAATTTGCCAGCGCGCTGGAAGTGCGCGCGCGTGCGGCGACGCCGGCCAGCCAGCAGATCGATTTCGAAGCGCTGGACCTCGACACCCTGGTCGACTCGCCCGTCTTCGCGGGGCGCCATTTCGCGCGCATCGACCTCGACCCGGGCGCCGCAGTGCCCGTGCACCTGAATGTGATGGCCGACAGCGCCGACAGCCTGGAAGCGACGCCGCAGCAGGTCGAGAAACACCGCGCGATGATGCAGCAAGCTTATAAACTGTTCGGCGCGCGCCACTACCGCCACTATGATTTCCTGCTGGCCTTGAGCGACGAGTTCGGCGGCATTGGCCGCGAACACATGCAGTCGAGCGAAAACGGTGTCAAGCCTGGCTATTTCAGCGACTGGGACAAGAACGAGGCGGAGCGCGTGCTGCTGCCGCACGAACTCACGCATTCGTGGAATGGCAAGTTCCGCCGTCCGGCCGGCCAGGACACGCCCGACTTCAACACGCCGCTGCAAAACAGCTTGCTGTGGGTCTACGAAGGCCAGACGCAGTACTGGGGCAATGTGCTGGCGGCCCGCTCCGGCCTGGTGGCCCCGGCCCACATGCGCGACCTGTTCGCCGCGACGGCCGCCCATTACGACGTGATGCCGGGGCGCAGCTGGCGCGCCATGCAGGACACGACCAACGATCCCATCATCAATGGCCGCCGCCCCATCGGCTGGAGCAGCTGGCAGCGCGATGAAGACTACTACATGGAAGGCGCGCTGGTCTGGCTCGACGTCGATACCGCCATCCGCGAACTGTCCGGCGAGCGCCGCTCGCTCGACGACTTTGCGCGCGCCTTCTTCGGCGTGCAGGAAGGCAGCACCACGCCCCTGCCCTACACCTTCGAGGACGTGGTGGCGGCCCTGAACGCCGTGCAGCCGCACGACTGGGCCACGTTCCTGCGCACGCGCCTGGACGGCCACGGCCCCGGCGCGCCGCTGGACGGCCTGGCCCGGGCCGGCTGGAAACTGGTCTACCGCGACACGCCCACGCCGTTCCTGAAAGCCGAGGAAGAGCGCAGCAAGCGCACGGACCTCACGTATTCGCTGGGCTTGAGCATCGCCAAGGATGGCAAGCTGGATAAAGTGCTGTGGGACGGCCCCGCCTTCAAGGCGGGCTTGTCCGGCAACACGACTTTGCTCGCCGTCAATGGCACGGCCTACACGCCCAAGCTGCTGAAGGCGGCCATCCAGGCGGCCAAGGCCAGCCCGCAACCGATCAACTTGCTGGTTCGCAAGGGCAAGCAATTCCAGACGGTGGCGCTCGACTACCACGGCGGCTTGCAGTACCCGCAACTGGAGCGCATTGCCGGCACGCGCGACCGCCTGTCGGCCATCCTGCAAGCGCGCTGAGACGGCGATATCGGCAAAGGTTTTGCGCGGCGCCCCCTATGCGGGGGCCGCTTTTGGTGTATGCTGACAAGATGAACAATGACACCGACATCCAGCTCAGCGGCCCCTTCAAGGCCACCGACGGCTCCGGCCGTGCCCACGACATCAAGGCCATCCGCATCTTCGACGAAGGCTACGGCATCATCGACGTCTACGTCGATTTCGCCGCCCCGCTCGAAGCGGGTGCCTGCAAGGACAAGACCCTGGTCGGCCACATCCTGGCCCGCTTGCGCAGCCTCGGCTATGTAGGCCCCGACTTCGGCCATGGCGACCTGGGCCTGCAAGACAAGAAACTGATCGTCCTGGAAGCGCCGGAAGAGTTTTCCGCCTTTGCTGCCAGCAAGGGCTGGAAGGATCTTTCCGCAGAGTTTGACGAAGACTGAGCCTTCGCCACCTGCCCCGTTCATGCGCCGCGCCTGCCCCTGCAGGGGCGGCGTTTTTCATCGTCCCCTTGCGTCCCCTGCCCATGTTCCTGCTCTTTCTGCGCACCTGCGTCCTGCCGTTCCTGCTCTGCATGCTGGCCGGGTGCCAGCAACCCGACCTGATCAAGGAGTTTGAACAGATAGTGCCGCTGCAAGACCAGCAGCTGGCACGGCATTACAGCGACCTGCTGCGCGAAAAACAGCTGGACTATGTACGCATGGCAACCGAGCCGGGCAACAACGGCGATCAGATCCGCCAGGCGCTGCCCGCCTTGAGCGCCGTCTTCCCCGCAGGCGAACCCCAGTCCGTCAAGGTGGTGGGCTACCAGCGCATCGAGCAGCGCGATATGCCTCAATTGCTGCGTGTCAGCTTCGAGTATGCCTATCCCGAAAAATGGATCGTCAGCACCATCACGCTGAGAAAATATGGCACTGACGCCACCATCATGGGCTTGAGCGTGGCGCCGCAGACGGCATCGCTGGAAGAGCAGGCGACCTTCACGCTGCGCGGCAAATCGCTGGCCCACTATCTGGTGCTCGGCGCTGCCATCGCCTCCCCTTTGCTGATCCTGTCGACCCTGGTGTTATGCCTGCGCAGCAAGCTGACTGTCAGGAAATGGCCCTGGCTGTTGTTCATCAGCATCGGCTTCGGCCGGCTGTCGCTCAACTGGGCGACGGGACAGTACCTGTTCCTGCCCATCGCCATCCAGCTGTTTGGCGCTGCCGCCGGCACCAGCGCCTACCAGCCCTGGACATTCGTCGTTTCCTTGCCGCTGGGCGCCATCGTGTTTCTGCTTGTCAGGAAAAAACTGGCCGCACCCGCGGGCAGCTGAAACTATGGCGCAGGAGGCGTTACCTGCAGGTAACGCGCGCTCCAGGCGGCGATGACATTGGCCACATAGGCCGCGTCATCGCGCCCCGTCAGCAAGTGGTCGGAATCGTCGAGCGAAACGAAGCTTTTCGGGTGCTTGGCGGCCGTAAAGATATCCATCGCGTTCGACAGGCTCACCGTCGTGTCGTTCGGCGCATGCATCACCAGCAGGGCGCGGCGCAGGCCCGCGATGTGGTCTTTCAAGCTGTGGCTGCCCGCATCGTCGACGAATTGCTGGCGGATGCGGAACGGCCGCCCTTCCAGCTGCACCAGCGCCTCGCCCTCGGCGGCGATCTGCGCCAGGTGGCCGCTGAACATGCGCGTGACGTAAGCGGGCGTGCTGGGGGCGGCCAGGGTGGCGATGGCCGTCGCTTCCGGCACTTGCGCGGCGGCGGCCAGCACGGCGGCGCCGCCCAGGCTGTGGCCTATCAGCAATTGCGGCGCGGCGTGCCTGGCCCGCAAAAAGTCGGCGGCGGCGACCAGGTCGTCCACGTTCGACGAGAAATTGGTAGCGGCAAACTCGCCCTCGCTGGCGCCCAGTCCCGTGAAGTCGAAGCGCAGCGCGGCGATGCCGTGCTCCGTCAAGCCTTGCGCGATGCGCCGCGCGGCCAGCACGTCCTTGCCGCAGGTAAAACAGTGGGCGAACAGCGCGTACGCGCGGATGGCGCCGTCGGGCGCATCGAGGCGCGCCGCCAGCACATGGCCGTGCGCGCCGGGAAAATCTTGCCGGGTGGATTTCATTGTCTCAGATCAAAGCTGCCGCGCAGCGCGGCCGATGGCGCATTGTAGCGCCGCCCGGCCGCCGCCGCAGGCGGCTGGCAAGATCAGTCGCGCTTGGGGATATCGAGGCCCTTGATGACGGCTGGACGGGCAAGGAAGGCATCGAGCGCGCGCTGCACGTTCGGGAAATCGGCAAAGCCGACCAGATCGCCCGCACCGTAGAATCCCACCAGGCAGCGCACCCACGGGAAGATGGCGATGTCGGCAATCGTGTATTGCCCGCCCATGATCCAGTCGCGGCCCTGCAGGCGCTGCTCGAGCACGCCCAACAGCCGCTTCGCTTCGCCCAGATAGCGTTCCAGCGGACGCTTGTCTTCGTACTCCTTGCCGGCAAATTTATGGAAGAAGCCCACCTGGCCAAACATGGGGCCGATACCGCCCATCTGGAACATCAGCCACTGGATGGTTTCGTAGCGCAAGCCCGCGTCCCGGGGGATGAACTTGCCCGTCTTTTCCGCCAGGTACAGCAGGATGGCGCCCGACTCGAACAGGGCCAGCGGCTTGCCATCGGGACCGTCCGGATCGAGGATGGCGGGAATCTTGTTGTTCGGATTGAGGGACAGGAAGGCGGGCGACAGCTGCTCGTTGCGTTCGAAGCTGACCAGGTGGGGCTCGTACGCCAGGCCCAGCTCTTCGAGCAGGATCGATACCTTGATGCCGTTCGGCGTCGGCAGCGAGTACAGCTGCAGGCGCTCGGGATGCTGGGCAGGCCACTTCTGGGTGATGGGAAAATCGGAAAGCTGTGACATGGAAATCCTTTACTTGAATTAAATACGCGGCACCGGGAAGCAAGTATAGCCAAGCATCCCCGCTTCTGCTGGACGGCGCCGGAACCGGCTTGCCCGTGCCTGCCCCCGCCCCCCGTTCAGCCAAACAAGCCATGCAAAAACCAGCGCGGCGCGGCATCCTCGCCGCTGCCGGCGATGCGTTCGCGGTAGACCCAGTAGTGGGCGTGGTCGAGGCCTTCGGCAATGAAATAATCGCGCGCCTGCGACTGGCCCCACCAGCCCGCCTCGATGCGCTCGGCCACGGATACCATTTTCAGGGGTGAGCCATAGAAAGGCCGGTGTTCGCGCATCAGCAGGGCGACGGGCTGGGCCAGCAGCCAGCCGGGACGGGGCATGCCGGGCAAGCCGGGCGGCAAGTCCGGCGCCGCGTTTCTTGCAGCGGACCTGGCCGGCAGCGGCAGCCACTGGTTGGCCGCTTCGGGCCGGTAATCGGCGCGTGGCGCCGCCTGCAAGACATTCTCGGCACCCAGGCGCGCCACCAGCAATTCCATCAGGCGCTGGCGCTCCTGCGGCGTACCGCCCGGCTCGGGGAACAGGGTGTCGCTGGGCGGCGCCATGGGCTGCACCTGCAGCGCTTCCAGGGTGAGGCCGATCACGGGCGCGTCCAGTACCAGCTGCGCCAGGCGCTCCTTGAGCAAGCGCAATAAATGCTCGTCGCGCCAGACGGCTTCGCCCAAGGCCAGGTCGATGACGGTGGGCGGGCGCGCCACCCTGCCCCGCTCATGGGCCAGCAGCAACTGAATGCGCTCGACGGCAAATTGCCGCGCACACAGCCAGCCCGTCATCTGCTGCAGCAAGCGGCGCGCGCCGAACAGCAGCGCTTCCGCATGCTCCACGCGGTCGAACAGTTCCAGGCTGGCGCGGAACGTGGGCGGCGCTTCGAGCCACAGGAACAGTTCCGTGCTGTGGCCATGCGCATCGTCGAGCATGTCCAGCAAGGCACCGCCGCAGCGGCGCTGCAAGCCGGGCCGGGGCAGATGGCGCAGCTGTCCCATAGTGCGGCAGCCGATGCCCTCCAGCCAGTCCAGGTAGGGGCGCGCGGGCGGCAGCAAGGCGCACGGCAAGCCGTCGAGGCGGCGCACGAGACTCGCCATGCCCAGCACGCGGCCCCGGCGCGTCCCGGCGCGCGCCAGCAGCCAGGCGCCGCGCGCCGTGGGGGCGCACGACAGCTGGGCCGTGTAGCCCAGCGCGCGCAAGCTGGCCGCAATCTGCCGGCACAGGGCGCGCACGCCGCCGAACAGGCGCAGGCTGGCCCCCGCATCGACCAGCAGGGTCGCTTCCTCGCCCTGCGCCACCAGCGGCGAGTATTGCAGCAGCGCCAGCGCCACCGCTTGCAGGGCCTGCGCTTCCAGCTCGGGCGAGCGCTCGTGCAGGCGCGCCTGCGGCGCCAGCATCAGCGCGCCCGCGCGGCGCATGCCGGGCCGGATGCCGGCATCCCGCGCCAGCGGCGACACGGCCATCACTTGCTCCTGCTCCAGCACCACGCCCAGGTGGTCAGCCGACCAGCGCGGGCAAAATACTTCGAGCGGGAGCCGGGGCAGGCACAGGCCGATCCAGAGTCGCATGACGCAGCAATAATGAAGGAGGTTGCAGGGGCAGGAACAGCGGCGCATCGCGCTGCGGTCCCCGGCGCTTGATGAAGCCGATCTCGATGCCGCCGGCGGCCGGGCGCAAGGACAGGCGCAGCGGCGCCGGCGACGCATCCTGCGCGCCGTGCAAGGGGCGCAGCATGCAGAACACGGTGTTGCCCCCTTGCGCGGCCAGGTGCAGGCGGCGCAGGCTGTCGGCGCGCACGTGCGATTGCCAGAACAGCAAGGCGCCGCAACTGCCGCTGCGCAAGATGTTTTCCGCCGCCCACAAGGCATCCTTGCTGCCGGCGCTCTTGAGCCACAGCAGCTGCGATGGCGCCAGCCCCTGTGCGGCCAGGGCCAGCGCCTGCGGCGGATGGGGCGGCTGCAGCAGCACGATGGGCAAGCCCGGCAACTGCGCCAGCGCGGGCGCCAGCAGCCGCAATTCGCCGCTGCCCGGCTGCTGCACCAGCAGATCGATGAGGCTGCCGCAGGGCCAGCCACCGCCGGGCAGCTGCGCGGACAGGGCGGCAAAGCCCGTGTCAAGGCAGCGCGTGGCACCCTGCCCCAGCTGCGATGCACGCCACAGGGACGGGTGCAAGGCTTCCGGCGAGGCCATCAATTGGGAATGTTGCATCATGATTCATAAAGATAAATACTGTATGCATATACAGTACTATCTGACCCTGCTTTTGGCAAGGCATATCTGCGTAGCGCCACCCGCAGGTCGTCCCGCCACGTCCGAAAAACACCGTTTTTCACATCGATTGCTGTACCATAAGCACTCTCCTTACCGCTCGGCAATGCACCGGGCGGCTTCCTCCGTCCATAAGGAAACTCATTTGACCACCATCCAAATCATCAGCGCCATCGTCTTCGGCCTTGCGCTCATCCACACCTTCGCCGCGAAGTCGTTTGAAACATTGGCGAGCCGCCACCCGCGCCATGCGGGCCTGCTGCATTTGCTGGGCGAAGTAGAAGTCGTGTTCGGCTTCTGGGCCTTTATTCTGATCATCGTCATGGCCTTTGTCTCGGGCGGCGATGCAGCCATCGAGTACGCCGAATCGCGCCAGTACACGGAACCGCTGTTCGTCTTTGTCGTCATGGTGGTGGCCGCCTCGCGCCCCGTGCTCGACGCCGTGCAGCGCCTGCTCAAAGGGGTGGCGCGCGTGATGCCGCTGCGCACGGAACTGGCCCTCGTCTGGCTGGGCCTGGCACTGGTGCCCCTGACGGGCTCGATGATTACGGAACCGGCCGCCATGACCCTGGCCGCGCTGATGCTGGCGCCGCAAATCTTTCGCCAGGGCATCCCTGAATGGCTGAAATATGGCGCCTTGGGCGTACTGTTCGTCAACGTTTCCATCGGCGGCACCCTGACTTCGTACGCGGCGCCGCCCGTGCTGATGGTGGCCACCACGTGGAACTGGGACAGCGCCTACATGGCCAGCCATTTCGGCTGGAAAGCCGCCATCGCCGTGCTGGTCAACGCCACGGGCGTGAGCATCCTGCTGCGCAAATATCTGCACAGCAATACGTCCGACATCAAGCCGAAAGCGGGCGACGTGGAAGCGCCGAAAGTGCCGCTGGCCGTCAGCCTCGTGCACATGATCGTGCTGGCCGGCGTGGTGGCCCTGGCGCACCATCCCGTGCTGTTCGTCGGCCTGTTCCTGTTCTTCCTCGGTTTCGTGCAGGCATACGAGCGCTATCAAAGCCCCCTGATCCTTAAAGAGGGCTTGCTGGTCGGCTTCTTCCTGGGCGGCCTGGTGGTGCTGGGCGGCATGCAGCAATGGTGGCTGCAGCCCATCGTTTCCAGCCTGAAACCGCTGGCCCTGTTCTTCGGCGCGCTGGGCTTGACGGCGATTACGGACAATGCGGCCCTCACTTACCTGGGCTCGCTGATTGTCGGCATGACGGACGAAGCGAAATACATGCTGGTGGCCGGTGCCGTGGCCGGCGGCGGCCTGACCGTCATCGCCAACGCGCCGAATCCGGCCGGCGTGGCCCTGCTGCGCCGCGGCTTCAAGGATGAGTCGATCGGCGCCGTCGGCCTGCTGGCGGGCGCCCTGCTGCCGACGGCCGTGGCGGCCCTGGCCTTCCTGGCCCTGTAAGCTTGCGCACGGGGCGGCTGCCGGCCGCCCCTGCTCCCCTCGTCCCTCCCCGGTTTCCTTAGTTGCCCTCATACACGAGGAAGTGCAGCCGGTCGTAAAACAGGCTGTAGGCATAATCGAACGTGCCCACGCTGCGAAAACCCTTGTGCAGATACACTTGCAGCGCTTCGCTCTTTTCCCACACCGTCAAGGTGATGCGCGCACAGCCCTTGCGGCTGGCCAGGTCGCGGATTTCATGGAACATTTGCCGGAACAGGCCCTGCCCCCGGTATTTCTCGTCGATGGCCAGGCTGCTGACGAAACAGTCGTCGGCGCGCGCATGCGCGAGCACGAAGGCGTCATACGCATCGTCGAGCGCCTTCATGTCGTCGCGGTAATACGAGACGGCGCCGCAAGCCTGGAACTCGGCCATCGTCGCGGCCGTGAAAAAGCCGATGAAGCGTTCGTCCTCGTCATGCAGGCCGTGGATGTGCGCCAGGTACGGGTCGATGTTCTGCCGCCGCTGCAATTCGACGAACTGCAGGTTGAGCTTATTTCCAAAGGAACAGTATTCGAGGTAACTGGTGGCAAACAGCAGCTTTGCCATGCGGTTCTTCGCCTCGTCGCCCAGCAGTTCGCCCGGCACCAGCCTGAGCGGCGCATGCGACAGCAGACCCGCCTGGCCGTCCTCATCGGGCGCGGCCACGTCGCTGGCCATGGGCAGGCGGCTGGCATGGCGGCCCACGGTGGGGCGCCAGAAATTACCGGCGGCAATATGCTGCGAACGGTGGGCCAGCAGGTAGCGGCAAAAGACGTCATTCACGCGGTCCAGCTGCGGGTCGTCCGACAGCACCGAGTAATAGTGGAAATGGTCGATTTCCGCCCGCAGCTGAGCCGCATACGCCATGCGCGGCACTTCCTCGATATCGAATACATCGACGATATTGACCAGGTTCAAAGGATCGTCCAGCTGCCAGTCGATTTCATCGAGCCTGGCCACGCAGCGCGCATAGGCGCGCCGCTCTTCGTCGCTCAAGGGGATGTGCATATCGGTAATGATATCGTCCAGCAAACGCATGCCGCGGATGCCGCCCGCCACCGCTTCGCGCACGCCGTCATACAGCACGCAATAGCGCTGGTAGAACTCGGCATGGCTGAGCAGGGTCACGCCCAGGTTTTTCTTCCATTCGGCATAGAACTGGCCGAACAGCCGCGCCTCGAATTGCGGGCAGGAACGGGGAATCTCGCCCTCGATGCCCGCATAGGCGAGGTTCACATTGCGCTGGATCACGCGCAGCGCCGCATCGTTCTTCTTGGCGATCAGCATGCCCGTTTCATCGAGAAACAGATTCATCCAGCTCACATGCCGGCGCGCTTCGCCGTCGCCGTCCCCGTGCTGGAAATAGTCGGGCACTTCCGGCTTCATCAGGAAAATCGTCGCCGGGTTATGGGGGATCGTATCGACATCCATATACATGCCGCCGTATTCGCACATGATGAGGATGCGGAAATAATCGGACAGGGTGGCGAAGTAGCGCTGCGTATGCAGGGTGTCGAGCAAGTCGAAGCGGGCCGGCGCGAAGTCCAGCGCCAGCGCGCGCAGCGAGTTGATATGCAGGGTCGTGCCGCCGATCGCGTAGCGGCCTATCGTGTAGCGCCCGGCGCCGCCCGTGGGGCTGAAGCGCTCGTCATTGCGCAGCTGCTGTGCATCCCAGGCCCACAGGATGGAGACATACGGCGCGCCGCCGTTGTGCCGCACGTCGTCGAGCGCCGCGCCCCACTGTTCGATGGCGTCGCCGGCGATGGCGGGCAGCGGTCCGCCCATCCAGATGCGGTGCAGGTAGCGCTCGTCGTCGCCGAGCGCGCGCGTGGGGATGCAGCTGAGCGAGGAACAGCTTGCCGCATTGAAATGGTTGAAGTTCAGGGCGACGAAGCTGCGCAGGGCGGCGATGCCCGCCTGGTGCTCCGCGGCCAGCTGTTCCAGGTCGCTGCCGGCCGGGCGGACGTCGGCCAGGGTGATGTAATCGAGTTTCAGCCGGTTGATGCGGAACTCGTATTCCAGGTTGAAAATCTTTGCTTGATCGTGTTTCGAGGCCAGGTCATCTATTTTCATGAGCGCACCATTTTCCGCAGGAGAGTGTCAATAAGCTTCACAGGGGGTAAATCCACGTCAACAACATGCGCAGCGTTGCGCCATCAGTGCCGGGCCAGCCGCACCTCGCTTTCCCGGCCCCCCGCCATGCCCCGCGTAAACAGCAGCAGGCAGGCGGCGATGACCACGATGACGGGGACATTCAGCAGCGCATACGTTTCCAGCGCATAGCCGAAGCGCTGGCACAGCACGTTGTACAGCTGCAGCCAGGCGGACAGATAGATGCAGTACAGCAAGCTCATGGCGGCCGTCGTCAGTGTCATCGATTCCTTGCTGGCCGTAATCGCGCTACGGATCAGGGCGCCGTTGAACAGGCCGAAGCCGATGGAATAGACAAACATGCAGGCCGCAAACACATCGACGTGATGGCGGCCCGCGCCCGCGCCCAGCATGCCGGCCGCCGCGATCAGCCCGCCCAGGCGCAGCAGGTAGACGAGGGGGAAATCCTGCCGCAGGCGCTGGATGGCGATGCTGCTGAGCACAAAGCCGGACAGGATCACGCATTGCAGCGCGATATACGTGGCGTAGGACGCGCCCATCTCCTGCAGCACGAAGATGGGCGAAAAGCCGATCCAGGCCGTCAGGGGCACGGTGGCCAGCCCGGCCGTGAACATGCCGAACATGAAGCGCCGATTGCTGAAAATGGCCGCGTAGCTGCGCACGATGGCGCCCAGGTCCAGCCGCGCCACCGCCGCCGGCGCGCGCGGCATGGTCTTGAACAGGCCCAGCAAGGACAGCAGCGCCAGCAGGCCGGAAAGGAAAAACACGTAGCGCCAGTCCAGCCGGCTGATGATGGCGCTGCCCAGGATGGGACCGGCCAGGGGCGCGAGGATGGTGGTGCTCGACAGGATGCTGCTCAGCTTGACGGCTGCCATGTCGTCGAACAGCTCATGGATCATGGCATAGCCGACGAAGATGAAGCAGCAGCCCATGCCCTGGATGAAACGCAGCACGAGAAATTGCTCGATCGAGGCGGAAAACGGCACGGCCAGCGTGGCCAGCAGGAACAAGGCATTGCCGGTCAAGACGAGCTTGCGCTTGCCGATGCAGTCGGCCAGCGGACCCAGGAAAATCTGCAGGGAACTGCCGCCCAGCAGATACAGGCTCAGGGACAGGGGAACGAACTTGTTTTCCGCCTGGAACTCGCCGACGATGCCCAGCATCGCCGGCATGATCATGTCATTGGACAGATAGATATTCAGTTCAAAGACGAGAAAAAACGCAAAAAACCACAGCAACTGCTTGGACTTGATGGACATGGCGCGTTCCGTAACGTGGGTGGCTGCCGTCAGTGCATGTCGGCCGTCAGGGCATGGGACGGCCGATCAGAGTCGACACTGAAAACGTGTACCAATTGTATACCAATTACTATTTTTATCGCCTGTTTTTGTGATTTTTAAATACCGCAGCAATACCACTTACGGGAAACGCGCAGTTATGCGGCATTTGGCGCCGGACCCGAAAAAGGCTGCGCCAGCGCGCCGGCGCGGCCATGCGGCGGCGCGGCCGGCGATGCAGGGAAGGGAAAAGCGATGCGTACCAGTGCCTGCCTGTCGCAGCGCGACACGAACCGACACGCCGTCTCAGGCGCGGCGGTGGCTGGCGAAGAAATCGAGCAGCATCTTGCTGGCGTCGGGTTTGGCCTTGTCGTTGAACGGCAGGCTGGCGTCGCCGCCGCTCCACGCATGCTCGAGGTGCTCGACCTGCGCCACGCGCAGCAGCACCTGCTTGCCCACCTGATAATCGTGCAAAGCGTACGCATGGGCCGGATTGCGCCCGCCCGCCGCGCCGCCGGGCAGGCGCTGCGCCGTCACCACGGTATCGGCTGGCAGGCGGTTCACGCGCACGCACTGGCGCACCAGTTGCGTCTGGTTGATGGGCCGCACCACCTTGTCGGCCTGCCCTTGCAGCAGGATGGCGGGCAGGCGGGGAAACGCGGGCTGGCGCGCCAGCACTTCATCGATGGCCGCATCGGCACGGGCCGCGGCGCCGTGCTGCATCACCTGCAGCGCGCCGATCAGATTATGGCCGGCACCAAACACGGGCCCGGAATGCAGGCCCAGCGCGGCGAACAGATGGGGATGGTTCAGGGCCACGATATGGGCCATGCCGGCGCCGGCGGAAATGCCGCAGATATAGATGCGCGCCCGGTCGATCGCGTACCGGGCCGCCACCTGCTCGATGGCGCCGACGATCAGGCGCACGTCGCCGCCCCCATCCTGCGTCAGCTTGTCGTACCACTTCCAGCAGCGGCGCGCATGCGAACGCAGCGATTGCTGCGGATACAGCACGGCATAGCCCTTGCGTTCGGCCAGGCGGTTCATGCGCGTGCCTTCGGCAAACTGCGTGGCGCTCTGCTCGCAGCCGTGCAGCATCACCAGCAGCGGCCGGCCCCGGCTGCGCATGGCGGCGCTCGGCGCCTTGTCGGGCAGGTACAGGAAATACGGCAGGCGCCGGCCCGGCAACTGCCCCAGTTCCGGCAACGGCGCATAGTGGGCCGCCAGCCACTTGCCGGGCGGGGGCGCCGGGCGTTTGCGCGCGCGCGGGGGCGACAGGGGCGTGGCGAAGGGCGCCAGCGAGGACAGCGCATCGCCGGCGGGCCTGGCGCGCGGCTTGACCACGGTCTTGGCCGCCGTCTTTCTGCGGGGTTGAGCCTTGGGCTTGGCCGGCACGGGGCCGAACAGCACCTTGGCCAGCTTGGTTGCCGTGCGCTGTTGCGCCTTACCGGCGCGCAAGAGCCCGCGCAGCCATTTGGTGGCGGGCTTCACCATGGCAAGTGGCGCGCGTGTGGTTGTGGAGCGTACCGCCAGTTCATCCCTGTGCATCGTTGCATCGTCAGCATGTGCGGCCTCCTCCGTAGAATGCATAGAGTACCGCACTTGGCTGGCAACACCGTACGTTCGCACGCTTATAAAAGTGCCGCTGGCACCATTGAGGCAGATCAAATGCGACCTTGAGCGCCTGCGTAATCTGGGTGCTCGATCAGCACTTCACGACAGGAGAGAACACCATGAGCTATCTGGACCGCGACATCTTGGGCATATACCGCAACCACGACGGCCCGGGGCCGGCCCTGATGGGGGCCGACACCCTGATCGGCGACGATGTCTACAATCACAGCGACGAGGAACTGGGCGACATCAAGGAAATCATGCTCGACATGCGCACCGGCCAGATCGCCTATGCCGTACTGTCCTTCGGCGGCCTCCTGGGCATGGGCGACAAGCTGTTTGCCGTGCCCTGGGAACGCCTGACCCTGGACCCCGTCAACAAGCGTTTTTTACTCAACGTGGAAAAAAACCAGTTGAAAGACGCACCGGGCTTCGACAAGAACAACTGGCCCGACATGGGCAGCGACGCGTGGAACCAGCAGATGGAAGCCTTCTATGGCAGCGGCATGCGCTACGGCAGCGGCGCCATGGCGGGCAGCCGCATGCCGCCGGGAAGCGACCTGCGGGGCGGCGCCAGCCTGCAATCGGGCAGCGAAGGCAGCATGTCGGGCGGATCCATGAGCGGCAGCCGCGCCGGTACGGGCGGCAGCCAGGGCGACCAGGGTTCGCGCTCGGCACTCGGTGATGAAGAGTTCGACAAACGTAGGTCGGATTAGCGGAGCGTAATCCGACTACATTGCTGCCCGACGTCAGCATCACAGTGCCTCTGGAAACCGAGACAAGGGCCGGGGTCGTACCCTGAGGGTACGACCCCAGTATTTGCCTGGGGCTTAGGAACCTAGCGTTGCATCGACTCCCATACCTTCTGCAGACGTTTGGCAGACACCGGCATCGGCGTGCGCAATTCCTGCGCAAACAGCGACACGCGCAGCTCTTCCAGCATCCAGCGGAAATCGACCAGTTTCGGGTCCGTATTCTTGCCGGCCTGGCGGTCCTTGGTCTGGCGCAAGTATGGCGCGGCGGCCGATTGCCATTCGGCCATCAACTTGGTGTCGCGCGCGGGGTCGGCCCGCAGTTTTTCCAGGCGCACATTGATCGCCTTCAGGTAGCGGGGGAAATGCGCCAGTTGCGTGTACTCGTTTTCCGTCAGGAAGCGCTTGTGCACGAGTCCCTGCAGCTGCGACTGGATATCGGTGGCGGCCGCTGCGGGAATATTCTGCAGGCGCTTGGGCAAGCCGTGGAATTCCGTCAGCACTTGCGATAGCAGGCGGGCGATTTCATTGACCAGCAGGACCAGGCGCGACTTGCCCTCCGCCTGGCGCTTGGCAAACGAGGCGGCGTCCAGCGGCAGCGGATCTTGCAGGCAAGCGATGTCGAGCGCCTTGTTGATGATTTGCTCGCGCAACTCTTCCTGCGAACCCAGGGCCATGAATTGCATGCCCATCTGCTGCAAGCCGGGGATGCTTTTCTCGACGTACTTGATCTGCTCCTTCATTTGCAGCGCGAACAGGCGGCGCAAACCGATCTTGTGCGTGCGGGCAGCCACGGTCGGGTCGTCGAACACTTCCAGGTCGCAATGCGTGCCCTTGTCGACCAGGGCGGGGAAACCGATCAGTGTCAGCTTGCCCTGCACGATTTCGAGCAATTCCGGCAATTCGCCAAAGGTCCAGCCCGTCAAACCCATGTGCTGCGAGACGGTGGCATTGCCTGACGCCGGTGCGGCAGCGGTCGCTGCGCCCTTGGCCGGTGCGCCGCCCTTGCCTGCGGCGGCAGTAGCGCCCTGCGCCTGCGCCTGCAGCCGCGACGCCACTTGCGCGCCCGCCACCTTGGCACCCGGCGTACCCGTGCCGGACACGCCCGACACTTCGGCCAGTTTCTGGAAACTCTGGCGCGCCTGACCGCCGAATTCCGCCTGCAGGGTAGCCAGGTTGCGGCCCATGTCCAGCTGGCGGCCGTGCTCGTCGATCACCTTGAAGTTCATGAAGTGATGGGCAGGCAGGGTTTCCGGCTTGAAGTCCGTCGTCAGCACGTTGATCGTGATTTGCGTGCGGATGTCCGCGATGATGGCGTCGACCAGGTCGCCGCGCCCAAACACGCCCGCTTCATGCACGCGCTCGCAGAACTTGGCCGCATAGTCAGGCAGCGGCACGCAGTGGCGGCGCAGCTTTTGCGGCAGCGATTTCAGCAGCAAATGCACTTTTTCCTTCAGCATGCCCGGCACCAGCCATTCGCAGCGCTCGCGCGGCAACTGGTTCAGCGCATACAGCGGCACGCTCAAGGTCACGCCATCGCGCACGCTGCCCGGCTCGAAGTGGTAGGTGAGGCCCATTTCCAGGCCCGTCACGGACATGGTTTTCGGGAACAGATCCGTCGTCACGCCGGCCGCCTCGTGGCGCATCAGCTCTTCGCGGTTCAGGTACAGCAGCTTCGGATTGTCGCGCGTGGCTTCCTTGTGCCATTTTTCGAAACCGGCGCCATTGCACACGTCCGCCGGCAGCAGCTTGTCGTAGAAGGCGGCGATCAATTCATCGTCGACCAGCACGTCCAGGCGGCGCGACTTGTGCTCGAGGTTTTCGATGTCCTTGATCAGTTTATGGTTGTGCGCAAAGAACGGCGCGCGCGTATCGAAGTCACCGCCCACGAGCGCATCGCGGATGAAAATCTCGCGCGCTTCCGGCAAGTTGAAATTGCCGTAATTGATGCGGCGCTGGCTGTACACCACCAGGCCATACAGAGTCGCCCGTTCGGACGCCGTCACCTGTGCCGAGCGCTTTTCCCAGCGCGGCTCGCCCCACGATTTCTTCAACAGGTGCTCGCCCACCTTTTCCAGCCACTCGGGCTGGATCTGCGCCACGCAGCGCGCGTACAGGCGCGTGGTGTCGACCAGTTCGGCCGCCATGATCCACTTGCCCGGCTTTTTCAGCAGCGAGGAACCGGGCCAGATATGGAACTTGATGCCGCGCGCGCCCAGGTAGCCCGCGCCCGGCTCGTCCTCGCCCTTGAAACCGATATTGCCCAGCAAGCCGGTCAGCAAGGCCATGTGCAGGTTGTCGTAGGTGGCGGGCGCTTCGTTCAGGCGCCAGCCCTGCTCCTTGACGATGGTCAGCAACTGCGAGTGCACGTCGCGCCATTCGCGCAAGCGCATCTGCGACAGGAAATTCGTGCGGCAATTGTCCTGCAGCTGGCGGTTGGTTTTCTTGTGCTCGATGGCGGATTCGAACCAGCGCCAGATTTTCAAATAGCTGAGGAATTCCGACTTTTCATCGGCAAATTTCTTGTGCGCCTCGTCGGCCGCCTGCTGGTGTTCCATCGGGCGGTCGCGCGGATCCTGCACGGACAGGGCCGAGGCGACGATCAGCACTTCCGTCAGGCACGCGTTATCGAGCGCGGCGAGGATCATGCGGCCCACGCGCGGGTCCAGCGGCAGCTTGGCCAGCTTGTTGCCCAGCGGCGTGAGTTTATTGACTTCATCGACGGCGCCCAGTTCCTGCAGCAGCTGGTAGCCGTCGGCCACGGCACGCGCCAGCGGCGGCTCGATGAACGGGAAGGTTTCCACGTCCGTCAGGTGCAGGGACTTCATGCGCAGGATGACGGCCGCCAGCGAGGAGCGCAGGATTTCCGGCTCCGTGAATTTCGGCCGCAGCAGATAATCCTGCTCTTCGTACAGGCGGATGCAGACGCCGTCGGCCACGCGGCCGCAACGTCCGGCGCGCTGGTTGGCGGCGGACTGGGCGATCGGCTCGACCTGCAGCTGCTCCACCTTGTTGCGGTAGCTGTAGCGTTTCACGCGGGCCAGGCCCGCATCGACCACGTAGCGGATGCCGGGCACGGTCAGCGACGTTTCCGCCACGTTAGTGGCCAGCACGATGCGGCGCGCATTGCTGGTCTTGAAGACGCGCTCCTGCTCCTCGGCCGACAGGCGGGCGAACAGGGGCAGGATCTCCACATGCGGCGGGTGGTGCTTGCGCAGCGCTTCGGCGCAGTCGCGGATTTCGCGCTCGCCCGGCAGGAACACCAGCACGTCGCCCGAACCGATGCGGCACAGCTCTTCCACGCCATCGACGACGGCATCCATCAGGTCGCGCTTTTCACGCGCGGCAGCGGTCCTTTGCCCTGGCTTGTCGGCATTGCTGCCGGCACCCGGCATGGCCACCTGCTCCCGTTCCACGGGACGGTAGCGCACTTCCACCTGGTACAGGCGGCCCGACACTTCGATCACGGGCGCGGGTCTTTCCGGCGTGCCGAAATGGCGCGCGAAACGTTCCGCGTCGATGGTGGCCGACGTGATGATGATCTTCAAATCCGGCCGGCGCGGCAGCAGCTGCTTCAGATAGCCAAGCAGGAAGTCGATGTTCAGGCTGCGTTCGTGCGCTTCATCGATGATGATGGTGTCGTAATTTTTCAACAACGGGTCGGTCTGCGTCTCGGCCAGCAGGATACCGTCCGTCATCAGCTTGACGGACGCGCCCTTCGTCAACGTGTCGGCAAAGCGGACTTTAAAACCCACGGTTTCGCCCAGGGGCGTGCCCAGTTCCTGCGCGATGCGCTTGGCCGTCGACGAGGCGGCGATGCGGCGCGGCTGCGTGTGGCCGATCAGGCCCTTCTGGCCCCGTCCCAGTTCCAGGCAGATCTTCGGCAGCTGCGTCGTCTTGCCCGAGCCCGTCTCGCCCGACACGATGATCACCTGGTTTTCCATCAAGGCCTTGGCGATCTCTTCGCGCCGGCCCGAGACGGGCAAGTCTTCCGGATACGTGATCGGCGGCAGCGGATTGCGGAAGGCTTTCTCGGCTTCGCGCGCGGCGCGGGCCGCGTCACGGGCTTCGCGGCTTTCGCGGCTGGCCGGCTCATGGCGGGGCGCCTGCCCCTCGCGCGGTGGACGCGCGGCCTGGGACCTGCCCTCTGTCGCGCGCTGCTGCTGTTGCTGTTTCTGCTGTTCCGCGCGCGGTGCTTGCTGCCGTTGCTGGCTCACGGGCGGGCGCTGGCGGCCCTGCGCAGGCGTGGCGGCAGGCGCGGAAACATCCCCGCTGGCGGGCACATTTGCAACGGTGGAAAGAGGGGAAGACTTATTGCTGGCTGAAGACATTGTTTTTTACAGGTATTTTAAGCGCGCACATCGCGCAGCGAATTATAATGCGCTTAATGGAAAACCCTACCCAATTCGTCCAATGGCTGCGCTCAGTCGCGCCCTACATCCACGCCTTTCGCGGCAAGACCTTCGTGGTCGCCTTCCCCGGTGAACTCGTCAGCGCCGGGGCGCTGCAGGTGCTGGCCCATGATTTATCCCTGCTGCATGCGCTGGACATCAATGTCACCGTCGTCTACGGCTCGCGGCCGCAGGTGGCGGAACAACTGGCCTTGCGTAACGTCGAAGGCCGCTTCCACAACGGCGTGCGCATCACGGACATCGCCGCACTGGAATGCGCGAAGGAAGCTGCCGGCGAACTGCGCCTCGATATCGAGGCCGCGTTCAGCCAGGGCTTGCCGAACACGCCCATGTCGCATGCGGCCATCCGTATCATTTCCGGCAACTTCATCACGGCGCGCCCGCTGGGCGTGATCGATGGCGTGGACCTGGAACTGACGGGCATCACGCGCAAGGTCGACGCCGAAACTATCCACTCCATCCTCGGTTCGGACGGCCTGGTGCTGCTGTCGCCGCTGGGCTTCTCGCCCACGGGCGAAGCATTCAACCTGACCATGGAAGACGTGGCCTGCAGCGCCGCCATCGCCCTGCATGCGGACAAACTGATTTTCATCACGGAAACACCGATGATGGAAGACGCCACGGGCGTGGAAATCCGCGAACTGTCGTCGCACCAGGCCGAAGCCGTGCTGATGGCCGGCTTCTTGCCCGATGCCACGGCGTTTTACTTGAAACATTGCGTCAAGGCATGCCACAACGGCGTCGAGCGCTCGCACATCGTGCCGTTCTCGATGGACGGTTCCGCCCTGCTGGAATTGTTTACCCATGATGGCGTGGGCACCATGATCAGCCATGAAAACCTGGAAAGCCTGCGCCAGGCCACCATCGAAGACGTGGGCGGCATCATCAAGCTGATCGAACCGCTGGAAGCGGACGGCACGCTGGTCAAGCGGGGCCGCGAGCTGATCGAGCGCGAAATCGATTATTTTTCCGTCATCGAGCATGACGGCGTCATCTTCGGCTGCGCCGCCCTGTACCCGTTCCCCGCGCAAAAGATGGCAGAAATGGCATGTTTGACGGTGAACCCGGAAGTGCAAGCCCAGGGCGATGGCGAGCGCATCCTGAAACACATGGAAAACCGCGCCCGTGCCGCCGGCCTGAACAAGCTGTTCGTGCTGACCACGCGCACTTCGCACTGGTTCAAGAAACGGGGCTTTGTGCCGGCCACGGTCGACGATTTGCCGAAGGACCGCCAGCATATGTATAACTGGCAACGTAAATCCCAAGTACTGATCAAGACACTGTAAAACTGAAAAAGCCCGGCATGCCGGGCTTTTTCATTACTGGAACATCATTACTTGATGTTCAGCGGGGCAAACGATTTGACCAGATCGTCGAGCGCCTTCAATTGCACCAGGAACGGTTCCAGCTGGTCCAGCGGCAAGGCGCTGGGGCCGTCGCAGCGGGCGTTGTCGGGGTCGGGGTGTGCTTCCAGGAACAGGCCGGCAATGCCGACGGCCAGGCCGGCGCGGGCCAGGTCCGCCACTTGCTGGCGGCGGCCGCCCGAGGCGGCGCCGCCGGGATCGCGTTGCTGCAACGCATGCGTGACGTCGAAGATGATAGGCAGGTCGTCGCAGGTTTTTTTCATGACGCCAAAGCCCAGCATGTCGACCACCAGGTTGTCGTAGCCGAGGCAGGTGCCTCGGTCGCACAGGATCAGTTGATCGTTGCCCGCTTCCTTGAATTTCTCGACGATATTGGCCATCTGGCCAGGGCTGAGGAACTGCGGCTTCTTGATGTTGATCACTTTACCGGTTTTCGCCAGGGCCACGACGAGGTCCGTCTGGCGCGCCAGAAAGGCGGGCAATTGCAGCACGTCCACCACTTCGGCCACTTGCTGGGCCTGCCATGGCTCATGCACGTCGGTAATCACAGGCACGCCGAACGCCGCTTTCACGTCCTGGAAGATGCGCATGCCTTCTTCCAGGCCCGGGCCGCGGTAGGAATGGATCGATGAACGGTTGGCCTTGTCGAAACTGGCCTTGAACACATAGGGAATGCCCAGTTTTTGCGTCACGCGCACATATTCTTCGCAGGCGCGCATGGCAAGATCGCGCGATTCGAGCACGTTGATGCCGCCAAACAGCGCAAAGCTGCCTGTATTGCTGACATCGATGCCATGGACTTTCACTGAGGTCATAGGGATTCCATCTTGGTTAATTGCTACTACTGGGTTGGACGAGGCGCCGCCAGCGGCTGGCGCGATAAGGCATCTTACTAGCTAGGACGGTACAGATCAAATTTGATCCAGCGCAAGGGCGCGGCAAACGGCCTGTCGCCGGGCCGCGACGGCCCCGCGAGGGCTGGCGCAAAGTGCCTTATAATCACGCTTTATCTCTACACTGATTCAGGAGCACAGATGGCCCGCACGATCCACTGCATCAAACTCAACAAGGAAGCCGAAGGACTGGACTTCCCGCCGTACCCGGGCGAACTGGGCAAGAAAATTTACGAATCGGTGTCGAAAGAAGCCTGGGCTGCCTGGCTCAAGCACCAGACCATGCTGGTCAATGAAAACCGTCTGAACCTGGCCGACGCGCGCGCCCGCAAATACCTGGCCACACAGATGGAAAAGCATTTCTTCGGCGATGGCGCCGATGCGGCCATGGGCTACGTGCCCCCAACCGAGTAAGTTTTTCGCTACTCCCGCCCGTGGCCGCCGCGCCGCGGGCAGCTTCCCGCCTCATCCCTTCCCGTTTCACGCCGCCTGACGCTGTTTCACGGCAGACCTTTCCCGTTTCGTCGCATCCGCCTCGCCGTCCGCGCCGCCCGCTGGCACAGTACGTCCATCGACAACCTCACACCAAGGCGGACACCATGTTGCAGCAAATCTTCAGCCACACTCCCCTCTACGTCTGGGCCATCCTGGGCTTTCTCGTGTACCGCGGCGTGCTGGCCAGCCGCGCCCGCGAAGTGACCTTGCGCAAGCTGTGCATCATTCCCCTGGTCATGCTGGCCCTGTCCCTGAGCGGCGTGCATGGCAGTTTCGGCTTGGCCGGCATGGCGCCGTTCGCCTGGGTGGCCGGCGCCCTGGCCGGCGCGGCACTGGCCTGGACCTTGGCCGATCCGCGCAAGATCGTCGCCATACCCGAGCGGGGCAGCGTGCAGCGCTCCGGCAGCTGGGTGCCCCTGGTCTTGATGATGAGTATTTTCTGCATGAAATATGCCGTGGCCGTGACCCTGGCCATCGTCCCCGCCTATGCCCAGGCGAACGGCTTCATGGTACCCATCTGCCTCGCCTATGGCTGCTTCAGCGGCATCTTCCTGGGCGGCCTGCTGCGCACCGTGGCCGTGTACCGCCAGGCACAAATGACAAGCGGCCCGCAAGGGGCCGCCGTCTAAAACATCTACGCCGGCAAACGCCGGCGATCACCTCAGTACGCCAGGGTGCGCACGCCTTCCGGCATGCCCAGCAGGCAAACATTGGCGCCGCGCACGGCGAACAGGCCCACGGCAATGACGCCGACGATCTGGTTGATCTGCTGTTCCAGCGCCACCGGATCGGCGATCTGCAAGCCCAGCACGTCGATGATCTCGCCGCCGTTGTCGGTAATGAACGCTTCCGTGCTGCCCGCCTTCAGGCGCAAGCGGGGCGTGCCGCCCAGCGCGGCCAACTGGCGCGACACGGCGGCGCGCGCCATCGGCACCACTTCCACCGGCAGCGGGAACGCGCCCAGGGTGCTCACCAGCTTGGAGCCGTCGGCGATGCAGACAAACTGTTTCGATACGGAAGCCACGATCTTTTCACGCGTCAACGCCGCGCCGCCGCCCTTGATCATGGCGCCGCTGGCCGTGATTTCATCGGCGCCGTCGATGTAGACGGCGATCGATTCGACGTCATTCAGGTCGAAGACGGGAATGCCATGGCCTGCCAGGCGCGCGGCCGTCGCCTCGGACGAGGCGACCGTGCCCTTGATGCGGTCCTTGATCTTGGCCAGCTCATCGATGAAAAAATTGGCGGTGGAACCGGTACCGACACCGATGATTTCACCGTCCACCACATAGGCTATGGCGGCGCGGGCTACGGCTTGCTTCAATTCGTCTTGGGTCATGGCATTCAAGCTAAAGTAAGGAATGGCGCTATTTTAACGGATTGCCAGCCCGGCCAACCGGCCATCATGACCGAGCATTCGATTTGATACAACAGTGAAGCGGGAAAAATTTGCCTCAGGGCAATTGCGCGGCCAATTACTCTCTATGCCCTTTAAAATATGCGAAAATGGCACGATTGACCGATATGACGTTTCAGGAATAGCAAATGAATCACAGTAAACAGGTACTTGTTGTCGATGACAGCCGGGTTTCACGTTTGATGTCGCATCAGTTCATCCTCAGCAAACATGCCGACTGGCAGGTCATTGAGGCGGCGACAGGCGAAGAAGCCCTGGAAAAAGTCAAGGCAGCCACCCCTGTCCTGATATTACTGGATGTCAACATGCCCGGCATGGGCGGCATGGCGGCGGCGGAACAATTGCGCGCGCTGTGCCCGCAAACGCACATCGTGCTCGTCACGGCAAATGTGCAAAACGCCATCCGCCAGCGCGCCAGCGAACTGGGCGTGGGCTTCATGGAAAAACCGATCACGGAAACCCGCATCCACCAGCTGATCGCATCCCTGGGATTGTGAGCATGGTCAATCTCTCCGAACTCGAAAACGATGCCCTCGTAGAGATATTCAACATCGGGGTGGGCCATGCGGCCGCCGCGATGAGCGAGATCGTCAATGAAGAAGTCACCATGTCGGTGCCTTCCATCACGTTCCTGAACCGTGCCGATGCGGCCGCCCTGCTGGGCAGCAAGAAGGATGGCGAGCGCATCTGCGGCGTCAGCCAGCATTACGACGGCGCCTTCGCCACCGAAGCCATCCTGATGTTCCCGGAAGACAAGAGCCTGGAAATCGTGCGCCTGATGGTGGGCGACGCCATGCCGCTGCAGGAACTGACGGAGATGGAACAGGAAGCGATGAGCGAGATCGGCAACATCATCCTCAATTCCTGCGTCGGCACCCTGGCCAACCTGTTCGACAGCGAACTGCATGGCTCGCTGCCCCTGTACCACGTGGGCACCAGCGCGGAAATCCTGTCCTCGTTCGGCGGCCAGGATGACGAGGCCGTCGTGCTGATGCTGCATATCGACTTCGTGCTCTCCAAGCACCAGATCCACGGCTATGTGGCGTTTGTGCTCGACCTGTCCGCCTTGCACGACCTGAAGCAGCAAGTCAGCCGCTATCTGGCCAAGGTCCTGGGACAGGCGTGACGATCATGCCGGATGCATTGCATCGACTCGCCCTGCTCGAAAGCATACTCGGTGCCGTCAACCTGGGCGCCATCGTGCTCGATGAGCAGCACCGCATCGTGCTGTGGAATAACTGGATGGCGCGCCACTCGGCGTGCCCGGCCGACGCCGTGCTGGGCCAGGATTTCTTTGCCGTGTATCCGGAGCTGCGGCACAAGCGCATCGATTCGGCCATCACCCAGGCCTTGCGCGACAATTTCCAGTCGCTGCTGTCGCAAACCCTGCACAAGGCGCCGTTCGCCCTGTACACGCATGGCGCGGGCAGTGGTTCGGCAGAAGGCCAGGAACGCATGCAGCAGGCGATCGCCGTCACACCGATCAATTTACCCGGTTCGCCGCGCCATTGCCTGATCCAGATCAATGACGTCACCATCGCCGTGGGGCGCGAAAAGCTGCTGCGCGAACAGACCATGGTGTTGCGTTCGCAAACCTTTGCCGACGGCCTGACGGGCATCGCCAACCGCCGCCACTTCGACGTGGCGATCGAGAAGGAAATGCGGCGCGCCATGCGCACGGGCAGCCCCCTGTCGCTGCTGATGATCGACATCGACCATTTCAAGGATTACAACGACCACTATGGCCACCAGCAGGGCGATGGCTGCCTGATCCGCGTGGCGGCCGAGCTGGCTGCCATGCTGCAGCGCCCCACCGACCTGCTGGCGCGCTATGGCGGCGAGGAATTTGCCGCCATCCTGCCCGACACGGATGCGGCGCAGGCGCTGAGCATGGCCGAGGCCATCCGCCAGCGGGCGGCCGACCTGCGCATTCCGCATGCCAAGACGGGCAACGACGTCAAGCACATCACAGTCAGCATCGGCATCGCCACGCAGCACCCGCAGCAGCAACTGGCCATCTCCGCCCTGATCGGCGCCGCCGACCGCGCCCTGTACCTGGCCAAGCGCGCCGGACGCAACCGCGTGATGGTGCAGCCGCTATAAGAAAAGCAACGTAGGGCAAAGGATTCCAGTAGACATCTTTACGGCGTGTGCGTAGACTCGTGACTAGATTGCAGCAACAATAACAAGAATTTATCTGTGGTATCTATCCCTGCGCATGGCCCTCCATGCGGGACATGGCCAGGAGCGCTTGTGAACCTCGATCCTCCCCTCAGATCCGGCTTGCCGGGTGCCGGCATGGATACGACCATGGTGAACGGCATGCGTTTGCTGCTGTCGAGCGCTACCTTGCTGACCCTGTTCATCGATCCCGAAAGCGCCGGCAAACTGAGCAGGATTACCTGGCTGATCTTTTCCGCCTACACCATGCACAGCCTGTTGCTCTACGTGCTGACCCTGCTGGGCTTCAGCCTGCCCCAGGACATCCTGCTGTACTGGCTGGACGTGGCCTGGTATGCGCTGATCGTGTTTTCCACCAGCAGCCACAACAATTTATTCTTCCTGTTTTTCTTCTTTGCCATCCTGACCTCGTCATTCCAGCGGGGCTTCGAGGAGGGCGCGCGCGTCACGCTCGCTTCGGCCGGCCTGTTCGCCGCCACCGCCCTGTTCGGCGAAACGGATGCGGAACTGTCGCGCCTGCTGCTGCGCACCACCTTCCTGCTGGCGCTCGGCTACATGATCGCCTACTGGGGCGGCTCGGCCATCACGCAGCGCAGCCACCTGGCGCTGCTGCGCGACGTCAGCCAGCTGTCCAATCCCCGCTTCGGCGTCGACCAGACCATCACCTCGGTGCTGGAAAAAACCCGCAGTTATTTCAACGGCCGCAGTTGCCTGCTAGTGATGCAGGACAAGGGCACGCGGGTCTGGTCGCTGCGCAGCGTGATTCAGACGGCAACGGGCGTCGTGCACACCAGCTCGCTCCTGAGCGACGATGCCGCCAGCCCCCTGCTTGCTTTTCCCGCCGATAAAATCGCGCTGTACAACCAGCCCGCGGGACGCTGGCTGCCGTGGAGCGGCGGCGCGCGCATGCTCGAGCCCGACAGCGGGCGCTGGCTGCGGCATGACGAGGCGGCAGGAGCCCGCCTGGCCGAGCTGCTCGAAGCGCATGCCTTCATCAGCGCGCCGCTGCCTTTGCGCAATGGCAAGGGCCGCATCTTCATCGTGTCCGCCACCAGCATGAGCAAGACGGACGCCCTGTTCCTCAGCCATATAGGCGCGCAGGCGTTTCCCGTCATTGAAAACATCGACCTGCTCGACCGCCTGGCCTCGCAGGCGGCCTCGCGCGAGCGCGAAAAGATCGCGCGCGACCTGCATGACACGGCCGTGCAGCCGTATATCGGCCTGCGCCACGGCCTGGCCGCCCTGCGCAACGAAGCCACGCCGGGCAACCCCCTGCTGCCGGAACTGGAAAAGCTGATCATCATGTCGGGCCAGGTGATTACGGACCTGCGCAGCTACGCGCGCACGTTCAAGAACGGCCAGGTGCAAAGCGAGCCGGAACTGCTGGTGGCGCTGCGCCGCCAGGCCACGCAGATCCGCGAATTCTATGGCATCGACATCGCCCTGCACATCGAAGGCGACCTGCATATCAACGACCGCCTGGCGGCCGAGGTGTTCCAGATCGTCAACGAAGGCATGAGCAATATCCGCAAGCATACGTCGGCGCGCCACGGCGCCGTCAAGCTGACCTGCGTGCAGGGCGCACTGCACATCAGCATCGACAATGAGTGCGCCGCCGCGCACGTGCCCGATTTCCTGCCCGACTCGCTGGCCGAGCGCGCCGCCGCCCTGGGCGGCAACGCCCGCGTCACGCACAGCATGCTGGGCAACACCTCCGTGCAGATCGAGATCCCCATATGAACGACAATCGCGCCATGCCGCCGGCCAGCCATACCATCAGCGTCATGCTGGTGGACGATCACAAGACCATGCTGTGGGGCCTGGAGCGGCTGATCGGCGGCGAGCATTCGGGCATGCGGGTGGTTGCCACGGCGTCCGACGGTGCCGAGGCGCTGGAACAGGCGAAGGCGCTGCAGCCGGACGTGATCGTGCTGGACCTGGACCTGGGCGGCATCAGCTCGCTGGCCATCCTGCCCGCGCTGGCGCAGCGCGGCAGCACGCGCGTGCTGGTGCTGACGGCCAGCCACGACCAGGCCATCCTGGACCAGACGGTGCTCAAGGGCGCGCGCGGCATCGTCAGCAAGGATGCGCCCGCGGAGATGGTACTGAAAGCCATCGAAAAGGTGTACCACGGCGAGCTGTGGCTGGAACACGCGATGCTGGGACGCATGCTGACGCAACTGACCCAGCCCGGCGGCGGTTCGGCGCAAGCCGTCGCCGTCGCCAGCCTGACCCTCAAGGAAAGAAAGATCATCGCCGCGCTGGTGCACGGCAGCGGCACGCCGGCCAAGCTGCTGGCGGACCAGCTGTTCATCTCCGAACACACCTTGCGCAATCACCTGACCTCGATCTACCGCAAGCTGGGCGTGTACAACCGCCTGGAACTGTACGCCTACGCCACCAAGCACCAGCTGGGCGAATTGCCGCCCGGCGCCTGACCCCGCCCCTGCCGCGCGGCCGCCACCTGGCCGCGCACCGCCTCCCCGCCCTCCCCTGCCTGCAACACCCCTGCGGCGCCATCGGCCTGCCCCGCCAAGCCCCTGCGCATCGAACTCGACCATGACAATTGTCACGAAAAAAACAAGCAGTTCCTCCTCGCAATAAAAGGATGTTCTTCTGATGTAGATCAAGTTGCCAACTTCTATAGTGGTTTTACCGAAGTGCAGATCACCGCGCGGCCCACCACGACACGGAGCACAGCATGCGCTTTGACAAGTTTCTTCCGACGGCCCTGATCACCTACTTGCAGGGCAAGGAAAAAGCTGCGTTCTACCGCTATGCACTGGTGGCAGCCCTCATGGCGGTGGTGTGCATCATCGGACTGCTGGCACTGGGCGAAAGCCCATGAGTCCGCCAAGCCGAAGCATCAGCAAGCCCAGCTGCAATACCGTTTTACCCACCGCTGTATCTTAACCACCGCTAGGAGTTGTCATGAACCTCATCAAAAACTTTATCCGCGAAGAAGATGGCGTCACTGCAATCGAGTATGGCCTGATCGCCGCCCTGATCGCCGTCGTGATCATCGCCGCCGTCACCATCGTCGGCACGCAGCTGAAAAAAACCTTCAGCACCATCGGCACCAAGCTCACCACCGCCAACGGCTGATGCGTCGCAGTCCGGGCCGGTCCAGCGCCAGCCCGGACAGTTCTCCCCGACACACTCCAGCATGCCCACCTTGACTCTGCATAGCGAGGCCCATCGTGAAATCTTTCTTCCGCCGTTTATCCGACGAGTCGGCCGTCACAGCGATCGAATACGCGCTGCTGGCGGGCCTGATAGCGGTAGTGCTGGTGATCACGATCACCGTGCTCGGCGACCAAGTCAAGCTGCTGTTTGTCTACGTCAAGGACCAAGTGGTCCTGGCCCTGTCATGAACGCCCTGCGCGCCTCGCTGCGCACCCACCGCGCCCTGCTGCTGATCGTGCTGCTGTACGCCGCAGCCGCCGCGCTGCTGGCCGGCGGCCTGCCCAGCGCATCGGACATCCTCAACGTGCTGGCCGGCTTCCTCGTGGCCATTCTCACGGGCCCCATCTTCATCCTGTGCGGCTACACCATCCATGTCATGGTGATGCGGCGGCCGCACCGCCTGTGCCACTACCTGTACCACGATCTGCGCCGCTACCTGAGCAACGAGCGCCTGCTGCACGCGCTGCCGGCCATGCTGCTGATCCCCATCTTCGCCTCCAGCTTCACCGTCTTCAAGGCCGCCATCCCGCGCCTGCACCCCTACACCTGGGATGCCACCCTGTCCGCCTGGGACATGGCCCTGCACGGCGGCATGGCGCCATGGGAAAGGCTGCAGCCGCTGCTGGGCCACCCGCTGATCACGGGCCTGCTGAACTTCAGCTACCATTTCTGGTTCTTCCTGTTCTACGCCATCCTGTACTGGCTCATCCTCGATACGCGCCGCCCGCTGCTGCGCATGCAGTTCCTGCTCAGCTTTGCACTGACCTGGATTGCGCTGGGCAGCATCCTGGCCGTGCTGTTCGCCTCCGTCGGCCCCTGCTACTACGGCCACTTCCACAGCAGCGATCCGTATGCGCCGCTGATGGCCTACCTGCATGACGCCAACCAGCACGTCCCCGTCTGGGCCCTGCAGGTGCAGGACATGCTGTGGCAAGGCTATCAAAGCAAGGGCAGCAACGGCGAACTGGGCATTGCAGCCATGCCCAGCATGCACGTGGCCACGGCCATGCTGATGGCCATGATGGGCTGGAGAGTCAGCCGCGCCGCCGGGATCGCCCTGTCCGTCTTTGCCGTGATGATCATGCTCGGTTCCATCCACCTGGGCTGGCACTACGCCGTCGACGGCTATGTGGGCGCGGCCGGCGCGGCGCTGGTCTGGCACCTGGTGGGACGGCTGCTGGGCAGCCAGGTGGCGGCACCGGCCATGAACCTGGCCGCCGTGCCCTGCATGAGCAAGGAAGGACTGACGTCATGAACGCCCACCTGCCCATGCTGCTGTGCCTGGCCATGCTGGCCAGCCTGCTGGCCGCCGCGCTGTGGCACGACCTGCGCACGCGCCGCATCCCGAACCGGCTGGTGCTGTGGGGCACGCTGGCGGGATTGATACTCAACAGCTTCGTGCCATCGGGCGACGGCCTGTTCGACGCCTCCTTCGGCGGCCTGGGATTGCTGCAGGCGCTGGCCGGCGCCGCCACCGGGCTGGCCCTGCTGCTGCCCATGTATCTGCTGCGCGCCCTGGGCGCCGGCGACGTCAAGCTGATGGCCATGTGCGGCGCCTTCCTGGGCCCCGATGCCGTGCTCGAAGCGGCCCTGCTGACCTTCCTGGCCGGCGGCGTGCTGGCCCTGGCCGCCGCGCTGGCAGGCCAGCGCCTGCGCCAGGTACTGAAAAACACCTATCACATGATGCTGGGCGCCCTGCTGCACAGCCTTGCCGGCGGCGCCGCCACGATTGCCGAACCGCCGCCGGCCACCGGCAAGCTGGCCTACGCGTTCGCCATCGCCAGCGGCACCCTGCTGCAGGTGTTCCTGCATTACACGCACCTGTGGAGCTTGCGCTGACACGCGCCGCCCCGATACCGCCACCCACGAATGGACACGACCATGGAAACCATCGCCACCCTCTTCAGCTCACGCCGCGCCAGCCTGCTCACGGGCATCGCCATGGCCTGCCTGTGGAGCGTCTTCGCCAGCGCCCACGTGCTGGCCTTCCTGCACGGCGGCGACTGGAGCTATCTGCTGTTCTGCGCCGCCGAAACCCTGGCCGCCCTGTTCTTCATCGTGCGCTCGGCCCCCGTCAGCGTCTCCACCGATGCGGGCGACTGGCTGCTGGCCATCGGCGCCACCTTCGCGCCGTTTTTCTTCTCGCCTGCCGACATGACCATCTGGCCCGGCGCCCGCTACCTGCTGGCCGTCGGCAGCCTGCTGCAGATCGCCGGCCTGCTGTCGCTGAACCGCAGCTTCGGCCTGGTGGCGGCGCAGCGCGGCATCAAGACGCGCGGCATGTACCGCGTGGTGCGCCATCCCGTGTATGCGAGCTACCTGATCTCGTCGAGCGCCTATCTGCTGACCAATGCCTCGCCCATGAACGGCGCCGTGTACATCCTGGCCATGCTGATGCTGGTGGCGCGCCTGCTGCGCGAGGAACGCTTCCTGTCCACCGACGTGCGCTATCGCGTGTACATGCGGCAAGTGAAGTATCGCCTGCTGCCCTTCATCTTCTGACATCCGGCCACCCGAGCAAGAGGAGTACGCATCATGCCTGACACCTACCCAGAACGCAGCGACGGCGGCGGCATCGAGCCGGCCGCCAAGCGCGCGCCACGCACCGTCGAGGAAACGGGATTGCCCTTCCTGTTCCTGGTCGAACTGCTGGTCAAGATCCTGTTCCTGCGCGGCCAGATCGGCCTGCCCGCACTGTCGACGCACGTCAAGCTGGGCGCCGGCGTGCTTGAACCGCTGCTCACGTTCATGCGCGCCGAAAAACTGTGCGAAGCGCGCCGCAACGGCGGCAGCGGCACCGACGCCGACCTGTATTACCTGCTGGGCGACCAGGGCCGCCTGCGCGCCGCCGAATACATGCGCCGCAATGCCTACAGCGGTCCCGCCCCCGTCACCCTGGCCGACTACAGCAACCAGGTGCTGGCACAAAGCGTGGCGGACATGCAGGTCACGCGCGACGACGTGCAGCGCGAGTTCCGCGACGTGGTGGCCAGTTCGGCCGTGCTCGACCAGCTGGGCGCGGCCATGAATTCCGGGCGCGCCCTGTTCTTCCACGGCCCGGCCGGCAGCGGCAAGAGCTACCTGGCCGAGCGCCTGAACGGCCTGCTCAGCGGCACCATCGCCCTGCCCCATGCCGTGATGGTCGACGGCGAAGTGCTGCCCTTCCTCGACCCCATGCTGCACACCCTGTCGCACGGCGGCTCCGTGCCGCCCGACCCCCGCTGGGTGCGCGCCGCGCGCCCCGCCGTGCTGACGGGCGGCGAGCTGACGCTCGACATGCTGGACCTGCAATTCGACCAGGGCAACCGCCTGTACCAGGCGCCGCCGCACCTGAAGGCCAACAACGGCATCTTCATCATCGACGACCTGGGCCGCCAGCGCTGCTCGCCCGTGGAACTGATGAACCGCTGGATCGTGCCGATGGCGCGCCACATCGACTACCTGTCGCTGCACACGGGCTACAAGTTCCCCGTGCCCTTCGACGTGATCGTCGTGTTCTCGTCGAACCTGGCGCCGCAGCACCTGGCCGACGACTCCTTCCTGCGCCGCATCGGCTACAAGATCCACGTGGGCCCGCTGAGCGCCTACCACTACCTGGCCGTGTTCCGCAGCACCTGCGCCCAGCTGGGCATCAATTTCGACGAAGCCTCGTACACCTATCTGCTGCACCTGCACAGCCAGTACGGGCGGCCCCTGCTGGCCTGCTATCCGCGCGACATCCTGGCACAGGTCTGCGACCAGGCGCGCTATGAAGACCACGCGGCGCAGCTGTCACCGGAAGTGCTGCTGTGGGCATGGAAAAACTATTTCGGCAGCGATGACGACCTTGCAAGCACACATAACGGACCGGCAGCGGTCCAGCACAAAGGGGAAGCAAAATGAGAAACGCACGCGCTCTGACGATGATGGCCATTGCGGTCATCCTGGCGTTCGCCGCGGTCATCGTGGCCGCGCGCTGGATCAATGCCCAAGCCTCGGGCAACATCAACAAGGTGGCCGTCGCCCAGATCGACATCAGCCTGGGGGCACGCCTCACGCCCGACATGGTCCGCATGGTGGACTGGCCGTCGAACGCGCTGCCGCCGGGCGCCATCAACGATCCGAAACTGCTGGAAACGCGCGTCACGCGCACCAGCATCCAGCACGGCGAACCGATCATGGAAGGCAAGCTCGCGCCTCCCGGCACGCAAGGGGGCCTGTCGGCCGTCGTCGCCGAAGGCAAGCGCGCCATGACCGTGCGCGTCAACGATGTGGTGGGCGTGGCCGGCTTCGCCCTGCCCGGCAACTTCGTCGACATCCTCGTCAATACCCAGGGCGAGGGCGCCCGCAAGACGCCGGACCGCGACCCGAACATTTCCAAGATCGTGCTCGAACGCATCCTCGTGCTGGCCATTGCCCAGGAATCGAGCCGCGACGACACCAAACCCAAGGTGGTCAACGCGGTGACCCTGGAACTGACGCCGGACCAGGCGGAAAAACTCGACCTGGCACGCAGCGTGGGCACCCTGTCGCTGGTGCTGCGCAATCAGGTCGAGGACAAGCCCGTCAACACGGAAGGCGCCACCAAATCCAGTTTGCTCGATGAAAAAGTCGCCGTCGCAGCCCCCGCCGCCATGGTGCAAGCCAAGCCGCTCCCACGCCGCCGTCCTGCCGCCGCACCTGCACCACAGACCGGACCACGCGTCGATGTCATCAAGGGGCTGGAACGCAGCTCCCAACAATTCTAACCTGCACCAGAGGAGCCTAGCCATGAGTACATATCGCACAGCAAGCGGCATCCGGGGCCTGCGCCTGGCGCTTGCCATCGCCGCCATCGGCGCCCTGGCACCCCGGGCGCACGGCGAACCCGTCGCCGCCACTGCCGCTACCGCCACCGCCGTTGCCGCCGAAACTGGCGCCAGCCGCAGCAGCCGGGCAGCCGTCCGTCCCAAGGCCACGCCGCCGCAAAGCGAGTCGCGCGCCGGCCGTACCGAGATGGCGCCGCAAATGAGCCTGGCCGAAGGCAAGTCGACGCTGATGCGTTTGCCGTTTGCCGCCAGCCGCATGTCCGTCGGCGATCCCCGCATCGCCGACGTCATCCTGCTCAACCCGAACGAGGTGTACCTGCTGGGGCGTTCCGTCGGCACCACCAACCTGATCCTGTGGAACAAGAGCAACGACGCCACCATCATCGACCTGGCCGTCGGCATCGACAGCAGCAGCCTGCAGGCGCGCATCGCCGAGCTGCTGCCGAACGAAAAAATCCACGTCGCGGTGGCCGGCGACACCCTGATCCTGTCGGGCATGGTCAGCGATGCCGTCAAGGCCGACCAGGCCCTGTCGCTGGCCAACGCCTACGTGCAGCGCAGCGCCCGCAGCGGCTCGGCCAGCTCGGGCAGCAGCGCCGCGCCGGCCGCAGGCGCCCCTGCCGCCGCCCCTGCCGCAACGCCGGATGCAGCCATGCCGCGCGTGATCAACCTGCTGTCGATCGCCGCGCCGCAGCAGGTCATGCTGGAAGTGAAAGTGGCCGAAGTGTCGAAGGTGCTGGTCGACCAGCTGGGCGCCAGCCTGGGCATCAACAAGACCATCGGCAGCTGGTCCTACTCGCTGCTGTCCAGTCTGCTCAGCAACAATCCCAGCGGCTTGAGCGGCGCCAGCAAGAACAACTTCTTCAACCTCGACGCGCAAAAACGCGATGGCCTGATCAAGGTGCTGGCCGAACCGAACATCATGGCCATCAGCGGCCAGGAGGCCAGCTTCCTGGCCGGCGGCAAGATCTTCATCCCCGTCAGCCAGACCAACAATGGCGGCGTGCCCACCATCACGCTGGAAGAGAAGGAATTCGGCGTGGCCGTGAAATTCACGCCCACCGTGCTCGATGGGGGACGCATCAACCTGAAGGTGGCGCCGGAAGTGTCGGACCTGAACAAGGACGGCATCGGCATCACCGCCACCGGCATCTCGACAACGGCCATCCTGCCCTCGTTCACGACGCGGCGCGCCACCACCACGGTGCAGCTGTTCGACGGCCAGAGCTTCGCCATCGGCGGCTTGATCAAGAACAATGTGACCAGCAATATCAAGGCCCTGCCTGGCCTGGGCGAGGTGCCCGTGCTGGGCGCCCTGTTCCGCAGCACGGACTTCCAGACGGACCGTTCGGAACTGGTCTTCATCATCACGCCGCACCTGGTCAAGCCGCTGCCGGCCGACTACAAGCTGCCCACCGACGACTATATCCAGCCCACGCGCGGCGACATGTTCATGCAGGGAAAAATGGAAGGCAGCGCTCCCGCTCCCGCCCCTGCAGCGCCAGCAGCCCCCATGCAGCCGCAAGCGGCCGCGCCCCAGCCCGCCGCCGGCTTCGACCTCAAATAGGAGAACACCATGAAAACCGCACACTGCCTGCCTTGCGCCACCCTGCTGTCGCTGCTCTCGCTGCTGGCCGGCTGCGCCGCCACCACCACGCCCGTCCTCGATTCCCACTTTGGCGAATCGGTGGCCCTGCTCAAGGCGCAGCAGATCATGTATCCGGACGCCTACCGCAACACCAATCCTGTCAGCGGCATCGACGGCAAGGCCGGCGCCAGCGCCTACCAGCGCTACCAGAAATCGTTCAGCACGCCGGAGCCGCAGGCGAATGTCTTCGCCATCGGCGTGGGCGCGCGCCAGTAGGCGCCAGTTCCGCGATGCACTCCCCCCAGGCCACCAGGAGACCCCCATGAAAACCGCATTCCGCAGGCACGACAGGCAGCAGGGCGCGATCGCCATCGTGCTGGGGCTGACCCTGGTGGTGCTGTTTGCCATGGGGGGCCTGGTGCTGGACCTGGGCCACCTGTACATCGCCAAGACCGAGCTGCAGAACGGCGCCGACAGCGCCGCCCTGGCCGGCGCCGTGGAACTCAATCAAAGCGCGGCCGGCATCGACAACGCGCAGACGAAGGCCATCGCCATCGCGCAAAAGAACCGCTACGACTTTTCCACCACCCTGACCATCACGGCCTCCAACATCAGCTTCGGCCCCAGCCCGAACGGCCCCTGGTCGTCCGGCGCCACCGCCCGCACCAGCCCGCAGGGCATGACCTTCATTCAGATCGACACGGGCAGCAAGACCTTCGCCACCTACCTGATGGGCATTGCCGGCATCGCCAGCACCAGTACCTCGGGCGTGGCCGTGGCGGGCCGCTTCGTCAACGACGTCACGCCGATCGGCGTATGCGCCGTCGATCCGGCCAACAGGACGGCGCAATACACGTATCCGGCCGCGCCGGCCGGAAGCGGCCTGACGGAACTGCTGGAATTCGGCTTCCGCCGCGGCGTCACCTACAATCTGTTCGGCCTCAATCCCCTGGGCGGCTCGTCCGACCCTTACCTGATCAATCCCGTCGACGCCCCGCCCAGCGCCTGCGACCCTTCGCATTCCAGCGCCAATTCCACCGCGCCCTTCATGTGCACGGGCAGCAGCGCCGTCATCACCAGCGGCACCGGCCAGGTCTACACGAACACGGGCCTGAGCGCCGGCAAGATCGCGGCCGCCCTCAACTCGCGCTTCGACGTCTACGGCGGGCCGTCCGTGTGCGACCCCACGACGGCGCCGCCCGACGTCAACATCAAGGAATACCCGTGCGTGGGCGGCGCCTCGCCCTGCGCCTCCAGCGCCGCCAATTCGCCGCCCACCGGCTGGATGCAGCCGGGCGCCAGCACCCTGCCCAGCCAGCAGTCGGTGAGCCTGTCCGGCAACAAGCCGAACTACCGCCTGCCGCCAACCTTCACGACGCCCGTGACGGCGGCCCAGGCGCAGTTTGCCGGCTACGGCGTGCTGTGGTCCTACGGCCCCGCCTACCAAAGCAATGGCGCCACGCCCGCCAAGGCCGGCGCGGCCTATAGCGTCACGGACGCCAACGCCAACCCCATGTACAACACGACCAAGGCAAACTACTTCGACACGGCCAGCTACCCCGTCAGCGCCGACGCCTCCTTCCCTGCAGGCACGCCGCCCTCGCCGTACAACCAGAGCAGCGGTCCCACGTTCCAGGCGCCGTCGGCGTCGCATCCGGGCCAGCGCAACCGCCGCATCCTGAACGTGGTGCTGGTCGATTGCCGCACGGCGCCCGTGGGCCCGGCCTCGTGCGGCGCCATGACGGCGGTCGGCATCGGCAAATTCTTCATGACGATGAAGGCCGATTTCAGCGGCGGCGCGCGCCTCGACGTCGAATTCGCGGGCCTGATCGAGCCCGTGCCGAATTCCGAAATCAAACTCTACAAGTGAGGCGGTCATGCCCATCCCCCATTCCCATGCCCGCCAGGGCGGCGGCGCCGCCGTCGAATTCGGCATCGTGCTGGCCCTGCTGGTCACCCTGCTGGCCGGCATCTTCGGCTTCGGCCGCGCCTTCTGGTACTACGATGCGCTGAACAAGGCCACGCGCGACGCGGCGCGCAACATGTCCGTCAAGGCCAAGGCCAGCATCGCCTCGCAGGGCGTGGCGGCGGCCAAGCAGACGGTGGTCGACGCGGCCATCAGCGCCGGCATCAGCGACTTCACCACGGCCAACGTGACGGTCACCTGCCTGGACGCCAGTTTCAGCGACAGCAACTGCACCGATGGCACGGCGCCGGGCGGCATCCGCGTCGAAGTCGTCAACTACACGCTGTCGGTGGGTCAGTACCTGCCCTTCGTGATCGGCACGGCCACCACCTATGCCACGCCGCTCGCACCGCGCACCACCATGCGCTACATGCTGTAAGGAGAACGCCATGCGCCACCGCCTTTCATCGTCGCCCCCAGCCGGATGCCAGCGCGGCGCCGCCGCCGTCGAATTCGCCCTGGTGGCGCTGCTGTTTTTCACCCTGCTGTTCGGCATCCTCGAATTCGGCCGCATGCTGTACCTGTACAACACGGTGCAGGAAGTGAGCCGCCGCGCCGCGCGCGAAGCGGTGGTGCGCTGGATCGACCAGACCGACGCCGTGAAGACCCTGGCCCTGTTCGGCGGCACGGCGCTGCCGGCCGCTCCGGAACTGACCGCCGCCAACATCACCATCAGCTACCTGAACAAAAGCGGCGCCGTGGTGACCCTGCCGCCCACCGATCCCGGCGACAACCTGTCGGCCTGCGGCGACAACACGCGCACGGCCAGCTGCATCGACAGCGTGCGCGTGTCGATCGACAACGTCAGCTATACGCCGATGGTCAGCCTGTTCGGTTTTCTCAATATCGCCGTGCCGGCCTCCGTGGTGGTCATGCACGCCGAAAGCCTGGGCTTCCAGATCAACTGAACGCCTTTACCGGGGAGTACCAAGTGAATATCGTCATCGTCTCGAAGAATGAAGTCCAGCTCAAGCGGCTCACCCGCCTGCTGCGCGAACGCAGCGCGGCCGACCGCGTCGCGCTGCTGGCGAGCATACCGGATGTGTTTGACAACGGCGTCACGCCGGACCTGCTGCTGCTGGAACAGGAGCAGACGGGCGAAGCGGAGCTGGAACGGCTGGAGCTGCTGGGAGGCCGCCATCCGAGCCTGGCCATCATCGTGCAATGCCCGCAGCAGAGTCCGCAATTCCTGCTGCGTTCCATGCGCGCCGGCGTGCGCGAAGTGCTGCAGCCGGACGACGATGCGGCCCTGTGCGCCGCCCTGCGCCGCATCGAGGACAAGCTGCAGAAACAGGTCACGCGCAAGGGGCAGGTGCTGGCCTTCGTCTCGTGCAAGGGCGGCAGCGGCGCCACCTTCATCGCCGCCAACCTGGGCTACGCGCTGGCCGCCGGCGAACAGCGCAAGGTGGCGCTGCTCGACCTGAACCTGCAGTTCGGCGATGCCGCGCTGTTCGTCTCGGACCACAAGCCGGCCGCCACCTTGTCGCAGCTGTCGCAGCAGATCGTGCGCCTCGATGCCTCGCTGCTGACGGCCAGCATGATCCAGGTCACGCCCGCCTACAGCGTGCTGGCCGCCGCCGACGATCCCGCCCATGCAGCAGACATCGAGGCCGACCATATCGACCGCCTGCTGACCCTGGCGCGCAGCCAGTACGACTACATCCTGCTCGACGTGGGACGCGGCCTCGATGGCGTCAGCGTGCGCGCGCTGGACCGGGCCGACCTGATCTTCCCCGTGCTGCAAGCCACCCTGCCCTATGTACGCGACGGCAAGCGCCTGCTCGACGTGTTCCGCGGCCTCGGCTACCGCGAAGACAAGATCCGCCTGATCCTGAACCGCTATGCCAGCAGCGACAACATCCGCGTGGCCGACCTGGAAGCGGCGTATGGCAAGCATGTCTACAAGTCCATCCCCAACCACTACGAGGCGGTGGCGGCATCCGTCAGCCAGGGCGTGCCCATCCTCAAGCTGGCATCGCACAATCCCGTCTCGCGCGCCCTGCAGGAACTGGCCGCCAGCCTGGCCGGCGAAACGCCGCCCGCCGCGCAAGGCTGGGTTTCGCGGCTGCTGGCGCGCACCTGATACCCCATTCACCGGAGACCGACCATGACTGCCGAAAAACTCACCCTGCGGGACCGCCTGGGCTACGCCCAGGACGACGCCAGCCTGACTGACGGTGCCGCGCACCAGGGCGCCGCCAGCCAGAGCTACCAGCAACTCAAGCACCGCACGCACCAGGCGCTGCTCGACCGCGTCGATCTGGAGGGCATGCAGCGCCTGTCGCGCGAGCAGATACGCGAAGAGCTGAAGATCCTCGTCAGCGACGTGCTCACGGAAGACAATGTGGTGATCAATGACCTGGAACGGCGCTCGCTGATCCGCGACATCCAGGACGAGGTGCTCGGCTTCGGCCCGCTCGAACCGCTGCTGGCCGATCCCGGCGTGTCCGACATCCTCGTCAACACCTACCGCCAGGTGTATGTCGAGCGCCACGGCCGCCTGGAGCTGAGCGACGTCTGCTTCACCGACGACGCGCACCTGATGAAGATCATCGACAAGATCGTTTCGCGCGTAGGCCGGCGCATCGACGAATCGAGCCCCATGGTCGATGCGCGCCTGCCCGACGGTTCGCGCGTGAACGCCATCATCCCGCCGCTGGCCATCGACGGGCCCGTGATGTCGATCCGCCGCTTCTCGGCCCAGCCGCTGCGGCTGGCCGACCTGATGCTCAAGCACAGCCTGACGGAGGAAATGAGCACCACCCTGCAGGCGCTGGGCAAGGCCAAGGTCAACATCCTGATCTCGGGCGGCACGGGCAGCGGCAAGACCACCATGCTCAATGCGATTTCCGGCTTCATCAGCACGGCCGAGCGCATCGTCACCATCGAGGACGCGGCCGAGCTGCAGATGCAGCAGCCGCACGTGGTGCGCCTGGAAACGCGGCCCGCGAACATCGAGGGCAAGGGCGAAGTGACGCAGCGGGCGCTGGTGCGCAACGCGCTGCGCATGCGTCCCGACCGCATCATCCTGGGCGAGGTGCGCGGCGCCGAGGCGCTCGACATGCTGGGCGCCATGAACACGGGCCACGAAGGCTCGATGGCCACCATCCACGCGAACACGCCGCGCGACGCGCTGACGCGGCTGGAAAACATGATCAGCATGGCGTCGGCGGGCCTGCCCGTCAAAGCCATGCGCCAGCAGATCAGTTCTGCCATCAGCGTGGTGGTGCAGGTGGCGCGCCTGACGGACGGCAAGCGCAAGATCGTGTCGATCCAGGAAATCACGGGCATGGAAGGCGAGATGATCACCATGCAGGAGATCTTCACCTTCCGCCAGACGGGCATCGGCGAAGACGGCAGCGTGCAGGGACATTTCCATGCCAGCGGCGTGCGGCCGCATTTCCTGGAACGCTTGCGCGCCTACGGCATCAGCCTGCCGGAAACCCTGTTCGATCCCGCCCGCCAGTACCATTAAGGGGAGCATCATGGACTATCTCTATTACGTATTTGCCATCCTGACCTTCATCGCCGTGGTGCTGCTGATCGAAGGCCTGTACCTGGCGTGGAACACCTCGCGCGGCCCGGAAGCGGAAAGGGTCGCGCGCCGCCTGCGCATCATGTCGGCCGGCGCGCATGGCGAAACGGGCAGCTCGATGATCAAGAAGCGCCTGCTGAGCGACACCCCGTCCCTGCAGCGCCTGCTGCTGAGCGTGCCCCGCGTGCATGCGCTGGACCGCCTGCTGGAACAGTCGGGCCTGAGCTGGAGCGTGGCCAGCTTCGCCGGAGTGATGGTGGCCACGGCCGGCGCCGCGTTTCTGCTGCTGAGCTATTTCGGCGTGCCGTGGATGCTGCGCTTGCCGCTGGTGGCGGGCGCGGCCCTGCTGCCCCTGCTGGTGGTCTTGCGCGCCAAGGCCAAGCGCCTGCAGCGCATCGAACAGCAATTGCCCGATGCGCTGGACCTGATGGCGCGCGCGCTGCGCGCCGGCCATGCCTTCCCCACCGCCCTGAAAATGGTCGGCGATGAAATGAACGCGCCGCTGGCCGTGGAATTTCGCGCCACCTTCGATGAAGTCAATTTCGGCATCGCCATGCAGGATGCCCTGATGAACCTGGCCACGCGCGTGCCCAGCACGGACTTGCGCTACTTCGTCATCGCCGTGCTGATCCAGCGCGAAACGGGCGGCAACCTGGCCGAACTGCTCGACAGCATCAGCCGCATCATCCGCGAACGCATCAAGCTGCTGGGACAGGTGCGCGTGCTGTCGGCCGAAGGCAGGCTGTCGGCCTGGATCCTGTCGCTGCTGCCGTTCGGCGCGGCAGCCATGATCCAGCTGACCAATCCGCAATTCCTGGAAATGCTGTTTGTCGATCCGGGCGGACGCAAGATGCTCGTCGGCGCCCTGCTGCTGATGGTGTGCGGCGTCTTTGTCATGCGCAATATCATCCGCATCCGCGTCTGAACCCGCCAGGAGAACCGTCATGAATCCCGTCCATCTCGCCTTTCTCGCCCTGCTCTTCATCGCCGTCTTCGGCACCGTGCTGGTCGCCATGCGCAGCTTTGCCCCCGATCCGCTGCGCCAACGCATGGACAGCGCCACCGGCAAGAGCACGGCCTCGCCCGGCCCGTCGGCGCCCAGTCCCTGGCTGGCGCGCATGGTGCGCCTGAGCGGCCCGCTGGCCAAACTGTCGCTCCCCGACCAGGGCTGGGAAGGCTCCGTGATGCGCCGGCGCTTCATGAATGCCGGCTTGCGCCAGGCGTCGGCCCCCATCCTGTTCTTTTCCGCCAAGACCATGCTGGCCATCGGCCTGCCCCTGCTGCTGTTCCTGGGACTGAGCGCCTCGGGCAGCCAGATGGCGGGCAAGGCTCTGCTGTTCTGGCTGCTGATCGTGGCCGCCATCGGCTACTATCTGCCCAACTTCGTGCTGCAGCACATGATCAGGCGGCGCCAGCGCGATATCTTTGAAAGCTTTCCCGATGCGCTGGACCTGATGACGGTGTGCGTGGAAGCGGGCCTGGCCATGGATGCGGCGCTGGCCAGGGTGGCCGCGGAGATTTCCCTGAAAAGCGCCGTGCTGGCCGAGGAACTGCACCTGGTGATGCTGGAACTGCGCGCCGGCAACACCAAGGAACGGGCGCTGCGCAACCTGGCCCTGCGCACGGGGGTCGAGGATGTCGATGCGCTGGTGGCCATGCTGATCCAGGCCGAGCGCTTCGGCACCAGCATCGCCGCCTCGCTGCGCGTGCAGTCGGACCAGCTGCGCACAAAACGCCGCCAGCGCGCAGAGGAAGAGGCGGCAAAGATCGCCCTCAAGCTGCTGTTCCCGCTGATCTTTTTCATCTTTCCTTCGCTGCTGGTCGTCCTGATGGGACCAGCCTTCCTGCAAATCTACCGCGTGCTCCTGCCCAGCATGGGCGGCGGCAGCTGACCGGAGAACCGCCATGTCACAGCACACCACCCTGATGCTCATGTTCGCCTGCGCCGGCCTGCTGCCCGCCTGCGGCCACCTGCCCGGCCCCGCCAGCCAGGGCAGCCACATTGCGCCGCCCCAGGCGCGCGCCGACGACAGCGCCGCCACCCGCGCTGCCGCGTTCTGCAAGCTGGGCAAGCGCATGCAGGAGCTGGGCGACGCGCGCGCGGCGCTGGCCGCCTACCGCGAAGCCCTGCTGCTCACGCCCGCCGCGCCCGATGCGCGCAATGGCGCCGCCGTGCTGCACGCACAGCTGGGCCAGCTGGAAACGGCGCGCACCATGCTGCAGGCACTGGCGCAGGAAGCGCCCACGGCCCGGACCTACAACAACCTCGGCTACGTGCTGTACCTGCAGGGCGATTACGCCCAGGCGGCGGACGTGCTGCGCCAGTCGCTGCAGCTCGACAATGGCCAGCAGCCGGCGCGCGCCAACCTGGCGCTATCCATCGCGGCGCTGGCGCGCAGCGTCGGCACGGTCGATGCCGCCGCGGACGCCATCGAACCCGACCTGGCGCCCGCGCCCGTAGCCACGGCACCGGCCAGCCGCCTGCAGCTGACGCAATTGCAGCCCAATATCTTTGCCCTGAGCTGGCGCGATGCGCCCGTGACCGCGCAAGCGGCCTTGCCGCCCCCCGTCAGGCGGACAGCGCCGGCAGCAGTGCTGCCACGGCTGGAAGTCATCAACGGCAATGGCGCAACGGGACTGGCGGCGCGCATGCGCGGCATGCTGGGCGGCATGGGCATCAGCGTGCTGCGGCTGGGCAACCAGCGGCCATACGCGGTCCAGGCCAGCAGCATCGTCTACCGCCCCGGCCATGCGCAGGCGGCGGCCACCCTGGCCCTGGCATTGGGCGGCATGCCGCAGCTGCAGGCCGCCGGCGACAGCGGCATCGGCGCGGGTGCAGACCTGCGTTTATTGCTGGGCAAGGATGCGGCGGCCAGCCTGCGTGCGCCGGACGTGCGCCTGGCGTCGAACACGGCGCCGTGACACCGGCATCAGCGCGGCAGCAGGCGGCGGTCGGCGGGATCGAGCAGGAAGCCCTGCAGGATATCCTGCAGCTGGGGCAGCTTTGCCACGTAGGCGGGGATGCCCAGCTGGCGCGCGCCGAAGTAGTGGGCGATGATGTCGCCCTGCTGTTCCATGTTGAAGTCGGACAGGATGCCGCCGGCCTGCGCATCGTAGCGGTAGGCGCGCTGCCGGAGGTAGCCGCCGCAGAGCGCCAGCAGCACGCCATGCAGCAGCACGCCGTAGCCGAGCTGGTACTGCCACACGTGCACCATTTCGTGGATGAAGAACAGCTTGCCGCCGTTGCCCTCGCGCGAGAAATCGTCGCGGTACTGGGCCGGCATGAAGTGCAGGCTGCCGCGCGGCGTCATCGCCGTGTTCTGGTCTTGCAGGCCAAACGGTAAAAAGGAGCCGCGCACCACGCGCACGCGCGCGTAGTCGATGGCGTCGCGAAAGACGCTGCGGGCCATGGCGGTTTCGCCGATGGTCAGGGGGCGGCGCAAGACGCGCATGCGAAGAGAAAAAGAAAGCGCGGCAGGCATGCAAGCCTGCCGCGCCGGTACCGATTAGACCGAGCGCAGGCCGCTGGCTGCCTTGGCGATTTCCGTGATGCGGTCCCAGTTGCCGGCCGCGATCGCGTCTTTCGGCGTCAGCCACGAACCGCCCACGCAGGCGACGTTCTTCAACGCCAGGAACTGCGACGCCGTCTCTTGCGAGATGCCGCCCGTCGGGCAGAACGTCACGTCCGGCAGGGGGCCGTAGATGGCGTTGAGCATGCCGATGCCGCCGGCCGGCACGGCCGGGAACAGCTTCAGCTGCTGGAAGCCGTTTTCACGCGCCGCCATCACTTCGCCGGGCGTCATCACGCCTGGCAGCAGGGGCAGGCCGCTGCTTTTCGCCGCCGCCACCAGGGCGGACGTCAGGCCAGGCGAGACGCCGAACACGGCGCCCGCATCGCGCGCCTGGGCAAATTCCTCGGGACGCGTCAAGGTACCCACGCCGACGATGGCGCCCGGCACTTCCGACATGGCGCGGATCGCTTCCAGGCCGTGCTTGGTACGCAAGGTTACTTCCAGCACGCGGATGCCGCCCGCCACCAGCGCGCGCGCCAGCGGTACGGCGTGGTCAGGGTCGTCGATCGCGATCACGGGGATCACGCTCGAGGTGCGCATAATTTCCAGTAGTGTCATGGTCATCTCTTATTTCCTAGCCAAAAAGTCTTCATCGGAACCGGGCACAGTATCGCCGACATTGTCGGCGTCGTGCAAGGCGACGGTGGTGGGAATCGGCGACGGCAGGCCGAAGGTGGTGGCACCCTCTTCCGCCGCGCTGACGGTGGAACGGAACATGGAAAACAGCTCGCGGCCCATGCCGATGTGGTTCGGCGACAGATCTGCCGTGACCAGCGAACGGGCATGCCAGACGTCGGCCGGCACCAGCGCTTCGAGCACGCCCGTAAAGGCGTCGAGGCGGATGATGTCGCCGTCGCGCACCAGGCCCAGGGGGCCGCCGGCGAGGATTTCAGGCGATACGTGGATGGCGGCAGGCACCTTGCCCGACGCGCCCGACATGCGGCCATCGGTGACCAGCGCCACATGGCGGCCCGCATCCTGCAGGTTGGCCAGCGCCGGCGTCAGCGCATGCAGTTCCGGCATGCCGTTGGCGCGCGGGCCCTGGAAGCGCAGCACGGCAACGAAGTCGCGGTCCAGCGAACCGGCCTTGTAGGCGGCCATGAAATCTTCCTGCGAATTGAATACCAGGGCAGGCGCTTCCACCGTGCGGTGCTGCGGCTTGACGGCCGACACCTTCATCACGGCGCGGCCCAGGTTACCGGCCACGAGGACCATGCCGCCGTCCGGCGCGAACGGGTTCGAGGCGGGACGCAGCACGCTTTCGTCGGCGCTGGCGGCCGGCGCATCCTTCCAGAAGACCTTGCCGTCTTCGCCCAGGAACGGTTCCATGCAGTGCGCGCGCAAGCCGTGGCCCAGGATGGTATTGACGTCTTCGTGCAGCAAGCCCGCGTCCAGCAGTTCGCGGATCAGATAGCCCGTGCCGCCGGCCGCGTGGAAATGGTTCACGTCGGCGTCGCCGTTCGGATAGATGCGCGTGAGCATAGGCACGATGGCCGACAGTTCATTGAAATCGTTCCAGTCGATGACGATGCCGGCCGCCTTGGCAATGGCCACCAGGTGCAGGGTGTGGTTGGTCGAACCGCCCGTGGCCAGCAAGCCCACGAGGGCGTTGACGATACATTTCTCGTCGACGATATGGCCCACTGGCAAGTAATTGGCGCTTTGCGCCGTGATGCCGGCGGCGCGCTGGGCGGCAGCTTTTGTCAGCGCATCGCGCAGCGGCGTGTTCGGCGTGATGAAGGCGGCGCCCGGCAAGTGCAGGCCCATCACTTCCATCAGCATCTGGTTGCTGTTGGCCGTGCCGTAGAAGGTACAGGTGCCCGCGCCGTGGTAGGCTTTCGACTCGCCTTCGAGCAAGTCTTCACGCGTGGCCTTGCCTTGCGCATACAGCTGGCGCACCTTGGCTTTTTCCTGGTTCGACAGGCCCGACGTCATCGGACCGGCCGGCACGAAGACGGCAGGCAAGTGGCCGAAGTGCAGCGCGCCGATCAGCAGGCCCGGCACGATCTTGTCGCACACGCCCAGGTACAGGGCCGAGTCGAACATATTGTGCGACAGCGCCACGGCCGTCGACATGGCGATGGTGTCGCGCGAAAACAGCGACAGTTCCATGCCCGGCTGGCCTTGCGTCACGCCATCGCACATGGCGGGCACGCCGCCGGCGAACTGGGCGACGGCGCCCACTTCGCGCACGGCTTGCTTGATGATCTGCGGGAAGCCTTCAAACGGCTGGTGCGCCGACAGCATGTCGTTGTACGAGGATACGATGGCCACGGAAGGCTTCTTGTATTCCTTCAGCGACAGCTTGTCGTTGGCGGGAAAGGCGGCAAAGCCGTGCGCCAGGTTGGTACACGACAGGGCGCCGCGCTGCACGCCCTGGATGCGGGCCGCATCCAGATGCGCCAGGTAGGCGCCGCGCGATGGCCGGCTGCGCGCGATGATGCGCGCTGTTACGGAGTCGACTACTGGATGCAGCGTCATGGGATTTCCTTAAAAATGAGTATTTCGTGAAATTTTACTACAAAACGGTGAAGAAGAAGCACTCTTGCATGGGCCAACAACACAAATAAGCCACGGATTGGGGCTTTTCAGAGCAAACCCGGGCAATATCGCGTAGCGGCACCCGCCCACCCCTTCCTTATAAGCCACTGGCACAATCGCTAAAAAAAGCACAACAAAATCAGCGTCACGACACAAACTGTAGTGAAATTACGTTTTTCTGATGTATTATTCTCATACCAATGCCGGCACCCCGTTCGCCACGATGAACGCGCCGCGCTCCTTTCAACCGAGACAAGCACCCAAGCCGACCGCCATGCGCCAGCCAGCACCTACTCCTGCCATCACCGCCACCGCCAGTTTCCAGTCCCTGCAAGCGCATGGCGCCAGCCTGCGCGACGTGCATCTGCGCCAGCTGTTCGCCGCCGATCCCGCGCGTTTCTCCAGCATGACAGTCGATGCGGCAGGACTGCTGCTCGATTACTCGAAGAACCGCGTCGACGCCACCGCCATGGCCCTGCTGATGGATCTGGCCCGCGAACGCGGCGTGGAAGCGCAGCGCGAAGCCATGTTTACGGGCGAGAAAATCAATCTTACCGAACATCGGGCCGTTCTGCATACGGCCTTGCGCGCGCCGCGCGGCACGCAGCTGGTCGTCGATGGCCAGGATATCGATGCCGACGTGCAAGATGTGCTGCAACGCATGAAGGCATTCACGGACAAGGTGCGCAATGGCAGCTGGCTCGGCTACACGGGCAAGCCGATCTGCGACATCGTCAATATCGGCATCGGCGGCTCGGACCTGGGCCCGAAGATGGCTTGCCTGGCGCTGCGCTCCTACGCCAACCCGGGCCTGGAAATGCACTTCGTATCCAACGTCGACGGCCACGACATGGAAGCGACCCTGTCCAAAGTCGATCCGGAAACGACCTTGTTCATCGTTGCCTCGAAAACCTTCGTCACCGCTGAAACCATGCTCAACGCCAACACGGCGCGCGCCTGGTTCCTGCTCGAAGGCGAAGAAAAAGATCTGGCCCAGCATTTTGTGGCCGTTTCGACCAACACGCAAGCGATCGTCGACTTCGGCATTGCGCCGGAAAACATGTTCCCGTTCTGGGACTGGGTCGGCGGCCGCTATTCCGTCTGGTCCTCGATCGGCCTGGCCGTGGCCCTGTCCGTGGGCTTCGAATACTTCAGCGATTTCCTGGCCGGCGCGCATGCGATGGACCAGCATTTCCGCCAGGCCCCGCTGGAACAGAACATGCCCGTGGTGCTGGCCATGGTGGGTTTCTGGAACCGCCAGTTCCTCGACTGCGGCTCCGTCTCCATCGCGCCCTACCACCAGGACCTGAGCCGCTTTGCCGCCTACCTGCAACAGCTGGACATGGAAAGCAACGGCAAGCGCGTCACCAAGGATGGCCAGCCCGTCGACGTGCCCACGGGTCCCGTCATCTGGGGCGACTGCGGCACGAATGCGCAGCACGCGTATTTCCAGCTGCTGCACCAGGGCACGGACATCACGCCCATCGACTTCATCGCCGCCCTGCGCGCCACGCACGACTTGCCTGGCCATCACGACGCCCTGCTGGCCAACTGCTTTGCCCAGTCAGAAGCCTTCATGACGGGCAAGACGGGCGAGGAAGTGCGCCAGGACTTGCAGGCGCAAGGCTTGCCGGAAAGCGAAATCGCGGCGCTCGTGCCGCACAAGACGTTCCCCGGCAACCGCCCCAGCAACACCATCCTGATGGACCAGCTGACCCCGACCACGCTGGGCGCCCTGATCGCGCTGTACGAACACAAGACCTTCGTGCAGGGCGTCTTGTGGAACGTCAACAGTTTCGACCAGTGGGGCGTGGAACTGGGCAAGGTGCTGGCCAAGAAAATCCAGGCCGAACTGACGGGCGAAGCCCGTCCCGACCACCATGACAGCTCGACCAATGGCTTGATCGCGCTGGCGCGCGCAGCCAAGGCCGCGTATTAAGGAGATCAATGAATATTTACGAAATCAAGGTAGTCAGCGACCAGCCCATGCAAGTGGGCGAATGTCCGCTGTGGCATGGCAAGGAAGCGGCCCTGTACTGGGTCGACATCGATGGCCGCGCCGTGCACCGCCTGCACCCGGCCAGCGGCAAGCACGAGCAATGGAGCATGCCGACGGAACCGTCGGCCCTGGCCATCAATGCCGGAGGCGGCCTGATCGTCGCCCTGCGCAGCGGCTTTGCCCACCTCGACACGAAGACGGGCAGCCTGGCGGAAATCGCTCCGGCGCCGTTCGACATGGCCACCACGCGCTTCAACGATGGCAAGGTCGATCCCGCCGGCCGCTTCTGGGTCGGCACCATCTTCGAGCCGCGCAGCGCTGACGCTGCAGAAATGTTCGTGCTGGAAAAGGGCCATGTGCGCAAGGTGTGGTCGGGCGGCATGACGGTGTCGAACGGCCTGGGTTTTTCCCCGGACAAGCGCACCATGTACCACTCGGATACCACCACGCACCGCATCGACCGCTTCGACTTCGACGCAGCAACGGGCGCCATTTCCGAACCGCAGCCGTTCCAGCGCTTTTCCATGGACAAGAAAGCGCTTGATTACGGCGGGCGCCCCGATGGCGCGGCCGTCGACAGCGAAGGCAATTACTGGTCGGCCATGTTTGAAGGCGGCAAGATTTTACGCTTCGCCCCCGATGGCAATCTGCTGGGCGAGATTACCGTGCCCGTGCGCTGCCCCACCATGGTGACGTTTGGCGGTCCCGACCTGCGCACCCTGTACATCACCAGCGCCAGCCACAACCGCTCGGCTGCCGAGATCGCCGACTACCCGCTGACGGGCCACGTGCTGTCCGTGCGTGTGGACGTGGCAGGGCAGCCGGAAACGCCGTACCAGGCGTAATCGTTGCAAGCATAAAAAAGCGCCGCAACCCGCTAGGGTCCGGCGCTTTTTTACGCTCACGTAGGTCGGATTAGCGGGGCAAGGCCCCGCGTAATCCGACAACAGTGTGGGCCATGGTGGCGTCGGATTACGCGGCGTACGCCGCTAATCCGACCTACGGTTGCTTCAGCTTACCGCGCCAGCACCTTGCGGATGGTTTCCGCCAGTTCCGCCGCGACGAATTTCGCCACATAACCATCGGCGCCCACGCCCTTGACGTGGTCTTCGTTGGTCGAGCCCGTCAGCGACGAGTGGATCACCACGGGGATGCTGGAAAAGCGGCCATCGTTCTTGATGTTGCGCGTCAAGGTAAAGCCATCCATTTCCGGCATTTCCAGGTCGGTCAGCACCAGCGCCACCTTGTCTTTTGCCGTCTTGCCTTCCGTTGCCGCCTGGGCCGAGATCGCCTGCAGGCGCTCCCATGCTTCCTTGCCCGTCTTGGTCATGATGAAAGGCACGCCCATCGCTTCGAGACCCTTCTCGATCAGCGAGCGGGCCAGCGAGGAATCGTCGGCGGCCAGGATCACGGCGCCGGCAGGCAGCCGCACTTGCGGACCGATGCTGTTTTCGTCCACATCGGGATCGCCCGACGGCAGCACGTTGCGCAGGATCTGTTCCACGTCCAGCACTTGTGCCAGGCGCGTCTTGTCCGTGTCGCCATCGAGGCGCGCGATGCTGGTGACGAGGCCGCCACCGACGCTCGATTCGGCCGACAAGACCTGGTTCCATTCCAGGCGCACGATTTCATCGACCTCTTCCACGGCAAACGCCTGGGTCGAGCGGGCAAATTCCGTCACCATCAGGATTTTCAAGCCATTGCTCTTGCAGCCGACCGCCATCGGCAAGTCGATCACGGGCACGATCTGGCCGCGGATATTGACCACGCCCAACATGTGCGGGTGCGATCCAGCCACCGCCGTGATGGCCGGCATTTCCATGATTTCACGTACTTTGAACACATTGATGCCGAATAGTTCGCGGCTCGTCGAGTGATCGCTGGTGCCCAGTTTGAACAGGAACAGTTCGAATTTGTTATTGCCTGTCAGGCTCGTGCGTTCATCGACATCTTGCTGCATTGAATTCATTGTGTCCCCTTGAGCCGTCTTGTAAAGTTAAGTCGCCTGCCCGTGATGCTGCGGGCAGTGCGGACTGCACGTCGCATGGACGTCGGATGGCGGGTTCGGGGCATGGCCGGCGCTAACGGTGCAGTGTATATCGTACAATTTCTTACAACCAATAGTTGCTATCGATTTCAGCTTGAATTATACGGTTTTTTACTTTCTTCAAAGCTACTTTACGCTGCCAACGGCTATCCTGGCAGCATTTCTTGACTTGCTTGTTGCTACAGCGCAAATGATGACGGAGAGAACGGGAAATTTCCCAGGCAACCATGGTTGCTTTGAAAAGCCCACGACAAGCAGGACCCTGCGCCGGGACCGGCGAACGGCATATAATGACCCTCGCGGCGCCGCTGGCAAGAAGACTGGGCAAAACTGCGACGGCAGCGGATGGAATGTAGTAAAATTTCTTGCAATTGCCTGTTCTACGTAGTAAATTTACACCACCGATTATAGTAGCGACAGACTGGCACTTCCGGTCGGCCTCCTCCCCGCTCCGGCTCTTTTACTTTTGCGACGACACTCACTTATGGCACTTACCGATTTTGACCTGGTCCTGTTTGGCGGCAGCGGCGATTTAGCAATGCGCAAGTTGCTGCCTGCGATGTATGCGCGCGACGTCGCGAACGATTTGCCGCCGACGGCGCGCATCATCTGCGTGGGCCGCCAGGACAGCGGCCAGGAAGCCTTCTTGAAAATGGTGGAAAGCAACTCGCGTCCCCACATCAAGGCCAGCACCCTGAATGCCGCCACCTGGAGCAAGTTCTGCGCGCGCATCGTGTATGTGTCGCTCAACGCCAGCGATGCGGCAACGTACGCGCCACTGGTCGAAGCGCTGCGCGGCGATGCCGACCTGACGCGCGTGTACTACCTGGCCACGCCGCCGCACCTGTTCGCGCTGATCTGCGACAACCTGGAAGACAATGGCCTGGTGACGCCGAATTCGCGCGTGGTCCTGGAAAAACCGCTGGGCCGCGACCTGGCCAGCGCCAAGCAGATCAATGCCGAAGTGGGCAAGGTCTTCCAGGAATCGCAGATTTACCGTATCGACCATTACCTGGGCAAGGAGACCGTGCAGAACTTGCTGGCCCTGCGCTTCGGCAACGTGCTGTTCGAGCCGCTGTGGCGCCGCGAGTGGATTTCCGACGTGCAGATCACCATCGCTGAAAAACTGGGCGTGGGCAACCGCATGGGTTACTACGACACGTCGGGCGCGCTGCGCGACATGCTGCAAAACCACTTGCTGCAACTGCTGTGCATCGTCGCCATGGAACCGCCGACCTCGATCGCGCCGGACGCCGTGCGCGATGAAAAGCTGCAAGTGCTGCGTTCGCTGAAAAAATTCACGCCCACCACGCTGGCGCAAAACATCGTGCGCGGCCAGTACCGCGCCGGCCACGTGGACGGCGTCACCGTGCCGAGCTACCGCGACGAGCCCGATGCGCCAGAACATTCGCGCACCGAGACCTTCGTGGCGCTGAAGGCGGAAATCGACACCTGGCGCTGGGCCGGCGTGCCGTTCTACCTGCGCACGGGCAAGCGCATGGCCGACAGCCTGGCCGAGATCGTCGTGCGCTTCAAGCAGATCCCGCACTCGATCTTCAACCAGCCCACGTCCAGCTTCCAGCCGAACTGCCTGGTGATCCGTTTGCAGCCCGACGAAGGCTTGCGCATGAACCTGATGGCGAAGACCCCGGGCGATGGCATGCGCCTGAAACCGGCGGAACTGGAACTCGATTTCCGCGAATCGTTCAAGACGCCGCGCATGGACGCCTACGAGCGCCTGCTGCTCGACGTGCTGCGCGGCCAGCTGACCCTGTTCATGCGCGGCGACGAACTGGAAGCGGCCTGGGAATGGGTCGAACCGATTCTCGACAACTGGGAACAGAACGACAGCGCGCCGATTCCATACACGGCAGGTACCTGGGGCCCGGCCGCAGCCAGCGCCCTGATCGGCCGCGATGGCTTGCAGTGGCGTGAAGAGGCATTGCCGGAAGACTAAGCTGGCAGGGCAAGGAGCCATGCCTTGCAAGGCATGGCCGTTGCGCTAAGCCCCCAGGAGCATTTGGCGCTTACCCCGAACAGCGAAAATACCGGGGTCGGACCCTGAGGGTGCGACCAAGGAAGTTTGCCGTTGGGGTGAAAAGGACGCGAACTTAACAGCGTTACCGATAGAAGATTAATCAATGCTACTTGACTCCATCCGCACCCAGCTCGATTCGCTCTCCAAGTCGGAGAAGAAGGTCGCGCTGGCCGTGCTTGACCAGCCGAACCAGACGGTCAGCCAGAACATCACGGCGCTGGCGAAGAGCGCACAGGTGTCGGAACCGACCGTGGTGCGCTTTTGCCGTACGCTGGGCTACGACGGCTGGCACGAATTCAAGCTGAAGCTGGCGCAGGGTCTGGCCCTGGCCATGCCGGGCGCGAACGAGCAGCCGGCGCAGGACGACCTGGCGGCCGACCTCGTGAATAAAATCTGCAGCCGCTCGATCAACACCCTGCTCGACCTGCGCAACAACCTGAACCCGGAAGCGATCCAGCGCGCGCTCGACATCCTGTCGCGCGCCAGCAAGATCGAATTCTATGGCCAGGGCACGTCGGGCATCGTGGCGGCCGACGCGCAGCACAAGTTCTTCCGCTCGGGCGTGCCGACGGTGGCCTACAGCGATCCGAACATCCACAGCATCGCGGCGGCCCTGCTGCGCGGCGGCGACTGCCTGGTGGCCATCTCGCAGCGCGGCAACAGCCCCGCCTTGGTCCGCTCCGTGAAACTGGCGCGCCGCGGCGGCGCCGACGTCGTCGTGCTGGCCCCATCGGGCACGCCGCTGGCCGACCTGGCCACCGTGCTGATTCCCATCGACCTGGTCTTCAACACCGATCCCTACACGCCCATTTCAGCGCGCCTGGCCTACCTGGTGGTGATCGACGTGCTGGCCGTGGGCCTGGCCCTGCAACGGGGCCCGGAATTCCGCAAGAAGATGCAGAATGCGCAGAAGGCGCTGCAGGAATTCGACATGCAGTTCGACTCCTTCATCGGCTGATCGCCCTCGGCGCCAGCCTCGCTGGCGCCCCTCCCGTTCACCAGAGACATCAAGGCATATCGGCCGGTTTTCCCGAATGGAGAATAGGATGAATTTTGCTAGGCCCTCCGGCATTTGACACAACCACTCTCACCTCGTCATTCGCAAAAAAATGCATATAGATATCTCCTGGCCTATCGTATTTTTCCACTTCCACCATTTTTTCTTTAATAATATGCTGTAGTCCGTCCGGCATATCCCACCGCACCAGGACGTTCATTCCCGGATACCACACACGAGGAATGGATGTGCAGCAAATATTGGCAAGTCCCGCCCCCCATCTGGCCATATTTCCCCCTCCCGCCCCATCCACCGATGCGGAGTAAATATACTTCCCCGTATGATTGACGATGCCCACCTGCGCCGTCGCGGTAGGACTTGGACCCGCTTGCTCAAGCTGCCTGGCCTTGAACGCACAGCCGCTCAGCAGCAAGGCAATGCCAAGATACATCATCCATTTCATTGTTTTTCTTTCATCAAAGTAATCACTTGAATGAACAAGGATCGGCCCAGCGCACGGGTAGCTCAAGGACTTAGCTTGACTTACACCGTCTTCGCCTGCTCTACCGCATCGGACGATCCGTGATGGGCGATTGCCATACCGCGCTGTTCCTTGTGCAAAACAGGCAGCATGCCCGCATACTGAGCGCCTAACGGCTTGAAGGTATCCGATCCCATGTAAATTGAGCGGAAACGCAAATAACCACCTCCCAGGAGTCTGTTCTCGCGTCCGCCCTTGTCCGGCTCGATCGCATCCATTTCATTTTCGGTGCCTTTGACCGCTTTGTATCGCAGCAATTGCTCTTTTTCTTTCGTGCTCAAGCTATAGGGATTGGGCTTTCCAGGGTCTGCCTCCGGACCACTCTCCCATTCACGGGCTCGCTCTTCCTGAGCCACAAGCAATTCCAGCGCATACCACAAGTCGGGAATGTCTTTCCCCAACGGTTTGAACCATGCGCGCGAGTCATGCACGAACTGCTCAAAAAAGTTGCTTACTTCGACGGGTGGTACCGGCTTATCCCAAAATTCAGCGATAGGTTCCCATTCGGGATTACGGGGCCGCCCTCTGCTGCTGGTCGTCCGGTGACCGGCGCGCCACTTTTCAAAGCTCGCAACCTCTTCTTCCAGCTCTTTGTCCGCCATCGTGAGATCAGTAAAATCAAATTTCCCGCTTTTATAGCTTGTTGCCAAATTCTTGACATTCGGTAAATCTCCCATCTTGCCTAGCATTTTCTTGCGCCACTGTATGTACAGCATGTGCTGGAATTCCATGATCCTATGTAGCCGCAATGAGGGTTCAGCGCCTTGCTGCGCATGGCAAAAGCCGATATACGCATTGAAGGTGGTTATAGTCCGCGGATCGATGCGAAAGGCCCGCTTCGTCGCTTCACTGGCCTCTTCCAGCTTCAGCGGCACCCCGGCCAGGCGGGCAGCCCGGTACATCGTGGCCAACGTAATGCGCGACATCAAATCGCCACCACTTGGATCTGTACCGCGCCCTTGTTCTTGCGGCAGATAGCCGCCTCCGATGTCCGAATGAACACCAGGAAAAACAATTTCCCTGCAATTAGGGGGAATATTGCCCAGGTGAGCAACGGAGTCCAAGGGAAAAGACCGGCGCACTTCATGCGCCGACACCAGATGCAGGCACTGGCTTGGTCCCGGTGACGTAGGTATTCTGAGCGACACTTCGGCGTCGGCCCAGCCACCATGTCCATCCACCATCCTGTTCGGGAGGGGTACTGACGCCGCCAAGCCAACCGAAGCGACGGTATCGAACAGGCCCATGAAGTCGAAGGTCACCTCGATAGTGCCAATACTTAACTGGCGAGCCTTGACGCCCTTGCTAACGGTCAGTTGCGCATCGAGCTTGCATAACCAGATGAACCAGTTGGCAAACGAGCGCGCTTCGGCTGCGCCACGCGAGAAACCGAACATCGACACGAAGATATTGAGCACCTTGCCTTTATTGACGCTTTTCGCCGGCGCATCGGTTGGCACAAATGGCCGCAAATTGCTGTGCAACTTTTGCAAGGCCTGCGTGAAAGCGTTCACCAGCGCCTGTGAAGGCTGCACTTTGCTGGGCAAACTGAGCGTATTGAAGTCCTGTTTAAACGTCTTGTCATCCACCAGGGGAGCATCGGTGTAATATCTGTGCACATTATTCAATGCTTCCACCAATGCCCAGATGATGCGATTTTCTCCCTTGTAGGCAAAGGCCAGGCCGCGCGCCCGGTCGCTGGTGAGAGCGCTAAATCCCTCTCCCGTATCGCCAACCTCGTCGAACCGCGTGCCTACTCCCGGAACGTAGGTGCGAAAGTAACTCTTGTGATATTTTGTCTCCAAGTCCGGCCACGCCTCGCTGCCATGCGTGTCTTTGCCCCCGGGAAATGCACGATACAAGCGCGCCACGTTGCTGTGCGAATGAAGCGGTACATCCCTCTTCATATTATTGTTGGTGCCGTCGAAGAAGAAGCCAAAGAACAGATTCGCATCGCATGAGGGGGGAAATCCTGGGACCGGACATTCCCTTTTTTTGACTAAATCACCCAATATTTTCAGTTCCGTCTCATCATCAAAAAATTTAGCTGAATCTGCAGGTTCATTTTTCTCAGCAGAATAAATAGTGGCCAAAAATGCAGTCATGGATGCATTCCCTCAAGGCTCTGAATGAGTTTCTTCTTATACTCAATTACATCCTTTAATTCATCAATTTCAGTGACCGTCATCTTATTACTATTACGCGCCAATCCTTTTTCCATAGTATCTAACCATTTTTTTTCCAATTCTATTTTTGCTTTACGACGCTGTGCCCGATACTCCTTCGTCGGCACCGGATACCCCTTGATTTTCCCCGGCCACTCCGGCAAGCTCGGTCCGTAATGCGACACAACGGCTCCCACGCTGCCATCTTCGTAGACGATCAGCCAGATATCACCGGCCTTCCCATTCGGATACGGCGGGATGCTGACCGTCTCGCGATGCAGGGTCGGGTCCGGGTAAAATTGATAGGCCACCACCACCTTCAACTCCGCATGCCATTTTTCCGGCACGCTGAAACAGCATATCGTGCCACCCTGCCCATATGGATCGATCGAATCGCCACCGCCGCCGCTGTTGGTATTGCCCGGATTTTCAACCGCGATGTAGTTGACTTCGCGCGAAGAATAATTCAGCGCCTGGATGCTCGCGGCCATGGCGACGCCGGGTAAGCATGCGGCCAGCAAAAGACCTCGCCATAGTTGGCTCTTGAGTAACGTATTCATGGTTATATTCCTATGCATAAATGGCCAAGACTCAGCGCGCGTGCCTTGACGCCCTTACTAACGGTCAGTTGCGTATCCAGTTTGCATAGCCTGGCGTCACTGCCATGCGTATCTTTACCACCGGAAAATGCACGATACAAGCGCGCCACGTTGCTGTGCGAATGAAACGCCACATCCCGTCATCGCACATTTCCTTCTAAACTTTGGACAATTTTTTTTTGAAATTCAATAATTTCTTTTTCTTCTTTTATCTTTTCATCTGACAGAGTATAAAAATCACGCTGTAATCTTTTTTCCAAAAAATCGAGCGTATTTTTCTCTCTCTTTAATTTATCCTTACGACGCTCATCCCGATACTCCTTCGTCGGCACCGGATACCCCTTGATTTTTCCCGGCCACTCCGGTCGGCTCGGTCCGTAAAGCGACACCACGGCACCCACGCTGCCATCTTCATAGACGATCAGCCAGATATCACCTCCCTTCCCATCCGGATACGGTGGAATGCTGACCGTCTCGCGATGAAAGGTCGGGTCCGGGGACAACTGATAGACCACCACCACCTTCAAATCCGCATGCCACTTTTCCGGCACGCTGAAACAGCATATCGATCCGCCCTGCCCGTATGGACGGATCGAATCGCCACCGCCGCCGCTGTTGGTATTGCCAGGATTTTCAACCGCGATGTAATCGACTTCGCGCGAAGAGTAATTCAGCGCCTGGATGCTCGCGGCCATGGCGAGGCAGGGTAAACACGCGGCCAGCAGGAGGCCTCGCCACAGCCACTGCCTGAACAAGACAATCATGACTTTGTCTCCACCGATAACGTCGACACATCGACAGAGTATTGCTCTGCCAGCCATCGTTCAAACAATGCAGCTGGCACTTGTGCCTGTGCAGGTTCAGCTAGCCAGGACGCAAGTTGCGGCCGTGCTCGCAGGCCTGGATTTTCGAGGCCAAATATACATACGTCAAATCGGTCTGGCGGTGCTTCGAGCCGTGCATGATCTGCACAATCCAGCCAATATTCGACCAGGGCATGGGCGTGTTCTGCAGTATAAGGTTCTAACAAGCGAGGGCTAGTCGCGCGCACTTGGAACAGGATACCGTCGCCTTCCGCCGCACGCATCAGTTGAGCGCATTGCTGCTCGCTTAACGATATGCCAACCGCCGCCGGAAGCACTTCAGCAGGCAACGTCAAATTACTCCAGTCGCCTTTGCGCGTGACATATTGCCAATGGTGTGCCGGCCCACAAAGCTGGCCCAACTGCTGCGCCGTCAAGGTCTTGAAAAGTTGCGGCAAAATGCGGGTATCGGCGAACGACAACGCCACCGTATAGTCTGCGGCATCGACGATGCACCAGGGCGCCAAGCGGGCCGCCAGTTGATTCAGCGGCTCAGGCGAGACAATCAAACTGAGCGCCGGATGACCATTGGTTTTTTCAAGCAGCCGTTCCCAAATGGAACGACCTGTATCGCCAAATTCAACCAGCAGCGGCGAGATGGACAAAGTTTCTTTATTCGCACCTGGCGTACCGGCAAACAACGCCTCATATCGCAGATGCTTTGCGCGCTTCAGCAATGGATAACACGACTCGTCAAAAACACCATCGATCAACGCATAAATATACGCCTCGGGAAACTGACAGCGAAATGCCTTCAGGCGCATATGCAATGATGCTTTCCAGTCAGAGGGAAACATATTAATACCCACTTAGTCATGCTCCTCTAACGATTGTTTTTGCTTATTCACTCTTCCACCATGGAAAAAGGCGAACCTGATTTGGCGGCATTAAGCCTGCATCGTTTGCATATGGAACGGGAAAATCTGGGCAACGGATAAGCCATCCGCTCCGGCCCGCTAAAACTCTTCTTGCCGGCATGCACCGTGATCTTGCCCGGGCACTGAATCGTGATGTTGCCGCCCTCGATCGTGATATTCGCCCCGCCCGCCGTCGACAGGCGGATGCTTTTTGCCGCCGCCCAATCGATGTGCGCCGTGGCGCTGACCACATGGACGTCGTCGCGCGCCTGCACCTTGAGCACGTCCGCCTGCGCCTGCAGGTCGATGGCCTGTTTGGCGGCGATCAGCTGCAGGCCGATATTGTCTTCGCCCGCCTTGACCACGCCGCCCAGGGTGCCGATGGCCTGGCCCGCGTGCACGCGCAGCTGGCCGCCACCGACAAATTGCGTATCGAGGCCGCTCATCAGCGACACGGTTTCGCCGTTCGCCAACTGGATGTCCTTGCCGGCCAACACGCCCAGCCCCGCGCGGGCGGCGATGGCGATGATGGCGTCGCTGCTGTGCGGCAACTTGTCGTCGCCAGGAGTGGTGGGTTTGGCGGCCGCGTCGCGCCTGGCGGCGGCCGTATCGTCCTGGCTCAGCATGCCCGAGGCTGTCGTCAGGAACGCGGCCAAGGGCGCCGCCTCCTCGTCGAGCACGCTGGCATCGGCCTTGGCCGCGCCGAGGTGGCCCGCATACGCCACGGTCTCGTGCGTGACGGCGGCGGCGCTGAAGGTTGCGCCCAGCTTGGCCGCCTGCTTGAGCAAGACCATGCCGGGCGCATTGTCGCCGGCCGGGTCGCGCGCCTGCGCGTCATGGTTGACGAGATAACTGGAGATCAGGAGTCCGGCCCCGGCCCGCACGGCGCCGTAATCGTCGGTGCGCAGCTCGGCGCCCGTGCCGCGCAGGCTGCCCCGGTAATTGTCGGCAGCATGCACCAGATGGCCAAGATTGAGTTCGCTTGCGCCATGGCTGCTCTTGAGCTGGATGCGGCCCTGCTGGTCCGTGTCGTCGAACAGCAGCTGGTTGTAGCCGGCACCGGCGCCGGCGCCGCCGAATTCCTTGCTGCGGATGCCCCATTGCGCCGCGCCGTTGCGGTGGCTGGCGGCGCCGCCGGCCGCGCCATGCCACAAGGGACTGTTACCGCCCGCCACATTGCCCTGCGCCGACGGGACATGGTCGCGCGCGGGGTCGAATACGCCCGCATCGGACGACTGATCGGCCACGCCGCCCGGGGTCGGTGCGACACCGCCCTCGCCCTGTCCGTTGTACAGGGCGCCGACGATGATGGGGCGGTCGATATCGTTTTCCAGGAATTGCACCAGCACTTCCTGGCCGATGCGCGGCAAAAACTGGCTGCCCATGCCGCCGCCGGCCGAACGCTGCGCCACGCGCACCCAGCAGGTGGCGTTGCCGTCCTGCTGCCAGTGAAAGCGGATGCGCACCCGGCCCAGCCTGTCGCAATGGATCTCGCTGCCGCCGCTGGCGCGCGCACCGCCATCGGGCCCCACCACGATGGCGCTCTGGCTGCCGAAGGCCGTGGGTTTCGGGTGATGGCGCGCATCGCCGTCCACACCGCCTGGCCGCCATGGCGTAGCCGCGGCTATCATCTCGACGCCGTTGGCATAACCGCTGGCTTGCGCCTGCGCAATGACAGCGGGGAAGTCGGGCAAACCCTGCCCCAGATCGGGCATCGTTTCTTCCAGCAATGGCGGCAAGGGACCAAACAGTTCAGCCAGTCCGGCAGCCGCGGCCGACGGCAGATTGTTGACGCCGACGCTGGCCACGCGCAGCACGACATAGGCGGGCGACGCATCGCCAGCTTGCTGCAAGGGCCCCTGCGTCAAGGTAAAACGGGTGCCGGCGCGCAGGGTGCGCACGGTGGAGCGCGCATGCCACACGTGGGCGCGCGCTTCGTGCGACTGCATCTGCAATTCGGCGTAGCGCCGGGCCTGGGCCCCGTTCGCATACCAATATTGCCCAGGAGCATCATAGCTTTCCAGCGCGGGCGCGTTCTGGCCGCCAACGGCCTGCCTGGCCGGCACGCTGGCCGCCACGGCCTTCTTGGCCTTGTAGTCATAACTGAGCACGGTGGAGATTCCCGCATGCAGGCTGCGCCGCGCATACACGGCTTGCACCGTATCGCCCGGCTCGCCGACCCTGGCGCCGTGAAAACGCAAGCCGCCCCCTTGCGCGCTGCTGGCGTCTTCCGGCGTGGCGCACGTCTGGCTGCTGTCGGCGAACAACACCAGCCACTGTTCGCTCTCCTGCTGCTCGAAGCGCCAGGCCAGCCCTTCTTCGCTCAACAGGCGGCGAACAAAGTCGAAATCGGATTCGCGGTACTGGCAGCAATAGCTGCGCTCGCCCGCGTCCTGCATGAACGGGCCCGATTCATCGCTCCAGCGCCAGCGCGCGTGCGGCGCATAGGCTGAGAATACCTCGTCGACGATGGCGCTCACGCTCTTGTCTTGCCAGACGCGGCTGTTACGCACCTGCGTCAGCAGCCACAGCCACGGCGTCAGGCGCAGCCGGTAGCGCGCCAGGCCGCCATTGCTGCCCAGCATGGCCGCTTCGCTGATATAGCCGGAAAACGGCATGCGCGTGCCGTCGGCCAGGCTGATGTGCAGGCTGGCCGGCTGGCCCAGCAGCGACGCCAGCGCCACATGGGCGCTGGTGGACAGGGCGATGATGTCGCGCGCGCCGACCGCCTGCAGCCGCTCGTCGCTGGCAAACGCTTCGACCAGCAAATCGGCGGCGTCCGCTTCCTGCCCCTGGCCGCCGATGGACAATGCATATAGCCTGGTCGCGCCGTTGAAGGCGGCCAGGGCGCTAACGATCTCTTGTGTCAAAGGATGCTCTTCATCTGGATAGTGGCTGGTGGCGCCGTACATTCGCCATCAGAACAATGTGCAAATTAAACAAGTCCGGACAATTATGCGCGAGTTCTCAAAAAAGCAAGATTCAATTGAGCAAGTAGTGCGCGGGGCAGACAATAGTGGATGCTTCATGCAGTGGATTCGGTACAATAGCCCGGCAAGCCCTTTCACTCTTTCCCGTGCAGCCATGAACCAACTCGAACAACTGAAGCAATTTACTACCGTGGTGGCCGACACCGGCGACTTCCAATCGATCCAGGCTTACACGCCGCGCGATGCGACGACGAATCCGTCGCTGATCCTGAAGGCCGTGCAGAAGGATGAATACAAGCCGCTGCTGGAAAAGGCCGTGCGCGACCATCCGAACGCCTCCACCGCTGAAATCATCGACCGCCTGCTGATCGCGTTTGGCGTGGAAATCCTGCAAACCATCCCCGGCCGCGTCTCCACCGAAGTCGATGCGCGCCTGTCGTTCGACACGGAAGGTACTGTCGCCAAGGGCCGCGACCTGATCGCCCTGTATTCGAACGCGGGCATTGCGCGCGAGCGCGTGCTGATCAAGATCGCCTCCACCTGGGAAGGCATCCGCGCCGCCGCCATCCTGGAAAAAGAAGGCATCCGCTGCAACATGACCCTGCTGTTCTCGCTGGCCCAGGCCATCGCCTGCGCCGAAGCGGGTGCGCAGCTGATTTCGCCATTCGTCGGCCGCATCTACGACTGGTACAAGAAATCGACGGGCATCGACTACGTGGGCGCGGAAGACCCGGGCGTGCAATCGGTCCGGCGCATCTACAATTACTACCGCAAGTTCGGCTACAAGACCGAGGTGATGGGCGCGAGCTTCCGCAACACCTCGCAAATCCTCGAACTGGCCGGCTGCGACCTGCTCACCATCAGCCCCGACCTGCTGCAAAAGCTGGCCGACAGCGATGCGCCGGTGGAGCGCAAGCTGAGCGCCGAAGCGGCGCCGTCGACCAACATCGTGCAAATGTCGCTGAACGAAGAAGCCTTCCGCTTCATGATGAACGAAGACGCGATGGCGACGGAAAAACTGGCCGAAGGCATCCGCGCCTTCTGCGTCGATTCCGGCAAGCTGAAACAGATGATCGCGGCGCTGCGCTGATCGTTTCATTTCGACAGGCGTAAAAAAGCGGCGTCCGTGCAGTGCACGGCGCCGCTTTTTTCATGCCCGGACGATCAGGAGCAACGGAAGGTCGCTACGCCCTGGTAATTGGCGCCGTTGGCCAGCTGCGCCTTGTAGGCTGCCAGCAGCAGATAGCGGCCGGTGCCGCCGTCGCCCAGCATCAGCTGCGCGCCCGTGCCATTCGACAGATAGCCGCCGGTGATGCTGCTCGACGCTGCCGAAGCCAGGGTGGTGGTCGCCGTCACTTTGCCCGTGCTGCCGCCGGCGCTGGCGTCGATGGTCAGTGCCACCTTGGCGCCGGAGCCATCGAAGGACAGGCTGGCATTGCCGCTGGCCGTGCCGAAGTTGGCGCTCGACGGGACGCTGCTGCCGCCCGTATAGCTTGGCGACGTGAACGCGCCCGCATCGCAGGTGAACGTGCCGCTCGCTGGCAGTGCGGCGAGCACGTTATAGGCGACGTAATGCGCGCTGGCATTGTTGCCGGTCAAGGTCGTGGCGCCGGAAATATTGCTGAACGCGCCCTTGAACCAGCGGCCCTGCGCGAAGGCGGCGTCGCCGCTGATGTCACGCGTCACGGACGGATTGCCCGTCAGGACGATGCTGCCGATAGTGCTCAAGGCGCCGGAGGTGTCCTGCACCAGCGTGCTGGCCTTGCCATTGCTCTGCAAGCCGATCGACGTAAAGACGAAACGGCTGTTGTCGCCATTGACGAAACGGGCGCTGACGGAGCCCGTGTCTTCGCCGGTGGCAGTCGGCGTGACCGGTACCACGGGCGGCGTGACGGGCACGACGGGCGGATTCACGGCCACTACCGGGTCGGCCGGGGAGGACGAGCCGCCACCGCCGCAGGCAACGAGGGAGCCGGCGATGAGGGTCAAAACAAAAGCGTGATTCAATTGCATACTATTCCAGTAAAAAAGGCGTGACACATCCTTGGCACATGCCAAAAACTTAACGCCGAGTATTATGCAATATTTCTCAAGAGAATGCTTGCCCAAAAGAAAATAACTAATACCAACAATGTGACTATCGCGCGCGCAACTGTGTCGCGGCACCATGCTGAAGGTAGAATACAAGGCTACAGTCCGCTTGCCGCTTCCTACTTTCCGCTTGCCTATTCCATCGCCCATGCAATCGCCAATCACCATCCGCCTGGGCCGCCGCGCCCGCGCCCGCATCGCCGAAAACGGCTTGCGCGCGCTTGACGTCGCCATCGTTCCCGCCGCGGCAGGCGGGCCGAAAGGCTTGATCCTGCACCAGCTCGATTGCTGGCTGTTCGGCGACTTTCTGCCGCAGGCGCCCCGTGCGCGCCAGTTTGTCGGCGCCTCGATCGGCGCCTGGCGCATGGCCGCCGCCGTGTTCCCGGACCCGGTCGCCGCGCAGCGCCGCCTGGTGCGCGAATACGTGGGCCAGCGCTACCCCGACAAACCCGATGCGGCGCACGTCAGCCGCACGTGCCGCGCCCTGCTCGACGCCGTCCTCGATGGCCAGGATGCGCAACTGCTGCAGCACGCGCGGCATAGCCTGTCGGTACTGGCCGTGCGCGGCATCGGCGCCCTGGCGCAACCGGGAAAATGGCGCGACCGGCGCGGCTTCCTGCTGGCCGCCGCCGGCAATGCCGTGGCGCGCGCGCGCCTGGCCGCGTCGCTCGAGCGCGCGGTGTTCCATGCGGGCCCCGATGGCGCCAGCTGGCTGCGCTCGCGCTTCGACGCCTTTCATTCCCATTTCGTGCCGCTGGCGCAGGACAACCTGCGCGACGCGCTGCTGGCCTCCGGTTCCATCCCGCTGGTGCTCGACGCGGTCACGGACATCGCCGGCGCGCCGCCGGGACGCTACTGGGACGGCGGCCTGGTCGACTACCATTTGCACCTGCCCTACCAGCGCGAACCGGACCTGGTGCTGTACCCGCACTTTGCCGACCATATCGTGCCGGGCTGGCTGGACAAGGCCATGCCCTGGCGCCGAGCCCGCAGCGGCGACAGCGCGCTCGACAACATGATCCTCGTCTCGCCCTCGCCCGCCTTCGTGGCCAGCTTGCCCAATGGCAAACTGCCGGACCGGCGCGACTTTCCCCATTACGGCCAGGACCACGCGGCGCGCATGCGCGACTGGCGCCGCGCCATCGCGGAAAGCGAGCGCATGGCCGCCGCCTTCGCCCGCTGGGCAGAGCAGCCGGACCTGCGCCAGGCGGGCGATCTGTAGCACGGGCGTGGCTGCAACAGGCGCCGAAACAAGCGCGCTTTTCCCTCGCCTATTGGTCACTAATCAGTGCATACTATGTCGCACAGGCAATTCAATTCCCCTTGCGACAGGAGTCCCACCATGCACGCCCTCTCCCACCTTCGTATCGGCACGCGCCTGGCTGCAGGCTTCGCGCTGGTGCTGCTGCTGTCCGTGATCTCCACCTCGTACGCGCTGTACAGCGCCCACGTGAATGCGGAAGCGACCCGGCAAATGATGGAAAAACCGCTGGCCAAGGAACGCCTGGTGTCGGACTGGTATGTGCTGATTTACTCGGCCATCGCGCGCACCTCGATGATCGCCAGGAGCACCGATGAAACGCTGTCGAACGTATTTGCCGACACCATCGCCGACAGCACGAAACAGGGCAGCGAACTGCTGAAGAAGATCGAGGCACTGCTCGACAGCGATGAAGAAAAAAGTATCTTCAAGGCCTCCATCGCCGAGCGCGTCAAGTACCAGGATGCCAAGACCCTGGTCATGAATGCGCGCAAGGCGGGCAACGCGGCGCAGGCGGAAAGCACCTACCGCGACAGCTTTGCGCCGGCCGCTACCAATTACCAGAACAACGTCAAGGCCCTGCTGGCGCAGCAGCGCAAGGCCATCGACGCCACGGCGCAAGCCATCGAAGCAGCCAATGAACGCAGCTTCACCCTGCTGCTGACCCTGTGCGCGCTGGTGGTGGCGCTGGGCAGCGTCTGCGCCTGGCTGATCACCCGCTCCATCACCGTGCCGCTGCAGGCGGCCGTGAAAGTGGCAGAAACGGTGGCCGACGGCGACCTGCGCACGCATTTCGGCGCGCCTGCCAGCGATGAAATCGGCGACTTGATGCGCGCGCTGCACGGCATGAACGAGGCACTGCGCAAGGTGGTGTCGGAAGTACAGACGGGCACCAATGCGATTGCCACGGCATCGGGCGAAATCGCTGCGGGCAACCAGGACTTGTCGGCGCGCACGGAGCAGCAGGCCAGTTCGCTGGAAGAGACGGCGTCGTCGATGGAAGAACTGACCAGCACCGTGAAGCAGAATGCCGACAATGCGCGCCAGGCCAACCAGATGGCGGTAGCCGCTTCCGGCGTGGCCGAACGGGGCGGCAGCATCGTCAGCCAGGTGGTCGACACCATGGGCGCCATCGACACGGCATCGACCAAGATCGTCGACATCATCGGCGTCATCGACGGCATCGCCTTCCAGACGAATATCCTGGCATTGAATGCGGCCGTCGAAGCGGCCAGGGCCGGCGAGCAGGGACGCGGCTTTGCCGTCGTCGCCACGGAAGTGCGCAGCCTGGCGCAACGGTCGGCCGCGGCGGCGCGCGAAATCAAGACCCTGATCGGCGACTCCGTGGAACAGGTCAACAACGGCACCCGGCTGGTGCAGCAGGCCGGCAGCACCATGGGCGAAGTGGTCGATAGCGTGCGCCGCGTCACCGACATCATGGCCGAGATCACTGCCGCCAGCGCCGAGCAAAGCATGGGCATCGACCAGGTCAACCAGGCCATCGCGCAGATGGACCAGGTGACGCAGCAAAATGCGGCCCTGGTGGAAGAAGCGGCAGCGGCGGCCGAAAGCATGCAGGACCAGGCGGCGCGCCTGGCGCAAGTGGCGGCCGGCTTCCAGCTCGAACACGTGGCAGCCGCGGCGCCGGCCCGCGCGCCACGGCCGGCCAGGCCCGCCGCATCCAGTGCATCGCCGGCCCCGCGCCTGGCGCCGCAACGCAAGCCGCTGGCCAAGGCCCCCACGCCAGCCCCTGCCAGGACGGCTGGTGCTGCACCGCACAAAACGCCAGCCCATATCGCCGGCGACCAGGACTGGGAAGAGTTCTAGGACTGGCGCACGGCCAGGCCAGCAAAGTATTTGACAGCGGCGCCAGGCGCGCCGATACTGGTTTCAGGTGGGACTGGCGCGCCACCGCGACATGCACAAGCCGGCGCCTCCAGGGAGAGACCATGCGCCCCTATCTTGTTACCGCCCAGCGCCTCATGCGCGTGGGCGCCGCCCTGCTCTGCGCCGCCCTTGCAGCCTGCGCCGCCACGCCGCCCGCCAGCGTGCCCCCCATCTTCAATGACGCCGATTTCGCGCCGGCCGCCGCCATCGACGCCCGCCAGGTCTTTGCCCTCGACGACACCATGCGGCAGTATGTGCGCACGGAAGTGCGGCGCGAAGCGCGCCACAAGAATGACCGCGCGGCGCTCTACGACGCGCTGTACGACAAGACCCGGCTGCAACTGGAATACGATGCGGAGCTGACCCGCAATGCGCGCGAAACGTTTACCGCACGCCAGGGCAACTGCCTGTCGCTGGTGATCATGACGGCGGCGCTGGCGCATGAAATGGGCTTGACCGTGCGCTACCAGGAAGTGCTGGGCGAGGAAAGCTGGAGCCGCAGCGGCGACATGTATTTTGTCGCCGGCCACGTCAACCTCGTACTGGGCCAGCGGCTGGACGACAAGTCCGGCAGGTACGATGCCAAGGGCATGATGGTGATCGATTTCCTGCCGTCCGGGGAGATGGGCAGCTATCGCACGCGCGAACTCGACGAGGCAACCATCGTTGCCATGTACATGAACAACCGCGCCGCCGAGACCATGAGCGAAGGCCAGCTGGACCAGGCTTACTGGTGGGCCAGGGCCGCCATCGGGCAGGACCCGTCGTTCAGCGGCGCCTACAACACCCTGGGCGTGATCCAGTTCCGTCATGGCGACCTGGCGGCGGCGCGGCGCACCCTGGCCCATGCGCTGACGCGCTCGCCGGACAATACGGTGCTGCTGTCGAACCTGGCGCAGGCGCTGGAAGCGTCGGGCATGGCGCAAGAAGCCCTGCCCCTGCGCCGGCGCCTGCTGGCCTTGCAGCCGCAACCGCCGTTCCACTACTTCAACATGGGCAAGACAGCCATGCAGAAAGGCGAGTACCAGGAAGCCGCGCGGCTGTTCAGCCGTGAACTTGCGCGCGATCCGTACTACCACGAATTCCACTTCTGGCTGGCGCAGGCGTATGCCCGTCTGGGGCAGACGGCGCAGGCGGGCAGGCAGCTGGAACTGGCGCTGGAAAACAGCACCACGCGCAGCGATCACGGGCTGTACGCGGCCAAGCTGCAGCGCCTGCGCGCCGCCACGCACTAATCTTCCAGGAACATCTGCTGCAGGTCGTTCAGGAAGCGCAATCCCAGTTCCGTCGGGCGGATGATCTGGTGGTCGCGGTACAGCAAGCCTTTCGCTTCGGCCGCATTCAGCGGCTGCTCGATGGCGTTGATGGCCAGCCCCGTGCGCTCGGCGAACAGGTTGGGCGAAAAGCCCTGCGTCAGGCGCAGGGTATTGAGCATGAACTCGAAACCCATCTCCTCGCGCGCCAGTTCGCGCTCTTCCTGCACGGGGTTGCCGGCGATGACCGCATCCATGTAGGCCTTCGGCTGCTTGTAGCGGGCCTGACGCAGCACGCGGTGCGGGAACGAGATCTTCGAATGGGCGCCCGCGCCGATGCCCAGATAGTCGCCGAATTCCCAGTAGTTGCGGTTGTGCCTGGCCTGGTGGCCCGGCTGCGCGTAGGCCGACACTTCATAGCGGCCATAGCCGGCCTGCGCCGCGCGCGTGGCCACCATGTCGGCGATGTCGGCGCTCTCGTCATCGTCCGGCAGCACGGGCGGGTACTTGGCGAACAGGGTGTTCGGCTCCAGGGTCAGGTGGTACAGCGACAGGTGCGGCGGCGCGAACGACAGCGCCGTCTCCAGGTCCTGCTGCGCCTCGGCCAAGGTTTGCGTGGGCAGCGCGTACATCAGGTCGAGGTTGAAATTATCGAAGTGGGCGTGCGCGATCTCCACCGCGCGGCGCGCCTCGGCGTCGTCATGGATGCGTCCCAGCGCCTGCAGATGGCGGCCATTGAAGCTCTGGATGCCGATCGACAGGCGGTTGATGCCGCTGGCCCGGTAGGACTTGAATTTTTCCGTTTCAAACGTGCCCGGATTGGCTTCCATGGTGATTTCGCAATCGGGCTCCAGCGGCAGCAAGGTGCGCACGTCCGACATCAGCCGGTCCAGACCCGCCGCCGACATCAGGCTGGGCGTGCCGCCGCCGATGAAGATGGTGTGGATCTTGCGGCCCCAGATCAGCGGCAGCGCCATTTCCAGGTCCAGGCGCAGGGCGGCCAGGTATTCGGCTTCCGGGAAGCTGCCGCGCACTTCATGCGAATTGAAATCGCAGTACGGGCATTTTTTCACGCACCACGGAAAATGAATGTACAGCGACAGCGGCGGCAGGGCCGCCAGGTTCAGCGCGCCCGGCTGCAGATACTTCAGCGCCGCGCCCGCCGCGCCGGAAATGCCGTCCTGCGGCGCGGGCGAAACGCCCGGCTTGGCTGCCGACTTGGCAACGGCGCCCACCAGTTTGATCGGGATCATCGCAGCTTTTCCACCAGCGCGCGCAGGGCCTGGCCGCGGTGCGACAGCGCGTTCTTTTCATCGGACGTCAGTTCGGCCGCGCACTTGCCCAGCGCAGGGATATAGAAATGCGGATCGTAGCCGAAGCCACCCTGGCCGCGCGGCGCGGCAATCATTTCGCCATTCCAGCGGCCGTCGGCGATCACCGGCTGCGGGTCGTCCGCATGGCGCACGTAGACCAGCACGCAGTAGTAATACGCGGACTTGTCGGCATGCGCCTCGAGGTCGGCGATCAGCTTGGCGCTGTTGGCGGCATCCGATTTCGGTTCGCCTGCATAGCGGGCCGAGTACACGCCGGGGGCGCCGCCGAGCGCGTTGACGCACACGCCGGAATCGTCGGCCAGCGCCGGCAAGCCCGTCAGGCGAGCCGCATGGCGCGCCTTTTGCAGCGCGTTTTCAACGAAGGTGTGGAACGGTTCCTCGCTTTCCGGGACGTCGTACTCGCCCTGGGCGTGGACGGAAAAACCGATGGTCGAGAGCAGCTCGTTGAATTCCTTGAGCTTGCCGGCGTTGTTGGAGGCGAGAATGAGGCGTTGGGTCATGGGGCAATATCCGGTTGAGCGGCCACCCGTTCGGTGGCGGCATGAAGTGCCGACATTGTAAACCTTTTGCGCCCCCCTCACCGCGCCCCGCCGCCGCCATCGGAAGCGGCAGCTGTGGGCTATTTGCCCCACGCGGCGGGCAGCACTGTGTAAATCTACGTAAAGATTACAGGCCCAGCGCCTGCTTCTGCATGACGATCAGGTCGGCGATGCCGCCCTGCGCCAGGTCCAGCAAGCGGTTCATGCCCACGCGGTCGAACGCGGCGCCTTCGGCCGTGCCCTGCACTTCGATGAAGTGGCCCGCTTCCGTCATCACCACGTTCATGTCCGTGTCGCAGCCCGAGTCTTCCACATAGTCCAGGTCCAGCACCGGCATGCCCTGGTAGACGCCCACCGAGATGGCGGCGACAAAGCTTTTCACGGGGATGGCGGCAATCGCGCCGCGCGCCTGCAGCTGGGAAAACGCGTCATACGCGGCCACCATGGCGCCCGTGATCGAGGCCGTGCGCGTGCCGCCATCGGCCTGGATCACGTCGCAATCGAGGTGCAGGGTGCGTTCGCCGAAGGCCTGCAAATCAAAGGCGGCGCGCAGCGAGCGGCCGATCAGGCGCTGGATTTCCTGCGTGCGGCCGGACTGCTTGCCGCGCGCCGCCTCGCGGTCCATGCGCGTGTGCGTCGAGCGGGGCAGCATGCCGTACTCGGCCGTCAACCAGCCCTGGCCCTTGCCTTTCAGGAAACCCGGCACCTTGTCTTCGATGCTGGCGGTGCAGATGACCTTGGTGTCGCCGCATTCGATCAGCACCGAACCTTCGGCATGCTTGGTGTACTGGCGGGTGATGCGGATGGCGCGCAGCGCATCGACGGCGCGGCCGCTCGGGCGGGATTCAAATGTCATGGGAGTGTCCTGTGTGATTGGGGTTGCGGCAGCGATTCTACCATCGCGCGCCCGTCTATTTGCAGTCATGCAACAGCGCAGGGCGCAATGGCGGGCGGTGCACACATGATCCCTACAATCCTGCCCCGCCAAACACAATTTTCTTTACAATGCCGTAAAACGCACACTATTCAGCAATTTTCAGGCCATCGTGCTCTTCGGTCCTGTTTTGCGGCGCGGGCGGTATTGCCTGCGCTGGCTGATTAAGTGTATAAGTGACTGTATACAAGATCAAATCGGGGAATCCTTTGAGCATTTCAAGCATGACAGGCTACGCGGTTGCCACCAGCGAAGGTGCTGCAGGCACACTGACAATTGAAATCAAGAGCGTCAACTCGCGCTTTCTCGACCTGCAATTCCGGATCAACGACGATCTGCGGGCCCTGGAGCCTGACTTGCGCGCCGCCGTCATGTCCGCCATCACGCGCGGCAAGGTCGAAGTACGCCTGAGCTTTGGCCGCAAGGCCGCGACGGCCGGCACGCAGGCGCTGAACCTGCCCCTGCTGGCCGAACTGGCGCGCCTGCAAAACGAAGTGGGCCAGCATTTTGTGTCCGCCCCCGTCATGACGGTGGCTGAACTGCTGCGCTGGCCCGGCGTCATCGAAGAAGCGCAAGTGGGCCAGGAATCCCTGCAAGCCGATGTGGGCGCGCTGACCAAGCGCACGGTGGCCGCCTTCGTCGACAGCCGCAAGCGCGAAGGCGCGGCGCTCGAAGCCGTGCTGGTATCGCGCATCGAAGCGATGGAAGCCATCGTCAAGCGCATCACGCCCCTGATTCCGCAAGTGGTGGCGGCCTTCCAGCAAAAAGCCATCGAGCGCATGCAGGACGCGCTGGGCCTGGCCAGCCAGGGCTCGAATTCGGCCCTGTCACGCCAGGACGCCATGGAACGCATCCGCCAGGAAGTCATCCTGTACGGCATCCGCATCGACGTGTCGGAAGAACTGGCGCGCCTGTCGGCCCACCTGGGCGAAACGCGCCACATCCTCACCAAGGGCGGACAAGTGGGCAAGCGCCTCGACTTTATGATGCAGGAACTGAACCGCGAAGCCAATACGCTGGGCGCCAAGGCGTCCGTCAAGGAACTGGCCGACGCGTCGATGGACTTGAAGCTGCTGATCGAGCAGATGCGCGAACAAGTGCAGAACCTGGAATAAGCATGGCCGCACGACGTCCATCGATGCTCTGCGCCGCCGTGCTGGCCCTGCTGGCGGCCGGCACGCAGGCGCAACCGGTACAGGCGGTGCAGCAATTGTCGCCATATGCGATCGAAGGCTGCGCGTCCGGGTGCTTCGCCCTCAAGGAGCGGGGCGCCGCCATCTACACGGGCGCCGACGCCGCTTCCTACCGCATCTGCTCGCGCAGCAACCTGGGCGCGGAAGTGTCGGTCGACAGCGCCATTGTGCGCCTCAACAACCGCGACTGCACCGACGTGAACGGACGGGTCATCGTCCTCAACGCGGGCGAAATCGCGCTGGGCCGGCTGCCCCGCTAAGGGCAGGCAAGGATGCGCAAGCCCGGCGTCAGGCCAGGCGCATTCCCGCGCGCCCCTTGTCGGCGGCGGCGATGACGACACAGGCAACAAACAGCACGATGCTGTATTCCACGCCGCCGGCGCCATGCTCGCCCACGAACCAGCCCTTGGCCGCATGCACGATGGCGATGCCGCCGATGCAGATCACCATCAGTCCGGCCGCCGCCCAGCGCGTGTATTTGCCGGCGATTAGCAAACTGCCGCAAACGATCTCGACGACGGTAATCGCCCACACGACGGCCAGGCCATAGATAAAACCCTTGTCTTCCAGGAAACCGGCAAAACGGGGAATGGTGCCATTGGCGATGCGCGTGATCGCGTGCGCCATGAACATCACGGCAATGGCCACGCGCAGCAGGAGCATGGCCTGGGCAGGACTGAGGAACGGGAAATTTTTCATGCGTTGATCCTGTCGTTCAAATAATTATTAAGAAAAAACCATTCCAAATTAAATAACTATTTCTTCAGGATAACAAGCAAAATATGCGCAAGCGGGGCGGCAATGCGCATCGCGGGACTGGCTCGCTGCCTTGCCTCTTGGTAAAATACCGAATTGGGCGGCGCCCACGCAAGCGCAGGCGCCGCCATCACACGCATATGGAAAGATCCGCATGAGCCACCCTACCGCCTTCTCCGGCAGCCTGTTCGTGGTCGCCGCGCCATCGGGCGCCGGCAAATCGACACTGGTCAATGCATTGCTGGCGCAAGAGCCCGGCATCAAATTATCGATCTCGACCACCACGCGCGCGCCCCGCCCGGGCGAGCAGCACGGCCGCGAGTACTACTTCACGACAGCGGAAGACTTTGTCGCGCGCGCCGACCAGGGCGAATTCCTGGAATGGGCGGAAGTGCATGGCAATTACTACGGCACCTCGCGCATCATGGTGGAACAGCAGATGCTGGCCGGCACCGATATCCTGCTGGAAATCGACTGGCAGGGCGCGCGCCAGGTGCGCAAGCAATTCCCCCGCGCGGCCGGCATTTTCATCCTGCCGCCGTCGATCGATGCGCTGGAAGAACGCTTGAACAAGCGCGGCCAGGACGAGCCGCACGTGATCACGCGCCGCCTGCTGGCGGCCGGCGGCGAAATCGCACACGCTCCCGAGTTCGAGTATGTTATTATCAATGAAGAGTTTACGGTCGCTTTGTCCGAACTGAGCGCGATCGTGAGAGCGGCCCGTTGCCGGTTTGCGCAACAAGCGGCCCGCAACGCATCGCTATTCGCCCAGCTGGGCCTGCACGCAGAATAATCGTCTCGGCACGCCAGTTCACACAGCGCCACGCACCACTATTAGGAGTTACTATGGCCCGTATCACCATCGAAGATTGCCTGAAACAGATCCCTAACCGCTTTCAGCTGACCCTGGCTGCAACGTACCGCGCACGTCAGTTGTTGCAAGGCCACACCCCTAAGGTGGAAGCCAAGGACAAGCCTACCGTTGTCGCACTGCGTGAAATCGCTGCCGGTAAAGTCGGCATCGAAATGCTGAAAAAGGTCCCGATGTAATTGGGAAGCCGCGTGCCGGAACAGTGCTGACCCCTGGTTCTACCGTATCCTTTATTCACACTGTGAAGCAACGCGACGTTTTATGAGTCTGACCCCAGCCGACACGACTTCTGCAGCACTGCCGCCCCTGGCCCCGCGCCAGGCGGCAAAACCACAGGGTGCTTCCGCGCCCGGTGCCGGCACGTCCGCCGCCAGCGTCCCCGCAGGCGGCACTCCCGCAGCGCCAGCGCTGGGCGTCGCTTCCGTCAGCCACCTGGCCGACAAGCTGGCCGAATACCTGTCTCCCGCCGACCTGAAAAAAGTCAAGGAAGCCTACCGCTTCTCCGACGAGATGCACCTGGGCCAGATGCGCCGCTCGGGCGAGCCGTATATCTCGCATCCGATCGCCGTCGCGGAAATCTGCGCCGACTGGAAGCTCGACGCGCAAGCCATCATGGCCGCCCTGCTGCATGACGTCATGGAAGACCAGGACGTCAAGAAGGAAGAATTGATCGAGCGCTTCGGCGCGCCCGTGGCGCACCTGGTCGACGGCCTGTCGAAGCTGGAAAAGATCGAATTCCAGAGCCAGATCGAAGCGCAGGCGGAAAACTTCCGCAAGATGCTGCTGGCCATGGCCTCCGACGTGCGCGTGATCCTGATCAAGCTGGCCGACCGCCTGCACAATATGCGCACCCTGGACTTCATGACGGCGGCAAAAAAGCGCCGCATCGCCAGCGAGACCATGGAAGTGTACGTGCCGATCGCGCACCGCCTCGGCCTGAACAATATTTATCACGAACTGCAGGACCTGTCGTTCTCGCACCTGTATCCGATGCGCTACCGCACCCTGGCGAAAGCCGTCAAGGCGGCGCGCGGCAACCGGCGCGAAGTGGTCAACAAGATCATGGAAGCGGTGAAAAGCACCTTGTCCATGGCCGAGCTTGAGGCCGACGTCACGGGCCGCGAAAAGACCCTGTACGACATCTATAAAAAGATGCGCAGCAAGCATCTGTCGTTCTCGCAAGTGCTGGACGTGTACGGCTTCCGCGTGGTGGTGGGCAGCTTTGCCGACTGTTACGTGACCCTGGGCACCCTGCACAGCCTGTACAAGCCCATGCCGGGCAAGTTCAAGGATTACATCGCGATCCGCAAGCTGAACGGCTACCAGTCGCTGCACACGACCGTCATCGGTCCCTACGGCACGCCCGTCGAATTCCAGATCCGCACGCAGGAAATGCACCGCACGGCCGAATCGGGCGTGGCGGCGCACTGGCTGTACAAGAGCGGCGAATCGAACCCGTCCGACCTGCAGCAGCGCACGCATGCCTGGCTGCAATCCCTGCTCGACATCCAGCAGCAGACGGGCGACTCGGCCGAATTCCTCGAACACGTCAAGGTCGACCTGTTCCCCGATTCCGTCTACGTGTTTACGCCAAAGTCGAAGATCATCGCCCTGCCGCGCGGCGCCACGGCCATCGACTTCGCCTATTCGATCCATACGGGCATCGGCGACCAGACGGTGGCCGTCAAGATCAACAACGAAACTTCGCCCCTGCGCACCGAGCTGCACAATGGCGACATCGTGGAAATCATCACCGATTCCTCGTCGCGCCCCAGCCCCACGTGGCTGTCGTTCGTGCGCACCGGCAAGGCCCGTTCGGCCATCCGCCACCATTTGCGCACGATCAACCTGCCTGAATCGATCGCGCTGGGCCAGCAACTGCTGTCGCAGGCGCTGCAAACCCTGAACATCGACGCCGACCTGCCGGCGCCGCTGGTTGAACGCCTGCTCAACGAATCGAGCGCCAATTCCATGGACGAGCTGTACGCGGACATCGGCATCGGCAAGCGCATGGCCACCCTGGTGGCGCGCCACATCTTCGGCCTGATCGGCGGCGAAGCGGCCAGCATGCCCGTGGAACACAATAGCGGCAGCGAACTCGACCCTGTCACCATCTGCGGCAGCGAAGGCGTGTCCGTGCAGCTGGCGCCGTGCTGCCTGCCGATACCGGGCGACCAGATCATCGGCCAGCTGCGCCGCGACCAGGGCTTGCTCGTGCACACGAGCGACTGCTCGCAGGCCAAGCGCCAGCGCGCCAAGGAACCGGACCGCTGGATCGCCGTACGCTGGGGAACCGAACTGAACCGCCGTTTCGACTGCCGCATCAAGGTGCTGATCAACAGCGAACGGGGCATCCTGGCTAGAGTCGCCGCCGAAATCGGCGAATCGGACGCCAACATCATCTATGTGGGCATGGACGAAGACAAGGACAACGTCCTCGACCAGCTGCGCTTCACCGTGCAAGTCAAGGACCGCGTCCACCTGGCCGCCCTGCTGCGCAACGTGCGCCGCGTCGCCGGCGTCAACCGCATCTTGCGCGAACGTAATTAACATCGTTGGCAAAGAGCCGGGGTCAGACCCGCCGGGTCTGACCCCAGTTTTCCGCTGCTGGCTACCGGCTCATTTCCGTAACACACCGCAGAAACACCTGATCTCCTACCGCAAATTCAGCATTGATTGCTTCTCGCAGTTGCCCAACGCAACGCTCGCCTATTTCATCTTGAAATAAGACTTGATATGTTTTTTGCCGTTCAAGCGCATTACTTCCAAGCATTAAATACAAGGAGTGCGGAGACAGCAGATCATCATGCATCCCCTGCGCATTGCTCCGATAGCTGGACCAGCAATATTGTCCAGGCAACGTCACAATACCTGCCCTGACGGGATTCAGTTCGATATAGCGCTGGCAAATCAATAAATAACGCTCGCCCTGCACCAGGCAGGATTTGTAGCGGCCCTCCCACAAGCTGCCCGTGCGGCCATGACGCCAGTTGAAATACTGTCCATAACGTTGGTTCAGCATTTTCATCAGCAACGACAGGGAGGCTGTGCTTTGCGTGGACAGCAAGAGATGCACATGATTACTCATCAGCACATAGGCATGCAGATGGCATGGCACAAGCGCCAAACAGCCGCGCAGATAATCAAGATAACGCTGTTTATCCTGCCCATCAAAAAAGCACGCCTGGCGATTCACTCCGCGCTGCACCACATGCAAGGGCACACCGGGCATGACGAGGCGACGGCGGCGTGGCATGGCGACTCCTGATACCGACTCTGACTGTCCAGTGTGCCTGCGCGCGCCTCCGGCACACTGCGCCACCGCAAACTACCCCTCCCCCGGCGCCGGATACGTCACTTCCAGCAATTCCAGCTCCTGCTCGCCCAGCGGCGTGTTGAGGGTGATCACGTCGCCTTCGCGCGCCTTGGTGATGGTGCGGGCCATGGGCGAGACCCAGCTGATCTTGCCGTTCAGGGGATCGAATTCATCGATGCCGACGATGGTGATGGTGTGCGTTTCGCCGTCGCTGGTGCGGTAGGTTACGGTGGCGCCAAAAAACACCTGGTCGTTGCCATGGTGCACGCTGGGGTCGACGATGGCGGCCAGGTCCATGCGCTTGGTGAGAAAACGGATGCGGCGGTCGATTTCGCGCAGGCGCCGCTTGCCGTAGATATAGTCGCCATTTTCCGAACGGTCGCCATTCGACGCCGCCCAATGCACGATGCGCACCACTTCCGGACGGTCGACGTCGATCAGCTGCAGCAGCTCATCCTTGATGCGCTGGTAGCCGGCCGGCGTGATGTAGTTCTTGGCGCCCGCGGGAATGGCCAGCGCCAGCGCGGCCGCTTCCTCATCGTCGTCGTTGTCCGATTCTTTTACAAAGGCTTTATTCATCTGCCTATTGTAGCCCCGCCAGCGAGGCTCGGACACACCCAATGCGGGGGCAAACGGGCTTTTTTGACGTATCATCGTGGCAATCGCGGCAAACCTGCGCCGCACACGGAGACGGATGAAAAAATTCTACAGAGTCAGGCGCTGGCTGTTCGCGCCGCTGGTCTACCTGGCCGCCATCTTCCTGCTGATCGAGGAATGGCTGTGGGCGACGGGCGCGCGCATCATGCAGGTAGTGGCGCAATTTCCGCCCCTGCATGCGCTGGAAGCGTGGATCAAGCGCCTGCCGCCGTACTGGGCGCTGGCCATCTTCGTGCTGCCGGCCGTGCTGCTGTTTCCCGTCAAGCTGCTGGCCCTGCTGGCGATCGCGCGCGGCCATGCGTTTTCCGGCATCGGCGTGATCATCGTCGCCAAGCTGGGCGGCGCGGCCGCCGTGGCCCGCCTGTACAGCCTGACGCGCCCCACCCTGCTCAGTTTGCCGTGGTTTGCGCGCTGGCATGGCCTGTTCATGGAAACCAAGGACCGCTGGATCGCCCGCCTGCGCGCCACGCGCCCATGGCGCCGCGTCAGCCGCCTGTCGGCCGCGCTGGGCCGTGCCCGCCGCGCCTGGTGGCAGCGCCTGCGCAAGGGCACGCCAGGCCGCCATAATTCCCGCCCGGCACGGGTGCTGCGCCGCTTTGCCGCCTTCTGGCGCGCCCGCCGCTGATGAAGAAAGGCCACTCCATGCACGACACTCCCCGGCTGGCGCCCGCCATGCGCGCGGCGGCACCGGAAATCTACCTGTACGACGCGGCCAGCTTGCAATTGCTGGATGCCAACGATGCCGCCTGCGACAACTTGCAATATACGCGCAAGGAATTGCGGACGATGACGCCGTTCACCCTGGCGCCGCAGCTCGACGCGCAGCAGCTGGCCGCCGTGCTGGCGGGCCTGGACGACAGCATCGGCGCGCAAACCCTGCTGCACGTGCAGCAGCGGCGCCGCGATGGCAGCCTGTATTCGCTCAGCCTGCACCTGTCGCGCGCCAGCCGCCAGGGACGCGCCCTGCTCCTGGCCGAGGGCGAGGACTTGCGCACGCCGCAGGCAACGGCCGCCGCCCTGGCGCAGGTGCAGTCGCGCTTCAACGCCATCGTCTCGAATACGCCGGGCCTCGTGTACCAGTTCTGCCTGCACGCGGATGGCCGCGCCGCCTTCCCCTACCTCAGCGATGGCTGCCAGGCCCTGCTGGGTCTGGGGCCGGCACAGCTGCACGCGCGCCCGGAATTGTTCTACCAGCTGATCCTGGCCGACGACCGCGCCTCGTACCTGGAGTCGATGCTGGCCTCAAAGAACGCCTTGTGGAGCTGGAACTGGGAAGGCCGCATCTGGATCGATGCCTGGAAAGACGTCAAATGGATCAACCTGCGCTCCACGCCGCGCGCGCTGGCCGACGGCACGGTGCAGTGGGAAGGCATCATGACGAATATCACTGAAAGCCGGCTGGAACAGATCGAAGTGCGCCAGTCGCGCGCCCGCCTGGCCGAGCTGACGGCGCATATCGACAAGGTCAAGGAACACGAACGCACGCGCCTGGCGCGCGAACTGCACGATGACCTGGGCGGCAATTTGACGGCGATCAAGATGGCGCTGGCCATGCTGGCGCGTCGCCTGCCGCCGGACGACCCGCTGCTGCAGGAAAAGGCCGATTATGTCGACGCCCTGGTCGACCGCAGCATCGATGCCGTGCACCGCATTTCGCTGGACTTGCGCCCGTCCATGCTGGACCTGGGCCTGGTCGCCGCGCTGGACTGGCAGGTGAAGGAGTTCGCGCGCCAGGCCGGCATCGAGTGCCAGTTCATTTCGAACCGCCAGCATATCGAACTGGAGCTGGACCAGGCAACCAGCCTGTTCCGCATTGCCCAGGAGGCGCTGACGAATATCGCCAAGCATGCGCAGGCCAGCAAGGTCAGCGTGCGCCTGGCCCGGCAGCGCCAGCACATCAGCCTGTCGATAGCCGACAATGGCGTGGGCATGCGCCTGTCCGACCGGGCCAAGCCGCAATCGTTCGGCATCCGCGGCATGGCCGAACGCGCCAGCGCGCTGGGCGGCACCCTGAGCCTGGCCGACGGGCCCGGCGGCGGCACCATCCTGAGCATAAAAATCCGGCTGACCACGCCGCGAGAGGCGATAATAGCGGCTGCAGCCAGCGCACCAGCGCAAAGCGGTCCGCCGTGAGGCCACAGGGCCGCCGCCGGGCGCAGGGATTCAGATAGGAAACAACGCAGTCATGAAAGAAAAAGCCACCATCCGGGTATTCATCGCCGACGATCATGCGATCGTGCGCGAAGGCTTGAAGCAAATCCTCGCCGATACGCGCGACATCATCGTTGCCGGCGAAGCCGAAAATGGCCACGACGCCATCAAGCTGTTCCGTGGCTCGAAATGCCAGGTGTTGCTGCTCGACATCTCCTTGCCCGACCGCAGCGGCATCGAGGTACTCAAGCAGATCAAGAAGGAAAAGCCGGAACTGGCCGTGCTGATGCTCTCCATGCACCGCGAAGACCAGTACGCGATCCGCTCGCTCAAGGCGGGCGCGGCCGGCTACCTGACGAAACAGAGTGCGCCGCGCGAACTGGTCACGGCCATCCGCCAGGTGGCGCAAGGATTGAAATACATCAGCGCCTCGCTGGCGCAGGAACTGGCCAACACGGTGGGCGAAGACCACGAAACGGCCTTGCACGACACCTTGTCGGACCGCGAATACCAGACCCTGGTCATGATCGCCTCGGGCAAGGCCGTGGGCGCCATCGCCGAAGAGCTCAAATTGTCCGTGAAAACCGTCAGCGAATACCGCGCCCGCCTGCTGGTCAAGATGAAGCTCAAGAACAGCGCCGAACTGACGCATTACGCCATCCGCAACCAGCTGGTGGATTGACGGCAAAGCGGCATGCCCGCTGGCATCGGGCGAATTGACAGGACTTCTCCTTGCTTCTCGCACAATAAGTTCTTTGCCAACTCGCATATCATGAGGATAATTAGAAATATCTAAAAAGGCTGTGCCTACATGTCCAGTAAATTGCCCTCTTCACCAGCAAGCGCTCCCGCTGGCGCCACGAATAATGCCGCCGCTGCGGCGATGAACCCGGCCGATATCGCCCGCGAGGCGTTTCGCCGCCTGGCCACGCGCCGCATCGCCCCCACGCCCAGCGCCTACCGCGACATCTACAATGAAATCGCGGGCATCAGCGAAGCCGCGGACAGCCCGGCCGTGCCGGGAGCCGTGCTGGCCGCCAGCGCCCCGCCGGACGGCGGCGCGGAAAACGTCCTGACGCAGTTTGCCGTCAAGATGAGCGAATCGGCCGGCGAACTGGGCGACTTTGGCCGCCGTTTCCAGCGCGCTCTGAAAGCGCGCGACTGGGACAGCTATGCGCGCACGCTGGCGCAACTGGCGGAAAAACAGGTCAAGAAAGGCGGCGGCATCGAATTGCCTCCGCTGCCGGACGGCGAGCAGACGCGCACCCTGCGCGAATTGCTCAGCCGCACCCTGGGCTTTGCCGTCGCCACCCTGCTGACGGGCACGCCGGCACTGGTGGAAGAGGCCGAATCGCTGGGCGCGGCCATCAAGCAGGCCCATACGGAAGAAGCGCTGAACGAAGCGGCCCTGCGCCTGAAGCAGCTGTGCTACCAGATCGAACTGAAGAGCGGCGACACGGCCGAACAGCAGGAATTGCTGCTGCGCCTGTTCAAGCTGCTGCTCGATAACGTCAGCCAGTTGCTGGACGACGACAGCTGGCTGCGCGGCCAGGTCGACGCCGTGCAAAACCTGATTGCCGGCCCCCTCGACCAGCGCGCGCTGGAAGACGCCACGCGCAGCCTGAAGGAAGTCATCTACAAGCAGAGCCAGCTCAAGCACAGCCTGTCCGACGTCAAGCTGACGGTGAAGAACATGATGATGACCTTCATCGACCGCCTGGGCCAGGTGGCCGCCAGCACGGGCGACTTCCACGAAAAGATCGGCGGCTATTCGGAAAAGATCAGCCAGGCGGAAAACATCAGCGAACTGAACAACGTTCTCGACGAAGTCTTGCGCGAAACGCGCATGGTGCAGAACGAGGCGTTGCGCGCACGCGACAAAATGGTGCTGGCGCGCCAGGAAGTGCAGGATGCGGAACAGCGCATCCACACCCTGGAAGCCAAGCTCCAGCATATGAGCGAACTGGTGCGCGAAGACCAGCTGACTGGCAGCCTGAACCGCCGTGGCCTGGACGACGTGTTCGAGCGCGAAACGGCCCGTTCCGACCGCCGCGGCACGCCCCTGTGCATCGCCATGCTGGACCTGGACGATTTCAAGCGCCTGAACGATACCTATGGCCACCTGGCCGGCGATGCCGCCTTGAAACACCTGGTGAAGATCGTCAAGGAAACCCTGCGCTCGATGGACGTCATCGCCCGCTTCGGCGGCGAGGAATTCCTCATCCTGCTGCCGGAAACCACGGTCGAGGCAGCCTCGTCGACGATGACGCGCTTGCAGCGCGAGCTGACCCGGCATTTCTTCCTGCACGACAACGAAAAAGTCTTGATCACCTTTTCCGCCGGCGTGGCCCTGCGCCTGCCCAACGAAGACCAGGCCGAGCTGGTCAAGCGCGCCGACCGCGCCATGTACCAGGCCAAGCAGACGGGCAAGAACCGCGTGGTGGTGGCCGATTAGACCCGACCCGCTTCACGCCATGCCGTCCCGCCCCCGGCCGGACGGCATTTTTCATGACAAAAAGAACAACAATCCCTCCCCCTCCTGCAGCGCCTCAGCCTGCGCAGCATATAAAAATAAAACTATTTTTACCCTCAAGTTTCTTTAAATCATGTCGTTTAGCGCGCGGCCAGCGGCAAACTGAAGGGCTGAAAATTAAAATTTAAAGCGTTTTTCGCCATAAATTTTCCCGCAGAGCAACCGTTACCCTAAACAACAGCGGCTTGATTGTCCCGGAACAGCGGGGCAGGCCAAAGTGACTAGCACATAGCGCAATGTAGTACCTGTTTGGAGAAACATCATGGCTGCAGTAATTAATACCAATATTTCGTCCCTGAATTCGCAACGCAACCTGTCGACTTCGCAATCCTCCCTTAGCACCTCGCTGCAACGTCTTTCTTCCGGCCTGCGCATCAACAGCGCCAAGGACGATGCTGCTGGTCTGGCGATTTCCGACCGCATGACCTCGCAAATCCGCGGCATGACCCAAGCCACCCGCAATGCCAATGACGGTGTCTCGCTGGCCCAAACGGCTGAAGGCGCGTTGGCAAGCTCGGGTGACATCCTGCAGCGTATCCGCGAACTGGCCGTGCAATCGTCGAACTCCACCAACTCGGCCAGCGACCGCCAGGCGCTGCAAACCGAGGTGGGCCAACTGGGTTCGGAATTGAACCGCATCGCAACCACTACCTCGTTCAACGGCCAGGCGCTGCTGGACGGCACCATGGGCACGGCCAACTTCCAAGTCGGCGCTGACGCCAACCAGTTGATCTCGGCCAATGGCGCGAACTTCCTGACCAATACCTACGGTAATAACCGCGTGGAAAACAATGCGGTTGCATCGAAAGTTGGCACCATCGCCGCCCCGGTAAGCAACGTTGTCGCCGCAAAAGATGTCGTCATCAGCGGCAAAGTAGGTTCGGCAACCTATACCACCACAGCTACCGACACGGCAAAATCGATCGCCGCAGGCATCAACCAGAAAACAGCCAGCACCGGCGTGACGGCAACGGCGAAAACCGAAGCCAATCTGGGCCTGGTCAATGGTTCGTACTCGTTCAATATCGCATCTGACAATAGCAACGGGACCAACCCAGTAACGGTATCGTTCGCTGTCACAGGCGGCGCGACGACGGCAACAGACTTTGCCGCCGGCATCAATGCGATCAATGCGCAGACGGCCAAAACCGGCGTTACCGCCCAGTTCGACGCAACGAATGGCGGCATCAAGCTGAGCAATTCCAGCGGCTCCGACATTCAGATCATCGACAGCAATGCTGCCAATACACAGCAACTGAAAGTGAACACCTATACGACGGCCGGCGGCATCGTTGCGGGCGCCGATGCCAAAGGTGCATCCGCCACCGCCAACGGTACCGTGACGTTCGACTCCGACAGCAGCTTCTCGGTCAGCGATGCCGGATCCGGCCTGGGCCTCGGTGCGGCAGCAGCAGCCACCACGAACCAGGGTTCGCAACTGAAATCGGTCGCATCGATTGACGTTACGTCGTTCGCCGGTGCCCAATTGGCCCTGAAGATCACCGATGCCGCCCTGTCGACGGTCAACAGCCAACGCGCCCAGTACGGTGCATTGCAATCGCGCTTCTCGTCGGCCATCGCCAACCTGCAATCGACGACGGAAAACCTGTCCGCCTCGCGCAGCCGCATCGTCGATACGGACTTCGCGTCGGAAACGGCCAACTTGACCCGCGGCCAGATCCTGCAACAAGCTGGTACGGCCATGCTGGCGCAAGCGAACTCGCTGCCAAACGGCGTCCTGAGCCTGCTGCGCGGCTAATCTCCGATTAGTCAGACAACAGCGTAGGACTCTGATTCCCCTGCCGGATTTTTTCGGCCGGGGAATTTTCACTAGGAGAGCACCATGACTATCGACACGATAGCGGCCGCCTCCGCGGCCAGGATAGACAAGAGTTACACCGCGACGGATACGTCGGCGGCGCGCCCGGCAGCGCCACGCACGACGACGGAAAACGACACAGTTACACCACAGCAAGCCAGCAAGGAACCCAGCCGCGAGCAGTTGAACAAGGCGGTATCTGAGCTGAACCAGTCGTCGCAAATAAAAACGCAAGGCATTGAATTTTCCATCGACGAGGACAGCCAGCGCACGGTCGTCAAGGTCATTGACCAGGAAACCAAGGAAGTGCTGCGCCAGATTCCGACCCGGGAAGCGCTGGAATTGGCCAAGACTTTTGATTCGGCCAAAGGTTCGCTGATCAGTCAAAGCGCATAAGATGACTTCGTCCACGGACATGCGACATTGGAACAGTATGCATCGGCATGACCACGGGGCCCGATAGCCTGGCTATCTGGCCCCGTCTTTTTATTAAAGATAAAATAACACCCTTCTGTCTCTCCCCCCGATTTTCTGCTCCCTCTGAAAACAGCGCGGTAAATCCCCCTCTCAAGTCCTGATTGATTCTGCCGATAACAGCTTATATTAGTGTTTTCCTAGGAGTATTCAGTGGCCATCACCCCTACAATATCATCGCCTGGCATCGGCGCCGGCGCCAGCGGCTTGGACGTGAACGCTATCATCGACAAGCTGATGGCGGCCGAAGCTGCGCCGCTGAATCTCTATGACAAAAAAACAGCGTCCTACCAGGCCAAGCTCAGCGCGCTGGGAGCCCTGAGCGGATCCGTCAGCACGTTCCAAAGTTCCCTTTCGGGGCTAACGAATTCCAACAATTTCCGCGCTGTCAGCGCAACACCATCTGACCCGCTGGTGCTGTCGGCCAGTGCCGGCGCCAAGGCCGTCGCTGGCAGCTACAACATCAACGTTTCCCAGCTGGCCCAGGCGCAGACGCTGACCTCGGGCGGCATGGCCAGCAAGCTGTCGACCATCGGCAGCGGTGCCAAGACGACGGTTTCCTTCCAGCTGGGCTCGCTAGCCGGCGGCACTTTTGGCTTGACTGGCACGACGCTGAGCGGCAGCACACTGCTCACGGGCGTGAGCAACGGCTCGCTGATTCTTAATGGCACGGCCATCCCGACGGATGCCAGCACCAAGAGCGCGCGCGCCTTGGCCGACGCCATCAATGCCAAGAGCAGCACCACGGGCGTGACGGCCACGGCCCAGCCAACGGCCAGCAACGCCAACATGTTCACCGGTTTCGGCAACATTGCCACCGGCGCGGACGGCACCTATTCGCTATCGGTGGGCGGTATCGAGATCGTTACGCAAGGCAACGGCGTCGCCGCAGGAAGCGGCATCACGGCTGCCTCGCTGGATACGACACTTGCTGGCCCGAATGCCGTCTCGAACGCACTGGCGGCGGCAAATATCACCGTCACCGGCACGGCAGCTGGCGGCAACCTGCAATTTACGCGTGCCGATGGCTCCAATATCAATATCGAGGAAGTGGTCACAGGCAGCGTCACGGGCGGCATCGGCCATGCCGCCAATTCCGTCAACGACGGCTCGAATGTGACGATTGCCAGTTCGATCACCCTGGCCTCGGGCAACGCCAGCCCCATCACCATTGCCGGCAGCAATCCGGCCGCAGCCGGGCTGACGGCAGGCACGGGCGGTGCTTACATGAATGCGGGCTTCACCCAGGATGGCACGCAGGCCACGGGGTCGGTGGTGATCGATGCCACCAACAACACCCTGCAAGGCATCCGCGACGCCATCAATAACGCGGGCCTCGGCGTTACCGCCAGCATTGTCTCCGACGGTAGCGACAAGCCGTATCACCTGGTGCTCAGCTCGACAAAGACGGGCGCCAATTCAGCCATGAAAATCACGCTCAGCGGCAGCGATGGCCAGCCCGCCGACAGCGCCTTGAGCGGCCTGCTGGCCTACGATGTGGCTGGCGCACAAAACTTGAAACAGAACAGCGCGGCGCAAAACACCATGTTCAGCGTCAACGGCATTGCCATCACCAGCAGTTCGAACAGTGTCGATACGGCAATTGAAGGTGTCTCACTGAACATTACCAAGACAGGCATCAGCAGTTTGTCGGTCGCCAAAGATACTACTACAGTCAAAACCAGCATCACCGCCTTCGTCAAGGCCTATAACGATCTGAACACCTCGATCGGGAAAATGACGGCCTACAATCCCGATACCAAGTCGGGAGCCGTCCTGCAAGGTGATTCAACGGTACAGTCAATCCAGAGCCAGTTGCGCAGACAGCTGGGCGCACCAATTACGGGCTTGAGCAGCGGCATGAGCAATTTAAGCCAGGTGGGCATCTCCTTCCAGAAGGATGGCAGCCTGACACTGGATACAAGCAAGCTCGACAAAGCTATCAGTGCCAATTTCGGCGATATCGCCGGCCTGTTCTCGGCCATCGGCAAGGCCAGCGACAGCAACGTCACATTTAGCGGTTCGACGGCCGCCACCCAGCCCGGCACCTATGACCTCACGATCTCCACGATGGCCAGCCAAGGCTCGCTCACGTCGGATGCGGTTCTGCCCGCCAGCACCACTATTGCCAGCGACACCACCTGGAACGTCACTCTCAACGACACGGATCCTTCCGCAGCAAAGAACACGGCCGTCGTGACAATTCCGGCCGGCACCTACACTCCTACGCAGCTGGCATCGCTTGTGCAGTCATCGATCAACGGTGTAAAGGCTTTTGCGGACGGCGGCTCGACGGTATCGGCTGCGATCGATGGCACGGGCAAACTGGTCCTTTCCTCAAGCCGCTATGGCTCCGTCTCGAATCTGGCCCTCAGCAGCGGCACGGGAACCAGCATGGAAAGCCTGTTTGGTGCAGCCAAGCCGCTCAAGGGCACCGACGTGGCCGGTACGCTGGGCGGACAACCGATCGTCGGCTCCGGCCAGACCCTGACGGGCGCCCCTGGCTCGCCAGCTGAAGGCTTGAAAATTGAAGTGACTGGCGGCACCACCGGCTCACGCGGCACGGTAAGCTTTTCGCAGGGGTATGCCTACCAGTTAAACAACCTGGCCACCTCGTTCCTGGGCACGGGCGGCATGATCACCGGGCGCACGAACGGCATCAATGAATCGCTGAAAACGGTGGCAGCGCAACGCGACAAGTTCAGCGCGAAGCTGACCGACATCGAAGCGCGCTACCGCGCCCAATACACGCGTCTGGACGTGACGCTGAACAAAATGCAGTCCACGCAAACCTATTTGACCCAGCAGCTGGCCGCCATCGCCGCCAACCGTTAAGCCCAATCATCAGGAGAATTAAATGTTTGGAACCCAACAACGCGGCGTCAATGCCTATGCCAAGGTCGGCCTGGAAACGGGTATCGTCTCGGCCTCGCCGCACAAGCTGATCGTGATGCTGTACGACGGCGCCCTGGTGGCCGTGCTCAGCGCGCAAGTGCACATGAAATCGGGCAATGTGCCGGAAAAAGGCAAGTCCATCTCGAAAGCCATCCAGATCATCGACAATGGCTTGCGCGCCAGCCTGGACAAGGAAGCGGGCGGCCAGATCGCCGAAGGCCTCGACGCCCTGTATGAATACATGAGCGCGCGTCTGCTGGCGGCCAATATCCGCAACGATCTTGGCATGCTGGAAGAAGTGCAGCGCCTGCTGACCGACCTGCGCGAAACGTGGAACGCCATAGGCGCCACCCCCGCCGCCATGCCTGGCGCCGATTTGAAACGTATGCCCAGCCTTGCGAGCGCCTGACCCATGATGACGAATCAAGAAGTCCTGACCACCTACGAAGCCATGCAGACCCTGACGGGCCAGATGGTCACCGCCGCCACCAACGCCGACTGGGACGCGCTGGAAGAGCTGGAACAGCGCATCGGCGCGCATGTGGCCGCGCTGAAGGCGAATGAAGAAAAAGTCGTGCTGGAAAGCGCCGGCCGCTTGCGCAAGGTCGCCCTGATCAAGCAGATCCTGGAAGACGACCGCAAGATCCGCGACCTGACCATGCCGTGGATGGCGCAGTTGTCCAAGCTGATCAACAGCACCGGTACCGAGCGGCGCCTGGCCAACGCCTACGGCGCGTAAACACACACGGGGGCGCCATGTTGCCGAAGATGGATGCGATCGGCATGACGCCCTTGACCCCGATCAAGGGCACGCGCCCGGCCGACACCGTCGCCGACCCGCGCCAGGCCGAGTTCCAGCGCTCGCTGCAGGGACTGATCGGCAAATCCATGCAGGGACAGGTGCTGGCCCGCATGGGCGACGGCAGCTATCTCGTGCGCGTGGCCGGCACGCCGGCCCGCATGCAGCTGCCCGCCGGCGCCCAGCCGGGCACGGAAATCCCGCTGACCTTGATCGGCATCAATCCCCGCCCCTCTTTTCAGATCGGCAATAACCGCGACCAGGCCGCCCATCCCCTGCTCACGTATGCGGACGCGGAAGCCGAACCCGGCGCCGCCGAGACCCGCGGCCCCCAGGCCGGCGCCACCCAGGCGGGCACGCGCGCCAGCAGCACGGCCGCCACCCTGCTCAGCCGCGCCCCGCTGACTCCAGCCAATTTATTGCCCGCCCTGGCAGGCGACACGCCCGCGCCCGAGCTGAGCACCACCGCGCGCGCCATCAGCAGCGTGCTGAGCCAGGCGGAAAGCGTGCCCGGCGCGCCCCTGGCGCTGGTCGGCAAGACGCCGCTGATGGCCACGCCGGGCGCCAATCCCGCCCAGGTGGCGCAGAAGCTGCACGAGGCAGTGGGCAGCAGCGGCCTGTTCTATGAATCGCATGTGGCGGAATGGGCCGAAGGCAAGCGGCCGCTTGCCTCGCTGCTGCTGGAACCGCAGATGCAGAAGCCCCAGGCAAGCGAAACGGCCAGGACAGGCACCGACCTGGCCTCGGCGCAGCTGATCAATTTGCAGCTGCATACGCACGAACAGGCGCGCGTGCAATGGCAGGGCGAAGCGTGGCCTGGCCAGAAGATGCAGTGGGATATCAGCAAGGATGCGCCGGAAAGCCAGCAGCACGACGGCCGCGACGGCGACGAGGAAGCGACGGCCTGGCGCAGCAACGTGCGCTTCCAGTTTCCCCTGCTGGGCGATCTGGCCGCGCACGTGGTCTTGCAGGGCGGCCGCGTGCACATCCAGCTGCAGGCGGGCAGCGAAGGCAGCGCCGACACCTTGCGCCAGCATGCCCCGCAGCTGGAAGCGTCGCTGGACGCGGCCGGCTGGCCATTGTCGTCGCTGAGCATTGCCGGCAAGCCGGACGCGGAAGAGCCGCCGGCAGCGGAAGCGGGAGCAGGCGATGCTTGACGACACCAAGCGCAAGGTGCCGCAGACGGCCGTCGCCCTGGCCTACCAGAGCGGCACGCCGGCGCCCAAGGTGGTGGCCAAGGGGAGCGGCCTGATCGCGGACCAGATCATCAGCACGGCGCGCGAACACGGCGTCTTCGTGCATGAATCGAAGGAATTGGTGGCGCTGCTGATGGATGTCGACCTGGACCGCCAGATTCCTCCGGGCCTGTATCGGGCGATTGCGGAACTGCTGGCCTGGTTATATCATATTGAATCTGCGAATGGCGGGCCCATCCCGCCGCCGCCCGACACCAGCGTCAACCTCACCGATACATAGACAGGCATCAATGCAAGCACATATTATGGATTCCGGCCTCGAAAACTGGCATGACTTTGAAGTGGAATCGCGGCGGGAAATCATCGCCTTGCTGCGCAGCATCAGTGAAAAGAACCAGCTGATCCGCATGCTGATCCACGGTGAATCCGATGTGTGCGTCACCTCCATCCTGGAAGTCGATGCGGAACGCGATACCGTCATCCTCGACCGTTCCGTGAACGCCGACCAGAACCGCCGCATGGTGGCCGCCACCGGCATCTCGTTTGAAACGTCGCTCGACAAGATCCGCATCCTGTTCAGCAGCGCCCTGGTGGAAGAGTGCCATTACGATGGCACGCCTGCCTTGAAAATTGCTATTCCAGAAACATTGATCCGCTTGCAGCGGCGCGAGTACTACCGCATGACCACGCCCGTGAGCAATCCCGTGCGCGTCTCGATTCCCCTGCCGCCCGCGCTGGGCGGCGCCGACACCCTGTTCCCGCTGGCCGACATCAGCTGCGGCGGCATCGCCATCCTGGACAACAAGCTGATGCTGGGCGAAACCATCGGCCGCGACTACCCGGGCTGCCGCATCGACTTGCCCGACGTGGGCATAGTCACCGCCACCTTGCAAATCCGCAATTCGCTGGACATGACCCTGCTGAACAACAAGCTGAACCGCCGCCTGGGCTGCCAGTTCGTCGACCTGCCCCGCAGCATGCTGGCGCACGTGCAGCGCTATATCACGCGTCTCGAACGCGAGCGCAATGCACGCATGGCGGGGTTAGGTTAACACCTTACAAACCTACTGCGCGTCGCCATTTGCGGCCTGCGATGCTCACTGTACTAGAGTACAGTTCCGCTTCTCGGCCACAACTGGCTTCCGCTCGCTACGGTTTGTAAGGCGTTCGTGACATACCAATACACTTGCCTGTATCAAACTTGCATATTCATGATTTCATGATATGCAGAAACTAATTTATTCCGCACCTGCACCGTCGCCTGGAATTCGATGCTGGACTTTTGCATCGACACCATCACGTCCGACAGGCTGACCTTTTCGTCGCCCATGGTAAAGCGCTGGCCCATGGCCGACGATTCCTTTTGCGAACTGCTCACGGAATCGAGCGCGCTCTTGAAGGCATCGGCAAAATTCACCTTTGCTGCCGGGGCCTCGGTCTGGATCGCCGGTATTTTCGCCTCCGGCCGCGTGGCCGCCGACTTCAGTTGCGCGATCATCGCCTCGATCCTGCTGCTATCGATACCGCCTGTTTTCACTTTGCCTCCCGATTCTGGTCTATTCCTGCCTGTTGCACCCAGAGAACAAAACTCTGGCTTGCAAGGCAACGACGGGTACAATAACTTCCGTCACATGTTGCCAGGGTTCCACAATACCAGCGCCAACGCCAGCCGCTCGGCCGAGCAGGCGGCAAAAGCGCCTTCTATTTGGACGATTGAAGCGCGTGACAGTGGCGGATAATTCTGCATATCGCCCCCTCCTCCAGTGGAAGCGGCCCCCACTCATTAGCAAACATACGCGCCCCGGAAGGCAATCATGGCTGTAGCCGAAGAAATCGATGTGAACCGCATACCGCCGGAACCGGCGCCTGCCCGCTCACCCGTGGAGTCCGTGCAAGCGTTCGCCAAGACGCCGATGGGCAAGAATTTCCTGCGCGGCCTGGGCGTGGCGGCACTGATTGCCATCGGCGTGGCCCTGTACATGTGGAACCAGCCGCCCGAGTACAAGGTCCTGTTTTCCAACTACACGGACCGCGACGGCGGCGCCATCACGGCTTCGCTGGACCAGCTGGGCATCAAGCACAAGTTTTCCGAGGGCGGCGGCGCCATTCTCGTGCCATCCGAACAAGTCCACGATGCGCGCCTGAAACTGGCCGCGCAAGGCTTGCCGAAGGGCGGCAATGTGGGTTTCGAGCTGATGGAAAACCAGAAGCTGGGCGTGTCGCAATTCCTGGAACAGGTCAATTTCCAGCGCGCGCTGGAAGGCGAACTGGCCAAATCGATCGAATCGGTGTCCGCCGTCGATACGGCGCGTGTCCACCTGGCCTTGCCCAAACCGTCCGTCTTCGTGCGCGAACAGCAAAAACCCACGGCGTCCGTGCTGCTGAACCTGCATCCTGGCCGCGGCCTGGACCAATTGCAGGTGAGCGCCATCGTGCACCTGGTGGCGTCCAGCGTGCCGGAATTGCTGCCAATCAATGTCACCGTCGTCGACCAGGCCGGCACCTTGCTGTCGAACCAGGAAAAGGACAAGGACCGCGCCAACGGCATCAAGAGCCTGGACCCGAACCAGCTGAAGTACGTGCAGCAGCTGCAGCAAAGCGTGATCAAGCAAGTCGAATCGATCCTGCTGCCCATCGTCGGCGAAGGCAATGTGCGCGCCGAAGCGACGGCCGACGTGGATTTCTCGCAAAGCGAACAGGCGGCCGAAACCTACAAGCCGAACTCGCCACCGGAAGCATCCACCATCCGCAGCCAGCAAACGAGCGAATCGACGGGCGCCGGCAATGCCAACCCGTCCGGCGTGCCGGGCGCCCTGTCGAACCAGCCGCCTGGCGTGGCCACGGCGCCGCTGACGGCCGAGGCGCCCGGCGCCCCGGGCGGCGCGCCCACGGCACCAACCCAGAAGGAATCGACGACGAATTATGAAGTTGATAAGACCGTGCGCTACGAGCAGAAATCCATGGGCGGCTTGCGCCGCCTGTCGGTAGCCGTCGTCGTCAACTACCGCCGCAGCTTCGACAAGGATGGCAAGGTCACGGTCAAGCCGATTTCCCCTGCAGAAATGGTCCAGATCAACAATCTGGTCAAGGAAGCGATGGGCTACAACAAGGAACGCGGCGACAGCTTCAGCGTGGCCAACTCGCCGTTCGACGGCATCGACCGCGCGCCCGAAGGCAAGCTCGAGTGGTGGCGCGACCCCGCTAACTTGCCGCTGGCCAAGGAACTGGCGAAATTCCTCATCACGGCCCTGATCCTGCTGTATATCTTCATCAAGATCGTGCGCCCGATGCTGCGCCCCGTGATGCGCAAGATCGACGATTTCGGCGCCCCGCCGCCCGTCATCGAGCCGGAACTGAGCAAGGATGGCGAAGAAAACGAAGTCCTGCTCAGCGAAGCCGAACTGGAAGAGCTGGAAGAAGACACGGCCCGCGGCTACCGCGAAAACCTGGCGATGGCCAGGAAACTGGCACAGGAAGACCCACGCGTGGTGGCCAACGTAATCAAAGCATGGATAGGCAATAATGACTGAGACAACGGGATTGCAAAAAGCATCGATCCTGATGCTGGCACTGGGCGAGAGCGAAGCGGCCGAAGTGATGAAATTCCTCGGCCCCCGCGAAGTGCTGAAGCTGGGCGCCGCCATGGCCACCATGAAGGGCATCGCGCACGAACAGGTGGTCGAGGTGCTCGACGACTTCCGCGCGCAGACGGAACTCAATTCCACCGTCGGCCTCGATTCGGACGAATACATCCGCCAGGTCCTCACCAAGGCGCTGGGCGACGACAAGGCGTCCGTGCTGCTGTCGCGCATCCTGGGCGGCAAGGATGCGTCCGGCATCGAATCGCTGAAGTGGATGGATTCGCAATCCGTGTCCGAGCTGATCCGCAACGAGCACCCGCAGATCATCGCCACCATCCTCGTCCACCTGGAACGCGACCAGGCCTGCGAAATCCTCGGCCATTTCACGGACCGCCTGCGCAACGACGTGGTCTTGCGCATCGCCACCCTGGACGGCGTGCAGCCGGCCGCCTTGCGCGAACTCAACGACGTGCTGACGAAACTGCTGTCCGGTAACGAAAACATCAAGAAATCGTCGCTGGGCGGCGTGCGCGCCGCGGCCGAGATCCTGAACTTCATGAGCGGCGAGCAGGAAGGCTCCGTCATGGACAATATCAAGAACTACGACAACGACATGGCGCAGAAGATCATGGACGAAATGTTCGTGTTCGACAACGTGATCGATATCGACGACCGCGGCATCCAGCTGCTGCTGCGCGAAGTGCAGTCGGAAATGCTGATCATCGCCCTGAAAGGCGCCTCGCAGGAGCTGCGAGACAAGATCTTCAAGAACATGTCGCAGCGCGCCGGCGAGATGATGCGCGAAGACCTGGAATCGAAAGGCCCCGTGCGCCTGTCGGAAGTGGAATCGCAGCAGAAACAGATCCTGCAGATCGTGCGCCGCCTGGCGGACGAAGGGCAGATTGTCTTAGGCGGAAAAGGCGAGGATTCGTTTGTCTAACTTGATTCCCAAAGAGCAGCAAACGGCCTACCAGCGCTGGGAAATGACCTCGTTTGGCGACGAGCGCCCCAGCGTGGTGGCGGCGCGCAAGCTGCTGGAACCGGACCCCGAACCCGAGATCGACCCGGAAGCCGATCCCTACGGCGAGCTGCACGACGAAGAGCTGGCGCCGCCGCTCGAATATCCGACGCAGGAAGAACTGGACGCCATCCGCGAGGAAGCGCGCGCCACCGCCTTCGAGGAAGGCCGCGCGGCCGGCTATGCGGAAGGCCATGCGGCCGGACACGCGGACGGCCACGCCCAGTCGTATGCGGAAGGCAAGGCAGCCTCCGCCGTGGAACTGGCGCATCTGCAAACCATCGCCGTCGATTTCGGCACGGCCGTGCATCAGGCCGACGAACTGATCGCCAACGACGTGATGGAACTGGCCCTGCAGCTGGCCAAGGGCATGCTGAAGACGGCCTTGCCCGTGCGCCCCGAACTGATGCTGCCGATGGTGCGCGAAGCCATCGAATACCTGCCTGTGCTGCAACAACCGGCCTTGCTGATGCTCAATCCCGACGATGCGCAAGTGGTGCGCGACGGCATCGGCGATGAGCTCGACAAGGGTGGCTGGCGCGTCATCGAAGACCCCAGCGTGGAACGCGGCGGTTGCAAGATCGACACGGCCAGCAACCAGATCGATGCACAGACTTCTACCCGCTGGCACCGCCTGACGCATGCGCTGGGCAAGGACCTGGACTGGCTGGCGCCGTGAGCGAATCCGTCAAAGGCCCCACTGCCCATGCGGCGCGCTGGCGCGCCTACCTGAGCGACTGTACGGCCGTGGTCGGCTTTGTCGAACCGATGCAGATATCGGGCCGGGTCACGCGGGTGGCGGGCCTGGTGATGGAAGCGGTGGGCCTGCGCCTGGCCGTGGGTGCCGCCTGCACCGTGCCCCTGCCCAATGGCGGCCGGGTCGAGGCGGAAGTCGTGGGCTTTGAAGGCGAACGCCTGTTTTTGATGCCGCAAAGCGATGTCGAAGGCATCGTGCCCGGCACGCGCGTGTTTTCCGTCGAACCGGCCATCCCCCGCCCCGGCAGCGTGGCGCATCCGCGCCGCCGCCCCAGCGACCGCGCGCGCCACCTGCCTGTGGGCCCGCAACTGCTGGGCCGCGTGCTCGACGGCGCGGGCCGCCCGCTCGACCAGCTCGGTCCGCTGCACACGGTCGACAGCGCCCCCATCAATGTACGCCCCGCCAATCCCCTGGGCCGCGCGCCCATCGTCGACACCCTGGACGTGGGCGTGCGCTCGATCAATGCCATGCTGACCGTGGGCCGGGGCCAGCGCATGGGCCTGTTCGCCGGGTCCGGCGTGGGCAAGAGTGTGCTGCTGGGCATGATGGCCCGCTACACGGAGGCGGACGTGATCGTCGTCGGCCTGATCGGCGAACGGGGCCGCGAGGTAAAAGAATTCATCGAGCAAATCCTCGGCGCCGAGGGCCTGGCCCGCTCCGTCGTCGTGGCGGCGCCGGCCGACACGCCGCCGCTGATGCGCCTGCAGGGTGCCGCGTATGCGACGGCCATTGCCGAGCACTTCCGCGACCAGGGCCAGAACGTGCTGCTGATCATGGATTCGCTGACCCGCTATGCCATGGCGCAGCGCGAAATCGCCCTGGCCATCGGCGAGCCACCCGCCACCAAGGGCTATCCGCCGTCCGTCTTCGCCAAGCTGCCCGTGCTGGTGGAACGGGCCGGCAATGGCGAGGAAGGCGGCGGCTCGATCACGGCCTTCTATACCGTGCTGACGGAGGGCGACGACCAGCAGGACCCGATCGCCGACTCGGCGCGCGCGATTCTCGACGGACATATCGTGCTGAACCGGCGCCTGGCCGAGGCGGGCCACTACCCGGCCATCGACATCGAGCAATCGATTTCGCGCGCCGCCCACTCGATCACCACGCATGAACACCAGCAGCAGGCGCGCAAGCTCAAGCAACTGTATTCGCGCTATGAACGCAGCCGCGACCTGATCAGCGTGGGCGCCTACAGCGCCGGCACGGACCCCGTGCTGGACCAGGCCATCGCCCTGCATGAAAAGATCGAAGCATTTTTGCAACAGCAGATCACGGAGCGGGTCAGCATGGACGAGAGCTTGGGGCAACTTACCGCTCTATTCGACTGATTAGGGCTTGCATAGCGGGAATATAATCAGCCATGGCTTCTCCTTCCCAACTTGCAACCCTGATCGACCTTGCCCAGCGCGAAACGGATGACTGCGCCAAGCGCCTGGGCGCGGCCCTGAAAGCGCTCGACGATTGCCGCCAGAAGCTCGACATGCTGTCCGGCTACCGCGACGACTATGCCAAGCGCTTCGAGACCACCATGAGCAGCGGCATTACGCCCATGGCCTACCGCAATTTCCAGGCCTTCATGGTCAAGCTCGACAGCGCCATCATGGGCCAGCAGCAGGTGGTCAACCATGCGCAGGCGCGCAGCGAACAGGAAAAGCTGCGCTGGCAGGATGCCGAACGCAAGCGCATGTCGTACACCACCCTGAACAACCGGGCGCAGGAACAGGCGCTGAAACTGGAAAACAAGCGCGACCAGAAAGCAATGGATGAGCACGCGGCGCGACAAGCCTATTACAAACGCTAAGCAACACTGAGGCAGTATCATGCAAACCCAGCCAACCCCGATTTCCCAGATTGTCTCGCCGAACGCCACGCCGGGCGCCGCCAACCGCAGCCAGCCGTCCACCAGCGGCGCGGCGGGCGACTTCCAGCGCACCCTGAACCGCCAGATCGAACAACGCCAGGCCAGCCGCAATATGGCGCAAGCGCCAGCGGCCCGCCCCGCCAGCCCTGCCGCCGCGCAAGCACCCGCCCAGGCGCCCGCCGCCGAAGCAAAGCCGGCGCCAGCAGGCACCGAACAGGCCGCCAGCAGCGAGCAGCCGCCCGCGCCAGCTGCCGAGGCAGCCACGCCCGCCACCGACGGCAGCGCCACAGCCGAGGCCAGCGTGCCCGCCGTCCCTGCCGCGACAGTGGCGCCGCCAGCCGATCCGGCCGCCGAAATGCTGGCCCTGGTGGGCAGCATCCAGCTGGCCATCCAGCCGCCGGCGGCAGCCGCCAAGGCCGTGCCGGAACTGCCCGCACGCACCAGCGGCAAGGCCGATGGCAAGAGCCTGGCGACGGGCCCCTTGCTGGCAGCCGCCCAGGGCAGCGGCAAAGCCACCGCCACGGTCGCCGCGCAAGCGGACAGCGGCGACTTTGCCGACAGCCTGGGCCAGGCCCAGGGCAAGACAAGCGCCACGCCAGGCGCCAGCTTGCCAGCCGGCAAGGCCGAACCGGGCAAGCTGGCCATCGATGCGCAGCTGGCCGCCACCGCCAAGGCGGGCACGGCCATGGCCGAACCGATCCTCAAGGAGGCACCTGCCGACCTGAGCCGCCTGGCGGCCCAGTTGCAGCCGGGCGCGCTGCAGCAGGCGGCGGCCGCCGCAGCCGTGCCGGCAGACAAGCTGGCTGGCCGGGTGGGTACACCTGCCTGGGACCAGCAACTGGGACAGAAAGTCGTGTGGATGGCGGCCGGCGGCGACCAGAGCGCCACCCTGACCCTGAATCCGCCGGACCTGGGCCCCCTGCAAGTGGTCCTGACGGTCACCAATGACCAGGCCGATGCCGCGTTCATGTCGGCCCAGCCGGAAGTACGCCAGGCGCTGGAAGCGGCCATGCCCCGCCTGCGCGAAATGATGAGCGAAGCGGGCATCGCCTTCGGCAGCGCCACCGTCTCGGCCGGCACGCCGGAACAGCAAAACAATGGCGAGCGTGCCGCCTCGGGCGAGCGCCGCGGCAATAGCCAGGGCGGCGGCGTAGCGGGCGGCGAGATCGCCATCGCGCCGGCAGCAGGCGGACGCAGCCGGGCCAGCCTGAGCGCCGTGGATACCTTTGCCTGAGGCCAATTCGTCGTCCTCTGGCCACAGGCGCGCCCCGCAGCGTAACTTTTCGTATAAAAACAGCGAGTTGAGGGCGCTTCCGCCCTCTTTTCACTGCATCCTTCTGCGCAGAATTTGCCGATAATGACATAATGGCGTCGTGATCCACTTCCATGCACTCGAGTACCATTGAAAGCAAATCCAAAAATGAAAGCAGATCCGAAAGCAGATGCAGGCCTGGCCCCCGCCGGCGCCTCGAAAAAGAAGCTTCTGATCATAGTGCTGGCCTCGGTGCTGGTGGCCGGCGGCGTCGGTGGCGGTGCCGCCTGGTATTTCTTGCATGGCAAGGCCGATAAAGAAGAATCGGCGCCCAGCAAGAAAAAACATGCTGCCTCGAAGGCCGGTCCGCCCGTCTTCGTACCCGTCGATGCCTTCACCGTCAACTTGCAGCCGGAAAATGGCGAACAATACCTGCAGATCGCATTCACCCTGCAGGTGAGCAGCCCCGAAGAAATGGATAGCATCAAGCTCAACATGCCGAAGGTGCGCAGCCGCTTGCTGCTGCTGTTGTCCGGCAAGAAAGCATCGGAACTCAACACCGTGGAAGGCAAGCAGCAACTGGCGGCCGAAATCATCAATCAGGTGAACCAGCCGTTCGAGGACAAAGGGCCGGAGCAGGACGTGACGGACGTATTATTTACCGCATTCATCATTCAATAAGCAGCCATGGCCGATAATTTCCTCTCCCAGGAAGAAGTCGATGCCCTTCTGAAGGGCGTCAACGGAGACCAGGACGACGCGCAGGCGCCGGAAGATGTCACGGGAGTTCGTACCTACAACCTGGCAACCCAGGAGCGCATCGTGCGCGGCCGGATGCCAACGTTGGAAATTATCAACGAGCGCTTCGCCCGGCTGCTGCGCGTAGGCCTGTTCAACTTCCTGCGCCGCAGCGCCGAAGTGTCCGTCGGCTCCGTGCGCGTCTCGAAATACAGCGAATTCATCCGCAACCTGGTGGTGCCGACCAATCTGAACCTGGTGCACATGAAGCCGCTGCGCGGCACGGCGCTGATGGTCTTCGATCCGGGCCTCGTCTTCCTGCTGGTCGACAACCTGTTCGGCGGCGACGGACGCTTCCACACGCGCGTCGAAGGGCGCGACTTTACGCAGACGGAGCAGCGCATCATCCTGCGCATCCTCGATATCGTCTTTGAAGCCTATACCAAGTCGTGGGAACCGGTCTTCCCCGTCGAGTTTGAATATATCCGTTCAGAAATGAACACGCAGTTCGCCAACATCGCCACGCCCAACGAAGTGGTGGTCGCCTCCACGTTTACGGTGGAACTGGGCTCCGTTTCCGGACAAATCCACTTCTGCATGCCGTATTCGATGATCGAGCCGATCCGTGATTCGCTGACCTCGAGCCTGCAGGGCGAGGCGCTGGAAGTGGACAAGCGCTGGATCCGCCTGATGACGCAGCAGATCCAGATCGCCGAAGTGGAGCTGGTGGCCTCGCTGGGCACGGCCCGCGTGTCGTTCGATGAAATCCTGAACATGAAGGTGGGCGACATCATCCCGCTGAACATCCCGGAACTGATCGCCGCCACCGTCGACGGCGTGCCCGTGATGGATTGCACGTACGGCGTATTGAACGGACAATATGCATTGAAGGTGGAGAAACTCCTCGCCAATGCCGATAACATGAACAACCATTAAGAAATATACGGGCCGCGCTGCGGCCCGCATCTGTACAACAGGAGAAACACATGTCTGACAACCAAGACGACCAAAGCGCGGAAGACGATTGGGGCGCGGCCATTGCCGAGCAGGCCAAGGCGGAAGCGGAAGCGCTGCAGAACCAGGCCGCCAATACGGCCAGCGCGGCCAGCGCCGCCGTGTTCAAGGACTTTTCCAAGCAGGCGTCGAAGTCGGAAACGCACAACGATATCGATTTCATCCTCGATATCCCCGTGCAGCTGACGGTCGAACTGGGCCGTACCAAGATCGCCATCAAGAACCTGCTGCAACTGGCGCAGGGTTCCGTGGTCGAGCTCGACGGCCTGGCCGGCGAACCGATGGACGTGCTGGTCAACGGCTGCCTGATCGCCCAGGGCGAAGTGGTGGTGGTGAATGACAAGTTCGGTATCCGCCTGACGGACATCATCACACCTTCCGAACGCATCCGAAAATTGAATAAATGAAGCCTGGCCTGTTGATTTCCACTGTGCTGCCGCTGGCGGCAGCCTGCTGCATCGCCCAGGCGGCGCCGGCGCCGGCGGCTCCTGCAACGGCATCGGCTGCCGTCACGGCGTCCGCGCCGGCATCCGCGCCGGCCGAAGCAGTTACCGAAAAACCCGCGGCAACCGCCGAGGCAGCGCCGGCACCTGCCGCCGCCCTGCCCGCCATGCCGCCCGGCGCGCCCATGACGATGGCGCCGACGACATCGGCCGGCAGCTTGCTGCAAACCATCTTCGCGCTCGTCTTCGTGCTGGCCCTGTTGATCGGCCTGGCCTGGTTCATGAAGCGCTATGGCCCCAAGGTCATGGGCGGCAACAGCAAAATGCGCGTCGTCAGCTCGCTCAGCCTGGGCGGACGCGAACGCATCGTCCTCGTCGAAGTGGCGGACCAGTGGATCGTCGTCGGCGCTTCGCCCGGCCGCGTGAACGCGCTGGCCACCCTGCCGCGCCAGGAAAGCGAACTGCCGCAACTGGCCACGGCGCAAAACGGCCCCGCGGCCGCCAATTTTTCCGAATGGCTGAAACAGACCATCGAAAAACGCAATGGGAAATAAGCCGGCAATGACGCAGCGGACGATGGCATTAAGCAATATCAAGACTCCCCTGACCTGGCTGCTGGCCATCGCCGCCCTGGCCTTGCCGCTGTGGGCCCTGGCGCAGCCGGGCATCCCGGCCTTCACCAGCACGCCGGCGCCGGGCGGCGGCCAGAATTACTCGCTGCCCGTGCAGACGCTCATCCTGATGACGTCGCTGACTTTCCTGCCGGCGGCCCTCCTGATGATGACCTGCTTTACGCGCATCATCATCGTGCTGTCCCTGCTGCGCCAGGCCATCGGCACGCAGTCGGCGCCGCCCAACCAGGTGCTGGTGGGACTGGCCCTGTTCCTGACCCTGTTCGTCATGGGCCCCGTGTTCGACAAGATCTACACGGATGCCTATCTGCCTTACCAGGAAAACAAGATCAGCATGCAGCAGGCGATGGACAAGGGCGTCGATCCCCTGAAAACCTTCATGCTCAAGCAGACGCGCCAGGCCGACCTGGCTCTGTTCGCCAAGATGTCGCGCTCGCCGGCCCTGCAAGGCCCGGAAGACGTGCCGCTGCGCATCCTCGTGCCCGCCTTCGTCACCAGCGAACTGAAAACGGCGTTCCAGATCGGCTTTGCCATCTTCATCCCGTTTCTGATCATCGACATGGTGGTCGCCAGCGTGCTGATGTCGATGGGGATGATGATGATGTCGCCGGCCACCATCTCGCTGCCGTTCAAGCTGATGCTGTTCGTGCTCGTCGATGGCTGGCAGTTGCTGCTGGGCTCATTGTCACAGAGTTTTTACTAGGGGAAATAGATGACACCCGAAAGCGTCATGACCCTGGGCCGCCATGCGATGGAAATCACCTTGATGGTGGCCGCGCCCATGCTGCTGGTCGCCCTCATCATCGGCTTGATCGTCAGTATTTTCCAGGCGGCCACGCAGATCAACGAAGCGACCCTGTCCTTCATCCCCAAGCTGGTCGGCATCTTTGTCGCCATCGTCGTGGCGGGCCCCTGGATGCTGTCCGTCATGCTCGACTACATGCGCCAGGTCTTCACGGGCATCCCGAACCTGGTGGGCTAGTGCCGCAACCGTTGCCATGCTGACCCTGTCCAGCATCGAACTGAACACGTGGATCGCAGCATTGCTGTGGCCGCTTAGCCGCATCCTCGGCCTGATTGCGGCCGCCCCCCTGTTCGGCAACGCGGCCGTGCCGGCCAGCGTGAAGGTGGCGCTGGGCGCGCTGCTGGCCATGATCATCGCCCCCACCGTGCCGGCCTTGCCTGCCGTCAACCCAATGTCCTTGCCCGGCTTGCTGATCCTCACACAAGAGATGCTGGTGGGCCTGGCCATGGGCTTTTCCATCCGCATCGTGTTTTCCGCCATCGAAATGGCGGGCGAGATCAGCAGCCTGACCATGGGCCTGGGCTTCGCCTCGTTCTTCGACCCGCAAACCAAGGGCAGGTCTTCCGCCATCAGCCAGTTCCTCGTCATGCTGGCCACGTTGATGTTTTTGACAGTCAATGGACACCTGGTCTTGCTGGCGGCGCTGGCGGAAAGCTTTGTCAGCCTGCCGATTTCATCAAGCCCCATCAGCAGCGGCGGCTTCCAGCAATTGGCGGCGTGGGGCGGCGAGATCTTCCGTTCCGGCCTGCAAATTTCGCTGCCCATCATCGCCGCCCTGCTGCTGACCAACGTGGCGCTGGGCATCCTGACGCGGGCCGCGCCGCAGCTGAACATTTTCGGTATCGGCTTCCCCGTCACCCTGGGCGTGGGCTTGCTGGTGATCAGCATGGTCCTGCCCTACCTGGCCACACCGTTCCAGAACATGTTCTTGCGCGGCATAGAAACGGCGCGCCTGCTGCCGCGCGGCTTTGCCACGCGCGACCGGCCGCCCCCGCCCGCGCCGCCCAATCCCTTGCGGCCCGCGCCGCCGGCCGCGCCGGCGCGCTAACTCAGCGCTGGTCGGTGCCCAGCGCCACGCGCCAGCGCCGCGGATCGAAATTCAAGCGCAACTGCTGATGCTTGACCAGGTAGCGCACGCCGACGAGCGCGGCCGCCAGGCCAGACAAGGCGCCGATGCCCAGCGCCCAGCGGGGGCCGAAGGTGTCGGCCACCCAGCCCACGACAGGCGCGCCCAGCGGCGTGCCGCCCGCCGAGATCGCCAGCACGATGGCCATCACGCGGCCCCGCATGGCGGGCGCCGTCGACAGTTGCACACTGCTGTTGACGCTGGTGGTAAACGTTTGCGCGGCGATGCCGATGACCACCAGCATCATGCCGAACAGCCAGTAATTGGGCATCACGGCAGCCAGCGCACAAGCCAGGCCGAACAGCGCTGCCGCTCCCAGCAGCAAGGCCAGGGTGGGCTGGCCCCGCCCCGCCGCCAGCAGGGCGCCGGCCACGGAGCCGCAAGCCATCACGGAACTGAGCACGCCATACTGGCCCGCGCCCGCATGGAAGGCCGTCACGGACATGGTCGACAGGAAGATGGGGAAATTCAAGCCGAAGGTGCCGATCAGGAACAGCATCAGCAGGATGGCCATCAGGTCGGGCCGCTGGCGTACGTAGCGGAAACCGTCGCCCAGGCTGGCCCGCGTGGCCTTCAGGCGCGGCGCGCGGCGCAGCAATTCCACGCGCAGCAGCAACAGCGAACCGATCACAGCCGCAAACGAGACGGCGTTGATGATGAAGACCCAGCCGCTGCCGACGCTGCTGATGAGCAAGCCGGCCACGGCCGGGCCCAGCATGCGCGCCGCATTGAACGAGGTGGAATTGAGGGCCACGGCATTCGTCAGGTCTTCCTCGCCGACGATTTCGGCCACGAACGTCTGGCGCACGGGCGAATCGAAGGCCGTCACGCAGCCCAGCAGGAAAGCAAACACATACACATGCCACAGTTGAACCAGGCCACTGATGCACAGCAAGCCCAGGCCCAGCGCCAGCAAACCCATGGCCGCCTGCGTGAACAGCAGCAATTTCCTGCGGTCCAGCAAGTCGGCCGCCATGCCCGTCAAAGGCAGCAACAGCAGCTGCGGGCCGAATTGCAAGGCCATGACGATGCCGACGGCGCTGGCATTATGCTGCGTCAATTCGCTGAGCACCAGCCAATCCTGCGCCGTGCGCTGCATCCAGGTGCCGATATTCGACACGAGGGCGCCACCGGCCCAGATACGGTAATTGGGTATGCGTAGCGAACGGAATGTGTTGTTCATCTGGGCGTGCGGGCTCCTTGCCGGGTTGTGGGATACATCAGCGGATCATTCCGCCAAGCGTTTGAGTAATGCCACCGCATGGTTCAGTTCGGCGACTTCGTCCGGCGTGAGCCGGGTTTCGATGGTGCGCGCCAGCCAGTCCTCGCGCGCGGCGCGGCTGGCGGCGATCCAGATGCGGCAGCTGTCCGTCAGGGTCAATATCGTCTGGCGTCCATCTGCGGGGTCGGGCGAGCCCGTCACCAGCTGCGCCTCGGTCAGCGCCAGCACGGTGGCGGCCATGGACTGGGGCCGCATGCCTTCGGCGCGCGCCAGGCTGCTGACCGTGGCCGGGCCGTCGCGTTCGAGACGGCTGAGCACGGATGCCTGCGACATGCTGACATCGCCCAGGTGCGATTCCTCGCGCAGGCGGCGACGCAACTTGCCGATGAGGATGCGCAATTCGCCGGCCAGTTGCAGTACCTGTTCGTGGCCGTCGTGGTCTTCTTGTGGGGTGCTCATGCTCGCCGTATGGTGGATCAACGGCCTCTACTATAACAGATATACAGGTAAACTGCACAGTTTGCCTGCATACATTGGCAGAATGACCATCTTGCGGGCGCAAAAAAGCCGGGGCGGGAGACGGCTCCCTGCCCCGGCTTGCCGGTCATTCTAAGAGTGCGGACCGCTCAGCTGATGTAATTGAACAGCGACAGGCCCGACATGGAAGTGAACGATTTCTGCGCCGCCTGCAAGGTGATCTGCTGCTGGCTGAACAGGGATATCGCCTTCACCATGTCCAGGTCCTGCAAGCCCGACAGGGTGCTCGCATATTGCAGGTCGAGGTCGTCGCCCGCGCTGTCGAGCGTGTCCAGTTCCTTCAGCCGCGAACCGACTTCCGCGCGCACGGACAGCACATTGTCGTAGGCCGTATCGAGGATATCGTGCGCCGCGTTCAGGCTGGCCGTCAGGCGCGCCTGCCCCGCGTCGCCCGAGGCCGGCTGGCCCAGTGCACCGATCAAGTTGGTGATGGTGGTAAAGATCGATTCCTTGCTGCTGGGCTCCAGGGTGAACTTGTCCAGGTCGGCCGGCTTGCCCGCGACATTGACTTGCTGGCCGTCAAAGTTGATGGCATCGCCAGACTTGTAGGGCACGGGCACGGCCGGATTCGGGATGGTCTGGCCCAGGGTTACGTCCGTCACGGTATAGGTCGTGACGGCAGCGTTGCCCGTACCCGTCACCTGGAAATCGATCGAGTACTTATGCCCCGTCAACTTGGTGGGGTCGGTCACGGTGCCGCCGGAAATGATGCCGGCGCCGCCACGCGTAAAGTTGCCCGGATCGGCCGCCGTGGTGAACTTGCCGTTGCCCGTCAAATTGTTCTCGAACACGGCCGCGCCGGAGTCGCTGGTGGCCAGGTAGCGGGCCGAGCCCACCTGCAGCTCGCGCTGGCCCTGATCGCCCACATAGGTGGCGCCGCCCGGCGTCTGGCTGAACGGTTGCGTCGTCGACTTGTAGCCGCCGAACAGATAGCCGCCCGCGTTGTCGGACGTGTTGGCGATGCCCATCAGGTCCGTCAGGCGTCCCTTCAGCTCCGTGGCCAGGCTCTGGCGGTCGATATCCTTCAATGCCGGATTGCCAGCCTTCAACACCAGCTCTTGCACGTCGGCAATCAGCGAGGTGGTGCTGGCCAGCGCCAGGTCTTCCTGCGACAGGAAATTCTTGGCGTTCGAGCGGTTCGTCACGAATTGCGTATTGATCGATTGCGACTGCGTCACTTCCAGCGCGCGCGCCGACGCGATCGGGTCGTCGGCCGGCGTCAGGTTGCGGCGGTTCGCCGACAGTTGCATTTGAGTGCGGTTCAGCGCGCCCTGCAGATTGTTCAGCTGCGTGCTGCCCGCGTCATAGATCATTTTGGTACTGATGCGCATGATGCTGCCCTTCCTGATGGCGGCGGGGCGCCAGGCGCCGCCGCTTGAATAATTAACGTCCGAGGCCGATGACCACGTCGAACAGGGTGCTGGCGATCTGCATGACCTTGCCGCAAGCCTGGTAGGCTTGCTGGTAGCGCAGCAGGTTGGCCGCCTCTTCATCGAGGTTGACGCCGGAGACGGCCTGCTGCTGCGTGCTGGTCTGCTGCAGCAAGGCCATGCTGGCCAGGCCGCTGACCTGCACTTCGCGCGTCTTGTTGCCCACATAGCTGACGGTTTCCGCGTACGAACCCTGGAACGTGGCCTTGCCCCCATCGAGAATGTTTTTCGTCTGCAAGCCCGCCAGCAAGGCCGCATTGCGGTTGTCCCCCACGCCGCCCGCGTTCGGCGCGATGGTGAATTTATCGCCCTGCGCGGGCGCACCCGTCAGGTTGACGTTGATGCCGCCAAAGCTGAAGCTGTCGCCTTCCGTGTACGGGATATTCGCCGTGCCGGCCGGATACGTGGTGGTGGCGCCGTTCAAGCCTTTCACCGTCACGGCCTGGCCCGCAGGAAAACCGGACAGCGAAGTGGTCGCCTTGTCGTATGTCAAGGTGACGGTGCCCGTCAAGGCGTTGCCCGGCGTCAAATACGCCTTGTCCACGCTGCCTGCACCCAGCTTGCCGCTGCCCGTGTTGCTGACGGGCGCACCCGTGGCGATCGGGGCGCCGGCGGCCAGCTTGTTGCGGTCGGTAATCGCCACGGCCAGGTCGGAAGCGCCGTGGGCCGTGGGCCGGACCATGAAGTTGTCGCCTTCGGCAGCCGTGCCCGTGATCGAGAAATCCACGCCGTCGATGGTTTGCGGCACCGTTTGCGGATACGGATTGATGGTCGTTTTCGCGCCGTCGCTCTGGCGCGTCACCACATAATTCGTGCCGTCGTACTTGACGGCGTAATCGCTGGCCGTCAGCTTGGTCGGATCGCTGACCTTGGCCGACAGCGCCGTCGTGCTGGTCGCGTTGTTGCGGTAGTCGGCGCCGATGACGGGATCGGGCACCTTGAAGAAATCGCCCCCCATGTCGCCATTCAAGTCCTGGCCCAGCTTGTGCTGCTCGTTGAAGGTGGAGGCCAGCGCGATGGCGACCTTGCCCAGCGAATTCTGGATGCGGTCCAGGCTGCCGCTGCGGAATTCCAGCAAGCCGCCCAGCGCACCGCCGCTGAGGGAGCTTTCCGACAGCTTGGTGACGCTCGTGCCCGTCACATAGCCCACGTCCAGGCGGTTCGGGTCCGTCGGCGATGGCGTGGTGGCCAGTTCAAAATTCTTGTCGCCCACCACCAGCGGCTGGCCCGAGCCGATCGAGACGGTGATCGTGTTGCCGGCGCCCGGCTGGACCGTTGCCTTGACGTATTTGTTCAGCTCCGTGATCAGCTGGTCACGCTGGTCCAGCAGATCGTTGGGCTGATTGCTTTCATTCACGGTCAGGTTGGTAATCGCCGTATTGAGTTCCGCGATCTGCTTGGCGTAGGAGTTGATCACCTTCACGTTCGAGGTGATCTGCGAATTGACGCCGTCGCCGATTTCCGTCAGGCGCGCGCTGAGGCCCTGGAAGCGCGCGGTCAGCGAATTTGCGCTCGACAGCAATGCCTGGCGCGACGAGACGGACGAGGGATTCGAGCTGAAATCCTGCACGCCCTTGAAAAAATCGGCCATTGCCGGCGACAGCCCGGCCGTGGGGTCGGCCAGCATATTGTCGATCTGGGTGATCTGCGTGTAATAGGCGTCGAGCGAACTGGTGGTCGCCTGCGCGCCATTCACCTGGGCCGCCATGAAACCGTCGTACTGGCGCTTGACTTGCGATACCTCGGTACCATTGCCCACAAAGCCATACCCGGCATTGTTGAACTGCGCCGTCTGCTGCAGCACCACCTGGCGGTTGTAGCCGTCCACGTTGGCATTGGTGATGTTATGCCCGGTCGTCGACAGGCCCACCTGCGCTGCAAGCAAACCGCTCTTACCGATGCTGAGTAGATTCGAAGTCATGGTGTCTTATTGGTTACCGTCAAAAGTATTTACGGCAGCCGCGGCGAAAACTTGAAGCGCGCGGCCTGCACGGGGGCACGGCGGGGCGTCAGCCGACCAGCGAATTCTTGATAATCTTTGTCAATTTGGCAGCATAATTCGGGTCCGTCGCATAGCCGGCTTTCTGCAAGCCCTGGGCGAATGTGCTGGCGTCGCCCGCGCTGGCCAATACTTTCTCGTAGCGCTTGTTGTTGGTAATCAACTGCGCATAATCCTTGAAGCTGTCCGCGTAGCTGTCGTAGGCGCGGAATTTTTCCACCTTGCGCTGCGCCTTGCCATTTACATATTCGGTGGTGACGGCTTCCGTGACCTTGCCCTTCCAGTCGCTTGTCGCCTTGATGCCAAACAGGTTGTGGCTGCTGCTGCCGTCGCGGCTGATGATTTCGCGCTTGCCCCAGCCCGTTTCCAGCGCCGCCTGGCCCAGCATGAACTTGGCCGGGATGCCGGTGGTGCGGCTGGCTTCTTCCGCATGCACGCCCAGCTTTTCCTGGAAGGCGCGCACATGCGGCGCCTGCGTGGCGTTGGCCTTGTCGCTCAAGGTCTTACCGGTGGTGGCGCCGGCTGCGCCGTCGCCCAGGGCGCCCTGCTGCTGGCGAAACGCCGCCAGTGCCTGCGCCATGCTCGACGAGCGGGGCGACGGCGCTTCGGCGCCATCGGCGGCCAGCGCCTGGTTCGACGACGACAGCTGGCGGATCAGCACGTCCGCCAGGCCCGTGCCCCGCTTGGCCAGGTTCTGGCTCGTCTGCTGGTCCAGCATCGAGGTGTACATCTTGCTTTGCTGGCTATCCATGATGCCGTCCTGCGGCGTGGCTTCGCGCATGCTTTTCATCATCATGTTGATGAACATGGCTTCGAATTGCGTGGCTGCCTCTTTCAGGGCGGCAGGGTCCTTCGCCTTGGCGGACTGGCGCAAGCCATCCATGCCTTTCACGTCATAGGCGGCGGTATTGCTGAGGTCGGTTTGACTGATCATGGCGTGTCCATCAAATGATTTCAAGTTCAGCGCGCAGCGAACCGGCCGCCTTCATCGCCTGCAGGATGGCCAGCAAGTCTTGCGGCGAGGCGCCGATGGCATTGAGGGCTTTCACCACGTCCGACAGCGAGGCGCCGCCCTTGACCAGCATGACCTTGCCCGGTTCCTTCTTGATATCGATCTGCGCCGTCTGCGTGACCACCGTGCGCCCGCCCGACAATGGCGGCGGCTGGCTCACCTGCGGCTCCACATTGATGGTGACGGACAGGTTGCCGTGCGAAATGGCGCATGTTTCCAGGGTCACGGACTGGTTCATCACGACGGAACCCGTGCGCGCATTCATGATGACCTTGGCGGCCAGGCGGGCCGGATTGACTTCGATGCTTTCCAGCTGGCCCAGGAAGGCCACGCGCTGGTCGCTGCCGCCGGGCGACTGCACCTGGATCACGCGGCCGTCGAGCGCGGCAGCCGTGCCGGCGCCATAGCGGCTGTTGATGGCGTCGACCACGCGGCTGGCGGTGGCGAAATCGGTGGCGTTCAATTCCAGGCGTATCGTATTGTTGGCGCCCAGTACCGTGGGCACGGTGCGCTCGACGGTGGCGCCGCCCGAGATGCGGCCCACGCTCAGGTGATTGATGACGACGGAGCTGCCGGCCGCCTGCGCGCCCACGCCGCCCACCAGCACGTTGCCTTGCGCCATGCCATACACCTGGCCATCGGCACCTTTCAGCGGCGTCATCAGCAAAGTGCCGCCGCGCAAGCTTTTCGCATTGCCCATCGACGAGACCGTCACGTCGAGCAACTGGCCCGGCTGGGCAAACGCGGGCAAGGCCGTCGTCACCATCACGGCGGCCACGTTTTTCAGCTGCAAACTGGTGCCTTGCGGCAAGTTAATGCCCTGCTGCTGCAACATGGCGGCCACGCTCTGGATGGTGAACGGGGTTTGCGTGGTCTGGTCGCCGCTGCCGTCGAGGCCGACGACGAGGCCATAGCCCATCAGCTGATTCTGGCGCACGCCGGCGATGCTGGCCAGGTCCTTGATGCGCTCGGCCTGCGCCACGGGCGCCAGCAGGGCGCAAGCGAGGCCGGCGATGGCCAGGAAACGGGGAAAGGTCGAGGTCGCCATGATCAGAACGGCAGCAGGCTGAGGAAGAAGCGCGAAGCCATCGACGCCATTTCCGCACGGTCGATCTGGCTGTTGGTGCGGTACTCGACGCGCGCATCGGCCACCTGGGTCGACGGCACGACGTTGCCGATGCCGATCGTGTCCGGATTGACCATGCCCGAGAAACGGATGAATTCCGTGCCCTTGTTCATGGCGATCTGTTTCTCGCCGGCGACGATGAGATTACCATTAGGCAATACCTCGATCACCGTCACGCCGATGGTGCCGGAAAAGGTATTGCTGGCGGACTGGTTGTCGCCATCGGCAAATTTGGTGGCGCCATTTGCCGCCACGGTGCCGCCGAAGCGGCCCTGGGCGATGCCGGGCGTACTGAAGCCCACGCTGCCCGACTTGTTGCCGGAACTGGCGCCCGCCTTGACGGCATTCGTGCGCTCGGTGATGGCGATCGTCATGGTGTCGCCCACGTGGCGCGCGCGGCGGTCTTCGAAGGCGGGACGGTAGGTCGACGGCTGGTAGATGGAACCGTTGTTGACGACCACGGGTTCCGGCATCGGCGCGCGCGTGGTGGTCGGGTATTGCACGATCGAGGTGGGCGTGATGGCGCAGCCGGACAACAGGACTGCGGACAACAGGGCGATGATGGGGTATTGCATGACGGACCTCCGCTGCCATCCGGCGGCGGATGGCATGACGACTATGAAAATTAAAGTTGCGACAGTTTCTGCAGCATTTGGTCGGATGTGGTGATGGCCTTGCTGTTGATCTCGTAAGCGCGCTGCGTCTGGATCATGTTGACCATTTCCTCGGCCACGTTGACGTTCGAGGTTTCGATATAGCCCTGCATCAGCACGCCGGCGCCGTTGGTGCCCGGGGTGTTGGTTTGCGCCACGCCGGAGGCGCCCGTTTCCATGTACAGGTTTTCGCCCTTCGATTCCAGGCCGGCCGGATTGACGAAGGTGGTCAGTTGCAGCGAGCCGATCTGCGATGGCGCCACGGTGTCGGGCAAGGTGACGGAAACGGTGCCGTCGCGCGCCACGGTCAGGCTCAGCGCATTGGTGGGCACGGTGATGGCGGGCTGGATGACAAAGCCTTCGGAAGTGACGAGCTGGCCATTGCTGTCCGTCTGGAACGAGCCGTCGCGCGTGTAGGCGGTGGCGCCGTCCGGCATCAGCACCTGGAAGAAACCCGTGCCGTTGACCATCACGTCGCGCGAATTGCCCGATGCCTGGGGATTGCCTTGCGTATGGATGCGTTCGGTTGCCACCGTGCGCACGCCGGTGCCGATCTGCAAGCCCGATGGCAGCTGGGTTTGCTGCGACGATTGCGCGCCCGGCTGGCGCACATTTTGATACAGCAAGTCTTCAAACACGGCGCGCGACTTCTTGAAGCCCGTGGTGCTGACGTTGGCCAGGTTATTGGCGATCACGTCCATCTGCGTCTGCTGCGCTTCCAGGCCGGTTTTGGCAATCCAAAGGGAACGAATCATGATTTTTCTCCAATAACAGCGCTAGTCAGCCCTGTAGACTATTTCTATGTGACCATTATGCGGTGGCCCCTATCAATTCAAAGCGAGGATCTGGGTGGCTTTCGCCGCGTTATTCTCGGCATTCTTCAATAAACTCATTTGCGTTTCGAACTGGCGCGCCAGGGCAATCATGCTGACCATGGAATCGACGGGGCTGACATTGCTGCCTTCCAGCGCGCCCGTCGTCAGTTTGACGGCCTGGTCCGCCTGCGCGACCGTGCCATCCTTCAGGCGGAACAAGCCGTCGTCGCCGCGCACCAGCTGCTGCTCGGGCGGGTTGACCAGCTTGATGCGTCCCAGCACCGTCGACGGCCCCGGCGGCACGTCCGTGGAAATCGTGCCCACCGTGCCGTCGCCGCTGATGGCCACCGTCACGCCGGGCGGGATGGCCAGCGGGCCCGTATCGCCCTGCACCATCAGGCCCGACTGCGTCTGCAGCATGCCGTTTTCATTGAGCTTCAAGGCGCCGTTGCGCGTGTAGGCTTCGGAGCCGTCGGCCGACTGCACGACGATCCAGCCGCCGTTTTCCACGGCCACGTCGAGCGCGCGGCCCGTGTGCTGCATGGGACCTTGCGTGAAATCGGAACCGACCGTCGAATCGACGACAAAGGCGCGCGTGGGCATCATGCCGTCGGCCACCACGGGCACGGCACGGAACGAGTCGAGCTGAGCACGGAAACCCGTGCTGGTGGCGTTCGCCAGGTTATTCGCGGTGGTCGCCTGCTTGTCCAGGATGTGCTTGGCGCCCGAGCCGGCGGTGTAGATGAGACGGTCCATGTTTTATTTCTCCTGTTGCTTTCAACCCAAGGCAGAAAGCTGTGGTCAGACCCGGCGGGTCTGACCCCGGTACTATTAACGCAGGTTGACCAAGGTTTGCAGGACGGAATCCTGCGTCTTGATGGTCTGCGCATTTGCTTGGTAGGCGCGCTGGGCAGTGATCATGTTGACCAGCTCTGCCGTCAGGTCGACGTTCGACACTTCCACGGCCGAGGCACGCAAGTTGCCCAGGGTGCCAGTCTTCGGCTCGCCCGTGATGGGCTTGCCCGAAGCCGAGCTTTCCACCCAGGCGTTGTTGCCCAGCGGTTCCAGGCCGTTCGGGTTGGTAAAGTTGCTCAACACCACCTGGCCCAGCGCGCGCGTCTTGCCATTGTTGTACTGGCCCTGGATGACGCCGTCGTCGCCGACGATGAATTGGCTCAATTGACCCGCCTTGTAGCCGTCCGCTTCCGTTTTCTTTTCCGCCGTGGCCGTGCCCAGCTGGGTCGATTTGCTGAAATCGACCTGCACCGACAGGGTCGCATTCGCGCCCGTGGCGGGGAAGATCGGCAGGTTGACGGTGACGGGCAAGGTTTGCGGCGGCGTCAGGGCCAGCATGGCGGCCCGGTCCAGGCTGCCGACCGTGTTGAAGACCAGCGAACCGGTCTTGATGGCTGGCACCACGGTCACGGCGCGGATGGCAGCATCGATCTGGTCGGGCGTGCGGCTCGAGTTGACGCCGTTCGGCACGGCGCTGCCGTAGGTGGCGGCGATGGCGGCCAGCTGCGCCGGCGTGGCGCCCGCGGCGGCGGCAGCAGCCGAGACGGCGGCACCGACCGCATTGCCATAGGCGACGGCGGCGGCCGTCACGTTGGCCGGCACCAGCGGCACGGCCGTGGCGGCGGCCTGGTAGGCGGCGCGCGCGGCCAGCGAGGCAGGGTCCGTCTGCAGGGCGGCCGCAGCCTTCATGCTGGTTACTTCCGTGCCGTCAACGGCCGAGTAGACGTCCCAGGTGTTGGTGCCCGTCTTGACGTAGAAATTCGACATGATGTGGGAATTGCCCAGCGAATCGAAGACTTCGACGGGGAACGACTTGCTGTACGACGTGTCGTCCGTCGACTTGAACGGCACCGTGGTCGGCATGGCCGTGTTCGAATTGAGGTTGACTTGCGTGTCGATCTTGGTCGTTGCCTGGGGCTTCATGTCCGACTGGTCGATCTGCAGGGGCACGACGGCGCCGGCCACGATCTTGCCGTTGGCGTCGGCCGCATAGCCGGTCAGTTGCGCCAGCTGGGCGTTGACGATGAAGCCGCTCTTGTCGACCTGGAACTGGCCATTGCGCGAGTACTGGACGGCGCCGTTGACGCTGGTACGGAAGAAGCCGCCGCCATTGATGGCGATGTCCAGGGGATTCGACGACGTTTCCAGGTTACCCTGGTTGAATTGCTGGGCGATTTGCGAGACCGACACGCCGATCCCCGCTTGGTTGCCGCCCACGCCATACAGCGAGTTGGCATAAATGTCGGCGAACTGGGCCTGCGACTGCTTGAAACCCACGGTCGACGAGTTGGCGATGTTGTTGCCGATGACGTCCAGCGATTTGGCGGCGCCATTCAAGCCGCTCAGGCCTTGTTGGAAAGACATTGTGTTCTCCTGGTAGAAATTAGGGGTAGAGGGTCACGCTAAGGGGAAGCGGCTTACAGAATCTGTTTCACGTCGGCCATGGTGATGCTGCCCACGCCCGGCACATTCAATTTCACGCCATTGGCGCCCGTCGACACGCTGGCGACCGAACCGAACATCAGCGCCGTCGCATCCTTGAGCTTGGTACCGCCGCGCGTGGCTTCCACCGCGAAGGTGTAGGCGCCGTCGGCCAGCACGATGGGCTTGCCATCCTTGTCCAGGTCGGCGGTGGAACCGTTCCAGCCCAGCGGCAAGGTGCCCGCCGGCTGCGCGCCCAGGTCGATGGAATGGACTTCCTTGCCATCCTTGTAGATGGTGACCTTGACCTTGTCGGCAGCCGTGGCCAGGTCCACGCCCAGCAGCGCGGCACTCTTGCTCAGGTTGATGTCCTTACCTGCCGTCAACACGCCATGGCCGATGATGTTGGCCGCTTGCATGGATTCGGCTTGCTGGTAGCTGGCCTTCAGGGTTTCCAGTGTCGTGTTGAGCTTGTTGACGCCCGTCACCGTGGACAGCTGTGCCAGCTGGCTGGTCAGCTGCGCATTGTCCAGCGGATTCATCGGGTCCTGGTTTTTCAGCTGGGTGACCAGCAGGGTGAGGAATTTATTCGTTTCCGCTTCGACACTGCCTGCCTCGGCCGTCGTCTTCTTCGGATTCATCGTCGCCATCAGGTCGGTGGTGACGGTGTTGCTCGTATCGATGGTTGCCATAATGATCAATCAGCCTTATTGGCCGAGGGTGAGGGTTTTCAGGAGCAGCGACTTGGCCGCGTTCATGGTTTCCACGTTGGTCTGGTACGAGCGCGAGGCCGACAGCATGTTGACCATTTCGTCGACCGTATTCACGTTGGGCATGGTGACGTAGCCCTTCTCGTCGGCCAGCGGATTCTTCGGGTCGTAGACCAGCTTCATCGGCGACGGGTCTTCGATCACCTTCTGCACCTTGACGGCCGTGGCGCCATTGGCCATGGGCACGGCCTCGAACACCACCTGCTTGGCGCGATAGGCTTCGCCCGTGGCGCTGGTGGCGCTGTCGGCATTGGCCAGGTTGCTGGCCACTGTGTTCAGGCGCTGCGCCTGAGCGCTCATGGCCGAACCGGAAACATTGAAGATATTAAATAGCGACATGATTATTGTCCTCCCTGGATGGCCGTCAACATGCCCTTGATCTGCGAGTTGAGGAACGTCACGGCCGCCTCGTAGCGGATGGCGTTGTCGGCAAAGGCGTTGCGTTCGAGGTCCATGTCCACCGTATTGCCATCGACGGCGCCCTGGGCCGGCGCGCGGTACAGCAGCGGCGTGCCGTCGGCCAGGGTCTCGACCTTGCCGCCACCGGGTGCGCCCGCAGCTGCGGCCACGCCCTTGCCCGGCATATGCTGCGGCGCCGTGCCCTTCAGCGCGGGCGGCACGCCGTCCTTGCGCGCCATCGCGCCCTTCAGCGCGGCGGCGAAATCGACATCGCGCGCCTTGTAGTTGGGCGTGTCGGCATTGGCGATATTCGAGGCGAGCAATTCCTGGCGCGTCGAGCGCAGGCTCAGCGCCGTCTCGTTGAAGCGCATGTAATCGTCGAGTTTCCCTATCATGTCAGGCTCCGGAAAGATCTGCCACTGGCGCCCGAGATGGCGGAAGGATGGCGGTATAGTGATGACAGGAAACATAGTACGGCGCGCACCGGCACGGCCATCGCCGGATCAGACCGTACTTTTACCCCTTAATCGGCGCTTCGAACGGGGCGGCGCGCACTATCATGGCAGTATTCCAGAGGCCTATCACCATGAAAACACCGCTTGCTTTCCTTCTTGCCCTCGCCGCCCTGCCATTGCTGGCCCAGGCGCAAAACGCCGGCCGGCAAACGCCGGAAGCGCTGCGCAACAGCGTGGAACAGTTCCTGCAGGTGCAGAGCAACGGCTTGCCGGGCAAGGTGACGATCACCGTCGGTGCCGTCGATCCGCGCCTGAACCTGGCCGCCTGCCCCGCGCCGCAGGCGTTCATGGCGCCGGGCGCCCGCGCCTGGGGCAAGACCACCGTGGGCGTGCGCTGCACGGCACCAAGCAACTGGACGATCTACCTGCAAGCCAACGTGGCCGTCGTGGGCGACTACGTGGCCAGCGCCGTACCGTTGGCGCAAGGGCAAGCCATCGACGCCAGCCAGCTGGTGACGATGCAGGGCGACCTGGCCGCATTGCCGGCAGGCATCGCCACCGACATGGCCCAGGTGGTGGGCGCCAGCACGAATATTTCCCTGCCGCCAGGCACGCCGATGCGCCTCGATACCCTGCGCCGCAAGCCCGTGGTGATGCAGGGCCAGCTGGTACGCGTCGTTTCCAGTGGCAACGGTTTCCAAGTAGCATCAGAAGGACGCGCCATCGGCAGCGCCGGCGACGGTCAGACGGTGCAGGTACGCACGCAAAGCGGCCAGCAGATCAGCGGCGTGGCGCGGGCTGGAGGCATGGTGGAGGTCGCTTTTTAAACACGGATGGACAGCGATATTGTGGTCTGGCGCACTAAAGTTTCGGAAGAAGGTGCCGATAATGACACATATCCCGGAGTTTTTTGACTTCGACCAGACGAGGATCACGCTGTGAAAATTACCGACAACACCATTAAAAGCAATCCCGGCCTGCCGGTGGCGCCCGCGAGTACCTCCGGCGCCCGGAATGCCGAGAAAGCCCAAGCAACACCGACGACGTCGGACAATGTACGCCTGTCGCCGCAAGGACAGGCATTAGCGGCCAGTGCAACTGCCGGCAGCGGCGCCGTGTTCGACACGAAAAAAGTCGAGCGCATCAAGCTGGCGATCGCCGACGGCCAGTTCCAGGTCAACTCTGAAAAAGTGGCGGACGGTCTCCTCGACACAGTCAAGGACTTGCTGCACTCACGAAATAGATAGGTTCCCTCATGCAATCAGTGACTCCGTTTTCCAGCCTGCGCGACGAGCAACAGCTCATGACCACATTGCTGGCATTGATGAAAGAAGAACAGCGGCATCTGGTTGCCGCTGACATCGATGCAATCGCGGAGCTCACCGTACGCAAGACGGCACTGGTGGGACAATTGAGCCAGCTGGCGGCGCAACGCCACCAGACGCTGGCGGCAGCCGGCTTTACGGCCGCCGAAGCGGGCATGGAAGACTGGCTGGTCGGCGCCAGCGAGGCCGAGGCGGCATCGCTGTGGAAAGCCCTGCTCGAGACCACGCGCGAAGCGAAAGAGCAGAACCGCCTGAACAGCCTGCTCGTCAACAAGCACATGCTGCACACGCAAGGCGCGCTGAACGCCATGCGCCCCACGGCCCAGAGCGGCAATTTCTACGGCCCCAGCGGCCAACCGACAACGAACACGGCCAGCCGCCGCGTCGTCATCGGCTGATTCCCCCTAATTAACAGCCATCCCCTGGCAAGGCGCAGCCGCGCTGCCCTTCAGCCGTGCGCGGGACGCCCCGTATGCTGGCGGTATTTCGCCACGATGGCTTGCGCCTTCGCGGCGGCGGCCGCTTGCTGCTCCGGCGTCAGTTCCGCCTGCAGCCAGTGCCAGTACTCATCCTGGTAGGGATTCGTGACGCCGGGCGCGAGGATGTCGTCGTAGACCTGGCGCAGCGCCAGCAGGTAGCCATACGCTTGCGGCGCATCTTTCTGCACCACCTCGCCATCGCGCAGATACGCCATCATCAGGGTCGACACGCTGGTCAGCTCCGCCTCGTCCGCCTGCGCCTTCAGCTGGGCGATGGCTTGCCGCTTCCACGCCTGCACCAGCGGATCGTCGGGACGGTTGCGCAGCGCGCTGCGGTCGCCGAACGGCCCTTCCGACAGGAAGATGGTGGCCGCACCCGGCACGCCGCCTTGCGCGGCGGCGGCCAGGTAGCCGAGGCGGTCCTCGCGCTGGCGCTGCGTCAGGCCCGCGCACAGCTGCTGCTGGGCGGCTTTTTCTTCCACCGTCATCTCGCGTCCCAGCTCGAATTCCAGCCCCGGCAAGCGGCCTTCGCGCTGGAAGACGATGCAATCGTCGAGCAGGTTATACGCCGCATACGCGTCTTCCGGCTTGCCACTGGCCGCCAGGCGTGCCAGCTGCTGCGCCAGGGTGACGGGCACGGGCGCCGCGGCGGGCACGGGCGCGGCATCCAGATTGAAATACGAGGCCAGGCTGCGGCCCTGCGGTGCGGCTGGGCCACCGGCCGCCACCTGGGGCGCACCGCCGTCGGGCGCCGGCCAGTACACGAACGCCAGCGCTGCCGCGATGGCGGCGGCGATGGAGATGCCGGTCAGTTTGTTATTCATGTGAGGTGGCGCATAAAAGGAAACGCACGTTACCACAGGCGCGCGGCACCGTGCCGCACGCACGCGGCCCCGCTAGCCGCCCGCCTTTTTCGGCTGGTGGCCCAGCCTGGTCAGCGCAGCGACGATGGTGTCGACATGGTCGCCCTGCACTTCGATCACGCCATCCTTGACCGTGCCGCCCGAGCCGCACTGCGTGCGCAGCTGCTTGCCCAGCAGGGCCAGCGCGATGGCGTCCAGCGGCAAACCCTTGACCACGGTGACGCTCTTGCCGCCACGGCCCTTGGTCTGGCGCGACACGCGCACCACGCCGTCGCCCGCAGGCGCCGCCTTCGCTTGCGCCTTGCACGCGCATTGCGCCAGCGGCTGGCGGCACGCGGGGCACATGCGGCCCGTTTCGGTGGAATAGACGAGACCGCCCAGGGAGCTGCTTTTCATGAGGGGAAAGATAAAAAGGAAGAAAACGCGATTGTACCAAGCGGCAGTCCGCAGTTGACGAGCTCAGTTGGCCGGCGCCACGGGCGCCGTCGGCACTTCCGTCACCGTTTCGGGGATGCCCGACAGGATCGTCACGGCCACGCGGCGGTTGCGCGCGCGCCCTTCCGGCGTGGTGTTGGGCGCCACGGGGATGTTGTCGGCGTGGCCCACGGCCGTCAGGCGCGCAGCCTTGACGCCGCTGGCGATGAACAGGCGCACGACGGCGCTGGCGCGCGCGGCCGACAGTTCCCAGTTCGAGGCAAAATTCGAATTGCTGATCGGCTGCACGTCCGTATGCCCTTCCACCTGCACGTCGTGCGTGTCGTCCTTGAGCAGCACGGCCACGGCGCGCAGGGCCTGGTCCGATTCCGCCGTCAGGCGCGCCGCGCCCGGGTCGAACAGCACGCTGGCATTGATTTCCACGCTGACGCCACGACTCGTCTGCGTCACCCGCACCTTGCCTTCCTTGACCAGCGGCGCCAGGGTGGACGTCAGGTCCTGCGCCAGGCGCGTCATGTGTTCGCGCTCGCGGCGGATGGCTTCCGTGCGGCGTTTCAGGGCGGGATTGGGCAGCGGGATGGCTTGCGGCGCTTCCATGACGATGGGCGGCGCGCCCTTTTCCAGGCTGAAGGCCTGGCCGATGGCGTTCTGGAAGACGCGGTACTTGCCTTCGTTGACTTGCGAAATCGCATACATGACGACGAAGAAGGCGAACAGCAGGGTGATGAAGTCGGCGTACGAAATCAGCCAGCGGTCCTGATTGTCCGGTTCCTCGTCATACTTCCTGCGCGCGCGCCGCATCATGGTCAGTGCTCGTGCAGCAGGCTGGACACGCGCTCTTCGATGATGCGCGTATGGTCGCCCGTGGCGATGTCGTACAGCACGGCGGCCGTGATTTCATACTGCAGCACGCGGCGCGAAACGATGGCCTTGAGCTTGTTCGCCACCGGCAGGAACAGCAGATTGGCCAGGCCGACGCCGTAGATGGTCGACACGAACGCCACGGCGATGCCGCCGCCCAGCTTGCTGGGGTCGGTGAGGTTTTCCATCACGTGGATCAGGCCCAGCACGGCCCCCAGGATGCCGATGGTGGGCGAATAGCCGGCCGCCGATTCCCACACCTTGGCGGCCTGGCGCTCGGCCATTTCATAGGCGGAGATTTCCACGTCGAGCAGCTGGCGCAGCTTGTCGGGCGCGATGCCGTCGACGATCATGCGCAAGCCCTTGGCATTGAAGCGGTCGGCCGTGTTTTCCATCAGGCGCTCGAGGGCCAGCGGGCCGTCGCGGCGCGCCGTCAGGCTCCATTGCCCGATGTCGCGCGCCAGCGCGGCGCGCGTGTCGGCCGGCGGCAGGAAGACCCAGCGCAGCATTTCCAGGCCCCGCACGAAGGTGCGCAGCCGCGTTTGAAGCAGCACGGCGCCGAAGGTGCCGACGATGACGATGGCAAAGGCGGCCGGCTGCAGCAGGGAGGCCATCTTGCCGCCCTCCAGTGCCTGGCCGACCAGCAGGCCCGCCAGCGCCAGCGCCAGCCCGATTACGCTGGACCAGTCCACGCCTGCTCCCTCAAGGTTGCGCGCAGGCGCGCGACGGCCTGGGTATGCAGCTGCGAGACGCGCGATTCCGACACGCCCATCACCGCGCCGATCTCCTTCAGGTTCAGCTCTTCTTCGTAGTACAGGCCCATGAGTATTTTCTCGCGTGGCGGCAGCGCATCGATGGCATCGATCACGGATTGCCGGAAATCGGTATCGAGCAGGGAACGCAAGGGGTCACTGTCCTCGTCCACGCAGTGGCGGTCGAGGAAGCTGTCATTGCCGTCCGGGTCATGAAAATCTTCGTAGTACACGAGCTGGTGACCGCCGCCGTCGCCCAGCATTTCCTGGTAGTCGGCCAGCGACATCTTGAGCAGCTTGGCCACTTCCGATTCCGTCGGCGGATGGCCCAGGCGCTGCTGCAGGATGCTCATCGCCTCTTCGATCTTGCGCATGTTCTGGCGCATGCTGCGCGGCAGCCAGTCGCTGGTGCGCAATTCGTCGAGCATGGCGCCGCGGATGCGCAGCACGGCATATGTCTCGAACTGCGCGCCATGCGTCTCTTCATAGCGGGTAATGGCATCCAGCAAGCCGATCATGCCGGCCTGGATCAGGTCATCGACCTCGACCGAAGGCGGCAATTTCGCCTTCATATGGTGCGCCAGACGCTTCACCAGCGGAATGTGTTCCGTCAGCAAATGGTCCTTGTTCGATTTCCCTTTGACCGTGTACATAGGCTGCTTATTGTTTTCTCGTCTTATCTGGTGCTACGGTTGCATTCAGGCGCTGAAATGGTGTGCGCTCCCCGTCTGGCACAAGGTACCGCCCAGCACCGGCGCCGCCGAACGGGCCAGCCGCTCGGCCAGTCCGCGAAACGCCACCGAGGCTCCCGCCAGCGGAAACGCATCGACCACGCTGCGGCCCAGCCGCGCCGCGCGGTGCAGGTACTCATCGGCAGGCACCGACCCCATCGAAGTCAGTTTCACGGCCAGGTAGCGGCTCGCCGCCTGCGCCATATTATCGTATACCACTTTTGCCTCGGATTCGGAAGCGCCCGTGACAAGAATGCCAAACGGACGCCGTCCCAGTTCCTGGCTCAGGCGCTTGATCAGGCAGTACGCCGCCTTGATCGAGGTGGCGCTGGTCGATACCTGCACGACGATGTCGGACGAGGCCATCAGGGGCACGGGGAAGCAGTCGCCCTCGTCGGCCATGACGCCGTCGACCAGCACGATGCCGCTCTGGCGCGCCAGCACCTCGAAGGTCTTGCCCAGGCGGCGCAGTTCGTCCGCGCCCGCATAGTCCATGCTGTCCATCAGGTGGTTGCGCGCGCCCAGGCTGGCCACGCCGAAGCCTTGCGGCACCTGGTGGATTACCTGGTTCAGGCCGCACTGCTGGCGCGCCACGTCGCGCAGGCTGGCGCCATGCGCCAGTCCCAGGCGCGATGCCACGCCATCGCTGCCGCCGCTGGCGTCGAGCAGCAGCACGTCATTGCCGCCATAGGCCAGCGACGCGCCCAGGTTGACCAGCATGGCGCCCTTGTCGTCCTGCGGCGTGGCCGAGAGGAACGTCATGACGCGCGGCTGCGGGCCGGCCAGCATGCGGCGCAAGCCTTCGGCCTGGTCGAAATCGAAATTAGCCAAGGTGCACCCCGCGCGCTTCATTGTTGCGGGCAGCTGCCTGCGCCATCAGCAGCGGCAGTTCGGCATCGGAAAACTGCGTGGCCGCCGCATCGCGCTTGAGCTTGAAGGCACGGTCGATCAGGTAGCCGCGGTCGGCCAGGTACAGGTCTTCCGGCACGCGCTGGCCGTTCGACACATAGAACAGGTTCAGCTTCTGGCGGATCACCACGTCGAGCACGTTGCCGATCGACGCCGCTTCATCGAGCTTGGTCATGATGCAGCCGGCCAGGCCGCTGCCCTGGTAGGCGCGCACCACTTCATTGAGGGTTTCCTGGGTAGCCGTCGAGTTCAGGCACAGCAGGCGTTTCACATCGGCGCCGGCGCCCGACAGCATGGCCACCTGCTCCGTCACCATCTGGTCGCGCTGGCTCACGCCCACCGTATCGATCAGCACCGTGTGCTTGTTCTTCAATTCCTTCAGGGCGATGCGCAGATCCGCCTCGTCCTTCACGGAATGCACCATCACACCGAGGATCTTGCCGTAGATGCGCAGCTGTTCATGCGCGCCGATACGATAGGCATCGGTGGTGATCAGGGCCAGCTTTTCCGGGCCGTGGCGCATCACGCAGCGGGCGGCCAGCTTGGCCGTGCTGGTGGTCTTGCCCACGCCGGTCGGGCCGACCAGGGCGAACACGCCGCCCTGCTCCAGCATGGCGTCTTCATTGGCCACGGTATTCAGGTTACGGCTCAGGACCGTCTTGATCCAGCGCATGCTTTGCGCGCCATCGAGGCCGGCGGGCAGCTTGTCGATCAGGTAGCGCGCCAGGCTGGCCGAGAAGCCGGCTGCCAGCATTTCGCGCAGCACCACGGCCTTTTGCGGCTCGCGCTGCTGCGTCGAGCCCCACGAGATTTCCGCCAGCTGGGTTTCCATCATGCCGCGCATGGCGCGGATTTCATTCATCATGCCGCTCATTTCGGCAGCGGCGTTTTCCTTGACGTGCGCCAGCGCGCTGGCCATCATCTGCTGCATGCGGGCCATGTCCACTGGCTCGGAGGAAGCCTGGCGCGGCGCGGGCTGGCGCGGCGCGGCGGGGCGCTGGGCCGGAGCGGCCGCGCGCGGCGGCGTGGCAAACTGGGTCTGCAACTGGGGACGGGGCTGGGCCATTTCGGAGGCGGCCGGCGGCGAGGCCAGCGAAGCGGCATCGTCATTGGCCAGCGCGAGGATTTCCACCACGCCATCGGCCTGGCGGTTCGACAGGATCACGGCATCGGGGCCCAGCGCTTCGCGCACCTTGCGCAGCGCATCGCGCGACGAGGCGCCCGTAAATTTCTTCACATTCATGACCGGCCTCCCAAGGCGGGGGTGGCGCAATATTGGCTGAACTGTGTGACCATCATCGACTCCTGTTGCTTGAGTGCTGTCTTCCACATGGACACAGATCACCCGGACAGTTTCCATTATTAGCGATGCTTGGAGGAAATGATCGAAGGAACAGGACGGGAAAGTACCCGTTATTCAGTTTGCCGGCAGGAAATTGATGTTTATTTGACCAAAAGCAAGCGCCAAGCGAAGGCTGGGGTCAGACCCCCGTACACGTTGGCAATGACCTTGCTGTTGGCGGTGTTGAGGGTCTGACCCCGGCATTGACAAAGCCAACTATTGCGCCCCCACCAGGCTCGTCACCCGTATCGTCTTGGTTTCCGGCACTTCCGCATGCGACAGCACTTTCAGCTGCGGCAAGGCGCGGCGCAGGAAGCGCGACAGCAGGGCCCGCAGCGGCGCCGGCACCAGCAGCACGGGCGTCAGGCCCAGCGCTTCCTGCTGCTGGGCAGCCAGCCCCGCCTGGTGGGCGATAGTGTCGGCCAGGCCCGGCTCGATGCCGGCCCCATCGCCGCCATTGCCCATGGCCTGCATCAGCAGGCGTTCCAGGCGGCTGTCCAGGGTCATCACGGACAGTTCGGCCGCGCCGGGGAACAGTTGCTGCACGATGGCGCGGCCCAGGGCCACGCGCACCAGCGCCGTCAAGTCGTTCGGGTCTTGCGTCTGCACCGTATGCTCGGCCAGGGTTTCGATGATGGTGCGCATGTCGCGGATGTGCACGCCCTCGGCCAGCAGGTTCTGCAGCACTTTTTGCAGGGTCGACAGGGACAGCATCTTCGGCACCAGGTCTTCCACCAGGCGCGGCGACTCCTTGCCCAGGTGATCGAGCAGGGACTGCACTTCCGCGCGGCCCAGCAGTTCGGAAGCGTGCGAGGTGATCAGGTGGTTCAGGTGCGTGGCCACCACGGTGCCCGCATCGACCACCGTGTAGCCCATCGATTGCGCCTGGTCGCGCAAGCTGGCGTCGATCCAGGTGGCGGGCAAGCCGAACGCGGGGTCGCTCGTGGTCAGGCCCGGCAAGGTGCCGCTGGCCATGCCGGGATTAATGGCCAGGAACTGGCCGTTGAACGCTTCGCCCACGCCCACTTCCACGCCCTTGAGGGTGATGCGGTAGGCGGACGGTTTCAATTCCAGGTTGTCGCGGATATGCACGGGCGGCGCCAGGAAACCCACTTCCTGGGCGAATTTCTTGCGGATGCCCTTGATACGCTTGAGCAATTCGCCGCCCTGCGTCTTGTCGACGAGGGGAATCAGGCGGTAGCCCACTTCCAGGCCCAGGGTATCGACGGGCATGATATCTTGCCAGCTGGCTTCTTCCTGCTCGGGCGCCACCGTGGCTTGCGGCACTTCGGCCGGCTTTTCGGCCGCCGCTTTTTCCTGCGTGCGCTTCTTGCTGATCAGATAGGCGGAACCGGCCAGCAGCGAGGCCAGCAGGATGAAGACCATGTTCGGCATGCCGGGGATCAAGCCCATGCCGCCGATGATGCCGGCGGTAATGTACAGCACTTGCGGTTTCGCAAACAATTGCCCCACCAGCTGGGTGCCGATGTCCTGTTCGCTGGCCACGCGCGAGACGACGATACCGGCGGCCGTGGAAATGATCAGCGAAGGAATCTGCGCCACCAGGCCGTCACCGATGGCCAGCAAGGTGTAGTTCTTGAGCGCATCGGCAAAGCCCATGTCGTGCTGCAGCAGGCCCACCAGCAGGCCGCCGACGATATTGATGACGGTGACCATGATGCCGGCGATGGCGTCGCCGCGCACGTATTTGCTGGCGCCGTCCATGGCGCCATAGAATTCCGCTTCCTGCGCCACTTCCGTGCGGCGGCGGCGCGCTTCGTCTTCGCCGATCAGGCCCGCGTTCAGGTCGGCATCGATGGCCATCTGCTTACCGGGCATGGCGTCCAGCGCGAAGCGGGCGCCCACCTCGGCGATACGGCCCGCACCCTTGGTCACGACGGTAAAGTTGATGATCGTCAAAATGATAAACACCACGATACCGACCGTGTAGTTGCCGCCGATCAGGAAGTGACCAAACGCTTCAATCACTTTACCGGCCGCGTCGGCGCCCGTATGGCCTTCCGTCAGCACCACGCGCGTGGACGCCACGTTCAGCGACAGGCGCAGCATGGTCGACACGAGCAGGATGGTGGGGAAAGCCATGAAATCGAGCGGCTTGACCGTGTACAGCGCCGTCAGCAGCACGATGATGGACAGCGCGATATTGAAACTGAAGAAGATGTCGAGGATGAAGGCGGGCAGCGGCAGTACCATCATTGCCAGCAGCATGATGATGATGACCGGCGCGGCGATGCCCTTGCTGGCGTTGTTGCCCATTCCACTGAGCCAGGCTGGCATTCTCAGGCCGTTCATGGTGTACTTCCTTTATTCTTGTCTGCTGCGCCGGCTGCCGGCGGTGTCTGCGATGCGGGGTTTTGCGGGTCGAGCTCGGGCGGCACGTCCAGTTTCTTCGGCTTGTCCGGACGCTCGCCCTGGCCCTTGCCATAGCTGCGCAGCTGGAACACATACGCGAGCACCTCGGCCACGGCGCCGTACAGGGCCTCGGGAATTTCGTCGCCGATATCCGTGTGCTTGTACAGCGCGCGCGCCAGGGCCGGCGCTTCCAGGATGGCGACCTTGTGCTCGCCCGCCAGTTCGCGGATCTTTGCCGCCACCTCGTCGACGCCCTTGGCCACCACCTGCGGCGCGCCGCGCGAATTCTCGCCATACTTCAAGGCCACCGCGTAGTGGGTAGGATTGGTCACCACCACGTCGGCCGTCGGCACGTCGGCCATCATGCGGCGGCGCGACATTTCATGCTGCATCTGGCGTATCTTCGCCTTGATCTGCGGATTGCCGTCCGACTCCTTCGACTCTTGCTTGACTTCCTGCAAGGACATTTTCATCTTGTTGGCGTAGTGCCACATCTGGTACGGCCCGTCGATGGCGGCGATCAGGCCCAGCGCGCCCACGATCAGCAGGAACGCCGTGATCAAGAGGCTGATCAGATGGGCCGAACCGGCACGCAGGGATTCGACCGACAGGCCCAGCACGGCGTCTTTCTGGTGCTGCATCACCATCCAGGCGACGACGCCCACGACGAGGGTCTTGGCTATGGCCTTGAGCAACTCCACCAGCGCATTCTTCGAAAACATATTGCCCAGGCCGCGAATCGGGTTGAGCTTGCCAAAATTGGGGGTGAACGCCTTGGAACTGAACAGCCAGCCGCCCACCAGCACGGGCGAGGCCAGGGCGACGAGCATGATGGCCAGCGCATACGGCAGGCACGTCAGCAGGACGGAGCCCACGTCGTAGCCGATGCGCAACATCATCGCGTCGGGATTGAGTATCTGCTCCCGGTCCAGGCTCAGGCCGGACACCATGACGGCCGTCAGCCGCCGCACGATGGCGTCGCCGGCAAACCACAGGCAGCAGCCGGACGCCATCAGCACCGTAAACGTTGCCACTTCACGCGATCGCGGAACGTCGCCTTCCTCACGCGCCTGCTCGAGGCGCTTCGGTGACGCGGCTTCGGTCTTTTCTGCGTCGCTGTCTTCCGACATCAATCAACTCCGGTGAAGTCCTGCAGCCTGGCTAGGCGCAATACGGACTGGGCATGGAGCATTATCGGTTCAATGGCGGCAACGCCATCAAGGGAAAAGGAGGGCGAATCCCCTGCTTTTCCTTTGCTCCCCAGAAACCTTAGCGGGTCTTGCGAGCTTCCGCCTGCTTCACCGTCTGCTCGATGGCGCCAAACAAGGACTTGCCGTCATCACCCAGCATTTCCAGACGAACAACGTCGCCAAACAGCAGATAAGGCGTACTGGCCACGCCATCGGCGATCATCTCCTGGTTACGTCGCTCAAAAATACTGGAAAACCCCTTCTTGGCTTCCTTGTTGGCGACACCACCCGCGCTGACCACGCTGCCGGCGCGCGCGTTGCGCGTCTGGCACAGATGGGCGAGCAGCTGCGGGTAATTGAAGGCCATGTCGGCGCCCGCGTGGGGCTGGCCCGTCAATTTGCCGTTCAGGCTGCAGCGCAGCGCGTAATGCACCTTGCCGCCGCGCCAGGCATCGCCCAGCTCGTCGGGCGTGATGGCGACAGGCGAGCACGCCATGGCCGGTTTCGCCTGCAAAAAGCCGTAGCCGCCGGCCTGCTCGTCCGGCGCCAGGTTGCGCAAGGTGATGTCGTTGACCAGCATCAGGAGCTTGATGTTCAGGTGCGCCTGGTCCGGCGTCGAGCCCATGGCCACGTCGTCCGTGATGGCGGCGATGCCGGCCTCGTAGTCGATGCCCCACTGTTCGTGCGCCAGCGCGATCGCATCGTGAGCCCCCATAAAATCGTCGCTGGCGCCCTGGTACAGGCGCGGCGCCTCGCGCAGATTGGCGGGCGCCTCGCTGCCCGCCGCCTTGCAGGCCCGCTCGATCTGCTGCAGATACGAGGCGCCGGCCACGCGCAGGCTGCTGCGCGGCAAGGGCGCCATGCAGTTGGCGGGGTCGAATTCGAAGGCGCGATGGCCGCGGCCGCTATTGATGGTCTGGTACAGCAAATCGAGCTGGGGCGCGATGAAACTCCAGTCGTCGAGCGCCTTTTGCAGGGTCGAGGCAATGCCATCGGCCAGGTGGGCCGTTTTCAGGTCGCGCGAGACGACAGCCAGCTGGCCGTCGCGCGTGCCATCGTTCAGGGTAGCTAATTTCATGTCGAGGGAAACTTCGTCAAATGCAGGCAATAGGAAGCCAAAGACGCCAAAAAGCCGGGAAATCCCCGGCTTTGGCGGTCAGCGAGAGGTTCAGGCCAGCAGCGCGATCTGCTCCGGCGTGAGGTAGCACCACTCGCCTTCGGCGATGCCCAGCGACTCCAGGGTCAGGCTGCCGATGGCGGAACGGTGCAGTGCGCTGCAATGGTTGCCGGCGGCGGCCAGCATGCGCTTGACCTGGTGGTATTTGCCTTGCTCGAGCACGATTTCCAGCTGGTGCTCGCCGCGCTTGACGCAGACGAGGGCCGCCAGCGGGGCCGGCTCATCGTGCAATTGCACGCCGGCCAGCAGCAGGGCCACCAGTTCATCGGTCACCGGCTCTTGCGTGGTGGCCTGGTAAATCTTGGGAACGTGACGCTTCGGCGACGATTGTGCATGGATAAACGGGCCATCGTCCGACATCAGCAGCATGCCGGTCGTGTCGTGGTCGAGCCGGCCGACGGGCTGGACTTCGCGCCAGGTGAACTGTTCCGGCAGCAGGGTCAGCACGCCAGGATGATGGCTGGGCTTGCGCGAGCATTCGAAGTTGGCGGGCTTGTGCAGCGCCAGGTACAGGTGTGCGCGGTACACCCACTCTTCTTCGAACACGTGCAGCACCAGGCCGTCGGTCTCGACGGTGGTGCGGTAATTGGTCTGGGTGACGCCATCGATGACGACATCGCCATCCTCGATCAGGGAACGACAGTATTTACGGGTGCCAAAACCCTGCGATTGCAGGATGCGGTCTAGGGATAATTTACTCATGGGCGTGACTTTACCAGAAGCGGCTGGCAGCGTGAAGCGGCGGCGCGCGCCGCCTGCGCCGGCCGCGGAGCGCGCACTTACCTTGCGCACGCACAGATACGCGGAAGTACAAGGTGAGATTTCGATATAAATGGCCAATTCCTTTGAGATATATCAAGCGCTCGGAATATCGCGTTGATAGACTGAAACTTCGTTAGGAATCCGCCTAATGTACTTTAGGAATTGTGGCAGTCGCCACCTCTCACAAGGACATCGTATGAAGCATACCGACACCATCGCCTTACAAGGCAGCATCGCCGACATGCGCAAACGCATCGCTGCAGAACAGGCGGCCATGCACAAGGTCAAGCTTGGCGTGGCGCGCTGGAGAAACGCCCCCGGAGCGCAGGAGGCGGACGTGCCGCCATCGCCAGCCCGTCAAGCGCAGTGGCATGCCGAGGCGCAATGCCATTTCATGTGCTGGCTGGAACTGGGCGGTTTTGCGCATGCGGATGCGACAAGCGAAAACGCGGCCGCGCCCGCCATGGCCGATGCACTGCCCGACACCGCCACAGCAACGGCGCCGGCCCGGCAAGCGGCCCCCTTGTCCCTGCCCGCGCACTGCAACGGCTGCGTCGTCTGAGCGGCGCCAGCGGACCAGCCATGCCCTGCCCTTGCATGCTTCTCTTGCCAGCCTGCCCAGACCGTGCAGCACCAGCCTGTCACGGCTACAGCCCCATCGAAAACGACGCACAAAAGGAAACGGCGGCATTGCGCCGCCGTTCCCAAGCCCCAACGGGACTTTAGTGAGGAATGTAAATTCACTCAAAACCACATCTGCGATGCGGCGAGTAGTTCCAAGACCTGCCAATCAAGTTAGTACTGACAACATAGTTGATATATCGCCCCTCCTTGAAAAGAACTACGGTTTCACTATAGCCCAAGCAGCCCCTTTTTCAAGCCAATTTACCACCTTATTGAAAATCATTCTCGACTGGCTTGCCTGCCAGCCAAGAGTGATGTCCTCAGCGCAACGCCGGTTGTGACTGCTGCACGGCCGCCTTCATGGCGCCGGCGCCCATGGCCGCGCCAAATTTCTTCAGCACCCGTTCCGGCAAGCCTTCATGCTGCGTGTAGTCGACGATGTCTTCCGCCTTGACGACGTCGCGCGCCACGCTGTCGACCGTGCCGAAATCGTCGGCCAGGCCCATTTCCACGGCTTTCGCGCCCGTCCAGTACAGGCCGGAGAAGGTATCGGGCGTTTCCTTCAGGCGCTTGCCCCGTCCCGCGCGCACCACCTCGATGAATTGCTGGTGGATTTCATTGAGCATGCCTTGCGCATACGCCTTGTGTTTTTCCGTCAGGGGGCTGAACGGGTCCATGAAACCCTTGTTCTCGCCCGCCGTCAGCAGGCGGCGCTCGACGCCCACCTTTTCCATCACGCCCGTAAAGCCGAAGCCATCCATCAGCACGCCGATGGAACCGACCACGCTGGCCTTATTGACGTAGATGCGGTCGGCGGCGGCGGCGATGTAATAGCCGCCCGAGGCGCACATTTCATCGACCACCACGTACAGGGGCTTGTCCGGATAGCCCTTGCGCAGGCGCTGCATCTCGTCGACGATCATGCCGGCCTGCACGGGACTGCCGCCCGGACTATTAATATGCAGCACCACGGCCACGGAACCGGCATCGGAAAAGGCCTTGTCCAGCGCAGGGATGACGACGGCGGCCGAGCCGCTGCCTTCGGACTCGATGGCGCCGCTGATGTCGATCAGGGCCGTGTGGCGACCCAGGGTTTCGCTGTCGTCGGCCGTGTTGTAGTCATAAAACACCCACAGGGCGAACATCACGATCAGCAGGCTGAAGACCTTGAAGAAGATGCTCCAGCGGCGGTGCGCGCGTTGCTCTTGCAAAGTGGCAAATACCAGCTTTTCCAGCACGTCGCGCTCCCAGTTCCCCGCAGGGGCGCCGCTGCCGGCGGCTGGCGCGCTGCTGTCCAGCTTGTCATTCGTGTTATCGCTCATGGTTCACTTTGTTTAAATTGCAATAAGGCCGATATCCGGCCTCAGGCCGTCGGCGGCTGGACATACTCATCGGGTTGCCAGTACAGCTGGCCGTCGCGCTCGCTCACGGGAATCGGACGCAAGCGGCCGCCCTTGCAGGGACCGCCCGCGCAGTAGCCGCTCTCCGGCACATAGATGGCGCCATGCGTCGAACACATCAGGTACAAGCCGCTCGATTCGAAAAACTCGCCCTCGGCCCAATCGAGTTCGATGGGTACGTGGGCACAGCGGTTCAGGTAGCCATACGCCTTGCCGCCATGGCGCACGACAAAGCCGGTAGTCGCTTCGCCGCCGGCCGACACGGGAAAGCGCACGCCCTTGCCCCCATCGGCCACGGCATCGGCGGCACAAATGAATACATCGACAACATCGCTCATCATGCGTGCTCGCTCAGCCATTGATGCAGGTCGGCCACCGTGGGGGCCGAATACAGGGGCTTGCACGCCTGCAGCTGCTCCACGGGATGCGCCCCATACTCTACGGCAATACTGGCCGCACCGGCATTGCTTGCCATCAACAAATCATGGCTGGTGTCGCCGATCATCACGGTACGGCGCATATCCTGCCCCAGTTCGCGCGTCAGTTCCTGCAGCATGGCCGGATGGGGCTTGGAAAAGGTTTCGTCAGCGCAACGCGTCGCATCGAACAGGGACAGCAGCTTGACGGCATTCAAGGAGCGGTTCAGGCCGACACGGCTCTTGCCCGTGGCGACGGCCAGGAAGTACGCCTGCTGCGACAATTCCTGCAGCATTTCATGTACGCCGGGAAACAGAGCCAGTTCGTGGTCGCGCGACAGATAGTGATAGCGGTAGCGTTCCGCCATGCGCGCATGGTATTTCGGCTCCACGTCGGGCATCACCAGCTGCATGGCTTCCTGCAAGCCCAGGCCGATCACATGCGAAGCCAGCAACTCGGTGGGAATTGGCAAGCCCAGGTCTTTGGCCGAAGCCTGGATGCACTTGACGATGGTCGAGGTACTGTCTATCAGGGTACCGTCCCAATCGAAGACGATCAGATCAAATTGCTTTCTTGCCATGTTTCCCGACGGCATAGCCGCCGGCTCCTTGAGAATAAATGATGGCGACTGACTACCTTGTGAGTAGTGTCGCGCGCACGTTGGATCTTTAGCGTGCGGCAACGGCCAATGGTTTGCCCAAGCTTACCAAGAAACGCTCGCATTCGGCAGCCAGCGGCGCATTCAGGGTCATCGTCTTGCCCGTTTCCGGATGCGTGAACGTGATCTGGTGCGCATGCAGGAACATGCGCTTGAGGGCGCCGCGCGTGCTGTCCGCTTTCAGCAGGGCACGGTTGAGGGCAAAGTCGCCATATTTATCGTCGCCGGCGATGGGGAAACCGGACGAGGACAGGTGCACGCGGATCTGGTGCGTGCGGCCCGTCTTCAATTCCGCTTCCAGCAAGGCGAAGTTGTGATATTTATGCAACAGCGAAAACACCGTGTGCGACGCCAGACCGTCGGCCTGCACGGCCACCCGGCGCTCGCCTTCGGCCGTCGTATATTTATGCAATGGCAACTTGATATGCTGGCGCGCATTCTTCCAGTCGCCGGCCACCAGCACCAGGTAGCGCTTGTCCGTGACGCCGTCGCGCATCTGTTCGTGCAGATTCGTCAAGGCGGAACGTTTCTTTGCAAGCAACAGCAAGCCGGACGTGTCGCGGTCCAGGCGGTGCACCAGTTCCAGGAACTTGGCGTCGGGGCGCGAAGCGCGCAATTGCTCGATCACGCCGAACGACACGCCCGAGCCGCCATGCACGGCCACGCCGGCCGGCTTGTCGATGACGAGCAGCTGCGCATCTTCGAAGATGATCTTGAATTCGGCGGCCGGCGCGCCCGTGGCGGCCTTTTCGGCCACGCGCACGGGTGGAATGCGCACCACGTCGCCGGCGGCGAGACGGTATAGCTGATCGATACGGCCTTTATTAACCCGCACTTCTCCCGATCGCAAGATCCGGTAGATGTGGCTTTTAGGCACTCCCTTGCACACTCTTAATAAGTAGTTGTCGATGCGCTGGCCTGCTTCTTCCTCGGCGATCGTTACGAATTGGGCTTGCGGCTGAACCGGGGGTGTTGAAGGGGGAACAACATCATTTTGACTCTTCATTTACTATGTCTTCCCAGAAATCTCTCTAAGTCCTTCATTTTGAATATATAATTGTTTTTGCTGCGGCCCTGGCTGCTGCGAGTGTAAGAATAAAAGCACATTTTACACAGGGGCGTCTCCACCGGCCTCGCCAAATTGCAAATTCGGTGGAAAAAAATGTATATGCACCATCGCTGCGCGAATCAAGGTTGCACCGTAGTTGTAATCGGATAACGCGTGGAGATGCTGAAGTGAGTGTATTGGATTATAAGGATAAGTACCCGTTAGCGCGACTTATCGAGTCGGGCTCGCGGGTTGATGAAGTTGATAACGCTTGCCGTTTTCGCCAAACCCCGTATGAGGCCACAATACTGAGGGTTGTCGATGAATAGGCTGAGGCCAAGCCTCGCCATCGCGATCCCTGTAATGAGCCGGCTTACGATTTGGCTCTGAATTTGCTGACCACCTGCATTCTCTGCCCCCGGCATCCGGGCTGTTTCAGATGAGTTGCAGGTGTCCTGTGCACTCGGCATGACGATCGACCTCACCGCGCCTGTTGCGGCCGTAACGTATACCTCGTACGCGTTGTTGCTCCGCACGCTAAGGCATTTCCCCCGCCAGCACTCCCGTTCTCGCATATATCCCTGTACTTCGCCGCTTCCCCGGAAGCGGCTTTGAGATGGCCTACGGGTCGCGGAGTTATAAAAATGAAACGCATGTTGTTTAATGCCACGCAGCAAGAAGAACTGCGCGTAGCGATTGTCGACGGACAAAAACTGATCGACATCGATATCGAGACAGCCGGGCGCGAACAGCGCAAATCCAACATCTACAAGGGCGTGATCACGCGCATCGAGCCATCGCTCGAAGCGTGCTTCGTCAGCTATGGCGAAGACCGCCACGGCTTCCTGCCTTTCAAGGAAGTTGCTCGCACGTATTTCCGCGAAGGCGTGGACGTCCGTAACGCTTCCGTCAAGGAAGCGCTGCGCGAAGGCCAGGAAATCATGGTGCAGGTGGAAAAGGAAGAGCGCGGCAACAAGGGCGCCGCCCTGACCTCGTTCGTCTCGCTGGCCGGCCGCTATCTGGTATTGATGCCGAACAACCCGCGTGGCGGTGGCGTATCGCGCCGCGTGGAAGGTGAAGAGCGCCAGGAATTGCGCGAAACCATGGATAAACTGGACTTGCCAGCTGGCATGTCCGTGATTGCCCGCACCGCCGGCATCGGCCGCAACGTCGATGAACTGCAGTGGGACTTGAATTACCTGATGCAACTGTGGCGCGCCATCGAAGGCGCCGGCAAGTCGGCCAACGGCGCTTTCCTGATCTACCAGGAATCGTCGCTCGTCATCCGCGCCATCCGCGACTACTTCCAGCCCGACATCGGCGAGATCCTGATCGACACCGACGAGATCTACGACCAGGCGCACCAGTTCATGAGCCACGTGATGCCCGACATGGTGCACCGCGTAAAACGCTACAGCGACGACGTGCCGCTGTTCTCGCGCTTCCAGATCGAACACCAGATCGAAACGGCGTACAGCCGCACCGTGCCGCTGCCATCGGGCGGCGCCATCGTCATCGACCACACGGAAGCGCTGGTTTCCGTCGACGTCAACTCGGCGCGCGCCACGCGCGGCTCGGACATCGAGACGACCGCCTTCAACACCAACTGCGAAGCGGCCGAAGAAGTGGCCCGCCAGCTGCGCCTGCGCGATCTGGGCGGCCTGATCGTCATCGACTTCATCGACATGGAAGTGGCAAAGAATCAGCGCGAAGTGGAACAGCGCCTGAAAGATGCGCTGCACCATGACCGTGCCCGTGTACAAATGGGCAAGATTTCCCGCTTCGGCCTGATGGAACTGTCGCGCCAGCGCCTGCGCCCTTCGCTGTCCGAAGGCTCGCACGTGACGTGCCCGCGCTGCTCCGGCACGGGCCACATCCGCGATACGGAATCGTCCGCCCTGCAGGTGCTGCGCATCATCCAGGAAGAGGCGATGAAGGAAAATTCGGCCACCATCCACGTGCAAGTACCCGTGGACGTGGGCGCCTTCCTGCTGAACGAAAAGCGCGGCGAAGTGCTGAAAATCGAGAACCGCCACCGCATCGCCGTGATCCTGATCCCGAACAAGCATCTGGAAACGCCGCACTACAAGCTGGAACGCATCAAGCACGACGATCCCCGCCTGGAAGACAGCCAGGCCAGCTACAACCTGGCCGAAAGCGCTGAAACGGACATGGCTTACAGCAAGCGCCAGAAGGAAGAAGCCAAGCCGCGCCAGGAAGCCGTCGTCAAGACGATCACCCCTGACCAGCCGGCACCGCTGGTCGAGCGCAAGCCCGTGGAAGTCAAGGCCGCCCCGGCGCCTGCACCTGCCGCGCCGCAAGGCCTGATCGCCAAGATCATCAGCTTCTTCACCGGCGCTCCGGCACCGGTGGCGCCAGCGCCCGCCCCTGTCGCCCCGGCCAAGCCGGCCGGCGCCGACCGCGGCGATCGCAACAGCCGTGGCCCCCGTGGCCGTGGCCGCAACGGCAAGCCTGGCCGCGAAGAACGCGAACCGGGCCAGGGCCGCCCAGCCCAGGACGATGCCGCAAAAGAAGCGGAAGCACTGGAAAAAGCAGCCCGTCCTCCGCGTCCGCCACGTCCGCCACGCGAACCGCGTGAAGCGCGCGAAAATGGCGACACGGCAGCAGCACCGCGCGAACGCGGTGAACGCCCTGAACGCGCCGAGCGTCCGGAACGTGCGGAGCGCCCGGAGCGCGCCGAGCGTCCGCCACGCCAGCCACGCGAAGGCCGCGAACCACGCGCCGACAAGGCTGTTGTTGCTGAAGTGAAAACTGAAGAGCTGGCCCTGGTGGGCGCCAGCGCCACCGCCGTCAACGTGGTCGTGCCGTCAAACGGCCCTGAATCCGACGCCGCACCGGCGAACTTGCTGAAAGCGCCGGCCAATGCCGGCCCGGAAGGCGAAGAGACGGAAAACGACGTGGAAGGCGAAGAACCGCGCCGCCGCCGCCGTCGTGGTGGCCGCAACCGCAACCGCCGCGACCGTGAAACGGGCGAGCTGATCGAATCGGCAAATGGCGAGAACGAAGGCCAGGACGCGCCCGTGATCAGCTTTACGGTAGCGCCTGCCACCGAAGCCGATGCCAGCGCACCGGTCGCCGTCGTGGCTGCCGCCGCCGTCGTGGCCGTCGCTGCCGCGCCAGTGGAAGCTGCCGCCGCACCAGTCGTCGTGGCTGAAGTCGTCGAAGTGGTGGAAGTAGCCAAGGTCGTGGACATCGCCAAGACCGAAGCAGCCGCTCCTGCCGTTGAAGCTGCACCTGCGGTGGAAGCTGCGCCAGCCGACGTTGCCGAAGCCGCGCCAGCTGCCACGGTCATCGTGCCGGAAGCCCCGGCCGAAGCCGTCGTTGCTGCAGCGCAAGCTGTACCAGCCGCTGCCGAGCCGGCACCAGCCGCCGAGTACAGCTTTGCCGAGAAAGCCGCTCCAGCGCCAGCGCCGGCGGAAATCATCGTCGAAGCCGTGCCTGTCGCCGTCGTGGAAGCCGCACCGGTGGTGGAAGCTGCACCGCTGGTCGAAGCCGTCGCCGTGATCGAGGAAGCCGTTGCGCCAGTGGCCGAAGCAGCACCTGCCGTGGTGGAAGCCGCTGCGGTGGTTGCCGACGTTGCTCCTGCTCCTGCACCAGCTCCCGTCGTTGCTCCTGCTCCTGCCGCGCCGGTCGCCGCGCCGCTGGACTTGAACGCCGTGCTCGGCTCCGCCGGCCTGACCCTGGCGGCCACCGATCCGGAAAAACTGCGCCTGGCGCAGGAAGCGGCGGCCAAGGCTGTCGCTCCGGTACGCAAGCCACGCGAACGCAAGCCATTGCCGCCGCAATCGGATGAGCCGTTGATCCAGGTCAACACGCAGCGTCCATAAGCGCGCCGGGTTCGCCCAGCCGCCAATGATGAAAGGGGAAGCTCAGGCTTCCCCTTTTTTTATGTCCATTCCTTGCCAGCCAGCCGCCATGCACGAGAACGTCAATACTCCCCGCCCCTCCCCCGTCAGCCTGCGCAGCGCCTTCGGCTACTGGTTCAAGCTGGGCTGCGTCAGCTTTGGCGGCCCGGCCGGGCAAATCGCCATGATGCATGCGGAACTGGTGGAAAAGCGGCGCTGGATTTCCGAGCAGCGTTTCCTGCACGCCTTGAACTACTGCATGCTGCTGCCGGGACCGGAAGCGACGCAGCTGGCCATCTATATCGGCTGGCTCATGCACCGCACGCGCGGCGCGCTGATGGCGGGCCTGCTGTTCCTGCTGCCCTCGCTGCTGGTATTGATCGTCCTGTCCTGGCTGTACATGGCGTATGGCCACGTGGGCGCCATCGCCGGCATCCTGTACAGCATCAAGCCGGCCGTCGTCGCCATCGTGCTGGCGGCTGCCTGGCGCCTGGGCCGGCGCACCTTGCGCAGTCCCGGCCTGATCGCCATTGCGGCTGCCGCATTTGTCGCCATCGCCGTGCTACGGCTGCCATTTCCGCTGATCGTGCTCGCCGCCGCCATCCTCGGCATGGCGGGCGGCCACTGGCTGCCCAGTCAATTCCATGCGGGCGCCACGGGCCATGGCGGCGCGGCCCGCTACGGCCCCGCCCTGATCGACGACGACACGCCCACGCCGGAGCACGCGCGCTTTAGCTGGCCTCGCCTGCTGGCCACCTGCGCGCTGGGCCTGGCGCTGGCTTTCCTCGCCTGGCTGGCCCTGGCGCTGCCGGGCGGCGCGGACGGGCCGCTGGCGCAGATGGGCGTATTTTTCAGCAAGGCGGCCCTATTGACGTTCGGCGGCGCGTATGCCGTGCTGCCCTACCTGGTGCAGGGCGCCGTCGACCATTACCACTGGATCACGAGCACACAGATGATGGATGGCCTGGCGCTGGGCGAAACGACGCCCGGCCCCCTGATCATGATCGTCGCCTTCATCGGTTTTGTGGGCGGCTGGAGCCACGCCGCAGGCATCGCCGGCGACCAGCTGTGGCTGGCGGGCGTGTGCGGCGCGCTCGTCGCCAGCTGGTTCACCTTCCTGCCCTCGTTCATCTTCATCCTGGCCGGCGGCCCCCTGGTGGAAGCGTCGCGCGGCAACCTGCGCCTGAGCGCGCCCCTGACGGCCATCTCGGCGGCCGTGGTGGGCGTCATCGCCAGCCTGGCCCTGTTCTTTGGCCGCCATGTGTTTTGGCAGGCAAATGCGCTGCCGCACTGGGACTGGCTGGCCATCGCCATCGCGCTGGCGGCCGGCGTGGCGCTGATCAAGTTTCAAATGGACACCATCAAATTGCTGCTCGCCTGTGCCATCTTCGGCCTCGTGCTATCGTATCTGCCTTGAACGACCTAATGTAACTAGTAACTGGCAAGTGGCATCACTTTTATGGCTGACAAGATTATCTACCTCGCCGAGGCCCGCAATGGGGTGCCGGCGATCCCCGACCGCCTGGAAAGTCCTAGCGGCAACGTGGCCGACCGCCTGGGCCGGCCCCTGCACGACCTGCGCATCTCGATTACCGACCGCTGCAATTTCCGTTGCGTGTATTGCATGCCGAAAGACGTGTTCGACAAGAACCACGTGTATCTGCCGCACACGGATCTGCTGTCGTTCGAGGAAATCACGCGCATCGCGCGCCTGTTCGTCGCGCATGGCGTGGAAAAGATCCGCCTGACGGGCGGCGAGCCGCTGCTGCGCAAGAATATCGAAAAGCTCGTCGCCATGCTGGCCGCCCTGCGCACGCCGTCGGGCCAGCCGCTGGACCTGACCCTGACGACCAACGGCTCCTTGCTGGCGCGAAAAGCGCAAGCGCTGAAGGACGCGGGCCTGAACCGGGTCACCGTGTCGCTCGACTCGCTCGACGACGCCACCTTCAAGCGCATGAACGACGTGGACTTTTCCGTGGCCGACGTGCTGCACGGCATCGATGCGGCGCACGCGGCGGGCCTGGGCCCCATCAAGATCAACATGGTCGTCAAGGCCGGCATGAACGAGCAGGAAATCGTGCCCATGGCGCGCCATTTCCAGGGCACGCCCTACATCCTGCGCTTCATCGAATACATGGACGTGGGCGCCTCGAACGGCTGGAACCTGCAGGAAGTCATCCCTTCCGCGGAAGTGGTGCGGCGCATTGCCGCGCACATGCCCTTGTTGCCCATCGATCCGAACTACACGGGCGAGACGGCGGCGCGCTGGCGCTATGCCGATGGCAGCGGCGAAATCGGCCTCATTTCCAGCGTCACGCAAGCGTTCTGCGCCGACTGCAGCCGCGCCCGCCTATCGACCGAGGGCAAGCTGTACACCTGCCTGTTCGCCAGCAGCGGCCACGACTTGCGCAGCCTGCTGCGCGGCGGCCGCAGCGATGCGGAAATTTCCTCGGCCGTGGCCCAGCTGTGGCGCGGCCGCGCCGACCGCTATTCGCAATTGCGCACCAGCCAGACGGACTTGACGGGCACCACGCTTGACCATGGCAAAAAGAAAGTGGAAATGTCGTATATCGGCGGCTGAATCGGGCGCAGCGCGCGCCCGCCGCTGCTACCATGGCGCATGCATCAATTTTCCTACCTGACATGATCAACAAACAAGACATTACCGGCCTGATCCTGGCCGGCGGCCTGGGCACGCGCATGGGCCGGCGCGACAAGGGCATGCTGCCCCTGCATGGCCAGCCCCTGGCCCGCCACGTGCTGCAGCGCCTGGCGCCGCAAGTGGGCCAGCTGGCCATCAGTGTCCACGCCGATGCCGGAGATTACGCGCGCTTCGGCCTGCCCACGTGGCCGGACCTGCTGCCGGGCCAGCTGGGTCCGCTGGCCGGCTTGCATAGCGGCATGCAGCGCGCCACCACCCCATACCTGCTCACCGTGCCCTGCGATTCGCCCCTGCTGCCGTCCGACCTGGCAGCGCGCCTGGCCGCCGGCCTCGTGGAACACGATGCCGACCTGGCCATCGCCGTCACCGAAGACATCGATGCGGCAACGGGAACGGCCGTGCGCCGCCCCCACCCCGTCTTTTGCCTGGTAAAAACGTCGGCCCTGCCCCAGCTCGATGCCTATCTGCGCGGCGGCGAACGCCGCATGCGCACGTGGCACGGCCCCCTGAAACTGGCCGAAGTGCTGTTCCAGGATGGCACCCCGTTCGGCAATATCAATACGCCGGACGAGCTGGCTACCCTGCAGGCGCAGGGCCTGTCCGTGCCGGCGGCGCAAGCCATCCTGGCCGGCACCGTCGCCCCCGTCGCCGAGACCGAAGAACTGCCGCTGCCGCAGGCGTTCGAGCGCATCCTGGCAGCCGACATCATCTCGCCCATCAGCGTGCCCGCGCACGACAATTCCGCCATGGATGGCTACGCGCTGCATGGCGCCGACCTGGGCGGCGACACGCCCGTGACCCTGGCCGTGGTCGACACCATCCTGGCCGGGCGTCCCGGCACCGTGGCCGTGCAGCGCGGGCAATGCGCGCGCATCATGACGGGCGCCGTCATGCCGGACGGCTGCGACAGCGTGGTGCCGCAGGAGCTGGTGCAGCAGGCCAGCGAGCACGCCATCACCATCGCGCCGGACTGCATCCGGGCCGGCGACAACCGCCGCTTCAAGGGCGAAGACTTGATGCAGGGTCAGCCGGCCCTGCTGCAAGGCAAGCGACTGGGTCCGGCCGAGCTGGGTCTGCTGGCCTCGCTGGGCATCGCCACGGTGTCCGTGCGGCGCCGGCTGCGCGTGGCCTTCTTTTCCACGGGCGACGAATTGCGCTCGATCGGCGAGCCGCTGGACGCGGGCTGCATCTACGACAGCAACCGCTACACCCTGCTGGGCATGCTCACGCGCCTCGGTTGCGACGTGCTCGACATGGGCATCGTCAAGGACAATCCGCAAGCGCTGGAAGCGGCCCTGCGCGGCGCCTGCGCGTCGGCCGACGTCATCGTCACTTCGGGCGGCGTGTCCAGCGGCGCGGCCGATTTCACGCGCGACATCCTCGCGCGCCTCGGCGACGTCGCCTTCTGGCAAATCAACATGCGTCCGGGCCGCCCCATGGCCTTTGGCCGGATCGCCAGCGAGGGCGCATCGGCACTGCTGCTGGGCCTTCCCGGCAATCCCGTGGCCGTGATGGCGGCATTCTATTTCCTCGCGCGTCCCACCCTGCTGCGCCTGATGGGCGCCGATGCGGACACGGCCAGCCTGCCCCTGCTGCAGGTGGCGGCGCAAGCGCCCATCCGCAAGAAACGGGGCCGCACGGAATACCAGCGCGGCATCGTCGAGCGGGACGCGGATGGCCGCCAGCACGTGCGCGTGACGGGCGCGCAAGGCTCGGGCATCCTGCGTTCGATGACGCAAGCCAATTGCATGATCGTGCTGCACGAAGCGCAAGGCCACGTGGCCGCAGGCGACCTCGTCGATATCGTGCTGTTCCATGGCTTGACCTGATGCGGCCCCTGGTTCTGGCGCTGGGCTTGCTGTCGGGCATGGGCGCCGCGCAGGCGGGCGAGGTGCTCGCCAACGGCTACGGCGTACGCTTCGACGAGCGCATCGAAACGGCGCCAGGCGACCTGCATGGCGCCACCGTGGGCCGCATCAGCATCGTGCGCGCCGCCGATCAGGCGCCCGTGTGGCAGGAAAACACGGCGCTGCGCCCCGGCTGCGGCGCCATCGCGCCCGTCACCGCCATCCACGACAGTATCGTGGCCACATGCGGCCACCTGGGCGGGCGCCATTACACGCAAAAAATCATTGCGCTGCAGGGAAATGTGCCGCTCATGGCCAGCGTGGACCAGTTCGATGCGCCCAGTCCCGTGCGCATGGAACGGGACGGATCGCTGGCCGTCGACGTCGTGCGGCGCGACCTGTTTCCCGGCGAACTGACGGGTCCCCATTACTTTCTCACCGTCTACCGCTTGCGGCACGATGGGGCCACGTTCGGCTTTGTACCCAGCTTCGATGGCGAAGCCGCCGAACGCTACTGGCGGCACTACCGCGCCACGCGCCAGGCGGCGCCGGCCGCCGCCGTGCTACCGGAACTGCTGGCCTCCCTGCTGGCGGCCCAGGCCGGCCAGCCAGCCATCTGCGCGGAACTGGCCATGATCGCCGCGGAACTGCAGCGCGACGGGCAGCCACGCGCTGCGCAAGGCGCGCACACTGCCATGCTCGCCTGGCTGGACAAGCTGCCAGCCATCGGCTATCCCCGCTTCGACGCACTTGCCTGCCCGGGCATTTTCTAGCGCGTCCAACCACCGGCGCCTCGGCGCCACCCCGTTCAAGCTCCCTGCCGCGGCGCCCGCCCTACCCTGGGCGGGCCGCTCGCATTGCCCCTCCACAATCAATTTCCCCTGCGCAGCAAGCGCTCGCCTATCGAGATAAAAATATTAATTATTTCTTCAAATAACGTAACAACAAACACAACACAAATTGTAATTATTTTATTTATTTGTTGATACTACAGTTTCTTCGGTGATAACATCAGAATTCACATAAAAGTTCAATTTTGATATTATTTTCCCGAGGAAACTAGCGATGAGACATAGCGCATGGATCGCGGGCGCCGGCATGCTGGGAGCGGCATTCCTGCTGGGCATATTGTCCGTAGCGCCGCTGCCCGCCTACGCCAAAGGGGCCCCACGGGCCGACGTACTGGAACACTGCAGCTGGAACCGCCCGGGGGCCGACCCGTTCATGGGCGATGTGGTTGCCGCCGTGGACCGGTATCCCGACATCGCGCCGCAGGTGCGCGAACAATTGAAGGCGCGCATGCGTGCGCGCCAGTACGATGAAATCGTGGTGATCAGCCGCGACGCCATCCGCGGCAAGGGCAATTACGATGCGCGCATCAGCGACATGCATTTCGGGCCGGGCCGCGTCTGCCGCAATGTGACGCGCTCAGGCTGGAGCGAGCAGATGCAGGAAAGGGGTCTCGTGTACTGCGTGCAGGGCGCCTGCATCCTCGTGCCCACCGTGTGCCGCAATGTCAGCCGCATCACGCAGGCGGCGGCAGCCGGACCGCGCGGCGCCGGCGCTGGCGGGGTGCCGGGCGGCGGTGCGCCAGGCGGCGCGGCGCCGGTGGCCGCAGCCCCCCCGGCACCGGCGGCGGCAGGCGTACCCGTCATCGAGTATCCCGGCGCCGCGCACGGCGGCTCGCTCACGGGCCCGGCCCCGCCGGCCGTGGTGGCCGGCGTGCCCCTGCTGGCCTTCGATCTGGTGCATCCCGCCAACAACCCGGCGCTGCCATCGAGCCTGGGCGATGGACGCAGCGGCGGCGGCGGCGGACCCGCACCGCGCGGCAGCAGCATCATCGAGCCGTATACGCCCATCGTCATCCTGCCCATGATGCCGCCTACGGGCTCGAGCGTGCTGCCGGCCGTGCCGGAACCGCAAACCTGGGCCATGCTGCTGGCCGGACTGGCGCTGCTGGCCGGTGCCAGGCTGCGCCGCCGGGCAGCAGCATGAACGGCGACGGCGCTATTGGCCGTCGTCCGCCTCGGCGGACAGCCCCGCGTCCGCCTTACCCAGCAGCAAGGCGGCCGCCTCGCCCGGCAAGGCTTCCACGGATTTCAATTTGCGCGCCATCTGCCGGCTGCGCACTTCCGCGTTTTCGATATTCTTCGCCGCCTTTTCCAGGGTCAGCCGGGTTTGCGACAGCACGTCGCCGAACTTGCCGAATTCCGTCTTGACGGCGCCCAGCACCTGCCACACTTCGGACGAGCGCTTTTCCAGCGCCAGGGTGCGGAAACCCATCTGCAGGCTGTTCAGCAGGGCCGTCAGGGTCGATGGCCCCGCAATGCTGACCCGGTGCACGCGCTGCAATTCGTCGGCCAGGCCCGGGCGGCGCAGCACTTCCGCATACAGGCCTTCCGTGGGCAGGAACAGGATGGCGAAATCCGTCGTCTGCGGCGGCGCCAGGTATTTGTCCGCGATGGTCTTCGCTTCGCCCCGCACGGCCCGTTCCAGCTCGCGCCCGGCCAGGGCCACGCCTTCCGCATCGGCACGCTCGGCCGACTCGACCAGGCGTTCGTACTGTTCCTTGGGAAACTTCGCATCGATGGGCATCCACACGGGCGGCCCACCGTCGGCAAGGCCCGGCAGCTTCAGCGCGAATTCCACGCGCGCGCCGCTGCCCGGCACGGTTTCCACGTTCTTTGCGTACTGGTCGACAGTGAGTACCTGCTCCAGCAGCATTTCCAGCTGCACTTCGCCCCACGTGCCCCGCGTCTTGACGTTGGTGAGCACCCGCTTCAGGTCGCCCACGCCCAGCGCCAGCTGCTGCATCTCGCCCAGGCCCTGGTGGACTTTTTCCAGCCGCTCCGATACTTGCTGGAACGAGGCAGTCAGGCGCGTCTCCAGGGTGGCGTGCAGCTTTTCATCGACCGTCTTGCGCATTTCTTCCAGGCGCGCGCCATTGTCGGCCTGCAAGTCGCGGATCTTGTTTTCCAGGGTGGCGCGCACTTCCAGCATGCGCTGCGCATTCGATTCCGTCAGCTGCGCCAGGGTCTGGTTGGTGCTGTCGGCAAAGCGCGCCAGGCTTTGCGCCTGTTCCTCGCGCCCGACTTTGCCCTGCGCCTGCATCTGCGTGCGCAGGCTGTCGAGCTGCTGCAGGGTCGCCGCCTGGAATTGCGCCAGGCTGGTGGCCAGGTCTTGCCGCGTGGCCTGCGCCGACGCCTGCAGCTGCAGCCGCACTTCGCGTTCGACCCGGTCGATGCGCTCCAGGCTTTGCTGCTGGTGCTGCTGCACCAGCGCCAGGGTGGTGGCGCCATCGCCGGCCGCGCCACGGGGGCGCAGCAAGATCAGGATCAACAAGACGATGGCGACGATGGCGGCGCCCAGCAGGCTGTAAAACTCGATTGGGCTCATGGAATCAGTCCGGTTTGTTGCGCATCCAGTCGGCCGTCTGATAGAACGACTCCATCAGGCGCACGCGCAAGGACTCTTCGATGCCCGCATCTTCCATGGCCCAGGCCATGGCGCGCAGCCACTGGTCGCGCTCGCTGGTGCCTATGGCGTAGGGCAAGTGGCGCGCGCGCAGTCGCGGGTGGCCGAATTTCTCGATATACAGATCCGGCCCGCCCATCCAGCCCGTGAGGAAGAAATACAGCTTGTCGCGCGAACCATCCGTCGACGGCGGATGCATGCCGCGGATGCCGGCAAACTCCGGTTCCAGTTCCATCAAGTCATAAAAACGGTCGACCATGTCGCGCAGCACGGGGGCGCCGCCGATGGTCTCGTACAGGGTGGGGGCAGTGGTATCAGTCATGGCCGCCATGATAGCGCAAGCGCCGGCGCCCCACGCCGCGCCGCTCTCACTGCCGCAATAAATGGCAATATACTTGACTACTCAAGCTTTTATCAACTACTATGCAATTTTTAAATACGGACAAAAAAACATGCCGACCACCGCCCAACCCCACTTGATGCGCAATACCAACTTCCGCTGGCTGCTGGGCGGCGGCCTCGTGTCCATGCTGGGCGACCAGTTCAGCATGCTGGCCCTGCCCTGGCTGGTGCTGAGCCTGACGGGCGATAGCCTCAGCCTGGGCATCGCCGTCGCCCTGATGGGCGCCCCGCGCGCCGTGCTCATCTTGCTGGGCGGCACGGTTGCCGACCGCTACTCGCCGCGGCGCGTGCTGTTGGCGAGCAAATTGGCCAATGCCGCCATCCTGCTGGCCCTGGCCGGGCTGCTGATGCTGGGCCAGGCCAGCCTGGCACTGGCGTACGCAGCCGCGCTGGCGCTGGGCATCGCTTCCGCCTTCGCCATTCCTGCCGGTACGGCCATCCTGCCGCAAGCCGTGCCGCCGCAAGCGCTGCAGACGGCCAACAGCCTGCAGATGGGCGCGCGCCAGCTATCCTTGCTGGCCGGTCCCCTGCTGGCGGCGCTCGTGCTGGGCGCCCACGCTGGCGCGCAGCGCACGGGCATGGCGGCGCTGGCCGCCGCCTTTGCCATCGATGCGCTGACGTTTGCGTTCTCCGCCTGGACCTTGCAACAAGTCAGGCTGCGTCCTCCGGCAGCGGCCGGCGCCCCGCAAGCCATGTGGCGCGACATGGCGGCGGGCCTGGCCATGGTGTGGCGCGACCTGCCCTTGCGCAGCTGCTATATCTACTGGGCCGTGGTGGCATTCTTCGTCATGGGACCGCTGCAAGTGGCCTTGCCCGTGCTGGCCAGCGAGCGCCTGCACGGCGCTGCGGCCCTGGGTTTGCTGATGGGCGCGCATGGCGCGGGCACCCTGGCCGGCATGCTGGCGTCCGGCCTGGGCGGCGCCTGGCTGCGCCGCCATTTCGGCGCCACCCTGCTGCTCGTCGATGCCGTCGTGGGCGTGCTGCTGATGGCGCTGGGACAGATCGGCACTGCCTGGCAAGGCGCGGCCTTGCTGGCCGTCACCGGCCTGCTGGGCGGCTATGTGCAGGTGGCCATCTTTACGTGGATACAGCGGCGCGTGGCGCCCGCCATGCTGGGCCGGGCGATGGCCCTGTTCATGGCCATCTTCCTGGGCCTGGCGCCCCTGTCGGCAGCGGCCACGGGCGCGCTGCTGCGCCGCCTGAGCGTGGGCGAACTGTTCTGCGCCGGCGGCGCCATGCTGCTGGCCGCCGCCGTGGCCGCCGTCCTGTGGACGGACATCCCCCGCATCGCGGGCAGCACTTCCGTAGTATCACCTCCGTAACATCACCTTGAGAAAGCTCCCCATGGATAAAACACGACAAGCGGCCCTGAAAGCGGCCTACCGGCAACAAGCGCCAGCGCTGGGCATCATCGCGCTGCGCCACGTGCCCAGCGGACGCACCCTGCTTGAACGCAGCCGCAACGCACCCGGTGCACTGAACCGCCACCGCTTCGAACTGACTCTGGGCGCGCACCGCAACGCCCGCCTGCAGGCGGACTGGCGGCGCGATGGAGAAGGGGCCTTCCGCTTCGAGCTGCTCGATGCCGTCACGGTGCCCGACGATCCCGCCTTCGATGCGGACGCCGAACTGGACGCCCTGCTGGCGCTGCACCAGGAGCAGTTGCTGGAGCAAGGACGGACACGCTATTGAGCAGCCATGCGTTACACTTGCGCACTCAAGCACTGCGCAGTCAACTCAAAGAAAACCATGACCGATTCCACTCCCCCGCCGCCGGACGGCGCCAGCGCCCTGGACTTCTGCCTGCGCCTGGCGCGCGCCCAGGCCGTGCTGGTGCGCCGCTTCGACAGCATCCTGGGCAATTTGCACGGCCTGAGCTTCAGCGATTATCAATTGCTGTTCCAGTTGCAGCGTGCGCCGGGCGGCCGCCTGCGCCGCATCGACCTGGCCGAACGCCTGGCGCTGACGGCGTCCGGCATCACGCGCTCGCTGATGCCGCTGGAAAAAATCGGCCTGGTGGCGCGCCAGGCCGATGCGCGCGATGCCCGCGTCGGCTACGCCGTCATCACGGCGGCAGGACAAGCGCTGCTGGTCCACGCGCATGCGACGGCGCAGACGCTGGGCCAGGAATTGCTGGGCAATGCCAGCGCGGAGCAGCTGGCGCCGTTGTCCATGCTGCTGGGCGCCATCGCCGGCAATCAGCCCGCCAACGGCTGATATTCTCCCTCACACGAGCGCCAGCTTGCGCAAGCGCCGCGTCGACGGCCAGCGCGCCATGCCCGTTTCATCGCGGATGGCGGCGCAGGCGGCCAGCACGCGCGCGCACTCGTCGTCGCGCAAGCCCGCGTTCAGGGTCAGGCGCACCAGCGAACGGTTTTTCGGCGTGGCCGGCGCGCAGAAGACGGCGCCGTAGATGCCGTGCCGCTGCAGCGCCTTGCGCAGGACCAGGGTATCGGGTTCGCTGCCCGCTTCCAGCGCGATGATCTGCTCCGTGCCGTCGCTGACGTTGTAGCCGAGATCCATCAACCCCTGGCGCAGCTGCACGCTGTGGCGGCGCAGCGCGGCGCGGCGGGCATCGGCCGTGCGGATGAAAGCGAGCGCCGCGTCGAACCACGCCAGCTCGTGTTCCAGCAGGCAGGAACTGAAGATGGCGGGCCGCGAGGCGGACAAGAAGTAACCCTTGAAACGGGCGGAACAGGTGATCAGCCCTGCCCGGCCCGCAAACGCCTTGGCCAGCGAGGCCGTGCGGAAATGCACGCGCCCGGCCAGGCCCAGCTCCACCACCAGGCCCGCGCCCTGCGGGCCGTGCGTGCCCAGCGAGTGCGATTCGTCGACGATCAGCATGCTGCCGCTGCGCTCGGCGATCTCCACCATCTCCAGCAGCGGCGCCACGCTGCCATTCGTGCTGTACAGCGCGTCGACGACGATGATGCCGGGGCCATGCTTGTCGAGCTGGCGCTGCAGATGGGCGACATCGTTGTGCAGGAATGCCACGGGCACGGCTTGCGCCGACTGCACGCCCTCCCACAGCGAAGCGTGCGCCAGCATGTCCAGGTACACGGGCATGCCGGGGCCGGCCAGGCTTTGCAGCAAGCCCACGTTGGCGGCCCAGCCTGATTGCGCCAGCACGCATGCCTCGCTGCCGAGAAAATCCGCCAGCGTGTGTTCGAGGCGGTGCTGGCGGCTGCCTTCCTGCAGGAACACGGACGACATCAGCATGGCGCCGCCGCCCTGCAAGACGCGGGCCTGGGCCGCCAGCAGCGCCGGCTCGCCCGCGATGTGCAGATAGTCATTGCCAGCAAGCATGACTGCATCGGCCGGCATGGCTTGCCATGCATGCAGATGTTCGCCGCCAAGCAGCTTGTCGATGCGTTCGACGTAATGTTCGTCCATGCGCGCGCGCACGAAGGCAGGCAGTTGTTGTTCGGCGGGGACAGCACTCGATGTCAGGGGGAAATGGGCGTGTGGCATGGGAACTCCTGATTGGTTGCGGGGGAACTACCGCGTCCAACATGCGCGAGCCATTCGGCAAGAGATTGATACAGCTCAACAGTTATGCCGATATTGTGCTGACCGCGAGGGAACCCGCCGATCATGTTGTATTGACACGCCTCAACGAACACATCCCCTGACCATGATGCACGTGCAGTCCCCCTCCGGAACCCGCTGGCAAGGCAGGCTGCTCCAGCCTTTCCTGCATTTCCACGACGCCATCGAACACACGCCCGTGCGGCGCGCCCAGGTGCGCACGCTGGCCGTCATCGGCGCGCTGGGCATGCCCCTGTACTACGCGCTGTGGAAATACCTCTTTCCGCAAGAATATGAATCGCTGCTGCTGCGCACCGTGGCGGCATTGCTGTTCCTGCCTGCGCTATGGCCTGGCCGCTTCAGCAATACCTGGTTCAGCCTTTACCTGTTCCTGGGGCTGACCTTCGAACTGCCGTTTTTCTTCACGTATATGTTCCTGATGAACCACGCCTCGGCCATGTGGGCGCATTCGCTGCTGGTGGCGCTGATCGTGCTGTTCCACTTCGATACGCGCATCGCCATGCTCGCCTACCTGAGCGGCACCCTGCTGGCCTGCCTGGCGTTTGCCATGGCCGGCGATCCGGACTTCCTGCTCAGCCGCGAAGTCTTGCAGCAGTTGCCCGTGCACTGGTTCACGCTGGCCGTGCTGTCCGTGGTCAAGGTGGGGCGCCATGTGGGCGCGCAGGAAAAACTGGCCGGGCTGGCGGCCGGCCTGGGCAGCGTGGCGCACGAATTGCGCACGCCGCTGGTCAGCGTCGAAGCGAATGTGCGCGGGCTGCAGCGCGGACTGCAGCGCGATGGGGAAAGCCCGCCGCCCGACGCGGCCAGCGTGGAAGCGCTGGCGCGCATCCAGTTCGAAGTGCGCCATATGCACCACATGATCGACTTGTTCCTGCTCAGCGCCAGCGCCGTCAACCGCAAGCTCGAAGCCAATGAAACGGTGGCCATGCACGACAGCGTGGCGGCCGTGCTGCGCCGCTATCCGTTTACCAGCACGGCGCAGCGCGACATCGTCAAGGTCGACGTGCGCGCCGATTTCCAGTTTCCGGGCCAGTCCGAACTGTGCGTGGTGATCCTGCTGAACCTGCTGCGCAATGCCTTGAAAAGCATCCAGCGCGCGGGCAAGGGGCGCGTGCGTATCATCATCGACGGCGCCCATCCCGTGCCGCGCCTGCTGTTCATCGACACGGGCTGCGGCATCGCGGCCAGCCGCCTGCCGCTGATCTTCGACCGCTTCTATTCGTATCCCGCGCACAATGGCAGCGGCATCGGCCTGGCCCTGTGCCGGCAAATCATGCAAGCCTGGCAGGCGCGCATCCGCTGCGTCGCGCGCGAAGGCGCTTACGCCATCTTCGTGCTGGAGTTTCCCCAGCCCGTGCCCACGCACCACCGTTTTCCATCCATCCAACGCGCGAGGTGACGCATGCAACTGCCCGTCTACACCCATCCGACCCTGACCGTATTGATCGACGACAGCGATTCCTTCCTGAAAAGCCTGGCGTTCCAGCTCGATCCTGGCCTGGCGCGCAAGACCTTCCACGACACGAGCAGCGCGCTGCACTGGCTGCGCCACAGCACGCAGCTGGGCGAAACGCCCCTGCACGTCAACTTCGACACGCAAAACCTGCCGCCCGACCAGTGCAATGTGGCGCTCGACATCGAACGCATCTGGCGCATCAGCGGCCAGGCGCAGCGCTTTGCCGTGCCGTCCGTGCTGGTCATCGATTATTCGATGCCGCAGATGAATGGCCTGGAATTCTGCCAGGCCGTGCGCGACTTGCCGTGCAAGAAGATTCTATTTACGGGCGCAGCCGATGAAAAGGTGGCCGTGACGGCCTTCAACCGGGGCTTGATCGACCGCTACATCAAGAAGAGCGACGACGATGCGCTCGACATCCTGGAACAGGAAATCCATGCGCTGCAGCGCGAGTTCTTCCTGCAGCAGTCGGAGACCGTGCGCGACTTGCTGATGCTGCACGACTACAGTTTCCTGCAAGACGAAGCGCTGGCCGCCGTCGTGCACGAGCTGTGCCAGCGCCATGGTTTTGTCGAATACTATATTTTCCCCAATCCCAGCGGCATCCTGTTCTTCACGCGCGACGGCCACGCCAAGCTGATGATCATCGAGACGGAGCGCAGCCTGCACACGCAGTACGAAATGGCGCGCGACAGCGATGCGCCCGAGTCACTGCTGCTGGCCCTGCTGGAAATGCGCGTGATTCCGTATTTTTCCGACGCCGACAGCGACGGCATGTATGCGGCGCAGATCGGCGAAAACTGGTTCCGCTACTGCGCCGCGCCCACCATCTGCCTGGGCCGCGTGACCTACTTTTGGGCCCTGTTCGACGTGCCCGCGCACCAGCTGGGGCAGCCGGTCATGTCCTACGCGCAATTTCTGCGCGCAGGTGCGGGCGACAGCGTCAGCGCGTAGTCGGTACATCAGCCTTCGCGCAGGGTCTGCAGCGGCGGATGCTTCAAGACATTGCGCAAGCCCAGCCAGCCGCCGGCGATCGCGCACAGGGCGCCGGCCAGCAGGCCGAAGGCCCACACGCCGGGGGCGAAGCTCCAGGCAAACTTGAACTGGTAGGTGGCCAGGGCCCAGCCCATGGCGGCCGCGCCCGTGGCCGCCAGCAAGCCGGCCAGGGCGCCCACGAGCGAAAATTCGATCAGCTGCGCCTGCGCCAGCTGGCGCCGCGTGGCGCCCAGCGCGCGCAGCAGGCCCGCTTCGCGCGTGCGCTCGTCCTGCGAACCCATCAGGGCCGCATACAGCACCAGCAAGCCCGACGCCAGGGTGAAGGCGAACAGGAATTCCACGGCCGTCACCACCTGGTCCAGCACGCCCTGGATCTGTTTCAGCACGCCGCCCACGTCCACCACCGTCAGGTTCGGATAGTCGCGCAGCAGGGCGTTGCCCAGGTCTGCCTGCGCGGGCGGCAGGTGGAAAGCCGTGATCCACGTCTGCGGCGTGTCCGCCATGGCGGCCGGGTTGATGATGACAAAGAAATTGACGCGCATCGAACCCCATTCCAGCTTGCGCAAACTGGTAATGGCCGCCTCCACGGGCTGGCCCGCGATGTCGAAGCGCAGCTTGTCGCCCAGCTTCAGCTTCAAGGTCTTGGCGATGCCCTCCTCCACCGACGCTTCGGCAGGTGCGCCCGCTGCATTGCTGAACCACTTGCCGGCAACGAGCTTGTTTTCTTCCTGCATGGCGGCCATCGTCGACAGGTTGAATTCGCGGTCGGCCAGGCCCTTGGCGCGGTCGTCCTGGTAGGTCTCTTCCGTGATGGCATTGCCGTTCACAGCCACCAGGCGCCCCCGTATCATCGGATACAAAGGCGCGTTGGCCACGCCGGCCTGGGCCAGGCGCGCGGCAATCGGGTCTTTCTGCTCGGGCAGGATATTGATCATGAAACGGTTCGGCGCATCGGGCGGCGTGGCGTTGCGCCAGGCCACCATCAAGTCGCCCCGCACCACCGTCAGCAGCAGCAAGGCCATCAGACCCAGGGCCAGCGACACCACCTGGATGACGGTGGCGCCCGGACGCCGCTGCAAGGACGTGACGGCAAAGCGCCAGCCCTGGTGGTTGAAGGCGCCGCGCAGGGTTTTCAGCGATTTGATGCCCAGCCAGCCGGCCAGGCCGAACAGGGCGAAGCCGCCCAGAAAGCCGGCCGCCGTCAGCAAGGCCAGCTTCACGTCGCCCGCCTGCCACAAGAGCAGCACGACGAAGGCGGCAATGCCCAGGCCGTAGGTGGCCAGGGCCAGCGCCTGCGGCGGCTCCTGTTCGCGGCGGATGACCCGGTTATGGGGAACATTGCGCAACTGCAGAATCGGCGGCAGTGCAAAGCCCAACAGCAAGAGCATGCCGGTGGCCACGCCTTGCAGCGCGGGCAACATGGAGACGGGCGGCAAGTCGCTCTGCACCAGCTTGCCCAGCAATTCCAGCAATACCAGGTGGCCGCCGAAACCCACGGCCACGCCCACCACGCTGCCGGCCAGGCCGACGAGCAAAAATTCGATCACGTACATGGCCGTTACCTGGTTTTGCGTCAGGCCCAGGCAGCGCAGCATGGCGCAGGCGTCCAGGTGGCGCAGCATGAAGCGGCGCGCCGCCATGGCCACGGCGACGGCAGCCAGCATGGCCGACAGCAAGCCCACAAGGGACAGGAAACGGTCGGCGCGGTCCAGGGTCGATTGCATCTGCGGGCTGCCCGATTCCAGCGATTCGATGCGCACGCCCTTGATGGCCTGCGTCTTGATCTGGCTTTCCAGCCAGCCTTGATATTGCGCAAGCTCGGCCGCCTTGGCGGGCGGCGCCGACAGCAGCAAGCGATAGGACACGCGCGAACCGTTCTGCACCAGCGCCGTGGCGGCCAAATCGCTCAAGGGCAGCATCACGCGGGGAGCGAAATTCAGGAACGAGGCGCCGCGGTCCGGTTCGCTGGCGATCAGTTGCGTGACGGTAAATGCCTTGTCGCCCAGGGTCAGGGTGTCGCCCAGCTTTGCCTTCAGGCTGGAGAGGATGGCAGCATCGACCCACACGGTGCCCGGCGCCGGCACCAGGCTGGTGGGCTGGCCCACGGCATCCTGCGCCTCGCTCGGCTTCGTCGTGATTTTCAGCTTGCCCCGCTGCGGGTAGCCGGGCGAGACGGCCTTGATGGACGCCAGCTGCGACAGCGACTGTTCGCCCTCGCCCGCCTGCGCCATGCTGGGAAACGTCACCGTGTCGGCCAGGATGAAACCGCGCTTCTGCGCCTCGGCCCGCCATGCCGCATTGACGGGCTGGTCGGCGCTGATGACCAGGTCGGCGCCCAGCAGCTGGTGCGCGTCGCGGTTCAGGCCCGCGCGCAGGCGGTCGACGAAAAAGCCCACGGCCGACAGGGCCGCCACGGCCACGATCAGCGCGACGAGCAGGAAACGCAGTTGCCCGGCGCGCCAGTCGCGTCCGGTCATTTTCAGGGAGAGGCGGAGCATGGGCGGCGGGTCTTTATAGAGTTACTGAGTTACTGCGCGCTGCCGTGGGCGGCGGCGTGCTGCGCGAAATACGCATCGGCGGTCGCGAGGAAAGCGTCTTTCTGCGCCTGCGGCAGGAAGGCGGCAATGAAACCGTTGCGCGCCAGGCGCTGCGCGTGGGACAGGCCCAGCGGCAAGGCATCGAAGATGGCGTCGAAATTGTCGTTCATGTAGCCGCCGAAATACGCGGGATCGTCCGAGTTCACCGTCACCAGCAGGCCCGCGTCGAGCAGTTGCACCAGGTTATGGTCATGCATCTGGTCGAACACGCGCAGCTTGGTGTTCGACAGCGGGCACACGGTCAGCGCGACCTGTTCGCGCGCCAGGCGGGCCGTCAGTTCCGCGTCTTCCAGGCAGCGCACGCCGTGGTCGATGCGTTCGACTTGCAGGTCGTCGAGCGCCGTGCGGATGTAGGCAGGCGGGCCTTCCTCGCCCGCGTGGGCCACCAGGTGCAGGCCCAGCTCGCGGCAGCGGGCAAACACGCGCGAGAATTTCTCGGGCGGGTTGCCCACTTCCGAGGAATCGAGGCCGATGCCGATGAACTTGTCGCGGTGCGGCAAGGCGTCTTCCAGGGTCTCGATGGCTTCCGCTTCGCTCAAATGGCGCAGGAAGCACAGGATCAGGGCCGCGCTGACGGGGCTGTCCTGGCAGGCGCGGTAGATGCCGTTGATCACGTCGGCGATGGGCACGCCGCGCGCCGTGTGCGTTTGCGGGTCGAAGAATATTTCCGTGTGCAAGACGTTATCGGCCTCGGCGCGCAGCAGGTAGGCGCGCGTCATGTCGTAGAAATCCTGCTCTTTCAAGAGCACGCTTGCGCCAGCGTAATAAATGTCGAGAAAAGACTGCAAATCCGTAAAAGCATAGGCGCCGCGCAAGTGTTCCACCGATTCATAGCCCAGTGGCACGCCATTGCGTTCGGCCAGTGCGAAAATCAATTCCGGTTCCAGCGAGCCTTCGATATGGATATGCAGCTCGGCCTTCGGCATGCCGCGTACGATCGCGCGCAATTGTGGGTTCATCATGGGTGTTCCTTATAGGGTGTCGATAACAATGCTGGCAGGCGCGCGGGGCGCACAGGGCCATCAAACATGCAGGCATCTTAGCGCAAGATGGCCCGCCTCACCGGCGCCCGGGCGCCACGGCGCTGGCTGCGGCAGCGCCATGGCCGGCACCGGCACGCACCAGCGAATTGTCGTATGATGGTTAAAAAGGCACAAAAAGGTTCATTGAAATCGCTGGAAAATTTGATGTTTTATCCAATTAAATCAACAATTTACAAACAAGTATTAAGGATATGCTGACATATCTTTTGACTTCCTGATCCTTTAGAGCAATAATAAATTTCATGGGGTAAAAGTAGGTGCAACAAGCGCTATCAACAGTGAAAAAAAGCCGGCTGGCCACGTCAGCACACGGCATCAAGCGCCAGTTTTTTGGTCCGGGCAATCCGGACTCGCAAAGACAGCCGGGCTTGAAACAACAATAAAAATCGATACGGGGTACAGGAAAAGTTCAGACGGCAAGCCCAGGCGAGTGGCAGGCGGGCGGCCATGGTGACTGGCAGTTCAGGTTTACATTAAAGGACATTGACATGACCATTTTTGATAACTATGCAGCACGCTACGAGCGCACCCGCGAAGAGGAAATGTCGCTCACCGAGTACTTGGCCCTGTGCAAGAAGGACAAGCTGACGTATGCCAGCGCGCCCGAACGCATGCTGGCCGCCATCGGCGAGCCGCAGCTGGTCGACACGCGCAACGATACGCGCCTGTCGCGCATCTTCGCCAACAAGATCATCAAGATCTACCCCGCCTTCCGCGAGTTCTACGGCACCGAGGAAGTCATCGAGCAGGTGGTCTCCTACTTCCGCCACGCGGCGCAAGGCCTGGAAGAACGCAAGCAGATCCTGTATTTGCTGGGGCCTGTCGGCGGCGGCAAGTCGTCGATCGCGGAAAAGCTCAAGTCGCTGATGGAACACGTGCCCTTCTATTGCCTGAAAGGCTCGCCCGTCAACGAATCGCCGCTGGGCCTGTTCAACGAGGAAGAGGACGGCACCATCCTGGAAGAGGATTACGGCATCCCCCGCCGCTACCTGCGCAACATCCCCAGCCCGTGGGCCGTCAAGCGCCTGCATGAATACAATGGCGACATCAACCAGTTCCGCGTCGTCAAGCGCTATCCATCCGTGCTGAAACAGATCGCCATCTCGAAAACGGAACCGGGCGATGAAAACAACCAGGATATTTCCTCGCTGGTGGGCAAGGTCGACATCCGCAAGCTGGAAGACTATGCGCAGGACGACCCGGACGCCTACAGCTATTCGGGCGGCCTGTGCCTGGCCAACCAGGGCCTGATGGAATTCGTGGAAATGTTCAAGGCCCCCATCAAGGTGCTGCACCCCTTGCTGACGGCCACGCAGGAAGGCAATTACAAGGGCACGGAAGGTTTCGGCGCCATTCCGTTCGACGGCATCATCCTGGCCCACTCGAACGAGTCGGAATGGAAGACGTTCAAGAACAACCGCAACAACGAGGCGTTTCTTGACCGTATCTATATAGTCAAGGTGCCGTACTGCCTGCGCGTGTCCGATGAAATCAAGATCTACGACAAGCTGGTGGCCAACTCCTCGCTGGTCAAGGCCCCGTGCGCGCCCGGCACCCTGCGCATGATGGCGCAGTTCGCCATCCTGTCGCGCCTGAAAGACCCGGAAAACTCCAGCATCTTCTCGAAGATGCTCGTCTACGATGGCGAAAACCTCAAGGATACGGACCCGAAAGCCAAGTCCATGCACGAATACGTCGATTACGCGGGCGTGGACGAGGGCATGAACGGGCTGTCGACGCGCTTTGCCTTCAAGATCCTGTCGAAAGTGTTCAACTTTGACAATTCCGAAGTGGCCGCCAATCCTGTGCACTTATTATATGTACTGGAACAGCAGGTCGAGCGCGAGCAGTTCGCGCCGGAACTCGAGCAGCGCTACTTCTCCTATATAAAAGAGCACCTGGCGCAGCGCTATGTGGAATTCATCGGCAAGGAGATCCAGACGGCTTACCTGGAAAGCTATTCGGAATACGGCCAGAACATCTTCGACCGCTACGTGACGTTTGCCGATTTCTGGATACAGGACCAGGAATACCGCGATCCGGACACGGGCGAAAGCTTCGACCGCGAATCGCTGAACAATGAACTCGAGAAGATCGAGAAGCCGGCGGGCATTTCCAATCCGAAAGACTTCCGCAATGAAATCGTGAATTTCGGGCTGCGCGCGCGGGCGTCGAACGGCGGCAAGAATCCCGCCTGGACCAGTTATGAAAAGTTCCGCACCGTGATCGAGAAGAAAATGTTTTCGAATACGGAGGAATTGCTGCCCGTGATTTCCTTCAATGCCAAGGCCAGCGCCGACGATGCCAACAAGCACGCCGACTTCGTGGCCCGCATGGTGGAAAAAGGCTACACGGCCAAGCAGGTACGCCTGTTATGCGAATGGTACTTGCGCGTACGCAAGTCATCCTAGCGCGGACAGCGGGCGCGCTCCCGTCCGGCGACGGGCGGGGCGCGCAAGACGAGAAGCAAGGAGGCACCCTTTGACATACCTCATCGACAGGCGCTTGCAAAGCAAGAACAAATCCGCCGTCAACCGCGAGCGTTTCCTGCGGCGTTACAAGGGCCAGATCAAGGATGCCGTGGGGCGCGCCATCAAGGGGCGCTCGATCACGGACGTCGAGAATGGCGAGAAGGTCAGCATCCCCGTCAAGGACGTGGGCGAACCCGCGTTCGGCCACGCGCATGGCGGCGTATGGGAAGTGGTCAATCCCGGCAACAAGGAATACCTGAAAGGCGACCAGATCGCCCGCCCGAAAGGTGGCGGTGGCGGCGGACGGGGCAAGGCGGGCAATAGCGACGAGACGACGGAAGACGACTTCATCTTCGAATTGTCGCGCGAAGAATTCATGAATTATTTCTTCGAGGACCTGGAGTTGCCGCACATGGTGAAAACCCAGCTGACGGCCACGACGGAGTTCAAGAACCAGCGCGCCGGCTACAATATGTCGGGCACGCCATCGAACATCCATGTGCTGCGTTCCCTGCGCGGCGCGCTGGGCCGACGCATCGCCGTCGGCGGCGGCGCCCGCAAGCAACTGGCGCGCGCCGAGGAAGAGCTGGCCGAACTGCTGCACGAAGGCGTGCCCGACAGCGATCCCCTCGTGGTGGAATTGCGCCGTTTGATCCACCACCTGCACACGCGCCTGCTGGCCATCCCCTTCATCGACCCGTTCGACTTACGCTACAGCAACCGCATCAAGGTGCCCAAGCCCATGACGCAAGCCGTGATGTTCTGCATCATGGACGTGTCCGGTTCCATGGACGAGTCGCGCAAGGATACGGCCAAGCGCTTCTTCATCCTGCTGTATCTGTTCCTCAAGCGCGCCTACGACAAGATCGAGGTGGTCTTCATCCGCCACCATACGGCCGCGGCGGAAGTGAGCGAGCATGAATTCTTCAATTCGCGCGAGTCGGGCGGCACCGTCGTGTCTTCCGCCTTGCACTTGCTCAATACCATCATCGACGAACGCTATGGCGCCGGGCAGTGGAACAGCTATGTGGCGCAGGCGTCCGACGGCGACAACTGGGACAACGACTCCGTGCTGTGCCGCCAGTTGCTGATCAACACCATCATGCCCAAGGTGCAGTACTACACCTATGTCGAGATCACGGACGGCCCGCAGCAAAACCTGTGGGAGCAGTACGCGGGCGTGCTCGACCACCACGCCCATTTCGCCATGCAAAAGATCGTCACGCCGGCCGATATCTACCCGGTCTTCCGCGAACTGTTCAAGAAACAGGTGAAATGATGAGTGCAGCCTTTGACCGCGCCAGCAACACCCCGGGCGAACCGTTCGTGCGCCTGCGCCATCCGAACGCCCTGCCCGAGCAGTCGGAATGGACGTTCGAACTGATCGAGCAAATCCACGAGGAAATCCGCCGGGTGGCGAAACAGTTCGGCCTCGACACCTATCCGAACCAGCTGGAAATCATCACGGCCGAGCAGATGATGGATGCCTACACCTCGGTCGGCATGCCCGTCTCGTACAACCATTGGTCGTTCGGCAAGCATTTCCTGTCGACCGAGAAAAGCTACAAGCGGGGGCAGATGGGCCTGGCCTACGAGATCGTCATCAACTCGAACCCGTGCATCGCCTATTTAATGGAGGAAAACAGCCTGACCATGCAGTCGCTGGTGATCGCGCATGCGGCGTACGGCCACAACTCCTTCTTCAAGGGCAACTATCTGTTCCGCGCCTGGACGGATGCGGACGCCATCATCGACTATATGGTGTTTGCCAAGAATTACATCAGCGAATGCGAACAGCGCCATGGCGTCGACGCCGTGGAATTGCTGCTCGATTCCTGCCACGCCATCCAGAACTATGGCGTGGACCGCTACAAGCGCCCCGCGAAACTGTCGATGGCCAAGGAATATGCGCGCCAGAAGGAGCGCGAAGAATACGTGCAGTCGCAGATCAACCAGCTGTGGCGCACCCTGCCCCGGCGCGACGAGGACGAGGACGACGGCGAACAGCGCAAGGCGGCGCCCCGCTTTCCGCCCGAACCCGAGGAAAACCTGCTGTACTTCATTGAAAAGTATGCGCCGTTGCTGGAACCCTGGCAGCGCGAGATGGTGCGCATCGTGCGCAAGATATCCCAGTACTTCTATCCGCAGCGGCAAACCCAGGTGATGAACGAAGGCTGGGCCACGTTCTGGCACTACACGATACTCAACCAGCTGTATGACGAAGGCGTGGTGGGTGACGGCTTCATGATGGAGTTTCTGAAAAGCCATACCAACGTGGTCTACCAGCCGCCCATCGACAGTCCCCATTACAGCGGTATCAACCCGTATGCGCTCGGTTTTGCCATGATGAGCGACATCCGCCGCATCTGCGAGCACCCGACCGACGAAGACCGCGCCTGGTTCCCCGACATGGCCGGCACCGACTGGCGCAAGAGCCTGGACTTTGCCATGCGCAATTTCAAGGATGAAAGCTTCATCGCCCAGTACCTGTCGCCCCAGCTGATCCGCGAATTCCATTTCTTTGCCGTGCTCGACGACGACAAGAATGAGAAACTGGCCATTTCCGCCATCCACGACGATGCCGGCTACCGCTACGTGCGCCAGCAGCTGGCCGAGCAGTACAACCTGGGCAACCGCGAGCCCAACATCCAGGTCTGGTCCGTCAATACGCGCGACGACCGCGCACTGACCTTGCGCCATACCCAATTCCAGCGCCGTCCATTGAACCAGCAGGCGGCGGAAGTGATCAAACACGTGGCAAGGCTATGGGGCTTCGATGTGCACCTCGATACGGTCGATCCCGAGGGCGTGGTCCTGGGCACCTTGAATTGCCGGCGCGAGAAGCGCAACCGGCGCGACGATCCGCCGGCACGGCCATAACATGATCTTCTTGGCAAGAATTTTAGCAAGAATATAAGCGCATCCTATGCCTACATAGGAATTCAATATGGCCTGGCGGCGTCAAAACGGCCGCCGGGGCCGTCTTTTTTGACCTGGATGAAGTTCCTTTCGCACCCGTTTGGTGCGTGTGCAAGGCTAAGTGGTCTGGTTCCGAGGCAAAACATTTCCAAAAAGAAAGATTTTCCTCCAAATTTAGCAGTTTCCATATTGAATATCACGAAATATAATTCCGCCATATGGGCACATGGAAGAACTTAGCAGTAGTAGCCCAAAACGGCTGTAAAAAACAGATAAGACCGCCTTTTTTTATGTCCGAAAGCGTGCAAAGATGACATAAGCAAGTACGTTTTCAGGGCGCAAAAGCGCCAAAAATTTAACCGGTTTTAGGCGTTAAAAATCTGTGTAAAATAAAGAATTCGTATGTATAATTCGGCGACGTCCCGGATACGGCTGGAGCTTTGTGTCGTCATTTTGGGGTTCAGTTGCAAGACAAGAGATGGTATTTGGAGAAAGCAGGCATGAATTTTTCGAACGAGAAAAGTCCCAAGAACTACACAGGCATAACTGTCGTTGTCCTGCTGCACGTTCTCGCGGCTTACGGGATCGCGACGGGCTTGGGCAAGCGGTTAGTTACCAAAATGATGGAACCGGTTGAAACCAAGATTATCGAGGAAGTCAAACCGCCTCCACCGAAGGATCTTCCACCGCCACCACCGCCGCCAGAAATGAAGGCGCCACCGCCGCCATTCATTCCGCCAGTCGAGGTGAACGTGCAGCAGCCGCCACCACAACAGAACGTGATTGCAAATACGACTGCTGTGAAGCCAGCCACGAATGTATTGGCACCGCCAGCACCGCCTGCACAGCCTGCGCCAACTCCTGGACCAGCCAAATCGGTGCGTACGCCGGCCGTGGTTGACTTCAGTGTCTGCGAAAAACCGGCTTATCCAAAGTCGTCGCAGCGCAATGAGGAAACCGGTGTGGTGACACTGTCGTTCCTGATCGGTGTAGACGGCAAGGTCGCTGATTCGAAGATCGTGAAGTCCAGCGGCTTCAGAGACCTGGACAAAGCTGCGGTGCAAGGTATCAGCCGCTGTACATTTAAGCCGGCAACAGTAGACGGCAAGCCGGAACAAGGCTGGCAGCAAATGCAATACGTTTGGTCGCTGGATTAAAACCCGAGACAGTTATCCCCTGTCTCACACCATGATTTCGTTGTCATTACGTTCAGCGATCTGTTATTTTTAATTTTGGAGGAAGCATGTTTAAGAATACCCGTTTGTCCGCATTTTTTGCCGCGGTTCTGTTGTCCGTCACCGCTACTACCGCTCTGGTAGCAGCACCGGCATTCGCTGACGCGCCAGCATCGGCTGCCGCTTCGGCTCCTGCGGCAGACGCTGCACCAGCACCAGCTGCCGCAGATGCAGCCGCTCCAGCAGCAGACGCAGCAGCTCCAGCCGCTGACGCAGCCGCTCCAGCCAAAACCGAAGAAGTGCACAACCCGTTCGGCCTGTCCGCAGTATGGGACGGCGGTTTCGTGCCACGCGCTACCCTGATCATCCTGTCCATCATGTCGATCGGCAGCTGGTACATCATCATCACGAAACTGCTGGATCAAATGAAGATCTTCAAGCAAGCCAAAGAAGCCGCTTCCAAATTCTGGAAAGCTCCTTCGATCGCTGCTGGTTCGGCAACCCTGAGCGAAGGCTCGCCATTCCGCTTCATCGCTGAATCGGGCACCAAAGCAACGGCTCACCATGACGGCGCCCTGCTGGAACAGATCGACCTGTCGACCTGGGTGACGATGTCGATCCAGCGCGCTTCGGACAAAGTCCAATCGCGTCTGCAAGATGGCCTGTCGTTCCTGGCAACCGTTGGTTCGACCGCACCGTTTATCGGTCTGTTCGGTACCGTTTGGGGTATTTACGGCGCGCTGACCGCTATCGGCATGACCGGTAACGCATCGATCGACAAAGTTGCAGGTCCAGTTGGTGAAGCACTGATCATGACCGCTTTCGGTCTGCTGGTCGCCGTTCCTGCCGTTCTGGGTTACAACTGGCTGGTTCGTCGTAACAAATCCGCAATGGAAGACATCCGCTCGTTCAGCGCCGACGTTCACTCGGTTCTGGTTTCCGGCGTAATGTCGACCAGCGAAGCTGGCCGTGCTGCCGGCGCTAAAAAGATCGGATAAGAATCATGTCGATGTCCGTCGGCTCCGACAGCGGAGATGAAGATCAAGTAATGTCAGAAATCAACACGACGCCGCTCGTCGACATCATGTTGGTTTTGCTGATCATTTTCTTGATCACGAGTCCGGTTGTCCTCAAGCTGCAGAAAATCGATCTGCCGATTGAGGCCAATCAAGCCCTGCAAACCAAACCAGAGAACGTTAACATCGTTGTTAACAAGGACGGCGAGATCTACCTGGGCCAGACCAAACTGAAAGACACGAACGAACTGTTCGATTATCTTAAAGTTGAAGCAGTGAAAGTACCGCAGCCGGAAGTACACGTTCGTGGCGACCAAGAAACACGCTACGAATCGATCGGCCGGGTTATTTACACGACCCAACGTGCCGGGATCCAGAAGGTCGGCTTCATCACCGAACCACCTGACAAGGGCTGATAGCAACTGGCAGCGACGTCCCGGCAACATGGGGATGTCACTGCCGGAAGCTGACCGGGCGGTAGTTTCGCCCGGTGCTTCGTTGGACTTCTTAAAGGAAACACTATGAGTATGAATGTCGGTTCGGGAAGCGCAGCAGGCGCGGATCCGGAACCAATGATGGAACTGAACATGACGCCCCTCATCGACGTGATGCTGGTGCTGATTATCATGTTGATCATCACGATTCCTAAGCAAAACCACTCGGTGAACTTGAACATGCCGGTCGGCACCCCGCCGCCACCGACAACCGAACCAGTGGTCGTCACCATCGATGTCGATTTTGACGGTACGATCCTGTGGGACAATCAGGTCATTCCTGACCGCGCTTCGCTGGAAGCCAAGCTGAGCAACGTTGCTGCGCAAGCAGACCAGCCGGAAGTGCATCTGCGTCCGAACAAGCTGGTGGAATACAAAGTCGTCGCCGGTGTGATGGCGTCGGCGCAGCGTCTGGGCGTGACCAAAATCGGTCTGGTCGGCAACGAACAATTCCAGTAAGCTGCAGCAATCAGGTTCTCTTTACATCCGAATAGGCAGGACTTCCTGCCTATTCGCTTTTTACTGAAAGACTTTCTTATGTCCAAGTTTCGTCTCGCTCATCTCGGCCTCGTCATGGCCGCTATCGGTTTTACCGCAGCAACTCCCGTAATCGGCCTGGGCTCGCTGGCATACGCCGCGGACACCGTGCGTGCCGAAGTGGGCAAGCCACTGCAAGAAGCGCAGAAACTCGCTAGCAGCGGCAAAAACAAGGAAGCGCTGGCCAAGCTGCGCGAAGCTGACAGCGTCGGCGGCAAGACTGCCTTTGAAAGCTACCAGATCGAACGCGTACGCGCTTCGGCCGCTGCTGGCGCCGGCGATACCGGTGCCGCCATCAAGGCCTTTGAAGCCGTCATCAATTCGGGCCGCCTGAGCGCCGCCGAATCCCCCAAATTCACGCAAGGCCTGGCCGGCATGTACTACCGCGCCAAGGACTGGCCGAACGCCATCACCTGGTTCAACCGCTCTCTGAAAGACAAGGACGATCAGCAAACGCGCGACTACCTGATCCAGGCCTACTATTCGAGCGGCAACTACGCGGCGGCAGCGAAAGAACTGCAAGCACGCGGCGGCAACTCGGAAGCGAGCCTGCAAATGCTGGCCAACATCCAGTTGAAGCAGAACGACAAGGCCGGCTACGTGGCCACCCTGGAAAAACTGGCTGGCAGCTATCCAAAGACCAGCTACTGGGCCGACCTGCTGAACCGCGTTTCGGGCAAGCCTGGCTTCTCGCAACGCCTGGGCCTGGACGTACAGCGCCTGCGCCTGGCCAATGGCCTGTTCACCAAGCCGTCCGAATACATGGAAATCAGCCAGCTGGCCTTGCAAGCAGGCAATCCGGGTGAAGCGCTGAGCATCATCGACCAGGGCTACAAAAAAGGCGTGCTGGGCACGGGCGCCGATGCGCCGCGTCACCAGCGCCTGAAAGACCTGGCCCTGAAAACCCAGGCTGACCTGAAAGCCAGCGCTGCCAAGTCGGAAGCGGAATACGTGAAGAACAAGGACGCCGACAGCTTGAGCAAGCTGGGCTTTGCTTTGGTCTACGACGGCCAGGCCGACAAGGGCCTGGGCTTGATGAACGATGCCGTGAAACTGGGCACTGCCAAGTATCCGGAAGAAGCCAAGCTGCACCTGGGCATCGCTTACATTCACGCTGGCAAGAAAGCCAATGCCACGACGGCATTCAAGGCCGTCAAGGGTACGGATGGCGCGGCTGACCTGGCCCGTTACTGGACCTTGATGAACAAGTAATCGACATCGGACCCAGGCGGCGGCTGCTTGCCGCACCCGGGTTCGACGTTGAGAGTGCATTGAATCAGCACTGAAGCGTTGCCAGCTCACCCGCTGGCAACGCTTTTTGTTATTTCAGCAGTGAAATTCGCCCTGCGCCCGCCCTGCCGGGTGTGCATCCCTGAAACAGTCCGTATAATCCCCCTTTTGGCACAGTTTTTCATCAGATTCCTATGAAGGTATTCCGCGGACTTCCCAATGCCCAGGCACGAGCGCCTTGCGCTCTGACCATCGGCAATTTTGACGGTGTCCACATCGGCCATCAAGCCTTGCTGGCGCGCGTGCGCGGCGCGGCGACCGAACTCGGCATTGAAGCGGCCGTGATGACGTTCGAACCGCATCCGCGCGAATTCTTCGCGCAGCGCGCGGGCGACCTGTCGAAGGCGCCGCAACGCATCGCCAACCTGCGCGACAAGCTGCAATCGCTGGACGACGCCGGCATCGACCGCGTCGTCGTCGAGCACTTCAGCGCCCAGTTCGCCGCCTTGACGCCGCAGGAATTCACGGAAAAAGTCCTCGTCGACGGCTTGCACGTGAAGTGGCTGATGGTGGGCGACGATTTCTGCTATGGCGCCCGGCGTGCCGGCGACGTGGCCATGCTGCAGGAAGCGGGCCGAAAGTATGGTTTCCACGTGGAAACCTTGCCGACGGTGATGAATGGCAGCACGCGCATCTCGTCTTCCGCCGTGCGCCTGGCCCTGGCTGCCGGCGATTTCCCCCTGGCGACGCAGTTGCTGGGCCACCCGTACGCCATTTCCGGCCATGTGATCCACGGTCAGAAGCTGGGCCGCACCCTGGGTTTCCCCACCTTGAACCTGCGCGTGGCGCACCGCCCCGCCCTGTCCGGCGTCTTCATCGTGCAGGTGCACGGCCTGGCGCCGCAGCCGCTGCCCGCCGTGGCCAGCCTGGGCGTGCGCCCCACGGTCGACGACAGCGGCCGCGTCTTGCTGGAAGTGCATCTGTTTGATTTCGCCCAGTCCTGCTACGGCAAGCTGGTGCGCGTGGAGTTTCTGGAAAAGCTGCGCGACGAAGAAAAGTACGACGACCTGCCCACCCTGACGGCCGCCATCGAGCGCGACTCGAACCAGGCGCGCGCTTATTTCGAACAGCGCAGCGGTGCCATTACGGCCACCGACCGAATTTGACGCCGGCCAACTCCGCCGCCTGGCGGCTCCTGCCGCCGCAAACCATTCAATATCATTAAAGAAGATTATGTCCGATCAAAACAAGCCAGCCACGCCCAAGCAGAACAAGAAGCCTGAAAGCAAATATCCGGTCAACATGACGGAAACCCCGTTCCCCATGCGCGGCGACATGGCCAAGCGCGAGCCGCAATGGGTACAGCAATGGCAAGACAAGAAAATCTACGAGCGCGTGCGCAAGGCAGCTGCCGGCCGTCCGAAATTCATCCTGCATGACGGCCCGCCGTACGCGAATGGCGACATCCACCTGGGCCACGCCGTCAACAAGATCCTGAAGGACATGGTCGTCAAGTCGCGCTCGCTGTCCGGCTTCGATGCGCCCTACGTGCCGGGCTGGGATTGCCACGGCATGCCGATCGAGATCCAGATCGAAAAACTGCACGGCAAGAACCTGCCGACGGCCGAAGTGCTGGAAAAGGCCCGCGCCTACGCCAACGTGCAGGTCGAGCGCCAGAAGAAGGACTTCATCCGCCTGGGCGTGCTGGGCGAGTGGGACAACCCGTACCTGACGATGGCGCACGGCAACGAAGCGGACGAACTGCGCGCGCTGGGCAAGCTGCTGGAAAAAGGCTACGTCTACCGCGGCCTGAAACCCGTCAACTGGTGCTTCGACTGCCAGTCGGCGCTGGCCGAGGCGGAAGTGGAATACGCGGAAAAACGCGATCCTGCCATCGACGTCGGCTTCAAGTTCGCCGAGCCGGAAAAACTGGCGGCTGCCTTCGGCCTGCCATCGCTGCCGACCGATAACGGCTTCATCGTCATCTGGACCACCACGCCGTGGACCATCCCGTCGAACCAGGCGCTGAACGTGCACCCGGAAGTCAAGTACGCGCTGGTGAAAGCCGAGCGCGATGGCCAGCCGCTGCTGCTGATCCTGGCGCAGGACCTGGTCGTGGCCAGCCTGGCGCGCTTCAAGCTGGACGGCACGACCATCGCCACCTGCGACGGCGCAGCCCTGGCCGGCATCAGCTTCCGCCACCCGCTGCATGCCAGCGATGCGTTCTACGACCGCCTGTCGCCCCTGTACCTGGCCGAATACGTGACCACGGAAAGCGGCACGGGCGTGGTGCACTCGGCGCCCGCCTACGGCCTGGACGACTTCATCTCGTGCAAGGCGCACGGCATGAAGGACGACGACATCATCAAGCCCGTCATGGGCGACGGCAAGTTCGCCTCCACCCTGCCGCTGTTCGGCGGCATGACCATCTGGGAAGCGTCGAAGCCGATCTGCACCGCCCTGCGCGAAGCGGGCGCGCTGTTCGAAGTCAAGATGTTCGACCACAGCTACATGCATTGCTGGCGCCATAAGACGCCGATCATCTACCGCGCCACCTCGCAGTGGTTCGCCGGCATGGACGTGACGCCGAAGGACGGCGGCGCGACCCTGCGCGAGACGGCACTGCAAGGCATCGCCGACACCGAGTTCTTCCCGGACTGGGGCCAGGCACGCCTGCACGGCATGATCGCCAACCGTCCCGACTGGACCCTGTCGCGCCAGCGCCAGTGGGGCGTGCCGATGGCCTTCATCGTGCACAAGGAAACGGGCGACCTGCATCCGCGCACGCCGGAATTGCTGGAGCAAGTGGCCAAACTGATCGAGAAGGACGGCATCGAGGCCTGGCAGGCGCTGGACTTGAAAGACCTGATCGGCGACGAAGCGGCCATCTACGCGAAGAACAAGGACACCCTGGACGTGTGGTTCGATTCCGGCGCCACGCACCAGACGGTGCTGGGCGGCCCGCAGGCGCACGGCTCGCACTCGACGCAGCTGCAATTCCCAGCCGACCTGTACCTGGAAGGCTCGGACCAGCATCGCGGCTGGTTCCACTCGTCGCTGCTGGTGTCGTCGATGCTGAACGGCCGTCCGCCATATAAAGCCCTGCTGACGCACGGCTTCACGGTCGATGGCGAAGGCAAGAAGATGTCCAAGTCGCTGGGCAACACGCTGGCGCCGCAAAAGATCTCGGACACCCTGGGCGCGGACATCCTGCGCCTGTGGATCGCCTCGACCGACTACACGGGCGAGCTGTCGATCTCCGACGAGATCCTCAAGCGCGTGACGGAATCGTACCGCCGCATCCGCAACACCCTGCGCTTCCTGCTGGCGAACACCTCGGACTTCAATCCGGCCACGGACGCCGTGCCGGTGGCCGAACTGTTCGAAATCGACCGCTATGCGCTGGCCAACATGGCGTCGCTGCAGCAGCAGATCGAGAACAACTACGCGCGCTACGAATTCCACCCGGTGGTGTCGAAGCTGCAGACGTACTGCTCGGAAGACCTGGGCGGCTTCTACTTGGACATCCTGAAGGACCGCCTGTACACCTCCGGCCTGACGTCGCACGCGCGCCGCTCGGCGCAGACGGCCCTGTGGCACATCACGCAAAGCCTGCTGCGCCTGATGGCCCCGGCCCTGTCGTTCACGGCCGAAGAAGCATGGGCCGTCTTCGCCGGACCGGAAGCGTATGCCGCCAGCGATGAAACCATCTTCACGCAAACCTGGTGGCAGCTGCCGGAAGTCCCGGACGCGGCCGGCCTGCTGGAGAAATACACGGCCCTGCGCGCCGTGCGCACGGACGTGACGAAGCAGCTGGAAGACTTGCGCACCTCGGGCGCCATCGGCTCCTCGCTGCAGGCGGAGCTGACGATCAAGGCCGCGCCGATGAAGTACAAGCTGTTGACGACCCTGGGCGACGACTTGAAATTCGTCTTCATCACCTCGCAGGCAACGGTGGCCGAAGTGGCCGACGAAGCGGCCGAAGAGGTGGTCGTGGCCGCGTCGACAGCGCCGAAGTGCGAGCGCTGCTGGCACTACCGCAGCGACGTGGGCACGGACGCCGCGCATGCCACCCTGTGCGGCCGCTGCGTCAGCAACCTGTTTGGCAAGGGCGAGGTTCGCCGCTTCGCCTAGACAGCGGCGTCAGGATCTGCTGCGCGCCGCGGTTTGCGGCCCGCGATGCGCACCGTACTGCGGTACGGCTGCGCTTCCCGGCCACAAACCACTGCCGCACGCTACGATTTAGCCCGCCGTTGTATGCTATCAGTCCCACCGCCGCCTGCTGCCAGGCGGCGGCATTATCTTCCCTGGAAAAATATGGCCACCAAAAACCGTTTTTCATCGAAATCGTCGTCCTCAGCGTCGCTGGTGCCCTGGCTGGGCATTGCCGCCATCGTCATCCTGTTCGACCAGATCACCAAGATCACCATCCTGAAAACCTTCCGCTATGCGCAGGAGATGGTCATCACCTCGTATTTCAACCTGGTGCTCGCGTATAACAAGGGCGCCGCGTTCAGCTTCCTGTCCGACCAGGGTGGCTGGCAGCGCTATTTCTTCACCGCCATCGCCCTGGGCGCGGCCATCTACATCATCTATCTGCTGAAAAAGCACGCGGGCCAGCGCATGTTCTGCTGGGCCCTGTCGCTGATCCTGGGCGGCGCGCTGGGCAACGCCATCGACCGCCTGATCTACGGCCACGTGGTCGATTTCCTCGACTTTCACTGGAAAAGCTGGGGCCATTTCCCCGCTTTCAATATCGCCGACAGCGCCATCTGCATCGGCGCGGCCCTGTTCATCATCGATGAACTGCGCCGGGTAAACAAATAAACAAGCGGGAGAACGGCATGGAATTGTCCGGCAAAAAAATCGTCCTGGGACTTTCGGGCGGCGTCGCCTGCTACAAGGCGGCGGAACTGTGCCGCGCGCTGACAAAGGCCGGCGCCTCGGTGCAGGTGGTGATGACGGATGCGGCCAGCCACTTCATCACGGCCGTGACGATGCAGGCCCTGTCCGGCCACCCCGTGCACACGAGCCAGTGGGATGCGCGCATAGCCAACAACATGGCGCATATCGATTTGACGCGCCATGCGGACGCGATCTTGATCGCGCCGTGTTCGGCCGACTTCCTGCGCAAGCTGGCGCACGGCGTGTGCGACGACCTGCTGTCGACCCTGTGCCTGGCCCGCCCCTCCCACCTGCCTTTGCTGGTGGCGCCCGCCATGAACGTGGAAATGTGGCAGAACCCCGCCACGCAGCGCAATGTGCAGCAGCTGCGCGACGACGGCATCAAGCTGTTTGGCCCGGCTGCCGGCGAACAGGCGTGCGGCGAAGTTGGCCTGGGCCGCATGCTGGAACCGGAACAGCTGCTGACGGAGCTGATCGCCGCCTTCCAGCCGAAAGTCCTGGCGGGCAAGCGCGTGCTGGTCACGGCCGGTCCCACTTTCGAAGCCATCGACCCCGTGCGCGGCATCACCAATCTGTCCTCGGGCAAGATGGGCTATGCGGTGGCGCGCGCGGCGCGCGAAGCGGGCGCCGAGGTGCTGCTCATTTCCGGCCCCACTGCGCTGGACGCGCCGTTCGGCGTGCGCCGCATCGATGTGCAAAGCGCGCAGCAGATGCATGATGCGGTGCTGGCCCACGTGGACGGCCAGCATGTCTTCGTCGCCGTCGCCGCCGTGGCCGACTGGCGCGTGGCCAACGCCAGCGAACAGAAAATGAAAAAGCAGGCTGACGGCTCCGTGCCCGAACTGCAGTTCGTGCAAAATCCCGACATCCTGGCCACCGTGGCGGCCCGCACCAACCTGGCCGGCTATCCGTACTGCGTGGGCTTTGCCGCCGAATCGGAAAACCTGGTGGAATTCGGCTCGACCAAGCGCGAGAAAAAAGGCATTCCCCTGCTGGTCGGCAATATCGGCCAAAACACGTTTGGCCAGGACGACAACACCATCATCCTGTTCGACGAAGAGGGCCATACCGTGCTGCCGCGCGCCTCGAAACTGAACCTGGCGCGCCAGCTGATTTCGGAAATCTCGAAGCGGCTCGCCAGGAACTCTCTGCTCAAATAACCCTTTTTTATACGCTTTAGTTTCAATGAAAAATATCGACATCAAGATCCTCGACGCCCGCATGCAGGAACTGCTGCCGGCCTACGCCACCCCAGGCAGCGCCGGCCTGGACCTGCGCGCCTGCATCGACGAAGCCATCACCATCGAAGCGGGCCAGACCGTGCTCATTCCCACGGGCCTGGCCATCCACATCGGCGACCCCTCGTATGCGGCCATGATCCTGCCGCGCAGCGGCATGGGCCACAAAAACGGCATCGTATTGGGGAATCTGGTAGGCTTGATCGACTCCGATTACCAGGGCCAGCTGATGGTATCGACCTGGAACCGGGGCCAGAGCGCTTTCACGCTCACCCCCATGGAACGCCTGGCGCAGCTCATCATCGTGCCGGTGCTGCAAGTGGGCTTTAACGTCGTCGAGGAATTCGGCGACAGCGAACGCGGTGTTGGCGGTTTCGGCAGCACCGGCAAACATTAACAGCGACTGACAAACCGTAGCGAGCGGATGTGAGTTGTGGCTGAGAAGCGGAGCTGTGCGAATGCACAGTGAGCATCGGAGGCCGCAAATCGCGCCGCGCAGCAGGTTTTGTCAGGCGTTACAAGAAGGAATAGTCCATGCCAGGTTTTCGCCATCTGATCTCAGCCCCAACTCCGCTGCGCCGATTGGCCACTCCCCTCCTGCTGGCCGGCGCGGCCCTGCTGGCCGGCTGCACGACGCCGGCGACGCATGTCAGCGGCCCGTTCAACGTGGTGCCGGCGCCCGACGCGCCGGCCCTGACGGCGCAGCAGAAGGCGGCGCAGGAAGAACTGGTGAAGATGGTGGCGCTGCAGGACCGCCTGTCGAAAGTCTCGGCGCCCCTGCTGATCAACAATGCGGACCTGTGCAAGACGTATGCGCGCAACCTGCTGGGCTTCACGGCGCAGAACAAATACTCGTATCCGGGCATCTATGCCGATGCGGCGCAGGCGGCGCTCGGCTACGGCGAACAGATGCAGGTATCGGGCGTGCTGCCGGGCAGCGGCGCCGCGCGCGCCGGCTTGCGCAAGGGCGACGGCCTGGTGGCTGCGGAAGGCAAGCCGCTGCCCGCCGGTCCCAAGGCGGAAGGCCCGTTCGGCGCCATCGTCGGCCCGCTGGCGTCCAAGAGCGCCAGCCTGAACATGACCATCGCCCGCGACGGCCAGCAGCAGGACCTGAAGATTCCCGTCACGCGCGCCTGCGCCTTCCGCGTCGCCCTGGGCAATGCGGACAATGTCAACGCGTATTCGGACGGCGCGCGCATCATGCTCACGCGCGGCATGGTCAATGCGGCGCAAAACGACGAAGGCATCGCCTTCGTGATCGCCCGCGAAATGGCGCACAACATCCTCGACCACGCGCGCAGCCAGCGTTCCGCCGGCACGGCCGGCAGCATCATCGACAGCCTGGGCGCCGTGCAGCCCGACGTATCGATGCTGACGGGCGCCGCCGGCATCAAGGCCATGCCGCAGGAACTCGACGTGCAAGCCGACACCCTGGCCATCTACCTGCTGGCGCGCGCCGGCTACAACGTCGACAACGCCGCCAGCTTCTGGCAGCGCCTGGCCACGCAAGTGCCGGCCACGGTGGCCAACGGCTACACGGCCCTGCACCCGGGCACCAACTCGCGCATGGCGGCCATCAACCGCGCCGTCACCGACGTGCGCGCCAAGCAGGCGGCCAAGAAACCACTCAAGCCTTAATCCTGACAAAGGGAGGCGCCTGACCAAACCGTCGCGAGCGGCAGTGATTTGTGGCTAAGAAGCGCAACCGTACTCCAGTACGGTGAGCATCGCAGGCCGCAAAGCGCGACGCGCAGCAGGTTTGCTCAGGTGCCGGGGAAGTTCGGGAAATAGGTGCCCATGATCCAGGTCAGGGCGCCGCAGAACACCACGGCAAGAAACAGGACAACGAGCAGCTTGCCGAACTTGGGAATACCCTCTTCTTGCGTCTTGACTTCATTTGACATGAAAATTCTCCGCAGGGTGGTGGAACAGGTAGTATATCCACAATCTTGAATACTATTCCATACTTTGCCGCAAACATGCGGCATGCAACCCGTGCCCGCCATGGACAGCATCGACCTAGAAGTTCTGAAAACCAGCGCCGCCTGGCTCGCTGCCGGGCACCGCTGCGAACTCGTCACCGTCATCAAGACCTGGGGCTCCAGCCCCCGTCCCGTGGGCGCCACCCTGGCCATCTGCGACGATGGCACGGTCGTCGGTTCCGTCTCCGGCGGCTGCATCGAAGATGACCTGATCGACACCGTCCGCGTGCACGGTATCGTGCGCACGCTGCCGGAAATCGTCAGCTACGGCATCAGCGCCGACGAGGCGCACCGCTTCGGCCTGCCCTGCGGCGGCACCATCGAACTGGCCATCGAGCCGCTGCATGCGGGCAGCCGCGTGGCAGAACTGCTGGCGCGCCTGGAAGCGCATGAACTGGTCGAGCGCCGCCTCGACCTGCGCAGCGGCGCCGTCACCCTGCAGCGCGCCGTGCCGGGCGCCGTGCTGGTCCTGGAAGATGGCGTACTCACCACGCAGCATGGCCCCCGCTGGCGTTTGCTGATCATCGGCGCCAGCCAGCTGTCGCGCTTCGTGGCGCAAATCGCCACGGCCATGGATTACCACGTCATCGTCTGCGACCCGCGCGAGGAATACCGCAGCGGCTGGAACGTGCCGGGCGTGCCCCTGCTGCATGCCATGCCCGACGACCTGGTGCTGGAATTAAAGCTCGACAGCCGCAGCGCCGTCGTCGCCCTCACGCACGATCCCAAGCTCGACGACCTGGCCCTGATGGAAGCGCTCAAATCCCCGGCCTTTTATGTGGGCGCCATCGGCTCGCGCGCCAACAATGCCAGGCGCCGCGAGCGCCTGCTGCAGTTCGACGTCAGCGCGGAACAGCTGGCGCGCCTGCATGGCCCCATCGGCCTGTACATCGGCAGCAAGACGCCGGCCGAAATCGCCATTTCCATCCTGGCCGAGCTGACGGCCGTCAAGAACGGCGTGCCCGACGCGCTGCAGATCCAGCACGCGGCGGCCCTGAGCCCTCCCGGCACCGATATCTGCGCGCGCTAGGCCGAAAGCAAGAAACGGGATGCGCCAGCATCGCCCCCCTGATACCTTCCCTGACTTTGGCCCGCCATGACCCTGCTGCACTGGACCCTCCCCCTGCCCGCCGGCTACCGCCGCGACGATGTCATCGCCTTCCACGGCCGGGATACGCAAGCCGTGGCGGAACAGGTCACGCCGACTGGCCTGCGCAAGGGCATCCTGCTTGCCGGCGTGCCCGTCGTACTGGACGTGGCCTTCACGGACGATACCGCCATCTGCCAGGCAGATATCGACGGCAATGACGATGGCTTCGCCGGCCTGCAAACGCCCCTGCACGGCGCCCTCCTGAATATCCTCGGCCTGCGCATCGACCCGCAGCCGTTCGCGCTGCTGGCCGCCGGCGACCCGCTGCTGGCGCCGTTGATCCGCGTCAATCCCGGTTTGCGCATCGTGCAGTCGGCCAGCCCGTTCGAGGCGCTGACCTGGGCCATCATCGGCCAGCAGATCAACCTGTCGTTCGCCATTTCCCTGCGCCGCAGCTTCATTGTGCAGGCGGGGCGCCGGCACGGCAGCGGCTTGTGGTGCTACCCGGAGGCGCGCGACGTGGCACGCCTGTCCGTGGAAGAACTGACCAGCCGCAAATTCTCGCGCGCCAAGGCGGAAACCGTGCTGCGCCTGGCGCGCCTGGTCGACGAGGAAGCCCTGTCGCTGGAGCTGCCCCCGTCCGGCGACGTGGCGGCCATCTCGCAGGCGCTGCTGGCCGTGAAGGGCATCGGCCCGTGGACCGTCAATTACGCGCTGCTGCGCGGCTACGGCTACGCCGACTGCTCGCTGCACGGCGACGTGGCCATCCGCGCCGCCCTGCAAAAACTGCTCGGCGAAGAGAGCAAGCCGGACATGGCGCGTACGGAGCAGTGGCTGCGCCAGTATGCGCCGCACCGCACCATGGCCGCCGCCCACCTGTGGGCCAGCCTGCATGCGCCGGAAAAAAATAATTCGCAAGCGGTGGAATAAACGGCGGGCGGCACGCGTCTATCCCTTGCAAGCCCCCAAAACCTCAAGGAGACCATCATGCGCCTGACCACCACCTTTGCCGCCACCGCCCTTTTCACCGCCTTGTCCGCCCCGCTCGCCTTCGCCGCCGACGTCATGCCCGCCAACGGCATGCTGGTCAACGCCAGCGGCATGACCGTGTATGTATTCGACAAGGATGTCGCCGACAGCGGCAAGAGCGCCTGCAGCGGCGGCTGCCTGGTGGCCTGGCCCGCCGTCATCGCCACCGAAGCTTCGCCCGCCGCCCCGTACGGCAGCATCAAGCGCGAAGACAACGGCGCCATGCAGCTGACCTACAAGGGCAAACCGCTGTACCTGTACAAGGAAGACAAGAAGCCGGGCGACGCGGCCGGCGACAACTTCAAGAACGTGTGGCACGTCGTCAAGCCGTAAGCCGCCTGCCGCCTGCCGCCGCGCCGCCATGACCGTGCCTGACGACAGCCGCCTGCTGCAAGCGTGCCTGCCCGGCCTGCGCCGCTATGCGCGCGCGCTGGTCGGTGAAGTGCACGCGGACGACCTGGTGCAGGATACCGTGGAGCGGGCCTGGCGCCGGCTGGAGCAATGGCAGCGGGGCGCCGGGATGCGTCCCTGGCTGTTTTCCATCATGCACAACCTGCACGTCGATCAGCTGCGCCGCCCCGGCCTGGCGCTGCAGGAGCTCGACGACGACGCCGTGCTGCCCGCGCCCGAGCGCGCGCCGGGACAAGCCATCGCCATCGGCGAAATGGATGCGGCGCTGGCCCGTTTGCCGCTGGGGCAGCGCGAAGTGATCCTGCTCGTCGCGCTCGAACAGATGCCGTACGAGCAGGTGGCGGCCACCCTGGACATCCCCGTCGGCACCGTGATGTCGCGCCTGTCGCGCGGACGCGACAAGCTGCGCACCCTGCTCGATGGCCGCCCTGCCGGTAGCCAGGGCAGCGGCCCACCCACCCTGAAAGTCGTGAAATGACAACGCAAGCCATCAGCGAAGCGCAATTGCACGCCCTGGCCGACGGCGTGCTGCCGGAAGGCGAGCGCGCGGCCGTCGACGCCTACCTGCACGCGCATCCGCAGGACGCTGCCAGGGTGGCTGCCTGGCGCGAGCAAAACCGGCAATTGCGCGCCCTGTTCGACCCCGTGCTGGACGACGCCGTGCCGCCCCCGCTGCTGCAGGCGGCAAGCCCGCCGGCCGCGAACGGTGCATGGCGCCGCCCCGCCATGCAGGCGGCGGCCGCCGTCGTGCTGCTGCTCGCCGGCGGCATGGGCGGCTGGCTGCTGCGCGGCGACGGCGACGCTGGCGGCGACCTGCGGACGGCCAGCGCCAGCCCCCTGGCCCTGGCGCGCAGCGCCGCCATCGCCCACGCCGTCTACACGCCCGAAGTGCGCCACCCCGTGGAAGTGGGCGTCGAGCAGGAGGCGCACCTGGTGCAATGGCTGTCGAAACGCCTGGGCAGCACCCTGCAGCCGCCCGTGCTGTCGCCGCTCGGCTACCGCTTGATCGGCGGGCGTTTGCTGCCCGGCGACGGCGACGGCCCCGTAGCGCAGTTCATGTACGAAGATGGCAGCGGCAAGCGCCTGACCCTGTACGTGGCCAGGGAGCGGGCCGGCCGGCAGGAAACGGCGTTCCGCTACACGCAGGAAAAGGAACTGGGCGTGTTTTACTGGATCGATGGCCAGATGGGCTACGCCCTGTCGGCCAGGCTGCCGAAAGCCGAGCTGGGCAAGATCGCCGACGCCGTGTATGCGCAGCTGGAAGCACATCGCTGAGCCACGGATAAGCGCTATTGCGGCGCCGCTGCGCGCCAGCCGGCCAGGTGGATCAGGCTGGCGCACAGGCACAGGACGAGCCCAAAGGCGGCCACGCCCGTCCAGCCCAAGTGCGTCATCAGCCAGCCGCTGGCCGCCACGCCGGCGGCGCCGCCGAGAAAAGTGGCCGTCATGTACAGGCTGTTGATGCGGCCCTGTGCGGCCGGATCGACGGCAAAGGCACGCGTCTGGTTCGATACGAGGCCCGCCTGCACGCCGATGTCGAGCACGATGACGCCGGCCACCAGCAGGATCAGCGAAGACTCGGCGCCCGCCAGCAGCAGGTAGCCCAGCGTCACGATGCCGATGCTGGCGCAGACGACACTGCGCGGTCCCAGCTTGTCGGTAAACCGGCCTCCCAGGGTGGCGGCCAGCGCGCCCGCTGCGCCGATGATGCCGAAGCCGCCAGCCCAGGCGCTGCCCAGGTGCCATGGACCGTTGGCCAGCAGCGACGCCAGGTTGACCCAGAACGCATTGAAGCAAGCCCACAACAGCGACTGGACCAGCATGGCTTCACGGATGGGCCGATGGTCGCGGGCCAGCGGCCACAGCGACGCCAGCAGCCGCGCATAGGACAGCTGCGTGCCGGGTTTGCCTTGCGGCAGCAGGGCGGCGGCCGCGATCCACACGGGCACCATGAACGCCGCTTCCATGGCGTAGACGGCGCGCCAGCCCCAGGCCTCGCCCACCACCCCGGCTACCGTGCGTCCCAGCAGGATGCCCACCATGATGCCGCCAACCACCGTTCCCACGGAGCGGCCACGCTCGCCGGGCGGCGACATCAGCGCGGCGAACGGCACCAGTTGCTGCGGCACGCAGCTGACGATGCCCAGGCCAAACGACGCCCCGATCAATGCCCAGATGCCGGGCGCCAGCGCCGCCGCCAGCGCGCAGACGAAGGCCAGCGCGATCTGGCCCAGCACCAGCTTGCGCCGGTCGTAACGGTCACCCAGCGGCAGGAGCAAGGCCAGCCCCGTCGCAAAACCCAGCAGCGCAGCACCGGCGACGAGATCGACGGCCGCCAGACCCACTCCCAGGTCCGCCTGGATCAAGGGCAGGATCGGCTGGGTGCAATAGATGTTGGTGATCACGGCGCCGGCGATGACGGCCATGATGAGGATCTTGCCGCGCGGCGCAGGCGCCGCGGCAGGCGTCTCAAGGGGAAGAACGGGCGCGGGGGGAACGGGCGTGGCGGAAACGGGCGTGGGGCGCATGGCGCTCTCCTTTCAGGGTGGCGCGGCAACATGCCGCGGCGAAGGAGACCAGCTTACGTACTTGCACCAGCAAAGAGAATCCCATAAGATTGAAAATCATTCTTCCATAATTTGATAGGATTTACATGGCAACGCTCCATGGATAGGCTGGAATCCATGACCATCCTGCTGGCGGTGGTGGACGCGGGCAGCCTGTCGGCCGCCGCGCGCCATCTCGGCATGCCGCTGGCCACCGTCAGCCGCAAGGTGGCGGCGCTGGAAACGCACCTCGGCACGCGCCTGCTGCACCGCACGACGCGCCAGCTGGCACTGACGGAGGCGGGCGGTTCCTACGTGGCCGCATGCCGCCGCATCCTCGAGGAGATCGCGGAAGCGGAGCGCACGGCAACGGGCGAATACGTGGCGCCCAAAGGCGAGCTGACGGTCACCGCGTCCGTCGTGTTCGGGCGCCTGCACATCGTGCCCGTGGTAGCGGAGTTTCTCGCCCAGTATCCGGAAATCGAGATCAAGCTGGTGCTGACCGATCGCGTCGTGCACCTGATGGACGAGCAGGTCGACGTGGCCGTGCGCATCGGCGACCTGCCCGACAGCAGCTTCATCGCCACGCGCGTCGGCACGGTGCGCCGCGTCGTCTGCGCCAGTCCCGGCTACCTGGCCGCGCATGGCGTGCCGCTCGCGCCGGGTGACCTGGCCGCGCACGACTGCATCAGTTTTGAAGTGCTGGAATCGCGGCGCGCCTGGGTCTTCGGCACGGGCAAATCGGCGCAGTCCGTGCCCGTGCATGCGCGGCTGGCCGTCAACACGGTGGACGCGGCGATTGCCGCCGCGACCCTGGGCGTGGGCGTGATCCGCGTGCTGTCGTATCAGGTCATGGACGCCCTGCGCAGCGACGCGCTGCGCATCGTGCTCGCACCGTTCGAAGCGGCGCCCCTGTCCGTCAGCCTGCTGCACAAGGGCCAGGCGCCGCTGCCGTTGAAATTGCGCGCGTTTCTCGATTTCGTCACGCCGCGCCTGCGCGCGCGTCAGCTGGACGCCATCTGAGCGCGCCGCAGTTCCGCATAGGCGTCGACCAGCCGTTCCTTTGAATAGCCGCGATTGAGTCCGCTGGGGTTGGGCAGTATCCACACGCGCGCGCCGCCGAAGCGTTCCGGCTGTTCGCCCCAGTCCAGTCGGCGTTTTCCCGTCATGGCCGCGTAGGCGGCCTTGCCCAGGAAAGCGATCCACTGGGGCTGCGCCCATGCCAGCTTGTGCAGCAGGCCCGCCTCCGCCTGTGCGAATTCGTCCTCCTCCACCTGGTCCGCGCGGCGGGTCGGACGCCCGACAGCCGCCGTCAGGCCCAGTCCGAAACCGAGCACGCTTCGATCGTCCTGCGGCGCCACCAGGTGCGGCGTGAAGCCGGCCAGGTGCAAGACGGGCCAGAAGCGGTTGCCGCGGCCGAGAAAATGGTGGCCGGCCGCCGCCGCATCCACGCCGGGATTGAGGCCGCAAAAAACCACCTGCAAGCCGGGAGCGAGGATATCGGGCAAGCCTGCTGCCGGTGTGACGTGTTCCATAAAAAATTCTCCCTGTCTGGACCCGCAGTATAGAAGAACCTGTGCCGGCATGTGCTGGCCTGACCTGCAGCGCATGCCGGCTGGTGCTACCATCCCATACTGATGCGCCAATCCGCCTGACGGACGGCCGTCACGCTTCTTCGCACCACCCCACTCCGAGGAATAAACATGACGACCCTGACCATCAATGGCAAGCAGCATGACCTTGCCCTGCCTGAAGACACGCCCCTGCTGTGGGCCCTGCGCGACGAACTGGGCATGACCGGCACCAAATTCGGCTGCGGCATGGCCCTGTGCGGCGCCTGCACCGTCCACCTCGATGGCGAAGCCATCCGCTCCTGCGTAACGCCCATGTCGGCCGCTGCCGGCAAGCGCATCACCACCATCGAAGCGGTGGGTGAAGACCACGTCGGCCTGGCGCTGCAGCAGGCGTGGCAGGAGCACGGCGTGCCCCAATGCGGCTACTGTCAGGCGGGGCAGATCATGTCGGCCACGGCGCTGCTGCACAAGACCCCAAAACCGAACGACCAGCAGATCCGCGAAGCGATGAGCGGCAATATCTGCCGCTGCGGCACCTACACGCGCATCCACGCGGCCATCAAGCAGGCCTCGGCCAGCATCAACGCCAAAGGAGCGGCCAAATGAGCACTCTCGACACGCTGTCCTCCCCCGCTTCGCCTGCGCGGCGCAGCTGGCTCAAGGCCGCCGGCGCACTGGCCGGCCTGACCCTGGTGGCCGGCCCTTCCGGCCTCGTGATGGCGGCCGACGCCGTCAAATACGGCGGCGATAAGATGGCCGGCGGCGTGGTCGACGACGCCCTGGTCTTCCTGTCGATCGGCGCGGACGGCATCGTCACCATCGTGGCGCACCGCTCCGAAATGGGCCAGGGCATCCGCACCAGCCTGCCCATGGTGGCGGCCGACGAACTGGGCGCCGACTGGGCGCAGGTGCGCGTGCAGCAGGCGCCCGCCGACGAAGCGCGCTACGGCAGCCAGGATACGGACGGTTCGCGCAGCATGCGCCACTCGTTCCGCGCCATGCGCCACGTGGGCGCCACGGCGCGCCTGATGCTGGAAACGGCGGCCGCCGTGCGCTGGGACGTGCCCGTCACCGAGGTAAAAGCCGTCAACCATGCGGTCGTGCACGCGGCCAGCGGGCGTTCGCTGTCGTTCGGCGCGCTGGCCGGGGAAGCGGCCAAATTGCCGGTGCCGCCGCGCGCGCGCATCAGCCTGAAAACGGCGGGCGAGCTGCGCTACATCGGGCAGACCAGTACGCGCGGCATCGACCTGCACGACATCGTCACGGGCAATACCCACTTCGGCATCGACACGCGCCTCGACGGCATGGCGTATGCCGTCATCGCCCGTCCGCCCGTGTTTGGCGGCAAGCTGAAAAGCGTGGACAAGACGGCGGCCCTGAAGGTGCCTGGCGTGCTGCGCATCGTCGAACTGGCAGGCAGTCCGCCGCCGGCCATGTTCAATCCGCTGGGCGGCGTGGCCGTCATCGCCAGGAACACCTGGGCCGCCATCAAGGGCCGCGAAGCGCTGGTGCTGGAATGGGAAGATGGCCCGAACGGCGGCTACGATTCGGCCGCCTTCCGCAAGACCCTGGAAGCGGCCGTGCGCCAGCCGGCCAGCCCGGCGCGCGACCAGGGCAAGACGGTGGCCACCCTGGCCGCCGCTCCCGCCGCGCGCAAGTTCAGCGCCGAATACTATCTGCCCCACCTGGCCCACGCCACCATGGAGCCGCCCGCAGCCACCGTGCGCATCGCCGACGGCAAGGCCGAAGTGTGGGCCTGCGTGCAGGCGCCGCAAGCGACGCGCAGCAACGTGGCCAAGGCCCTGGGCCTGGCGTATGACGACGTGACCGTCCACGTGACCCTGCTGGGCGGCGGCTTCGGGCGCAAATCGAAACCCGATTTCGCCGTCGAGGCGGCGCTACTGTCGAAAGCCATGGATGGCGCGCCCGTCAAGCTGACGTGGACGCGCGACGACGACCTGCAGCACGATTACCTGCACACGGTATCCGTCGAACGGCTGGAAGCGTCGCTGGACGCGCAAGGCATGCCGACGGCCTGGCTGCACCGCACGGCGGCGCCCACCATCACCTCGACCTTTGCCGCCGGCGCGAACAAGCAGGCGCCGTTCGAGCTGGGCATGTCGGCCATCAACGTGCCGTATGCGATCGCGAACATCCGCGTCGAGGTGCCAGAAGTGCCGGCCCATACGCGCATCGGCTGGTTCCGTTCCGTGTCGAACATCCCGCATGCCTTCGCCATCCAGTCGTTCACGGCCGAACTGGCGCACGCGGCGAAGAAGGACCACCGCGACTACCTGCTGGCGCTCCTGGGACCGGCGCGCATGATCAACCCTTCCGACCTGTCCGACGGCTGGAACTATGGCGAAGACCCGGCGAAGTATCCGGTCGACATCAGCCGCATGCGCCACGTGATCGAGCTGGCGACCGCCAAGGCGGGCTGGGGCCGCAAGCTGCCCAAGGGGCGGGGACTGGGCCTGGCCGTATCCTACAGTTTCGTTACCTATGTGGCGGCCGTGATCGAAGTGGAAATCAACGCGGCCGGCGAAGTCATCGTGCCGCGCGTCGATATCGCCATGGATTGCGGACCGCAGATCAACCCGGACCGCGTGCGCTCGCAGATCGAAGGCGCTTGCATCATGGGCTTGTCCCTGGCCATGAGCGGCGAGATCAGTTTCAAGAATGGCCGGGTCGAGCAAAGCAATTTCCACGACTACGCCGTACTGCGGGCCGCCGACGCGCCACGCGCGATCCACACGCATCTGGTGCCGGGCACCCTGGACATGGAGCTGGGCGGCGTAGGCGAGCCGGCCACGCCGCCCATCGCGCCCGCCCTGTGCAACGCCATCTTCGCCGCCACGGGCAAGCGCATCCGCGCCCTGCCCGTGGGCATGCAACTGGCGAAGAAGCGCTAACTGCGGCGCGCAAGGCCGGACTGCAGCAGCAGCGCGGCGGCGGCAACCAGGGCGGCGCTGGCCCCCAGCAACCACATGGGCCAGTCCAGCAGGAGCAGCACCCCGCCCGTGGCGGCGCCGATGGCGCTGCCCAGGTACAACGCCGATTCGTTGAGGGCGATGGCCAGGTTGCCGTCGCCCTGCCGCGCGCGCACGGCCAGCAGTTGCTGGTTCTGCGGCACTTGCAGGGCCCACCCAGCCGCGCCCCACAGCACGATGGGCGCCAGCATCAGCCACGCCGACCAGCCGGCCGCCAGCGGCAGCGCGCACAAGGCCAGCGCCAGCAGCGCCAGGATGAACAGGGTCAGCTTCGGCGCCGCCACCTTGTCCGCCCATGGCCCGACCAGCACGCTGCCAACGATCCCCCCCACGCCCCAGGCCCACAGAAAGGGCGTGCTGGACATTGCTGCGTCCTGCGCCGACCAGGCCAGCAGCGGCGCGATGAAGGTGTACATGCCCAGGCTGGCGATGGCCGCCAGCAGGGACACGAGCAGGATGGCCAGCACCCGGCCGTCGGCCAGCAAGGCCAGCTTGCGGCGCAGCGAGATGGCCGGCGCGGACGATGCGGCAGGCAGCGCGGGCAGCTTCCACAGCAAGCCCGCCAGCGCCAGCGCGCCCAGCAAGGCCACCAGCCACAGGGCCGCGGTCCAGCCCAGCTGCTGCGCCAGCAACAGGCTCAGGGGCACGCCCAGCACCGTGCCGCCCGCCATGCCGCCCATGATCGCGCCGATGGCCTTGCCCCGCTGCTGCGGCGCCGATACGCCGGCCGCGGCCGCAATGCCCAGCGCCAGGTAGACGCCCGCACCGATGCCGGCGATGGCCCGCCATGCCAGCAAACTGCTGAAGCCGGGCGCCAGCGCGCTGGCCCCGTTCGCCAGCACGAACACGCCCAGGGCGATCAAGAGGCCGGAGCGCTGCGCGCGCGCCGGCAGCAAAGCCACCAGCAGCGGCGAACCGAGGCCATAGGCCAGGGTAAACGCCGTCACCAGCTGCGCGGCCATCGCCACGGAAACGGCAAAGGCACTGGCAATCATCGGCATCAAGCCCGCCGTCACATACGAGGCCATGCCCAGCGCGAACGCGCCCACGGCGATCAGGTAGACGGTGGCGGGCAGCGCGGCGGTGGCGGCCACGTCAGGGCCGCTGGGAGAGGAAGAATCAAGCATGGAGCAGCCTTCAGGAAGAAAACAGGCATTCTGGAATACAATATAAACAATTACAATTTAACTGTTTATGCTATTACTGATAGCAACAGACTCACAGGAAATACCGCACCATGCGCACTTTGGCCCGTACCCGCCACGAACTGGCCGCCTACCTGCAGGCGCGCCGCACGCGGCTGTCCCCGGAAGACGTGGGCTTGCCCGGCGGCGGGCGGCGCAGGACCCCGGGCTTGCGCCGCGAGGAAGTGGCGGCGCTGGCCGGCGTGGGGCTGACCTGGTACACCTGGCTGGAGCAGGGGCGCGACATCGGCGTCTCCAGCGCCTTCCTCGACAAGCTGGCCGAAGTGCTGAAGCTGGACGCGGGCGAGCGCCGCCACCTGTTCCTGCTGGCGCATGCGCGTCCGCCGGCCGAAGAGGGCAAGACGTATTGCGTGGTGCCGCCGATGGTGCGCCGCCTGATGCACGAACTGGCGCATCCGGCGTATGTGCTCAACCTGCGCTGGGACGTGCTGGCGTTTAATGGTGGCGCCGATGCCCTGTTCGGCTTCGGCGCGCATGTGCCGGCGCGGCGCAATCTGCTGTGGCTGCTGTTTACCGATCCGCTGCTGCGCTCACGCTTCATCGGCTGGGAAGAGCAGGCGCCGCTGATACTGTCGAGCTTTCGCCGCGACTACGCACGCGCCACGCAGGAAGCCGATATCCACGCGCTGGTGGAAGAACTGGAAAAAGTATCGCCGGAATTCAAGCAGTGGTGGCGCCGCCACGACGTGCACGCACCGTGCGCCGGCGTGCGCCGCCTGCACGTCGACGGCGCGGAACTGGCCTATGAACACACCTCGCTGACCATCGATGCGGACCGCCACTTGCGGCTGGTCGTGTATGCGCGCCAATTGACAGAGGATATCGCCCCCTAAAAGAAAAAACCGCTGGCCCTCTTGCGAGGAACCAGCGGTTTCGAATTGGTTGCGGGGACAGGATTTGAACCTGTGACCTTCGGGTTATGAGCCCGACGAGCTGCCAGACTGCTCCACCCCGCACAAGAATTATATACCAAATTGTTGCGCGGCGTAAAGGGCATGATTTGACAATGTCATTCCTGCCCCGCCTGCCGGAGTTGGCCGCTGGGTAAATTCCGGCAGAAATGAAAAAGCCGCCGGTCTTTTGCAAGAGTCGGCGGCTTTCGGTATTGGTTGCGGGGACAGGATTTGAACCTGTGACCTTCGGGTTATGAGCCCGACGAGCTGCCAGACTGCTCCACCCCGCACAAGAATTATAAGGGAAAACAGGTGGCTTAGGCAATAGCTATCTCAACTTCCGCTGCAATAGAACCATTTAATTAAAAATCCGCCCAATTGCCGCTTGGCATAGTGTCCGCCCGTCACGCCACGCCGCACGCAATCGGTGTACAGTAAGCGTTACACTAGACATCATTCTTTTCCTAAGCCCGCCCATGAAATTCTGCTCCGAATGCGCCCACCCTGTCAGCCTGTCCATTCCGGAAGGCGACAACCGTCCGCGCTATGTCTGCGCCAACTGCGACGCCATCCATTACCAGAACCCGAAAATGGTGGTCGGCTCCATCCCCGTCTGGGAAGAGGATGGACAGCTGCAGGTCTTGCTGTGCAAGCGCGCCATCGAACCGCGCCTGGGCTACTGGACCCTGCCGGCGGGCTTCATGGAAAACGACGAAACGACGTCCGACGCGGCCGAGCGCGAAACGGTGGAGGAAGCGGGCGCGCATATCGAACTGGGCCCCCTGTTTTCGCTGCTGAACGTGCAGCGCGTGCACCAGGTGCACCTGTTCTACCTGGCGCGCCTGCGCGACCTCGATTTCGCGCCCGGCATCGAAAGCCTGGAAGTGCAGCTGTTTACGGAAGCGCAGATTCCCTGGGATGACCTGGCCTTCCCCACCATCCGCGCCACCCTGGAACTGTTCTTTGCCGACCGCGTGAAAATCCGCGAAGGCGGCAGCTACGGTTTCCATACGGGCGACATCACGCGCCCGATGGCGCGCACGGATGCCGAGCAAGCTTCCTGACCCCGTCCACGCCGACACAGCATGATTCCCTGGCTCGACATCCACACCCCGTTTCCCGACGTTTCGCGCGCGCTGACCGACGAGGCGCCCGGCCTGCTGGCGGCCGGCGCCGACCTGTCGCCCGCGCGCCTGCTCGACGCCTACCGGCGCGGCATCTTCCCCTGGTTTTCCGAAGGCCAGCCCATCCTGTGGTGGAGCACCGATCCGCGCATGGTGCTGATGACGGAAGACTTCAAGGTCTCCGACAGCCTGGCCAAGGCGCTGCGCAGGGTCGAGCGCAGCGCCGCCACGGACGGGCGCTGGCAGCTGCGCTTCGACGGCGACTTCGAAGCCGTCATGCGCGCCTGCGCGGCGCCGCGCAAGGATGGCCCGGGCACGTGGATCTCGGACGAGATCATCGCCGGCTACACGGGCTTGCACAAGCTGGGCTACGCGCACTCGTCGGAACTGTGGCTCGATGGCGAACTGGTAGGCGGCGCGTATGGCGTATCGATCGGGCGCATGTTCTATGGCGAATCGATGTTCGCGCGGGTCACGGATGGCTCGAAGATCGCGCTGGCGCAGCTGGTGCGCTTTTTGAAGGCGCGCGGCGTGGCCATGATTGACTGCCAGCAGGAAACAAAACACCTGGCCTCGCTGGGCGCGGCGCCCATTTCGCGCGCGCGCTTCCTGGCCCACGTACGCGTCGCTATTGAAGCAGCGCAAATCACCGATTGGCGAGCTGCGCCATCCGCATAAAAAAGCTATGATATCTTCAGGCAGACCTTCATTGCCGCGGACAGACCAGACAGGATCAGCATGACGCACCTGAACGAACTACCGTTTGCCACCCTGCAGTTCTACACGACGGCGCCCTACCCGTGCAGCTATCTGGACGACCGCCAGGCCCGCTCGCAGGTGGCCACGCCCTCGCACCTGATCAACAGCGACGTGTATTCGGAACTGGTGCGCAACGGCTTTCGCCGCAGCGGCATTTTTACCTACCGCCCGTACTGCGACGGCTGCCAGGCCTGCATTCCCGTGCGCGTGGTGGCGCAGTCCTTCACGCCCAACCGCAACCAGCGCCGCGCGTGGAACCGGCACGCCGACCTGCAGGCGGGCGTGGCCAGCCTGTCCTTCCTCGACGAGCACTACGAACTGTATCTGCGCTACCAGAGCACGCGCCATGCGGGCGGCGGCATGGACCAGGACAGCCGCGACCAGTACGCGCAATTCCTGCTGCAAAGCCGGGTCAATACGCGCCTGGTGGAATTCCGCGATGCCGCAGGCATCCTGCGCATGGTCAGCATCATCGACGTGCTGGCCGATGGCCTGTCGTCCGTCTACACGTTCTTCGACCCGGACGTGGCGGGCGCCTCGTACGGCACCTACAACGTGCTGTGGCAAATCGCCCAGGCGCAGGAACTGGGCCTGCCCTACATCTACCTGGGCTACTGGATCGCGCAAAGCCCGAAAATGGCCTACAAGATCAACTTCAAGCCCCTGGAAGCGCGCATCAAGGGGCAGTGGGTGGTGATGTAAATCAAACCCAGCATGTAATGCCGGGGTCAGACCCCCGCGAGCGTTAGCGCCAAGCTCGGAGCTAACAATCGAGAGGGTCTGCCCCCTGCCCTTCATCGCCCCTGATCCGACCTACTTGCTCTTGTCCGGAAACGCCGGACGCGCAGGCCGCACGGGCGGGTTCTTCGCCAGCTCGGCCTGGATCACCTCAATCGCCTTTTCCAGCTGCGGATCGCGCCCGGCAATGACGTCGGCCGGCGTTTGTTCCACTTCGATATCGGGCGGCACGCCTTCGTTTTCCACGCCCCAGCCGTTCTCGCGCGTCCAGAACGCCAGGTTGGGCGCCGTGATGAAACCGCCATCCATCAGCACGGGGAAGCCGAGGATGCCCACCAGGCCGCCCCAGGTCGCCTTGCCGATCAGCGGACCCATGTTGTTTTTGCGGAACATCCACGGCAGCAGGTCGCCGCCCGAACCGGCCGTCTCGTCGATCAGCATGGCGCGCGGCCCCTGGATGGAAGCCGACGGCGTCTTCATGTCGGCGCCGTAGCGCATGGTCCACCAGGCGATTTCCTTCTTCTGCAGGATCTCGATGTAGTAATCGGCCACGCTGCCGCCGCCATTAAAACGCTCGTCGACGATGATGGCCTGCTTGTCCGCCTGCGGGAAGAAGTAGCGCTTGAAGTAGGTGTGGCCCAGGCCCGCCGTATTGGGCACGTACACGTAGGCCACCTTGCCGCCCGTCGCCGCATTCACCTTGCGCATATTGCCTTCGATCCAGTCGCGGTTGCGCAAGGCATCCTCGGTGGGCACGGGCACCACGGTAATCGTGCGCGCGCCTTTGCCGTCGGCCGATGGCCCCACGGTCAGGTCGATGGCCTTGCCGGCCGTGTTCTCGAAGGCGCTGTAGAGATTCGTCGGCGGCAGCAAAGGACGGCTGTCGACGGCCAGCAGGTATTCGCCCGCCTTGACGTTCAGGCCAGGCTCCGTCAGCGGCGCGCGCAGGGCGGGATTCCAGTTCAAGCCGCCATACACCTTCTTGAAGCGGTAATGGCCGTCGCTCACCTCGTAATCGGCGCCCAGGAGCCCGCCCGGCACCTTCTTCGCCTCGATGAAATCGTCGCCGCCGCCACCGCGGTGATGGCCCACGGCCAGCTCGCTGCACATCCACTGGATCAACCGGTTCAGGTCGGCGCGGCTGGACAGCTCGGGCAGGAAGACGGCGTACTTGTCGCGCATGGCCTTCCAGTCCACGCCGTGCATGCCCGGGTCATAGAAATAATCGCGGTTGATGCGCCACACCTCATTGAAAATCTGCGTCCACTCGGCGCGCGGATCGGCTTTCACTTCGATGGCATCGACCTTGATCTTGCCCTCGCCCGGCGCCAGCAGCTTGCCCGTGGCCGACCCCATGGCCCAGTTGTCCTTCTGGCGGTACAGCAGCTTCTTGCCATCGGCCGAGACCTCGAAATCGTCCGCCTCCGCCACCACCGTTTCCGCCTTGCGCTCCTTTAAATCAAAGCGCTGCACGGCCTTCTTGCCATCGCTTTCGCGCAGCAGAAAGATCTGTCCCGCAGCGCCGGCCGTCAGGTTGGAAAACTGCGCGGCTGGCAGCGGCAGGTCGACGATGCGCGTGGCGATGCCGTCGAAATCGATGGCAATCGGCGCCACGGGAGCCACCGTGACTTTCGGGTCGTCGCGGCCCGTCTTCGGATCGATCTTCGGTTCGTTCTTCGCATCGTTTTTCGACTCGGCTTCGGCCTTGGCCGACTCCTTCCGGCTCTCCGCGCCGGCCGCCTTTTCCTCGTCGCTTTCCTTGATCAGCGGCGACGGCAAGTCGCGCCGCAGCACGGCCATCCACACGGTGCGCGTCACCAGGTTGTCTTCGTTCTGCTGCGAGAACCAGTTGTTGCTGGGCCCCGCATTGGTCGAGGCGAAGAAGTACAGGTATTTGCCGCTCTTGTCGAACACGGGCTGGGCCACGTCGGACAAGCCATCGGTCACGGGCATCGACTTGTTCTGTTCGACGGAATAGATATAGGCGCTGCGCGTGTAGGTGGGCGAATTGAGCGTGTAGGCCAGCCAGCGCGAGTCGGGCGCCCACGAGGCGCGCATGCTCTTGTCCACGCCATACATCGGCTCCGTGGCGATTTTTTGCACCTTGCCCGTGCCGACGTCGATCACGTACATGCTCCAGCCATTGTCGGCAAACGCGATCTTCCTGCTGTCGGGCGACCAGACGGCATTGTCATAGAAGCCGCTGCCATTGAGCTTGAGTTTCTTCACCGCCCCCTTGCCGTCCTGCGAACGCACGTGCAATTCATACTCGCCCGACTCGTCCGAAAAATACGCGACCGAGCGGCCATCGGGCGACCAGATGGGCGTGCGCTCGTGGGCGCCGGCCGTCTGCGTCAGGTTGCGCACGTCGCCCTTGTCGGCGGGGATGGTGACGATCTCGCCCCGGTACTCGAATGCCACGCGCGCACCCGAGGGCGAGATCGACGCATCGCGGATGTATTTCGCGTTCTTGACCCAGCGGGGGCGCGTCTGCCCCAGGTCGCTGGCCACGGCGATGGCCAGTTTGTGCGCCTGGCCGCTGGCGATATCGAAGGCGTGCAAATAGCCGGCCTGCTCGTAGACGATCGTGCCGTTCGCCGCCGAGGCGTTCAGCACGGGGAAATCCGTGTGCTGCGTCAGCTGGCGCACGGCCTTCGTCTTCACGTCATACGCAAACAGGTTGAATTCGCCGTTGCGGTCCGAGCGGAAGTACACGGTATCGCCCAGCCACATGGGGTCGACGTCGTTCGAGCGCGTGGTGGGCTGGGGGATTTTTTCGATGGATTTGTCGGCCGACGAGAAGAGCCACAGCCAGGAATTGGTGCCGCCACGGTAGCGCTTCCACTGCTTGAAGGCGGGCGCCAGCGGGTTGTAGGCGATGCGCTTGCCGTCGGGCGAATAGGCGGCGCGCGAGGCATTGGGGATTTCCAGCTGCGTTTCCACGCCGCCCGTCACCGGCACCGTAAACAGCTTCTGGAAGCGGTTGTTGAAGGCGGCGCGCGGAGAGGTAAACATCACGGCCTTGCCATCGGGGGTGAAGGCCTGCGCCAGGTCCGCGCCCGGGTGGAAGGTCAGGCGGCGCGGCACGCCGCCCGCCGCCGCGATCACGTACACGTCCACATTGCCGTCGATGTTCGCGCTATACGCGATCAGGCTGCCGTCGGGCGAGAAGACGGGGTTGGACTTGTCGCCCAGGTCCGAGGTCAGGCGCCGCGCGCCGCCGCCGTCGAGGTTCGATAGCCACAGGTCGCCCGCATAGATGAAGGCGATGTGGCGGCTGGAGACGGCCGGTTCGCTCAGCATGCGGGTGTCTTGCGTATTGGGCAGTGCCAGGGCCGGGTGGCTCAGCAGCAGTGCGCTGGCGGCTGCGATGGCCGTCAAGATGCGTGTCTTTTTCAATCGATGTCTCGCTTATGAAGTAAACAGAACAGAGAAGAAACAGGAAAGTCCAAGGCCGGATGCGGATTATCAATGGATCAATATTGCATTTAGCCAACAAGAACTATACACCCGACCGCTGCGTGGAACACGGTAAAATACGGCACTTATTCCGCGCGCCGCCAGCCGTTCCCGGCGGCCCGCACACCTACTCAAAGCGCCCCATGTCTGAAAAATTCCTGTACTCCCTCGCCCGCCCGCTGCTGTTTTCGATGGATGCCGAAGCGGCCCACCATCTCACCCTGCCCGCCCTGAAACGCGCCGCCGCGCTGGGCCTGACGAAGCTGGCCGGCAAACCGGCAGCCGACCCGCGCACGGTGATGGGCATCACCTTTCCCAATCCCGTGGGCCTGGCCGCCGGCCTGGACAAGGATGGCGCCTACATCGACGCGCTGGCCGACCTGGGATTTGGCTCCATCGAAGTGGGCACCGTCACGCCGCGCGCACAGGCGGGCAACCCGAAACCGCGCATGTTCCGCCTGCCGCAGGCGCAGGGCATCATCAACCGCATGGGCTTTAACAATGGCGGCGTGGACGCGTTTGTCGCCAACGTGCAGGCGTCGAAGTTCTACCAGGACCGCGCCGGCGTGCTGGGCTTGAACATCGGCAAGAACGCCGACACGCCCATCGAGCGGGCGGCCGACGACTATCTGCTGTGCCTGGAAAAAGTCTATCCCTACGCCAGCTATGTGACGGTGAACATCTCGTCGCCGAACACGAAAAACCTGCGCCAGCTGCAGGGCGCGTCGGAACTCGACGCCCTGCTGTCGCAGCTCAAAGATGCCCAGGCGCGCCTGGCGGACAAGCACAAACGCTACGTGCCGCTGGCCCTGAAAATCGCGCCGGACATGGATGGCGAACAGGTGAAAAGCATCGCCGAGTCGCTCACGCGCCACCAGATCGACGGCGTCATCGCCACCAACACGACCCTGTCGCGCAGCGCCGTGGAAGGCATGCCGCACGGCGCGGAAGCGGGCGGCCTGTCCGGCGCGCCCGTGTTCGAACTGTCGAACAATGTGATCCGCCTGCTGAAGGCGGAACTGGGCGACGCGCTGCCCATCATCGGCGTGGGCGGCATCATGCAGGGCAGCGACGCCGTGGCCAAGTTCGAGGCGGGCGCGCAGCTGGTGCAGCTGTACAGCGGCCTGATTTACGCCGGTCCCGCGCTGATCAAGGATTGCGCGCGCGCGCTGCGCGGCAAGCAGGCACGCTAAGGACGGCGCATGGAAAAGATCAAGCTGGGCGCCAGCAGCCTGGAAGTGAGCCGGATCTGCCTGGGCACGATGACCTTCGGCGAACAGAACACGGAAGCCGAAGCGCACAGCCAGCTCGATTACGCGCTGGAACGGGGCATCAACTTCATCGACACGGCCGAGATGTATCCCGTGATGGCCAGCGCGCAGACGCAGGGCAGCACGGAACGCCATATCGGCAGCTGGCTGAAGAAAAGCGGCAGGCGCGGCGACATCGTGCTGGCCAGCAAGGTGGCCGGGCCGAACTCGCGCATGCACTGGATACGCAAGGGCAAGACGAACCACGACGCGGCCAACATCCGCGCCGCCGTCGAAGACAGCCTGCGCCGGCTGCAGACGGAGCACATTGACCTGTACCAGCTGCACTGGCCCAGCCGCAACCTGCCCATCTTCGGCGCCAGCGTGTACAACCCCCGCAAGGAGCACGCCTCGGTCGCCATCGAAGACACCCTGGCCGTGCTGGGCAAGCTGGTCGACGAAGGCAAGATCGGCCACATCGGCGTGTCGAACGAATCGTCGTGGGGCGTGTGCGAGTTCATCAAGCAGGCCGAGCTGAAAGGCTTGCCCCGCATCGCCTCGATCCAGAACCTGTACAACCTGACGGCGCGCCATTTCGAAACGAGCTTGCTGGACGAGACTTGCCACCGGGAAAATGTGGGCTTGCTGGCCTACAGCCCCCTGGCATTCGGCCAGCTGACGGCGAAATACATCGACGATCCGCAAGCCCAGGGCCGCCTGACGCGCTTCCCCGCCGGCTGGAGTCCCCGCTACGTGCGCCCCGCCACCATCGAAGCGGCCACGCAATATGCGGCGCTGGCCCGCGCGCATGGCTTGACGCCGGCGCAGCTGGCGCTGGCCTGGTGCTATACGCGCTGGTTCGTCGCCTCGACCATCATCGGCGCCACCAGCGTCGAACAGTTGCGACAAAATATCGACGCCCACCAGCTCACGCTGTCGCCGGAACTGGTGGCGGCCGTCGACGCCATCCACGCCCAGATACCCAATCCGGGCCAGTAGCCGCCCACCGCCTGGCGGCGCACGCCGCCGCCAGGCTACCCACTCTCATCGCAGATAGTCGTATTTATACAACAGCTGGCAATTTACTGCTGTGCAGCATTGCAGCCTTGCCATGCCCGGTCGTATGCTGGAAACGAGGCCATATGCGCTACTCGCGTCATTTCTACGTGTATCAGATATTTATTGCATATCGATAGACATAAGGATTCGTAAGCACGCCACGTGCCCGCTGTTAATCTGATTTCATCACCGGACCGCCATGGTCCGTGCATCCCCTAACCGAAGAGATATCGTCGATGAGTTCAAGCACTGTCCGCTCCCAGCTTCCCGCCCTGCCCGTGAAAACCGTTATCGCCGCCAGCCTGATCGCCTGCTTCAGCCTGCCCATGCAGGCGCAAGCGCAGCAAGAGCTGCCGGCCGAAGGCGAATTGCAATCGGTGGTGGTCACCGGCACCTTCGCCAAGAACCGCCGCACCATCGATTCCGAATCGCCGATCGACATCCTCACCTCGCGCGACCTGCAAAGCACGGGTTCGGCCGAACTGGCCACCGTGCTGGCGCGCCTGCTGCCATCGCTGAACTTTGCCCGCGCCACAGGCGCCGACGCCAGCGACGCCGTGCGTCCGGCCCAGCTGCGCGGCCTGTCGCCCGACCAGACCCTGGTGCTGGTGAACGGCAAGCGCCGCTATACCTCGGCCGTCGTCAACGTCAACGGTTCGCTGGGCCGCGGCTCGGCGCCCGTCGACCTGAACGCCATTCCCCTGGCCGCCATCGACCACGTGGAAGTGCTGCGCGACGGCGCCGCGGCCCAGTACGGCTCCGACGCGATTGCCGGCGTGATCAACATCATCCTGAAAAAAGGCGCGGCCGGCGGCGATATCGAAGTGGGCTATGGCCAGACGCAGGAACGCGACGGCAAGCAAAAGTCCATCAAGGGTTCGGCCGGCTTCAAGCTGGGCGACGACGGCTGGGTGCGCGTCTCGGCCGAAGTGGCGGAACGCGATCCGACCAACCGCGCCGGCGCCGATTTCCGCAATCCGCTGGAACCGCGCTATGGCAAGGTCAACCAGCGCTATGGCGACCCGGAAAGCAAGCCGGCGACGATTTTCCTCAACAGCGAATACCGCATCAATGACAGTGTGGACTGGTACGCCTTCGGCAATTACGGCAAGCGCGACACCTCGGCCGCCGCCACGTGGCGCACGGCCCTGATCCCGGACCCGAACAATGCGAAGCTGTTCGTGCAGCGCACGCCGCTCTTCCCGGAAGGCTTTTTGCCTTTGCAAAACAGCACGCTGACGGACCAGTCCCTCGTCACGGGCTTGCGCGGCGAAGCGGCCGGCTGGCGCTGGGATGCCAGCCTGAACTACGGCAGCAACAAGTTCGAGCTGGACCTGGACAACACGGTCAACCAGTCGCTGGGCGCGAACAGCCCCACGCATTTCTATGCCGGTTCGCTGAAAAACGAGCAGACCGTCTTTAACCTCGATGCGGCGCGCGAATTCCCTGTCGCCGCCTTCTCCGGCCCGCTGACGGTAGCCGTGGGCGCCGAAGCGCGCCATGAGAAATACAGCATCGGCGCCGGCGACGCAGCGTCGTACACGGGTGGCGGCTCGCAAGGCTTTGCCGGCTTCCGTCCTGCCAACGCAGGCAGCCATTCGCGCCACAACGAATCGATCTACGTAAACCTGGAAGCGGAAGCGACGAAAAATCTGTCCGGCGGCGTGGCCTTGCGCCATGAGCGCTACAGCGACTTCGGCAGCACCACCTCGGCCAAGGGTTCGGCCCGCTACGCGTTCACGGACGCCCTGTCCCTGCGCGGCACCGTGTCGAGCGGCTTCCGCGCACCGTCGCTGGCGCAGCAGTACTACACCATCACCACCACCAACTTCCAGGTGGTCAATGGCACCAATACGGCCATCGAGACGGGCACCTTTGCCGTCAACACGCCGCAGGCGCGCGCCCTCGGCGCACAGGACCTGAAACCGGAAAAGGCCCGCAACTACAGCCTGGGCCTGCAGTTCCAGCCCAACCGCAACTTCACCACCAGCATCGACGCCTACCGCATCGACATCGACAACCGCATCCTGTTCTCGGCCAACCTGGCGCTGAACGACAAGCTCAAGAGCCAGCTGGCGGCGCAAGGCACGCCCGTGGGCGCGGCGCGCTACTTCACCAACGCCGTCGATACGCGCACGGAAGGCGTGGACATCGTCAGCACCTACCGCATCGACCTGCAGGACAAGAACCGCCTGGACCTCACCGCGGCGTACAACCACAACAAGAGCACGGTACAAAAAATCGCCGACAATCCGGCCATCCTGACGGCCAACAACCTGAAACTGATCGACCGCCAGAGCATCGACCGCATCACGGTGGCGTCGCCGAAGGACAAGTTCAGCCTGGCCGCCGACTACAGCTTCGGCATCTGGAATGCGCACGGCGTCGTGACGCGCTACGGCAGCTTCACCGTGCCGCAAAACGACGTCAAGCTGGACCAGACGTATGACCCGCAATGGGTGCTGGACCTGTCCGGTTCCGTGAAGCTGGACAAGAACTGGCGCCTGGTGGCCGGCATCGACAACGTCACCAACCGCTACCCGGCGCAAGTGACCAGCAACGGCAACCTGAACGTCAACGGCACGCAGCCCTACAGCATCTTCGCGCCGAACGGTTTCAACGGCCGCTACTACTACGCCAAGGCCGGCTACAGCTGGTAAGCGCTGCCGCAGCAATGCAAAGGGAGGCCTCGCGCCTCCCTTTTTTCGTTTACCGTTCGTCGTTGGTATCGGGATCGCCGCCCTGGCGATGATCGCCGTCGAGCAGCGCCAGCGCCGCCAGGTCGTCACCGTCGAGGGCAAAGTCGAAGACGGCCAGGTTTTGTGCCATGCGCGCCGGGTCCTGCGATTTCGGGATCGCCACCAGGCCGTGCTGCACATGCCAGCGCAGCAGGATTTGCGCGGCCGAGCGCCCGTGCTTCTGCGCCAGGCGCAGCACGGTGGCGTCCTGCAGCAGCGCGCCGCGTCCCAGCGGACTCCATGACTCGATGACGATGCCCTGCCGCGCATGCCAGGCGCGCAAGGCCGCCTGCGTGAAGTCCGGGTGCAGCTCGAGCTGGTTCACGGCGGGCAGCACGCCCGTCTCCGCCAGCAGGCGTTCGATATGCGCGGGCTGGAAATTCGATACGCCGATCGAGCGGATGCGCCCTTCCTCGCGCAGGCGCACGAAGGCGCGCCACGTGTCCACATACAGGTCCCGCATGGGCAGCGGCCAATGGATCAGGTACAGGTCGAGGTAATCGGTGCCCAGCGCGGCCATGGTGGCGTCGAAGGCGCGCAAGGTCGTCTCGTAACCGTGCTCGCTGCCGCGCAGCTTGCTGGTGATCGCCACCTCGCCGCGCGGCAGACCGCTGGCGGCGATGCCGCGGCCCACGCCCGTTTCATTGCCGTAGCGGGCCGCCGTATCGATCAGGCGGTAGCCGCAGGCCAGCGCCGCCTGCACGGCCGTCTCCGCCTGCGCATCGTCGAGCGGCCAGGTGCCAAAGCCGATCTGCGCGATGCGCCGGCCATCGTTGAGGGGTAAATGGGGGATCGTTGCGTCCGTCATGCCTGTCCTTGTGTGAGAGGGGGAACGGCCATCATACGGCTTGCGCGCGCGGCGTGCTTTCAGGCGTGCAATCGGCTACCATGGGCTTTCTTTCCTGACGACGGATCACCATGCCCAGCTGGCACCTGGCCGACGCAGCCGAACTGGCGGCGCGCCATCCCTACACCTTCTATAAATCGCCGCCCGAGGCCATCGCCCAGGTGCGCCCCGGCGACGTGGTCAAGCTGATCTTCGCCTTCCACAGCGACGATCCGCACGCGCCGGGCGCCGAGCGCATGTGGGTGCTGGTCGATACGGTGGACGCCGGCGGCCAATTCACGGGCAAGCTCGACAACACGCCCGGCTACATCCGCGACCTGCACGCGCAAGACCCCATCGCCTTCGCGGCACGCCACATCATCAATACGCAGCACGACGATGACGATAACCTCGTCAACCGCTACGCGGGCCTGTGCTTCGTCACGAAAAGAGTGCTGGAAGACGGCGCGCCCGTCGGCTACCTGTACCGCGAGGAACCGGACACCGCCGACGACAGCGGCTGGCGCTTCACGGCCAACGACGAAAGCGACGACTACATCAACGACAGCGCCAACGTGGCCCTCGTGTCGCTGGGCGCCGTGCTCAGCGTGGATGACCGTTTCATTGCGCTGCTGGACGCTCCCACCGGCGCGGCCTATGCCTTCGACCATAACACCCAACAATTCATGGCGGTTGACGAATGACAAGTGATGAACTGAAAGACGTTTGCGCGGCCCTGCCCGGCGCGCAAGCCGTGCTGTACGGCCCGCCGTCGAACATCCTCGTGTATGAAGTGAGCGGCAAGAAGTTTGCCTATTTTAAGACCAGCGCCCCCGAGCAGTGGCGCTTCAGCCTGCGCGCCAGCGCCGAGCGCTTCATCGAACTGACGGACATGCCGGGCGTCAAGCCGGCCCGCTACATGGGCCGCTTTCACTGGGTGACCATCGTCGACGTGGCGCGCTTCCCCGCCGATTACCTGCTGGAACTGCTGCAGGATTCCCACGCGCGCGCCGTGGCCAGCCTGACGCGCGCGCAGCGGGCCGCGCTCGCGTCAGCTTAAAGCGGCTCTTCGCCCGCCATGGCGCGGTCGATGTCTTCGCGCGTCAGATCCGGCGCCAGTTGCAGGATGAACTCGTAGGCATACGCGCGCAGGTAGGCGCCGCGGCGCACGGCCAGGCGCGTCGTGTTAGTGGCGAACAGATGCGACGCTTCCACGGCCCGCAGCCCCTTGTCGCGGCCGTGGTCGAAGGCCATGGACGCGACGATGCCCACGCCCAGGCCCAGCGCCACGTATTGCTTGATGACGTCCGAATCCATGGCCGTCAGGATGATGTCGGTGGCCACGCCCGCCTTGGCGAACGCATCGTCGATATGGCCACGGCCCGTGAAACCCTTGTCGTAGGTAATCAAGGGATATTTCGCCAGGTCTTCCAGGCGGATGGGCGAATGCTCGAGCAGCGGGTGGCCGTCCGGCACGACGATCAGATGGCTCCAGCGGTAGCACGGGAACGACACGAGGTCGGGGAACTGGCTCAAGCCTTCCGTGGCGATGCCGATATCGGTCTTGCCCGACAACACCCATTCCGCGATGTGCTCGGGCGCGCTTTGTTGTAGCGCAATACGCACGTCGGGGAAGGCGGCGCGGAAGCCCTGCACCACTTTCGGCAGCGCATAACGGGCCTGCGTGTGCGTGGCCGCCACGGACAGGGTGCCGCTGGTCTGGCCGCTGTATTCGAGGCTGGCCTGCTGCAGGTTTTCCGCTTCGATCAAGAGGCGGTCGACGATTTTCAGGATGCCCTTGCCCGGTTCCGTCAAGCCCGTCAATCGCTTGCCGTTGCGCTCGAAGATGACCACGCCCAGCTCGTCTTCCAGTTCGCGGATCTGCCGGCTCACGCCCGGCTGCGACGTGAACAGGGCGTTGGCCACTTCCGTCAGGTTATAGCCGCGGCGGGCCGCTTCGCGGATCGATCGCAGTTGTTGAAAGTTCATATTGGTTCCAGCCTTTAGGTTCTTGTCGGTTCGACGAACACGTGTAATCGTTTCGGGCGCACGATCAGGGTCTCGCCCTCTTTCAGCTGCAGATGGCTGAAACGCTCGTTCGACATCACCGCTTCGATCAGTTCGCTGTTATCGACGCGCTGCAAGTCCAGCTGGGCCAGCGGGCCGATGGCATGGGCACGGCTCAGTTTCACGACGATGCCTTCCGCGCCCTGCGTGTAGCGGTCGATTTCCAGGTCGTGCGGACGCACATAGGCCGTGCCCTTGCTGTCGCTCACGCCCGCGTAATCGGGTACCTCGAAGCTGGCGTCGCCCGTGGCCATCACGCCGTCATGCACGCGGCCGTGGAACAGGTTGACGTTGCCGAGGAAGCCATACACGAACGGCGACGCGGGGTGGTTGTAGACTTGCTCGGGCGAACCGAGCTGCTCGACGGTGCCCTTGTTCATCAGCACCACCTGGTCCGCCACTTCCAGTGCTTCTTCCTGGTCATGCGTGACGAAAATGCTGGTGACGTGCAAGTCGTCGTGCAGGCGGCGCAGCCAGCGGCGCAATTCCTTGCGCACCTTGGCATCGAGGGCGCCGAACGGTTCGTCCAGCAGCAGCACGCGGGGCTCGACGGCCAGGGCGCGCGCCAGGGCGATGCGCTGGCGCTGGCCGCCCGACAATTGCGGCGGATAGCGGTCGGCCAGCCAGTCCAGCTGCACCAGTTCCAGCAAATCCTTCACTTTGCGGCGGATCTGGTCTTCCGACGGGCGCTCGCTGCGCGACTTCACGCGCAAGCCAAATGCCACGTTCTCGAACACCGTCATGTGCTTGAACAGCGCGTAATGCTGGAACACGAAACCCACTTGCCGCTCGCGCACGTGGCGGTTCGACGCATCTTCCGCGTCGAGCAGCACCTGGCCGCTGTCCGGATGTTCGAGGCCGGCAATAATGCGCAGCAAGGTGGTCTTGCCGCAACCGGACGGGCCCAGCAGGGCCGTCAGTTCGCCGGCGGGAAAGTCCAGCGAGATATTGTCGAGGGCGACGAAATCGCCGAAGCGCTTGTGGATGTTTTTAACTGCGATGGTCATGATCAGTGCTCCGTGGAACGTAAGGCGGAATCGTCGGCGTTGCTCTCGTTCAAACGCCACTCAATAAAGGCTTTCAGGGCCAGGGTCACCAGGGCCAGCAGGGCCAGCAGGGAGGCGACGGCAAACGCGGCGGCGAAGTTGTACTCGTTGTACAGAATCTCCACCTGCAGCGGCATGGTGTTCGTTTCGCCGCGGATATGGCCGGACACCACGGACACGGCGCCGAACTCGCCCATGGCGCGGGCGTTACACAGGATCACGCCATACAGCAAGCCCCACTTGATGTTCGGCAAGGTCACGCGACGGAAGGTGTTCCAGCCCGAGGCGCCCAGCACGATGGCGGCCTCTTCCTCTTCGCTGCCCTGCGACTGCATCAGCGGGATCAGCTCGCGCGCCACAAACGGGAAGGTGATGAAGATGGTGGCCAGCACGATGCCGGGCACGGCAAACAGGATCTTGATGTCGTGCGCCTGCAGCCACGGACCGAACCAGCCCTGGGCGCCAAACATCAGCACATAGATCAGGCCGGAAATCACGGGCGAGACGGAAAACGGCAAGTCGATCAGGGTCAGCAGGATGCTCTTGCCGCGGAAGTCGAACTTGGCGATGCACCACGAGGCAGCCACGCCGAACACCAGGTTCAGCGGCACGGCGATGGCGGCCGTGATCAGGGTCAATTTAATGGCGGAAATCGCATCCGGATCGATGATGGCCGCGATGTACGCTTCCCAGCCCTTCTTGAAGGCTTCCGCAAACACGGCTACCAGGGGCACGATGAGGAACGCCGTCAGGAACAACAAGGCGACGGTGATCAGGACCGTGCGCACCCACAGCGGTTCCAGCACGACGGGACCGACATTCGGCTCGAAACGGCGCGCCGCTTTGGGCAGCGCATCTTCCGCGCTGGCGACGGCAGTAATATTCGTACTCATGATTTCTTCGCCTTTCCGCGCGTCCATGCTTGCAGCAGGTTAATCGTCAACAACAGCAGGAAGGACACCACCAGCATCACCACGGCAATGGCCGTGGCACCCGCGTAATCGTATTGTTCCAGCTTGGTAATAATGAACAGCGGCGTGATTTCCGACACCATTGGCATATTGCCGGCGATAAAGATCACGGAGCCGTACTCGCCCGTGGCGCGGGCAAACGCCAGCGCAAAGCCCGTCAGCAAGGAGGGCAGGATGGTGGGGAAGATGACACGGATAAACGTTTGCAAGGAATTGGCGCCCAGGCTGGCGGCCGCTTCTTCCAGTTCCTTTTCCGCGTCTTCCAGCACCGGTTGCACGGTGCGCACGACGAAGGGCAAGCCGATGAAGGTCAGCGCCACCACCACGCCCAGCGGCGTGAACGCCACCTTGATGCCCAGCACGCCCTCGATGAACTGGCCAAACCAGCCGTTCGACGAATACAGGGCCGTCAGGGTGATGCCGGCCACGGCCGTCGGCAAGGCGAACGGCAAATCGACCAGCGCGTCGATGATGCGCTTGCCGGGGAATTTGTAACGCACGAGCACCCAGGCCAGGATGCCGCCGAACACCACGTTCAGCAGGGCAGCGATCAGCGAGGCGCCAAACGTCAGCCGGTACGAGGCCATCACGCGGTCGGACGTGACGGCGCTGAAGAAGGCGTCCCACGTCATGGTGAAGGTTTTCAGGAATACCGACGACAGCGGAATGAGAACGATCAGGGCCAGATAAAAGAGCGTGAAGCCCAGTGACAGCTTAAACCCCGGCATGACCCGAAACGGCGCGCCGCGCGCCTTGAGCGGCGCTGCTGATGCTGATACTGCAGACATAGAAACTCCTTCTTATTACATTTTTGAGTTATAGACTGCAATATTCACATGCAATCGTTATAAAAAGAACTAACCATTTCTCATTTGCTTAGATGGATTTTGCATACTTGGCAGCAAATGGCACGGGCGAAAAAAAACGCACCGGACAGGTGCGTTTTTGCTTCTTAGACATATTCATACCCGAGACAAATGCTGGGGTCAGACCACGAGGGGGAATGCGAAGCAACTGACCCCGTTCTTGCGGTGCAATTATTTGTTCGGCTGCGGCGTCAGGCGCAAATATGGCTTGGCAGCCGTAAAGCCCTTCGGATACTTCTGCTTGATCACGTCCGGGTCTTGCACGGTCAATGGAATGATGACGTCGTCGCCATCTTTCCAGTTGCCGGGCGTGGCCACGGTATAGCCGTCCGTCAATTGCAGGGCGTCGATGACGCGCAGGATTTCATTGAAGTTGCGGCCCGTGCTCAGCGGATACGTGAGGATCAGCCGCACTTTCTTGTTCGGGTCGATAATGAACACGGAACGCACGGTGGCCGTGACGGATTGCTCCGGGTGAATCATGTCGTACAGCACCGACACTTTCTTGTCGACGTCGGCGATGATGGGGAAGCCCACCACCGTGTTCTGCGTCTCTTCGATATCCTTGATCCAGCTCTTGTGCGACTCGGCCGCGTCCACGGACAGGGCGATGGCCTTCACGTTGCGCTTGTCGAATTCCGGCTTGAGCTTGGCCGTCAAGCCCAGTTCCGTCGTGCACACGGGGGTAAAGTCGGCCGGGTGGGAAAACAGCACCACCCAGGAATTGCCAGCCCACACGTGGAACTTGAGCGGGCCGATCGAGCTGTCTTGTTCAAAATCAGGGGCGACATCGCCCAGGCGTAAAGTCATCGTGATCTCCTTGTGAGGTTTGTGTAGCGGAATGTTCGTCGTATCAGGCTGCCTGACGGTGGCGCTTGTCGCTTTGCGCCAGATCAAACAGCGTTTGCAGCTGCGCCTGGCCGTAGACCCAGTCGCCAAGGCGCGACTCGGCGTTGATATGGCCCAGCGCACCGCCATCAATATACTTGCAATTCCAGCGCCGTGCCCACTGGGCCGCATGTTCGGCCGTCATCCACGGGTCCGTCTGGCTGGCGATCAGGATGCCGGGGCAAGGCAGGCGCTTTTGCGGCAAGGCCTTCGCCACGCCGAACTTGTCCGGATCGGCCGGTCCCACCAGCAGCACGCCGGCCACGCCCTGCGGGTCGCGGGCCAGGCTGTGCGCCGTCGTCAGGCAGCCGAAGCTGTGGGCGACGATCAGGGTCGGGCGCGCATCCTGGCGCCGCACCTGGTCCAGGCGCGCCGACCAGGTGGCCAGGTCGGGAGCGTTCCAGTCATCCTGCTCGACCCGCTCGAATTGCGGATACAGGCGCTGCCAGCGGCTTTGCCAATGCTCGGGACCGCTGTTATGCAAGCCCGGCACGATCAATACCCGGTAATCGGAAAAGCTGCGCAGCGCCATGATGTGTCCTTGCGTGATCGATTCCGGCAAGCGTTGCCGCCTGCCGGTGAAGATTACTTCGGCTGATAGATCTGGTCGAAGATGCCGCCGTCGGCAAAGTGCGCCTTCTGTGCGGCCGTCCAGCCGCCCGCCACTTGCTCGATCGTGAACAGGTTGACCTTGGCAAATTGGGACGCGTATTTCTTCGCCGCTTTGTCCGTTGCCGGACGGTAGTAGTTCTTGGCGATAATGTCTTGCGCTTCGTCCGTGTACAGGTAGTTCAGGTAAGCCTCGGCCACCTTGCGCGTACCGTGCTTGTCGGCAAATTTATCGACGACGGCGACGGGCGGCTCGGCCAGAATGCTGACGGAAGGCGTGATGATGTCGAACTTGGTCGGGCCCAGTTCCTTGACGGCCAGGTAAGCCTCGTTTTCCCAGGCGATCAGCACGTCGCCGATGCCCCGTTCGACGAACGTGGTGGTGGCGCCGCGCGCGCCGGAATCGAGCACGGGCACGTTCTTGTACAGTTTGCCCAGGAAATCCTTGGCCTTCGCTTCATTGCCGCCCGGCTGGCGCAGCGCGTAGCCCCAGGCAGCCAGGTGGTTCCAGCGGGCGCCGCCCGAGGTTTTCGGATTCGGCGTGATAACGGAGACGCCCGGCTTGATCAGGTCGTTCCAATCCTTGATGCCTTTCGGATTGCCTTTGCGCACGAGAAACACGATGGTCGAGGTGTACGGCGAGCTGTTGTGCGCCAGGCGCTTTTGCCAATCGGCCGCCAGCAGCTTGTGCTCGGCCAGCGCGTCGATGTCATAGGCCAGGGCCAAAGTGACCACGTCCGCTTCCAGGCCGTCGATGACGGCGCGCGCCTGCTTGCCGGAACCGCCGTGCGATTGCTTGATCTTGACGTTGTCGCCCGTCTTGCCTTTCCATTCCTTGGCAAATGCCGTGTTCACATCCTGGTACAGCTCGCGCGTCGGGTCATACGACACGTTGAGCAGGGTGATATCGGCAGCCTGCGCCGTTTGCAGAATGGCAAACGCGCTGATGGCGGCGGCAATGATGATTTTTTTCGACAGCATCTAAGATCCCCGTGTGGTTGAACTTTCAGAGCCACCAGATTACGGCGCAACGGCCGTAAAGAGAACGAAGCGTTTCGCCGTTTGATATACATTTTTCGCATATGGACGGCGCGCAACGGAGATAAAGCGGTTAATAGAAACGGTTAATAGAAACGGTTAAATAATACGACGGCCCACGTGGCGAAGGCCAGGATGCAGGTGAGCAGCACGGCGGCGCTGCCGAAGTCCTTGGCGTTTTTCGACAGCGGATGGCGGTCCAGCGAAATGCGGTCGACCACGGCTTCCAGCGCGGAATTGATCAGTTCGACGATCAGGACCAGCAGCAGCACGCCGATCAGCACCAGTTTTTCAAAGGCGGAGATACGCAGCAGCAAGGCGATCACGGTGCCGACGACGAACAGGCCCAGCTCCTGGCGAAACGCGTGTTCATCGCGCCAGGCCGCCTTCAAGCCATCGAGCGAGTAGAAAAAGGCGGAAAAAATCCGTTTCAAGCCACTTTTACTCTTGAATTCATTTACAGGTTGCATAGTTTTCCACGTGTCCAGCGAGTGCGATGCTCACATTATGGGGGCCGAAATAGGAATTGTGACAATTTTTTCGCTGAATATCTCGGAACATTTCACTATTTTTTCACATCATGGTATAAAGATGCATGAATACTGCATTGCACCAAATCCATCATGAAAATTGAACCGGTCGCTGCCCCGAAGACGACGATCCAGGTGATCGAACGCATGGTCGCCCTGCTCGATGCCCTGGCCAAATATTCCGACCCGGTCAGCCTGAAGGAATTGTCGAAAGTTTCCGGGCTGCACCCTTCAACGGCGCACCGCATCCTCAACGACATGGTGCTGACGCGCTTTGTCGACCGCATCGAACCGGGCACCTACCGGCTGGGCATGCGTCTGCTGGAACTGGGCAATGTGGTGAAAAGCCGCCTCAGCGTGCGCGAAGCGGCGCTGGACTTCATGCGCCAGCTGCACAAGAAAACCCAGCAAACGATCAACCTGTCCGTGCGCCAGGGCGACGAGATCGTCTACATCGACCGCGCCTTTTCCGAGCGCTCGGGCATGCAGGTGGTGCGCGCCATCGGCGGGCGCGGCCCGCTGCACCTGACCTCGACGGGCAAGCTGTTCCTGTCCGTGGACGAGCCGAAAGCCATCCGCGCCTACGCCACGCGCACGGGCCTGGCCGGGCACAACAAGAATTCCATCACGGATCTGCAAAAGCTCGAGCGCGAGCTGAGCCTGGTGCGCGAACGCGGCTATGCGCGCGACAATGAAGAGCTGGAACTGGGCGTGCGCTGCATGGCCGCCGGCATCCGCGACGACTCCGGCAAGCTGATTGCCGGCCTGTCGATCTCGGCACCGGCCGACCGCTTGCAGGATGAGTGGCTGGTGGACCTGGTCGAGACGGCGAACCAGATTTCCGTGACCTTGGGATTCATTCCCCAAGACTGAGAACGCCTGACCAAACCTGCTACGCGGCGCGCTTTGCGGCCTGCGATGCTCACCGGCTCGGCGCCCCCGTACAGAGTACGGTTGCGTTTCTTAGCCACAAATCACTACCGCTCGCTACGGTTTTGTCAGGCGTCGTAACGATAGCCTTGTGCATTAACCGCCGGGCAGACTCATGTTGGCAGGCTTGAGTGCCTCCAGCCACTTGCGCATGCGTCCTGCATCGGCCGTGCGCGACTGTTTGCCCTTGGAATCGAGGAAGACCATGATCACGGCCCGTCCTTCGATGACGGCCTGCATCATTAGACAACGTCCCGCCTCATTGATGAAACCCGTCTTTTGCAAGCCGATCTCCCAGCCGGGATTGGCGACCAGGTGATTCGTATTGCCAAACTGCATGGGCTGGCCGCTGGCTTCCACGATGGCTTTCGGGTCCGTCGAGTACTCGCGCAGCAGCGGATGGCGGAATGCGGCCATGGCCAGCTTGCCCAGGTCGCGTGCGCTGGCCACGTTCATTTTCGACAAGCCGCTGGAATCGACGTAATGCGTATCCATCATGCCCAGCTGGCGCGCCTTGCTGTTCATCGCATCGACAAACGCGGGCAAGCCGCCCGGATAATTGCGGCCCAGGGCCGAGGCAGCGCGGTTTTCCGAACTCATCAGGGCGATGTGCAGCATATTGGCGCGCGTCAACTGCGAACCCACTTTCAGGCGTGAGCTGCTGAACTTGGCGCGGTCGACGTCCTCGTCCGTGATCGTCAGCACTTCATCCATGTCCTGGTGCGCTTCGACCACCACCAGGCCCGTCATCATCTTGGTGATGGAGGCGATGGGCAAGGCGACATTGGAATTCTTTTCAAACAGCACTTCCGAATTGGCCTGGTCCAGCACCAGCGCCACGCTGGACTTCAGGTCGAGCGGATCGCGCGTGAGGTTCAGGCCCGCCAGGTCGCCCATGGTGGGCATCGGTGCCGCCATGGGCACGGCCACGCTGCTGACTTTTTGATAGATGACCTTGCGCTTGCCGCGCACCATGACGACCCGGCGCACGGTCTTTTCGCGCGGCGTGGCCGTCGCGCCCTTGCGCAGCACGACTTTGACTTTCTTGGTATTGTGTTTCTTGGAGGCTGAGGATTTGCCGTTCGCGTCCTTGGCGTGCACGGCCGCAGCCGGCGCCAGCGCAAACAGCAGGGAAGCCAGGACACCCAGCGCAAGTTTAAACTTAGCCATTCGATAATTCCCCGTGAAGCTGTTGCCTTATTGCAGTGTAGCGAAATGCAGAGCAATCGCAAGCCTATTTAACAGTTAGGACAGTATTTATTGCAGCAATGGAATACAAATCGTTGGCGATCAGCAAACAAGCTCATCCTTAACCAGCTGTTTGCCTGTGCCGATCGCGGCAATGTCTATTTGTCCATGAATTTAACAAAGCCGGCCAGCGGCTCGCGTTCCGTGCTCAGGCGGTTCTCGATCTTGTCCGGGTCGGCATAGCCGAGGGCCATGCCGCACACCACCATTTCGCTGGCCGGCACGCCCAGTTCGTCGCGGATGATGTCATGGTAATGGATGAAGGCCGCTTGCGGGCAGGTATCGAGGCCCCGCGCACGGGCCGCCAGCATGATGTTTTGCAAGAACATGCCGTAATCGAGCCAGGAACCCTGTTCCAGCACGCGTTCGATGGTGAAGATCAGGCCCACGGGCGCATCGAAAAACTGGAAATTGCGTCCGTGCTGGGCCGCCATGCCCGCCGTGTCGCCCCGCTCCAGGCCCAGCAGCTGATACAGGTCCAGGCCGATCTTGCGGCGGCGCTCGATGAATGGCGCCGTCCACTGGCGCGGGTAATAAGTATACGACGCCGTGCGCGCGGGCGCATCGGGTGCCTTGGGCGCGGCGTAGGCAGCCAGGATGCGGCGCGACAGGCGCAGGCGCGCTTCGCCCGACAGCACATACACTTTCCACGGCTGCATGTTGGCGCCCGAGGGCGCGCGCGCCGCCACTTCCAGGATGCGCGCGATGTCGTCCTGCGCCACCGGCGTGGGCAAAAAGGCGCGCACCGACCGGCGCGACACGATGACGGCGTCGACGGCTTGCTGCGCCGACGGTGTTTCAGATGCTTGCTTGTTCACTGCCCTGCTCTCCTGCTTGTTCTCGACTGACTGTCATGCGCTATTTCTTGACCACGAATACCACGCCAACCACGGCCACCAGCATGCCGGCGATGCCCAGCATATTAAAGGCTTCGCCAAACATCAGCCAGGCCATCACGGCCGTCGTGGGCGGCGTCAGGTAAAGCAAGCCCGTCACTTTCGTCGCGTCGCTGCGGCGGATCAAGGCAAACAGCAGGAAGATGGCGCCGATGGACAGCACGAGTACCGACCACAGCAGGGCGCCGATGAAGTTCGCCGTCCATTGCACATTGCTGAAATGCAGGTCCAGCCCTTCGTAATACAGGGCAAATGGCAACACCACGACGATGGAGGCGGCAAACTGCACCACCGTGCCCGTGCGCAAGTCGAACTGCGGGCAGTGGCGTTTTTGATACATGGTGCCGGCCGTCATCGACAGCAGCGCGAACACGCACAGCAGCACGCTTTCCACGGTCAGGCCCACGAGGTTGATCTTCGCGTACACCACCAACGCCACGCCCAGCAAGCCAAAGAACAGGCCCAGCCACTGGCGCGGGCGCACGGATTCGCCGATCAGGGGCGCGGCGCAGGCCGTCAGCACGGGTTGCATGCCGACGATTAGCGCAGAGAGGCCGGCCGGCATGCCCAGCTTGATGGCGCACCAGACGCCGGCCAGGTAGCCGGCCTGCATCAAAATGCCGGCCACGGCGATCTGGCGGAACTGCCCCACGGGCCACGGCGCGCGCAAGATCAGCACCAGCGGCAGCAAAATGACCAGCACGCCCAGGAAGCGCAGCAGCAAAAAGGTCAGCGGCGGCGCGTATGGCAAGCCGAACTTGGCCACGATAAAACCTGTGCTCCATAACAACACGAAGAAAGCGGGCAAGGCCATCGGCGCCACGGTGGTCAGGAAAGAAGCTTTGGGGGCTTGGCCGCTGGCGCCAGCCGCGGCGGGAAGATTGGACATGGTATCGACTCGGGAAACGGATACTCACCGGGGCGGTGCGCCGGTGCGGGAGCCAAAGTCTAGCATGCTGCGCCGCACCCGTCCTGAAAGGCGGGGAAATAATGGTTTAGGGCTAAACCATTAACACTCAGAAATCAAATATTTCTCTTTAGAAACAATGGCTTTTGACCCAAATCTATTCAATTGTTGCATCGCACAAGAATCGCTTGACTTCGTTTTTTTTAACCGTAGAATAGGGTTTGTTGCGTTGCACAATTCTTGTTCAGCTTGAAAAATTTAGATTCACCTGCTTTCCCAAACGGTACACGCAGCATCAAATTAACCAGATTTCGATTTTTTGGAGATTTATATGTTTTCAATTCCTGAGCAATTTTCGTCCGCTACCAAAGCCAACCTGGAAGCCCAATTCGCCCTGTTCTCGTCGCTGACGGGCAAGGCCTTCGAAGGCATCGAAAAGATCGTCGAACTGAACCTGACCGCTGCCAAGGCAACCCTGGAAGAATCGACCGCCGCCGCCAAGCAATTGCTGTCGGCAAAAGATCCACAAGAATTCTTCTCGCTGAGCGCCGCTCAAGCCCAGCCTAGCGCCGAAAAAGCCATCGCCTACGGCCGCCACCTGGCTGCCATCACGTCCGGCACGCAAGCTGAATTCAGCAAAGCGGCTGAATCGCAAATCGCTGAAACCAACCGCAAAGTCATTTCGCTGGTGGAAGAAGTCACCAAGAATGCCCCAGCCGGTTCGGAAAACGCTGTTGCCATCCTGAAAAGCGCCATCGGCAACGCCAATGCAGGCTACGAGCAATTCTCGAAAACCAGCAAGCAAGCCGTCGAAGCCATCGAAGCGAACCTGGCATCGGCCGTGAACCAGTTCACGCAAGCAGCTGAAAAAGTCGTGCCGCGCGCTGCCGCCAAGTAATTACCAAACGGCCGCTGCGGCGGCTGCTGTTACCAGCTCCTCCAGGCGTCCATCCCGCACTTCCCCGACGGATGCCATTATGCCCCAGCCCAGCTGGGGCATTTTTTATGCCCGCAAGCTTCCCGCACCTTCCTACTCCCCCAGATACGCGGCCTTCACGCGCGGGTCGTCCAGCATGGCGGCCGCGTTGCCGCCCATGGTGACCAGGCCGGAATCCATCACATAGCCGCGGTGCGCCGCCTGCAGGGCCAAGCGGGCATTCTGCTCGACCAGCAAGATCGTGATGCCTTCGGACGAGACCTTGCGGATCACCTCGAAGATTTTCTCGACCATGATGGGCGACAAGCCCATCGATGGCTCATCGAGCAGCAGCAGCTTCGGATGGCTCATCAGTGCCCGCGCCATGGCCAGCATCTGCTGCTCGCCGCCCGACAGCGTGCCGGCCATCTGCGCGGCCCGTTCCTTCAGGCGGGGAAACACGTCGAACCAGCGGGCGATATCCTCCTCGACGCCCCTCGCATCCGTACGCGTGTAAGCCCCCATCATCAGGTTTTCGCGGATCGACATGCGCGTAAACACGCCCCGCCCTTCCGGCACCATGGCCAGCTTTCTTTCCACCAGGTGAAACGACTTCGTGCCCTTGAGCGACTCGCCCAGGTAGCTGATCGTGCCTTCGACTTTGCATTCAGGCAAAGTGCCCGTGATGGCTTTCAAGGTCGTCGTCTTGCCGGCGCCGTTCGCGCCGATCAGGGCGATCAGCTCGCCCTCGTTCACTTCCAGGTCGATGCCTTTCACCGCCTTGATGCCGCCGTAGGCCACGTGCAGGCCCGCCACCTTCAATATATTGCTCATGCGTGCGATCCCCCCAGGTAAGCCTCGATGACGGCCTGGTTTTGTTGTATTTCGGCCGGCAAGCCTTCCGCGATGCGCTTGCCATACTCGAGCACCGTGATGCGGTCGCACAGTCCCATCATCAGTTTCACGTCGTGCTCGATCAACAGCACGGTCTTGCCTTCGGCCTTGATTTTCACCAGCAACTCGCGCAGGGCCAGCTTTTCCGTCGCGTTCATGCCGGCCGCCGGCTCGTCGAGCGCCAGCAGTTGCGGATCGGTGGCCAGCGCGCGGGCGATTTCCAGGCGCCGCTGGTCGCCATACGACAGGAAACGGGCCGTGCGGTTGGCGAACTGGGCGATGCCGACAAAATCGAGCAGCTCCATGGCCCGTCGGCGGATGGACGCCTCTTCCTCGCGCGCCGCCTTGTGGCGGAAGATGGCGCCAAACACGCCCTGGTGCGAACGCACATGGCGCCCCACCATGACGTTTTCCAGCGCCGTCATGTCGCCAAATAAACGGATGTTCTGAAAGGTGCGGGCGATGCCCGCCTTGGCCACCTTGTGCGGCGCGGACGGCGAATACGGCTTGCCGGCCAGCTCGAAGGTGCCCGTGTCGGGCTGGTACAAGCCCGTGATCACGTTGAAAAACGTCGTCTTGCCGGCGCCGTTCGGCCCGATCAAGCCGTAGATCTGGCCTTGCCGGATGGTGATGCCCACGTCGGTGAGCGCCTGCAAGCCGCCGAAACGCTTGTTCACGCCGGCGATATTGAGAATGATCTGTTCGCTCATACTATCCTCCCTTAAGCGGACACGACGCCGGTTGACTTGTTCGGCTGGTCGACGTCGTGGTCGGGCCGGTCTTCGTGCTTCGGCGATGGCCACAAGCCGGCAGGACGGTTGAGCATGATCAAGACCATGGCCAGGCCGTACAGCAGCTGGCGCAGCACTTCCGCCTCGATCACCACATGGCCGAACAGCGCCTGCTGGGCCGGTTCCACCACATGGCGCAGCACTTCCGGTATCGAGGCAAGGATCACGCCGCCGAGGATCACGCCGGGAATATGGCCGATGCCGCCCAGCACCACCATGGCCAGCACGGCAATCGATTCCGTCAAGGAAAACGATTCCGGCGAGACAAAGCCCTGGAACGAGGCAAACATGGCGCCGGCCACGCCGCCGAACGAAGCGCCCATGGAAAAGGCCAGCAGTTTGACGTTGCGCGTGTTGATGCCCATGGCCTTGGCGGCGATCTCGTCTTCGCGGATGGCCACCCAGGCGCGGCCCAGGCGCGAATGCTGCAGCCGCTTGGTGACGAACACGACGGCGATGCACAGGAACAGGAACAAAAAGTAATAGGCGTTCACGGACGGCATGGAAAAACCGCCCACCACGACGGTGCTGTTGGTGCCTGCCTCGCCCGCCAGGTTGACGCCGAAGATGCGGATGGGATCGATCAAATTGATGCCTTGCGGCCCATTCGTGAAATTGATCGGGTCGTTCAAATTGTTCATGAAGATGCGGATGATCTCGCCAAAGCCCAGGGTCACGATGGCCAGGTAGTCGCCGCGCAATTTCAGGGTGGGCGCGCCCAGCAGGGCGCCGAACAGGCCCGCCACGGCCGCGGCCAGCGGCACGATGAGCCAGATCGACAAATGGATGCCGTTTTCGCGGATTTCCGGCCCCATCAGTTGCACCAGGGTTTCGCCCAGCACCGGATATTGATTCACCACCGATTCGAGCAGGATGGCGAACTGGGGCGACGCCAGCAAGGCCGTCAGGTAGGCGCCGACGGCATAGAAGGCGATGTAGCCCAGGTCGAGCAGGCCGGCAAAGCCGACGACGATGTTCAAGCCCAGGGCCAGCATGATGTACAGCAAGGCCATGTCGATGATGCGTACCCACGAGTTGCCGAACTGGGCGGCAAAAAACGGGAACACCATCAGCAGCGCGGCCAGGCCCAGCATGCCGGCGTAGGCCTTGGCGGGATTCTTTTTTGCGTCGAAATCGAGTAGTGCCATGATTTAATCTCCCAGTTTCACATCAGGCACGGTCGGCTACGCGTTCGCCCATGATGCCGGACGGGCGCAGGGTCAGCACGATGATCAGCACGACGAAGGCAAAGATATCCTGGTAGTGGCTGCCCAGGAAACCGCCCGTGATGTCGCCGATATAGCCGGCGCCCAGGCTCTCGATAATGCCCAGCAAGATACCGCCCAGCATGGCGCCATAGATATTGCCGATGCCGCCCAGCACGGCCGCGCAAAACGCCTTCAGGCCGGGGATGGCCCCCATGGAAAACTGGATGGACGCATAGTTGGCGCCCCACATCACGCCTGCCACGGCCGCCAGCGCTGCGCCGATGGCAAAGGTGGCCACGATGACCTTGTCGGAATCGACGCCCATGAGGCCCGCCACGCGCTGGTTTTCCGCCGTGGCGCGCATGGCGCGGCCCATTTTCGTTTTTTCCACCAGCAACACCAATCCCCCCATCGACAGGGCGGCCAGGGCCAGCAGCAGCACTTGCGTTTGCGAAATCACGGCCCCCCCTATGTTGATGGGGTCGGTCGACAGCAATTGCGGGAAGGGCAAGGGATTGCGCGTCCAGATCATCATGGCAAAGGTTTGCAGCAGGATGGAGACGCCGATGGCGGTAATCAGGGGGGCGAGGCGGGGGGCGTTGCGCAGGCGGCGGTAGGCGACCCGCTCGATGATGATGTTGACCAGAATACAGATGGGAATGGCGCCGAGGATGGCGGTGGCCAGTTTCAGGTAGCCGGGCCAGTCCGGTACATAAATGCCCAGCAGCTTGAGGATGGTCAAGCCCACCATGGCGCCGATCATGAGTACGTCGCCGTGGGCGAAGTTGATCAGATTCAAGACGCCATACACCATCGTGTAACCGAGGGCGACTAAGGCATACATGCTGCCCAGCACCAAGCCGTTAATGATCTGCTGGATGAATGTATCCATGATTGCCCTATCAAATATGCATTTTTCGGGAACAACTTCCACCAGAACATGGGTCGCTGATACAAAAACGGCACCGGAGGAAGAATTCCTGCAGTGCCATCCCTGGACCGTTCTCACCAGCATGGTGCACGCACTAAAAACGGGCGCACCCTTGCTTAGTCATAACGACAACATATTCAAGCTTGAGGCAATCATAACGATCTTTTGCAAAAACTAAGCTTGGAATAAATCGATCATTTCCGAATTAAATTCGGTTTTGAGGTAACTATTTCATCGATACTCAGCAGCCATGCAGACTCAGGCGACGTCGCGCTTGATGCCATCGAGGCCTTTCGGCATCGGGAAGGTGACGGCTTCCTGCACGCCGTCGAGCGGGCGCACGCTCTTCACGCCGCACTCTTTCAAGCGGTCGATGACGGCTTGCACCAGCACCTCGGGCGCCGAGGCGCCGGCCGTCACACCCACGCGCAGCTTGCCTTCCAGCCAGGCAGGGTCGATTTGCGAGGCATTGTCGACCATGTAGGCCGGCGTCCCCATCTTGTCGGCCACTTCGCGCAGGCGGTTCGAATTCGAGCTGTTCGGGCTGCCCACGACGATCACCACTTCCACCAGCGGCGCCATGAATTTCACGGCTTCCTGGCGGTTGGTGGTGGCGTAGCAGATGTCGCCTTTTTTCGGCTCGGCGATATTCGGATATTTCTGCTTCAGGGCCTCGATAATGTCGCGAGTGTCGTCAACTGACAACGTTGTTTGCGAAACATAGGCCACGCTGTCCGGATTGGCAACCTGCAGTTTCGCCACATCATCAAGCGTTTCCACCAGGTGCATGCCCATGTCGGCCTGACCCATCGTGCCTTCCACCTCGGGATGGCCATCGTGGCCGATCATGATGATCTCGCGGCCTTCGCGGCGCATCTTGCCCACTTCCATGTGCACCTTGGTGACGAGCGGGCACGTGGCATCAAAAATGCTCAGGCCGCGCGATTCCGCCTCGGCGCGCACGGCTTTCGACACGCCATGGGCAGAAAACACGAGCGTATTGCCAGCAGGCACATCATCGAGGTCGTCGATGAAGATGGCGCCCTTGTTGCGCAAGTCCGCCACCACATAGGCGTTGTGGACGATTTCATGGCGCACGTAGATCGGTGCGCCAAATTGCTGCAAGGCGCGTTCGACGATCTCGATCGCCCGGTCGACGCCAGCGCAGAAGCCGCGGGGCTGGGCCAGTAACAGTTCTTTATCCATCGCTATTCCTTCACAGCACCGAAATGAGCTTAACTTCAAAACGCAGCGGCTGGCCAGCCAGCGGATGGTTGAAGTCGAACAGGGCCGAGTCCTCGCGCATTTCGCGCAGCACGCCGGCAAAGCGGCCGCCGCCCGGCGCGGCGAAGTCGACCAAGTCGCCGATCTTGTAGTCGGCGCCCGGCACGGAATTTTCGTCCAGGGTAGCGCGCGAAACGGACTGCACCAGCTCGGGATTGCGTTCGCCGAAGCCTTCGCCGGCAGCCAGCTCGAACGTCTGGTGCGTGCCCTCAGGCAAGCCCAGCAAGCGCTGCTCGAGGAACGGCGCCAGCTGGCCCTGTCCCAGCATCAAGGTCGCGGGATTGCCGCTGAAGGTCGTGACAATGTCAGTACCGTCAACAGTGGCAAGACGATAATGCAGGGTGAGATAAGCCGCTTCGGTGACGACTGCTGGTTGCTCGTTGGACATAGTAGTTTTCAAGTAACTGGTGCAAAACGATATTGTAAGCCACCCTGAGCCAGCGCGCCCCATGCCATCTCGGCGCGGCCATGCTTTTGTCAAAAAACATGGCCGCGCAACACATCCGGCGGCGAATCAACGAATCAGACGTTGACGTACGTCAACCCGCCCGCCGTGCTGGCATGATTGCCGAAGCCGGAGCTGTCTTCCAGGTTGCCATCGAGCTTCCAGCGCCCCACGGGCCGGTGCACGATGCCGTACTGGCCATAGTCATACACTTCCTTGGGCGTCAGCACGCGGTCGTAGAGGATGACGTCCGACAACTGCCAGGCGGGCGCACCCTGCTCCAGCGCATCCACGGTGCGGCCGATCACCAGGGGCGCGCCGATGGCCTGCACGAATGGCGTTGCCATCTTGCTGCCCTGCGACATCAGGAAATCGTCGACGTACAGGCTGATGGAACCATCATGCTTGACGGTGTAGGTGCAGCGAAACCAGCGGTTGGCGCTATCCACGTTCACGCCGTGACCATTGTTATTGAAGCCCGCGCCGGCACTGTTGCGCAGGAACAGGAACGTCTGGATATCCTGCGTCAGCAGCGTCCATCCTTTCAGGTTCGCCTGGCGCGCGACAAACGCCCCGCCCCGGCCCACCATCGTGGAAAACGCCTGCTGCCGGATGCAATACGACAGCGAAAAATCGGCGCTCTCGTAGCGCACGGATGACGGCACGGTGAGCAGGAGGCCAGGCTGGAACTGCAAGGTTTTCTTGACGCCGGAGCAAGGCGTGGGCGGCGCCTGACGGACGGCGTCGTCGCCGCGCAAGGCGTCCCAGACGGGCTTGCGTCCGTTGCTGTAGGCCGGTGTCTCCACCAGGTTCAGGCCGTCGTCCTGCATGGACTTGCCGCCGTTCCAGTCCCAATAGCATGCCAGTTGCACGCCCGTACGGCGTATGGCGCTCAGCAACGCGTGCAAGTTGTCTTGCCGTTCGGTATCTTGCAACGCCTGCTCCTGCTTTTCCGACAGGCAAAAGCTGCCAAGGTAATACGGCTTGCCCAAGGCCTTGGCCGCGCGCTGCATCACTTGCAGGTAAGCGAGCGAAGACGAGACAAAGTCGGCCGGCAGATCCGCGCTGTTGTCCAGGGCGCTGCTCACATATTCATTACCCGGAAACAGGTTTTCACAAAGGCAGTCGACCGGGGCTGGATTCATCAATGGCAGGGTTTCCGTGACGTATTGCTGCAAGGAGCCTTGACGGGGCGAAGTATGGGCAATGCCCGCGTTACCGGAAGAAATCATGCGCGCCAGGCCATCGTTATCACGCAGCAATTGCGCCGTCTCCTGGATGATTTCCCGACAAACGCTCAAGCTCATCTTCGTCACGCCCTTCAGTTCCTGCGCTGCCATCCAGGCGGCGATGCCGGCGTGGTTGCTGTAGTGCTGCGCAAAAGCCTGCGCAAAAGCACGCATGTAGCGGCGCGTTTTCGACTGCGGATTGGCCAGTGCAACGCGCGCGGCGACGGCCTGCTCGTCTTTTGTAGCGCCCGCAGGGCCCGCCTCGCCCACCAGTTGCGGCACGGCGTAGGGATTCCAGAATGGGCAGGCGATGATGCCGATGCCATTGGCCAGCGCGCAATCGAGCAGCGCCTGGATCGCGGCCCAGTATTCTGGCTTGATATTGAGTGCGGTCAGCGTGTTGTCGCTTGCGAAATCGGGCTTGCCAACGACCTCGCCCCAGTTCCAACCGCCATCCTTGCCGTTGAAAGGCGCCAGCATCACCTGGAGGTACTTGAAGCCGTTGGCCGCAAGATACGGAAAATCGGTGCTGTAATCGGGATTGTTCACGTCCGGCGTCAGCGGTGCGGAAACGCTCCAGTTGCGGTGTTCCAGATACGCGTGCGCATTGAGGCCGATGCCGCTGACCTTGCCCGTGTTGACGCCGGCGGCGTTGAACTCTTGCATGACTCCATTGATAACTTTGATATAAGGCATGACGACTCCTGTAAGACAAGTGGAAGACATTGAGTTCAGGGCCCTGACTCCCCGCCGCTACAACTTGCATGAAGTGCAACGACAGGCAAATGATAGCGCCTGAAAATGCGTGGGCCGGGCATCTTGGCTTTTGTTTTTTTACTACGATTTACAGTGAAGACGAGCTAGCGCAGCATGGCCGCCCGGGGAAGGCGCGACAATCGTCGGCAGGCGCCACGACCAGCCGGGCGCGAACGGGAGGCAGCATGGGCATCAAGGATTGGCCGGCCGGCGAACGGCCGCGCGAACGCCTGATCGAGGATGGCGCGCAGTCGCTGTCGGACGCGGAATTGCTGGCCGTCTTCCTGCGCACGGGCGTGCGCGGCAAGAGCGCCGTGGAGCTGGCGCGCGACACGGTCGAGCACTTCGGTTCCCTGCGGGGCCTGTTTGGCGCCAGCCTCGTGAGTTTTTCCGCCGTACACGGCATGGGCAGCGCCAAGTTTGCCCAGCTGCAAGCCGTGCTGGAACTGGCGCGGCGCGCCATCATCGAGGACTTGCAGACGGGCCAGGCCCTCAATTCGCCGCACGCCGTCAAAGATTATTTGCGCCTGACCCTGGGCAACCTCGCGCATGAAGCGTTTCACGTGTTGTTTTTAGACGTCAAGAACCGCTTGATCGCGACCCGGGAAATGTTTCGCGGCACCCTCACCCACACGAGCGTATATCCGCGTGAAGTGGTCAAGCAGGCGCTGCTGCACAACGCGGCCAGCGTCATGCTGGCACACAACCACCCGTCCGGCACACCCGAGCCCAGCGAATCGGACTTGCTGCTGACGCGCGCGCTGGTGCAAGCCCTATCGCTGGTGGACGTGCGCATCCTCGACCATTTCGTCGTGGCCGGCCGGCAAGTGCACTCGTTCGCGGAACACGGCCAGATCTAGGCCGGCGCCGGCCCGGCAACAGTTAACCATGTGTAAACAAGGACATACGTGACGCTGGCGGGACACTTATCTAGCAGTAAACAGCGCCGTTTACCAGTGCCTTCCCCTATGAAGAATGGGAAAAGTCAAATTGTTAAATTATTTCAATACAACATGACACAATTGTTTTTCGCAAGTCATTGATAAATCGGCTTATTTTGGATATACTCTCGTTTTTCCAATTTGGAATATCTTTAAGGAGTGCGCCATGGCACGTGTTTGCCAAGTCACTGGGAAGAAGCCGATGGTCGGCAACAATGTTTCCCATGCAAACAACAAAACCAAACGTCGTTTTTTGCCTAACTTGCAGAATCGTCGTATTTTTGTTGAATCTGAAAACCGCTGGGTCTCCCTGCGTTTGTCCAACGCCGGTCTGCGCGTCATCGATAAAGTCGGCATCGACGCCGTATTGGTCGATATGCGCGCTCGTGGCGAAAAAGTCTAATTAGCAGAATAAGGGAGCTATCATGGCAAAATCAGGCCGCGACAAAATCAAGTTAGAATCGACCGCCGGTACGGGTCACTTCTACACGACCACCAAAAACAAGCGTACGACGCCTGCGAAAATGGAGATCATGAAATTTGATCCTAAAGCACGCAAGCACGTAACGTACAAAGAAACCAAGATCAAGTAATTGATACTGTGTTCTCTGATGAAAAAGCCGCTCCGATGAGCGGTTTTTTTATTGCCCAATCGCTCAGGCTGCAGCTACCGCGCATCGAAGCGGGGACATACGCTGTACGCCCCCCTCCCCCCCCCGCAGTCCGATGCTAGCGAATCTTCGTGCCCAGAATATAGCGTGGATAGAAACCGGCTGGCGTGGCATAGCCGACAGGTACACCGCTTGGCCTTAACAAGGTATAGAAATAGCGCTCGCCCTCCGATACCGTCATGAATGCATAACCGTCATAGTCCGGCCCCATTTGCGTTTCGTAGCACGCTGCCGGGTTGGACGCAGGGCCATAAAATGTCAGCTTCAGGCGAAACAGGTTGGCCTTCGAATCGGGAGAAACGGGGGCAATACGCCCCTGGATCCGGCAGCCAGCCTCTGTCGTACCGCTGATGCTGCCGTCTGGCGCAATGTAACTGGCGCCGCCAGCAACGTAGGTGCCGCTGATATCGGCCAGGCTCAACGCCAGCGCATTCTCGATACTATAAGAATCAAAGGACAAGGTCACCGTCTTGCCAGCAGCGGCAGACATGGTGCCCACAATGCGCGTTTTCGGCACGATGCTGCCAGATGCCTGAACGCCCTGAATCGACGTGGAGGTATGAACCGTGCTCTTATTACCAAGCTGCCACGTAGCACCGTCGCTGAGGAACTCGCCAAATACATGCACCATCCCGCTTGAAAATGGCGAGTCGGTTTGCCAGGCCGTTTCACCATTGGGCAATATCAATGCGAATTCGGGATAGTTTTTCGTCGATGGGCGCCGCCAGACACCTGCCGCGCCATCGGCTCCTGAGGCGAATGAGCCCGCATCGGGATTTGCCAGTGTCACGCTGCGATAGGTCTGCCGGCCAATATAGCGCGTTGCGGTCCAGGCACCGTTTGCAGCACTGTTTGGAATGCCCCAGGTTCCCGCTCCGGTCCCGTCCTGCCTGAATACGCCACGAAAGATGGCGGCAGTTTGCGTACTTTCGGGGAGATGCGGATTGACCTGCATATTCAGCGTGACGCTTCCAGTTTTTTCCACGTCGCCGTGCAGTGCAAAGTCGCCCAGCAGTTTGCCGTTGGAAATACACATACCCGGCGTATAGCTGCTGCCAGAGGGAGAGACCGACAGCACGTCGCAAAAACCGGTATTCGTCCCGCTAAATTCCAGCTTCCAGTATTCTCCATACACGCCACCATTCGGCGCGCCGCTGACGGCTGGCGTGGTCTGGTAAGGCGCATCCAGCTGCGCCGTTACCTCAACAACGGCACTGCTGGCATAACGCTCGCCGGGATAATCGACCATAACACTGAACATGTAGCTTCCGGGCTTATCCGCGACAAAGCTTGGCTTCGCCGTATTCGCCAAGCTCAACTCCGCCACACTTGTGGCCGGCTTGCCAATAATTTTCCAGCGAAAATTCGGCACGACACCGGGTGCGGCCTGGCTGGCACTGGCATCGAGCAATACTGTCGCCCCCGTTGCGACCGCCTGCGGCAGGCCAGCATTGGCGACGGGTGCGGCCTTGAGTTCAACGAGCAGCTTTTTTATATCAGCAACGGTTTGAGTCGATGCCAGCGCCTTGTTAATCAGTCCAAGCTGAACGGGATTAAAATAAGCGCTGACCTTATCGAGCAACTTGTCGTGCGCATCCCCTCCTGCCTTGTCGGCTGCGGTGGCCGCCCTCAATGGCGCGCCTATAAAATCCTGCAAGAAGCTGATATTGAACCGGTCTTGCAGTAGCGCGGTCACATCTGCCTGTACGGCAAGCACATTGGCTGCATTGATCGTATTGACCAGCGAGGCCGCATCAACGTTCGGGAACAAACCAGCCACATCGCGGCCAAACAACCGTGCGGTGAGCATGTCGGTCAGTGGCGTGATATGGACCGTTGCCGCATTGCCCGTCCCTACGACGACGGAATGCAGCCTGACGCCAGTGACGGGTGTCGTCAATTGTAAAACGCAAGGAAATTTTCCTTCGACAATCTCCATTTTATAAGTGCCATCGGGACCGCTCAGCACTTGCGCACTGCCCGCCTGGCATTTCGCCTGAATCGATGCATCGACGATCGCCAGACCGGTTGCCGCCGTACCGCTGAGCGTGAGACTGCTTTTCCCAACGGGAGGGGGATTCGGATTGCCAGGATTGGGATTCATCGGCTCTGGCGAAGAGGAACCGCCACCACATGCGGCGAGCGCCGCCAGAACGACACATCCCATTACTGCATTTCGCATCAACATTAACATGCAAACTTTCCTATTTTGATTAATTTACAAGGAAAGTATTTCATACAATTACTATCTTAGCAAACCAGCCAGGGCAAAAAAAATGGCCCCGCAAGCGGAGCCACTGTTTCAAATCAACACGCGATCAAGCATAGCTGCGCAAGCGCAGTGAAAAGTCTTGCAGCGACTTGATGCCCGACGCTTCGGCGCGCGTGCACCAGTCTTGCAGCTTGTGCAGCAATTGCTCGCGCGTAAAGTGGGAACGCTCCCAGATGGCGCCCAGTTCCACGCGCATGTGGTGCATGGTTTCCAGCGCCTTACTGTGCTGGAACAATTCCGACAGCTGCTCGTGATGCGCATCGGCCAGCTTGCCCGGCTCGCGCTGCATCAGCTTGCGCGACGATTTCAGGAAGCGCTTTTCCAGCTCGGCCTTGTGCTTCAGGTGCTCCAGCTCTTCCTTCCAGGCATGCTTGATCGATTTCGCATACTTGGCCATCACGTCGTAGCGGTTGGCGATGACCGATTGCAAGGTCTCGAAGTCCGCTTCCAGCTTGCCGTGCGAGAACTTCGGTTCCGGCGCCAGCTTCTTCACCTTGGCCAGGCCCAGCATTTCCAGCGCGCGGATATACGCCCAGCCGATATCGATTTCATACCATTTCGACGACAGCTTGGCCGACGTTGCATACGTGTGGTGATTGTTGTGCAACTCTTCGCCGCCGATCAGGATGCCGAAGGGAATGATGTTGGTGGCCGCGTCCGCGCAGTCATAGTTGCGGTAGCCCCAGTAGTGGCCGATGCCGTTGATGATGCCGGCTGCGGTAATCGGAATCCACATCATCTGTACGGCCCACACGGAAATGCCGATCACGCCGAACAGGATGAAATTGATGACGAACAGCGAGACCACGCCCAGCCAGCTGTATTTGGTGTACAGGTTGCGCTCGATCCAGTCCGTCGGCGTGCCGTGGCCATACTTGGCCATGGTTTCCATGTTCTTCGATTCAGCGCGGTACAGCTCGGCGCCTTCCCAGAACACTTTCTTGATGCCGCGCGTCACGGGGCTGTGCGGATCTTCTTCCGTATCGCACTTGGCGTGGTGCTTGCGGTGGATGGCTGCCCACTCCTTGGTGACCTGGCCCGTCGTCAGCCACAGCCAGAAACGGAAGAAATGGCTGGGAATCGCATGCAATTCCAGCGCCCGGTGGGCCTGGTGGCGGTGCAGGTAAATCGTGACGCTGGCGATCGTGATATGCGTGACCACCATGGTGTAGAGGAAAACTTGCCATGCGGACAGATCGGTAATGCCAGTTGCCATGAACTGCAAAACGTCGTGTAAAACGGAACTCAATGTCATTACTACTACTCCAAGTGGACAGGGCAAGCGCGCGGTCGCTCCAGTGACTCTGGAGGTCCGGCAGAGTTAATTTTAGGCGTGATTGTACGCCCTAATGGGTGCGGTCAGGCAAAAACGGAGGCAGGCAGCGAGGTTAAGGCTGGGTGCCGGAGGGCGCGGACTCACCGTCTGCCGCGCCAGCGAGCGGGGCAGGAGGCGTACCAACAATACGCAATTCGCGTTGCGGAAACGGTACAGTGACCTTATGTTCCTGCAAGGTGCGCCAGATGGCGCGGTTCACATTCGACTTCACGCCGCCGGTGCCGTTTTCCGGGTCCGCGATCCAGAAGCCGATCTGCACATCGAGGCCGTCGGCGCCGAAACGCACGAGGGTGGCCGATGGCGGATTGCTTTGCGACACACGCGGCACCTTGGCCGTCGCCGCTTCCAGCAAGGGGAAGATGACATCGAGATCCGTTTCATAGCCAACCGACACGGCCGTCGACAGCCAGACCATGCGGTTGCTCAGCGACATGTTCTGCACGCCGCCGGAAATCAGCATTTCATTGGGCACGATGGATTCCACGCCATCGCCACCCAATAACACAGTATAGCGCGTATTGATTTGCGTGACCTTGCCCGTGAATTGACCCACCGTAATCATGTCGCCGATGGTCAGGCTGCGGTCCAGCAGGATGATGAAACCGGACACGAAGTTCGCGGCGATCTTTTGCAAGCCAAAGCCCAGCGCCACGCCGAAGGCGCCGCCAAACACGGACAGCACCGTCAGGTCGATGCCCACCAGCGACAGGCTGACCAGCACAGAAACGAGGATCAGCACGGCGCGGCCCATGCGCGACAGCACCACGCGCAGGGAGGTGTGCAGACCCTGCATTTTCATCAGGCGCTCGTCGAGCGAGGTGCCCGCCCACATGGCCAGCACCAGCAGCACGGCCACCGAAATCGCGGCTTGCAAGATGGCAGCCACGGACACCTTGTTGCGTCCCAGCGGCACGACGATGCTTTCCAGGAATTCATGCAGTTCCGGCCACAGGCCCGTGATATACAGGGCCATGCCGGCCCACACCACAACGGTAAAGATCTTTTCCAGCAACAACATGGTGGGGCTGATGTCGCCGTGACGGGCAAAAATGCGGCGCAGCACATAGAACCCGAAGCGCACCAGCGCCATCGACGTGCACAGGGGAATGGCAATACTGAGCAGGTTCACGGACTGGAACTTGGCCAGGAAATGTTGCGCAATGCCCAGCAGCATGGCCGCCAGCACGGGCGTCAGGATGCGAATAAAGCTATCCGTGCGCTGCAAGGTTTCCGGCGTGGCCGGGACCGTGGCCGCTTCCGCCCGCTTGTGCAGGAACACGCGCAACTGCCGCACCAGCAGCCAGCTCAAGGCCAGGCAGGCGACGATGACCAGCGCTTGCCACAGGATGGCCGGTTGACGGAAATCATTGACAAAATCAGTGATCAGGTTGAGCAGCGGGGTTTCATTCATGGCGGATGCGGTCCGAAAGGTGGGACGGAGGTGATACGGAGGGGCTAGGCCCATGCCGCCAGGCGGGCTGGCGGCATTGAAAGCCGCCACTGCAAGGTGCAGCGGCGGCCGGTGACGGCTTACTCGGCTTGGTCGGCGTCAACGTCGTCGGCCGGCTTTTCATCGGCGTAGACTTTTTTCGGCATGACCTTGCGCTCGAACACGGCGGCGAAGAAGCCGTCGGTCTGGTGCAGGTGCGGCAACAATTTCAGATAGTCGCCCATTTCCAGCTCGATCTTCTGCTCGGCCAGCACCTTGTGCATCGGCACCAGGGTGAAGTCGGGATTGGCGGCCAGGAATTGCTCGGCAATTTGATCGTTTTCTTCGTTCAGGAAACTGCAGGTGGCGTACACCAGGCGGCCGCCGCCCTTGACCAGGCGCGCGGCGCCGGCCAGGATGGCGGCCTGCTTGGCTTGCAGTTCCACGATGGAGTTCGGCTGCTGGCGCCATTTCACGTCCGGATTGCGGCGCAAGGTGCCCAGGCCGCTGCACGGTGCATCGACGAGCACGCGGTCGATCTTGCCGGCCAGGCGCTTGATCTTGGCATCGCGCTCATGCGCGATCTGCACCGGATGCACGTTCGACAGGCCGCTGCGGGCCATGCGCGGCTTTAGCTTGGCCAGGCGTTTTTCCGACACGTCGAACGCGTACAGACGGCCCGTGTTGCGCATCAGCGCGCCCAGCGCCAGGGTCTTGCCGCCCGCACCGGCACAGAAATCGACCACCATCTCGCCGCGCTTGGCGCCGACGATCTGCGACAGGATCTGGCTGCCTTCATCCTGCACTTCGATGGCGCCGCTCTGGAACAGGGGCAGGTTTTGCAACGATGGCTTCTTGATCACGCGCAAGCCCAGCGGGGCATACGGCGTCGGCGTGCTGAGGATAGGCGCTTCGGCCAGGGCCAGCATCACGTCGTCGCGCGTGGCCTTGAGCGAGTTGACGCGCAAGTCCAGCGGCGCCGGCGCGTTCAGCGCATCGGCCAGCTTCATGGTTTCCGCTTCGCCGAACTGTGCGATCAGCTTGTCGAACAGCCAGGTCGGCATGTTGGCGCGCATGTTCGCCGGCATCAGGCTGCGGTCGATCTGCGTGATGCGTTCCAGCCATTCCACTTCTTCTTCCGTCAGGCCGCCCAGGGAGTCGGCGCCCACCGCTTCGGCCAGGCCGAGGATGGTCAGGCGGCGCATGGTGGGGCCACTGCCCGCTTCGGCGAAGTCCGTGAAGAACGATTTGTTGCGCAGGACGGCATAAATGCCTTCGGCGATGGCGCCGCGTTCGCGCGAACCTAGGCGCGGATGGTCGCGGAAATAGCGCGACAGGGTGGTGTCGGCCGGGGCCGTGAAACGTAAAATTTCGCGCAATACTTCTTCAGCATTGGCAAGTATCGCTGGTGGCAATCTCATTGTTATTCTTCCTGTAATATTTTATTGAGGGTCCACGCGGACCTGGCCATGCTCGACTGACAGTTTATCGTCAATGAACAGGCGGATGGCGCGCGGGTAAAGCAGATGTTCCTGTACCAGCACGCGCGCCGATAAGCTGTCTTCTGTGTCGCCCGGCAAGACGGGGACTGTCGCGCTCGCCACGGCCGGGCCATGGTCAAGCTCGGCAGTCACGAAATGCACGGTCGCGCCGTGTTCCGTCACGCCCGCCTCGAGCGCCTGGCGGTGTGTCGCCATGCCCGGGAACAGCGGCAGCAGCGACGGGTGGATATTGAGCATGCGCCCCGCGTAATGGTCGACGAAGGGCGGCGTCAGGATGCGCATGAAACCGGCCAGCACGACCAGGTCGGGGGCGAAGCCGTCGATCACGGCTTGCAGCGCCGCATCGAACTGTTCGCGGCTGGCATAATCCTTGTTGGCAACGACTGCCGTCGCTATCCCATGTTCCGCGGCAAAAATCAATCCCTGGGCGTCGGCCCGGTTACTGATGACGGCGGCAATACGGGCTGGCCATTGCTCGGCTTGCGCCGCGCGGACGACCGCTTCCATGTTGCTGCCGCGTCCGGAAATGAGGATAACGATATTTTTCATAGCGCGCATTGTACCCGCTATGGCGATGCGAATCTAGAAAGGCCGGTATTATTGTTGCGGCGCAACATGAGCGCCGGCGCGCCGCAGCCGCCCGGCGATGCCGGTTTTTTCCTGCGCGGCATGCCGGTTTGACGGCGCCGCGGCAAGAGTAAGTATTTACTCGAACGAATAGAAGACGCGGAACGGGACTTTCTTCTCGGCCCAGTAGTCGGCCGCGTCGCGGAATACGTCGAGCAGGATTTCGCGCGCTTCCTTGTCGAATTTTTGCGTATTTGGCAATTGCTCGAGCACCACCAGGAAACCCGTTTGCGGACCCGCCTTGTACATGGTGTCCGTCAGGCACAGGCGCAGGGCATCGAAATTCTTCGCCAGATTCTTCGGAAACAGGAATGCTTCTGCAATAATGCCGATGACTTGTTGTTTGGTCTGTCCAGCGTTGCAATGCGCATATAAAAAGTGCTGCCCGAGACGGATCGCCTCGTCTTGTAATTCGGTCACGCGAAAGGCACGGATGGACTGGACAAGGTTGGGCGGCACGGTTAGTAACAAACTCATTTTTCCCTCAAATCGACCTGTTATGTATGGATCTGTTCTAGCTGCTCGTCTTATTGCATCCCCGCACGCGGGTCAATGCGCACGCGGTGATTCGATCTGTATCAACTTTTATGCGATTCAGTGCGATTTTATATAAGCCATACGCGTATTAGGGTAACGTGTTGTCCTGTATGAATCAACCCGAATATGATGTCAAACGCAAGATTTGTTACAAACCGCCGGTTTCAAGTCATTTCAACATCTTGTATCGATTGAAAGTGCATGTTACAGACTGTGGGGCAAGGGGCTTGGGCTGTTACATTTTGTTGCCACGCGAAACACTTGCCGCAGGCTGGCGGGATTACTATAGTCCCAAGTTGTAAAAAATACCCTGAAAGATTCTCTACATAATGAGGTTAGAAATGAACTTGCAAGCCAAATTGATGATGTCAGCCCTTTGTATCGGTGCATTGCCACTCGCCCAGGCCGCCGACTTTGAAGATTTCGGCAAGGTCGTGCGCGTCGTGCCGCAAGTGGAACAGATCAATCGTCCACGCCAGGAATGCCGTACGGAATACGTGCAAGTGCAGGCGCCGCCGCAACAGCGCAGCGCGGGCGGCTCCATCGTGGGCGGCATCGCCGGCGCCCTGCTCGGTAGCCAGGTGGGCGGCGGCAATGGCCGCACGGCCGCAGCCGCGGCTGGCGCGATTGCCGGCGCCGTCGTCGGCGACCGCGTCGACAACCAGAACAATTACCAGGGCGGCGTGCAGGAACAAGCCGTCAAGCAATGCCGCCAGGTCGACCATTGGGAATCGCGCAACAATGGCTACCAGGTCACGTACGACTACCGCGGCCGCAACTACACGAGCATCATGTCCTACGATCCGGGCGAGCGCATCCGCCTGCGCGTCTCGATCGAGCCTGCTCAACAGTAAGGCCTGACATCAGCTGCTGCGCGTCGTTGCACAGTAATTTAAAATGCCGGTCCCAGTCGTTCCCATGGGGCCGGCATTTTTTATGGCGCCCCGGCGCGGGCTATAATGCGGCACACTTTCAGGCCGCCTTATGCTTATCAAACGAAAATCCATCGAACAAGTCGAATCCTCGCGCCCTGCGCGCAAGCCCCGCTATGCCCCCGTCACCCTATCGGAAATGGATGGCGTGCGCTATCTGCATTTCGGCACGGAATGGGTGCAGGGCGCCATGCGCATCCGCAAGCCGGACTGGCCGGAACTCGAATACGCGCAGCAGATGATGGCGTGGATGCTGTGGATCGAGCAACCGCAGCGCCTCGCCCAGCTGGGCCTGGGCACGGCCGCGCTCACCAAGTTCTGCTACCGCCAGTTCCCGCAGGCACAGGTCGAGGCCATCGAACTGAACCCGTCCGTCATCACCATCTGCGCATCGATGTTCAAGCTGCCGCCCAACGACGAGCGCCTGCACGTGCGCGAGATGGATGCGCTCGACTACGTCAACGACGAGGCCAAGCACGGCACTCTGGACGCCCTGCAGGTGGACCTGTACGACGCCACGGCGCGCGGTCCCGTGCTCGACAGCGCCGAGTTCTATGCCGCCTGCTGCGCCTGCCTGGCGCCGCACGGCATCATGACGGTCAACCTGTTTGGCGACCATCCCAGCTACGCAAAGAACATCAAGGCGATGAAGTTTGCGTTTGAACAGGTGATCTGCCTGCCGGAAGTCCATGATGGGAACGTGGTGGCGATCGCTTTCAAGACGAAAGTGGCACTCGATGCCGAAGCGCAAGCCGTCCTGCTGGAACGGGCCAAACAGATCGTCGCCGAGACCAAGCTGCCCGCCAAGACCTGGGTCAAGGGCATCGCCAGCACCCTGTAACCGCCGGCACGTCCATGCAAGGCCGGCAGCCCTGAAAGGCACCGGCCATGCCCGCTTCCCCGCCCTCTTCTCCCGACACGCCGCTGGAACTGCCGCAACTGCTGGCCTGGCTGCAGGAAGACGGCTTGCTCGATGCGGCGCAGGCGGCCGCCATCGGCGCGCAGGCCACCCTGCTGCCGGCGCCTGCCCTGCATCCGCTATGCAGCATCGCCCACGGCGCGCTGACGCTCGACACCCTGTGCGCGTGGCTGGCGCAACGTGCCAGCCTGCCGTATCTGCGCATCGATCCCTTGCACATCGATTTCAGCCAGGTGGCCGACGTCATGACGGCCGGCTATGCGGCCCGCTTCAATATCCTGCCCGTGGAAAACACGCATGACCGCATCGTCATCGCCACAGCCCAGCCCTACGCGCTCGCTTGGCAGGCGCAGCTGGGGAATCTGGCGCCGCGCAAGCTGAGCCTTGTCATCGCCAATCCGCTGCACATCGCCGATGCCATCGCGCAATTTTTCAGCCTGGCCAGTTCCGTCAAGGTGGCCCGCCAGGCCTCCACGCAAGACCTGGCGCTGCGCCACAATTTCGAACAGCTGGTGGAGCTGGGGCGCAACAAGGCCAGCCTCGACGCCAACGACCAGCACGTGGTGCGCATCGTCGACTGGCTATGGCAATACGCGTTTGCCCAGCGCGCGTCCGACATCCACCTGGAACCGAAGCGCGACGCGGGCCTCGTGCGCCTGCGCATCGACGGCCGCCTGCACCAGGCCTACCAGCTGCCGCCCGTGGTCTTGCTGGCCATGACGGCGCGCATCAAATTGCTCGGGCGCATGGACGTGGTGGAAAAGCGCCGCCCCCAGGATGGCCGCATCAAGACGCGCAACGCGCAGGGGCAGGAAATCGAGCTGCGCCTGTCGACCTTGCCCACGGCTTTCGGCGAAAAGCTCGTCATGCGCATCTTCGACCCGGAAATCGCCGTCAGGAGCCTGTCCGAGCTGGGCTTTCCGCCCGCGGACGCCGAACGCTGGCGGCAATTGACGGCGCGCACGCACGGCATCGTGCTGGTGACGGGCCCCACGGGCTCGGGCAAGACCAGTACCCTGTACAGCACCTTGAAGGCGCTGGCTGGCAGCGAAGTCAATGTGTGCACGGTGGAAGACCCCATCGAAATGGTCGAGCCGGCCTTCAACCAGATGCAGGTGCAGACCCAGGCCGGCATCGAACTGTCGTTTGCCGACGGCGTGCGGGCGCTGATGCGGCAAGATCCCGACATCATCATGGTGGGCGAAATCCGCGACCTGGCCACGGCCGAGATGGCCATCCAGGCGGCGCTGACGGGCCACCTGGTACTGTCGACCCTGCACACCAACGATGCGCCCTCGGCCGTCACGCGCCTGCTGGAACTGGGTTTGCCCGCCTATCTGCTGGAAGCGTGCCTGGTCGGCGTGCTGGCGCAGCGCCTGCTGCGCTGCCTGTGTCCGGGCTGCAAGCAGCCGGACGCTGCCCCGGGCGCCGCGTCCTGGCAGCGCCTGACGGGCGGCCAGCTGGAACGGCCGGAAGCCACGTACCGCGCCGTCGGCTGCCCCCAGTGCCGGCACAGCGGCTACCTGGGGCGCGCCGGCATCTATGAACTGCTGAGCGTGACGGAAACGTTCGGCCAGCTGGTCAAGGCAGGCGCCGACCTGCACGCGCTGCGCCGCCAGAGCATCCTCGACGGCATGACGCCGCTGCGCATCGCCGGCGCGCGCAAGATCGTCGACGGCACGACCAGCATCGACGAAGTGCTGAAGCTCACGGCAGCCCTGCATTAGCGGGCTTGCACTTTCTCGCATGAATGCTTTGCATTCTTTTTCAACTGATATATAATGCGGCCTCTTTCGGGTCGTTAGCTCAGCTGGTAGAGCAGCGGACTTTTAATCCGTTGGTCGCAGGTTCGAATCCCGCACGGCCTACCACGAATGCGCAGTACCAGAAAAGCCAGGCCTTGAGCCTGGCTTTTTTGCATCAGGCCTACCTGCAGTCAACAAATCCCCCGCTCCAATCCGGCTTGCCTGCCTCGCCTCCGCGCATGTGCGATCACACCATGCGCACCACTCGCCCGGCACACACCAGCAATTGCCATCAACACACATATCTTGTAAGTTAAGACTACCGCAAGCAAACCATGAGGGAACACCTCCCAGGCAATCCTGCGCCGCACGCATATTTTTTTGCCGAGACATGACAACCGGAGATGCAATGAGTAAGGTAGCAAAATTCCTGCAATATGGAGTGGCGTCAGATTTGGCGCAAAGAGCCGTCACTGCGGGCCTGACCGTCACAAGTACCAGAGCCATCAGCCAGAAAAGTCTGATCGATACCTATGGTTTCAGTCAGGCTGAAGCGAAATTTCTCAAGCAAGCCCTGATGCGGACAGAAATTCCTGCTGACACCCTGTTCCGCCTTCTCGACAACAGCAACTATGTCTGCAGTATGTGCAAAGGCAACAAGGGCGTAGCCTACGTGGTGCATCACATCGAGGAATACGAAATCAGCCAGGACAATAGCTATGCGAATCTGATCGTGCTATGTCCGAACGACCATGACCTCGCGCATCACAGTTCGGGACTAACCCTGGGTATTACAAAAGACCAACTCAAAGCCAGCAAAAACAAATGGGAAGCGACCGTAGAGCAAACGAACAAGGACGCGGCCCTACGCGCCGTACAAACGGGCAAGAATGGAATCACCTCCATTGAGCTTCTTCCGCAGCTCATGAAAAAATATAAAAATTTCATGCGCAAGGACCTGACTTCCGTCGCCTTCGTGCAATCTCTGGAACGTTGCTATATCGAAATCACCACCACGAAAAATATCTGCCATGGACTCGATGATGAGATCAGCATGCGCACTGATCTGGGCTTTATCATAAAAGGGGGGCCGGAGGATCAAAAATTATTTAATCCGGACAAGCAAGCTACCGACAATGCCCGCTACTTCCTCGATCAGTTCGATGTGGTGTCCATCATTAACTGCACGGATATATTTACACCGGAAGCCTCGATGCGCATTGACGCGCATTGGCGCAAGCATGGCGCGCTTCTGGAAGACCATTGACGGGTCACGGATCGGACACGCGCATGTACAACTACAGAATATCAAAAACGCTATACTGAAGTATCGCTACCCTGCGGCGGGGTGCCGCCAAACCTGCCGCGGCCACCTTACCCGCCTGATTCATACTTTCTATCGCCCACCTACCGTGAACCATTTACAGCAACCCCACGCTAAAAACAGACAAGCCTGGCTGGCTCTGGCCTACGCCGTCGGCACGCTGCTATGCCAGCTACCGGGACAAGCGCAGGCGCAATCGCCCATCGTGCTCGACGGCCAGTACAGCGCGCGCACGGACGAGATGAGCCTGGAGATCATCGGCAAGCGCGTCTGTTTCGCGCCCGACAAGGCGCAGTGGGGGCGCCTGCCCCGCCCTGCCCCCACGCACGATGCATGGTTTTGCTTCAGCAACGATGCCGAGGCGCGGCGCTTGCTGCGCGTGCCTGCGCGCCAGGCCGACAATTGCGGCTGGCAAGCCCGCGCGCGCATCATCATTGATACGTATCAACCGTATGTGGAGCAAGGCGACGGCAACGACATGGCGCGCCTGGCGTCGGTCGTCAAAGTGGCGCAACCGAACGCCATCGCCTGCGAATAAGCGCTAGCCCAGTTCGTATTCCTGCAGATACCGGGCAAACAGTTCCCCATCGGCCAGCGGGCAGGCAAACCCCGCGCCCCAGTCCGCCAGCAGCAACTGTTCCTTCAGGGGCAGCAGCATCAGCCCGGGCATGCCGTCGCTGCACCACAGCTCGCACACGATGCCCTTGTCGTCCAGGCCGGCAAACAGGGTTTCCGTGCCGTCGCCGCCGAAGGCCAGCACATTCTTGCATGCCACGCGGTAACTGCCGTAGCCCGTGTAGACGGCGTCGTAGGGCGGCAAGACATCGGCCAGCGCCAGCCGCAGCTGCCCGGCCGTCATGCCCAGGGCGGACAGCGGCGACGGCGGTGCCTCGATCACGTACATGTCCGTCCAGCCGGCGCCGCTGCGGTGCGCATCGGCAAACGCCTGCTGCTCGCCCATCTGGCTCAGGCAGTGCTGCAAGTTATCCAATGGCAGCAGTTCAATCATGCAAAAATCATCTTCGTGATAATAGGCTTCGCGCATGCCTTAATTCCCCAGCAAATCTTGCAGTTGTGCATTGCGCCGCGCCGTCAGCAGGCCGGCCCAGGTGTCGCTGGTGACGGACGGATAGCGCACGGCGCCAAAGCTGATCCAGGCATCGCGGTATGCCAGCCACAGGCGCTGAGTGGCGCGGATGCCATCCTTGCCCACGGCGCCCGCATAGGGTTCCGCCGGTTTTTTCATCAGCTTGCCGTAGATGGCGTTGAGCTCCTTGTCGAGCGCCGCCAGCTGCGCCTTCGACAGGGCCGGCGGCAACTTGCCTCCTTCGTATTCGCGCACGTCCCGCGCCAGCAGATCGAGTTCGGCCGTGCGGGCGGCAATGCTCAGGGCGGCGCGCGCCGTGCCGCTCAAATCCGTTTCATTGGCCGCGCGCGCGTCGGCAAACTTGCTGACGGCCGCCTGCAGCTTTTGCAGCGATGCCTGCGCCGCGGCCGGCATGGCGTCGCTGGCCTTGCCTGTCGCCTGCGTGCGCACGCGCTGTTTCTGGCGCGCATCGATGGCGCTGCACACACCCATCATGTAGCCGCTGGTGATGTCGTCGCACAAGTCGATCATGCCCCGCCCGCTGGCATTGATCTGCTGCAAGTGCTCGATGCGGCCCTGCATCTCGGCCGGCGCCGCATCGATGCTGCACGCATACTTGAGCGCCAGCTGCGGCTCTTTCTGCACGCCCTGTCCATTCTGGTACAACATCATCAGCACGGCGCTGTTGTGCGTGGCCATGGCGCAATGGCGCACGGGACGCCAGTCGGCCGGCTTGGCCGAGGACATACTCTTGGTATCGTAATACAGGTCCGTCGCCTGGCACTGCTGCAAGGCCGCCACGGCGGATGGCGCCGGCAGGTCGGCCGGCGGTGGCGCCGCATCCTTGACCTTCAGGCAGCCCGCATACCAGGCCGTGCTTTCCGCGTGGCCCACGCCCATGGCGCTGGTATTCGGGTACGGGGCGGCGGCAGCGGCAAAGACCGGGGCGGCCAGCAGGCAGCTCGCGCCCAGCAGGAACGTTTTCAATAAGGGTAGACTAAATTTCATGGTCGGCCAGCGCCAGCGTCAGTAAAAGAACAAGTTTAACTGATCGGCCATGGCGCGCCCGCCCGATACGTGGCTGTCCCGCCTGGTAAGTTACGGTACACGGCCTTGGCAGCGGAGGAAACGATGGGCAATAATGTTGCCCGCTGTACTTTTTTCACTTCCCGGACCACGCCCATGACCCTACCCCGTCTTCGCCGTTCCCTCGGCTCCCTGCTGATCGCAGCAGCCTGCGCCTCGCTGGCCCATGCCGCCGCTACCACGCCGGCATCGCCAGTTGCCGCCACGCAAGCCAATGCCAAACACGCCATTACGCATGAAGACGTGTGGCTGATGAAACGGGTGGGCGCGCCCGTCGCCAGCCCGGACGGCAAGTGGGCCGTGTTTTCCGTTGTCGACAGCGCCTACTCTAGCCAAGACCAATGGTCTGACCTGTGGATCAAGTCCTTGCTTGACGACAGCGCCCCGCGCCGCCTGACGTTTTCCAAGGGCGGCGAAGGCGCCGTGGCCTGGTCGCCGGACAGCCGCCAGCTGGTGTTCGTCGCCAAGCGCGACGGCGATGACGCGGGCCAGATCTACCGCCTCGACGTGGCCAGCGGCGGCGAAGCGCAGCGCCTGACGTCATTGACCCTGGGCGCGCGCATGCCGAAATGGAGCCCGGACGGCAAGCAGTTGCTGTTCATCAGCGACATCTATCCAGGCAACAAGACGGAAGCCGACGTCAAGCAAAGCGCGAAAGAGCGCAAGGACCGCAAGTACAGCGCCCGTTCGTATGAAACGACGGCGCCCCGCTATTTCGACAAGTGGCTGACCGACAAGCAGGTGCGGTTGTTCATCGTCGATGTGCAGCCTGATACGAAAGGTGAAAACACGCCGCGCGACATCCTGTCGGGCACGCAACTGGTCACCCTGCCGGGCTTTGGCGGCGGCCAGGGCGACGAGGGACAATCGCTGGACGCCGTCTGGACGCCGGACGGCAAGGCCGTCGTCTTCAACGCGGCCACCAACCGCGATGCGGCGCAGCGCGAAGCCGTGGTTTCGCAGCTGTACTTGCTGCCAGTGGCCGGCGGCGAAGCGCAGCGCCTGACGCAGGACAAGCATAGCTACGGTTCCTTGAAATTTGCCGCCGATGGCAAGACCCTGTTTGCCCTGAGCGACGCGCAAACGCCGGGCAAAGTATATGACGTGAAGCGCCTGGCCAGCTTTGCCTGGCCGATGAGCAACCCTGCGCCAACGATCCTGACGGCCAAGCTGGACCGTTCAATTTCGCGCTTCGTGCTGCCCGAAGGCGGCAAGCGCGTCATCTTCAGCTATGAACATGCGGGCCTGGAAAAGCTGTACTCGATCGATGCCAGCGGCGGCGACGTGCGCGAGGAACCATCCTTGCCGACGGGTACCATCAATTCGCTGAGCAGCGGCGGCAAGGCCTTGGTGGGCGTGTGGGAATCCGCCATCAACCCGCCGGAAATCTATGCGTTCAACGGCAAGCAGCCGAAACGCCTGACGGCCTTCAATACGGACAAGGCAAGCAAGATCGACTGGCAAGCGCCCGAACACTTCTGGTTCACCACGGCCGACGGCCGCCAGATCCACAATATGCTCGTCAAGCCGGCCAACTTTGACCCGAACAAGAAATACCCGCTGTTTACCGTCATCCACGGCGGCGCGGCCAGCATGTGGCGCGACCAATTCGTGCTGCGCTGGAACTATCACTTGCTGGCCAAGCCCGGCTATGTCGTACTGCTGACAGACTACAAGGGCTCCACCGGCTATGGCGAGGAATTTGCGCGCTCGATTCAGTTCGACCCATTGAAGGGCCCCGGCGACGAAGTCAACCAGGGTGTCGATGAAGCCATCAAGAAGTATCCCTTTATCGACAGCACGAAACTGGCCGCCGGCGGCGCCAGCTATGGCGGCCACCTGGCCAACTGGCTGCAGGCGACCACCACGCGCTACAAGGCCATCGTCTCGCACGCGGGCGAAATGGACTTGATCATGCAGTGGGGCACCAGCGATGGCGGCTTCGGCCGTGAAACGAATGCAGGCGGCCCCGTCTGGTCGAACCTGCCCGTGTGGCGCGACCAAAGCCCCGTCATGCAAGCGGGCAACCACGAAAAAGGCACGGGCTTTACCACGCCGATCCTGATCACCGTGGGCGAACTCGACTACCGCGTGCCGGCCAACAATGCCTTGATGAACTTTGCTGTGCAACAGCGCCTGAACGTCCCGGCAAAATTGCTGGTGTTCCCGGACGAAAACCATTGGATTTTGAAGGGCGAGAACAGCCGCTTCTTCTATAGCGAAGTGGAAGGCTGGCTGGCCAAATACTTGAAATAAGAACACCACAGAACAGTCCGTGGCGGCGTTGCATTGCCTAGTCGTACTATTCGTACTGCCTTCGGCAATGCGCCTTGCCCTGAACGTGTTCTGAGGCGTTCTTGAAAAAGCCAGGCTCCGCTCACACGGACCTGGCTTTTTTCATGCAGGCTGGGCAGCGGGTGCGGCCGCCTTCTGGCGCTGGATCGCCAGCACCATCAGCGCGGCCACGAGGCAGGCGGCGCCGGCTGCGAACAGGGCCGGGTTGTAGGTCAGCATCAGGGTGCGGATGCGGCCCGCGCCATACGCGGCCACGGCGGCGCCCAGCTGGTGGCCCGCGAAGATCCAGCCAAACACCATGCCCGCCCGCTCCCGCCCAAACGTGGCCCCCACCAGTTTCACGGTGGGCGGTACGGTGGCGATCCAGTCGAGGCCGTAGAACATGGCGAACAGCGACAGGCCGTACAGGGTGAATTCCGAATACGGCAGCCAGAACAGGGACAAGCCCCGCAAGCCGTAATACCAGAACAGCAGTTTGCGGTTGTCATAGCGGTCCGACAGCCAGCCCGACAGGATCGTGCCGAACAGGTCGAACGCCCCCATCATGGCCAGCACGGACGCGGCCGGCACGGCGGACAGCCCCGAGTCGCCGCACAGCGAAATGAAATGCGTCTGGATCAAGCCGTTGGTGCTGAGGCCACAGATGAAAAACGTGCCGAACAATATCCAGAAGGTGCGGTTCGCCGCCACGCTGCGCAGAATCACGAACGGCGTGGCAAACGTCATCTTTGCCGCCGGCGCCGCCTCCAGGGGCGTGGCCGGGTCGGCGCCATACGGACGCAAGGCCACGTCCTGCGGCCGGTTGCGCATGCACAGGAAGGCCAGCAAGGCGACGATGGCGCAGCTGGCAAACACGGGCATGACGGCCGTGCGCCAGCCGAAATGCTCGATCAGCCAGGCGCCCACGGGCAGGAACAGCAGCTGGCCCGTGGCCGAGCTGGCCGTCAGCACGCCCACCACCAGGCCCCGGTGCGTCTCGAACCAGCGGTTCGCCACCACGGCACTCAAGACCAGCGCCGTCATGCCCGACCCGAGCCCCAGCAAGATGCCCCACAGGGCCACCAGGTGCCAGAACTGCGTCATGCGCGTGGCCAGCAGCATGCCGGCGGCGATCAGGCCCAGGGCCAGGCAGATGATATTGCGCAAGCCGAAGCGCTCCATCAGGATGGCCGCAAACGGCCCCATCAAGCCAAACAGCACGAAGCGCACGGCCAGGGCCGAAGAAATCTGCTCGGCATCCCAGCCGAACTCGCGGCTCAAGGGCTGCATCAGCGCCCCGGGCAAGCCCAGCGCTGCAGACGAGGTCAAGGCGGTGAGGAAGGTGATGGCGACGATGACCCAGGCAAAGTGGATGCCGCGCCGGTCCAGCCATTGCGAAAAAGGATAGGAAAGCATGCTGCCCTCATGAAAAAAGAATACCAAGGCACCACCAGGTGGCGGGCTTTTTTCCATGTTATATGATGATCGTAATTTATACAATCAAAAAATGGGAGCCGCGCTGCTGCGTGCGGCTCCCGTCCTGGCGTCAGGCGGTTGAAACGGGGGCAGTCGCTGCGTGATCGCAATGCATCCCACCGGGAGGCATGCCGCCGGCGGGTCCGCCCCCTTCCATTACTTCACTTTCAAGCCATTCTTCACGTCCGTCACGCCTTCCACGCCACGGGCCAGGTCGGCCGCTTTTTTCACTTGCGCCTGGGAAGGCACGAAGCCGCTGAGCATGACGACGCCGTTGACCGTTTCCACGTGCACGTCCAGCGCTTTCAAGTCATTGTCCTTGACGAGGTCTGCCTTGATCTTGGTGGTGATGACGGAGTCGGACATGGCCGTCTTGGTGCTGCTGGCCGCATTGCGCGTCACGCAGGCAGCCTTGGCCGTCGCATCCATGGCGTCGCAGTTTTCCTTCGTCGTGGCGGGCGGATTCTGCGCCACGTTGGTGCCGGCCCTGGCGCCCGTGCTGGCGTCGGCCAGCGCGGCCGTTTTCGCCGCCTTGGCATCGTTCATGCACGTAGTTTTATCAGCGCCCGTGCGGTCGCCGCACTTGGCCTTGGCCAGGTCATACTCGGCATTGGCGACATCCTTGCGGGCCTTGCCCAGTTCGCGCGGCGTGTTGCGGTACTGGGCCACGGCGTCCGAATCGGCCTTGGCGCGCGCCACCCTGGCTTCTTCCACGCAGACTTTTTTTGCATTGCCGCTGTGGCTGTCGCAGGCGGCCTTGGCCTGCTTGTAGTCGGCCGATGCCTTGTCCGTCAAACTCTTGTATGAGGCATCCTGCGCATACGCGGGCGTGGCGGCAAGCAAGGCGCTGGCACTGGCGGCCAGCATGAGTGCGATCATTTTGTTCATGATGGTTCCTCTCTGGTTAGTTGATGCCCAGATTAGACCCCTGCCCGCCGCAAAGCTCCGTGCGACAGCACACGCTGACAGGCCATCCAGGCATAAATCAGCGTTTATTTGTCGCCGCTCAAGCCCTTCCGCCACAATACTTGCGCCTGTTCAAATGGTGAAGCAGACCCATCAAATGCGCCGTCGCCATCGGCCAGCGCCAGCCATGCCTGCGTGGCGTGCGAAGCGCCCGCGCTGTCGCCGCCGGCGCGCACGCCGCGCATCCAGGCCAGCACCTCCTGGTATTGCCCGGGGTGGCGCCCATGCATCCAGGCCAGGGCCACCAGGTCCGCATACGCCTCTTCGCGGCGCGTCTCGCGCAGCTCCTGCGCCAGCTGTGCCTGCTTGCCACGCTGCATGCTGGGCGGCTCGACAAAGCCCCGTGGCAAGGCATGCCAGTCGCCCTGCGCATAGCGCTGGCAATGGCCGATCTCGTGCGCCATCATCGCTTCCATCATCACGCCCCGGCGCGCAGGCAAGACCTCTTGCAAGACGCCTTCCGCCTGCGCATTGCCGCGCAGCGACAGCACCAGCTTGCAGCGCCCGGCTTCGTAACCGAGCGCCAGCGGCACGGCGCCGGGCGCGTCCTGCGGCTGCACGATGATATCGATGGGCAAACCTTGCGCGCGCGCAAACGCGATGACGGGCTGGCCCGCCTGCAGCCAGCGGTTTTCCAGATCCGTGAGCCTGGCGGCGGCCGCGGCGGGAAAGGGAGAGAGAGCGATGAGCAAACTCATCAGCAAGAGGCGATTCGGCATGGGATCGGCGGGCTAGAGGAAAGCGGAAAGCAACCATTGCAGAGTAAGCGGCAAAGATATTTCCGCAAGGAAAAACTGGCAACTTTTCAGAAAAAAAGGCGAAAAAAAACCGGTGCAAGCACCGGCTTTTCACACTGACAATAGCCAGCAAGGCAGTTATTTCTTCGCCGCCTGGTCCAGCGCGCGCGCCGTGACGAATGCCGGGCGGATATCGTTCGGCACGGCCTTCATCTTGTCGAGCGCCACCTGCACGTCAGGACGGATAACCACGTACTTGGTCATCAGCGCTTTCGCGCGCGCGTAGTCGCCCGTCGCTTCGATGGTCAGGAATTCACGGTCCAGGTCGATCACGGCTTGCTTGATCTTGCCGAAATCGACGCCGAACTTGCCGTCGCCCAGCGAGACAAAACCGCCCTTGTCGAGGATGTAATTCATCTGGATGGCCATGCCGCGCGCATGCGAATCCGTCAGGCCGAAATGCAGGGTGCGGAAACCGGAGGCAAGGAAGGTGTTGTACAGCTTGCGCTCGGCCACGTCGCCCTGGCCCAGGGTGTCGTTGAGCTGGCCCTTGTCCATCATGTAGCGCAGCGCGTACAGGCCCGTGATGTCCGCCTTGGCTTCTTCGATGGTCGAATACGCTTCCTTCAAGTCCTGGCGCGGCGTCGATGGCTTGCCGTCGACGACGGTGGCATGCGGGCCCAGGCCGTGCATGATTTCATGCGCGAGGATGTGCGTGAAGAAGGAATTGAAATCCACATCCTGCTGCGCTTCGGGCGTGAGCACCAGTTTCGAGATCGGCGTCAGGGTAGCCTTGAACTTGGCTTCCTGCACGTTTTTCAGCATCACGCGCTTCGAGCCGCGCGCGCTGATGATGCGCTCGTCATTGGGCAAGTTGTAGGCGGCCGTCTGCACGGCCATGTTGCCGTCGCCGGCGCCATACACCTGGTTGACCACCACCATGGGCGCCAGCGCGCCCACTTTCGGGTTGCGGTACTGGGCATCGAGCGGCAGGTTGTCTTCCAGCTCCTGCATGTGCTTGGCGAAGAAGTTCAGCTTCTGCGTTTCCGCCTGGTCGCGGATGTTCACATACGCCTCGAACGCGGCCTTGTAGCCGAACAGCTCGTCGTTATACGTTTCGTACGGGCCGATGGTGATGTCGACGGGCGAGTCGAGGTCCATCCAGGCAAAGTCGGACGGCAGGTAGTCGTTGTCGAGGAAAGCCTTGGCGCGCAGGGTCAGGAATTTCTTCAGGGACGCATTGTCCGTGGCGGCCGCCGCCTCGTCGAGCAGCGTGGCCAATTGCTTCAGTTCCACCTTGTACTCGTCCGAATACTTGACGGTCTGGTACTTGCCATCCTTGCCCGCGCGAATGGTCGTGAAGAACCATTGCGCCTGCTGCTTGTCGTCCGCCGACAGGCCGTTCATCCACGTTTCCAGGCCGGCCTTGGTGGCGCCCGGCGGATAGAAATTGCCCGCTTCCGGCTTGTGCGCGGGAATGGCGATGCCTGCATAGCTGGCCGGCATGAACGAGGCGTGGGCATCGAGCACGGACCATGGGCCCTTGTTGATCCAGAAATAATTCAGGCGGGCCTGGCCCAGCGTTGATTTGTCCTTCTTCAAGGCGGCCCACAGGGCTTCATTGCCGGACCAGCGCTGGCGCAGCTGCAGCACGTCGACCAGCTTGGCCGCTTCGACCAGCTTGGCGATGGCCTGGCGGTCGCCCGCGGACAGGTGGGTGGTGTCGGCAGTCAGCTCGACGGGCGCGTAACGGGCGCTCATGGCCGTCAGTTGCGCGGCGGTGGCTGGCGTTGCCGCTTGCGGCGCGGCGCAGGCGCTGCCGACGGCGGCAGCCATCAGCAGGGGAATCAGGATGTTTTTCATGGGGCCTCGGTGTATGGTTCACAGCAAGCAAGCGCCCCGCACCATCACGGCGCGGCCGCTTCCTTGTTCAGCCTGCGATTGTCCCACCTGCCCCATGGCATGGCAAGCGGCTTACCAGACCCTGTACACCTGCCCCGTCTGCGCCCCTTCCACGCTGCGGCTGTAAGCGAGCGCCACGCGGCTGGCGGCGGCCGGTTCGAAGCCGTAGAAGAACGGGCCATACGACTCCAGCGACTCTTCCAGCACCGTGGGGCTGACGACATTGATGCGCACGCCGCGTGCCAGTTCGATGGCGGCGCCCCGCACGAAGCCTTCCACGGCCGCATTCGTCATGCTGGCGGCCGCGCCGAAGCGGATGGGCTGTTCGGCCACGATGCCGCTGGTGAGGGTGATCGAGCCACCGTCGTTCAGGTATTCCTGCGCCACCAGCGCCACGTTGACCTGGCCCATCAGCTTGCTGTCCAGGCCCAGCTGGAATTGTTCAGGCGTAAATTCCGCCAGGGGGCCGAAATGCAGCTTGCCGGCCGTGACGACGACGGCGTCGACCTTGCCGATGCGCTTGAACAGGGCCCGTACTTGCGCGATGTCGCCCATGTCGGCCTGGTGCGTGCCGCTGCGGCTGCCCACTGCGATGATTTCATGGCGCTGCGCCAGTTGTGCGGCGACGGCCGTGCCGATGGTGCCGCTGGCACCGATGATGACGATTTTCATGCTGCTTCCTTGTCTGGGGTTGAACGATGGAGCCAGTATGCGCCGCTTCCAAAAAGGAATAAATACGCTAGAATTTACAAGATTACTAACCCACAATTTGCAATCGAAGCGTATGGATAAATTGCGCAGCATGGAAATCTTCGTCTCCGTCGTCGACCAGGGCAGTTTTACGGCCGCCGCCGACACCTTCCGCATCTCGCCCGTGATGGTGGGCAAGCACATCCGGCAGCTGGAAGAGCGACTGGGCACGCGCTTGCTGGCGCGCACCACGCGCCGGCAGAGCCTGACGGAAATCGGCCAGCAGTATGTGGAGCAATGCCGCCAGATCCTGGCGCAGATCGCGGCCGCCGAAACGGGCGCGGAAGCGATGCGGGCCACGCCGCGCGGCAAGCTGAAAATCACGGCGCCCGTGTCCTTCGGCAGCGAACGCATCGCGCCGCTGATGGCCGAATACCTGGCGGCCTACCCGGACGTGAGCCTGGAGCTCAATCTGAATGACAGGATGGTGGACCTGGTGGAGGAAGGATTCGATGCGGCCATCCGCATCGGCGCGCTCGAGGATTCCGGCATGGTGGCGCGGCCCCTGCAGCATTACGCGATGGTGATCTGCGCTTCGCCCGACTATCTGGCGAAACACGGCACGCCGCGCACGCCCGACGATCTGGCGCGGCACGAATGCGTGGATTTCATGCAGTGGTCGCGCCACATGCGCTGGCGCCTGAGCGGCAAGGAAGCGCGCCACGATGGCGCCGCGGTCGAGAGCCGCTTCCGTTCGAACAATGGGCAGGCCCTGCGCATGGCGGCCCTGCACGGTTTCGGCATCGTGATGCAGGCGGAAATTCTGCTGGCCGACGATATCGCGGCGGGACGGCTGGTGCCGCTGCTGCGCGATTACGTGCCGGCGCCGCGCCTGATGCACCTGCTGTATCCGCGCGACCGCCAGCCCACGCCGAAGCTGACGACCTTCATCGACTTCATGCTGGAACGCTACGGGCCGGCGGCGACACCGCCGCCGGCCACGCTCACGTAACTGAGAACTCAGTGGGCCTTTGCCAGCTTCGCCAGTTCGCCGTCCGGCTGCCAGCCGGCGCCCAGGGAGCGGGCCACGGCCACCGTCGCCAGCAGACGCTGGGTCTTGATCTGCACGGCGGCGCGGTCCGCTGCCAGCGAACTGCGCTGCGCATCGGTGACGTCAAGATAGGTCGAGATGCCGCGCTCGTAGCGCGTGCGCGCCACCAGGTAGGCGCGCGCCGCCGCTGCCTGCGACAGGGCCTGGGCATCGCCCTGCAACTGGCGCTGCTCCACGTCGGACAGGGCGTCTTCCACTTCGCGCAGCGCCGTCAGCAGCTTCGTTTCGTGGTTCGCCACGGCTTCCCCATAGCGCGCCTTGCTCAAATCCAGGTTGGCCTGGTTGCGGCCGCCGTCGAAGATGGGCAGCGACAGGGCCAGCGGGCCAAAGCTGAACTGGCGCGAACCGCCCTGCGCCAGGTCGCGCAGCTTTTCCGACGCGTAGCCGAAATTGCCCGTCAATTGCAGCGACGGATAGAACGCGCCTTCGGCCACGCCCACCTGCGCGTTTGCCGCGCGCAGGTTCGCCACGCTGGAGATCAGGTCGGGGCGGTGCGCCAGCAGGCTGGCCGGCAAGCCGACGGGAATGGCCGGGGGCAGCGGCAAGCTGGAAGGCTCGGCGGCCACCGGCAATTGCAGCGCCGATGGCGGCTTGCCCGTCAGCGTGGCCAGGCTGTTTTCCAGCTGGTTGCGCTGGCGCTTGACTTCATGCAGGTCGGCTTGCGCGTTCGACAGTTCCACTTTCGCGCGCGCCAGATCCAGCTCATTCGTCAGGCCCGCATTGAAGCGCGCCTCGACCAGCTGCGCCGATTCGCGGCGCGTGTCGAGCGCGCCATTCAAAATGGCCATTTCCGCATCGAGTCCCCGCAGCTGCCAGTAGTTGCTGGCCACTTGCGCCGACAGCATCAGCAGCACGCCATCGCGGTCGGCCTGCGCCGCCAGCGCCTGCGCATCAGCCGCTTCGACCAGGCGTTTCACGCGGCCCAGCAAGTCGACTTCGTACGACAGCGTACCGCCCACGGAAAAATTATTGCCGCTGATGGAGCGGTTGCCCAGGGCCAGGCCCTGCGAGGTGTTGGCCGACGTGCGCGAGTTCGAGATGCCCGTGCTGACGTTCACGCTCGGGCCCTGGTTGGCGCGCGCCGTGCCGCTTTGCGCCAGCGCCTGCAGCAGGCGTTCGCCCGCCGCTTTGATACTGGGATTGTCCTGCAGGGCGCTGCGCTCGAGGCGGTCCAGGGTGGCGTCGCCGTAGATGCTCCACCACTCTTTCGGCAGCTGCGCGGCGTCGGCCGTGGCCGCGCCGTGGCGGAACGAGGCGTTGTCGATGCCGGCCACATTTGCCGGGGCCGTGAAATCCTGGCCCACGGTACCGCAGGCGGACAGCGCCACGGCAAGGGAAGCGGCCAGCGCGATTTTCGTCAATACTGTTTGCATGGTGTATACCTTCTTGTTCTTTAAGGGCTTGCGTTGGCGGTCAATGACCGCCGCCACCGCCACCGGGGGCTTTGAGTTTGTCGGCCAGCCACAAGGGCACGATGCAGGCCAGCAGGATGGCGCCGATCAGGAAGAAGCCATCGTTGTAGGCCATCACGTACGCTTCGCGGCGCACGATGCCGTCGATCGCCTGCAAGGCCTGGTTGCCGGCCGTGACGGCGTCATAGCCCTTGGCCATGAACGAGGACGTCAGCTGGTCGATGCGCAGCTGCGTGGCGCTGGAATACGCATTGATCGCTTCGCCCAGGCGCTGCGAGTGGAAGTGCTCGCGCGTGCTCAGGGCCGTGGCCAGCAGGGCGATGCCGATGGAGCCGCCCAGGTTGCGCGTCATGTTGAACAGGCTCGATGCGGACGGCATGTCCTTCGGCGCGATGCCCTTCATGGCGAAGTTCGACAGGGTCAGCATGACGAAGGGCTGGCCCAGCGCGCGCACCACCTGCGACCACAGCAGCTGATCGTAGCCGGTGGACGCATCCATGTACGCATTCATCATGCACGAACCGCCGAACAGCAAGAGGCCGAACGAGCACAGGATGCGGTTGTCCACCTTGGAAGACAGCTTGGCGACAAAGGGCATGATGAACAGCTGCGGCAAGCCCACCCACATGATGACTTCACCGATCTGCATGGGCGAATAGCCGGCGATCTGGCCCAGGAACAGGGGCAGCAGGAAGGCCGAGCCATACAGGCCCATGCCCGTCACTGCCGACAGCACGGTGGCGACCAGAAAGTTGCGCTGGCCGTACAGGCCCAGGTTGACGAACGGTTCGGCGCGCGTGGCGCTGGTGACGACCCAGCCCAGGATGCCCACCAGGGCCAGTGCGGCGAAGGTGATGATGAAACCCGAGTCGAACCAGTCCTTCGAATTGCCCTCTTCCAGGAAGATGGTCAGGCAGCCCAGGCCCAGGGCCATGAAGAAGATGCCCAGCCAGTCCGCTTTCCAGAACATCTCGAGCTTCATCGGCTCCTTGTCCAGGCCGTAGATCATGCCGGCGATCAGCAGCACGCCCGGCACCCAGTTGATGTAGAAGATCGAGGGCCAGCCATACAGCTCGGAAAGGTAGCCGCCCAGGGTCGGGCCCATGGCCGGCGCCAGGGTCGCCGTCAGGCCGAAGATGGCCATGCCGACGGCGCGCTTCGAGGCGGGCAGCTTGAGCATCACCAGGGTGAACGCCATGGGGATCAGGGCGCCGCCCGTGAAGCCCTGCAGCATGCGGAAGACGATCATGCTTTCCAGGTTCCAGGCCGTGCCGCACAGCGTGGAGAACAGCAGGAAGAAAGCGGTGGTGCCTATCATGTAGGTGCGCAGGCCGAACACGCGCGCCAGCAGCGCGGTGAGCGGGATGACGATGATTTCCGCCACCAGGTAGGCCGTGGAAATCCACGAGCCCTCTTCCTGGGTGGCCGACAGCGAGCCAAGGATATCCTTGAGCGAGGAGTTCGTGATCTGGATGTCGAGCACCGCCATGAAGGCGCCCAGCATGCCGGCGGCGACGGCCAGCCAGGTACGCCCGGAGACTTTCTCGCTGATCACGGGAAACGCCGGCGATGCCGCCGGTGTGGTGGAAGGGCTGCTCATGGAAGCTTAGCGGGCGGCGGTCTGCACGGCTGGAGCGGCTGGCGCGGCGGCGTGGCGCTGCGTATTTTCCGACGCGGGCTGGTTCACTTCCACTTCGGCGATCACCGACATGCCCGGCACCAGGCGGCCGTTCATGGCCTTGATGTCTGCCGGCTGGAAGACGATCTTCACCGGCACGCGCTGGACGATCTTCGTGAAGTTGCCGGTGGCGTTATCGGCCGGCAGCAGCGCGAATTGCGCGCCCGAGGCAGGCGCGAAGCTGTCGACCGTGCCCACCAGTTTCTTGCCCGGCATGGCGTCGATCGTCACGTGCACGTTCTGGCCGCGGTGCAGGTCGGCCAGCTGCGTTTCCTTGAAGTTGGCGGTGACCCAGACGTTGTCCTGTACGATGGCCGTCAGTTGCTGGCCAGGCTGCACGCGCATGCCCGTTTCCACGTTGCGCTTGCCGATGCGGCCGGCGACGGGAGCCAGGATGCGGTTGTATTGCAGCTGCTGTTCCGCGTCCTTCAATTGCACGCGCAGCACAGCTACCTGGGCCTTGGCCACGTCGCGCGCAGCTTGCGCCGCACCGATCTGCGCCTTGGCGGCCGATGCGCTGTCGCGGCGGGCGGCCAGGTCGGCCACGGCGCTGGAGCGGGCCGCATTGGCCGCATCGACTTCCGCTTTCGAGACGGCTTTCATCTGGCTCGTGTACAGCTGGCCATAGCGCTCCGCATCCTGTTTCGCGCGCAGCAGCTGCGCGTCCGCCTGCGCCACTTGCGCCTGGGCGGCGCTCGCTTGCGCCTGCACTTGCGCGATCTGCGCGTCAGCCTGCAGCACTTGCTGCTCGGCGCTGGCGATCTGCGCGGCGATCTGTTCGGTCTTCACGCGCTGGTCGAAGGGATCGAGTTCGGCGATCACGTCGCCCTCTTTCACCATTTGATTGTCATCGATGAAAACCTTGGTGACGACGCCGGAAATGCGCGCCGACACGGGATGCACGTGGCCCGAGACATAGGCGTTTTCCGTTTCCACGAAATAGTGGCTGCGGTACCACATGCGCGCGCCGGCGCCCAGTGCGACGAGGACGATCAGGCCGGCGATGATTTTCACGCGGTTGTTCGGCGGGGCGGAGCTGGCGGAAGCGGCGGGCGTGGAAGGTGCGGCTGGGGCCGCGGGTGGGACGGCGCTAAGCACCTTGTGCTCTGCTTGGCCTGGCTGGTTGGACATACTCGCTCCGAAAATGAAATGATATAGGTTCATTATTGGTCAAAGAAAAGCCAAAGTCAAGAAATGAAACGATTGCATTTCATTTTAATTTGCACTACAGTGTGAGCCATCACTTACCTTCCAACTTATAAAGAGACCCAGACCATGCCCGATCCCGGCCTCAGCGATACCTTGCCAACCGATAAAGAATCCAGCGATGCCGCCCAGGAGCTTTCCTGCTGCGGCAAGCCAGCCGGCCGCCCGCGCGCAGCCGACATGGAGGCGCGCATGGAAAACCTGCTGCACACGGCCGGTTGCCTGTTTCTGGAAAAAGGGTATGGAAAGGTCAGCCTGGAAATGATCGCTCGCGAAGCCCATGTGGCCGTGCGCACGATTTATGTGAAATTTGGCGGCAAGTCAGGCTTGTTCAATGCCGTGGTGGAACTGCGCCGCGCCGCCTACTTCTCGACCATGCCGGCGCTGGAAACGGATATGCGGCCCCTGCCCACCATCCTGGGCGAGTTCGGCCTGCTATTCGTGCAGCTCGTTACGATGCCGGCCGCCATCCGCCTCAATCGCATGGTGGTGGCCGAAGCGGCCACGCACCCGGAACTGGCGGAAACGTTCTACAAGGTGGGACCGGGACAGACACGCGAGATGCTGGTCAAGTTTTTCAGCCGCCCCGACATCGCGCCGCTGTTCCGCGCCGAGTTGACGCCGTCCATGCTGGCGCTGCACCTGCTCAATTGCCTGCTGGGAGATCAGATGTCGCGCCTGCTGTTCCCGCCGCAGGCGCAACCAGATGTGGCGCAACTGCGCGCCAAGGTGGCGGTCAGCCTCGACCTGTTCCTGCGCGGCACCCTGCACCAGCCACTCGGGAACTGACGCGCGGTTCAGCCAGGGTGGCTGCCCGCTTCCTGCAACACCGTTTCGGCACGCCCATCGCCCAAGCCCAGCGCACGCAGGAAAGGCTGGGCTGCCGACGGGCCTTCGAGGCTGAGTGAAGGCTCACTGCCATCATACCGTTGCGGACCATAGCGCATCAGGTCGAACGAAGTTTCAAAGCGCTGCGCCAGGAAATAGGTGCGGAAATAATCGAAGGCAAACGCCACCTGCCTATCGGCGCGCAGCAGCAAGCCGTGCGCATACAGCGGCGCCAGCCAGTCCCCGGCCCCCATGGTCCAGCCCTTCACGCCACAATAATCGCTGGCAAAACGCTCCAGTTCCGCCTCGCCCAGGAACATCGTCTTGGCTTCGAACATCACGAATGCCAGCTCGATCAGGAATTCGCGCGCATCGGCAGCCGTGCCGGCGTCCGCGCGCGGCGGCACGCCCGCCCTGCCCAGCAAGCCATCGAAATAGGCGGACTCGGCTGCCAGTTCCGGCAGCAGGGTGGCAAACACATACTCGGCATCCACCTGGCCCGTTTCCTGGCCATTCGGCGTGTACAGCACCGACAGGGCGAAGTTCTTGCTCACTTCGTCGAACTCGCGCAGGGACACGGTCCACTGCGTGCCTGCCGCGTCGCCATCGGCCGCGCCTGTGCCGAACTCGAGCACGGAAAACGCCGCCATCTGGCCATGCGTACCGTACAGGCTGCCAGGATTGCTCTTGAACAGGATGCCCAGCGACTTCATGAGCGAACTGGCATCGCCCGTATGCTGGTGGCCATGGAAGACGGCGTGGATATTCTTGTAGTGCGCGCGCTGCTCGGCACTGGCGTGCTCATCGGCGGAGAAAAAGCTGAAACCGGCATTGCCCAGCGCCGCGGCCGCCACACCCTGCACGCGGCTGCCCGGCACCAGGTAGAAACGCGCGCCGGGCAAGCTGGCCGCCTGCAGCAGGGGGCGCAGGAAGTATTCATAGACATACACGGGCGTCGTGCCGGCGCAGGCGTCGGGCGCCACCAGCTGGCCCGTGAAGAAAATCGCATCGATCTGCTTGCCGGCGGCCAGGATAGCGGCCACATCCTGGTACAAGGCATGCAGCATCACGGCTTGCTCTTGCTCATCAGCCCGACGCAGACGGACATCGGCAATATGAAGGGCGGTAAACTTTTTCATTGTTGCAAAACTCTCTCAGTACAGCGGAACTTGACCGAAACCCACGCTGGCAACATTCCTGGAAAAATCACACGCTTCTGTTGAAGCAAAAAGCAAAACATGGTTACAGACCTCCATTCTGCCACTTTTTCCATACGGCAATACTCACCAATTTTCACATAGGGCGGATACGCCACGCTGCATCTGCGGTTTACCTTGCCAGGATCAAGGGAAATAAAAAACCCGCAATCGCTTGCGGGTTTTTTGTACTGAAAATTAACTTTTTATCAGCGCTTGCGCGGCGGCGGCAAGTCCGTGCATACGCCTTCGTACACTTCGGCAGCCATGCCGATCGACTCGCCCAGGGTCGGGTGCGGGTCGATGGTCTTGCCGATGCCGGTGCCGTCGCCCTTCCTTGATGGCCAGCGCGATCTCGCCGCCACATCGTCATCTGTCGCCCGCATGCGTGCCGACGATGGCGCCACAGCGGATGTGCTGGATGAAAAAAACCCGCAATCGCTTGCGGGTTTTTTGTACTGAAAATTGACTCTTTATCAGCGCTTGCGCGGCGGCGGCAAGTCCGTGCACACGCCTTCGTACACTTCGGCGGCCATGCCGATCGACTCGCCCAGGGTCGGGTGCGGGTGGATGGTCTTGCCGATGTCGGTGCCGTCGCAGCCCATCTCGATGGCCAGCGCGATTTCACCGATCATGTCGCCCGCATGCGTGCCGACGATGGTGCCGCCGATGATGCGGTGCGTCTCCGCATCGAACAGCAGCTTGGTGAAGCCTTCGGCACGGCCATTGGCCACGGCGCGGCCGGAAGCGGCCCACGGGAAGTGGCCCTTCTCGACCTTGATGCCCTTGGCTTTCGCTTCGTCTTCCGTGATGCCGGCCCATGCCACTTCCGGGTCCGTGTAGGCGACCGAAGGGATCACCTTGACGTCGAAGTGCGACTTCTGGCCGGCGGCCGCTTCGGCAGCCACATGGGCTTCATGCACGGCCTTGTGCGCCAGCATCGGCTGACCCACCAGGTCGCCGATGGCGAAGATGTTCGGCACGTTGGTGCGCATCTGGCTGTCGACGTTGATGAAGCCGCGGTCCGTCACTTGCACGCCCGCCTTGTCGGCGGCCAGCTTCTTGCCGTTCGGGCTGCGGCCCACGGCGACGAGCACCAGGTCGTAGACTTGCGGCGCCGGTGCCGTGGCACCCGCTTCGGCTGCTTCGAACGTGACCTTGATGCCTTCCGGCAGTGCCTCGACGGCTACCGTCTTGGTCTTGGTCATGATGTTGTCGAAGCGTTTTTCATTGAACTTCTGCCACACCTTGACGGCGTCGCGGTCCGCGCCCTGCATCAGGCCATCCATCATTTCGACCACGTCGATGCGCGCGCCGAAGGTCGAATACACGGTTGCCATTTCCAGTCCGATGATGCCGCCGCCGATGACCAGCATGCGTTTCGGGATCTGGCGCAATTCCAGCGCGCCCGTCGAATCGACGATGCGCGGATCTTCCGGCACGAAAGGCAGTTTCACCACGGACGAACCGGCGGCGATGATGGCCTGCTTGAACTGCACGACCTTCTTCGTGCCGTCATTGGCCGTCACTTCGATGTGGTTCGCGGAAAGGAACTGGCCCACGCCCGTCACCACTTGCGTCTTGCGCGCCTTGGCCATGCCGGCCAGGCCGCCCGTCATGTTCGAAATCACGCCTTCCTTGTACTTGCGTACCTGGTCGATGTCGATGGTCGGCTTGGCAAACGTCACGCCCGTGTTGGACATGTGCGCCGTCTCGTCGATCACGGAAGCGACGTGCAGCAGCGCCTTCGACGGGATGCAGCCCACGTTCAGGCACACGCCGCCCAGGGTCGCGTAGCGTTCGACGATCACCGTGGACATGCCCAGGTCGGCCGCGCGGAACGCCGCCGAATAGCCGCCAGGACCGCCGCCCAGCACCATCATGTCGACGTCGATGTCGACCTGGCCGCTGTAATTGCCGGCCGGGATGGCGGCGACGGCCGCCGGTGCCGGGGCCGCAGCGGCGGCAGGTGCTGCGGCCGGAGCTGGCGCAGCGGCAGCAGCCGGAGCAGCAGCCGCGCCTTCCGACGCTTCCACCACCAGCAGCGCGCTGCCTTCGGCGATCTTGTCGCCGACCTTGACCTTCAATTCCTTGACGACGCCCGCGTGGGTCGATGGAATCTCCATGCTGGCCTTGTCCGATTCGACCGTGATCAGCGACTGGTCCACCTTGATGGTATCGCCCACCTTGACCATCAGTTCGATGACTTCGACTTCCTTGAAGTCGCCGATATTCGGTACTTTTACCTCTACTGTGCTCATCAATCGCTCCTTACAGCAGAATTTTGCGCATGTCGGCCAGGACTTCGCCGAGGTACACGGAGAATCGCGCGCCCATCGCGCCATCGACCACGCGGTGGTCGTAGGACAGCGAGGTGCCCATCATCAGGCGCGGCTGGAAGGCCTTACCATCCCATACCGGCTTGATCGAGGCTTTCGACAGGCCCAGGATGGCCACTTCCGGCGCATTGACGATAGGCGTGAAGTGCGTGCCGCCGATGCCGCCCAGGGACGAAATCGTGAAGCTGGCGCCCTGCATGTCGGCCGGTTTCAGCTTGCCTTCGCGTGCCTGCAAGGACAGTTCCGTCATTTCGCGGGCGATCTGCGAGACCGACTTCTGGTCCGCGCCCTTGATCACGGGCACCACCAGGCCATTCGGCGTGTCGGCCGCGAAGCCGATGTTGTAGTACTGCTTGAGGATCAGGTTTTCGCCCTTGGCATCCAGCGAAGCGTTAAACGCGGGGAATTTCTTCAGCGCGGCGACGGACGCCTTGATGACGAAGGCCAGCATGGTCAGCTTGGCCGCATCCTTGTTCTTCGCATTGGCCGCATTGGTGTCGACGCGGAACGCTTCCAGGTCCGTCACGTCCGCTTCGTCGAACTGCGTGACGTGCGGGATCATGACCCAGTTGCGGTGCAAATTCGGACCCGAGATTTTCTTGATGCGCGACAGCGGCAGCAGTTCGGTCGTGCCGAACTTGCTGAAGTCCAGCGACGGCCATGGCAGCAGGTCCAGGCCCACACCCGAACCGGCCTTGGCGGCAGGAGCGTTCGGCGCGGCGACGGCGCCCGACATCACGCCCTTGACGAAGTTCTGCACGTCTTCCTGGGTGATGCGGCCCTTCGGACCGGAACCGCCCACGCGGGCCAGGTCCACGCCCAGTTCGCGCGCGAACTTGCGGATCGACGGCGATGCGTGCGCCAGCTTGCCATTGACGGCAGGGGCGGCGGCCACTGGCGCCGGGGCAGCAGCGGCGACCGGCGCCGACGCGACGGCAGCAGCTGGCGCGGCGGCAGCTTGCGCCGGTGCGGCGGCAGGTGCTGCAGCAGGAGCGGCAGCGCCACCGGTCGTTTCAACGACCAGCACCAGCGAGCCCTTGGCGACCTTGTCGCCGACCTTGACCTTCAATTCCTTGACGATACCGGCGTGGCTCGATGGGATTTCCATGCTGGCCTTGTCCGATTCGACCGTCAGCAGCGACTGGTCGACCTTGATCGCATCGCCCACCTTGACCATCAGTTCGATGACTTCGACTTCCTTGAAGTCGCCGATATCAGGCACGGTCACTTCGACCAGGGCCGGCGCGCCGGCAGGGGCGGCGGCTGGCGCGGCCGCAGGGGCAGCTTCGGCAGCCGGTGCAGGGGCGGCAGCGGCTGGCGCCGGTGCGGCCGCAGGGGCAGCCGTGGCCGAGGCGTCGTCCGCCACTTCCAGCAGCAGGACCAGCGAGCCTTCGGCGATCTTGTCGCCCACGTTGACTTTCAATTCCTTGACGACACCGGCGTGGCTCGATGGAATTTCCATGCTGGCCTTGTCCGATTCGACCGTGATCAGGGACTGGTCGACCTTGACCGTATCGCCTGGCTTGACCATCAGTTCAATGATCTCGACTTCCTTGAAATCGCCGATATCCGGGACTTTGACTTCCACAATGCTCATAGCTTGCTCCGTTATTTTATTTGTCAGATGGACCCGCACACACGCCAGGGCGGCACTTTCGCACCGCCCTGGCATCATCGGGTCCGCACAACGATTACTGGGTCACCGGATTCGGTTTGTTGGCGTCGATGCCATACTTGGCGATCGCCTGCTCCACCACCGACACGTCGATCTTGCCTTCGTCAGCCAGCGATTTGAGCGCGGCCACGGTGACATAATAACGGTTCACTTCGAAGAACTCGCGCAGCTTGGCGCGGCTGTCCGAGCGGCCAAAGCCATCGGTGCCCAGCACTTTATAAGTGCGGCCCTTCGGCATGAAGGCGCGGATCTGTTCTGCAAACGCGCGCATGTAGTCGGTCGTGGCGACGATCGGGCCATCCGTGTCCTGCATCAGCGACGTCACGTACGGCACGCGCTGCTCTTTCGACGGGTTGACCATGTTCCAGCGTTCCGCATCCTGGCCATCGCGGGCCACCAGGGTCAGCGACGGCGCCGACCACACGTCCGCAGCCACGCCCCAGTCGTTGGCAAGCAATTCGGCGGCGAAGATCGATTCGCGCAGGATGGTGCCGCAACCGATCAACTGTACGCGCAGCTTGGCGTCCGCCGGGCCTTCCTGCAGCTTGTACATGCCTTTCAGGATGCCTTCTTCCTGGCCTGGCTTGATGCCTGGCTGGGCGTAGTTCTCGTTCATGATCGTGATGTAGTAGAACACATCTTCCTGGTTGGCGATCATGCGGCGCAGGCCGTCCTGGATGATGACGGCGACTTCATGGCTGAAGGTCGGATCGTACGGCATGCAGGTCGGGATGGTCGCGGCGAAGATATGGCTGTGGCCATCTTCGTGCTGCAAGCCTTCGCCGTTCAGGGTCGTACGGCCAGCCGTGCCGCCCATCAGGAAGCCGCGGGCGCGCATGTCGGCCGAAGCCCATACCTGGTCGCCGATGCGCTGGAAGCCGAACATCGAGTAGAAGGTGTAGAACGGGATCATGATGCGGTCGTTGGTCGAATACGACGTCGCCGCGGCGATCCACGAGCTCATGCCGCCCGCTTCGTTGATGCCCTCTTGCAGGATCTGGCCAGCCTTGTCTTCGCGGTAGTACATGACCTGGTCTTTGTCGACCGGCTCGTACAACTGGCCTTTCGGGTTGTAGATGCCGATCTGGCGGAACAGGCCTTCCATGCCGAAGGTACGCGACTCGTCGACCAGGATAGGCACGACGCGCTGGCCCAGGTTCGGGTCTTTCAGCAGGGTCGAGATGACGCGCACGAATGCTTGCGTGGTCGAGATTTCACGGCCTTCAGGCGTGGCTTCGAGCACGTTCTTGAACGCGTCCAGGCCAGGCACGGGCAGGGTTTCTTCCGACTTCTGGCGGCGCTGCGGCAGGTAGCCGCCCAGGGCCTTGCGGCGCTCGTGCAGGTAGACCATTTCCGGCGCATCGTCGGCAGGCTTGAAGAACGGGATGTCGGCCAGCTTGTCGTCCGGGATCGGCAGCGAGAAGCGGTCGCGCATTTCGCGGATGGCTTCGTCGTCCAGTTTTTTCGTCTGGTGCGCCGTGTTGCGCGCTTCGCCCGACTTGCCCATGCCGTAGCCCTTGATGGTTTTCACCAGCAGGACGGTCGGCTGGCCCTTGTGTTCCTGGGCGATCTTGAAGGCCGCGTAGATCTTGTGCGGATCGTGGCCGCCACGGGTCAGACGCCAGATGTCGTCGTCCGTCATGTTGGCAACCATTTCCAGCAGCTTCGGATGCTTGCCGAAGAAGTGCTTGCGCACGTAGGCGCCGTCTTTCGCTTTGTAATTCTGGTATTCGCCGTCGACGGTTTCCATCATCACGCGCTGCAGGATGCCTTCCTTGTCCTGTGCCAGCAGGGCGTCCCAGCCCGGGCCCCAGATGACCTTGACGACGTTCCAGCCGGCGCCGCGGAATTCGCCTTCCAGTTCCTGGATGATCTTGGTGTTGCCGCGCACAGGGCCGTCCAGGCGCTGCAGGTTGCAGTTGACCACGATGACCAGGTTGTCGAGCATGTCGCGCGCGGCCAGGCCGATCGCGCCCAGCGATTCCGGCTCGTCCATCTCGCCATCGCCGCAGAACGCCCAGATCTTGCGGTTGTCGGTCTTGGCGATGCCGCGTGCGTGCAGGTACTTCAGGAAGCGCGCCTGGTAGATCGCCATGTGCGGGCCCAGGCCCATCGACACGGTCGGGAACTGCCAGAAGTCAGGCATCAGCTTCGGATGCGGGTACGAGGACAGGCCCTTGCCGTCAACTTCCTTGCGGAAGTTCAGCATTTGCTCTTCCGTCAAGCGGCCTTCGAGGAAGGCGCGCGCGTAGACGCCGGGCGAGGAGTGGCCCTGGATGTACAGCAGGTCGCCGCCGTGGTCGGCCGTTGGCGCATGCCAGAAATGGTTGAAGCCGATGCCCAGCATGTTCGCCAGCGACGCGAACGAGGACAAGTGGCCGCCCAGGTCGCCGTCGGCGCGGTTGGCCTTGACCACCATGGCCATGGCGTTCCAGCGCATCCACGAGCGCAGGCGCTCTTCGTATTCCAGGTTGCCGGGACAGTGTGCTTCTTGTTTGGTAGGGATGGTATTGACGTAGGCGGTGGTGCTGGAGAATGGAATCTGGGCGCCGCGGCGGCGGGCCAGGTCAACCAGGCGCTCCATCAGGTAATGCGCGCGTTCCGGACCTTCATTTTCCAGTACGGCTTCGAGCGCGTCCAGCCACTCCTTGGTTTCCTGCATATCCGGGTCGGTGCCGATCTGTGTCGTTACCTGGTTCAGTTGAGCTGACATCTGTTGAGTCTCCTTTGTGAGCGCCCCACCCCGATTTTCCGGATCGCTGTCGGACGGTATTTCGCTGATTATTTACTATTAAGTCGGTTTAGTGTGGGGATTCTAACAGCGTATTTACTATTTTTCAAATTACGATATAGCATTTCGCATTGTGAAATTACCCTATGAAATTTATGCTGCAGTGCCGCAAATTCCGCCCGGAAACTAGGATGTGCAGAGTAGCAAATAGCGGCGAAACCGGAAAACTTGCATACCCTGGCCGCCCCTGCTCTACGAGCACATCAGCAAACCGAATTACCACCCCAGTCGTCCGCACAGGCATACCGAGCCAAGCGGGCCTGAAAAATGTCGAGGGCAAGGCGCAGCGACGCAGACAGTACGCCAGTACGGCAAGGAGCTGCAACGCCGCCATCGGCATTTTCTCAGGCCCGCGTCTCTGGCCCGCTGTTGTTAAGCCTTGCGCTTTTAAATGCATAGCACTGCTTAACTTAACGGATTGGCGCCAAAACCGCCCCTTTGCGCCGCCCGGCTTTATAATTTGACTTTCTCCTCCCACAGCTCTCAGCCTCCCTACCATGCCAGCACAACTGATCGACGGAATCGCCCTCTCCCAAAAACTGCGCAGCGAAATCGCCACCCGCGCCGCCGCCCTCACAGCCAAGGGCACCCAGCCCGGCCTGGCCGTGATTCTCGTCGGCGAAGACCCGGCCAGCCAGGTGTATGTCCGCAACAAGGTCAAGGCGTGCGGCGACGTGGGTTTTCACTCGGTGCTGGAAAAATATGAAGCGGACCTGTCCGAAGCGGACTTGCTGGCACGCATCGCCAGCCTGAATACCGACCCGGCCATCCACGGCATCCTCGTGCAAATGCCCTTGCCCAAGCACATCAACCCGCACAAGGTCATCGAAGCGATCGCCACGACGAAAGACGTGGACGGCTACTCCGTGCTGAGCGCCGGCGAACTGATGACGGGCTTGCCCGGCTTCCGCCCGTGCACGCCGTATGGCTGCATGAAACTGATCGAAAGCACGGGCGTGGACTTGCGCGGCAAGCACGCCGTCGTCATCGGCCGCAGCAACACCGTCGGCAAGCCGATGGCCCTGCTGCTCTTGCAAGCGAACGCTACCGTCACCATCTGCCATAGTGCGACCCCGGACCTGGGCTTGTACACGCGCCAGGCGGACGTGGTCGTGGCTGCCGTCGGCCGCCGCAACACCCTGACGGCCGACATGGTCAAGCCGGGCGCCATCGTCATCGACGTGGGCATGAACCGCGACGATGACGGCAAGCTGTGCGGCGACGTGGATTTTGCCGGAGTGAAAGACATCGCCTCCCACATCACGCCCGTACCGGGCGGCGTGGGGCCGATGACGATTACCATGTTGCTGATGAATACCGTCGAGGCCGCAGAGCGCATTTAAGAGGAGCACCTGAGAAAACGTCCATGGCTGCGTTGCAGTGCCTCGCCGTACTATTCGTACTGCCTTCAGCACCGCGCCATGCCTTGAACGTTTTTCAGGCGCTCCATATATGAAGACAGAATGGACGAACCGACGATGAATACCAATCCCCTGCTTGATTTTTCCGGCCTGCCACGCTTCGACGCGATCACGCACGAGCATGTCACGCCTGCCATCGACACCTTGCTGGAACAGGCGCGCGCCACGGTGGCGCAGCTGGAAGCGCCCATGGAAGAAGTGAGCTGGGACAATTTCGTCGCGCCCCAGGACCAGATCGCCGAAACCCTGGGCCGCGCCTGGAGCATCGTCAACCACTTGAACAGCGTGGTCGATACGCCCGAACTGCGCGCCGCCTACAATGCGAACCAGCCCAAGGTGACGGAATTCTGGACCGAACTGGGCCAGAACGAAATCCTGTTCGGCAAATACAAGCAACTGCAGGCGCGCGCCGATTTCGCCAGCCTGTCGCCCGCGCGCCGGCGCATCGTCGACAATGCCGTGCGCGACTTCCGCCTGGGCGGCGCCGAGTTGCCCGAAGACAAGAAAGAGCGCTTTGGCGCCATCCAGGAAGAGCACGCTGCCGTGTCGACGCGCTTTTCCGAAAACGTGCTCGACGCCACCAATGACTACAAGTTGCTGGTCGAGAACGAAGCTGAACTGGCCGGCCTGCCCGACGACGTGAAGGCCGCCGCGCGCGCCGCCGCCGACAAGGCAGGCAAGCAAGGCTATGAATTTTCGCTGCACTTCCCCTCGTATTACCCGATCCTGCAGTTTGCCGACAATCGCGCGCTGCGCGAAACCATCTACCGCGCCAACGCCACCAAGGCGTCGGACCAGGGCGAGGCCTTCAGCAAAAAAGACGACTGGGACAACACGCACAACATCGTCACCCTGTTGCAATTGCGCGAAGAAGAGGCAAAACTGCTCGGTTACGCCAATTTCGCCGAAGTGTCGCTGGTGTCGAAAATGGCCACGTCGCCCGCACAGGTCATCGCTTTCCTGGAAGACCTGGCCAAACGCGCGCGTCCGTTCGCCGAAAAGGACCTGGCCGAACTGAAACAGTTCGCGCGCGAAGAACTGGGCATCGCCGAGCTGCAGGCGTGGGACGTGCCGTACGCCTCCGAAAAGCTGCAGGAGCGCCGCTACGCGTTCTCGGCCCAGGAAGTGAAACAGTATTTCCCTGAACACAAGGTGATCGACGGCTTGTTCCGCCAGATCCAGAACCTGTTTGCCGTCGAGATCAAGCTCGATACAGCGCCCGTCTGGCATCCGGACGTGCGCTTTTACCGCATCGAGCGCGACGGCAAGCTGGTGGGCCAGTTCTACCTGGACCTGTATGCGCGCGCGGGCAAGAGCGGCGGCGCCTGGATGGACGACGCGCGCGGCCGCCGCGCCGATGCTGGCCACGTGCAAACGCCGATCGCTTATCTCACCTGCAACTTCACGCAGCCGGCCGTCGTCGACGGCCAAGTCCAGCCAGCGCTGTTCACCCACGATGAAGTGATCACCCTGTTCCACGAGTTCGGCCACGGCCTGCACCACATGCTGACGGTGGTCGACGAACTGGGCGTGTCGGGCATTGCCGGCGTCGAGTGGGATGCCGTGGAACTGCCATCGCAATTCATGGAAAACTTCTGCTGGGAATGGGAAGTGCTCGAACACATGACGGCCCATGCCGTCACGGGCGCACCGCTGCCGCGCGCGCTGTACGACAAGATGCTGGCGGCCAAGAATTTCCAGTCCGGCTTGCAAACCCTGCGCCAGGTGGAGTTTTCCTTGCTCGACATGCATCTGCACTACGACTACGACGCGGCCACGGGCCAGAGCGTGCAGCAGCTGATCGACGGCGTGCGCGCCAGGTTCGCGCTGCTGATCCCGCCTGCCTTCAACCGTTTCCAGAATGCCTTCGGGCATATCTTCGCGGGCGGCTACGCAGCCGGCTACTACAGCTACAAATGGGCCGAGGTGCTGTCCGCCGACGCCTATGCGGCGTTCGAGGAAGCCCGCGCGCTGGGACCGGCCGCCACCACGGCAGCGGGCAAGCGCTATCTGCAGGAAATCCTGTCCGTCGGCGGCTCGCGCCCCGCGCTGGAATCGTTCACGGCCTTCCGCGGCCGCGAACCGTCGATCGACGCCCTGCTGCGCCACAGCGGCATGGCCGCCTGAGTCCGCCATGAGCCGCGTCGATTTTCACAGCAACGTGCCGGACAAGCTGGCCTACGCCTGCCGCCTGGCGCGCAAGGCCTATATGGCCGGCAACAAGGTGGTCGTACTGGCGCAAGACGGCGCCCAGCTCGACGCCTTGAACCGCGCCATGTGGACGTTTTCCGCCACGGATTTCCTGCCGCACGTGCTGGCCGGCGATCCGCTGGCGGCGCAGACGCCCATCATCCTCACCGATGACGGGACGGCGGAGGTGCCGCACCACGACATCCTCGTCAACCTGTCGCAGTTGCCGCCAGCCAACTATGCGCAGTTCCAGCGCGTCTTCGAAATCGTCTCCATGGATGAGCAAGATGCGCAGGCGGGCCGCCAGCGCTTCCTGCACTACCGCCAGCAGGACGTGCAGCCGACCCACTTCGTTGCAGGTAAGACATGAGCCAGCAGCCATTCGACCAGGGCATCCCCCTGCTGACGGAGGTGCTGCTGGGGCCGGATGTGCCGGAGCCGGCGCCCGCGGTACCCGTTGTGCCGGCGGCGGCCCCTGTCCCGGCAGCGCCGCCTGCCGGGCAAGCGCCAGCGTTGCCGCCCAGCGTCGTGCAGCCCGACTGGGACGCCATCGAACAGCGGCTGACGCAGCGCATCCTGCATCAAGTCCAGGGCAAGATCGACCACCTGCTGGAAGAGCGCATCGCCCACGTCCTGCAGACGGCCCTGCAGAATGCCCTGATCGGCATGCGCGGTGCCCTGCGCGAAGACTTGCAGCAATCGCTGGAACAGATCGTCGCGCATGCGGTGAGCCATGAGCTGGGGCACTTGCACCCGCCGGCGCCGTAATCCCCTCGCTGTAATCCCCTCACTTTTACCCCCAAACAGCGAACGGCTGGGGTCAGACCCTCAGGGTCTGACCCCGGATGTCGTTTTGGGGTAGAAGAACGCAGATTTTCTTACACCCTTCCCCCTTGCAACGCCATTCTTTGGTGCGCTCGCGCCTGCGAAATCGGTGCATCGCGCCTCACTTTGGTGATTGTTGCGACAAAATGCAAAAAGCCCGAAAAGCGGCTTTGCGCCGCCTGTTTTTTGTTGTACCTTCTTCACACGTACCGCCCCTCGAAGCGGTTTTCACGAGACGCCGCCGTATCTTTATCCATTGGAGAATGTTTATGCTGCTCAAGACCAAAGTCCTTCCTCTCGCCCTCGCCCTCGCCTTTGCCGGCCATGCGGGCGCACAGGAAATCATCAAGATCGGCCACGTCGCCCCGGTCTCTGGCGCCAGCTCCCACCTGGGCAAGGATAATGAGAACGCGGCCAAGATGGCCATCGAGGACTTGAACGCCAAAGGCTTCAAGATCGACGGCAAGGCCGTGAAATTCGTGCTGGTCCCCGAAGATGACGCGGCCGATCCCAAGCAGGGCACGGCCGTGGCGCAAAAACTGGTCGATGCCAAGGTCAACGGCGTGGTGGGCCACCTGAATTCGGGCACGACGATACCCGCCTCGCGCATTTACTTCAATGCGGGCATTCCGCAGATTTCGCCGGCCGCCACCAACCCGACCTATACCCAGCAGAAATTCAACACGGCCTTCCGCGTGGTGGCCAACGACAACAAGCTGGGGGGGACGTTGGGCGCGTATGCCGTGGGCAAGCTGCAAGCGAAGAAAATCGCCGTCATCGATGACCGCACGGCCTACGGCCAGGGCGTGGCGGAGCAGTTCGTCAAGGGCGCCAAGAAGGCGGCGCCTAGCGTGCAAATCGTCGGCAAGGAATTTACCAATGCCAATGCGACCGACTTCAATGCCATTCTCACCAGCATCAAGTCAAAAAATCCCGATCTGATCTTTTTTGGCGGCATGGATTCCGTGGGCGGCCCCATGCTGCGCCAGATGAAGGCGCTGGGCATCAAGGCCAAGTTCATGGGCGGCGACGGCCTGTGCACGGAACCGCTGGGCCAACTGGCGGGCGACGCCGTGGGCGAAAACATGGTCACCTGCGCGGAAGCGGGCGGCGTGACGGGCGCGCAGCAAAAAGGCATGGACGATTTCCGCGCCCGCTACAAGCAGAAATACAATATGGAAGTGCAGCTGTATGCGCCCTACGTCTACGATGCCGTGATGACCATGGCCACCGCCATGGCCGACGCCAAATCGTCGAAGCCGTCCGTCTACCTGCCCTTCCTGGCCAAGGTGCACTACCAGGGCGTGACGGGCCCGATTGCGTTCGATGCCAACGGCGACATCAAGGATGGCGCGCTGACCTTGTTCACGTATCGCGATGGCAAGAAGACCAAGATGGAAGTGGTCAAATAATAGAACCTACTGCGCGGCGCGATTTGCGGCCTGCGATGCTCACTGTGCATTCGCACAGCTCCGCTTCTCGGCCACAACTCACATCCGGTCGCTACGGTTCTTGCTGTCCGGCTACGTAAGCCAGTAACCCTTCGGCCAGCGCGTCGAAGGTGGCGCGGCAGCGCAGGCTGCCGCGCAAGTCCTCATGCATGGTGACCCACGTTTCCATGGGCAGCGAAAACGCTTGCTGCAACACGCGCCGCAGCGATGGATCGCGCGCCGCCAGTCCCGCCTGGCACACGCCGATGCCCGCGCCCGCCCGTAGCAGGGCCAGCTGCGCCAGGTCGCTGTCGCTGCGCCAGGCAAAGTTTTCCCGCGCAAATCCCTGAAAGGCCGCGCCCGCGTTGCGCACGAAAGGGCTCGCCTCGTCGTAGCCGATGACGGCGTGGTGCGCCAGGTCCGCCAATGCCAGCGGCGTGCCGTGCCGCGCCAGATAGTCTGCGTGCGCATGCAGGCCCAGTTCGATGTCGCCCACCTTTCGCGCCACCAGCTGCTCCTGGCGGGGACGCAGCATGCGCACGGCAATGTCCGCTTCCCGGCGCAGCAAATCCTGTACTTTATTGCTCAATACCAATTCAATGGTCAAACCCGGATGGCGCGCGCGCAGGCGGGCCAGGATAGGCGGCAGCACTTCCACGCCCACCACCTCGCTGGCCGCGATGCGCACCACGCCGGCCACGCCCTGCCCCTGGCTGCTGGCGGCCCGCTCCATCAGGGCTGCCGTATGCTCCATGGTTTCCGCATGGGGCCGCAGTGCCAGTGCCACTTCCGTGGGCAGCAAGCCCAACTGGGAGCGCGTGAACAGGGTCGCGCCCAGCGCCTGCTCGAGCGCGGCGATATGCCGGCCCGCAGTGGGCTGCGTGATGCCCAGCGCGCGGGCGGCGCCGGACAGCGAGCCGTGCCTCAGCACGGCCAGCAGCGAACGGTAGTATTCCCAGGCGATGGCGGTAGTCATACATAAATGTATAGCCTGTACGCGATGTTCGTCAATTCCCAATTAGCCTTGCGCGGCAGATACTGGCGCCATCAACCACACGGAGGTCAGGATGGAAAACACGAAAAACACGGCATTGGTACTGGGCGCCACGGGCGGCATCGGCGGCGAGATGGTGCGCCAGTTGCTGGCGGCGGGCTGGCAGGTACGCGCCCTGACGCGGGGAGAAACGCCGCCGCCGCGGGGCGACCGCATCGAATGGCTGCGCGGCGATGCGCTGTCGCGCGCGGACGTGCTGGCGGCAGCCCGGGGCTGCGCCGTCATCGTGCACGCCGTCAACCCGCCCGGCTACCGACATTGGGGCCAGCTGGTGCTGCCCATGCTGGACAATACCATCGCCGCAGCGATTGCCGAAGGCGCCACTATCGTGCTGCCGGGCACCGTGTACAACTTCGGCCCCGACGCCTTCCCCGCATCGGAAGACTTACTTGCGGAAGACGCGCCGCAGCGCCCGCTGACGCGCAAGGGCGCCATCCGCGTGGAACTGGAAGCGCGCCTGGAACGGGCCGCCACGCAGGGCGCCAGGGTCCTGATCGTGCGGGCGGGCGACTTCTTCGGTCCCCGCGCCGGCAATAACTGGTTTTCGCAGGGCCTCGTCAAGCCTGGCCAGCCCGTGCGCAGCATCCTGTATCCGGGCGCGCCCGGCGTGGGCCACCAGTGGTCCTACCTGCCCGACGTGGCGCGCACGATGGTGCAATTGCTGGCCATGCGCGTCGCCCTGCCGCCGTTTGCGCGCTTTCACATGGCGGGCCACTGGGACCACGACGGCGAGCAAATGACGGGGGCGATTGCCCGCGTGGTGGAACAGGCGTCGGGCACGCGCCCCGTCATCCGGCGCTTTCCGTGGTGGCTGGTGGCGCTGGCGTCGCCGTTCGTGGCGACCCTGCGCGAAATGCGCGAGATGCGCTATTTATGGCAGACGCCCTTGTCCATGGACAACGCGCAACTGCTGGCCGTGCTGGGGCAGGAGCCGCATACGCCGCTCGACGAGGCGGTGCGGGCGACACTGGAGGGCATGGGCAATCTGCAAAAGGCGGCGGACAAAAAAAATGCGCCGGGATTGCCGGCGCGCTAATTGCAGGTACTACGGCACAGATTATTTCTGTGCCAGTACCCATTTGACCAGGGTGTGGGCTTCCGCATCGCTCACTTGCGGGTTGGCTGGCATCGGGATCGCGCCCCAAGTGCCGGAACCGCCCTTCATGACTTTCGCCACGAGCTTGGCTTCCGCGTCTTTCTGACCGGCATACTTGGCAGCCACGTCCTTGAACGCCGGGCCCACCAGTTTCGTGCTCACTGCGTGGCATGCCATGCAGTTCTTTGCTTTCGCCAGGTCAGGATTGGCCAACGCTGCTTGCGATGCCAGGGCCGACACGGCCAATACACTCACCAACATAAAACGTTTCATTGTCTTTTCTCCAAAGTTACTTCCTGCGGCATTTTACTGTGTTTCCGCAGATGCACCACGAGCCCAGATCAAGCGTTTCAATGTAGTAACGCAATGTAGTCAGCAGGCAGTCCTATTCTGCCCCAACTGCGCGGCCATGACCATGTTGTTTGTAAGGTGATGTAACGACGGCCGGCCCCGTCCAGTCAAACGGGGCCGGCCGTCGCACTTATGCAACAAATCAGCGTTTCTGCTTCTTCAGCTGGGAGAGATCGCGCACGGCGCCCCGGTCGGCCGACGTCGTCAGCGCCGCATACGCCTGCAGCGCCTGCGATACGTAGCGGTCGCGGTTGACGGGCAGCCACGCTGCATCGCCCTTCGCTTCCATGGCGGCGCGGCGCGCAGCCAGTTCGGCGTCGGTCACGCGCAGGTTGATGGTGCGCTCGGGGATGTCGATGTCGATGAAATCGCCCTCTTCCACCAGGCCGATGGCGCCCCCTTCGGCCGCTTCCGGCGATGCGTGGCCGATCACCAGGCCCGAGGAACCGCCCGAGAAGCGCCCGTCCGTGAACAGCGCGCACGCCTTGCCCAGGCCCTTCGATTTGATGTACGACGTCGGGTACAGCATTTCCTGCATGCCGGGGCCGCCTTTCGGGCCTTCGTAGCGGATGATGACGACGTCGCCTTCATGCACGGTATCAGCCAAAATCGCTTCAACGGCGGAATCCTGGCTTTCAAACACGCGTGCCTTGCCCGAGAATTTCAAAATGCTTTCATCGACGCCCGCCGTCTTGACGATGCAGCCCTTTTCCGCCAGGTTGCCGTACAAGACGGCCAGGCCGCCATCCTGCGAGTACGCGTGGGCCTTGTCGCGGATGCAGCCCGTGCTGCGGTCCGTGTCGACGGCAGCGAAGCGCTCGGACTGCGAGAACGCCGTCTGCGTGGGCACGCCGCCCGGCGCGGCGCGGAACAGTTCATGCACGGCCGGATTGTCCGTGCACATGATGTCGTTTTGCGCGATGGCGTCGGCCAGGGTGGGTGCGTGGATGGTCGGCAGGGTCGTGTTGAGCAGGCCGGCGCGCGCCAGTTCGCCCAGGATGCCCACGATGCCGCCCGCGCGGTGCACGTCCTCGATATGGTATTTGTCCGTCATCGGCGCCACCTTGCACAGGCATGGGACCTTGCGCGAAATGCGGTCGATGTCGGCCATCGTGAATGCCACTTCCGCCTCGTGCGCGGCGGCCAGCAAGTGCAGCACGGTGTTGGTCGAGCCGCCCATGGAGACGTCGAGCGCCATCGCGTTTTCAAACGCGGCCTTGGTGGCGATCGAGCGTGGCAGCACCGAATAGTCGTCCTGCTCGTAGTGGCGCTTGGCCAGGTCGACGATCAAACGGCCGGCGCGCAGGAACAGCTGCTGGCGGTCCGAGTGCGTGGCCAGGATGGTGCCGTTGCCGGGCAGGGCCAGGCCCAGCGCCTCGGTCAGGCAGTTCATCGAATTGGCCGTGAACATGCCGGAACAGGAACCGCAGGTCGGACAGGCCGAACGCTCGATCTCGGCCACGTCGGCATCGGACACCGTGCTGTCGCCCGCCTTGATCATGGCGTCGACCAGGTCCAGCTTGATGATCTTCTGCGCGCCGTTGACGACCTTGACGACCTTGCCCGCTTCCATCGGCCCGCCGGAAATGAACACGACGGGGATATTGATGCGCATGGCGGCCATCAGCATGCCCGGCGTGATCTTGTCGCAGTTCGAGATGCACACCATGGCGTCGGCGCAGTGGGCGTTGACCATGTATTCGACGGAGTCGGCGATCAGGTCGCGCGAAGGCAGCGAATACAGCATGCCGCCGTGGCCCATGGCGATGCCGTCATCGACGGCGATGGTGTTGAATTCCTTGGCCACGCCGCCGGCCGCTTCGATTTCGCGCGCCACCATCTGCCCCAGGTCCTTCAGGTGCACGTGGCCGGGCACGAATTGCGTGAACGAGTTGACGACGGCGATGATCGGCTTGTCGAAGTCGCCATCCTTCATGCCGGTGGCGCGCCACAGGGCGCGGGCGCCAGCCATGTTGCGGCCGTGGGTGGTGGTGCGGGAGCGGTATTGCGGCATGATGGGGACCTTCCAAGAAATGAATGATGCCTGACTGCGGCGGGGAGCCCTGGGCAAAACCCTGCGTGCAGTGGGGGTACGCCAGATTGCCTTGCGCGCGCCCCACTGTCAAATATATGATGCACGTGTCTGTGAGTCGTTTTATGTATCACAGGACTTATTCCACATGGAAACGCATATGAATCTTGAGCTGCGCCAGCTGCGCTATTTCGTCACCGTCGCCGAGGAATTGCACTTCGGCCGCGCCGCCGCGCGCCTGCACATGACGCAGCCGCCGCTGTCGCAAACCATCATGGCCCTGGAAGACTTGCTGGGCGCGCCCCTGTTCGTGCGCACGCGCCGCGAAGTGCAGCTGACGCCGGCCGGCAGCGCCCTGCTGCCCGAGGCGCGCCGGATGCTGGCGCAGGCGCACGATTTGCCCGCGCTGGTGCAGCGGGCCGCGCAGGGCGAAGCGGGCCGTCTGAGCCTGGCCTTCGTGTCCTCGGCCGACTACAGCGTGCTGCCGCCCTTGCTGCGCGCCTACCGCACGGCCTATCCGCAGGTGCAGATCGCGCTGCAGGAAGCCACGTCCGACCTGCAGCTGGACGAACTGCTGGCCGGGCGCACGGATGCGGGCCTGCTGATCCCGCCCCTGCCCGAAAAATCGAAGGAGGCGCTCGACTACCTGCCCGTGCTGGCCGAACCGCTGGTGCTGGCGGCGCCGTCCGGCCTGGACATGCTGACGGCGCCAGGGCCCGTGCGCCTGCGCGACCTGCCGGCGCTGCCCCTGATCATCTTCCCGCGCGCGATCTCGCCCGCCCTGCACGACGCCATCCTCGGCGTGTTCCGCGCGGCCGGCATCACGCCGCAGATCGGCCAGGAAGCGATCCAGATGCAAACCATCGTCAGCCTCGTCTCGGCTGGCATGGGCATCGCGCTTGTGCCACAATCGGTATCGAATCTGATGCGCCCGGGCGTAGAATACAGGCCGCTGCAGGACGCTACGCCGCTGGTGGAAACGGGCCTGGCCTGGCGCCGCGACAATCCGTCCGCCGTGCTGCAGGGCTTTCTGGCGCTGCTGCGCAAGCAGATCGGCGGTACTGCCCCTTAAATTAAGTGGCCGCTAAGGCAAAAAACCGCCAGCGCCGCCATACTACGCAACCTTAGCTTTAAACAAAGAAAGAAACCCCATGCTGATACACCCGATGCCCGATCCGATTGCCATCCAGATCGGCCCGCTCGCCGTGCACTGGTACGGCCTGATGTATGTGCTGGCCTTTGCCCTGTTCATCATCCTGGGCCGCGTGCGCATCAAGCAGCCGCACATCGCCGTGCTGGGCTGGAAGAAGGAAGACCTCGACGACATGCTGTTCTACGGCATGCTGGGCGTGGTGATCGGCGGGCGCCTGGGCGAGGTGCTGTTCTACCGCCCCGAATACTTCATGCACAATCCGCTCGAGATCTTCATGGTGTGGCATGGCGGCATGTCCTTCCATGGCGGCTTCCTCGGCGTCATCCTGGCCATGTACCTGTGGAGCCGCAAGGCGGGCCGCAACCTGTTCGACGTGCTCGACTTCATCGCCCCGCTGGTGCCGCTCGGCTACGCGGCCGGCCGCCTGGGCAACTTCATCAACGCCGAACTGCCGGGCCGCATCGCGCCGGACACCCTGCCTTGGGCCATGCAATGGCCGGGCATTCCGTATCCCGTGCACCCGTCGCCCATCTACCAGATGCTGGTCGACGGCATCCTCGTGTTCATCATCCTGTGGCTGTATGCGCGCAAGCAGCGTCCGCGCATGGCCGTGGGCGCCATGTTCACCCTGCTGTACGGCTGCGCGCGCTTCTTCACGGAATACTTCCGCACGCCGGACTGGGAAGTCGTGTGGCTGGGCGTACCGATCACGTCGGGCCAGATGCTGTCCTTGCCCATGATCGTCGGCGCCATCGCGCTGCTCGTGTGGGCATATAAAAGCCAGGTGATGGGCACGCCGCCCACCAAGACCCGCCCGGCAAACACGTAAACCGCCGCTCCCCCCGATGGCGCTCCAGACAGGCGCGCCATCCTCGCTCCCCTGGCAACCTTTCCCTCAAAGCAGCATAATTTCCTTGCGGAATGAATCTTCGCTTGCGATAGCGCGATGATCGCTTTACCCTGCAGCAAGAGCAGGGCATGCATTCATGCTGTGTTGGCAATTCGAGCCGGGGAGTCCCATCCATGCAATTTGCGAGGAAGACCACGACATTCTGGCTGGCGCTGGCGGGCGGCTATGTGCTGGCGCAGCTGGCCTTGACGGCCTGGGCCGGGAAGCACGGTCCCGCCGTCAGCTATCTGTTCGGCGTGACGGCGCCGCTGCTGGCGCTGGCCGCCTGCTGCCGCAACGCCTGCCTGAGCGCGCCCGGCGTCGTGCGCACGGGCTGGGGCCTGTTTGCGGCCGCCATGCTGTTCTGGAGCGGGGGCATGGCGCTGTCCGCCTGGCAAGACCTGAGCGGCCATGTGGCTTCCGACACGACGTATTTCTCCGATTTTGCCTACTTCATGTATGGCGCGCCCTTGCTGCTGGCCATTTCCTCGGTCAGCGACCGCCACCCTTCGCGCACCCTGCAATGGCTGGACGCCGTGCAAGTGTTGCTGGCCGCCTACCTGACCTATACAGCCATCTTTTCCGTCTCGCCCTTCGACCAGCGCTCGATCGCGCCGATACCCGCCAGCCTGCTGGTGACGACGTACAACGTGGAAAACCTGGTGCTGGCCTGCTGCGCCTCGCTGCGCCTGCTGGCGCACCGCCGCGATGGGGCACAAGGGCGTTTCTACCTGCTGCTCAGCGTGTTCCTGTGGTGCTACGCGGCCTGCGCGGGCGCCTATAACTACCTGACCCTGCATGCGCTGGCCGAAACCGGCCCCAGCGAGATACTGCCCAGCCTGCCTTTCCTGCTGCTGGCGGTGCTGGCCATGCACGTGCAGCCGGGCGAGGAAGAGGCGCGGCCGCCGCGGCCGTTGACCTTGCTGATTGACAACTTCAGTCCCATCTTCTTCACGGCGGCCCTGCTGGGTCTGGGATTCGTCGTGCTGCGCGAGCATTTCTACCTGGCGGCCAGCGCCCTGTTTGTCGCGCTGGCCGTCCACGCGCTGCGTTCGGCCACCCTGCAAAGCCGCTACATGCAAAGCGAACTGGCCTTGCGGGCGGCGCACGACAAGCTGGAAAAGCTGTCGCTGACGGATGGCTTGACGGGCATCGCCAACCGGCGCTGCCTGGACCAGGCCTTGCAGGCCGAGTGGCAGCGCGCCGCGCGCAACCAGCAAGCGCTGGCGCTGCTGATCATCGATATCGATTTCTTCAAAAGCCTCAACGACACCTTCGGCCACCCGTATGGCGACGCCTGCCTGGTGCAGATCGCGGCGGCCCTGAATTCGGCGCTGCCCCGTGCCAGCGACCTGGTGGGGCGCTTCGGCGGCGAGGAATTTGCCGCCATCCTGCCCGCCACCGACCGCGCGGGCGCGCTGGCCGTGGCGCACAAGATGCAGGAAGCGATCGCCGCTGCCGCCATCGCCCACGCGCCGTCGCGCGGCGGCCTGGTGACGGCCAGCATCGGCCTGGCCCTGAGCGACGGTGCTCAAACGCCGGCACAGCTGCTGGCGGCCGCCGACCAGGCCCTGTACCGGGCCAAGCAGAACGGCCGCAACCGGATCGAGGATTCGGCCTGAACTAGGCCTTCAGCTTGCCGGTAATGACCTTCCATTGCGCCGGCGTCACGGGCGTGATGGACAGGCGGCTGCCCTTCTTCAGCAGCAGCATGTCTTCCAGCTCCGGCATCTGGCGCATCTCGGACAGGGGCAGCAGCGCCGTCTTCTTCACGCCCCGCACATCGACGCTGATCCAGCGCGGCTGTTCCGGCGTAGCCTTGGCATCGAAATATTTACCGCCCGCTTCAAACTGGCTGTGATCGGGATAGGCCGCACTGGCCACTTCGGCCACGCCCGCCACGCCCGGCTGCGGGCAGCTGGAATGGTAGAACAGCACGCCGTCGCCCACGCGCATGCCGTCGCGCATGAAGTTGCGCGCCTGGTAGTTGCGCACGCCGAACCAGGGCATGGTGTGCGCGGGCGCGGCCATCAGGTCGTCGATGCTCACTTCATCGGGTTCGGACTTCATCAGCCAGTATTGTTTCATGTTCACTCCCTATCAAAAGCAACAGGCGTAAAAAAACGGTTGAGCATGATGCTGCAACCGTTTTCTTTGTACTGCAAATTGGGCCCCGCCTGTGCCGCTATGCCGGCATCCCGAACCAAACGGTTCAAGGTGGTCACGTTAGTTCAATTTCGGGTTCGTCGAACGAGCGACGCTCACTCCCATCAAACAAAATTCGCAACCGATGCGCATAAATGGTTCAAGGAATATATGGCAATCGCGAACACCGCAGGGTAGACGCAAGTTTACTCCTTTGATCGCGCATCGCAAAGACAAATCGTACCGTATCCGCTTAAAATCCAATTAATAACACCGAACAAAACCGTAGCGAGCGGAAGTGAATCGTGGTCGAGAAGCGCAACTGTGCGAATGCACAGAGAGCATCGCAGGCCGCAAGTCGCGACGCGCAGCAGGTTTGGTCCGGTGTTTAAAAAAGATTTTCCTGGGGCGTCAGCGCGCTGTCCAGGACCGTGTGCATGGCCGAGATTTTCTGCTTCACTTCCAGTATCGTCAATTCCGACAGCGGACCTTGCGGCGACTTCACGGACAGGAATTCCGCGGCCACGCCCAGGGCGGCCAGCACGGCGATGCGGTCATTGCCCTTGACCTTGCCCGCGTCGCGGATGGCTTTCATTTTGCTATCGAGATAGATCGCCGCTTCGCGCAGCGCGCGCTCTTCGCCGTCGCGGCACACCATGCTGTAGGACTGGCCCATGATATTGACATCGACACGCGGCATTACGCTTCCTTCTCGTTCTCGGCAATATAGGCGCCCGCTTCCGAAGCGGCTTGCTCCAGGCCAGCTTGCACCAGTTCGGGAATTTTCTCCAGCAACGCTTCCACCCGCTCCTGCGCCTCGCGCATGCGTTGCACATACAGGGCGTTGTCGGCGGCCAGCGCGGCATTGTCCTTGCGCAGTTGCGCGTTTTCACGGCGCAGCGCATGGGTCATTTCGGCCAGCAGGCCTATTTTGTCGGATAATTCGTTGAATTCGGAAATCATCCCGCCACTATAGGGCGGACGCTCCATGGGCGTCAATCGAATCACGCCGCTGTCACACATATTTACATCAATGCAGGGCAGTTGGCGGACAATACACGCTTTTTCCGGCGCTTTTCGCCATCTGCGCGCATCCGCCAGCGCCGCGACGGCGGCGTTTTACTCGTCGACGTAATCGGGTTCGATATCGAGTCCGCCATAGCGGTTTTCGCACGAGCGGCGCGTCAGCGTCTGTTGTCCGCCCTTGCCGTCAAGCACCATCGTCAAGTCGCGGCAAGTCTGGCGGTAGCTGCCGGGTTTGGCGTCCGTCCCCGAAGGCGTCAGGCGCACTGCCAGCGGCACGGCATTGCCCAGGCCCTTGTTGCTCCACTGGCGCGTCTTGCCATCCTCCTCATCCTTCAAGGTGCGCACGGCAGCCGTCAGCAAGGCCTGTTTTTCCTTCGCATTGAGCTTGGCGATGGTGACGTCGGACAGGAAAGGCGGAGACACGACGGGCGCCGGATCCTTGCCCTGCACATCCCAGCGGCCGCTGTTCTGCGAACAGGTGCGGCGGCTCAGGTCCTGCGACTTGCCGCCCGCCGTGACGACGAATTTCAGGTCGCGGCAGACATGCGCCTTCAAGCTGTGCTCCGTCATGCCGGAGTTGCTGAAGTTATACGTGACCGTCACCAGCACGCCGCGGTCGCCGCCGTTGTCCCAGACATGGGCTTGCTGGTCGTCGTCGTCCTTGTTCAAATCGTTGAACAAGTCATTGAGCAGCATTTCTTTTTCCAGCGGCGTCAGGGCCGCCACGGTGATCTCGTCGGCGATGGTGGGCGTCTGTGCGGCGGCATTGCCCAGGCAGGCAAGGCCGATGGCAGTGGCGCCCAGCAGGCGCAGCGCGGGATGGAAAAGGGGGAATGGCATGGTGTGCTTTCTCGTGCAAGTGGGGATGTGTGGCGATATTGATATGCAATTACAATCATCTTATCAAATCCCATAGTGAAACTCTGTTTCCCGTGCGTACAGGAACGCCCCCCTGCCGGACGACATGCTAGAGTCGCGCCTGTTGCTGACGCCCGGGGAGTTGGCTTGCGCCAGCGCAAACCCTGCGTAAATGCAGGCTGCGCAGAACGTCTATGCATATCTCCCCGGAGAATAAGCCCTTGAATAAGCCCCCTACCGTCCCTATAATTAGCACTCGTTAGTAGAGAGTGCTAACAAACTCTTTCGTAGCAATCCTCAGGACTGATGGTGCTTGCCAGGCAACTGCAGGGAACGCTACGCGGCGGGCGACGCCGCGATGCACCACTGCCGGATACGGGCAAGGACAGGATGACCGGGGGTTTGCTTGACCGTTGCGGGCTGCTTTCAACGGCGGTCAGTGAAAGCACGTCTGGCGCTGTGCCAGGCATGTGTTCATTTAGCAACACTTATCCATTGAACTTTAAGGAGTTTTGTATGAATCTGCGCCCATTGAACGATCGCGTCATCGTCAAACGCCTCGACCAGGAAACCAAGACTGCGTCCGGCCTCATCATTCCTGATGCAGCTGCTGAAAAACCGGATCAAGGCGAAGTCCTTGCCGTAGGCAATGGCAAGATTCTCGACGACGGCAAAGTCCGTCCTCTGGATGTCAAAGTGGGCGACCGCGTCCTGTTCGGCAAGTACGCCGGCCAAACCGTCAAAGTTGACGGCGATGAGCTGCTGGTCATGCGCGAAGAAGACATCATGGCGATCGTCGTCAAGTAATTGTTTCCACGTTGTAGACAGATACATCCCGAAACTCAGGAGAATTGAACATGGCAGCTAAAGAAGTAGTATTCGGCGACGCAGCGCGCGCCAAGATGGTCGAAGGCGTCAACATCCTCGCCAACGCAGTCAAAGTAACGCTGGGCCCGAAAGGCCGCAACGTGGTCCTGGAGCGCTCGTTCGGCGCCCCTACCGTCACCAAGGATGGTGTGTCGGTAGCGAAAGAAGTTGAACTCAAAGACAAGCTCATGAACATGGGCGCGCAAATGGTCAAGGAAGTTGCTTCCCGCACCAGCGACAACGCCGGCGACGGCACCACCACCGCCACCGTGCTGGCACAAGCCATCGTGCGCGAAGGCATGAAGTTCGTTGCCGCCGGCATGAACCCGATGGACCTGAAGCGCGGTATCGACAAAGCCGTTGCCGCCACCGTCGAAGAACTGGCGAAAATCGCCCGTCCTTGCACCACGACCAAGGAAATCGCCCAAGTCGGTTCGATCTCGGCCAACTCGGATGCATCGATCGGCGAGCGTATCGCTGAAGCGATGGAAAAAGTCGGCAAGGAAGGCGTCATCACCGTAGAAGACGGCAAGTCGCTGAACGACGAGCTGGACATCGTTGAAGGCATGCAGTTCGACCGCGGCTACCTGTCGCCATACTTCATCAACAACCCAGAGAAACAAGTTGCCGTACTGGACAGCCCATTCGTCCTGCTGTGCGACAAGAAAATCTCGAACATCCGTGACCTGCTGCCGGTACTGGAACAAGTCGCCAAAGCTGGCCGTCCACTGCTGATCATCGCAGAAGACATCGAAGGCGAAGCGCTGGCCACCCTGGTTGTGAACAACATCCGCGGCATCCTGAAAACTTGCGCAGTGAAAGCCCCTGGCTTCGGCGACCGCCGCAAGGCCATGCTGGAAGACATCGCTGTCCTGACCGGCGGCCAAGTGATCGCTGAAGAAGTCGGCCTGACCCTGGAAAAAGTGACCCTGGCCGAACTGGGCCAAGCGAAACGCATCGAAGTGGGCAAGGAAAACACCATCGTTATCGATGGCGCCGGCGAAGCTGCCTCGATCGAAGCACGCGTGAAACAAGTGCGTGTACAGATCGAAGAAGCGACCTCGGACTACGACCGTGAAAAACTGCAAGAGCGCGTAGCCAAACTGGCTGGCGGCGTTGCCGTGATCAAGGTTGGCGCAGCCACCGAAGTCGAAATGAAAGAGAAGAAAGCCCGCGTTGAAGATGCACTGCACGCAACCCGCGCTGCCGTGGAAGAAGGCATCGTGCCAGGCGGCGGCGTAGCCCTGCTGCGCGCACGCGCCAACATCACGGTCAAGGGCGACAATCCTGATCAAGACGCTGGTATCAAGATCGTCCTGCGCGCAATGGAAGAGCCACTGCGCATGATCGTGCAAAACGCTGGCGAAGAAGCTTCGGTCGTCGTGGCAGCCGTACTGGCTGGCTCGGGCAACTACGGCTACAACGCTGCCAACGGCACGTATGGCGACATGGTTGAAATGGGCGTCCTGGACCCAGCCAAAGTGACCCGTTCGGCGCTGCAAAACGCCGCTTCGATCGCTTCGCTGATGCTGACGACCGACTGCATGGTCTGCGAAATCGCTGACGACAAGGCAGCCGGCGGCATGGGCGGCGGCATGGGTGGTATGGGCGGCATGGGCGGCATGGACGGCATGATGTAATGTCCGGCGTCCCCGCGCGCAGGCGACGGCGCGCAGGGACGCATACGCCGGGACAGGACAGGCAGACCAAAAGCTGCGTGCACCTGCCCGGCGGCCCCGAAAGCTATCTTCTACGGAAGGTAGCTTTTTTTTCGCCTGTTGATTCAGCAAGCCTTCCAGGCTGGCCCGTATGGTAAGCCCATGTGGTAAGCCCGTGTGGCAAGCCTGCCGATTGCCGGCCTGGGCGTTTTGCTTTAGCATGGCCGCCATCGTCCCTCTTTCTCACGCCACCATCATGCCGCCACGCGCTTCCTCTTCCAAAACCACCGTCATCGCCGGCATCCTGGCCGGCTTGCTGGCCGCCGGGCTCGGCGCTTTCTACCTGCACCAGCAATCGGCGCCGCAGGCAGACAAAGCGCCGGCCGCGAGCAGCCAGACGGCGGCGCCGGAACAGAACGCGCGCGCCATCGATGCGCTGATGGCCTTGCCGGAAATCAAGGCGTGGTCCGCGCATATCGAAAAGGCGTCGGGCGGCCGCGCCCATGGCGCCGTGATGGAAACGTCGCCCGAGACGCGCCTCGTCGATGGCGCCGCCTACTATCAGCTGAGCTTTTTCGAAAACACGCCGGACGCCGCCCACCGCTGGGAAAGCTTTGTCGTCTCGCCAGACGGCAAGCGCATCCTCGTCGACGACATCGTCAGCGCTGAGCTGATCAGCCTGGAACAATGGCGCAAGGACAATGCGCCCATGCAGCGCGTCGCCACCCAGTAAAGCCCCCTGCGCCATCTGCGGGCGCGATGGCCAGGGACGCTTACCTTGCAGCGCAAGCTTTACTTTATGGCATCGAAGCCCGATACTCGCCCACATGCCCGCCACCACCGTCCGCCCCCTCACGCCTGACGACGCCCGCGCCTACCGCGCGCTGCGCCTGGCCGGCATCGCCGAACTGCCCGCCACCTTCTGCACCACGCACGCAGCGGAAAGCGGCTTGCCGCTGGCACAGATAGCCCAGCGCTTGCGCGCCACTGCGCACCAAATAATATTTGGCGTTTTCGACGGGGAACAATTGATCGCCATGGCCGGCCTGCGCCGCGAACCGATCGCCGTCGTGCATGACAAAGCCAGCCTGTGGGGCGTGTACGTGGCGCCGCAGGGGCGCGGACGCGGCGCGGGACGGCAGCTGGTGCAGGCGGCCATCGCGCATGCCTGCACCATCCCCGAGCTGGGCCGCGTGCGCCTGGCCGTGGCGCAGGACAACCTGGCCGCATTGACCCTGTACCTGAGCTGCGGTTTTACCCTGGAGGACAGTCCCGCCACGGATGGCATGCTGCAAATGCAGCGGATGCTGCCCCGCCCGGCGCGTGCCAATGCAAGCGCAAGTGCCGAAAGTAATGTCTTTATGAAAATCAATACCTTACAAATCCCTGCGAAATAGCGGACAGGCCGTTTTTTCTGTTGCAAGCAAACGCGGCAGGCCTTAGCATCGCGGCTTACAAAAAAAACTTGGGGAGAGCCAATGTCATCGGCCGAGACACAAACCGCCACGGGCAAAATGCCCCGGCAAATACCGTACATCATTGCCAACGAAGGCTGCGAACGCTTCAGCTTTTATGGCATGCGCAACATCCTGACGCCATTCCTCATCAGCACCCTGTTGCTGATGATCCCGATCGACCAGCGCACGGGCGAAGCCAAGCATGTGTTCCACACCTTCGTCATCGGCGTGTATTTCTTCCCGCTGCTGGGCGGCTGGCTGGCCGACCGCTTCTTTGGCAAATACAACACCATTTTCTGGCTCAGCCTCGTGTACTGCGCCGGCCATGCCTGCCTGGCCATCTTTGAAAACAGTGTCAACGGCTTCTATTTCGGCCTGTTCCTGATCGCCTTCGGCTCCGGCGGCATCAAGCCGCTCGTCGCTTCGTTCGTCGGCGACCAGTTCGACCAGACCAACAAGCACAAGGCCAAGCTGGTCTTCGACATGTTTTACTGGATCATCAACTTCGGCTCCTTCTTCGCTTCGCTGCTGATGCCGATATTCCTGCGCGACTACGGTCCGTCGATCGCCTTCGGCATCCCGGGCCTGATGATGCTGGCCGCCACCGTCGTCTTCTGGATGGGCGCCAAGAAATACGTGCACGTGCCGCCGGCGCCGCCCAATCCCGATTCGTTCACCCGCGTGGCCCGCACGGCCCTGCTGGCCCGCGTCGACGGCGGTTCGCGTCCCGGCCTGTACGTGGCGTATGTGGGCGTGATCGGCGCCCTGTATGCGTTCTACAGCATTCCCGAATGGGGCTTCGTGATTTCCGCGTGTACGGCGCTGGTATTGCTGCTGGCCTTCGGCAGCATCGGCACGGCCATGCAGCTGGAACGCGCGCGCGGCATCCACCCGGACGAAGCCGTCGAAGGCGTGCGCGCCGTGCTGCGCATCCTCGTCATCTTCGCCCTCGTCACGCCGTTCTTCTCGCTGTTCGACCAGAAGGCCTCGACGTGGATCGTGCAAGCGAACACCATGGAAAAACCAAGCTGGTTCCTGCCGGCGCAGATGCAGGCGCTGAACCCGATGCTGGTAATGCTCCTGATCCCGTTCAACAACCTGGTGCTGTACCCGATGCTGAACCGCTTCGGCCTGGAAGCGACGGCCCTGCGCCGCATGACGGCCGGTATCGGCTTTTCCTCGCTGGCCTGGATCGTCATCGGTCTGCTGCAGCTGGCCCTCGACAGCGGCAATGCCGTCTCCATCATGTGGCAGATCCTGCCGTATGCGCTGCTGACGTTCGGCGAAGTGCTGGTCTCGGCCACGGGCCTGGAGTTTGCGTACAGCCAGGCGCCCGTGTCCATGAAGGGCGCCATCATGAGCTTCTGGAACCTGTCGACCACGGTGGGCAACCTGTGGGTGCTGATCGTCAACCGCAGCGTCATGAACGAAGGCGTGATCGGCAAGATCGCCGAGAGCGGCATCAGCGTGACGGCCTTCCAGATGTTCTTCTTCGCCGCGTTTGCCGCCGTCGCCATGCTGGCCTTCGGCCTGTATGCGAAGCGCTACAAGATGGTCGACAACTACCGCCAGGCAGCCATCCCGGCAAAAGCGTGATGCCGGTGTGAGCTGACGCAAAAGGGCGCCTTCGGGCGCCCTTTTTTACGTCGTCACCGTGGGCGCGTCGCGCCCCGTGCGCGCGCGGATCTGCGCCACCGTTTCCGCCACGCCGATCAAGCCCGCCAGCGCTTCCTGCGTGGGTATGGCGTGCTGCGCGGGATCGGCTGCGTAGCGCTCCAGGTACAGGCGCAGGGTGGCGCCTTCCGTGCCCGTGCCGGACAGGCGCAGCACGATGCGCGCGCCATCCGTCATGACGATGCGGATGCCCTGCTGCGTGGCCACGGAACCGTCGACGGGGTCCGTGTAGCTGAAATCGTCGGCCAGCGCCACCGTGTAGCCATCGAATACCTGGCCCGGCAAGGCGGCCAGCCGGCCCCGCACGGCCTCCATCAGCTGCTGCGCGCCGGCGCTGTCGATGTCTTCGTAGTCGTGGCGCGAATAATAGTTGCGGCCATGGGCGGCCCAGTGGGCGCGCACGATGGCTTCCACGGACTGTCCTTTCGCTGCCAGCAGGTTGAGCCAGAACAGCACGGCCCACACGCCATCTTTTTCGCGCACGTGATGCGAACCCGTGCCGTAGCTTTCCTCGCCGCACAAGGTCGCCATGCCCGCGTCGAGCAGGGTGCCGAAGAATTTCCAGCCCGTCGGCGTCTCGAAGCAGGGAATGCCCAGCGCGCCAGCGACCCGGTCGGCCGCGCCCGACGTGGGCATGGAACGGGCGATGCCCGCCAATCCCCCGCGGTAGCCGGGCGCCACGGCGGCGTTGGCGGCCAGGATGGCCAGGCTGTCCGAGGGCGTGACGTCGAAGCGGCGGCCCACGATCATGTTGCGGTCGCCGTCGCCGTCCGAGGCGGCGCCGAAGTCCGGCCCATCGTCCGCCGCCATGATGGCGATCAGTTCCTGCGCGTTGACGGGATTCGGGTCGGGATGGCCGCCGCCGAAGTCTTCCAGGGGCACGCCGTTGATGACGCTGCCCTTGGGCGCGCCCAGCATGCCTTCCAGGATGGCCGTCGCATACGGTCCCGAGACGGCGTGCATGCCGTCAAAGCAGATGCGCAGGCCGCCCGCGAACAGGGCGCGGATGGCGTCGAAATCGAACAGCTGCTGCATCAGTTCCGCGTAATCGAGAACCGGGTCGATCACTTCGACCTCCATCTGCTCGATGCGCACGGTGCCCAGCTGGTCGAGGTCGATGTCGGCGGCGTCGCTGATGCGGTATTCAGTGATGGCCTGCGTGCGCGCAAACATGGCTTCCGTGACCTTTTCGGGCGCCGGTCCGCCATTGGCGATGTTGTACTTGATGCCGAAATCGCCATCGGGGCCGCCCGGATTATGGCTGGCCGACAGGATGATGCCGCCGCTGGCGCCATGCTTGCGGATCACGCAGCTGACGGCCGGCGTCGACAGGATGCCGCCCTGCCCCAGCAGCACGCGCGCATAGCCGTGCGCGGCCGCCATGCGCAGCACCGTCTGGATGGCCGCGCGGTTGTAGAAGCGGCCGTCGCCGCCCAGCACCAGGGTCTGGCCGCGGCAGTCGCCCACGGTATCGAACACGCTCTGGACGAAGTTTTCCAGGTATTGGGGCGCGCTGAAGACCGCCACCTTCTTGCGCAAGCCCGAGGTGCCGGGCCGCTGGCCGGCAATCGGCGCCGTATTGATGATTTGAATAGCCATGTTATCTCCCCATTAACTTCCAATGCTAATCGATGCGGGCCGCCGGACAAAGCGTTGTACGCCTGCCACGGTGCGCCAAACCGCTTAGCAAGGCATCCCACCGGGCCAACTCTTGCAATATAATGAGAATCATTCTCATATGTGGCGCTCCCAGGCTGCAGGATCACAAGAACATCGGACGCCGTGGTTGCACGCTATTACCAAGAACTGTTGAACTTTTGCTGGCGCAGCTTGCGCAACCGCGAGGCTGCTGCCGACCTGGTGCAGGAAAGCTATGTGCGCGTGCTGGGCGAACAGGCCGTGCGCGAACCGCGCGCGCTGCTGTACCACACGGCGCGCAACCTGCTGGTCGACAGCCACCGCCGTGCCGCCGTGCGCCAGCACGAGGAACTCGACGCCCTGCCCGATACGGCGCATCCGGCCGCGCCATGGCATCTGCAGCCGGAACAGGCGCTGGAACAGCGCCAGGACTGGCAAGCCTGCGTGGCCGCCATCGATGCCCTGCCGCCCCGCTGCCGCGACGCCTTCGTGCTGCACGTGTTCGAGGAATTGCCGCACGCACAGATCGCCGCGCGCATGGGCATTTCCGTGAGCATGGTGGAAAAGCATATCGCGCGCGGCATGCTCAGTTGCCAGGCGCAGTTGCATTCCCTGCGGAAAGCCACATAATGGCGCCCATGACCGCTCTCCCGTCCCGCCACGCTTTCGGCCCCTCCGCCCAGGAGCAGACAGACTTGCGCGAGTACGCCGACTTTGCCGCCACACAGGACGGCGTGGCGCTGGCGGCCGCCACCTGGTTCAGCCGCCGCCAGCATCTCGATGCGCAGGAACAGGCTGGCTTGGCCGCCTGGCTGGCGGCCGACCCGCTGCACGCCCACGCGTATGCGCAACTGCAGCATGCGCACGGCGTGGCGCGCCGGATTCCTGCGCACATCGCTGCGCGCTGGGCCGTGCCGCAGGCGGCGCCAGCGCCAGCACAAGCGCCCCGCCGCCCGTTTCTGCGCTCCCTGCTGCCATATGCGGCGGCCGCCATGCTGCTGTTCGGCGTGGGCGCGGGCGGCTACCATTGGTGGCAGCAACCCGTGTTCAGCCAGTCGTATGCCAGCGCGCGCGGCCAGCGCCTGGCCGTCGCGCTGCCCGACGGCAGCACGCTGCAGCTCGACACGGCCACGCAGCTGCACGTCACGCTGTACCGCCAGCGCCGCGAAGTGCGCCTGGCGCATGGCGAGGCGCTGTTCCAGGTGCAATCGAAGCAGGGCCAGCCGTTTAACGTGCTCAGCGGTCCCGTGACGGTGACGGTGGTGGGCACGCAGTTTTCCGTACGCAACACCCTGGCGCACGACGGCCAGCTGCGCGTGGCCGTGCAGCACGGCCATGTGCGCGTGGCCGTGCAGCACGGCCATGTGCGCGTGGCGGGCGCGCGGCAGGAGCAGGTCGCGCTGACGGCCGGCCAGGGAATCACTGCCGACGCCGGCGGCCGCCTGTCTGCGGTCGCCAGCCTGGCGCCGGACAGCGTGGCGCCCTGGCGCACCGGCAGGGTCACCTTCGACAATGTGCCGCTGGGCGCGGCGCTGGCCGAATTCGAGCGCTACGGCGACACGGGCCTGGTCGTGCGCGATCCCGCCGTGGCGCGGCTGCGCATCGGCGGCAGTTTCAGCCTGACCCAGCTGGACCGCTTCGCCGCCGCCCTGCCCCAGCTGTTGCCCGTGCAGATAGTGCGCAGCGGCGCGACCAGCACCATCAGCATGGCGCCGAAAGCCGCCGCGCAGGCGCCGGCCATGCAGCTCCCAAAAAATAAATGAAAATAATTCGCATTCGCAGGTGAGGATTTTCCCCGCTGCCGCGTCTACCAAGTTAATCGGCAATAAATTAACCTGGAGAAATGCAGCATGTGGTCCCCCCGCTTCAATCCGACACCCGTCCCCCTGGCCCTGGCCGCCATGCTGGCGCTGGGCACCGTCAACGCGGCGCAGGCGCAGGCCTTGCCCGCCGTCAAACTGTCCATCGCCGCCCAGCCGCTGGGCCAGGCCCTGAACGAGCTGGCGCGCCAGGCCGGCGTGCAACTGCTGTTTTCGCCCGACCTCGTGGCCGGCAAGACGGCGCCCGCCATCAGCGCCACCGTCAGCGTGCGCGAAGGCCTCGAGCGCTTGCTGGCCGGCAGCTGCCTGCTCGCGTCCATCGACGGCAATGCCGTCATCATCAAGGCCGCGCCCAAGGTCTCGGGAGAAACGGCGACCCTGTCGGAAATCACGGTCAGCGCCAATGGCGAACGCTCGGCCGCCAGCGACGGCACGGGCGCCTACGCGACGCGGACCGTGACCCTGGCGGGCACGGAGCGCGCGCTGCGCGAAACGCCGCAATCGGTCTCCGTCGTCACGCGCCAGCAGATGGATGACAAGAACCTGTTCACCCTGGACCAGGTACTGGAACAAAGCACGGGCCTGACGCGCATGAACCGCAGCTTCGGCTCGCACGAATTCCTGTCGCGCGGCAATGCCCTGTCCTACCTGATCGATGGCATGCCCGGCATTTCCGACAATGCCACGGGCTGGCTGATCCCCGACATGGCCGTGTACGACCGCGTGGAAATCCTGCGCGGCTCGGCCGGCCTGATCGTCGGCGCGGGCACGCCGGGCGGCGTGGCCAACCTGGTGCGCAAGCGCCCCCGCACCGAAGCGCATGCGGAAGCGACGGCCACCGTGGGCAGCTGGAACCAGCGCCGCGTGGAACTCGATGCGGGCAGTCCGCTGAATGCAGCCGGCAGCGTGCGCGGCCGCGCGCTGCTGGCCTATGAAGACCGCGCTTATTTCTATGACGCGGCGCACAGCCGCATGCCCCTGTTCTACGGCATCGTCGAAGCGGACGTCGACGCCGCCACCACCGTGCGCACGGGCGCGCGCCGCCAGCACACGGTCACGGACGGCTACTGGCTGTTCGGCCTGCCCCGCTACAGCAATGGCGCCACCTTGCCGGTCCGCCGCTCGACTTCGCTGGCGCAGGACTGGAACCGCCACGACGCCACCATCAGCGAACTGTTTGCCGACCTCGAACACCGCTTCAGGGGCGACTGGAAGGCCAAGGCCGCCGTCAACCGCACCTATGGCCACTTCGACCAGCAGGCGGCCATCGTGCGCGGCAGCATCAATTCAGCCACGCAGCAGGGCGCGCGCCTGTACACGGTCAACTACCGCAAGCAGGATATCGTCACCACGGGCCTGGACGCCAACGTAGGCGGCAGTTTCGGCGCCTGGGGCGGCAGGCATGAAGTACTGCTGGGCATGAACGCCTCGCGCGCCATCACGGACGACTACGCGGCCTCGACCTCGCCCGGCCTGCCCTTCGACGTCTTCCATCCGAACAACGCCCTGCTCGCCCGCCCCGCGCACCCGGCCTGGGACTCGCTGCCGCACCTGAACGAACAGCACTACGGCGCCTACGCCAGCACGCGCTGGGAACTTCATCCGCAGCTGCACCTGCTGCTGGGCGGACGCCTGAGCTGGTTCGACAAGCAGACCACGGGCCGGCTGGCCACGGACCCCGTCAGCCGCTACAAGGAGAGCCGCGAATTCACGCCGTATGCGGGCCTGGTGCAGGACCTGGGCCGGCGCTGGTCCGTCTACGGCAGCTACACCAGCATCTTCCAGCCGCAAAGCCTGTACTACACCCTGGGCGGCCAGCCGCTGAAGCCCGTGGTGGGCGACACCTACGAGGCAGGCGTGAAGGGCGAGCTGTACGACGGCCGCCTGAACGTGGCGCTGGCCGCCTTCCGCATCAACAAGCGTGACACGGCCATCTACGACGAGGCCAGCAACGACGACTGCCTGAAGTGGGACGTGACCGGCAGCTGCTACCGCAATGGCCGCCCGCTGCGCAGCACGGGCATCGACGCGGACGCCAGCGGCGAGGTACTGCCGGGCTGGCAGCTGTCGTCCGGCTACACCTACAACATCGCGCGCGGCGAAGCGGGCGAAACGCCGCCCACCGTCACGCCCAAGCACATGCTGCGCGTGTCGACCAGCTACCGCCTGCCCGGCGCGTGGAACCACTGGACCATCGGCGGCGGCGTGTCGGCGCAAAGCGGCTATCTGTACCAGGCGGACGACAATCCCGACGTCAGCTTCCGCAACGGCGGTCGCACCGTATGGGATGCGCGCGCCTCCTATATTGTCAACCGCAACTGGAGCGCCAACCTCAGCATCGCCAACCTGACGGACAAGACCTACTGGGCCGCCACGGGCGAACTGCGCCGCGGCAACTACTTCGGCGAACCGCGCAACATCATCCTGACCCTGCGCTACACGCCGACGCTGTAGCTGCGCCATGGTCCCATTCCCGCAGCATCGTGGCGCCCGCGCCACCGTGCTGTATTTCCTCCCTCTCTCGATACCGATATCCGATGCGACCTTTCCATCTCCAAGCTACCCCCATCGCCCTGGCCGCCATGCTGGCCCTCGGCACGCCTTCCCTGGCCCAGGCGCAAACGGCCCCCACCGTCGCACTGGCCATCGCCGCCCAGCCGCTGGGAACGGCCCTCAATGAACTGGCGCGGCAAGCCAATCTGCAACTGCTGTTCGCGCCCGAGCTCGTGGCAGGCAAGACGGCGCCCGCCGTCAACGGCAAATTCAGCGTGGCCGACAGCCTCGAGCGCCTGCTGGCCGGCAGCGGCCTGGCGGCCAGCATCGATGGCAGCAGCGTCATCATCCGCCCCGCGCCCGCCGCCACGGGCAAGGTGGCGACCCTGGCGGCAATCACCGTCAGCGCCCGCCAGGACGCGGCGACCGATACCGAACTGACGAAGTCGTACACGGCGCAGGCGGTGAGCATCGGCAAGGGCCAGCAAAGCCTGCGCGAGATTCCCCAGTCCGTCTCCGTGCTGACGCGCCAGCAGCTGAACGACCAGAATCTGCTGAGCCTGGACGACGCCATGCGCGGCGTGACGGGCATCACCGTCGAGGCCAGCAGCACGGGCGGCAACCACGGCAATTTTTATTCGCGCGGCTATGCGCTCGATGCGGTGCAGGTCGATGGCGTGATGACGCCGGCCAGCACGGGCAACGACCTGTCGGCCGGCTTCGGCCTGGCCATCTATGACCGGGTGGAAGTGCTGCGCGGCCCCGCCGGGCTGTTCCAGGGTGCGGGCGACCCGGGCGGCACCATCAACCTCGTGCGCAAGCGCGCGCGCGACACCTTTGCCGCCAGCGGCGTGCTCAGCGCGGGTTCCTGGGACCGCTACTACGCAGAAGCGGACGTCACGGGTCCCCTGAGCGCGGACGGCAAGGTGCGCGGCCGCCTGGTGGCCGCCTACGAACACCGGCGCTCGTTCGTCGACCATGTGTATGCGGAAAAACCGCTGCTGTATGGCACCGTCGCCGTCGACGTGGCGCCCGGCACCGTGCTGACGGGCGGCGTCACCTGGCAGCAATACAGGGGCCGTCCCGCCTTCGGCCTGCCCGCGTACGAAGACGGGCGCCTGCTCGACGTGCCCCGCTCCACCTACCTGGACCCGGCCTGGAACCACATCACGGAACAGGTCACGGAATATTTCGCCGAACTCGATCACAAGCTGGACAACGGCGGCCAGTTCAAGGTGACGGCCCTGTACCGCGAACAGGACGAGCCGTCGCGCACATTCGGCTGGTCCGACTGCTCGGCCGATCCCGTCACGGGCGACAGCTGCCTCGTCAGCTGGAACTACCGCAGCCACTGGAAGACGCAGGGACTCGATGCCTGGCTGGCCACGCCGTTCCAGGCCTTCGGCCGCAGCCACGACCTGATCGTGGGCGCCGACTACCGCCAGGTGCACAAGCATTTCCAGTATGGCGGCGGCGACAATGCGCCGATCAACATCTTCCATCCCGATAACAATATCGCGCAGCCCAGCTATACCTTTTCCAATGGCAATGACAACCGCACCAAGCAGTTCGGCCTGTACGCGCGCACCCGCCTGCAGGCAACGGACCGGCTGGCCGTCAACCTGGGCGGACGCCTGACGCACTGGGACAACCATACCGTCAACCGCAACGCGTACTTCAACCAGTTCACCGACGTCAGCAACACCATCGAGGCCAAGTTCACGCCGTATGCGGGCCTGGTCTACGAACTCGACAAGCAATTGTCGGCCTACGGCAGCTACACGCGCATCTTCTCGCCCCAGTCCACCACGGATGCGGCTGGCCAGACGCTGAAGCCGCGCACGGGCCAGCAATTCGAGCTGGGCCTGAAGGCGGAGCTGTTCGACAAGAACGTCAATGCGCATGCGGCCCTGTTCCGCATGGAAGACGAAAACCGCGTGATGCCCGACCCGGCCAACCCCCTGTTTTCGATCGGCGCGGGCAAGATGCGCAGCCAGGGCGTGGAAGCCGAACTGAGCGGCAGCCCCCTGCCGGGCTGGAACGTCACGAGCGGCTATTCCTACACCAGCACGCGCACCCTGGAAGGCAGCGACGACCAGAAAGCCCAGCTGTACACCTTCATCGCGCCGCGCCACAACGTCAACGTGTGGACCACTTACCGGCTGGCCGGCGCGCTCGACAAGGTCAGCGTGGGCGGCGGCTTGCGCAGCGTCAGCAGCATGTACCGCCTGAACGGTCCCGTGAAGTTCGAACAGGGTCCCGTCACCACGGTGGGCTTGCAGGCGGGCTACCGTCTCAGTTCCAAGCTGGAGTTGTCCTTGACGGTGAACAATCTGTTCGACAAGAAATACTACACGCGCGTGTGGGCCGCCTATGGCTCCAACTTCTACGGCGAACCGCGCAACGCCATGCTGACCCTGCGCGGCCAGCTGTAAGCGCCCGCCAGCCGGGCCGATGCACGGCCACCGCAAAGGCGGTGGCCGTGCTCGTTTACAACATCGCACTCTTGCATGTCTCGCAACCCCGCACTATAATAAGAATAGTTCTCATTCACATTTAGGCCTCGACCAGGGCCCGCACAACGCCGCTTCCGCCTGCGCCCATCGACGATGTCCCGCCGGGCCCACATGACTGGCACGCGGCTGGATGACACGCTGCGCCAGCCAGGCATCGCCGCCAAGCAAGCATTCCATACCCATAACAAGCCTGCCGCATGACGGCAGGCACACGAGAAGAAGGATGCTTCATGGCACGAACACGTTCGCTGGCCGGCACCGTTGCCGCCACGATGTCCCCCGCCGTCCCCCCATTGCGCATCCGCCCGCTGGCCTGCGCCGTGCATTCGGCCCTGCTGACGGCGGCGCTGGGCGCAGGCGCGGCCCTGGCCGCCGACGCGCCGGCCAATCCCGAGGTCGCCACCTTGAGCGAGATCAAGGTGCTGGGCCAGCAAGACAAAGCATCGACGGAAAACACGGGTTCCTACACGACGAAAGAGATGGCCACGGCCACGCGCATGGGCCTGTCCATCCGCGAAACGCCGCAATCGATCTCCGTGGTGACGCGCCAGCGCATGGACGACATGGGCTTGAACAGCCTGGCCGAGGTGCTGGTGCAGTCGACGGGCGTGACGGTGCAGGAAAACGACAGCGAACGCACGAACTTTTCGGCGCGCGGCTTTTCCATCGGCAATTACCAGATCGACGGCGTGGCCGTCAATTCAGGCAGCAATGCGCTGTTCGACACGGCCATCTATGACCGCATCGAAATCGTGCGCGGCGCCACGGGCCTGGTCAGCGGCAATGGCGACCCGTCGGCCACCATCAACATGCTGCACAAGCGTCCGGGCAAGGAGTTCGCCGCCTCGGCCGGCCTGACCGTCGGTTCCTGGAGCAAGGTCCGGCTCGAAGGCGACATCGGCGCTCCGCTCAATGCCGATGGCAGCATCCGCGGGCGCGTCGTGGTGGCGGGCCAGAACCGCCATTCCCACCTCGACCTGTACAAGGAGCGCAAGCTGGTGGGCGCCGTCATCGTCGAGGCGGACCTGACGCCGGACACCTTGCTGACGGCCGGCATCGATTACCAGAAAAACACGCCGAAAGGCACGAGCTGGGGCACCACGCCCCTGTTCTTCTCGGACGGCACGCCAGCGAACATGCCGCGCTCGTTCAACATGGCGGCCAAGTGGAGCAGCTGGGAGCGCGCGTTCGAAAACAAATACGTCTACCTCGAACACCGCTTCGCCAACGACTGGAAGGTCAAGGCCGCGTATGGCCGCCTGGACAGCTCCTCGAACGGCAAGCTGTTCTACGGCGGCAGCGGTTACCCGAACCGCGACGGCTCCGGCCTGGGCGTGTGGAGCAGCGCCTTCCCCTACGATGAAAAGCAGGACAACTTCGACCTGTCGGCCAACGGCACCTTCCCCCTGTTCGGCCGCCGGCACGACCTGGTGCTGGGCGCCAACGGCTGGAAGCGCACGGGCACGACGAATGAAACGCAGTTCGAGGACCCGCTGCCCTTCGCCACCACCATTCCCGACTTCCGCCACTGGACGGGCGACGTGCCCGAGCCGGCCATGCTGCGCACGGGCGCGCGCGACGTCGCCACCACCAAGCAGTCGGGCGCCTTCATCGCCACGCGCATCAACGTCACGGACAACCTGAAGGTGCTGGCCGGCGCGCGCATCTCGAAGTGGGAAACGTATAACGACCGCTACGACACGCAGGGCCGCTTTGCCAAGCGCAGCTCGGCCTACAAGACGGACGATGTCGTCACGCCGTATGCGGGCGTGGTGCTGGACGTGAGCAAGAGCACCTCGCTGTACGCCAGCTACACGGACCTGTTCAAGCCGCAGAACCTGAAGGACAAGAACAATGCCTTCCTCGACCCGATCACGGGCAGCAACATCGAGGGCGGCGTGAAAAGCGAATTCTTCGACGGCGCCGTCAATGCCTCGTTTGCCGTGTATGAAGCCAAACAGGACAACCTGGGCGAGGAAGACAGCTCCGTGCCGCTGACCTTTTTGCTGCCCGACGGCAGCCGTCCGTATGTCTCGACGGGCAAGGGCACGAAAAGCCGCGGCTACGAAGCGGAAGTGTCGGGCAGCCCGCTGACGGGCTGGCAGCTGTTCGCCGGCTTTACCCACAGCACCTCGAAGACGGGCAAGGGCGTGCTGACCAACACCATCCAGCCGAGCAACATGCTGCGCGTCTCGACCACCTACCGCCTGCCGGGCCAGTGGCAAGACCTCACCATCGGCGGCGGCTTGAACTGGCAGAACGAGATCTACACGACGGCCACCCTGCCGAACAAGACGAAGACGCGGGTCAGCCAGGGCAGCTATGCGCTGGCCAACCTGATGGCGCGCTACCAGATCAACCCGAAACTGTCGGCCAGCCTGAATGTCAACAACCTGTTCGACAAGACGTATTTCCGCCGCGTGGGTTTCTATAACGGCGGCTATTACGGCGAACCGCGCAGCGTGGCGCTGAACCTGCGTTACCAGTACTGATGCACCGTGCCGGCCGCCTTCTTCGGGAACGCGGCCGTTTTGACTGTTTTGCATAAAAAATACAAGGGATACACCATGCACCTCACTTCCATCGCGCGCCTCGGCGCCCTCGCCGCCGCCCTGCTGGGCGCGGCCACCGTCTGCGGCAACGCCGGCGCGCACCAGATCTGGCTCGAGCAGAAGGGCCAGGCGGCCCACGTGTACTTCGGCGAATTCGGCGACAACCTGCGCGAAGCGTCGCCCGGCCAGCTCGACAAGTTCCGCATCCAGAGCGCGACGTGGATTGCGCCGTCCGGCAGCAAGCCGCTGCAGGCGAACAAGACGGCCGGCGCCTTCGTGCTGAACGGCAAGGTGGCGGCCGGCGAGAGCATCATCGTCGAGGAAAACGCCTATCCGTCGTGGGAAGAGAAAAAGGATGGCAAGGCCACGCGCACCGTGTGGATCCCCGCCGCGCGCCTGGTGGCCGACGGCAAGGCGCAAGCGCCCGCGCTGGCGCTGGACCTGGTGCCGACGGGCAAACCGGGCCAGTTCCAGGTCAGCTACAAAGGCAAGCCGCTGGCCGAAGCCAAGGTCAACGCCGTGGTGCAGTCGGGCTGGGGCAAGGAAGCGTGGAGCGATGCGCAAGGTCTGGTCAGCTTCCCGCTGCCCTGGAAGGGCACGTATGTGCTGGAAGTGCAGCACACGGACAAGACGGCCGGCCAGCGCGGCGCCGAACACTATGACAAGGCCATGTATGTCACCACCCTGAGCCTGGTGCAGCCGCAGGGCGTGGCGCCGCTGCCGGCCGGCCCGGCCCTGCCGCCAAGCAAGGACCACGACTGACCATGCAAGCGCCTGCCCATCCTGATACCGCTGAAAAAGCGCCGCGCCTGCGCCTGTCCGCCAATGCCGTGTACCGGCTCGGCGTGGCCTCGCGCAGCGTGGCTGCCATCGTTGGCGGCTACGTGCTGGCCGCGCTGGTCACCATGCTGCTGTCGGTGAGCCTGCCCATGGCCCGCTCCGAAGCCGTCATGACGGCCACCCTGCTGTCGTTTGCCATCTACACCTGCGTGGTGATGTGGGTCTTCGCCACGCGCAGCGCCCTGCGCGCCTGGCTGGGCCTCGCGATCCCCGCCGCCGTCATCGCCGCCATCCTGCAGTGGATGGACGCACTATCCTGGAGTCTCGCATGAAAGAAGGTTTCCGCCAGTCGATGGCATGGCTGCACACCTGGTCCGGGCTGCTCGTCTGCTGGATCTTGCTGCTGGTGTTTTGCGCCGGCACGGCCAGCTACTACCGCAACGAAATCACCTTGTGGATGCAGCCCGAACTGCATGGCGCCGCCGCCAGCCAGGTGACGACGCCAGACGCGGCCACGGTGGCGCAGCAGGCGATGCAGGAGCGGGCCACGGGCGCCACGCGCTGGTTCATCGGCCTGCCCGGCGAGCGCAATCCCTCGCTGCAGCTGGGCTGGAGCAAGCCGTCGCAACCGGGTGAAAAGAAGCGCGGACGGCGCGGCAACTTCCATAGCGAAGCGGCCGACCCGGCCACGGGCGAGGTGCTGTCCAAGCCGCGCGACACGCGGGGCGGCGAATTTTTCTACCGCCTGCATTTCGACCTGCACTACATGTCCGCCATCTGGGGCCGCTGGATCGTGGGCTTCTGCGCCATGTTCATGTTCGTCTCCATCATCAGCGGCATCGTCACGCACAAGCGCATCTTCAAGGACCTGTTTACGTTCCGGCCGAAAAAGGGCCAGCGCTCGTGGCTGGACGCGCACAACGTGACGGCCGTGCTGGCCCTGCCCTATCACATGATGATCACCTACACGGGCCTCGTCACGCTGATGTTCCTGTACATGCCGTCCGGCGCCACGGCCGCCTACAAGGGCGACCAGGATGCCTTCTTTGCCGAAGCCTTCCCGGGCCGCTCGGACGAGCGCAAGGCGGCCGGCGTGGCCGCGCCCCTGACGCCGCTGGCGCCGCTCGTGCGCCAGGCGGAGCAGCAGTGGGGCGGCAAGGTCGAGCGCATCTCCGTGAATCATCCGGGCGACGCCCACGCCACCGTGACCCTGTCGCGCGCGGCCGGACGCGACATCTCGTCGAAGCAGCCATCGATGGAATTCGATGGCGTCACGGGCAAGCTGCTGTCATCGGACGGCGACGCGCTGCCCGGCGCGGCCGCCACGCATGGCGTGATGTATGGCTTGCACATCGCCCGTTTCGGCGGCCCGCTGCTGCGCGCGCTGTTCTTCCTGTCCGGCCTGGCCGGCTGCGCCATGGTAGCCACGGGCGCCTTGCTGTGGGCCGTCAAGACGCGCCAGAAGCAGGCCAAGGCGCTGGCCGCCGGCAAGCGCCCCAGCTTCGGCCTGCGCCTGGTCGAAGCGCTCAATATCGGCGCCATCGCCGGCATTCCGATCGCCTTCGGCGCGTATTTCTGGGCCAACCGCCTGCTGTCGGTAACGATGGAAGACCGGCCGAAAGAGGAAATCGCCTGCTTCTTCGGCGCCTGGGCCCTGGCCGCCATCATCGCCCAGCTGCGCCCGTCGCGCGCCATGTGGCGCATGCAGCTGGGCGTGGGCGCATTCATGCTGGCATCCCTGCCCGTGCTGAACGTTTTCACCACGGGGTCGCACCTCGGGGTGACCCTGTTCCTGGGGCGCGGTCCCGTGGCGGTGGCCGCCTTCGACCTGGTGGTGCTGGTGCTGGGCCTGGGCCTCGCGTATGCGGCGTTCAAATTGAAGCCGCTGCCCGTGAAAGCGCCCAAGCCGGCGCCTGCCGCCAAGCCGGCAACGACGATGGAGGCCGCGTGATGGAGCTGCTGTCGAACTTCCTCGTCTTTGCCCTGTGCTATGCGGGCCTGTCGGCGCTGTGCCTGGCCATGGACCGCCACTACGCCGACCTGCACGGACGCGGCGCCGAACCGCCCGCCCCCCTGCGCCGCCGCTTGCAGTGGACGGGGTCGCTGGCGCTGGCGGCCGGCCTGGCCTGGGCCATGCATATCGCGGGCGGCGGCTATGGCCTCGTCTACTGGACCGGCAGCCTGACGGGCTGCGGCTTGCTGCTGATCTGGCTGCTGCCCTATGCACCCCACCAGGCCATGCGCCTGGCCCGCCTCGTCGGCGGCGCGGCCGTGCTGGCCGCCATTGCGCTGGCAGTGCTGTAGCTGCCGGCATGCCGTCATGCGCGACGCCATGCGCGGGCGGCATACCTGAACGGCAAGCGCGTGGCGGCATAGCAACAGCAGATTGCATCGCCCGCGCTGCCGCGCTAAAATGAGAATAATTCTTATTTGCATTAAGGCTTTCTCCACCATGCCAGGCAGTCCGTTCGCGCCCTCCCCCCTGCTGCCCACGCAGCTGGAAAGCTACTACAGCGCACACCACGGCTGGCTGGCACACTGGCTGCAACGGCGCCTGGGCAATGCTGCCGAGGCCGCCGACCTGATGCAGGATACCTTCGCGCGCCTGCTGGCCGGCGCGCCGATGCAGCCGCAAACGCCGGCCCTGCGCGCGCCGAAAGCCTACCTGGCGACGGTCGCCAAACATCTGCTGATCAACCACTTGCGCCGCCAGTCGCTGGAACGCGCGTGGCTGGACGCGCTCGCTGCCCTGCCCGAACACCATGTGCCGTCGGCCGAGCAGCGCGCGGAAATCCTGCAGGCGCTGCAAGCCGTCGATGCCATGCTCGACGGCCTGAAGCCGAAGGTGCGCGCCGTCTTCATCATGGCGCAGATCGAAGGCTATGCGTATGCGGAAATCGCCGCGCTGCTGGGCATGGGCGAGCGCTCCGTGAAGCGCTACATGGCCGAGGCGCTGACCGAGTGCGTGCTGCAGGCGCCGGACCTGCCCGCATGAGCGCGGCCATGCCCCTGTCGCGCAAGGTGGCGCGCCAGGCCGTCGAATGGTATCTGCTGGAGCAATCGGGCCAGGCCACGCCGGACGACCTGGCCGCCAGCGCCCAATGGCGCGCGCGCGACCCCGAACATGCGCGCGCCTGGAGCAAGGTGCAGCAGGTGGGCCAAACGGCCAGTCTGCTGCCGCCGGACCTGGCCGTGCCCGTGCTGCGCCGGCCCCAGCGCCGCGTGGCCATGCAGGTGCTGCTGGCGCTGATGGCGGCGCCCGCCGCCTGGCTGCTGGCGCGCCACGAGATGCTGGCCGACTACCGCAGCGGCGTGGGCGAGCGGCGCGACGTCTCCCTGCCCGATGGCGGCACGCTGGTGCTCAATACGGACAGCGCCGTCGACGTGGCGTATGGCGCCGCCGAGCGCCTGCTGACCCTGCGCCGCGGCGAACTGCTGGTGCAGACACACCCGGACCACGCAGGCAGCCGGCCCCTCATCGTCGCCACCTGCCATGGCCGCATCCGCGCGCTGGGCACGCGCTTCATCGTGCGCGTCGATGACGACAGCAGCCGCGTGACGGTGCTCGAGCATGCGGTGGAAATCACGCCGCGCGCGCCCTCGGCCACCGTGCGCACCGTCGCGGCAGGCCAGCAAAGCCGCTTCGACGCCAAGCACGCCAACCTGCCCACGCCGGCGCCGCTGCAAGCCGATGCGTGGGCGAGCGGCATGCTGGCGGTGCAGGACATGCGCCTCGACGCCTTCGCTGCCGAATTGTCGCGCTACCGCCCCGGCCTGCTGCGCGTGGAGCCGCAGGCGGCGGGCCTGCGCCTGTCGGGCGCCTTCCAGCTCGACGACACCGACGCCGTGCTGAAAAGCCTGGTGCGCATGCTGCCCGTGGACGTGCTGTACCGCACCCCGTACTGGGTCACCATCGCGGCCCGCAAAAAATAAGCGTGAAAAGTTGGCCCTTTTTTTCGCCACCGCCTGTCCTGTGGGTATTGCAACGTCACTCCACCGGAAAGGCAAGACCATGTACCAACCTCGTTTGACTCCCCTCGCGCGCGCCGTCGGCAGCGCCGTGTTCCTGCTGTCGCTGGCGCAGGCGCCCGCCACGGCGGCAGACATGCCTGCCGCGCCGGCCGCGGCGCACACGGCCTTCAACGTTCCGGCCGGCGAGCTGTCCGCCGCCATCGCCAGCTTTGCCATCGAGGCAAAGGTGAGCGTGGGCGCGGCGGCCGAACTGCTGCAAGGCATGCGCACGCCGGGCCTGAGCGGCAGCTACACGGTGCCGCAGGCGCTGGCCCGCCTGCTGGCCGGCACGGGCCTGGAAGCACTGCCCAGCGGGGAACGCAGCTACGTGCTGCGCAAGGCGGGCGCCGCATCGCCCGCCGCGCCCATCGCCGCCACACTGGGAGAGGTCGCCGTCAGTTCCAGCGCCCTGCGCGACGGCACCACAGAAGGCAAGCGCAGCTACGCGGGCCTGACCAGCGCCACGCGCCTGAACCTGTCGCTGCGCGAAACGCCGCAAGCCGTCAGCGTCATCACGCGCCAGCAGATCGAAGACCAGGGCTTGAAAACCCTGCAGGACGTGCTGGTGCAATCACCGGGCATCACCGTCGACCATTCCTCGAGCACGCGCGAATACGACCAGGTGTTTTCACGCGGCTTCGAAGTGACCTCGTACATGTTCGACGGTATCCCGACCAGCAAGAACCTGGAAGCGCGCACCTACGACATGGCCATCTACGACCGCGTCGAGATCATCCGCGGCGCCACGGGCCTGATCAGCGGCACGGGCAGCCCTTCTGCCGCCGTCAACCTGGTACGCAAGCGCCCGGGCCGCACGTTTGCCGCCACGGCCGGCGCACAGCTGGGATCATGGGACCGCTACCGCATCGAAGGCGACGTTTCGATGCCCCTGACGGCGGACGGCAAGGTGCGCGCGCGCCTCGTCGCCGCGCATGAAGACCAGCGCTCGTTCATCGACCGCTACCAGCAGAAAAAGGACGTGCTGTACGCCATCGTCGAAGCGGACCTGTCGCCGTCGACGGTGCTCAGCGCCGGCATCAACTACCAGAAGGAAAAGCTCAAGGGCGCGGGGCGCGAATTCCCCGTGTTCTACGCCGACGGCGCGCAGACCCATTTTCCCCGTTCGATGAACGGCACGGCCGCATGGAGCACGTATGACCGCGAACAGAACATGCTGTTCGCCACGCTCGACCACTATTTGGACAACGACTGGATCGCCAAGGTGGCCGTCAGCCGCAGCAGCAACCAGTACGACGCCCTGCAGGGTTTTTCCGGCAACGGCTACCCGGACCGCGTGACGGGCGGCGGCATGAAGCTGTGGCTGGCCAACTGGCACAGCAAGCCGCAACAGACCTCGCTCGACGCGTACGTGAGCGGCCCGTTCCAGGCCTTCGGCCGCCAGCATGAACTGGTGCTGGGCGTGAGCGCCTCGGAACTGAAGACGGATAGCCCCATCTACCCGAACTGGCGCCTCGACGGCTACGACTACACGGTGCCGGACATCCACGCCTGGCATGGCGCCATGCCCGTGCCCGACTACAGCGGCACGCGCCTGGGCTCCTCGTACGACAAGGAGCGGGAAAGCGGCCTGTACTCGACCCTGCGCCTGCGCCCGACGGACGCGCTGTCGGTGATTGTCGGGGCGCGCCTGTCGTACTGGAAGCGCGACATCCGCAGCGATTATTTCAACGACACGGACCTGTACGACGCCATGCGCGAAAACGGCAAGATCACGCCGTATGCGGGCGTGGTCTACGACCTGGGCCAGCACTGGTCGGCCTACGCCAGCTACACCAGCATCTTCACGCCGCAAAGCCAGCGCGACGTCAACAGCCGCTTCCTGGCGCCGCTGGAAGGCAAGAACTACGAAGTGGGCGCCAAGGGCGAATTCTTCGGCGGCAAGCTCACCACCAGCGCGGCCCTGTTCCAGCTGAAGCAGGAAAACCTGGCTGAAGCCGATCCGGGCAACATCTGGATCATCGGCACGGGCGGCGGCTCCTACGCCTATCACACGGTGAAGGGCGCCACCACGCGCGGCTTCGAGGCGGAAATATCGGGCCAGTTGCGCCCCGACTGGCAACTGACGGCCAGCTATGCGTATAACCGCATCCGCAACGCCGCCGGCGAGCGCATCCAGACCAACCAGCCGCAGAACATGGCCAAGCTGTGGACCACGTGGCGCCTGGCGCAGGGCGTGCCTGGCCTGGTACTGGGCGGCGGCGTGAACTGGCAGAGCGATATCTACATGGATGACCGCGGGCCGAACGGCGAACGCTTCACGCAGAAAGCGTATGCGGTGGCGGGACTGATGGCGCAGTACCAGCTCACGCCGCAGCTGATGGCGACCCTGAACGTCAACAACGTCTTCGACAAGAAGTACTACTCGACGGGCATGGGCGGCTACTACGGCGATCCGCGCAACGCCATGCTGTCGCTGCGCTATCAGTTCTGAATGGCTTCACTGGTTTTGAGCAGCGCCTCGACGCCCTCGGGCGCCATGGCGCGGCCCAGGAAATAGCCAAACGCCTCGTCGCAGCCCATCTCGGCCAGCAGTTCCAGCTGCTCGCCGCTTTCCACGCCGCCGGCGATGGTGCGCAGTCCCAGCGTGCGGGCCATCGCCACGATGGCGCGCACCATGGCGCCATCGCCGCCCGGCTTGCCCACGTCGTCGACAAAGCACTTTTCGATCTTCACGGCATCCGTGGGAAAGCGTTTCAGGTAATTGAGCGAAGCGTCGCCCGTGCCGAAATCGCTGATGGCGATCGCCATGCCCAGCTGGCGGAACTGGCGCAGTATCAGTTCGCAGTTCTGGTTGCGGTCGATCAGGATGCCGGCAGCGATTTCCAGCTCGATGCAATGTCCCGGCACGCCGGCCGCCTGCAGCGCGGCGGCGAAATTGCGCGCGATATCGCGCTGGTAGAACTGGCGCGCCGACAGGCTGACGGACACCGTCAGCATCTGCCCCTGGGCGATCCAGCTGCGCGCCTGTTCCACCGCCGTGGCCATCACCCAGGCCCCCACCGGCAGGATCAAGGCGCTTTCCTCCAGTACCGGTAAAAAGTCGAGCGGCATCATCAGACCCAGTTCCGGGTGTTTCCAGCGCAGCAGCGCCTTCACGCCCGTGATCCTGCGCGTCTTCAGGTCCATGCGCGGCTGGTAGAACAACGCGAATTCGTCGCGCTCGAGCGCATGGCGCAGGGCCGTCTCGAGGATGGTGCGCGAATACGATTGCGCCTGCATGCGCGCGGCGTAGCGCAGGCAGGTGCCCGGCGCGTGGCGCTTGGCCGCATACATGGCCAGGTCGGCCTTTTCGATCAGCGCATTGACGTCGTCGTCGTCGTCCGGGTACAGGGCCACGCCCACGCTGGCCGCCACCGACAGGCTGTATTCGCCGATGACGAAGGGCGCGGCGATGGCAGCGACGATCTTCTCGGCCACCCGCTCGGCATCGTGCGCCGTGCGCAATTCCGTCAGCAGGATGATGAATTCATCGCCGCCCTGGCGCGCCACCGTATCGACCTTGCGCACGCACTGCTGCACCCGGCGCGCGAACTCCGTCAGCACCTGGTCGCCCACGTCGTGGCCCAGGCTGTCGTTGATGGATTTGAAGCGGTCGATGTCGACGAACAGCACGGCCAGCAAGCCCTGGTGGCGGCGCGCGTAGGCGATGCCGTGCTCGAAGCGGATCTGGAAATGCAGCCGGTTGGGCAGGCCCGTCAGGCCGTCGTGGTGGGCGATGAATTCCAGCTGCTGCTCGGCGCGCCGGCGGGCCGACACGTCGTGCAGCAGCAGTACCGCGCCGCCCTGCGCCAGCGGCGCGCAGCTGTATTGCACGTCGATGCGCTTGCCGTCGAGGTGGCGCAGCAGCACGGCGCCGCGCGCCACCTCCAGCACTTCCTGCTGCGCCACGCAATCGCGCACCTGGCGCGCCGCATCGATGGGCGTGCCGTCGTGGAACAGCGGCAGCAGCTGCGTCACGGGCTGGCCCAGTCCATCGCCGCCCGGCAGCCCGCCCATGGCGCTGGCGCGGGGATTCAGGTAGCGCACCACGCCCTCCTGGTCGGTGCCGATGACGGCCGCCGGCAGCGCGTGCAGCAGCGCCAGCGCCTCTGCCGCCACCTGCGCCTGCGCCGCCTGCCGCACCACGCCGGTCGCATGGCGCATGCGCCACGTGCGCGCCGCCTGCCACTGGCAGGCCAGCAGCACGCTCAGCACCACGGCCAGACTCAGGCACAGTGCCAGCAGCAGCGCCGTCATGCGTCACCCGGCAGGCGGAAAGTGAGGAACATGGTTTTCCTTTGCAACGCGCGCCATGCGGCCGGGCGCAGATACATGCGGAAAGGAAATAGTATAAGAATTTCGCCGGACTGTTTGCCTGATCGGGCACCGCTTGACTGGCATCAAGCGGCGCGGAGCAAGGCTTGCGTTACGCCAGCGACAGCGTCCGGGCCAGGGCGGCCCCCGCCGGCGCAGCCGCGCCGGACGTGCCATGCAGCTTGAAGATGCTGACGGCGTCGGCCAGGCTGGCCGCCTGCTGCTGCAGCGCGTCCGCGGCGGCGGCGGCCTGCTCCACCAGGGCCGCATTCTGCTGCGTCACACCGTCCATCTGGCTGATGGCGATGCTGATCTGCTCGATGCCGTCGCGCTGCTCCACGCTGGCCACGGCGATCTCGCCGATGATGGCGTTCACGCGCTGCACGCTGCTCACCACGTCGTCCATCGTGCGCCCCGCCTGGCCGGCCAGCACGCTGCCCTCTTCCACCGTGCGCACGGATTCGCCGATCAGCTGCTTGATCTCGCGCGCCGCCTCTGCCGAGCGCTGCGCCAGGCTGCGCACTTCCGTCGCCACCACGGCGAAGCCGCGTCCCTGCTCGCCCGCGCGCGCCGCTTCCACGGCCGCGTTCAGGGCCAGGATATTCGTCTGGAACGCGATGCCGTCGATGACGGCGATGATGTCGACGATGCGCTTCGACGAGGCATTGATATGGCTCATGGTCTGCACCACCTGCGCCACGGCCTCGCCGCCGCGCTGCGCCACGTCGGACGCGCCGCCGGCCAGCTGGCGCGCCTGGTCCGCATTGTCGTTATTCTGCCGCACGGTGGAAGTGAGCTCGATCATCGAGGCGGCCGTTTCTTCCAGCGAGCTGGCCTGCTCCTCCGTGCGCGACGACAGGTCCATATTGCCGCTGGCGATTTCGCCGGACGCCGTGGCGATGGCGTCCGTGCCGGCGCGCACCCGTCCCACGATGGCGGCCAGGTTGCCGCTCATCGCTTTCAAGGCGCGCAGCAGGTCGCCGATTTCATCGCGGCTGCTGTCGGCCACCACGGCGCGCAAGTCGCCGGCCGCCACCTGCTGGGCGATGCCCACGGCCGCGCCCAGCGGCACCGTGATGCTGCGGATCAGCCACCACACGGTGGCGGACCCCACAACCAAAGTCACAAGCACGGTGGCCAGCATGGCGATGCTGGCGCTGCGGTGCGCCGCGTCATCCTGCTCCTTCATCTGCGCCATCAGGCTGTGCGACTGCTTGCCGATGGCCGTGACGATGGCGTCGATCTGGCGCGTCGGTTCGCGGTCCATGCCCTTGACCAGCGCATCGACGGCCTGCGCGCTGTCGGCGCGCGCGCCGTCATACTTTTGCAGCGCCGCCAGGTAGCTGACGCCCAGCGCGTCGTGCGCCTGCATGGCTTGCGCCACGGGCGCCGTATCGAGCTTCAGCGCGGCCATCATGGTTTGCAGGCCCGCCAGTTCCTTGCGCGTCTGCGCGCCGCTGGCAACGAACGCTTCGCGGTAGCGCTGGAAGGCGGCCGCGTCGCCGCCGCGCAGCAGGATGTTTTTCCATTCCTGTACCTGGATCTTGAATTCCACCTGCGCGCTGCGCGCCGCGTCGACCGCTTCCGTCAGGGCCACGGAACGCTGCATGGCGTCCGCGCTGCGCACGCTGGCCGCGTCGAGCGCGCTCCAGCCGCGCACGCCGACGAACACCAGCGCGAGAAAGAAGAAGGCGCCCAACAGACCCAGGCGGACGGAGATTTTCAGATTCGCGAGTTGCATGTGTTTCTCCTTGCGGCAAGAACAGGATGGCAACAAAGGGGTTGCCAAAACTATCCAATTCTCACCAAATGGGGAAATCATGCAGCGTGCCCCGTGAAAAACCAAGCGGCGCTTTCGCTAGTGAAACACTTTCAGCATAGAAACAACAAATTACACAGAAAGATTAACTGTCTGGCCATATTGCCACGCGTGCAGCATGGTCGGGCCGGCAATCTTGTCGCAGGGCTAGCGCGCCGCCTCGGCCGCACCTGCGAACTCCGCGCGCAGCAGCGGATACAGGCGCCGGTAGCGCGCCAGGCGCTCGTCGAGCACGGCGGACGCCTGCGGCGCGATGGTTTCCTGCACCGCAGGCCGCGTGCACACCTGGGACGGCGGCAAGCCCGTCACCGCCATCTGCGCCAGGCGCGCCGCACCCAGGGTGCCGCCCGCCACGCCGTGGTCGTGGCGCAGCACGTGCAAGCCCGAGGCAGTCGCGCACAGCTGCGCCCAGAAGCGGCTGCGCGAACCGCCGCCCACGAACGACGCTTCGCGCAGCTGCGTGCCGGCGCTGCGCAGGGCCGCATTGCCGTCGGCCATGGCAAAGGCCACGCCTTCCATCACGCTATAGGCCAGTTCCGCGCGCCCGTGTTCCGTCGACAGGCCAAAGAACACGCCGCGCGCCGTGGCGTCATTGTGCGGCGTGCGCTCGCCGCTCAAATACGGCAGGAAGATGGGCGCCGTGCGCGCCTCGACGCCTTCGGCCAGGGTCACCAGTTCTCCGATGTCGGCCGACTGCGTCAGCCGCGCCACCCAGGCAAGGCTGGACGCGGCGCTGAGGATCACGCTCATCTGGTGCCAGCGTCCGGGCAGGCAATGGCAGAACGCATGCACGCCCTGGCCCGGATTGGGCGCAAAGCCGTCGCTGCCGGCAAACAGCACGCCGGACGTGCCCAGCGACAGCAGGCCGGCGCCCGGCTCCACCACGCCCAGGCCCACGGCGGCAGCCGCGTTGTCGCCCGCGCCGCCGGCCAACAGCACCGCGTGCGCGATGCCCCATTCCTGGCACAGGGACGGGCGCACCTGCGCGGCGGCGGCGCTGCCTTCGACGAGGCGCGGCATGTGTTCGCGCGTCAGGCCTGTCGCGGCCAGCATGCGTTCGGACCAGTCGCGCCTGGCCACGTCCAGCCACAGGGTACCGGAAGCGTCGGACATGTCGGATACGTACTCGCCCGTCAGGCGCAAGGCCACGTAATCCTTGGGCAGCAGGACCTTGGCCGTGGCGCGGAACATCGCCGCTTCGTGCTTTCGCAGCCACAGCAGCTTGGGCGCCGTGAAGCCCGGCATGGCCTGGTTGCCCGTGATGGCGCGCGACTCGGGCACCAGCGCCTCGAGCTCCGCGCATTCGGCAAACGCGCGCGTGTCGTTCCACAGGATGGCCGGGCGCAGCACGTGCTGCTGCTTGTCGAGCAGGGTGGCGCCGTGCATCTGGCCCGACAGCGCGATGCCGCGCAAGCCGGAAAACGCCACGGGCTGCGCGGCGCGGATGGCGGCGATCACGTCCAGGGTGGCGCGCCACCAGTCTTCGGGATGCTGTTCCGACCAGCCGGGACGGGGGCTGGCGACGCGCAGGGCCACGCCGCTGCTGGCGAGGATGGCCTGCGCATCATCGGTGAGGATGGCCTTGACTTCGGAAGTGCCGATATCGATACCGAGATAGGTCACGATGGTTCCATGAAAAGTGAATGGGCGGCCGCGCGCGGCGGCGATGTCACCGTATGGTAATCGCCCGGCGCCGCCGGCAGCGCGCCTTTCCGCATACTTTTCCGCACTTTGCCGATACGCGCCAGCCAGCGCCGTCAGCCATGCTGGCGGAAGTCGCGCCGGTACACATTCGTGTCCTTGCCATCGGGCGGCAGCCGCGCAAAGCGTTCGAAACGCAGTCCCAGCTTGTTGAGCAGATTGTTCGACGCCTGGTTCTGCGGCGAGGTGATGCCATACACGGTGGGCAGGCCCAGCACGTGCTGCGCATGGCGCATGACGGCGGCAGCCGCCTCGTAGGCATAGCCCTGCCCCCAGTAGGCGGGCAGGAGGGCGTAGCCGATGTCGGGACCGGGCAGGCTGGCGCGCAGTATCAGGCCGCAGATGCCCATGGCCATGCCGTCGCTGCGCCGTTCGACGATGCAGAAGGAATAGCCATGCTGGCGGAACTGCGCCATCGCGCCCGCCTCCAGGGCTGCGCGGGCCGCTTCCACGGTGTGCAGATTGCGCTGGCCGATATTGGCGACCCACGACGGGTCGTTCACCAGTTTCAGGTAGAACGCCGCATCGTCGGCAGCAACGGTGCGCAGCCGCAGCCGCGGCGTCTCGATGACCGTCATGGCGCCGCTCATGCCGGCCACTGCATCGGATCGCTGAGCAGCTGGTACATCACGTAGGCGTCGACATAGCCCAGCTGCGCGTGGCGGTAGGCCAGCGGCAGGGTGGCGACCACGCTGAAGCCCAGCTTTTTCCACAGGGTGACGGCAGCCAGGTTGGTGCTGACGACGAAGTTGAACTGCATCGCCAGGTAGCCGGCGCGGCGCGCTTCTTCCATGCAGTGCACGCCCAGCAGGCGGCCCACGCCCACGCCCTGCGCGGCCGGGTCGACCATGAACGAGGCATTGGCCACGTGCGATCCGTGGCCCGGCGGGTTCGCCACCAGCTTGTACATGCCCAGCAGGCGCTCCGTGCCCATCATGGCGACAAAGCTTTGCACGCCGGGGCCGAACCAGTAGGCGTGGCACTCTTCGCGCGAGGTATCGGCGGGGAAGGTGTAGGTGTCGCCGCCGGCCACCAGCGTCTGGAAAATCGGCCACATGGCCTCGAAGTCGGATTCCTGGGCGGGACGGATGTCAATTTCTTTCAAGGTAAAGCTCCGGCAAACAAGTTACGCTGATTGTCAGTGATTTGGACAGGGCCGTCCAGCCGTGCACGCGCGCAGGCGCGCCGGCGTCAACGCCCCAGGCGGAAATCCACGCTGTCCGGGCGGCCCGGCAGATGCAGGCGCGATTGCGCGCGCGGCGCCTCGCTGACGATGTTCCCCCGCCGCAGCACCAGGCGCCGCGCCGCGCGCAGGCGCAGCGCTTCCACGGTACTGCCGCAATCGAGGATCAGCAGATCCGCATGGCAGCCGGGCGCGATGCCATAGCCGTCCAGGCCCAGGATGCGCGCCGGCGTTTCCGTCACGGCCAGGAAGCAGTCGTGCATCGCTTGCTGGCCCGTCATCTGCGCCACGTGCAAGCCCATGTGCGCCACTTCCAGCATGTCGCCCGAACCGAGGCTGTACCACGGGTCCATCACGCAGTCGTGGCCAAAGGCGACGGGGATGCCGGCCGCCAGCATCTCGAGCACGCGCGTCATGCCGCGCCGCTTCGGATACGTATCGTGGCGCGCCTGCAGGGTGATGTTGATGAGGGGGTTGGCAATCGCCGCCACGCCCGCCTCGCGGATCAGGGGCAGGAGCTTGCTCACATAATAATTGTCCATCGAGTGCATGGACGTCAGGTGCGAACCCGTGACCCTGCCCTGCATGCCCAGGCGCTGGCTGTGGAAGGCCAGGGTTTCGATGTGGCGCGACAGCGGATCGTCCGACTCGTCGCAATGCATGTCGACCATCAGGCCCCGCTCGCAGGCAAATTCGCACAGCAGGCGCACGGATTCCGCGCCGTCGGCCATCGTGCGCTCGAAATGCGGGATGCCGCCCACCACGTCGACGCCCATGGCAATCGCGCGCTTCAGGTTGTCGAAGGCGCCGGGGCTGCGCAGGATGCCATCCTGCGGAAAGGCCACCAGCTGCAGGTCCAGGTAGGGCGCCACCTGGCGTTTCACATCGAGCAGCGCTTCCACGGCCAGCAGGCGCGGGTCGCAGATATCCACGTGCGAGCGGATGGCCAGCAAGCCGCGCGCCACGGCCCAGTCGCAATACTGCAGGGCGCGCTCCACCAGTGCATCCTGCGTCAGCTGCGGTTTCAGCTCGCCCCACAGGGCAATGCCTTCCAGCAAAGTGCCGGACGCGTTCACGCGCGGCAAGCCATAGCTGAGCGTGGCGTCCATGTGGAAGTGCGCGTCGACGAACGGCGGCGTGACCAGGTCGCCGGCCGCATCGATCTCCCGCGCGCCCGTCACGGGCAAGGCGGGGCCGACGGCGGCGATGCGGCCGCCGTCAATGGCGATATCGATGGCGCGGCGCCCATCGGGCAGGCTGGCATTGCGGATGACTAGGTCCATGCGGACACTCCTTCGGTTGACTACGGTGCCTGGCGCTGCCAGCTGATTGCCATCTTATCCACTTCCCCGCAATGCTGCAGTGCAAGAACGTAGCTACTCCCAAAAGCGTAGCCATAGATTCGTTGGCAACACCTTGCGCGTGCGCAAACTTCCTGCAAATGCTGCCGGGCCCATGAATGGGGCGGGCAGGCGCCGCACGGGTTAAATAAAATAACTTTCAACTAACTCGAATCACCGCTAGAATATTCATATTGCGTTGCATCATAATCAGGCTCTGACCCGTTACTCAGCACGCTACCCACTTTACAAAACGCGGCCAACTCTGGTTTTCGGGATTTTGCAGAGCGTTTTGCCAGCATTTTAATCCGTACAAAGGAGTAAATATGTTTCCGCTTCCAGAACAAATTTCCAGCGCCGCCAAATCGCAACTGGAAAGCCAGCTGCAGATCTTCAGCACCCTGACCAGCAAAGTCTTCGAAAGCGCCGAAAAGATCATCGCCCTGAACCTGAACGCCGGCAAGGCGGCCCTGTCGCAGACGGCGGAAACGGCGCAGCACCTGCTGGAAACGCAGGATCCGCGCGATTTCTTCAGCTACAGCAGCAGCCAGGCGCAGCCGAATATCGAAAGCGTGCTTGCGTACAGCCGCCAGCTGTTCGGCATCGCCTCGAGCACCCAGGCTGAATTGCTGGCCTCGGCCAAGGCCCGCCTCGATGCGGCCGTCCCTGCTGCCGCTCCCGCTGCCGTCGCCGCCAAGCCCGTGCTGGCCGTCGTCGCGCCTGCACCGAAGCCGGCCGCCGCGCCCGCACCGGCGCCCGTAGCCGCAGCGCCTGCGCCCGCCGCCAAGCCCGCCGAAGCGGCCAAGGCAGCGCCCGTCCCAGCCGCCGCACCGGCAGCCAAGCCGGCAGTTGTCCCCGCCAAGGCGGCCGAGAAGGTCGCCGACAAGGTCGCCGAGAAAGCCGTGGCCAGCAAGGCCGTGGCCGACAAGCCCGCCGTGAAAGCGGCCGAAGCCAAGCCGGCAGCCAAGCCCGCACCGGCGCCCGCCGCCGCGCCAGCAAAAGCGGCCGCGCCGGCCCCGGCCAAGTCATTTCCTGCAAGCAAACCAGTCGCCAAGCCGGCCAGCGCCGCCGGCAAGACCGTGGCCAAGGTCGCCGTGAAGCCGGCAGCCAAGCCAGCGCCCAAGGGCGCGCCATCGAAGCAGCTCGACATGCTGGGCGGCGGCAAAGGCAGCAGCCGCAAGTAAGCCAGCAGTCAAGCCTGCAGTTCCAGGCAGCGGCGCCGCATCGCGCAAAACAACGGGCTACGGCCCGTTTTTTGCGTGCCCGTCCACAGCGCGCTTTTCCGCCTTGTTGTATCCTACGCGTACTTTCCGTCCGCGTGCCCGTCCTTCCGCCCCGCGACACCCCATTATTCAAAACAAAAGGTAACCATGAGTTTATCGAGGCTCATCGCCGGCTTCGTGCGTCAGCATTGGCCGGCGTATGCCGCCGCTGCCGTCATGCTGACCGGCGTGGCAACACTGACCGTCTGGATCCCGCGCCGCGTGGGCGCCATCATCGACGCGCTGGCCGCGCACCGCATGACGGCGGCCGAACTGTGGCTGGAGCTGCTGACCCTGCTCGCCGTCGGCGTCGTCATCTACTTCCTGCGCGTGGGCTGGCGCATCACGCTGTTCAAGGCCGCCTACCAGCTGGGCGTGATGCTGCGCACGCGCTTCTACACGCGCATGTCGCAGCAGGGCGCGTCGTTTTACCAGAACCAGCGCACGGGCGACCTGATGGCGCTGGCGACGAACGACATCGACGCCATCGAAATGGCCGCCGGCGAAGCCATGCTGGCCGGCTTCGACGGCACCCTGACCCTGCTGATGGTGCTGGGCATCATGCTGCTGGGCGTGGACTGGCGCCTGGCCTGCATCGCCCTCCTGCCCTTCCCCCTGATGGGACTGGCCTTCTGGCGCATCTCCAGCCATATCCACACGGCGTCGACGGATTCGCTGAAACGCTTTTCCGCGCTGAACGACCATGTGCAGGAATCGCTGTCGGGCGTGCGCACCCTGCGCGCGCTGGGCCTGGAAGAGCGCAGCAGCAAGCAGTTTTCCACCCTGGCCGGCCACGCGGCCAATGCCAGCCTGACGGCGCAGCGCTGGGAAGCGGCGTACGAACCGGCCGTCGGCCTGACCCTGACGGCCGCCACGGCGCTGACCCTGGGCCTGGGCGGCTACCTCGTGTGGCAAGACCAGCTGACCATCGGTGCGCTGACGAGCTTTTCCATGTACCTGGGCCAGCTGATCTGGCCCATGTTCGCCGCCGGCTGGGTGCTGTCCCTGATCGAACGGGGCCGCGCCGCCTGGCAGCGCCTGCAGCCGATGCTCGACGCGCCGCTGGCCATCGACGACCATGGCAGCATCGACACCCTCACGCCCGGCCCCTTGCAATTGCAGGATATCGGCTTTGCGTATGCGGGCCAGACGGCGCCCGCGCTGTCCGGCATCTCGCTGCGCCTGCAACCGGGCCAGACTTTGGGCCTGGTGGGTCCCACGGGCAGCGGCAAGTCGACCCTGCTGCGCGTGCTGCTGCGCCAGGTCACGCCGCAATCGGGCACGGCCACGTGGAATGGCCAGCCGCTCGACGCCTACACCCTGCAAGCGCTGCGCGCGGCCATCAGCTGGGTGCCGCAGGAGTCCTTCCTGTTCTCCGCCACCATCGCCGACAATATCGCGCTGGCCCGTCCCGGCGCCACGCGCGAGGAAGTGGAACGGGCGGCGCAACTGGCCGACATCCATGCGGACATCCTGCAATTCCCCGACGGCTACCAGACCCACGTGGGCGAAAAGGGCATCACCCTGTCCGGCGGCCAGCGCCAGCGCGTGGCCATTGCCCGCGCCCTGCTGGCCGACAACGGCTTGCTGCTCCTGGATGATGCGCTGTCGGCCGTCGACACGGGCACGGAAACGCGCATCCTGCAGCACCTGGAAGAATTGCGCAGCAAGCGCCCCGAGCGCAGCGCCATCATCGCCAGCCACCGCCTGAGCGCCGTCGTCAACGCAGACCTGATCCTGGTGCTGCGCGATGGCCACGTGACGGAAACGGGCAACCACGACGCGCTGATGCAGCGCGACGGCTGGTACGCCAGCCAGTGGCGCTATCAACAACTGGAGGCCAGCCTCGATGCCATCTAAGAAGAACGACCAAGCCGCCACCGCCACGCAATCCGTGCGCCGCCAGGCCGCGCAAGCGATCGGCCTGCTGCGCCGCGCCGCCGCGCCCGACCTGCGCCACCTGTACTGGGCCACGTTCTGGCTGATCCTCGCCGCCGCCCTGGAAGTGACGGGGCCGATCCTGGGCAAGGCCCTGATCGACCAGCATCTGCTGCCGCGCAACCTGGACTGGACGCGCATGTCCCTGCTGCTGGGCGGCTGCCTGCTGACGGGCTGGGTCGCTTCCGGCCTGCGCTATCTGCAGCTGGTGCGCCTGTCCGGCCTGGCCATGCGCTCGGTGCAGCGCCTGCGCGAAACCGTCTACCAACACGTGCTGCGCCTGCCCATGGCCTTCTTCGACCGCGCCATCACGGGCCAGCTGGTCAGCCGCGTCACGAACGACACGGAAGCCGTGAAATCGCTGTACGTGCAGGTGCTGTTCGTCATCCTCGACAGCTCCATCGTGCTGGTCGGCACCATGGCCGCCATGGCCTTCCTCGACTGGCGGCTGATGCTGATCGTGCTGGCCCTGCTGCCTGCCGTGCTGGTCATCGTCTTCCTGTACCAGCGCTGGAGCGCGCCGGCCGTCACGCGCGCGCGCGCCCTGCGCAGCGAAATCAACGGACAGATCGCCGAATCGATCGGCGGCATGAGCGTGCTGCAGGCGAACAATGCGGAAAAGCGCTTCGGCGCGCGCTTCACGGGCATCAACCAGGACCACTACACGGCGCGCATGCAGGAATTGCGCGCCAACGCCTGGCTGCTGCGCCCCGCGCTCGACATGCTCAACATCGTGCTGCTGGCCGTCGTCATCTTCAGCTTCGGCCGGCGCGAAATGGGCGCAGTGGAAGTGGGCGTGCTGTATGCGTTCATCAGCTACATCGCGCGCGTGATCGAGCCGCTGATCCAGATCACCATGCAGTTCAGCCAGCTGCAGCAGTCGGTGGTGGCCACGGCCCGCGTCTCGGCCCTGCTGGACGAAGCGCAGGCGCTCGAACACGCGCCGGGCAAGGCCGCCTCCGCCACCCGGCATGGCGCCAGCGACGGCAGCACGCCCGCCGTGGACATCGCGCACCTGACCTTTGCCTACGTGGAAAACCAGCCCGTGCTGCACGACCTGTCGCTGACCATCCCGCAGGGCGCGTTCTTCGGCATCGTCGGCCACACGGGCAGCGGCAAGTCGACCTTGCTGTCCCTGCTGCTGCGCTTTTATCCCGTCGCCCAGGGCAGCATCGCCATCAACGGCGTCGCCCTCGACAACATCGACAACGAGCGTTTCCGCGCCGACGTGGGCCTGGTGCCGCAAGACCCCTTCCTGCTGGCCGCCTCGGCGCGCGAAAACATCGACATGGGCCGCGGCTACACGCAGGCGCAGATCGAGGCGGCCGCGCGCGCCGCGCATGCGCACGACTTCATCGCCGCGCTGGAACACGGCTACGACACGCCGCTGGGCGAAGGCGGCTCGCGCCTGTCGTCGGGGCAGAAGCAGCTGATCGCCATTGCCCGCGCGCTGGCCGGCCAGCCGCGCATCCTGCTGCTGGACGAAGCGACGTCGCGCATCGATAGCCAGACGGAGCAGATCGTGCAGCTGGCCCTCAATGAATTGCGCGGCAAGGTGACCATCATCGCCATCGCCCACCGCCTGTCGACCATCCGCGAAGCCGACCGGATCATCGTGCTCAACCACGGCCGCATCACGGAAGCGGGGCCGCACGACGCGCTGATGCAGATCGAGGGCGGCCTGTACCAGCGCCTGTATCTGCTGCAGCAGCTGGCGCAATAATATTGTTTTGTCAATGCCGGCAGTGTGCACTTTCGCAAATTTCTGCGCCCCGCATGATATTTCTTGATTGCAACAGAATATAATCAGTTGCAGACAGTGGGTCATTGCGGGGGCGGGAAGTTGGCAGGCAGACAGAGACGGGCATCGTGGCGAAAGGCGCATTGGCTGCTGGTACTGGCCTGCCTGCTGCCGCCTGCCATCCATGCCCAGGTGGGCAACCTTGAACAGCAGATCGCCGCCGTGCGCGAGGATGGCCGCTTCGTGCCCGCGCGCGCCCTGCAGCGCCTGCAAGAGGTGGAAACGCAGGCGCGCAGCGCGCCCCTGCCCGTGCGCGCGGAATTCCTTACCCAGCTGAGCACCGTCCGCATGCGCCTGGGACAGAACGACCTCGCCATGCAACTGGCCGAGGAGCTGATCGCCTACGCCCGCCTGAACAAGAACGACGTGGCGCTGGCGAAAGGCATGCTATGCAAGGCCTACATCACGTTTGCCATGAACGAACGCCGCGCCTCGCACCTGCTGGCCTTTGAAGCGGAACGCATCGCCAACCGCACGGACGACCTGCCCGTGCGCGTGCAGGCGACCATCAGCGCGGGCCAGTCGTGGGCCGAGGAAGGCAATTTCCCGTTTGCGCTGGCCAAGCTGCAGGCGGCCGTCGACCTGGCGCGCCAGAGCAGCTCCCCCACCAGCCTGGCAGCGGCCCTGAATGCCCTCACCCTGCTGTACACGCAGATGCGCGAATACGACAAGGGTTTCGAGGTGCTCGATGAATTGCTGGCCGTGTCCAGCACCCTGGCATCGCCGGGCCGCATGGCGCAGGCAAAGAATACGGAGTACGGGCTGGCGCTCGACGCGCAGCAGCCGCAGCGGGGCCAGCGCGCCCTGCTGGCGGCCCTGGCGCTGGAACGCCAGCTGGACGCCCGCGGCATGGTGGCCGTTACCCTCGTCAACCTGTCGGACAGCTACCTGAAGGAAGGCGACTACGCGCGCGCGCTGCGCTATGCGAATGAAGCCATCACGGCGGGGCGGCTCGTCAACAACGAGCAGGTGGAAGCGACGGCGCGCCTGAACATCGGCCAGGCGCTGATCGGCCAGGGCCGCCTGCAGGAGGGCAAGCAAAGCGTGGCCACGGGCCTGGCCTACTACGAACGCACGGCCAACCAGCCGGACATGCAGGCCGTGCTGCTGGAATACGGCACGGCGCTGGAAAAGGCGGGCGACCTGCGCGGCGCCGTCACCGCGTACCACCGCGAACGCGACATTTCCAACCAGCTGTTCGAAAAGCAGCGGCAGAAGGCCGTGTACGAATTGCAGGAAAAATATGAGGCGGAGAAGAAGCAGCGCCAGATCGAGCTGCTGAGCCGGGAAAACCAGCTCAAGAGCACGGAGATCGACAACCGCCGCCTGCAGCAGCGCGTGTGGTGGCTGCTGGCGCTGGTACTGGCCATGGCGTCCGTCATCGTCGGCTTGCTGTACCGCAAGGTGCGCCATGCGAACGTGCAGCTGAAAGTCAAGAACCAGGAACTCAAGCGCCAAAGCTCGCGCGACCCGCTGACGGCCCTGTACAACCGCCGCCACTTCCAGGAATTCATGCGCAGCCATGCAGGCAAGCCCCAGCAGGCCTACGGCGGCGCCGATGTCGTGGGCGCCCTGTTCCTGCTCGATGTCGACCATTTCAAGCACATCAACGACCGCTACGGCCATGCGGCGGGCGACCTGGTGCTCACCACCATCGCCGAAACCCTGCATGACGTACTGCGCGAAACGGACATGATCGTGCGCTGGGGCGGCGAGGAATTCCTCGCCTTCCTGCCGGCCGTCGCGCGCGACGGACTCGACGATATCGCGCGGCGCATCCTCAACGGCATGGCCGCGCAGGACGTCCACTACCAGGGACAGGCCATCAAGGTGCACGTGTCCGTGGGATTTGCGCCCTATCCGCTGGCGCCGCTGGGACGGCCGCTCACGTGGGAACGCAGCGTCAACCTCATCGACATGGCGCTGTACCTGGCCAAGGCGCACGGGCGCAACCGGGCCTATGGCTTGCGTGGTTTTCAGCAGGTGGAAAGAACGACCCTGGAAGCGGTGGAGCAAGACCTGGAACGCGCGTGGCGCGACGGCTTTGTCGATTTGAGCGTGGTGCTGGGGGGAACGGACGGGCTTGACAATACAAGTACGGCGACGGCGGCGCATGGCAGCCCGGCTGGCGCCAGTGGCGCCGTCGCCGCAGCGGCCATCAGCTGACGGCCGCTGCGGGGGCCGGACCGGCAGCGGCCGGCCCTGGCGCAGTCAGTACGATGATTACTTGTGCGCGGCGTCCTGCATCTTTTCGCCCGCTTTTTCCACTTTCTTGCCCACGGCATCGGCCGCTTCGCTCATTTTCTTGTCGGCGTCTGCGGCGACCTGGTCCATCTTGGCGCCCGTATCGGAAGCGGCCTGGCTCACGGCAGCGTCGGCCTTGGTGGCGGCAGCCTTGATGTCGGCTTCAGCCTTGGCGGCGGCCGCATCGATCTTCTGGCCCGCTTGCTCGGCCGGACCGGCAGCGACATCGTCCTTCTTATGGCAGGCAGCCAGTGCCACGACCATCATCCCGGCGGCGCACACGGTCATCCAATTTTTGCTTACTTTCATGATATTCCCTTTCATTGTTATCAAAAGACACAGATCAGTTCGCAATATACACCGGCCTAAATTTTTCCAGCGTGCGCTAACGCACATAAAAACACGCTTTGACGGCGCATTTGTAAGCAATGGTATCTTGATATCTTTTCAATGTCTCGCTCAATGTGCGGCAGGGGCCGGCCGATAGCCATCCGTCAACGTGTGCAGGAAAGCGATCACGTCGGCGATCTCGCGCTCGTTCAGGGCGGGCGCCTGGCCCGGCTGGCGGTCGAACGGCGCTTCCACGTTCACATTTGCTTCCATTCCCGGCGGCATATCGTTGTATTTGCGCACCTTGCCATTTTTATCCTTTGGATACCATTTCTGCGGCGCCGTGTCGCGCTGCACGTAAAAGCGCAACACCTGCTCCAGGCTGTCAAAGCTGCCGTTGTGGAAAAACACCTTGCGCAGGGCCACGTTGCGCAAGGACGGCGTCTTGAAACTGCCGCAGTATTCCTTGTGCTCCGCCAAGTCGGTGCGGTCCGGGCCGCACAGTCCCAGGTCGAAGTACGCAGGGTCCCCATTCGCCGGCAGCGAGGCATTGCGCGGCACGCCGATATTGATCAAGCCGTAGTCGGTAAATTGGGGGAAGGCGCCGCCGGGGCTGATGCGGCTGATGTGGCAGGACGCGCAATTGCCCTTGTTTTCATCGTTGAACAGGGCCAGGCCGCGCGTTTCCTGCGGCGTCAAGCTGGCCTGCTTGCGCAGGAAGGCGTCGTACTTGCTCGTGTACGGATAGAAATCGGCAGGGCTTTCCTGGAACACTTCCAGCGACATCAGCGCCCAGCGCAGGGCCTGCTCCGGCTGCTCGAAGATATCGTCGCCATACGTCTGGCGGAACTGCGCCGCCAGCGGACCGGCCCGCAGCTTGGCGACCACGGCGGCGCCGTCGCGGTTGCCCATCTCGCGCGGCGACAGCAGGGGCGCCAGCGCCTGTTCGTGGCCGGACTGGGCGCGGCCATCCCAGTTGCGCCCGCCCGTGGGACCCGCGTCGACGCTATCGTCGCCATCGTCGTCGTGATAGTGCTCGGTGAACGCCGGCGCGTTCTGGATGTAGCGCAGCGACGGCGCGGCGCGCGTGCCCGCATCCTTCAATTCCGGGCCGCCCAGCTGCACGGCCAGCGCATTCGGCGGACCGTACGCATGTTCGGGACTGTGGCAGCTGGCGCAGGCCAGCTTGCCCGACACGGACAGGCTGGGTTCAAAAAACATGGCGCGCCCCATCGCCGTCATGGCCGCCACCGAAGGCTGGTGTTTCAGGGTGGGCGCATACGCGCCCGCCAGGTAGGCGGCCGGTGCGGCGGGTGCGTCTTTCTGCGGCGCGGGCCGGCAGGCGGCCAGCAGGCAGGCGGCGCTGATCGCGCCGAGCGTGGCGAGCAGCAGGGAGGGCATCGGTTTCTTCATGGGCTGGCAGCGTAGCAACGGTATGTGACAACTGCGTGACAAGCCCCTGCAAAAAGTAATGTATCAAGTCCGTACATTACGTCATGTAACAGGCGCTGACATGTCACGCAGCTGACATATTGCCTGCCTAGCATGCGACGTTTTCCACCCAGAAGGCATGAACATGAACTTGCACGCAAAAACCTCTTTACGGCCCCTGCCGTTGTTACTGTCGCTGGGCCTGGCCGCCTGCGGCAGCGACTACGCGATCACGCCCAGCACCCAGGGCCAGGTCATCGGCAGCTACTATGAAAACGCCCAGGTGTGCCTGGAGAGCGCCACGACCAAGCTGACGTGCGACAGCGCCTCCGCCGCCGTGCGCACGGCCGCCGACGGTAGCTACACGCTCGACGGCCAGGGCGCCGTGCTGGTGACCATCGGCACGGACGCCATCCGCCACGAAGCCATCGGCGACGTCGGCAGCAAGGTCACGCAAAAACTGCTGCTGCGCGCCCCCAGCGGCCACAGCGCGTTCGTCAGCGCCCTGTCGACGGAACTGGCACAGATCATGGACGGCAACGGCGGCGACTTCGCGGCCGCCAGCAGCAAGCTGGCCGCGCGCCTGGGCGTGTCGGAAGCGGGCCTGGCGTCCGACTTCAACAAGGCCGCCGGCGACGAACTGGCCAAACTGAAGGCGGAAAACGCCAGCGTGACGGCATTGATCGCCAGCGCCAGCGCCCAGGCGGCGCCCGCCGACGCTCTGGCCGCCCTGAATGGCAGCCTGGCGCTGAACAACATCCAGACCATCGTCGTCATCTACGCGGAAAACCGCGGCTTCGACAATCTGTACGGCCTGTTCCCGGGCGCGAACGGCGTGCCGGGCGTCAATCCCACCTCGACCTCATCCTATGTGGCGCAGAAGGACATCGACGGCAGCACCCTGCCCGTGCTGCCGCCCACCTGGGGCGGCATGGCGGCGGCCGGCCAGAGCACCGTCATCACGCAGGCGCAGTCGGCCAACCTGCCGAACAAGCCGTTCCAGATCGACGACGTCAGCAGCCCCCTGTACATGCCGCAATCGGTGATCACGCGCGACCTGGTGCACCGCTTCTATAACAACCAGATGCAGATCAACGGCGGCGCCAACGACAAGTTCGCGGCATATTCCGACGCGGGCGGCCTGACCATGGGCTATTACGACGGCAGCAAGATGCAGCTGTGGGACATCGCCAAGCAGTATGCGCTGGCCGACAACCTGTTCATCGGCGCGTTTGGCGGCTCCTTCCTCACGCACCAGTACCTGATCTGCGCCTGCGCGCCCACCTATCCGAACGCCGACACCTCGGTGGCCAAGGGCTCGATTGCCAAGATCGACGTCGATGCCAACGGTAACTTCGTGCGCCTGACGCCATCCGCCACGGCGCCTGCCACGGTGCTGAACGGCGCGCCCGGCTATGCCAACGACGGCGCGCTGACGCCGGCCGACAGCACAGGCATGTTCTATGCCGTGAACACCATGCAGCCGCCATTCCAGCCCAGCAGCAACGCGCCGGCCTCTGGCGACAGCAGCAAGCTGTATGCGGACACGGGCAAGGCCACCACCCTGCCTCAGCAGACGCAGACGAATATCGGCGACCTGTTGTCGGGCAAGAACATCGACTGGGCCTGGTATGCGGGCGCCTGGAAGGACACGACGGCCCTGGCCACGGCCAGCGCGCGCGGCAGCAGCTTCCCCAGCCCGCCGAACTTCCAGTTCCACCACCAGCCGTTCAATTACTTTGCCAACATGGACCCGGTGAAGGCGCCCGCCTACCGCGCCGCCCACTTGCGCGACTTCGACAGCCAGTTCCTGGCCGATGCCAGCGCCGGCAAGCTGCCGCCCGTAGCCTTCTACAAGCCGCAGGGCAATCTGAACCAGCATGCGGGCTATGCCAGCGTGGCCGATGGCGACGCGCACATCGCCAGCGTCATCGCCCAGCTGAAAAAGAGTCCGCAGTGGAAGAACATGCTGGTCATCGTCACCTACGATGAAAACGGCGGCTTCTACGACCACGCGGCGCCGCCGAAGGGCGACCGCTGGGGTCCGGGCACGCGCGTGCCGGCCATCCTCGTCTCGCCCTACGTGAAGAAGGGACTGGTCGACCACACGCAATACGATTCGGCCTCGATCCTGCGCGCCATCACGCACCGCTTTGCGCTGCCCGTGCTGGACGGCTTGACCACGCGCGACAAGGCGCTGGTGGCCAACGGCGGCAAGCCGATGGGCGACTTCAGCGCCGCGCTGGCCCTGGTGCCGCAAGAGTAATCGCGCCCGCCGGCAGACGCGACGCCCGCCCGGCCTGGCCGCGGCGGGCGTTTTTTATCCCGGTATTATTGGCCCGCTCCCGGGGCCGCATCGAGCAGCGAATGCTCGAGCAATTGCGACAAGGCCGCGCGCAGCGCCTGCGTGCGCGCCGCCAGTTCCGGGCGCTTGTAGCGCTCGGCGGCGATCAGGCTGCTTTCCAGGCACACCCGGTCCGACCTGGCCAGGCAGGCGTCAGCCGCATCGAGCTGGGCGCTGGCCTGCGCCACTTTCACCTTGGCGTCGAGTTCCAGGGTATCGGGATCGTCGCCCCAGCGCTTGACGTACGCGGCCAGGCGCGCGGCGGCCAGATCCGGCTTGCCCCCATCGAGGGCCTGGCTGACGCTGTCCTGCAGCGCCGTCCACGCCTGCGCCCGCTGCTGTTGCCTGTCGCAGGCGGCGGCAGACTTGGTGATGCTTGCCTGCAAGCGCTTGATGTGCGCCGCGGGCGCCTTGGCGCTTTTCAGCACGGCCAGCGCGCTGCGCGCCCCGTCCAGGTCGCACTGCGCCGCCAGCGCCGCGGCGGCCTCGACCTGTTCCGCCACGCTGGCCGGCTTGTCGGCGGGCTTGTTAAAGAACCAGATGCCCGTCAGCACCAGCGCCGCCGCGATCCAGGTGCGCAAGCGCACGGGCGGACGCGGCGGCGGCACCGAACCCCGGGCGGCCGGTTTCGCGGGCGGCGCCTTGGCTGGCGCGGCAGGCGGCGGGACGGGCGGCGGAGCGGGTGCGGGAGCCGGCGCGGGCTGCGGCGCGGAAATGGGAGCAGGCGCAGGAATCGGTGGGGCGACGGGCACCGGCGGCGGCATGCGCGGGACCGGTGGTGGTGGCGCCGCTATTTTCTCGAGCACGGGCGCGGCAGCCACCTGGCGCGCGCCGCAAAACGGGCAATGCGCCACGCGCAGCAGCAGGGTCCGGCCGCAAGCGGCGTTGATGCAAACGTCATTCACTGTTTCAAGCACATTCCAACCTTTTCCTGGAGTCATTCCACTGCATTCTGCCGCAATCTTACCTTACGCGCGTACCGCCAGGGCGCACCCGCGCCGTGTTCCATGGCCTTGATACCAATCAAAAAGCATTCGCCGCCCCGGCCTAAGCTACAAGCACCGGCCAAGGACAAGGAGATCACCATGCCAGCGCACCTGATCATCGAAGACGGCCAGCCCTGGTGGTGGGACAGCGCCGATATCTGGGTCGTGCCGGGCAATGATCCGAATGGCCCGCCCGGCGCCCCCATTGCCGGCACCAGCAATTACCTGTGGGGCCGCGTGCACAACACGGGCAACAGCGCCTCGAACGGCGTGCGCGTGGACTTTTACTGGGCCGACCCGTCCGGCCAGATTGCCGTCGGCGCCGCCACGCAGATCGGTTCCGCGTTTGCCGACCTGCCGCCCGGCGCCACGCAGGAAGTGCTGTGCCTGGTGCCCTGGGTGCCCGTCATCGTCAATGGCGGCCACGAATGCCTGCTGGCCGTGGCGCACGGCGCCGGCGACATCAACCCGCTGCCCGATCCCTTGCCCAACGGCTTTCCCTTCCAGCCCACCCTGCACGAGCAGATCGCCCAGCGCAATGTCACCGTGGTGCTGGCGGCGCGGCGCGCGCAGCTGCTGGCCATCGCGGTGGCCGCCCTGCCCCGCGCAGCCAGGAAGGTGGAATTGCTCATCGAACAGGGCGGCGAACTGCCTGCCCGCCTGCTGGCCACCCTGGGCCTGGACCGATGGCAGCCGGCCAAGGAGGCGCGGCTGATCGCGGGGCTGGCGCGCACGCCGCACTGCAATGGCGACGCGCCCGGCGAGCAAAAGCTGGCGCTCGAGGTGCCGCGGGGCCAGGCGCAGGCTGCGTACCTGAGCGTGCGCGCCGAGTCCTTGCCGCCACGCCAATATGCGCTGCTGCGCGTGCTCGAGACGCAGGAAGGCAAGGTCATGGGCGGCATCACGTATATCGTCATTGATCTGGAGAAAGACCAAGCGCAAGCGGCGCACAGCCCCGAGGAGCAGGCATCATGAGCGACACCCCCATGCAGGTGCTGACGCGGCCGTTCGCGATCGAGCCCGTCACCAACATCATGCTGCCGGATGGCATCTTCGACAATGCCATCTATGGCTTGCGCATCGCCGCCCACGTCACCAACATGTCCAGCAGCGCATTGAGCAATGTCACCGTGTACCTGGAAAGCGTGGGAGATCCAGGCATCGTGCCCGTGTCGCGCACCTTTTTCTTTGCCAGCATTCCCGCCGGCGCGGCCATGCTGGTGACGTGGGATGCCGACTTCCAGCATGCGGCGCCCGGCAAGCGCCTGGTCAGCTTTGTCGCCAAGGCGGACGGCTACACGCCGCGCCGCTCGATCCAGCAAATCTTCGTCTCGCAGACGCGCTTTGACAGCGCCACCAATACCTACACCTGCACGGTCGAGGAAGGCACCCTGGAACTGTCCAAGCCGCAGGGCCACCTGCCCGGCAAGCGCTGGGGCAGCACGGGCGGCGACGGGAAAGACTGCCGCTGCCCGCCGGGCCTGGGGCCCATCGTGCCGACCGGCATGACCCTCGTCTGGACGCCGAATCCCGCCTATGCGGGCACGCATGGCGAACTGCCGTTTTCCGACCCGTGGTGGAAAATACTCGCCATCATCATCGCCATCATCGCCGCGCTGGTGGCCATCATTTCCGCCGCGCTCGGTTCCGGCAAAGCCAGCTTCAGCGTGGGCGGCAGCTTCGAGGAAACGGAACCCGACGTGCATTGCTGCTCGCTGGAAGGGGCCGGCTCGGGCCAGCCCGAGTTCACGGTGGCGGGCGTGGCGTCGGCCATCGCCTCGGGCGCCATCGCCGTCGCCTGCTCCGATATCGCGGACCCGTTCTGGCGTGGCCAGGAAGCCACACCGCCCGCCGCAGGGGAACTGACCCTGGCCGAACGCGTAGTGGCGCAGTGGGTCTTGCCCGAAGCGCCGAATGCGGGCCTGCCCTACACGGCCGACATCAGCTGGCAATACGAGCGCTACACCACGGGCGCCACCTACCAGCATGCGGTGAACGAGACGCAGGTCAACATCCATGTGGCCGGTCCCGTGGAAACGGATACGCCCGCCGTCGTGCAAGCCTACGAACCACTGTGGATACGCGCCAGCTTCAAGCGCGACAATGGCGTGGTCTTCCGCGGCCCGGAGCTGTATGCGTTCGTGCTGTTCCAGGCGCCGCAGGGCCTGTATTTCGTGGAATCGCTGACCGACGACGGCCTGGGTTTCGACCCGGGCGCCAACGATGGCGTGTACGCAGGCAGCCTGGACTTGAAGCGGGCTTACCGGACCCTGCTGCAATATGGGCAAAAAGTCTTCGGCACCTGGAGAGTCTTCGTCTTCGCGCAAGACGTCAACCTGACCAAGCCCGGCACGCCGCCGGAAATCGCCGCCCAGCACATCGGCGGCATGTTCGTCGCCAGCGCCATCGAAATCACCTTCGACGACAGCCTGCCCTGCCCGCTCAAGGCGCAGGCTAATATCGTCGTGGTGTGATCGGGTCAAGCGAGGTCGGATTAGCGGGGCAACGCCACGCGCAATCCGACAATATTGTCGGCGTCGCCTGCACGCCAGGAGCGGCCGAGAAAATGCCCAGGGCCAGGCGCCGCCCCGAAGACAGTACTTTAATACAGCGAGGGGCAGGCAACAACGCCCTGGGCGCTTTCCTGGGCACCCTATCAGCCGCTCTTAGACCTTGACAGCGTCAACCTTGGCAATCACCGTGCGGGGAATGATGTCGTTTTCCGGACACGAAGCCATCGCATCCGAATACGCGAGCCAGCGCTGCAGGCTTTCCATGCGGCGGATGGTGATGCCCTTGCCATTGATGTAGCCGATCTGCTCGAAATTGGCGGGACTGGTGGTCAGCTTCGACACGGTGGGCGCATTGTCGACCAGGCGGTCATAGGCCTTGCGCGCCTTGTGCTCCCACTTGGCCAGCACGGGGTCGTCAAAGCGGTTGCTTTCAAAATACACGGTAATGGTGCGGTCGTGGTTGGCAAAGCCGACGATGGCCGCTCCCTTGCGTATAGTCAACAAGACATCTTCCTTGACGCCCGAGACGGGAACGAACACGGCCGCGCGTCCATCCGCATCAGGCCGTTCCATGGGAATATCTTGTCCGATTATGCTCATCACATCACACTCTTCATCATCGCCTGTTGGCTTGTTGTCCCTGCATCACTGAAAGCGTACCGTGAGCGTACCGTGCACATGCGTGCCTTGGCCGCTGCGGCTGGCCGCTTCCAGGCGCGCTGCCATACCCGCTGTCATACCATTTATCAAATAATACATTGCCGTAAAGCACTACACAAGATAATCGACGGCGCGGCAGCCCCGTGTCCTCCGCCGGATGGGGAATGGTGTGCCCAGTGGCAATCGCCTTATAATGCTGCGATTCCTTCACGCCAGACACCTCCGCACCATGACGCTTCCCGAGAATGACACCAGCCGGCTCGATGCCATCAGCGCCGCCGCCACCGAAGTGGCCGCGCAAAACGTGGCCGACCTGCTGGCCATGGCCATCTGTCACCGCCCGGACGAACCGGCCCTGATCGTCTGCGACAAGCGCAGCTGGCTCAATGTCGTGCTGACGGAAGCGTACCGCCAGGCCTTGCCGGACGCCACCTTCGTCGATTTCGACGAGGTCACGCCGGATACCGTGCTGGCCGCGTTTGCCGAACTGCCGGCCGGCAGCCTCGTCGTGCTGATCCAGTCCACCAGCTTCCGCCTGGAAGCGTTCCGCATCCGCATCGAGCTGTTCAAGCGGGGCCTGAAAGTGATCGAGCACGTGCACCTGTCGCGCATGCCCGGCGTGCAGGGACTGCACTACATCGCCTCGCTGGCCTACGACCCCGCCTACTACCGCGGCGTGGGCCATGCACTGAAGGCGCGCATCGACAGCGCCCGCCACGGCATGGTCGACAGCGGCGGCGAACAGCTGGTCTTCGCTTCGCCGTTCGAATCGGCCAAGCTCAATATCGGCGACTACCGCGGCATGAACAATATCGGCGGCCAGTTCCCGCTGGGCGAAGTGTTTACGGAAGCGCAGGACCTGGAAGCGGTGAACGGGCGCGTGCGCATCTTCGTCTTTGGCGATACGCACTTCATGGTCAACCGCCCCGACACGCCGATCACGCTGATCATCGAAAAAGGCAGAGTGACAGGCACGGAAAACGCCACGCCGGAATTTACCGCCATGCTGGAGATCATCCGCGCCCACGAAGGCGAAGTGTGGGTGCGCGAACTGGGCTTCGGCATGAACCGCGCCTTTTCGCGCGAGCAGCTGGTCAACGACATCGGTACGTACGAACGCATGTGCGGCATCCATCTGTCGCTGGGCGCCAAGCACGGCGTCTATACAAAACCCCAGTTCAAGCGCAAGGATGCGCGTTACCACGTCGACATCTTCGCCGTCACCGAAGCCGTGTACCTGGACGACGAGCGCGTGTATGCCGATGGCGCGTGGACGGTGGAACCCGTCGCACTCAATTGAGCCTCAATTGAACCTTCGCTGACCCTCAGCTGAAAAATCCGGCCGCTGCCAGCTCGCGGTCCCACGGCGGCACGGGCTGGTATTCGGCCACCAGGAAATCGATCAGCGCGCGCACCTTGGGCGATGGCTGGCGGCTGGCCGGATACAGGGCGCTCAAGTGATTCAGGGGCAGTTCCCAATCGGACAGCACGGGCACCAGGCTGCCATCGAGCAGATTGCGCCAGGCCAGGAACGTGGTGCTGTAGACGATGCCCAATCCCCGCTGCGCCGCCTGGTGCAGCACCAGGCCATTGTTCGCCGTAAAACCCGCCTGCACGCGCACGCTGACCTCCTCGCGCCGCTCCCCGACTCCCTTCTGAAAATGCCAGTTCGTGCCATCGGTCAGGTGGCTGAAGTGCAGGCATTGATGCTTCAACAGATCCTGCGGCGCCTGCGGCACGCCCCATTGCGCCAGGTAGGCGGGGCTGGCGCACAGCACGGCGCGGCAAGGCGCCAGCGGGCGCATGGCCAGCGCGCTGCTGTCCGGGATGCCACCCACGCGGATGGTCAGGTCAAAACCGTGGCGTATGGGGTCGAGCAGGGCATCGTCGACAAACAGTTCGGCCTGCACCTGCGGGTGCAGCAGGCTGAAACGGGCGACGGCATCGGCCAGCCACGCGCTGCCGAAACTCGATGGCGCCTGGATGCGCAGCGGCCCGGCCAAACCGGCTCCCGCCTGCGCCACGTGCGCCACCATGCGCGCCGCTTCCTGTGCCTGGCTGACGGTGGCCATGCACGGCGCCAGATAGGCGCGACCCGCGTCCGTCAGGCTCACTTCGCGCGTGGAGCGGTGCAGCAGGCGCGCATCGAGGCGCTCTTCCAGCTGCATGATGGTCTTGCTGACCATGGCACGCGTCAGGCCCAGGCGCTGCCCCGCCACGGTAAAGCTGCGCTGGCGCGCCACTTCGACAAAGATTTCCATCGCTTTTAATTGATCCATGTCAAAGATTGTCTTCGTTTTGACGACAATCTGTCAACCGCGGGGCGATTGTTTGCGGCCCCCGCCCATCCTACAATGGCGCTTTCCATTGACCTCCGGAGCCGCCGCCATGCTAACGATCGAACAACAAGAACAGTACCAACGCGACGGCTACATCATCCTGCCCGGCTTCAAGGGGGCGGATGAAATCGCCGCCCTGCGCGCGCGCGCCGAACAGATTGTCAACGAATTCGATCCCAGCCAGAGTCAATCCATTTTCACCACGCGCGACCAGGCAAAGAACACCAACGATTATTTTCTCGCGTCCGACAACACCATCCGCTGCTTCTTCGAGGAAGAAGCGTTCGGCGCGGACGGCCAGCTGAAGCAGGCAAAGTCCCTGTCGATCAACAAGATCGGCCACGCCATGCATGACCTGGACCCCGTCTTCCGCAGCTTTTCCAGCGACCCGAAACTGGCCGCAGTGGCGCGCGACCTGGGCCTGGCGGATGCGCAGGTGTGGCAATCGATGTACATCTTCAAGCAGCCCGGCATCGGCGGCGAAGTGCGCTGGCACCAGGACGCCACATACTTCGAGACCACGCCCATCAGCGTGACCACCTTCTGGTTCGCGCTGGAAGACGCGACCCTGGAAAACGGCTGCCTGTGGGCGGAACCGGGCGGCCACCGCGGCCCCCTGCGCGAGCGCTTCATCCGCAACGGCGATCAGGTGCGCGTGGAAAAACTCGACACCACGCCCTGGCCCGACGACAGCACGGCCGTGCCGCTGGAAGTCAAGGCCGGCGCCCTCGTCTGCTTCCACGGCTTGCTGCCCCATTACAGCGCGCCGAACCGCTCGCCCGTCTCGCGCCACGCTTATACTTTGCACGCGACAGACGGCCAGACCGAGTACGCGGCCCACAACTGGATACAGCGCGACGCGGCGTTCCCCGTGCGGGGCTTCGTCTGATGCGCATCGAAGTCTACGCCGCCCACTGGGGCAATAACGAGCTGGCGCCCGAGGTCTTCATCGACAAGGTACTGGCGGCCGGCTTCGACGGCATCGAAATGTCGCTGCCGCTGGACGCCGCCCTGCGCGGGGAATGGACGGACAGCATTGCCAGGGCGGGACTGCAGCTGATCGCCGCACAGTGGGAAACCGTGTTCCACAGCGATTTCGAGCTGCACCGCGCGGCCCTGGCCGACCTGCTGGAGAACGCCTGTTTGGCGCGCCCCGTGCTGGTCAACACGCACACGGGCAAGGATTTCTATACGCCGGCGCAAAACGCGCAGCTGCTCGACCTGGCCGCCGCCATCTCGGAAAAGCACGGCGTGCCCATCGTGCATGAAATCCACCGCAGCCGCTTTTCCGGCCATCCGATGCTGCTGCTGCCCTACCTGGCGCAGTATCCTGCGTTGCCATTGACGGCCGACCTGTCGCACTGGTGCTGCGCCTGCGAATCCCTGCTGGAAGACCAGCCGCAGACCCTGGCGCAAGTGCTGCCGCTGGTGCGCCACGTGCATGCGCGCGTGGGCCATGCCCAAGGGCCGCAGGTGGCCGACTTCCGCGCGCCGGAAGCAAAAGCGGCGCTCGACGCCCACCTGGCGTGGTGGGATGCCATCGTCGCGCTGCGCCGCGCAGCCGGCGCCGCGCGCATGACGTTCACGCCCGAATTCGGCCCCGCGCCGTATTTGCAAACGCTGCCCTGGACGCAACAGCCGGTGGCCGACGCCTGGGAACAGAACGTCGCCATGCTGCAGCTGCTGCGCCAGCGCTATCCCGCGGAGTGAGAAAGCTGCGGAGGCGGCGCAAAATTGGCCTGCACGAAATCGATGAAGGCGCGCAGCGGCGCTGGCAAATGGCGCCGGCCCGCATAGTATAAAAACGGACCGGGAAAAGGCATCGCCCAGTCTTCCAGCACCGGCTGCAGCTGGCCCGCATCGATATACGGCTGCAGCCACTCTTCAAACAGATACACCAGTCCATGGCCGGCGACGGCCATGCTGACCGCGAGGTCGGCCGCCGTCGGCGTGACGATCAATGGGCCGTCCGGCTCCACGCTCACTTTTTGCCCGTCGCGCTCGAACTCCCACGGTGGAATCGCGCCGCTGAGGAATTTCCCCAGCAGGCAGGCGTGCTGTAGCAGGTCGCGCGGATGCATGGGCACGCCCCGCTGCGCCAGGTAGGACGCTGCGCCCGCCACCGCAAAGCGCTGCGTGCGGGGGCCGATCGGGATGGCGATCATGTCCTGCTCCAGCCGCTCGCCATAGCGAATGCCCGCGTCGCAGCCACTGGCGACGACGTCGACAAAATTATTATCGACCACCAGCTCGACCCGGATCTGCGGATAGGCGCGCAGGAACTGGTCGACCATGGGCTGCAAGAAGAAGCGCGCCGCGATGACGGGCACGTTCAGGCGCAAGGTGCCGCGCGGGCTGTCGCGCAAGTCGTTCAGCACGTCGAGCGCGCTGCTTACTTCATCGAGCGCGGGACCCAGGCGCGTCAGCAGCAATGCGCCGGCGGCTGTCGGCGTGACGCTGCGCGTCGTGCGTTCCAGCAGGCGGATGCCCAATTGCTGCTCCAGCCGGCGCAGCGCCTCGCTCAGCGCCGACGCGGACTGGCCGCTGGCGCGCGCGGCCTGGCGGAACCCCTGGTGGCGGGCCACCTGGGCAAAGGCGGCCAGGTCGGCCATGGAAGGACTGTCTGCATGCATGGGGATTCTCACTGTGCGTAATTCACTGGACGTAATTCACTGTACGTAATTGAGTACAGCCTGTGCCGGATTGACCCGATTATCATACAGCGCAATCGCCGTTACGATGGCTGCTCCTGTCCTCGACCACCACACCGGAGCTTCCATGCACACCTCTTCCCCCGCCCTCGCCCCATTCACGCCCGCCCATTGCGACATCGCGTTCAACCGCACCGGCTACGGCGCCATGCAGCTGGCCGGCCCGCACGTCTGGGGTCCGCCGAAGGACCGCGCCGCCGCCGTCGCCGTGCTGCGCGAAGCGGTCGAACTGGGCGTCAACCATATCGACACGTCGGACTTTTACGGCCCGCATATCACCAACCAGATCATCCGCGAAGCGCTGCACCCGTACCGCAGCGGCTTGACCATCGTCACCAAGATCGGCTTCATGCGCGGTGCCGACCAGTCCTGGCTGTCGGCCGCGTCGCCGCAACAGCTGCGCGACGCCGTGCACGACAACCTGCGCAACCTGGGCCTGGACGTGCTCGACGTCGTCAACCTGCGCGCGCCGGGCATCGCCGGCCCGGACGGCTCGTCGCTTGCCGAGCCGCTGTCCGTGCTGGTGCAGCTGCAGCGGGAAGGCCTGGTGCGCCATATCGGCCTGTCCAACGTCGATGCCGGCCAGGTGACCGAGGCACAGCGGATCAGCCCCATCGTCTGCGTGCAGAACCACTACAATCTGGCGCACCGCGCGGACGATGCGCTGATCGACACGCTGGCCGCGCAAGGCATCGCCTACGTGCCGTTCTTCCCCCTGGGCGGCTTTTCGCCGCTGCAGTCCGATGCCCTGAACCAGGTGGCAGCTGCCATGCAGGCCACGCCGATGCAGGTGGCGCTGGCCTGGCTGCTGCAGCGCGCGCCGAATATGCTGGTCATTCCCGGCACCTCGTCGGTGGCGCACCTGCGCGAAAACATCGCGGCCGGCGCGCTCAGGCTCGACGCGCAGGCGCTGGCGGCATTGAATACCCTGTGACGCCGCCAGGCAGCAGGGTGGCGCGGTAGCTTGCAACTAAGTAGCGCGCTATATATACTGTGCCCATGGATACCACCACCGCCCCCAACCCGCTGCACCAGGTGCCGCGCCTGGACAGCCAGCTGTGCTTTGCGCTGTACTCGACTTCGCTCGCCATGAACAAGCTGTACCGCAAGCTGCTGCGCAAGCTGGGTCTGACCTATTCGCAATACCTGGTGATGATGGTGCTGTGGGAACGCGACGGCCTGACCGTGTCGGAAGTGGGCGAGCGCCTGTTTCTCGACTCGGCCACCCTGACGCCCCTGCTCAAGCGCATGGAGCAATCGGGCCTGCTGACGCGCACGCGCGCGGCCAGCGACGAACGCCAGGTCATCATTTCCCTGACAGAACATGGCGACCAGCTGCGCCACGAAGCGGCCCTGCTGCCCGAGGCCATCCTGACGGCCAGCCACTGCAGCGTGGAACAAGTTGTGGACATGAAACAACAACTGAACCAGTTGCGCGACAGCCTGATGAAAAGTGAGTAAACGCCCCGCTTTTCCGAGCAAAATCAGGCAGACACGTGCTTCGGCTGCGCATGGCAAATGCTGGCGCGAAATCCGCCTTTCTTTATTACAAATCGATACAAGGATGGCCTCACCCTGCGTATAGAATAGTTGCCACTATTTCCTTACAACAACATCAGGGTGACTATGCGCATACCTTTCGGCTCCGTAGCCTCGCTGGCTTTCTGCTTTACCGTCTCGGCCTTCGCTGCAGAGCCATTCGACGACAAGTTCCGCCAGCTCGAAGAGATACTGCCCACCCCGAATACCTACCGCACCGCGTCCGGCGCGCCGGGCCACGCCTACTGGCAGCAGCGCGCCGACTACACGATCCGCGCCACCCTGGACGAAGCCAAACGCGAAATCGCCGGCAGCGGCACCATCACCTACCATAACCAGTCGCCCGACACGCTCGGCTACCTGTGGGTGCAGCTGGACCAGAATATCTACAAGCCCGATTCCGACGCGCGCCGCGTGGCCACGGCGCCATCGCGCCAGGCCTGGGCCAGGACGGCAGGCGAAGACACGATGAAGTTCGAAGGCTTGCGCGGCATCCTCGCGCGCGGCGACTTCCAGGGCGGCTTCAATATCCGCCGCTTGGCAGGCGCGGATGGCCAGCCCCTGAAGTACGTAATCAACCGCACCATGATGCGCATCGACCTGCCGCAGCCCCTGAAGCCGGGCCAGGATTTCGTCTTCCAGATCGACTGGGATTACCGCATCAACGAACAGAAGGTGCTGGGCGGACGCGCCGGCTATGAAGTCTTCGACGACAAGAACGCCCTGTTCGAAGTGGCGCAGTGGTTTCCCCGCATGGCGGCCTATTACGACGCGGCCGGCTGGCAGCACAAGCAGTTCCTCGGCTCGGGCGAATTCACGCTGGAATTCGGCGACTACGACGTGCAGCTGACGGTGCCGGCCGACCATATCGTCGCCTCCACGGGCGAGCTGCAAAATCCGCAGGACGTGCTGTCTTCCGCCCAGCGCGAACGCCTGGAAAAAGCGCGCACCAGCGACAAGCCCGTCGTCATCGTCACGCAAAAAGAGGCGGAAGCGGCCGAAAAGTCCGTCAGCCGCGCGCAAAAGACCTGGCACTTCAAGGCGGCCAACGTGCGCGACTTCGCCTGGGCCTCGAGCCGCAAGTTCATCTGGGATGCGCAGGGCTACAACAAGGGCGGCAGCAAGCTGATGGCCATGTCCTACTACCCGAAAGAGGGCAACCCGCTGTGGGAAAAGTACAGCACGCAAGCCATCGTGCACACGATCGAGCAGTACAACAAGTACAGCATCGACTACCCGTATCCGACGGCCATTTCCGTCAACGGCCCCGTGGGCGGCATGGAGTATCCGATGATCTCCTTCAACGGCCCGCGCCCCGTCAAGGACAAGAAGACGGGCGAGCTGACCTACTCCAAGCGCACAAAATATGGCCTGATCGGCGTGATCATCCACGAGGTGGGCCATAACTACTACCCGATGATCATCAACTCGGACGAGCGCCAATGGACGTGGATGGACGAAGGCCTCAACACCTTCGTGCAATACCTGGCGCAGCAGGCGTGGGAAGAAAACTACCCGGCCTCGCGCGGCGAGCCGCGCGAGATCGTCGACTACATGCGTAGCCGCGACCAGGTGCCCATCATGACCAATTCCGAGTCATTGCTGCAGTTCGGCAACAACGCCTATGCCAAGCCGGCGGCGGGCCTGAACATCCTGCGCGAAACCATCCTCGGGCGCGAGCTGTTCGACTACGCGTTCAAGGAGTATGCGCAGCGCTGGAAGTTCAAACGCCCGACGCCCGCCGACTTTTTCCGCACCATGGAAGACGCCTCCGGCACGGACCTGGACTGGTTCTGGCGCGGCTGGTTCTACACCACCGACCCGGTCGACATCAGCATCGACGGCATCACCGAATATGGCGTGAGTTCGAAAAATCCGGACACGGAAAAGGCGTGGAAGAAGGCGCAGAAGGATGCGCAGCCCGAATCCGTCACGAGCCGCGCCAACAAGGGCATGCCGCGCCGGGTCGACGCGCACCCGGAGCTGAAGGATTTCTACAACCAGCACGACGATTTTACCGTCACCAACAAAGACCGCAACGCCTACGCCGAAGCGCTGGCCGGCCTGGAACCGTGGGAAAAGGATTTGCTGAAACAGGGCAAGCACCTGTACCTGGTCGACCTGTCGAACCTGGGCGGCATGGTCATGCCCCTGATACTGGAAATCGAACTGAAAAGCGGCAAGAAATACGTGGAACGCGTGCCGGCCGAAGTGTGGCGCTATTCGCCGAAAAAAATCACCAAGGTCGTCATCACCGACGAGCCGATGGTGGGCCTGGTGCAGGACCCGTACTGGGAAACGGCCGATATCGATACCAGCAACAATAGCTGGCCGCGCAAGATCACGCCATCGCGCCTGGAACTGTTCAAGAGCGAAAAATCGCCCAAGGATAACCTGATGCGCGATTTTAGTACGCCGTTGAAAGGCAAGAACGGCGGCGCGGACAAGGGCGACGAAGCGTGATGCGCTGGCGCCTCCTCGCGGCCAGCCTGCTGGCCAGCGCCAGCATGGCGGCCGGCGCGCACAATTTCCACATGGGTATCGCCGACATCAGCTATAACGCGGCCAGCGGCAGCACCGAAGTGGTGCATACCTATACGGGCCACGACGTCGAGGCGCTGCTGACGCAGCTGTACCAGCGCCAGTTCGACCTGGGCCAGGAAGACAGCGAAGCGGCGCTGCGCCGCTATGTCGACAAACAGTTCTACCTCGTGGCGCCGGACGGCAAGCGCCTGCGCCTGGCATGGGTCGGCATGAAGGTCAATGCCGACAACGTGGTGATCTTCCAGGAGATCGAGCACACGCGCCTGGCGCCCGCCACGCGCATCCACAACCAGTTGCTGATCGATTTCCTGCCCAGCCAGCGCAACACCCTCAACGTGCAGGACAGCGGCACCATCCAGACGCTGATTTTCGACCGCCAGAATACGGAACTGCCGATCCGCTAACCAGCGGCAGGCAGCCCGCCGGGGCCCCGCCCCGCCACTTCCAGACACCCATGACGCCACGCTACCTTTCCCTCCTCCTCGCCGCCCTGTTTTTACCTGCCGCCCACGCCGACGACATCTTCCAGCGCGTGCTGGTCGACGGTTCGCGCCTGAACCAGCTGGGCGTGGCCGATTCGGCCAACGCGGGCAGCGTCACGCAAAAGCAGCTCGATGCGCGCACCAGCTACCGGCCCGGCGAACTGCTCGAAGCCGTGCCGGGCCTGATCGTCAGCCAGCATAGCGGCGAAGGCAAGGCCAACCAGTTTTACCTGCGCGGCTTCAACCTCGACCACGGCACGGACTTGCGCACCACCGTCGACGAGATGCCCGTCAACCAGCGCAGCCATGGCCACGGACAGGGCTGGACGGACCTGAATTTCCTCATCCCCGAACTGGCCATGCGCCTCGATTACAAAAAAGGGCCGTACTCGGCGGCGCAAGGCGATTTCTCCTCGGCCGGAGCGGCCTCCGTCATCTATGCGAACCGCCTGACGCAGGGCATCGCCAGCGTGGGCATCGGGCAAAACGGCTTTCGCCGCGCCCTGCTGGCCGATTCGTTCGATGCGGGCGACGGCAGCCTGCTGTACGCGCTCGAAGCGCAGCACAACGATGGCCCGTTCACGCAGCCGGACCGCTACCGCAAGCTCAATGGCGTGCTGCGCTACAGCGAAGGCTATGCCAACAACGGCTACAACGTCACGGCCATGGCGTACGACGCCAGCTGGAATGCCACCGACCAGATTCCGCTGCGCGCCGTGCAGGACGGCACGCTGGGTCGCTTCGACGCCATCGATGCCAGCGACGGCGGCAAGGCGCAGCGCTACAGCCTGTCCGGCGCCTGGCGCCAGACGACGGACGACGTCTCGTCCAGGGTCAGCGCCTACGTGATCGCCAACCGCCTGGCCCTGTTCTCGAATTTTACGTATGCGATGGAGGACCCCGTCAACGGCGACCAGTTCGCCCAGCCCGACCGGCGCGTGACGGCCGGCCTCGATGCCAGCCACACCTGGCACCGCCACACGGACAGGGGCAGCAGCGACACCACGATCGGCCTGCAGCTGCAGAACGACAATATCCACAATGGCCTGTACAACACGCGGCAGCGGCAGATCGTATCGAGCACGCGGCAAGACCATATCGTTGAAACCAGCATCGGCGTGTATGGCGAAAACAGCACGCGCTGGTCGCGCTGGCTGCGCACCGTGGCCGGCCTGCGCGCGGACGTCTACCGCTTCGACGTGCGCAGCGACCGCGCCGCCAATTCGGGCCAGGCCAGCGACCATTTGTTCAGCCCCAGCCTGAGCGTGATCGCCGGTCCATGGCGCGACACGGAAGCGTATATCAACATTGGCAATGGTTTTCACAGCAACGACGCGCGCGGCACGACGATCACGGTCGACCCGAAGACGGGCGAGGCGGCCGACAAGGTCACGCCCCTGGTGCGCTCGCGCGGCCTGGAACTGGGTTTACGCAGCGCCGCCATCGCCGGCCTGCAAACGTCGCTGTCGCTGTACCGCCTGGACTTCGATTCCGAGCTGCTGTTCATCGGCGACGCCGGCGCCACGGAGGCGGGCCGCCCCAGCCGCCGCTACGGCGTCGAGTTTTCCAGCTATTACAAGGCGGCCAGCTGGCTGTCGCTGGACCTGGACCTCGCCTATGCGCGGGCACGCTCGCGCGGCAGCGACCCGGCGGGAGACTACATCCCGGGCGCCATCGAAGGCGTGGCCCAGCTGGCCATGACGGTGACGCCGTCCGGACCATGGTCGGGCTCCCTGCGCCTGCGCTACTTCGGCCCGCGCCCCCTCATTGAAGACAACAGCGTGCGCTCGGCGGCCAGCGTGGGCTTGAACGGGCGCATCGCCTACCAGGTCGACAAGACCTTGCGCGTGGAGCTGGAAGGCTACAACCTGGCCAACCGGCGCGACTCGGCCATCGATTACTACTATGCCTCGCGCCTGCCCGGCGAAGCGCAGCCCGTCGACGATATCCACTTCCATCCGGTGGAGTCGCGCTCGCTGCGCCTGACCCTGGTAAAGAATTTTTAACTCAACAAGAATAATTCCTATCGGACCCGACACAAGAGTTGCCGCGAAGTCGTAGAATGCCAGGCTGGATCAACTGATACCGGCCGCATGCCGGCCCGCACCGCCATGAGCACTTCCGCACCGATCTTTACCGACCCGTCCCGCGTCAAGGATGCCTTGCGCGATGACGGCTATGCCGTCTTGCGCCCCCAGGACGTGGCCGCGCTGGCCGGCTGCCCGCTGGCCGCGCTGCGCGCGCTCGAGCCCAGCTGGAACGCGCTGGCGCTGGACAATTACCTGAAGGATGGCGGCCGCTACCGCCGCCGGCGCCACTCGTGCTTCGTGCAGGATGGCGAGCGCCTGACGCAGACGGCGCACCGTCCGCACTGGCAACCGGTGGAATACAACGCCCTGCACGGCGGCATGCACCGGCTGTTCGAGCCGGTCGAGCCGTCCGTGGTCGCGCAGGCGGCCTGGCAGCAGCTGATCCGCGCGCTGGGCGACGCCTGCTCCCAGGTCAAGGGACAGCAGCCGTGGTTCATCGAGGCGCACCAGTTCCGCATCGATACGACCGATGGCATCGGCCGCCCCACGCCGGAAGGCGCGCATCGCGACGGCGTCGATTTCGTCGCCGTGCTGCTGATCGGACGCGAGCAGATCAAGGGCGGCGAGACGCGCATCTTCGAAGCCAACGGCCCCAACGGCAAACGCTTTACCCTGACGGAGCCATGGTCGCTGCTGCTGCTCGACGATGCCGCCGTGATCCATGAATCGACGCCGATCCAGCCCATCGGCGAACATGGCCACCGCGACACGCTCGTGCTTACCTATCGCGCAGGCCAGTTCCAGGGCGAGAATTAACAAGCGGCCACAGCATTCCCTGTGGCCAAAATAGTTACTTGGAAGTTACTTTTACAGACCTAAATCCGATATAGTCACAGGATGTCGATATTGCGCGCTCACCGCGCCCAGCATCACCACACTGAAATTCTAGGAGAGGTCTGTGGACTCCAACAACCAAATCAAGCCGGACGAAATCGAGATCCTGATCGTCGAGGATAGCCCGACCCAGGCGGAGCGCTTGCGCCGCCTGATCCAGTCCCTGCACTACAATGCGCGCGTGGCGGCCAACGGCCAGCTGGCCCTGGCCGCCATCCGCGAACGCAAGCCGCACCTGGTGCTGTCCGATATCGTCATGCCTGAAATGAATGGCTACGACCTGTGCCGCGCCATCAAGTCCGACCCGACCCTGCGCGACATTCCCGTCATCCTCGTCACCTCGCTCAACGACCCGAAGGACATCATCCGCGGCATCGAGTGCGGCGCCGACAATTTCATCCGCAAGCCCTACGCGGAAGACTACCTGCTCAACCGCATCAGCCACATGCTGATGAACCAGAAGCTGCGCAAGAACCAGAATGTGGAAATCGGCATCGCCCTGTACCTGGGCGACCAGAAGCATTTCATCAATGCGGAGCGCCAGCAGATCCTCGACCTGCTCATCTCCACCTATGAGCAGGCGGTGCAGGTCAACGGCGAACTGCAGGCGCGCGAACGCCAGGTGATCGAGCTGAACATGCGCCTGGCGCACCATGCGGCCGAACTGGAAACCATCAACCGCGAAATCGCCCTGAAAAACCTGGAGCTGGCCGAGGCCAGCCGCATGAAGTCGGCCTTCATCGCGAACATGTCGCATGAACTGCGCACGCCGCTCAACGCCATCATCGGGTTTACGGGCGCGCTACTGATGAAACTGCCCGGCCCCCTGACGTCCGACCAGGACAAGCAGCTCAACACCATCCGCGCCAGCGCGCGCCATCTGCTCTCGCTGATCAACGACATCCTCGACGTGGCCAAGATCGAGGCGGGCAAGCTGACCCTGTCGATCGAACCCGTGCACTGTCAGGAACTGATGGCCGAAGTGGCCGACACCCTGCGCCCCCTGGCCCAGCAAAAGGGCCTGGCCCTGGAAATGGCGCTGGGAGAAGAAGGCCAGCCGCCCGCCATCATCGACACGGACCGCCGCGCGCTGACGCAGATCCTCATCAACCTGCTCAACAACGCCATCAAGTTCACGGAACAGGGCACGGTGCGCATCAGCCTTGCCCAGCGCGAGGAAGACGACGTGCTGGTGACGGAAATGAGCATCGCCGACAGCGGCGCCGGCATCAAGGAAGAAGACCAGGCCAAGCTGTTCCAGGCCTTCTCGCAGCTCGACTCCACCTCCACGCGCCACGTGGAAGGCGCGGGACTGGGCCTGTACCTGTGCCAGAACCTGGCCAACGCCATCGGCGGCGCCCTGTTCTTCAACAGCGACTACGGCTCGGGCAGCACCTTTACGCTGGCCCTGCGCAGCAAAGCCTGATCTTCTGTGCACCGCAACATGAAGTCTGCTTTTTTTACGGCCTGGGAGAGACTGATACCGTAGTTTTACTGTATTGCACCGCACCATTTTTAGCGCTATAGTGGAACTGTCTCCTCCAATTCGTTCTCCGAACATTGGATTACGCCCGCGAATACAACCGCGGGCTTTTTTTTGCCCGCGTTTTACCGCATCTTCATCTTTCCTTAACTAAATCAACTGATTTAGTTATATCAAACGCTTGAGATATGTGTTTAAATCTCCGGCATGATTGAAAAAAACATTTCCCACACACCACACGCTGACGACGGGCGCAAGCCCCGTTCCGATGGCGAGCAATCGCGTGAGCGGCTGCTGCATAGCGCCATCCGCCTGTTTGCCGAACAGGGCTACGCCAAGACCTCCACGCGCGAACTGGCGCAGGCGGCCGGCACGAACGCGGCCGCCATCAGCTACTATTTTGGCGACAAGGCGGGCCTGTACCGCGCCGCCTTCGCCCAGCAGTCGGCCAACCCGCAAGACAATATCGCCCTGTACGAGCAACCGCATTTCACCCTGCGCCAAAGCCTGGAAGGCTTTTATGCGCAGCTGCTCGCCCCCATGCAGCAGGGCGAGATCGCGCGCGACTGCATGCGCCTGTGGTGCCGCGAGATGCTCGAGCCGACGGGCCTGTGGGCACGCGAGATCGACCAGAACATCCGTCCCGAGCACGAAGCGCTCACGCGCGTGCTGGCGCGCCACCTGGGCGCGCCCGACGACAGCGACGACATGCACCGCCTGGCCTTCTCCATCGCCTCGCTGGCCCTGCAGCACATGGTCGGCGCCGAGGTACTGCACACCCTGCGCCCGCAGCTGCTGGAAACGCCGCGCGCCATCGACACCTGGCTGGCGCGCATGACCGACTATGCGCTGGCCATGGCCGACGTGGAACGCCGGCGCCTGGCCCTTTCCCCCTCTACCGCTCAACGACAAGCAGAAGGACAAGCATGACGACTATTCGATGCACCGTTCAACGCGCCCTGGCCGCCAGCATCGTGCTGGTGCTGGGTGGCTGCGCCCTGCAGGGGCCGCCCGCGGCGGTGGCGGCCAGCGCGCCCGCGCAGTGGCAGGCGCCGCTGCCGCATAACGGCAGCCTGACGGACCTGGCCAGCTGGTGGCAGCACCAGGGCGACGGCCTGCTGGTGGAACTGATCGCCGACGCGCAGCAGGTCAGCCCCACCATCGCCGCCGCCAGCACGCGCATCGTGCAGGCGCGCGCGGACCGGGTCGCCAGCGGCGCCGCGCTGGCGCCCACGCTGGATGCCACAGGCAGCGTGGTGCGCACCAGCCAGCAGTCGGCGCAGCCCGGCGGCACCACCTCGCAGGCGGCGCTGCAGGCGTCGTGGGAAATCGACGTGTTTGGCGCCAACCGCGCCACGCGCGATGCGGCGCAGGAGCGCTACGACAGCGCGCGCGCGGGCTGGCATGACGCCCGCGTTTCCGTGGCGGCCGAAGTGGCGAACCAGTACTACGCCTTGCGCACCTGCCAGCAATTGCAGGCAGTGGCGGAACAGGATGCCGTCTCGCGCCGCGACTCGGCACGCCTGACGGAACTGAGCGCCGGCGCCGGCTTCCAGCCGCCCGCCAACGCGGCGCTGGCCCGCGCCAGCGCCGCGGAAGGCGCCAGCCGCGCCATCGAGCAGCGCGCCGCCTGCGACGTGAACGTCAAGGCGCTGGTGGCCCTGTCGGCCATGCCGGAAGCGTCGCTGCGCCAGAAACTGGCGGCCAGCCCCGCCATCCTGCCTTCGCCCGTGGCGATTGCCGAACTGCCGGCGCAAACCCTGGGCCAGCGTCCCGACATCTACAGCGCCGAACGCGAAGTGGCGGCCGCCAGCTTCGAAGTGCACGGCGCGCAGGCGCAGCGCTATCCACGCCTGAGCCTGGCCGGTTCCATCGGCAAGGGCAATATCCGCTCCGGCGGCACCAGCATCACGGCCAGCACCTGGAGCATCGGCCCGCTGGCCGTCAGCCTGCCCATCTTCGACGGCGGCACCCGCCGCGCCCAGGTCGATGCGGCCACGGCGCGCTACGACGAAGCCGTGGTCAAGTACCATGCCGGCGTGCGCCAGGCCGTGCGCGAAGTGGAAGAAGCACTGGTCAACCTGGCCAGCACGGACGAGCGCAGCGGCCACGCGAAAACGGCGCTGGAAGGCTACCGCGTGTCGTTTGTCGCCACCGAGGACCGCTACAAGAATGGCCTGGCCAGCCTGATCGAACTGGAAGACGCGCGCCGCACGCGCCTGGCCGCCGAAAACACCGTGGTGAACCTGGAGCGCGAACGCAGCGCCGCCTGGGTAGCGCTGTACCGCGCCGCCGGCGGCGGCTGGAACAGCAGCAGCGCCAACCCCATCGCCCATAACGCCCCCTGACGGATACGACAACATGAAAAAAATGACCTTGAAACCCATGGCGCTCTCCCTTGCCGCCCTGTGCGTGATGCTGGGCGCGGGCGTGGCCCTGTACCCTTCGGCCTCCACGGCGGCCGACGATGCCAAAGACAAGCACGCGGCGCAGAAACCGGCCCTCACCGTCACCACGGCCAAGCCGCAGACGGCCAGCCTGCCCATCAAGCTGAACGCCAACGGCAACGTGGCCGCCTGGCAGGAAGCCGTCATCGGCAGCGAATCGAACGGCTTGCGCCTCACCGAGGTGCGCGTGAATGTCGGCGACGTGGTGCGCGCCGGCCAGGTGCTGGCCGTGTTCTCGAACGACACGGTCAATGCCGACGTGGCGCAGGCGAAAGCGGCCGTGCTGGAAGCGGAAGCAAATGCCCTTGAGGCGGCGGCCAACGCGCAGCGCGCCCGCTCGCTGCAAAGCACGGGCGCCATCAGCGCGCAGCAGATCAGCCAGTACCTGACGGCCGAACAGACGGCCAACGCGCGCATCGCGTCCGCCAAGGCGCAGCTGGCGTCGCAGCAGCTGCGCCTGAAATACACGCAGGTGGTGGCGCCCGACAGCGGCATCATCTCTGCGCGCTCGGCCACCGTCGGCTCCGTCGTGGGCGCCGGCACGGAACTGTTCCGCATGATCCGCCAGGGCCGCCTCGAATGGCGCGCCGAAGTGACGGCCACTGAACTGCTGAACCTGAAACCGGGCACCCTGGCGCAGGTCAAGGCATCCAACGGCAGCGTTTTGACGGGCAAGGTGCGCATGATCGCCCCGACCGTCGATCCGCAAACCCGCTCCGCCCTCGTGTACGTGGACCTGCCGGCCAGCAGCGGCAACAATGCGCCATTCAAGGCCGGCATGTACGCCAGCGGCGAATTTGAACTGGGCACCTCGGGCGCGCTGACGGTGCCGCAGCAGGCGATTGCCGTGCGCGACGGCTTCAGCTACGTCTTCCGCCTGAATGCCGACCAGCGCGTCAGCCAGATCAAGGTGCAGGCCGGGCGGCGCCTGAGCGACCGCATCGAGATCACGCAAGGCATCACGGCCGATACCACCATCGTCGTCAGCGGCGCGGGCTTCCTCAATGACGGCGATCTGGTGCGCAATGTGGCGACGCCAGCGGCGGCCAAGCCCGTTGCGCCGGCCACCGTGGCAGCGAAAAAGTAAGGCCAGCCATGAACTTTTCCTCCCTCTCGATCAAGAACCCGATCCCGGCCATCATGCTGTTCGCGCTGCTGACCCTGGCCGGCTTGCTGGCCTACAAGGCCAATCCGGTGCAGGATTTCCCCGACATCGAACTGCCCATCGTCACCGTCAGCGCGGTGCTGCCCGGCGCCGCGCCGGCCCAGCTGGAAACGGAAGTGGCGCGCAAGATCGAAGACTCCGTCGCCACCCTGCAAGGCGTGAAGAACATCTACACCAAGGTGCTCGACGGCGTCGTCACGGTGACCGTCGAATTCATCCTGGAAAAGCAGATCGCCGAAGCCGTCAACGACGTACGCGACGCCGTCGCCCGCGTCAAGGCGGACATGCCGGCCGAACTGCGCGACCCCACCGTCACCAAGGCGTCCACGGCCGGGCGCGTGGTGCTGACCTTCATCGCCACGGCGAAAGGGGGCGTCGACAATCCGCTCGACGCGCCCGACCTGTCCTGGTTCGTCGACAACACGGTGGCCAAGCGCCTCTTGACGGTGCCCGGCGTGGGCGCCGTCACCCGCGTGGGCGGCGTCTACCGCGAGATCCAGGTGGAGCTCGACGAGGCGCGCATGGCGGCGCTGAAAGTGTCGGCGCTCGACGTCTCGCGCCAGCTGCGCCTGGTCCAGCGCGAAGCGCCCGGCGGGCGGGGCGACATCAGCGGCGCCGAGCAATCGGTGCGCACCATCGCCACCGTCAAGACGGCCGATGAACTGTCGCGCGTGGAAGTGCCGCTGCCGGACGGACGCCACGTGCGCCTGGACCAGGTGGCCACCGTGCGCGACACCATCGCCGAGCCGCGCGCGCTGGCCGAGCAGGATGGCAAGACCGTGGTCGCCTTCGAGGTCTTCCGCACCAAGGGCGCCAGCGAAGTGGCCGTCGCCAAGGGCGCGCGCGAAGCCATCGCCGACCTGCAGAAGGAAAACCCCAGCGTCGTGCTGCAGCAATCGATCGACAATGCCTTCCCCGTCGAGGAAAACTTCGACGGCTCGATGGAGCTGCTGTACGAAGGCGCACTGCTGGCCGTGCTGGTGGTGTGGTGGTTCCTGCGCGACTGGCGCGCCACCCTGGTCGCCGCGGCCGCCCTGCCCCTGTCCGTGATGCCGGCCTTCCTCGGCATCTACTGGTTCGGCTACACGCTCAATACCGTCACCCTGCTGTCGCTGGCGCTGGTGGTCGGCGTGCTGGTCGACGACGCCATCGTGGAAATCGAAAACATCGAGCGCCATCTGCGCATGGGCAAGTCGCCCATGGAAGCGGCCATGGAAGCGGCCGACGAAATCGGCATGGCGGTGATCGCCACCACCTTTGCGCTGGTGGCCGTGTTCCTGCCGACGGCCTTCATGAGCGGCATTCCCGGCCTGTTCTTCAAGCAGTTCGGCTGGACGGCCGTGCTGGCCGTGCTGGCCTCGCTGGTGGTGGCGCGCCTGCTCACGCCGATGATGGCCGCCTACATCCTGAAACCGCTGCCGCACAAGGAAGAACAGGATGGCTGGCTGATGACGCGCTACCTGAAGGTCATGCGCTGGTGCCTGAACCACCGCGGCACCACGGCCATCGCCGCAGCCCTGTTCTTTGTCGGCGCCATCGCGCTCGTGCCGCTGTTGCCGACGGGTTTCGTGCCGGCCGCCGACCGCGCCCAGACGCAGATCAACCTGGAACTGCCGCCCGGCTCCACCCTGGCCGAAACACAGGCCGTGGCGGCCATGGCACGCGATGCGGCCATGCGCACGCCAGGCATCAAGGGCGTCTTCAGTTCGATTGGCGGCGGTTCCAGCGGCGACGCCTTCGCGCCCGGCGCGGCGGCCGAGGCGCGCCGCGCCGTGCTGACCCTGACCACCGTGCACCGCACGGAGCGCAAGGAATCGATGGCGGGCCTGGAAACGCAGCTGCGCCACAAGCTCGATACGATACCGGGCGCCCGCTTCACGGTGGGACCGCCCGACACGGGCGTCAAGATGCAGCTGGTGCTGCGCTCGGAAGATCCCGTGGCACTGATGGCGGCGGCACAGAAGGTCGAGCGCGAGCTGCGCGGCCTGAAAGGCATCGGCAACGTCAATTCCAGCGCTTCGCTGGTGCGCCCGGAGATCATCGTGCGCCCTGATTTTGCCAAGGCGGCAGACCTGGGCGTGACGGCGGCGGCCATCGGCGAGACGGTGCGCGTGGCCACGGCCGGCGACTACGACACGGACCTGACGAAGATGAACCTGCCCGAGCGGCAGGTGCCGATCCGCGTCAAGCTGCCCAACAGCGTGCGCGCCGACCTGGCCGCCATCGAGCGCCTGACCGTGCCGGGCAAGAATGGCCCCGTGCGCCTGGCGAACGTGGCGAGCGTGACGATGGAAAGCGGTCCCGCGCAGATCGACCGCCTGAACCGCAGCCGCAACGTGACCCTCGACGTGGAACTCGGTTCGCGCACCCTCGGCGAATTGAACGAGGAAGCGCGCGCGCTGCCGTCGATGAAGAATCTGCCGCCGTCCGTGAAGATCGCCGAACTGGGCGACGCGCAGGAGATGGCCTCGCTGTTCGCCAGCTTTGGCCTGGCCATGCTGATCGGCGTGCTGTGCATCTATTGCGTGCTGGTGCTGCTGTTCAAGGACTTCATGCAGCCGGTGACCATCCTGGCGGCGCTGCCGCTGTCGATCGGCGGCGCCTTCGTGGCCCTCCTGATCACGGGCAGCGCCCTGTCGATGCCGTCGATGATCGGCCTGATCATGCTGATGGGGATCGTCACCAAGAACTCGATCCTGCTGGTCGACTATGCGATCCTGGCGCGCCAGGCCGGCATGAACCGCTTCGATGCGCTGGTCGACGCCTGCCACAAGCGCAGCCGGCCCATCCTGATGACAACGATCGCCATGGGCGCCGGCATGATGCCGCTGGCGCTGGGCTGGGGCGCCGACCCCAGCTTCCGTTCGCCGATGGCCATCACCGTCATCGGCGGCCTGATCACGTCGACCTTGCTCAGCCTGCTGGTGGTGCCGGCCGTGTTCACCTACATCGACGACCTTGAGCACCTGCTCAAGCGCGGCATGGCGAAACTGCGCCGCCACAAGGCGCCCCTGCGGCGCGATGAGCAGGTGGCGCTGGAAAAATAAGCGCCACCGCGGATGGCAAAATCGCCCCCTGCGGACAAGGAAGCGAAGGACCGGCCGGCAGGCCGCGCTCCCTCGCTTCCATCTATCTGGCATACTGCGCCCATTCTCAATGAACGCAATCTGCCCTGCCTATGAATTACCGCACCCCGCTCGCCCTGCTGCTGGCATCCGCACTGCTCGGCGCCTGCTCGGACAAGACCGCCCCCGCCAGCGCCGACGTGGCCGCTGACGTGGCAGCCGACGTCCCCGCCAGCGCTGCCGATGCGGCATCGACCGAGCACGTGCCGCCGCCAGCCGCCACCGCGCCCAAGACGGACGAAATGAACACGCCGCAGGCGCGCAAGCGGGAAGCGGGCATGATGCGCGCCGTCTTCGGCGACGACTACCGCAGCGACAGCGACGATGCGCTGGCCGACCTGTCCGATCCCGACAACCATGTCGACAAGCTCAGTTATGTCGTCAGCGCCGTCAGCCACAAGCTGCTGCCCGATGGCCGCGCCATCCTGGTGGCGAATGCGGAAACGGCCAACACGGAAGGCACGGCGGAATCGGCGCACGCCTCGTCGGGGCTGTTGAACGTGTTTTTCCTCGCGCCCAAGGGCCAGCCGGAAGACGGCCAGTGGCAAGTGGTGAAACGGCTGGAAAACATCGCCGCCCTGGGTTCGTCGGGACAGCTGGGCGAGGTCCACTGGGTCATGCTGGGTGCGAACAAGCCGGGACTGGCGATCCGCCACGGCTATACGGGCCAGGGCTACACCATCACGCAACTGGCCCTGTTTGAAATCGGCGACGGCAAGGTGACGGCGCTCGATGGCGGCATCGACCTGTACTCGGACAATATGGGCGCCTGCACGCCGGACATGGATGAATGCTGGATGGTGGCAGGCAGCTGGCGCTTTGCGCCAGCGCGCAATGGCGGCAGCTACGATGACCTGCTGATCGATTTCAAGGGCGCGTCCGAGAAGATCAAGCCCGGTGTCACGGTCAAGCCGGACGCAGACCCGCCGCGCATCGCCACGCCCCTGAACGGACACGCGCGCTACGCCTTCGATGGCAAGGGGTATAAATTAGTCGAAGGGAAGAACACGGTGCCTGGCGTATAAGCGAGCCAGCCACCGTCATGGGGCGCCGGCAACTACCGGCGCGCCGCCTCCAGGCGCGCCAGCAGCGGCGCATACATCGAGCGCGTATGGCTGCTCCAGCGGGCCATGGCGCCGTCGATATCGGCGCACAGGCGCTCGGCCAGCACCTTGTCGCCCTGCTGCAGGGCCCAGATCGCATACTCGGCGCGGCAGTCGAAACTGCCGTAACGGGTCAGCGCATCGTCGAATTCCGCCTTCGCCTCCGGCTGGCGCCCGCTTTGCGCCAGCGCGCGTGCCGTCAGCAGGGATACCAGCTCGGGACGGAAATGGATGTCGCTGCGGCGGATGAATTCCAGGTGCGTCAAGGCCTGGGCGCCGCGCCCGCATTCCAGGTAGGCGCGTGCCGCGCCCAGGCGGATTTCCAGGTCCGAGGAAAAGGCGCCCTGCAGGCAGGCTTCATACGTCGATGCCGCTTCCTGCGCATCGCCCGCTTCGAGCAGCGCGCTGGCCAAACGCATCTGGTTCTGCGCCGTCGGCGTGTACTCGAAGGCGGCCTTCGCCTCGCGCAATTCGCGGTTCGGATCCAGCACCTGCACGGCCACCGAGGCGACCTTGCGCGCGCCTTGCGGCAGGCGCGAATTGGGCAGGTAGATGGCGAAGAAATACACCACGCTGCCCAGCAGCGGGAACATGAATAAAATGAGCAGCCAGTACAGCTGCTGCCCGTTGCGCACCACGTGAATCGCAAAAAACAGCGCGATCAGGATGTGGATGCCTATGCCAAAAATCGTCATGTTGCAACCTCGTTCGTGACGGGAGCCGCTGGCACCATGCCGCAGCTTTCCCTGGCTCAATATTACACCGGCCGCCCCGGCAAGCCCGCCGGGGAGACGCGCGAACGGCGAAAAAAAAGCAGGACAGCCGCGAGACCGTCCTGCTTCCCTGCTGCGCCTGTGCGCGTCAGAACGTGCTGATGGCGTTCAGGAACCAGCCCCTGCTGCGGTACGACAGATCCGTCAAGTCGTCCGAGAAGGTCGTGAAGTTGTAGCCGATGCCGATCTTGGCGTGCTTCGCCACATGCCGGTAGACGCCGATCAGGGCGCCGGCGCGCGCATCGCCCGCCTCGCGCGCCTTCAGCCGGCGCGCCTCGATCAGCGCGTCCCACTCCTTGACGATGTGGAAGTCGGCGCGCAGCACCAGCAATTCCGCGCGGCTGGAAAACCACTCGCCTTGCGTCTTCGACGCCCGCAACTGGCCCGTACGCACGCCGAATTTGCCGCCCACGGACAGCCATGGCCGCACGTCATAGGTCGTATCGACATTCAGGATATGGCTTTTCTGCGTGTAGTCGAGCACCCCGCCCGTGACGCCGTCCACCTGGCCTGGCGATGGCAGGTTGTAAAAGTACGTGTACTTGAACAGGGTATTCCAGCGGTCGTTGTCGACGGGACGGTAGGCCGCTCCCGTCACCACTTCCGTGTAGTCGCCATCGTAGAAGGCGCCACGCGTGGAACTGCTGCGCGACAGGTTGAACTTGCCCAGCAATCGCCAATCGCGGTCCAGCTGGTAGCTCAGCGCATTGCGCGTCAGCCACACCTTGCGGTGTTCGCTGTTTGCGTCCGTGGCGCAGCCGCCGTCGGCCGGCACGGTGGCGCAACTGCCCTCCACGGTCCCCAGCGACTTGGTGCGGTCCGTGCGGAACTCCAGCGCGCTGGAAAATTTCAGCCGCTCGTAGGCATACGCCGCCGTCAGGCCGATGGCGTCGCGCTTCAAGTCGCCCGACAGGGGATTCGACAGGGTGCCCGTCTCGAACTTGATGCCCGTAGTCCAGCGCTCGGTGGGCGCCAGGTCCACGCCGAACGCGTGCGTCAGGCTTTGCGGTCCCGCGCCATTGCCCCAGCGGCTCTCCGCAAACAGGCCCGCCCTGTCGTTCAGGCGATAGCGGCTGCCCGCCGTCAAGGTAGACTGGCGGCCGCTGTAGTTCACATCCGGCGTTTCCGTCTCCATGCGGTAGTTCAGGTAAACGCTGCTGCGTTCATCCATCTGCAGGTTGCCGAACAGCTGGCCGCCCGCGCCGCCGCTGCCGCCCGACGCTTCCGCTCCCAGGCGCAGGCGCTCGCTCACCTGATAGGTGCCGCCCAGTCCCGCGCGGTCATTCAGGGCGCGGTTGCCGCTGCGCGACAAGGTATGCTGCACGAAGCCGTACATGTCCCACGGCGCGTACAGCAATCCTGCCACGCGCGCCGAGGCCACGCCGGAAGCGAGCGCGGTGTCGGGGCCGTACTGCGGACCGCCGGCCATGCCCGCCTCTCGGCCCTGCGTCACCAGCTGGCCCGTGATGCCGCCCTGCAGTCCCGGCTGCGGCACGGCGTTCGATGCCGGCGTCCTTTCCAGCGCGCCGTCCCGGGCTTGCTGGCCCTGCTGCAGCGGCCGATAGTCGACGCGCAGCACGGCGTCGCTGCGCCCGCCATCCTGGCTCAGGATGGCGCTGGCATTGTCCCTGCCGATCGCATTGTCGCGGCGGTCGTGCCGCATGCCAGCCGACACGCCCCACTCGGCATCGAGCTTGTGGCGCAGCGCCGCTTCCACGGCGCGCGCATCCTGGCTGGTGGCCGTGCGGTCATCCGCCTTCAGCGACACTTCCGTGCGCTCGCCCAGCGGCACGGTTGCCGCCAGGCCCGTTTGCCGCACGGCTTCGCCGTTCAGGGTCTGCATGCCCGGTCCCGCGTAACCGGCTTCGCGGTCCTGCCAGTAGGCGGCGATGCGGCCGCGCGCCGTGCCGCCCAGGTCGGCCAGGTCCAGCGCGCCGTCGAAGCGCTTCGCGTTGGCGGGGTGGCCGCCCGCCGTCGTCTGGTTGAAATCGAAGCCGCCGCTCGATGAACTGAGCACGCTGCTGGCGTCGCCGCTGGAACGGGCTGCCTCGGCCTTGATCCAGGTGCCCGGCCTGTAGCGCAGGGTCAGGTCCAGCTCCTTGAGGGTCTGGTCCGAACCCTGCTCGCCCTGGTGGTAATTGCTGGCGCCGACGCGCACATGGTCGTTGAACCAGTGGCTGGCGCGCACGCCCACCGAGGTGCCGGAAATGGCGCTCAGGCCCGGCACATATTCGTACGTCGCCACCAGGTACACGGGGTTGCCGCTCAGGCTCGCGCTTTGCACCAGCGCGCCGCCATCGGCCACGGAGGACAGCGGCGAGCGCAAGGTCAGGCGTCCCTGCAGGTAGTTGATTTCATAGTCCTGCGAGGGCGTCAGCTGGATGCGCTCGATCACCAGGCCCGAATCCTTGTCGCGCACTTCCACCCACAGGCGTTCCGACCCCTGCGTCAGGTCCAGGTGGCGCAGATAGTATTGCGAACCGCCCGTGCCGCGAAATTCCTCGCGCGACTGCAGCGTGCCCGGCGAAGCGGCAAAGGCGTTGACCGTGCTGGCCTTTTCGCCATGGCTGGTGCTGGCGGCGCCATTCCACAGCAGATTGGCGCCATACAGGCCGCGGCTGTACTGGGCCAGTTCCGAGCCGCTCCAGGTGGTCTGGAAATTCCCCCACATGACGGAGGAATCGCCTTTTTCCAGGCGCACGTAAAAGCGCCCCTGGGTAGGCGCATCGTCGACGGTGGTGCTGTCGTCGCCGTACACGGGATAGTATTTGTCCGGATCGATGCGGCGCAGCAGGTAGTTCGGATCCTTGCTCTGGAAGTTGTGGAACAGGTCGCGCAGCGGCTGCTCTCGCGTGTCGGCGCTGGCCGTCAGCAGATAGTCGCCCTTGATCTTGCCCTTCAGGTAAAACGCGCCGCGGCCGTCGGCCCAGGTCTCGTTCCTGTAGTGCTGCGTGTCGCCCGTGACCAGTTCGGCCGGCCCTTTCGTGCGGTCGCGGCCAATGGTCAGGTCGGCCAGCGCCACATAGAACCAGTCGCTGTCGGCGATGTTCAGGTTGCGGCGGAAGGTCATACCGGCCCCGCTGTCATCCTTCACGGCCACTTCCACCGTATGCGGGCCAGGGCGCATGATCTGGCGCATGGCGAACTTGCCGCCGGCGTCGACGGGCACGACCATGCCCAGCGCCGTCACCTGCTGGCCAGGCTTGATCTTCTCGCCGCTGATGGTGACGCTGCCGCCCGCGGCATCGATATTGCGCAGGATCAGGCTCGACTCGCCCCAGCCGGCCAGGGCATCGCCGCCGGCCTTCTTGCCCGGTGCGTCGGGCGGCGCCGCATCGAGCAGGCGCAGTGGCTGCAAACGCGTCTCGTCGAACTTGCCGCCTGCGTCGTACACGCGCAGCAGGTAGCCGATCTGCTCCGGCGCATCGGCCGGCGCCTGCCAGGCCGTCGCTACACCCATCGTCGCAGGCACGATGGCAAATGGCTGCTCCTGCGTGCCCTGCCCCTTGGCGAAGATGCGGATCTCGGCGCGCTGCTGGAAAAAAGCGTAGTTGGTGTACGTGCCAAAACGCACGGGCGCCTGGCGCTGCGCGTAGGGCGCCGCCAGCCAGACATTCAAGGCCGGCGCCACATTCAGCGGATCGTACTTGACCTGGATGTCGGAGTGCTCGAGCGCCACGTCGACGCAGCGCTGGCGGTCCGCTTCCTGCTGCGGCGTATCGGTGTCCTGTACCACGCCGTCTATGCTGATGGAGAAGGCCGCATCGCGGTTGGCCAGCTGGCTGGCGACGGCGCAGTCGTCGACCAGCACCACCGTCTCGACGCGCCGGGCGGGCGCGCTTGGCACGGCAGGCAGTTCGGCGGCTTCCTCGTACCAGGCACGGATTTCCGTGCGGCGGTTCTGCGCCATGCCTTGCGGCGTGGCGTTCGACGCGATTGCTTCGCTCTCGCCCTTGCCGCTGGCGGAAAAAGCCGACGCCGGCAAGTCCAGTGCACGCATCAGATAGGCCGTGACGGCCAATGCGCGCGCCTCCGACAGATGCTGGTTCGAGGGGAAGGTCGGCTTCAGCCAGGCGGCGATGCGCTGGTTGTCCGTATGCCCGATCACCTGCACGCGCACCTTCTGCTTGCCGCGCAAACGTGCGGCCAGCGCGTCAAGCCGGGCCGTGGCGGCCGGCAGCAGCACATCGCGGCCGGACTCGAAATTGGTGCCCGACAGCAGGTCGTCGAAGGTCACGCTCTGCTGCGCCGGCGTGGCCGGCGGCACCGCTTCCAGGATCACGCGGCGCTCGGCGCGGCTCAGGCCGGACGGCGCCAGGCCGCTGAAAGCGGGCGACTCCTGTTCCCCGCTCGCGGGCTGCTGCGCCCCCATGCTTTGACCGCGGTCCAACATTTTTCCCCGCAGCGCGTGCTCGTCTGCCATTTGCGCATGCGCGCCCAGGCAGACAAAGCCTATGCCGCCGAGCAAATACACGAGCCGCTTGGGGGCCGGCCTGGCCGCCGCTTTGAAGGTGCCTTGATTGCTAACGTTCATGGTCATTTTCGGTTTCATTGTGCGCCCTCGATCTCGATGACGAGGGGATATTCGTTTTGCAGTGCCTGCCAGCGCGCCTGCATCTCGCTTTCGATCGCCTTGCTGCGGCGCTGCGCCAGCGCGGCATCGCCGCCAGCGGCATACGCGATGCGCAGCACCGATGGCTTGGCGCGCAGGCTGGCCACCAGTCCTTCGATGCGTGCAGCCCATTCCGGCTGCAAGGACGTTTCGCCCGCAAGGAATGCGGCGTCGCTCAGCTCAAGACGCACGACACGGTGGATGGTGGCGCCGAAGTTCAGCTTGACCACCTTGCCTCGGGTCAGGCGCACATCGCGCGGATTTTCCGTCGTGACGCGGTAGCCGCTCGGCAGCGTACGGTCATCGAGCTTCATGACGAAGTTCGAGCCGCGGTCCGCATTCGGAATCGCCGGACAAGCCACGTGGAAGCGTCCTTCCGCATCCGTCGTCACCAGCAAGCCGCGCGCCGTCGCCATGCGCACGCCGGCAATGCCCGCCTCGCCTTCATCCTGGTAGCCGTTCGCGTTCCGGTCATCGAAGACCTTGCCGATGATGTCGGGACAATCGAAAGTGGCATCCGGCACCACCCGCACCGTGGCAGTGGCCAGGTTGGAGATACGCGTATCGCCCGTCGCTGCCCAGGCCTGGTTGACGTATTCGCCGTCGCCAACGCCGCTGCCCACCATCAGCATCAGCTTGTAGGTCTTCTTCTCCTTCGGCGCGAAACCGCTTTCCTTCCAGCGCAAGCTGCGGCCATCGACGAGCGGCTCCGCCGGCACGCCATTGCGGGTCGCGCTGCCGACGCGGTACTTGAAGCCGGCCGGTATCAGGTCGCGCACTTCCATCGCGCCCAGGGTTGCCGCCTGCGGATTGCTGGCCGTGATCGTGTACGGCACCAGGTCGCCGCGCGTGACGTTCAGCATCGGCGTCGTCTTCGTCACCATGATGCTGTCGCTGCCCAGCGGGTCGAGCGGAATATGGTTGTTCAGGATCGGTGCCGAACCGCCATTCGTGATGACAAAGCTCAGGTAGTACTGCGTGGTCCTGGCGCCTCCGGCGACCAGTCCCGTGCAGTTGTTCGGATCGAGTTCCATCTTCGTCGACAATACCGGCGCCGAATCGCTGGCCTGGATAAAGGCCGGATCCGGCACCAGGCCCACCGTCAGCGGTCCCTTGCAGGCCGGCAGGCTGCCGGACGGCGCCAGCAGGTAGTTCGCCGGCGCCACCACGCTCAGCGTATACACGCCGCTGGGGAAGCCGTTCTGCAGCAGGAACTGGTACATGCCGTCGCTGCCCACGGTTTGCGTCTGCTCGGCAACGCCACCGACCAGGTGCGTGGCGCTGTCGAAACCGGCAGGGCCGCTGATCGACACCACGGCGCCGGCCACCGGCTTGCGCGTGACGGAGTCGTACACCACGCCGGCCGGATCGAGCGGCAGATTCTGCTCGACGACACGGTCGCCGTCGCGCAAGGTCAGGTCGCTGATGCGGCTGCCGCCTGGCAGCACCACGCCTTCGCCTCCCGTCGACACGGGCACATTCGGCATGTTGTTGCCATCCTTGAGGAAGGTGATCGCGTAGCCGGAACCCGTCGGCAAGCCGCTCGCCTCGTAGCCGGGGCAATGCAGGTTGTCGAACTGGTAGAAGCCTTTCTCGTCCGTGATGGCGCGGCAGATCAATTTGCCTTCCTGGTGCAGCTCGGCCGTCCAGCCGGCCACGCCAGCCTGGCTGCCGTCGAGCGGACGCACGCGGCTGCCGTCGCGGTTCAGCCATACGTAGCCGTTGATGATGGGCGGCTTCAATTGCGGAATGCCCTTCTCGCCGAACAGATAGCCGCGCATGTCGTCGCCCGCTGCCAGCCGGATGCCCGTGATCGTGTCCTTGTTGCCCACGCCGACAGGCTTGCTGGCATTGGCCGTGCCCACCGATCCTGGCAGCACGGACGTCTTGCCGTCCACATAGCCGGCCGGCTGCGTTTCCGTCACGGTGTAGCCGGCGGCGTCGCTGACCGGCACCGTATCGAACAGATAGCTGCCGTCGGCGCCCGTCACCACGCTCAGCTTGACGGGCTTGCCATCGACGGACGTGCCGCTCAGGGCCACCGTCACGCCGGCAATGCCTTGCTCGCCATCGTTGCGGATGCCGTCGTTATTCAGGTCGGCATACACCACGCCACCGAGCTTGCCCAGCATATGGCGTTCGCCAAACAGGTAGCCGCTCGCCTGCGTCGCCACCGGCAGCACGATGTCGCTGATCGTGTTGTGTTCCGGGGCCGCGCCGAAGCTGGCGTTGTTGACCTTGCCGCCGGCACTGCCGGCCGTTTCGCGGCCGTCAAGATACACGGCAGGCTGGTTTTCCAGCAGGCTGTAGGTACCGGCCGGCAGGCCGTCGAAGCGGTAGCTGCCGTCGCTTCCCGTCACCGCCGTACGGCTAAAGCCGTTCGCGCCGCGCACAGTGACTTCGATGTCGGCGATGCCCGCTTCGCCCGCGTCCATGGCGCCGTTGTCGTTCAGGTCGCGATACACGAAACCGCGCAACGACGACACCTGTTCACGGAAATCATAGCCGCTGCCATTGCCCTGGGGCGGCAGGACGATGCCACTGATGACATCGACCGCGCCGGTACCGACCGGCTTGCCGTTGATGCTGCCGACAAAGGTCCCCGTCGCACCCGGATAGTTGCCCAGGCCGGCCGGCTGCGTTTCAGTGACCGTGTAGCCGGCCGGACCCGATGGATACAGGCCAGGGAACGTGTAGCTGCCATCGGCGTCCGTGACGACGGTGACATTGACCGGCTTGCCGTGGCTGTCGATGCCGCTCAGCGTCAGGCTCACGCCCGGCAGGCCCTCGCCCTTCTCGTAGCTGCCGCTGTCGTTGGCATCGCCGTACACGCGGCCGGCAATGCTCGCCGCCTGCAGTTCGCCGAAGTCAAAAAGCGTATGGCTCTTCGCCGCATCGAATGGAATGCGCGCGATGGTATTGGCCGTGCCGATGTCGCAGGCCGGATTGGCGCAGGAGGCGGCGCCGTCGATCAGGCCCTTGCGCTGGCGTCCGTCCAGGTAGGCGGCCGGCTGCGTTTCCACCAAGGTATAGCCGGCCGCATTCGCGTGCGGCAGGTCCCGGAAGCTGTAGCTGCCGTCAGCGGCCGTGATGGCCGCGCGGTTGACCGACGTGACGCCGTCGCGGGCGATGCCGGACAGGCTGACGGTAACGCCGGCGATGCCCGTGGTTTCACCCGCGTCGCGTACGCCATTGTCGTTGGCATCGACGTAGACGGCGCCGCTGATGGCGCCCGTCTTCTCGCCGAAATCGTAGCCCGTCAATTGCGCGCCCGGCGCGAGCGTGATGGCGCTGACCACGTTGGCTACGCCGGTGTTGCCGCCGCCATTGCCGGCCGCTTGCGCCGCATCGGCGTAATTGACCGGCTGCGTTTGCGTCACGGTATAGGTACCGGCGAGCAGGCCGTCGAAACGGTAGACGCCGCTGGCATCGGTCAGCACCGTCACGGCACCGCCTGCGCCACCCGTCAGTGTCAAGGTCACGCCCGCCAGCGGCGTGTCGCCGCTGCCGGCCGCGCCATTGCCATCCACGTCGAGGTACACCTTGCCGGCAATGCTGCCCGTCAGTTCGCCAAAATTGTAATCACGCGCGCTGCCGCCGTTCGGCAGCACGATGCCGCTGAACTGATCGAAACGGGGTGCACTGCCGCCGATGCGGCCTGTCGCGACGCCATTGACCGTGCCCACGCTTTCCGCGCCATCGAGGTAGGCGGCAGGCTGGGTTTCAGCCACGGCATAGCCGTTGCCGTCGCTTTGCGGCAGGCCCGTGAAGCTGTAGCCGCCGTCGGCCGCCGTTTGCAGCGTGCACACGGCAGGCACGATCACGCTGCAGACGTCGAAGCCGTCCGCCGTGGTGCCCGACAGGGTGAGCGTCACGCCCGCGATGCCCATCTCGCCCCCATCCTTGCGGCCGTTGCGGTTCGCATCGACATACACGTAGCCGGACAGCGACTGCGCCACGCCGCCCGACGCGCCTGGCGCCTGGCCGAAATGGTAGCCCGTCGCCGTGGCGCCGGGCAGCAGCACGATGGCGCCGGCAGTGCGGATTGCCGCACCGGGCACGCCCGTGCCAGGCACGCGCACGGCGCCGCCGATCAGGCCACCGAGGCTGCCAGCCTGCGCACCCGTGTGATACAGGCTGGCCGGCGGCGTGACCGTCACGGCATAACCGGCAGCATCGCTCGGCGCCAGGCCCGCAATCAGGTAGCTGCCATCGGCGCCCGTCTGGAAGGTGCAGCTCGGTACGCCATTGCCCGGACAGACGGGACGACCGAGATGGTCGTTGCCGCTCAAGGTCAGCGTGACGCCGGCCACGCCCGTGCTTTCGCCACCCTGGCGCACCGCATCGCGGTTGCTGTCCATGTAGACGCTGCCGGCAATCGACGCCAGCGCCAGTTCGCCGAAATTGCGCTCGGTGTAGCTCTGGCCCGGTTCGATGCTGCCGATGACGATGCCTTCCGGCGCCGCGCGTCCCGCGCTGTTCGCCACGACATTGCCGGCGCCGTTCTGCTCCTTGCCATCCGCATGGCCGGCAGGCTGGACCAGTTCCGTCACCGTGTAGGATTCTCCCAGACGGCTAGGCGGAACATTGGTGAAGCTGTATTTGCCATTGGCGTCAGTGGTGGCCGTGCATGCGCTGCCCATCGCCACGCACACGTCGGCGCCCCAGAAGGTCAGGCCGGAGAGCTTCACCTGCACGCCAGCGATGCCATTTTCGCCCGCCTCGCGCAAGCCGTTGTTGTTCCTGTCGGCGTACACGTAGCCGCTGATGGCCGCATGCGCGTATTCCTGGAACAGGTAGCCCGTCGCCGCCGTATTCGGCGCCAGCACGATCTGGCCGATGGTGTTGTGCGCCGCGCTGGCGGAGCAGTTGGCGCCGTTGTCGCAGCTGGCCGGCGGCGGCGTGCCACCGGCCGTGCCCGCGACTTCAAACAGGTCGGCGTAGCTGGCCGGCTGTGTCTCGACGAGGGTGTAGCCGCCGGCCGCGGAGCGCGGCAGGCGGTCGAACAGGAAGTCGCCGCTGCTGGTGCTGAGGGTCAGCGGCGCGCCCGCCGTGCCGATATCGTTGCCCCAGAAATCCTGGCCGTACAGCGAGAACGTCACGCTGCTGGTGATTTTTTCACCGGCATCCATGCCGTTGCTGCGGTTCGCATCGTTATACACGGAGCCGGCGATGCTCGACTTGACGATCTGCACGTCGACGCTGGCACTGTTGTTGCCGGCGTTCGGATCGCGCGAGGTCCCCGGCGTCGGCACGATGCTGGCGGTATTCGTGATGTTGCTGGCGAACGGTCCCGCATAGGCCGGGTATGGCGCCTTCACGGGGATGGTGATGGTGACCAGGTTGGCCGTATCGGCGGCGCCCGAGGCAATCGGCAGCACGCCCAGCGTGCACGTCACGGTGACCGGCGAACCGCTGCTGACGCAGTTGTTCAAGGCCAGCGCAGCGCCCGAGCCGAGACGCGCCGTCGGTGGGCCCGTCAGCACGAAACCGGCCGGCAGCACATCGGTGACGACCGTGCTGGCCGCCAGGGCGGGCCCCAGATTGCCCACCACCAGGGTGTAGCTGAAGGGCTGGTTGATGCTGAACGGCGATGCGGGCGAGACGGTTTTCGACACCAGCATCAGATCGGTCTTCGGCAGCACGGTGGTGGTTTCTTCCACCACGTTGTTCGTCGCCAGCTTGTCGCCGGCAAACGGCGCCGCGCCCGTTTCCAGCGATTCGACGCTGGCGTTGATCTTGTAGGTGATCGATCCCAGCGGTGCATTGCTGACGGGACCCGTATCGAATTTCAGGCCGAACACGCGGCTGGCGCCACTGGACAGCGTGCTGTCGCCGGGCAAGCTGGCCAGGTAGCACACGAGGTTCGTGCCCGCGCCGCCCGGCTGGCTGCACGCGGCGCCGGCCGGCAAGGTGCTGCCCGCGGCATTCCACAGCATGGTATACGGCGCGGCCGCACCATTCTGCGGCGGCGGTACGGGCGTGACGACCAGCTTCAGGCCCGTGGCCAGCGATGGCCCGTTGTTTTGCACGGTGACCCGATACACGAGCGCATCGCCGAACGGGCTCTGTTCATAGCCCGTATCGACGGCCGACACGCTCAGGTCCAGCTCCTTGCTGATCACGGTGACGGTGGTGCTGTTGCTGTTGTTGGCCGCATTGCTGTCGTCGGTCATCGTGCTGATGGTGGCGCTGCTGGCATAGGTCGCGTCGAGCGCATCGGGATACGGGAACACGGGAATGACCGAGAAGATCAGCTGGCGCGTCTCGCCATCGGCGAGTCCAAAGGTCCGGCATTCGATGCCGGATTGTCCCGCATAGGGCGCACCGCTGAAGGCGGGCACCAGCGTGCATTGCGCGGCGCTGCCCGCGATGCTGGCCGAGCCGGCCACATACGCCATGCGGGCCGGATCGATGACCTGGCGCAGCACCACGTTGGCCGCGCTGCTGGGACCATTGTTGCGGATCGAGGTGGTGAACACCAGCGGCACGCCGACGCGCACGGGGTTCGGCGCACCGGACATCGCCGTGACGCCGACGTCGGCCAGCGGCATCACCGTGACGGTGGCGCCGGAGCTGTTGTTGGCCGCATCGGTGTCGATGGCATCGGGGCTCGATACCGTGGCGGTATTGAGCAAGGCGCCGTCCTTCAACGGACGGTTGAGCGTGATGGTGATGCTGCGCGATGCGCCATTGCCCAGGTTTAGCAGCGTGCACGTGATGGTCGATGCAAAGCTGCAGCTTTCGCCGGCGCCGCTGCCGGCCAGCACGACACTGCCGCCCGTGGTGCCGCCGCTGCCGTTGTACCAGTGCGGCAAGGCGTCGACCACCTTGACGGTCGGCGCGCTGTCCGGACCCGCATTGCTGACCACCAGGGTATAACTGAAGGTATTCGAGGCGGCCGGCAAGCTGGCCAGGGACGCCGTCTTGACGATGGCTAGGTCGACGTTCAACGGCGTCGACGTGACGCTGGCGGTGGCGCAATTGCCCGTGCTCGCATTGTCCGGCGGCTGGTGCGCCGACCCGGCGGCCATGCCGGTACAGGCGGTATTGCTCAAGGTGCCGGAAAAACCCGCTTGCGCGCGCGTGGTCAGCACCAGGGCAGGCAGTTTCGCGCCGCGCGCCAGGCTGCCGGAGATCGTGTAGGTACAGGTCACCAGCTGGCCCGCCGCGCTGCACGTCCAGCCGGCGCCGCTGGCGCCCACATAGCTTTCTTGCGGCGACAAGGTATCGGTCACGGTCACGGTGCCGCTGGCGGCACTGGTGGAGGTGCTCGCATTGGTGACCGTGATGGTATTGGTGATCAGGCCATTGGCCGCGACCAGTCCTGGCGACTTGCTCTTGGTCAGGGTCAGGTGGGCGAATGGCGCGACGATGGTGTAGGTGGCCGAGGCGGGATTGTTCAAGCCGTCGAGCGGAGCGCTGCGTGCCACGTCCACCACGTTGGCGCCGCCCGTCGCGCCCGTGGCGACGGTCAGTGGAATCAGGAACTTGGAAGAGGTGGCGCCCAGCGCCAGCGCGCCGACATTGCAGGTGATCGTCTGGCCAGCCCTGGCGCAGCCGGCCGGCAAGGTGCCGATGGTGAAATCGCCGGACACCGTCGTCTTCACGGTGACGCCGCTGGCGTCCTGCGTGCCGCTATTGACGGCCCACAGGTTCAGGCTGACCGCCTCGCCCTGCGTCAACGAGCTCAGGCCGCTGGCGTTCGACACGAGGGTTTGCCGGGCATCGAGGTCGGTGCCCGGCTTGACCGTGACGATGACCTGGCTCGGTCCGTTGTTGCCGTCTTCCGGATCGCCCGTCTGCAAGTCGCTCGATGCCACCGACGCGCCGTTGGTGATGGTGCCGGCGATGCTCTTGACGATGCGCCCGCCGATCGTGATGGGGGGAGCTTGCTGCCCGACGCCGATGGCTGCGCCGCTGTAGGTACAGGTCAGCACGGTGCCCGAACGGGTGCATGCCCAGCCCGTGCCTGACGCCGACGCGTAGGTAAAATCTGCGCTGGCCGGCAGGTTATATGTGACCCTGAATTGCGATGCGCTGTCCGGACCGGCATTTGCCACGTCCACCCGGTAGCCCACCGTTGCGCCGGCCGCTGCCGTACAAGCGGCGGGGCAGCCGCTCAAGCCCGTCGTGCCGCTGGCGGCGACGCTCAGGTCCGCGCCCTTGATGACGGTGACCGTCTTGATCGAATCGTTGTTGAAGCTGTTGCCGTCCGTGTCCACGTTGACAAAGGACACGCTGGCCTTGGTCACCACGGCAGACGCCGCCGAGCCCGTGCCGCTGAAATTGACCGTCCAGTTCGCGGTCTTGACCAGTCCGTTGCGCGTGCAAGTGAGCAATTGCGGACTGGCGGCCAGATTGAAGGCGCAGCCAGCCGGCGCCGTGCTCGATGCAAAATTCACATTGGCCGGCAGTTCCACCGCCAGGCGCACAGTGCCCGTCGCATCGACCAGGTCCTCATTGTTCGTCACCACCACCGAAAAGCTGGCCTTGCCGCCGCGCGGCACGGGGTCCGGCGCTTGCAGATAGGCGGAAACGGACAAGTCGATTGTCGCCGCCGACGCCGATCCCGCCGCGCCAAGGGTGCAGCAACAGGCGATCAGCCATAGCAGGCGCTGCAGGAGACCGCGCGGCCCTCCCCGCTTGCAGGAGATCAGACAGGAGAAAATAGTGCGCAAAAAGGAGGACATAGGCATGGCAGTCGTCAGGGGGTTGTGCGGTGTGCTGCAACGGCACTTCCGGCCCAGAAAAAACAGCGAACGGCCTGTTTTTTCACCCTGCGGACATGGCAAGGCGGCACGAAAGTCAACAAATATTCAATGTGTAATTTATGACAACATTGAGAATTTGCGACATTCTGGTGCATTTTTTAATGCATTACAAGCAATAAAAATATTAAATAATTAATTAATTGAAATTATCAAGGAAATACAAAAAACCTTCAAAGACACTTGCTTTAATGTCAATTCATGTGTCTATTTTGTTATTTTTTTAAATTGGTACTAAGCCAGGTTTTTTGGCTTTCCGCCCGGAGGATGGAGAAAAAAGAGGGGAAAGACGCCAATTTCGGCCTATATGCCACTATGTACGCTACAGTACATATCAGAAAAGAAAGTGTTAGCCATGTGATACTAAAAATAATTGAAATGACAATGTTTATTGGTATCACAGGCGCTGCACGGCAGAAATCGTAAAAAAATTCCATGCGGAAATTTTTTATGCGCGGCAACGTGAAAAGGAAGTTGTAAAAGTACAACGAAGAAGATCGGCAGCGCGCCGCCGCGGACAGGGGAAAAACGGGGATGTGTCAAAAAAGGCGGCACGGGGGAGACTGCCCCGCCGGCATCCTGGCCAACACCGCGGATGCGGCGGCAACCGGCAGGCTGTCTGCCGCGACGGGGACCGGGCGCTAGTCCCGACCGATGCAGACATCCGCTGCCGGCAGCTGCGCTAAGGACGGGCTCCCGCCGACCAGCCGCCGCCCATGGCCCGGTACAGGTCGACCGAGGCGACGAGGATGCGCGTCTTCAGCTGCAGCAAGCCCACGTCGGCGCTGTACAGGGTGCGCTGGGCGTCCAGCTCTTCCAGGTAGGAGGCGTAGCCATTGCGGTAGCGGTTATGCGCGATGCGCAGGGTATCTTCCGCCGTAGCGCGGCGCGCGTCGTTTTCCACGGCTTGCTGCTTGAGCCGGTAAATGGCGCCCAGGCTGTTCTCCGTTTCCGCGAAGGCGTTGCGCACCACGTTTTCATACGTGTACGCTAGCTGGTCGCGCTGCGCACCGGCCACATCGGTCTGCGCCTGTACGCGCCCGCCGTCGAACAGGGGGCCGGCCGCCAGCGCCGTCAGCCGCCACAGGGCCGTCGGCGCATGCAGGAAATCCGTCAGCGTCGTGGCTTGCCCGCCGCCCACGGCCGTCAGCTTGAACGAGGGCAGCAGCTGGTCGCGCGTGGCGGCCAGGCTGGCATTGGCGGCCGCCAGGTTGTGTTCCGCGCGCGCGATGTCGGGCCGCCGGCGCAGCAATTCCGACGGCAGGCCGGCTGGCACGCCAGGCGCCGCCAGGTCGGCCAGCGGCAAGCCGCGCGCGATGGGGCCGGGATTGCCGCCGACGAGGACGGCCAGCGCGTTTTCCTGTTCAAAGATCTGCCGCTGCAGCTGCGGCACCTGCTCGGCTGCCGCATGGTATTCCGATTGCGCCTGCAGCCATTCCAGCCGCGAGCTGTAGCCCACCTCGAACTGCTTGCGCGCCAGCTCGCGCGATTGTTCGCGCAGCTGCAGGGTCGATTGCGTGAGCGCCAGCTGCGCGTCCAGGCCCCGCAGATTCAGATAGGCCGTGGCCACGCTGGCGGCGATCGACAGGGCGGCCGCATCGAGGCTGGCCTGTTCGGCGCGGTAGCTCTCGCCCGCCGCGTCGCTCAGGCTGGCCAGCCGGCCCCACACGTCGATTTCATAGCTGGCCTGCAGTTCGGCCTGGAAGACATTCGTCACATACGGCTTGCCGCTGGAGGCCAGGGTGCGCGTGCGCGTGGGCGAGCCGTCGAAGGCCAGGTTCGGCGCGCGGTTCGCATCGGCCTGTGCCAGCCGCGCGCGGTATTCCTGCACGCGGGCGCGCGCCACGCGCAAGTCGCCATTGCGCGCCAGCGCTTCGCCCACCAGGTCGCTCAGCACGGGGTCGCCGAAGGCCTGCCACCACAGCTGCTCCACCTGCGCGCCAGTTGCCGCAGGCGCGCCGGCCGCGTGCGCGCGCCAGCCGGACGGCAGCTGCAAGGCCGACGGGGGTGGCAAGGGCGCGTTGGCGGCGCAGCCGGCCAGCGCCAGCGCACCCGCCATCAACAAGGCGCGGCGTGTCATGGCTTGGCCTTTGCGGCTGCCTTTTTCGGCGGCGCCGGCGGTGGCGCGGGATTGTCCGCCGAGTCGTTCAGCACGGCGGACGTGTCGACGCTGACCACCACCGACATGCCGGGCACGAGCCGGCGCGCATTCGCCTGGCCCGGATCGATGCGGATGCGCACGGGAATGCGCTGGGCGATCTTGAGGTAATTGCCCGTCGCGTTATCGGCCGGCAGCACGGAAAATTCGGAACCGGTGGCCGGCGAGATGCGTTCCACCTGGCCCGTCAGCACGGCGCCGTCGAGCGCATCGACGTGGAAGGTGGCGCTCTGCCCTTCCTGCACGCCGTTCATCTGCGTTTCCTTGAAGTTGGCGATCACCCACATCTGGCGCGGCACCAGCGCCATCAGCTGCGCGCCCGAATTCACGTACGCGCCCTGGCGCACCGTCACCTGGCCCAGCTGGCCGTCGGAAGGGGCCACGATGCGCGTGTTGTCGAGGTCGATCTTCGCTGCCTTGATGGCTGCCTGCGCATTCGCCACGGCCGCTTCCAGCGCCTGCTTGTTGACCACCACGCTATGCACGCTTTGCTGGGCAATGTCGAGATTGGCCCGCGCCTGCGCCAGCGCGGCGGCCATCTGCGCCTGTGCGGCGCGCGACTGGTCGTGTTCGCGCTGCGACAGGGAACCGTCGGCCACCAGCTGTTCCACGCGATTCAAGTCGGCGCTGGCCTTGCGCGCCTGCGCTTCCGCATTGGCCAGCGCCGCCTCGCTGACGGAAATGCCCGCCTGCGCGCTGGCCTTCTGCTGCGCCCAGTTCGACAGCGCCGCCTGCTGCGCCGCCAGCTGGGCCTGCGCCTGCTCGTAGCGCTGCTGGTAGATGCGATCGTCGATGCGCACCAGCAGCTGGCCTTCCTTCACATCCATGAAATCCTGCACCATCACTTCCACCACATAGCCGGACAGCTGCGTGCCGATGATCGTCACCTGCCCCCGCACGGTGGCGTTTTCCGTCGTCACGATGGGGCTGGTGAAGGGCGGCAGGCGCCACGCGTACAGCACGATCAGCACGCCCACCAGCGCCACGGCGGCAAAGGCCAGCGCGGACAGCCACTGGTGGCGCCGGTCCGGCTGCGCCGTGGACGAGGCGGCGGGCGCGGCGGCGGGCGCTGCCGGTGCCGGAGCAGGAGCGGGTGCGGGAGGTGGCGGTGGATTCTTATTGTCTGTCATTGCTCGGTTCCGAATTGGTAATGGGGACGATGGCCATGGCCGTCTGCGCATCGCGCACGGGGCCGACCAGGCGCCGCGCGCCGGTGGTGATGCGGGTCCAGGACTGGCTGACCAGCATCCACAGCAAGGTGGCGATGGCGACGCCGGCGATCATCAGAAAAACGTCGTTGTAGGCCAGCACATTGGCTTCACGCGTGGCGATGGCGCCCAGCCGCGCCACGCCCTGGGCGCTGCGCAGCGCCGGGTCCCCCAGCACGCTGCCATAGCTTGCGGCGCCCGACTGCACGCGTGCGGCCACTTGCGGATCGAGCATGGTCAGGTGCTCGACCAGGTAGCTGGAATGGTATTTCTCGCGCGCCGTCTGGATCGTGCCGACGATGGCCGAACCGAGCAGGCCGCCCAGGTTCTGCGTCATGGTAAACATCACGGAAAAGCTGACCAGGTTGCGCGGCTCGGCGATGACGGCGCCCATGCCGGCCACCATGGTGGGGCCCAGGAAATACGTGCCGCCAAAGGCCAGCAGGAACTGGCTCAGGTACATATTGACGGGGCGCGTCTGGCTGGTGGCGTGCGCGTCGATCAGCGCGCCAAGGGCGATCAGCAGCAGCGCGAACATCAGCGAGCGGTGGATGGTGGCGGGATTGATGGTCAGCGCGCTGACCACCAGGCCCGCCACGCTGCCCAGGAGCACCACGATGAACAGGTTCTGCATCTGGTCCGTGTTCAAGCCCAGCGCCTGCAGGAAGCCAACGGCCCCCGTCGATTCGGACAGCACGACGCGAAACAGCAGCACGGATAAAAACAGCTTGGCGATCTTGCCCGTGGTGAGCCAGCGCGTGTTGAGCAGCGGGCGCGCGCGGTTATGCTCGATGGCCAGCGATGCGGCGATCAGCACGATGGAACACGCCAGGCACACGCCCACCCATTCGGCTTCCATCCACCAGGCCGTGCGTCCCTGCGCCAGCACGGCGCACAGCAGCGCCACGCCGGGCGCGAACAGGATGAAGGTGAGGAAATCGAGGGGCTCGAAGGTTTGCACGCGGTCGCCGGGCGGCAGTTTCAGGGCCAGCACGCAGCCCAGCGCCAGCAGGGTCAGTCCCAGCTCGAACAGATACAGGCCGTGCCATTCGCCGATCTGCAGCAGTTCGGACGTGAAGATGCGCGCCAGCGGCAGCGCCAGCTGGGCAAAGCCCAGGCCCAGCACGACGCCCTTGAGCCGATGCCGCGCGGGAAACGCCTGCAAGGTGTAGTACAGGCCCAGCACCCCCAGCGCGCCGCCCACCATGCCATGCGCGGCCCGCACGGCGATGGCCGACGGCAGGGTATTCGCATACAGGTGGGCGAAGGTGACCAGCGCGTACAGCACGAGGAAGAATTCGGTAAACAGGCGCAGGCCGAACTGCTGGCGGAATTTCACCAGCAGCAGATTCATGGAAACGATGGTCATCACGTAGGCGGCCGGCAGCCACTGCATCTGATACGCATACGCGCCCAGCGAACCCTGCAGGTTCAGCAAATTGGCCGTCACCAGGCCGTTACCCAGCCCGCCCGTCAGCGCGACGATCAGGCCGACGATGAAATACGCGACGCGCTTGGGCGTCGAATGTTCGGGCGTCGATGGCGACCCAGGCAGGTTCGGGCGTTCGCCCGGCCCCCAGGTCCGTGGTGTGTACTTGTCCATGCGGCAATCGCGATCTAGTTTGCTGAAACCGTTCTTTGCTGCAGCTCTACTGCTATTAAGCAAACAGTTGCAAATGAACAGTTCTAGTCAGCAGCATATCACCGCAGGACGTTTTTATTGTTTACATTGTTGGACGGCGTTGCGCAGACAGGGCAAACAGGATAGGCGGCCGGACCGGCGAGGCCGGACCCGGCGGATCCGCCCCCATTCCCTCGCCTGCGCCGTAGCCGCCGATCACACGCGCGGCGGGTCCGTCTCGCGCGCGAACGCCCGGTGCGCCGCCAGCGCCTTCTTAAAGGCGGCCACGGCTTTCACCACCTCGCCGGAGGCCACGATGAAGATGGCGGGATCGGGTTTGCCGTCCGGCAGGGTCGCCGGTATGCCGGCCTTGTCCAGCAAGCCCTTGCCGGCGCCAACGGCCAGCATCGGCTTGCAGTGGCGGTATTGCAGGCGCAGGAAGTCGAGCGCGTTGGCGTCGCTGCCCAGCTGCTGCACGGCGCCCTGGCCATCGGGAATTACGACGGCATCGAACAGCACGGACGGCCCCGTTTCCAGCGACACTTCCACGGCCAGCGGCGCGCCGCCGCTTGTATCGACCTTGCCCAGGTGGCTGCCCACCAGGCGCGGCACGGCGCCGTCGGCCAGCAGGGACGCATAGATGCTGCGCGCCTGCGCGCCATCGCTGCCCGGCCCCACGAGGATGGCCACGCGCAGGGTATGGATGCCCGTCTTGCCGGGCCGGAAAAAGAGCGACAGTTCCGGCGACGGCGGATACGTGGGCATGGGCAGCATGGAGACGAGCGGCATGGCCGGCGGCAAGGCCAGGCCCAGGCCGTCGGCCAGGCGCTGCGCCAGGGTTTCATCGACATTGCGCAGCATGGCGACGACGCGCTGGCGGATGGCCACCGTCTGCACCTTGCTCAGCTCGAAGCGGAACGCATGCACGATATGGTCTTGCTCGACCGGCGTCTGGCTGATCCAGAACAGCCGCCCCTGCGCATAGTGCTCGGCAAATTTCTCGGGCTTGCCGCGCACCTTGTCGCCCTCGACGGAGGCGGGAAAGCTGTTGAAACCTTTGGCCCCCGCCTGGAACGGGCAGCCGCCCGCCAGCGAATTGGGTTCGTACGCGACCCGCCCCCGGTTGATGGCCTGGCGGTGGATGCCGTCGCGCTGGTTGTTGTGCAGCGGCGCCAGCGGGGAATTGATGGGGATTTCATGGAAATTGGCGCCGCCCAGGCGCGTGATCTGCGTGTCCACATACGAGTGGATGCGGCCCTGCAGCAGCGGATCGTTGCTGAAATCGATGCCGGGCACGATGTGCGCCGTACAGAAGGCCACCTGCTCCGTCTCGGCGAAAAAATTGTCCGGATTGCGGTTCAAGACCATTTTCCCGACGGGGATCAACGGTACGAGTTCCTCGGGTATCAGCTTGGTGGGATCGAGCACGTCGAAGGGGAAGGCCTCCGCCTGCGCTTCCGTGAAGACCTGGAAGGCCAGTTCGTATTCGGGGTATTCGCCGCACTCGATGGCTTCCCACAGGTCGCGCCGGTGGAAATCGGAATCGGCGCCGCTGAGCTTGACGGCTTCATCCCACACGAGCGAATGCGTGCCGGCCATGGGCGACCAGTGGAATTTGCAGAAGACGGACTGGCCCTTGGCGTTCACGAGGCGGAAGGTGTGCACGCCAAAGCCCTGCATCATGCGAAAGCTGCGCGGGATGGCGCGGTCCGACATCACCCACATCAGCATGTGCGTGATTTCCGGCGACAGCGAGGCAAAGTCCCAGAAGGTGTCATGCGCGCTGGCCGCCTGCGGGATGCCGTTGTTCGGCTCGGGCTTGACGGCGTGGATCAGGTCGGGGAACTTCATCGCGTCCTGGATGAAGAAGACGGGAATGTTATTGCCGACCAAATCCCAGTTGCCTTCATCCGTATAAAACTTGACGGCGAAGCCGCGCACGTCGCGCGCCGTGTCGGTCGAACCCCGTTCGCCGGCCACCGTGGAAAAGCGCACGAAGACGGGCGTGCGCTTGCCCGCCTTGGCGAACGGCGCGGCGCGCGTGTGCCTGCTTTGCTCCTTGTAGCATTCGAAATAGCCGTGCGCGGCCGAACCGCGCGCATGCACGACACGCTCGGGAATGCGCTCATGGTCGAAATGCGTGAGCTTTTCACGCAAAATAAAGTCTTCCATCAGGGTGGGGCCGCGCAAGCCCGCCTTCAGCGAATTCTGGTTGTCGCCCACGGGCACGCCCTGGTTCGTCGTCAGCACGCAGCCGCTGTCGTCGGTGCGGGCGCCGTCGAGCGTCGCGTTGCGCGCATTCTCGCCCAGGGCCGGCTGGCCGTCGCCCACCTTCGGCGAAGCCAAGGTTTCGCCCGTCGTGCTGGCCGTGGCCAGCGCTTCGTGCGACGCCACGTGCACGCCTTCGGCCGGCGCGCGCGCCGCCTCGCCGTACTGGCTGGCGAGATTGGGATTATCGGGCATGCCGGCCGACAGCGCCTGGCCTGCTGCGGCTTTTTTCAGCAGCGCCTGGGCTGCGGCGTGGTCGCTGCCCAGGCTTTGCGGCGGATCCGTTTCGGATGGGCCGGACATGCTGCTCAATACGGAACCCGCACCGTCCGTGGACGGCGTTTTCTTGTTGCTAGCCATGACGTCTCCTGTGAGTAGTTTGCCCCGGGAGAACGCTATAGCTCCCTCATTCAGCGCACGAACAGGGCAATGAAATAATGATGGGAACAGATACGCCCGTCAGGTGCGACAACGCGTAAGTCTTCCCCCTTACCGCTTGCTACGACTACCTCGTGCGCGTGGGCGCCGGCTTCGTTCGCCAAGATGGCGAAACGGGCAGGCGCCCACGACAAATACTCGACAGGAATGCGTAAAACGACGGCTAGTTACGATTTACGCGAACCCAGCAATTTCGACAGGCCATAACCGGCAGCAACGGCCACCAGCAGCGATACGGCCGGGCGCTCGCGCACGTAGCCGCGGCCCGTCTCGCCGGCGCGCTGGCAGGCGGCGCCCAATTGCTTGCCGCGCGCCATCAGGCGTTCGGAAGCCTTGCTGACGGTATCGCTGACCTGGTCGATGCGGTCGCCCACCACGTCCACGCCGTCATGGGCGCGCGTGGCCACCTTGTCGGCCAGGGGCTGAGCCTGGCTAGCCACCTTGTCGATGGTGCGGTGCAAATCCTGGCGGGTATCCTGGACCGTGCCGTTCAGATCGGAGCTGGCTTTTTCAATCGCGTTCATGATGGTTTCCTTTAACAGTGAATAATTTCAACCATGCTCGATGCCGTGATCGAATCATGATTCTCCTCGCTTCCGGGAAAAAGAAGCGGCTAAACGCTGCCGGGCTGAGCCATATCAAACTCTGGATCAGCAGCAAGCTGTTAGCACCACCTTAACCGCGCCCGCCCCGCGCCACCGTGCGCTGCCACACCTTGAAGGCCAGACTTAAATGCCTGTTGGAAATAACGTCCCCGCCGGCCTGGCGGGGTGGATGGGGCGCGAAGCGCCATGGCGCGCCAGGCGGGCCAGTTGCCGCCGGACTATTTCAGCGAGTGTGCCGCCTCCTGCAATTATTGCAATTGCAGGAACTGCCCGGCCTCACGCGGCGCTGATGTGGACGCTCAACCGTCCCGGCGAAAACATATTGGCGGCGGCGGGCAAAACCATCAGGCGAAAAAAAACCCACCGTTTGAGCGGTGGGTTTTTTTCTACTGCGAATACTTGGTGCCGTTGGCCGGAATCGAACTGGCGACCTTCACATTACGAATGTGCTGCTCTACCAACTGAGCTACAACGGCGAAGACCCACATTCTACAAACAATGCACAAAATTTGCTAGTGTCAACGCGATCTTTTTTCATTTTTTTTAGCGGCCCGGCTGCGGACCGCTGAAAATCGTGGAAAAAGTGCGGTTTTTACTCCGCGTGGTAGGCCGTCACGCGGGCCACTTCGTCTTTCGATCCCAGGAACACGGGCACGCGCTGGTGCAGCTTGTGCGGGGCGATGTCCATGATGCGCTGCTGGCCATCGGTGGCCGCGCCGCCGGCCTGTTCGACGATGAAGGCCATCGGGTTCGCTTCGTACATCAGGCGCAGCTTGCCCGGCATCGACGTGTCGCGCAGGTCCGCCGGGTACATGAAGATGCCGCCGCGGTTCAGGATGCGGTGCACGTCGGCCACCATCGAGGCGATCCAGCGCATGTTGAAATTGGTGCCGCGCGGGCCCGTGTCGCCGGCCAGCAGTTCGTCGACATAACGCTTGACGGGCGGATGCCAGTGACGCGCGTTCGACATATTGATGGCAAATTCCTTGGTTGTCGGCGGAATCTGCATATTGCTTTGCGTGAGGACCCACGAACCCATCTCGCGGTCCAGGGTGAAGCAGTTCACGCCATTGCCGAAGGTCAGCACCAGCATGGTTTGCGGGCCGTACACGGCGTAGCCGGCCGCCACTTGCTTGCTGCCTGCCTGCATGAAGTCCTGCTCCGTCGGCTCGCCCATGCCTTCCGGCGCCTTCAGCACGGAGAAGATGGTGCCGATCGAGACGTTGACGTCGATGTTCGACGAGCCATCCAGTGGGTCGAACAGCAGCATGTATTCGCCCTTCGGATAGCGGTTCGGGATCGGGTGGATCGATTCCATCTCTTCCGACGCCATGGCCGCCAGGTGGCCGCCCCATTCATTCGCTTCCAGCAGGATCTCGTTGGAGATGATGTCGAGCTTTTTCTGTACTTCGCCCTGCACGTTTTCCGTGTCCGCCGTGCCCAGCACCTCGCCCAGCGCGCCCTTGCTGACGGCGTGGCTGATGGTCTTGCAAGCGCGCGCGACGACTTCGATCAGCAGGCGCAGTTCGGCCGGAATGCTGTTGTTCGAGCGCTGCTCTTCAACCAGGTATTGCGTAAGACTGATGCGTTTCATGATTCCCTTTTGTTGTAATGACTAACCATTACCCCAGTCTCTGCCTGGGGGTGTAAATAATCTGCGCCTAGTTGGCCAACGCCTTGCTGACCACTTCCATCACGTCATTCGACAAGCTGGCCTGGCCGGCGACCTTTTCCAGCGCGTCGCGCATGTGACTTTGCAGCGCGGGCACGTAACGGCGCCAGCGGTCCATGGAGCGCGCCAGACGCGCCGCCACTTGCGGGTTCAGGGCGTCGAGCGCGATGACCTGCTCGGCCCAGAAGGCGTAGCCGCTGCCGTCAGCCGCATGGAACTGCGACGGATTGCCATTCGTGAAATTGAAGATCAGGCTGCGCGCGCGGTTCGGGTTTTTCAGGGTGAAGGCGGGATGCGTCATGAGCTGGCGCACGGCCTGCACATCGGTCGCGGGGGCGGCCGCCTGCATGGCAAACCACTTGTCGACCACCAGCGCCTCGTTCTCGAAGTCGGCATAGAAACTGGCCAGCGCGGCCTGCGCGTGCGCGGCGGAACCCGAATGGATCAGGGCGCCCAGGGCGGCCGCGCGGTCCGTCATGTTGCCGGCGCTGTCGAACTGCTGCTGCGCCAGGGCCAGTTCCTGCTCGCCCGGCGCGATCAGCAGATAGGACAGGGCCAGGTTCTTCAGCGCCCGCTTGCCGGCCGACCGGGCGTCGGGGCTGTACTCGCCCGGCGTCTGGTTGGCGCGGTACTGCACCAGCAATTCAGGCTTCAGGGCTGCCGCGATCGTGCGGCGCATGAACTGGCGCGCCGCATGGATCGCCTGCGGATCGACTTGCGCCATGCGCTCGGCGATGATGGTTTCCGACGGCAGGATCAGGGCCAGTTCACGGAAGGCGGCATCGAGCGTGTCATCGGCCAGCAGGGCGCGCTGCGCGGCGATGAAGGTATCGTCCAGCGCCAGGGTCTCGCCGGCGGCGACGGCAGCGGTGAGTTTCAGCAGGCGCTCCATGGCCAGGCGCTGGCCCGCTTCCCAGCGGTTGACGGGATCGCTGTCATGGCGGAACAGGTGCAGCAGCTGATCGTCGCTGTAGTCGTATTCCAGCACCACGGGCGCGGAAAAATCGCGCAGCAGCGACGGCACGGGCATTTGCGTCACGTGCGTGAAGCGGAAGGTCTGCGCCGCTTGCGTCAGTTCCAGCACGACGCTGGTGGCGCCGTTCGACACGACGCCATCGACGTGCAGCGGCATGTCGCGGCCATCGGCTGCCAGCAGGCCGACGGTGACGGGAATGTGGAAAGGCAGTTTCTTCGGCTGGCCCGGCGTGGCGGGGCAGCTTTGCGCCAGGGTCAGCTCGAACGTCTGGCTGGCCGCATCGTAGCGCGTGGACGCTTTCACCACCGGCGTGCCGGCCTGGCTGTACCAGCGCTCGAATTGCGAGAAATCGCGGCCATTCGCATCGGCCATGGCGGCGCGGAAGTCGTCGCACTGCACGGCCTGGCCATCGTGGCGTTCGAAGTACAGGTCCATGCCCTTGCGGAAGCCGTCGCGGCCCACGAGGGTCTGGTACATGCGCACCACTTCGGCGCCCTTTTCGTAGATCGTGACCGTATAAAAGTTATTGATCTCGACAAAGGAATCGGGACGCACGGGATGCGCCATCGGACCCGCGTCTTCCGGGAACTGCGCCTGGCGCAAGGTGCGCACCTGGTCGATGCGCGTGACGGCGCGGCCCGTGTCCGTGCCGATCATGTCGGCCGAGAATTCCTGGTCGCGGAAGACCGTCAAGCCTTCCTTCAGCGACAGCTGGAACCAGTCGCGGCACGTCACGCGGTTGCCGGTCCAGTTATGGAAGTATTCATGGCCCACCACCGCCTCGATGCCCGCGTAATCGACGTCGGTCGCCACGCGCGGATTGGCCAGCACGTACTTGGTGTTAAAGATGTTCAAGCCCTTGTTTTCCATGGCGCCCATGTTGAAGTCGCCCACGGCGACGATCATGAAGCGGTCCAGGTCCAGCTCCAGGCCAAAGCGCTCCTCGTCCCAGCGGATCGAGTTTTTCAGCGACTGCATGGCGTAGTCGGTCTTATCGAGGTTGCCGTCTTCCACCCATACCTGCAGCAGCACTTCGCGGCCGGACTTGAGCGTGTAGCGCTCTTCCTGGCACACCAGGCGCGCCGCCACCAGAGCAAACAGGTACGACGGCTTCTTGAACGGGTCTTCCCACTTGGCGTAATGGCGTCCGTCGCCCAGGTCGCCCTCTTCGATCAGGTTGCCGTTCGATAGCAGCACCGGATATTGCTGCTTGTCGGCGCGCAGCATGACCGTGTACTTGGCCATCACGTCCGGGCGGTCCGGGAAGAAGGTGATGCGGCGGAAACCCTCCGCTTCGCACTGCGTGAAGAAGTTATGATTCGACACGTACAGGCCGGACAGCGAGGTATTGTCCTGCGGCGCCAGCACGGTCTCGATATCGAGCAGCACGTCGTCCGGCGCCTTCGGAATGGTCAGCATGCCGGCCGTCAGCGTGTACTGCGACGGCTTGAGCAGCTTGCCATTCAGGCGTACTTGCACCAGTTCAATGTGTTCGCCATGCAATTCAATGTTGCGGCTGGTGCTGGCCGGGTTGTGGCGCATGCGCATCCGGCTCGCCACCACTGTGCGGGCGGGATCGAGATCGAAACCAAGTTCGACGCTGTCGACCAGGAAGCTGGGCGGCGTGTAATCTTTGCGGTAAATCGTCTGAGGGCTGTCTGTGCGCATAGGGATTTGGGTGGGAGCGGAGGCAAAAGCCTATTTTACCAACACCAGGCAGGGAAAGGACCGATTCGCCCGCCATTTGCGCCGATTCGCGCCAGGAATGTTGGATTCCCTTACACGCCGACACGCCAGGTAACATTCTGTAATAATGTATGGAAACAAATAGAACTATTCTTATAATACTAGGCGATGAATTGCGTCTACCAACAATGAATTGCAGCGAATATCAGGAGATCAGGCAATGAAACGATATCTCACCATCATGATGGCCGCATTGACCGTGTTGCTGACCGGCTGCGCCACCACCGTACGCAGCGACGTCACCGTCTTCCATGAATGGCCTGCGCAATTGCAGGACAAATCGTATGTGTTTGAAGCGCCCGTGGCGGAAAACGATACGCTCGAATACCGCAGCTACCAGAACCTGGTGCGCGCAGAGCTAGCAAAACACGGCTTCGGCGAAGCTTCCGGCCCTGCGGCCGCCAACTTGCGCGTGTCCATGAATTTTTCGACCGTCGACTACCCTGAGCGCGTGCTGCAGGCCACCGACCCATTCTGGTACGGCCCCGGCTACTGGCCTGGCCGCTACGGCTACCGCTACGGCGCATGGCCAGGCTATGGCCGCTTCGGCTATAACCCTTACTGGTATGGCCCGATGGAAATGGAAGAAAGCGTGCGCCATAAATACGAACGCGAATTGCGCGTGACGATCAATGACCGCAACGGCAAGAAACTGTACGACGTGACCGTGCAATCGACCAGCAACAAGCGCGCCACGTCGCACGTGATGCCCGCCATGGTGGCCAGCGCCTTTGCCGACTTCCCCGGCCAGAGCGGCGTGCCGCGGAAGGTGGAAGTCAAGGTGGAATAAGGAAGCGCGCGGCCAGTATCCGGTGCGTTAAAAAAAACCGGCTTGTGCAGCGATGCGCAAGCCGGTTTTTTCATTTAAGAATAATAGGCCTCGGCGGCAAAAGTGAGCACGCCGATCAGGGCCACGGCCAATAACAGCACGATCAGCAGGCGGCCGAACTTCGGCGCGCCGTCTTTTTCGCCCGCGCTGCTCATGGCACGATGATGGTCGAACCCGTGGTCTTGCGCCCTTCCAGGTCCGCGTGCGCCTGGGCGATATGGGCCAGGCTGTAGCGCTGGTTGATCTCGATTTTGACTTCGCCGCTGCTGACGACGCCGAACAGCGAGGCGGCCATCTCTTCCAGGTTCGCGCGGTTCGAGGCATAGCTGAACAGGGCCGGACGCGTGATGAAGAGCGAACCGCGCGACGCCAGCTCGCCGAGGGTGAAGGCCGGCACGGGGCCGGAAGCGTTGCCGAAGCTGACCATCATGCCCAGCGGCGCCAGGCAGTCGAGCGAGCCCGTAAACGTGTCCTTGCCGATGGAGTCGTACACCACGGAGACGCCCTTGCCGCCCGTGATCTCGCGCACGCGCTCGACGAAGTTTTCCGTGTTGTAGTTGATGACGTGGGCGGCGCCATGCGCCTTGGCCAGCGCCGCCTTTTCATCGGAACCGGCCGTGCCGATCAGGTTCACGCCCAGCACCTTCGCCCACTGGCAGGCGATCAGGCCCACGCCGCCCGCGGCCGCATGGAACAGCACCGTGTCGCCCGCCTTCAGGGCCACCGTGCGGTGGAACAGGTATTGCACCGTCAAACCCTGCAGCATCATGGCGGCGGCCGTATCAAAACCGATGCGCTCGGGCAGCACCAGCAGCAGGGCGGCCGGCAAGTTACGCTGCTGCGCATACGCGCCGTTGATGCGCGCCGCGTAGGCCACGCGGTCGCCCACCTTGACTTCCGTGACGCCCTCGCCCACCGCCTCGACGATGCCCGCGCCCTCGACGCCCAGGCCATTGGGCAGCGGCTGCGGATACAGGCCCGTGCGGAAATACACGTCGATGAAATTGAGACCGATGGCCTCGTGTTTCACGCGCGCTTCGCCGGGACCGGGCGGCGGCAGTTCCACGTCCACATATTCCATCACGTCCGGGCCGCCCACGCGCTGTACGCGGATGGCTTTGGTGGTAATCGTTGCGCTCACAATATGCTCCTTGAAGAAGAATCGGAAAAAACGTCAGGCGGCGGCCTGGGCGCGCGCCTGCAGCTGCGACAGCACCAGGTGCGCCGACGACAGATTCGTTGCGCACGCCACGTTGTGCACGTCGCAGGCGCGCACTAGGGCGTTGATGTCCGGCTCGTGCGGCTGCGGCGTCATCGGGTCGCGCAGGAAGATCACGCAATCGATCAAGCCCTCCACCAGCAGGGAGCCGATCTGCAAGTCGCCGCCGAACGGGCCCGAATGCTTGCGCTCGACGGCCAGGCCCAGTTCGTTGATCAGGCGGCCGCCCGTGGTCCCCGTGGCCGACAGTTCGCAGCCCTTGAGAAAGTCCAGGTATTCGCCCGCCAGGGTAATCATGTCATCTTTTTTCTTGTCGTGGGCAATCAGGGCGATGCGTGTTTTCATGGTGGGGACGTTTTCAGTGGGTGGAGGAATTATTTCTTTTTCGACAGCAAATAAATACCGGCCAACACCAGGCTGGTACCGGCCAGTTGCCAGTTGGTGATCGGTTCATCGAGGATCATGGCGCCCAGGAACAGGGTCGACACGGGGCCGATCATGCCCGCCTGCGAAGCAACGGGCGCGCCGATGCGCTCGACGGCGATCATCGTCATGAAGACGGGCATCACCGTGCAAAAGATGCCGTTCAGCAAAGACAAACCATACACGGGCATGGGCTGGATCAGCAATTCGACGGGGCGCAGGATGAAAAATTGAGCGATGCAGGCAAAGCTGGCCACGCACATGGCGTAGGAAACGAGCCGCATCGAGCCGATGCGCTTCACCAATTCCCCCGAACCCAGCAGGTACACGGCGTAGGAACAGGCCGAGCCCAGCACCAGGGTGGAGCCCAGCGCCACATTGCTGGCGCCGCCCTGCAAGTCGTGCAGGAAGACCAGCACGATGCCGCAATACGAGGTCAGCAAGGCCAGCCACTGCATGCGGCTGATGCGCTGCTTGAAGTAGACGGTGGTAATCAGGAGCACGAAGGTGGGCGTGAGGAACAGAATCAGCCGCTCCAGGCCCACGGAAATGTATTGCAGCCCGAGGAAGTCCAGATAGCTGGACAGGTAATAGCCGACCAGTCCCAGCCCCACCAGGCGCCAGCGGTCGCTGACCGACAGGGGCGGCTCCGTGCGCATCTTCCACCAGGCGATGACGGCAAACACGGGCAGCGAGAAGATCATCCTGAAGGCGATCAGGGTGACGGCATCGATCTGGTAGCGGTACAGCAGCTTGGCAACGATGGCCTTCGTGGAAAACAGCACCGCCCCGCCCACGGCGATGGCCAGGCCACCGAGGTAGACGGAACGGGGAATCGAAGGAGGAGATGCTTGCGGGGAACTGGAGCTCATCTCCAGATTGTAAGGCAAAAGCGACAGGCGGCTGATAAGCCCGACGGCAAAAACCGGGGTCGGACCCTGAGGGTCCGACCCCAGCCCTTGCTTTGGGCTTGACGTTTAATAAATAATTTTAAGACACCACCACCGCCGCCGCGCCCGCCGTCACGGTGACCGTCGTCACGCGCGCAATCACGTTCGATGGCGCCGCCGTGCCGACCAGCTTGTTCACCTGCTTGAACTGCGCCACCAGCTTGCCGGGCGTCAAGGTGACCACCGTATAGCCCTGCGCATCCGTGTTCAAATGCTTGATCCACGGATTGTTGCCCAGGCCGGACAATTGCTGTGCCAGGCCCAGCAGCGTTACGCTGAAGTCAGTGCTCGCTTTCAAGCCAGCCTGCACGGCCGCTACCGTGGCATCGAGCTGCGCTTCCGGCACGCCTTTGGCGGCCAGCGCGCCGCGCAGCTGCACGCGCAACTGCTCCAGCAGGCTGTCGACGGTCGGCACGGCCTTGCCCATGGTGTAGTCGAGCAGGTTGACGTCGAGATTGACCGTGCCCACGCCCGTGACGGGGATGGCCAGCGGATAGCTGACGAGGGTGCCGATATCGCCCATCGTGCCGGCCGCCGACTTCAGGTAGCTGAAGAAGGAGTCGGAACTGACGCCGGCCGACACCAGGTCGACCATGACGGGCGTGCCGCCGCCGGCCGCATCGAAATCGTCGCTGACCGTGCCGGCAAAGAAGGAGTGGATATCGCCCGTGATCGCCACCACGTTGCCGATGGCATTCGTCTTCAGGTGCGCCATCAGGTTCTTGCGTTCGCTGTTGTAGCCATCCCACTGGTCGCAATTGAGCAGGAAACGCGTGAAGAACGGCGCCAGCGCCGCCTGCTGGCCGGAAGCGGCGACAAAGGCCGAGGCCGCACCCTTGGCCTGCACGTCGGGCTTGATCCAGCCGAAGGCGATCACTTGCGCGGCGGCGGCCGGCGAGCCGCTATTGTAGGCCGCCACCGTGATGCCGGCCTGCGCCGCGGAAAGGCCGGCGCCCACGGCAGCGGCGCCCTGCGCGCCGGCGTTCGCAGCCGCGCCGGCAATGGCCATGGCGGCGGCCTGCGCCACGCCTGACGACGCACCCGCCGTCGAGGCGGCCACGATGGCGGACGCCAGCGGCACACTGCCGCCCACCAGCGGCAAGGTCGTGGCGATGGCCTGGCCCACGTTCGACATGGCGCTCAAGGCCAGCAAGGTGGCGATCGCATCCGTGCCATTCAGGCCCATGCGCAGCAACGACACTTCATTGCCCCACAGCTTCCAGGTGGACGTGGCGGCCTTCATCTTGCCCTTCCACCAATCGCGCTGCGTGCTGCCCAGCATGCCGACGGCAGCCAGCGGGTCGGCGCCGGCCTTGGTGGCGGCCGCCATTTTCTGCCCTTCCACGCTGTCGAACAGCGCCTGCGGCACCAGATAGCGGCTGCCGATGCTGCCCAGCGGCTTGCCCGTGGCCGGGTTGATGGTCGACTCGGCGATCGCATGGTCGGCGCGGTACAGGCGCTCGTCCGTCATCACCAGCTGCATCAGCTTGCCGAACTGGAAATCGCGGTAGATCTGGATATTCTGGAAGGTCGTCGCGGCGGCATCGAACGTGACGTCGGCCGGCATGTATTCGAACCAGGCCTGGTTGGCGCTGCGGCGGCGGTTGGGCTGGTGCAGGTCGCTGCCATCCGCCGCCACGATGCCCTCGTAGGTGGAGGCATCCTGCCAGGCGTCGTCCGTGAATTCGTGGTCGTCCCAGATGGCGATGAAGGCGAAGCGCTCGTGCACGGCCTGCAGGCGCGTATCGGTGCGGTATTTCTTGTACAGGTAGCGGTAGTCGGCCACCGTGGTCGCATATTTCGCGCCCGCGTTGCCGCTCTTGTACGTGCCATCGGGCAGTTTCAGCTGGTCGTGGCGCCCTTCCACGGCGCCGCTCTGGAACGCCTCGCCCACCGTTTCATAGATGTAGTCGCCCAGGTGGACGATGAAGTCCAGCGATTCGTTGGCGGCGATGTGCGACAGCGCGCCCCAGTGGTTGATGCTCCAGTCCTGGCACGTCAGGTAGGCGAACTGCAGCTGGCTCACGTCGGCCGTGGCGGCGGGCGCCGTCTTGAAGCGGCCCACGTTCGAGCGCACGTCGCCGGCGATGAACTGGTAAAAATACACCTGGCCCGGCTGCAGGCCCGTGACCTTGTGGCGCAGGGTATTGTCGAAATCGGCTTTCAGCGGCAATTTCGCATCGACGATCGGCGTGCCGGCCAGGGCTGTGTTGCTGCCCAGCGCGGCCGTATTGTCCGCCACGCTGACGATCAGGCGCACGGCCACGTCCGACTTGCCGGCCACGGCGGGCGCGACGGCGTCGAAACTGGCGGGCACGACGCGCGTCCACAGCATGGCGCTGTCGGCGCGCGGATCGCCCGAGGCCACGCTTTGCGGGAATTTCCAGTCGCTGCCGCTGGCCAGGGGCACGCCAGGATCGCTGTAATCGGTGCTGCCGCAGGCGGCGAGGCCGACGGTGGCGACTGAGACGGTGATAAAACCGCCCAATTTCAGAAATTGCCGTCTATCCATTTGACTTGCCATGATGTCGCGCCCTTAATCTTGATTATTGGAGTGGTGGGATGATGCATAACATGAAAGCGCGTCACTTTAACAACAAAATGTGTCGGCTTGATGACGGAGCCATGCCGCTTCGCAGGGGGGCAATATGCTAAAATGTCGGCCACAATTGAACACCCGTCTAAGGAAGATTCGACATGGCAGGACATAGCAAATGGGCCAATATCAAGCATAAAAAGGCTGCCACCGATGCCAAGCGCGGCAAAATCTGGACGCGCCTGATCAAGGAAATCACGGTTGCAGCCCGCATGGGCGGCGCCGATATCGCGGCCAATCCGCGCCTGCGCCTGGCAGTCGACAAGGCGGCCGATGCGAACATGCCTAAAGACAACGTCCAGCGCGCGATCTACCGCGGCAGCGGCGGCGTCGATGGCGCCAACTACGAAGAAGTGCGCTACGAAGGCTACGGCGTGGGCGGCGCAGCCGTCATCGTCGAATGCATGACGGACAACCGCGTGCGCACGGTGGCCGAAGTGCGCAACGCCTTCAACAAGAATGGCGGCAACATGGGCAACGAAGGCTCCGTCGCCTTCATGTTCCAGCACTGCGGCCAGCTGTTGTTCGCGCCGGGCACCGATGAAGACAAGCTGATGGAAGCGGCCCTGGAAGCGGGCGCCGAAGACGTCATCGCCGACGAAGAAGGCGGCTTCGAAGTGCTGACTCCCGTGCACGATTTCGCCGCCGTCAAGGAAGCGCTGGAAGCGGCCGGCTTCAAGGCCGAAGTGGCCGAAGTCATCATGAAACCGGCGACGGAAACCGTGTACGCGGGCGACGACGCCATCAAGATGCAAAAGCTGATCGACGCGCTGGAACTGCTGGACGACGTGCAGGAAGTCTTCACCAACGCCCTGATCGAAAACTAAGCAACAACCTCAAGGGCGGCACTGCCGCCCTGCAACCCACACTGAACGAACGGTCCTTATGAAAATTCTGGTAGTCGGCTCTGGCGGCCGCGAACACGCCCTGGCCTGGAAACTGGCCCAGTCCGAACGCATACAGATGGTGTATGTCGCGCCGGGCAATGGCGGCACCGCGCGCGACGCGCGCCTGGTCAATCTCGACATCAGCGACCCGCAATTGCTGGCCGACTTCGTTCAGCAGGAACACATCGGCCTGACCGTCGTCGGCCCGGAAGTGCCGCTGGCGGCGGGCATCGTCAACCTGTTCCGCTCGCGCGGCCTGAAAATCTTCGGCCCGACCAAGGAAGCAGCGCAGCTGGAGTCGTCGAAGGACTTCGCCAAGGCCTTCATGCAGCGCCACGGCATCCCCACGGCCGCCTACCAGACGTTTTCCGACGTCGCTCCCGCGCACGCCTATGTCGATGCCATGGGCGCGCCCATCGTCATCAAGGCCGACGGCCTGGCCGCCGGCAAGGGCGTGGTCGTGGCCATGACACTGGAAGAAGCGCACCAGGCGGTCGACATGATGCTGTCCGATAACCAGTTCGGCGACGCCGGCGCGCGCATCGTCATCGAGGAATTCCTGGCCGGCGAAGAAGCGAGCTTCATCGTCATGTGCGACGGCAAGAACATCCTGCCGCTGGCCACCAGCCAGGACCACAAACGCCTGAAGGACCACGACCAGGGCCCGAACACGGGCGGCATGGGCGCGTATTCGCCCGCGCCCATCGTCACGCCGGCCATGCATGCGCGCGTCATGCGCGAGATCATCGTGCCGACCATCCAGGGCATGGCCAAGGATGGCATCACGTTTACGGGCTTCCTGTATGCGGGCCTGATGATCGATGAGAAGGGCACGCCGAAGACCCTGGAATTCAACTGCCGCATGGGCGATCCGGAAACGCAGCCCATCATGGCGCGCCTGAAGACCGACCTGGTCACCGTCATGGAACACGCCGTCAACGGCACGCTCGACGCCGTGGAACTGGAATGGGACCGCCGCACGGCCGTCGGCGTCGTCATGGCCGCTGCCGGCTACCCGGACGATCCCGTCAAGGGCACGCCGATCGGCGACATCCCGGCCGAAACGCCCGACGCCGTCACCTTCCATGCGGGCACCCGCATCGAGGGCGAGCGCCTGGTCACCAACGGCGGGCGCGTGCTGTGCGTGGTGGGCCTGGGCGACAGCATCAAGATGGCGCAGAAGCAGGCATATGAAACCGTGGAAAAAATCCATTTCGACGGCGCGCAGTACCGCCGCGACATCGGCTGGCGCGGCCTGAAGCACTGATCAGCCCGTTTGCGGCACACGGCAGGGCCGGCGCGGAGCTTCTCCGTCCCGGCCCTGTTGTTTTTCGGGCGCCAGGAAAACGGGCTTTGCGCTAACATTTTGCTTTCCTGGCAAATTGGCACACCATGACACTTCCATCCCACCCCGGCCTGGCCGGACTGCGCCAGCGCGGCCTGATCACGGCCCAGGAATTCGACGAGGCGATGGACGAACTGGACATTCTCGCCCTGCCCGACGAGGACGACTTCGACATGCCGCGGCTGGCCCCCGGCGCGGGCCTGGCCGACACGCTGGCCTGGCTGCTGCGCACGGACCTGCTGCCGCAGGACGCCTTCCTGCAGCGGGTGCGCGAGCTGCCGCGCCAGCATGGCGGCGCAGCCCTGCAGGAACGCCAGCATCTGGCCGCCGCCGCGCTCGAGCTGGTCAACCGCCAGGCCATCGACACCCTGTACGACGAAGACGTGATCGACCAGTGGCAGCGCGACGCCGCGCACGCCAGCTTGCCGGCGGACCGCCTGCTCGCTTCGCCGGTTGCCGCCCTGAGCGACATGCTTCGGCAAGGCACCATGTCCGCGCTCCAGTTCGAGGCACTGCGCCTGCGCGCCCGCCAGCGCGGCTCGGAACTGGCCCGTATCATCGTCGATGGCGCCGCGCGCCAGGCGCGCCGGGAACGCCCCGCGCATGCGCGGCCGGGAACGTGGGTGATGGCCGCGCTGCTCGTTCTGGTAGCGGCCCTTGCGGCCCGCGCCATCGTCTCCAGGCAGGCGTCCGTTCCCGCCGCAGCCCCCGTCGCCGCTCCCGTCACCGGACAGGGCGTCGAGCGGCGCGACCTGCAGCAGCGCGCCGCGCAGGCCGTGGAGAGTGCGCGCCTGCCCGGCGCCGGGCCGGACCTGTCCATCACCGTCGTGCAGGATGACGCCATGCCGCCGGCGCGCTAAATCACAAGGCACTTCCCGCGCCGGCGGTCATGATGGCATACTGCCGTTTTGCCACCAATGCGGGGAAACCATGGCCTGGAATGAAGGATATGTGTCGGATATCGAGTACACCAACGGTTTTTACAGCGACCTGAGTCCGCATCACCTCAATTTCAGCTGCATCCTCAACGGCATCGAACCGGTGCCTTTGGATCAGCCCTACACCTACTTTGAACTGGGCTTCGGCCGCGGCCAGACGCTGAACGTACTGGCGGCGGCCAATGCCAACGGCCAGTTCTACGGCAACGATTTCAATCCGGCGCATGTCGCCGGCGCACGCGCCCTGGCGGCAAAGGCCCAGTCAAGCAATCTGACCCTGCTGGAGAACAGCTTTGAGGAATTGGCCCAGGGCCGCGTGCCCGACCTGCCGCAGTTCGACTTCATCACCCTGCACGGCATCTACACCTGGGTCAGCCGGGAAAACCGCCAGCATATCGTCGACTTCATTGCCCGCTATCTGAAACCGGGCGGCATCGTTTCCCTCAGCTATAACGCCATGCCAGGATGGAGTTCCGCCCTGCCCCTGCAACGCCTGCTGCTGGAGTTTGCCGCCAGCTTCCCCAGCCGCAGCGACTTGCAGATGCAGGCCGGCATCGCTTATGTGCAGCAACTGCAGAACCTGCAGGCGGGCTACATCGCGGACAATCCCGTGCTCGCGCCGCGCCTCAATGCGCTCATCAAAAGCGATCCCCATTACAGCGTGCATGAATACCTGAACCAGGACTGGGAGCCGCTGTACCACGCCGACGTGATGCGCGATGTGGCGCGCGCCAAGCTCGATTTTGCCGGCTCCTCCGACCTGCCTTTTGTCTTTCCCGAGCTGTATCTGAACGCCGACCAGCAAGCCGCCATCGACTTGCTGCCCGATGCGGCCATGCGCGAAACGATGAGGGATTATTTTCTCAACACCAGCTTCCGCAAGGATGTGCTGGTGCGGGGCGCACGCCGCATGGGAGGCGTGCGCCAGGCCGAATGTCTCGCCAGCGTGCACCTGGCCATGCTGGTACCGCGTGCCGAGATGACCTTTACCTTCCAGACCAAGGCAGGCGTCGTGACGGGAAACGAGCAGGTCTACGGCGCCGTCTGCGACGCGCTGGCGACCGGCCCGCATAGTCTGGCCGAATTGGCTGCACTGCCTTCCCTGCCAGAACAGAGCGTGCAAAGCCTGGCGGAGGTGGCGGCCATGCTGGTCACCGGCAGCCAGGTCGTGATGTATTTCCCGTGTGCGGCGCAGGGCGACGGCGGCGACGCAGCCGCGCACCGCCTGAACCAGGCCATCGGCGCGCAGCTGCGCTACGACGACGACTACCGTATCCTGTGCTCGCCATTGACAGGCAGCGGTATCGACACGGAGTTCATCGACCGGCTGCTGTTTTCACTACTGACCCAGGAACGGGAGCGGCCGGACCTGGCCACCCTGCAGGCGCAGGCGGCCGGCGCGATGGCGCGCTGCGGGCGCCGCCTGCTCAAGGACGGCGCGGCATGCGCCGACGAGGCGGCGCACCAGCAACTGCTCAACGCCGCCATTGAGGAATTCCTGCGTGAAAAACTGCCCGTGCTGCAGCAATTGCGCATACTGTAAGGGATGCTGGCCGCAGATGGCGCTCGCGGCCGGCCGCAAAACCACAGCACCAGCGCCGCCCTATCACAAAAACGCGTAACAGGGTACAATCCGTCCTTACTTTTTTATTTCGGCCTCGTCGGCCCACGCGATGTCGTCAAACCCCTCTCCTTCGGCCGTCAAGGCTTATTTGCTCGATCTGCAAAGCCGTATCGTGCAGGCGCTCGAAGCGCAGGACGGCAAGCCCTTCCTGACCGATGCCTGGCAGCGCCCCGAGGGCGGCGGCGGCATTTCGCGGCTGATCGAGGAAGGCAATGTGTTCGAGCGTGGCGGCGTGAATTTTTCGCACGTCACCGGCGCCGCACTGCCGCCATCGGCAGCGGCCGCGCGCCCGGAACTGGGCGGCAAGGCGTGGGAAGCGATGGGCGTGTCGCTGGTACTGCATCCGCGTAACCCGTATGCGCCCACGGTGCACATGAACGTGCGGTTTTTCAGCACCGTCAATGCCGATGGCGAACCCGTATGGTGGTTCGGCGGCGGCATGGACCTGACGCCGTATTATGGCGATGCGGGCGACGTAAGGCACTTTCACCAGGTGTGCCATGATGCGCTGGCGCCGTTTGGCGAAGAGCTGCATCCGAAGTTCAAGCAGTGGTGCGACGATTATTTCTACCTGAAGCACCGGCGCGAAGCGCGCGGCGCCGGCGGCATCTTCTTCGACGACTTCAATGCCCTGGGCTTTGACGACAGCTTTGCGATGCTGCGCAGCGCCGGCGACGCCTTCATCGACGCGTACGTGCCGATCCTGGCGCGCCGCAAGGATACGCCCTACGGCGAGCGCGAACGCGATTTCCAGTGCTACCGGCGCGGACGCTATGTCGAATTCAACCTGGTGTTCGACCGCGGTACCCTGTTCGGCTTGCAGTCGGGCGGACGCACCGAGGCGATCCTGATGTCGATGCCGCCCGTGGTCAAGTGGCGCTACGACTGGCACCCGGAAGCGGGCAGTCCCGAAGCGGCGTTGTATACTGACTTCCTCGTGCATCGCGACTGGCTGCAGGCGTGACCGCAGTTGGCACGACGGCGGGCACGGCGCGCAGTACACCATGCGTGGCGCTGCTCGGCGGCAGCTACGATCCGGTTCACATGGGACACGTCGCTCTGGGCACGCATTTTTCCAGCCTGCTGCACGCCGACGAGCTGCGCGTGATTCCGGCGGGCGCGCCCTGGCAAAAAGGCAATCTGGGCGCCACCGGCCAGCAGCGCGCCGAAATGGCCAGCCTGGCCTTTGCCGGCCTGCCGCTGCCCGTGATGATCGACCGCCAGGAAATCGAGCGCAGCGAACATGGCCAGGCCAGCTACACCATCGATACCCTGCGCCAGGTACGCGCCGAACTGGGAACGCGCGCTTCCATCGTTTTCCTGATGGGCGCCGACCAGCTGCAGCGGCTCGCGACATGGCGCGAATGGCAGCAATTATTTGAATACGCGCATATCTGCGTCGCGGCCCGCCCCGGCTTCGCGCTGAATGACACCGCAGTGCCGCAAGTGGTCGCCGAAGAATTTTCGCGCCGCCTGGGGTCACTGGAAAGCATCCGCAACACGCCGCACGGTCTGACTTATCTGGCACAGGACTTCGCGGTGGATATCTCCGCCACCGAAATACGTGCGGCATTACAACGGGGGAATCGGGCAAACCCGCTTGTTTCCCCGCTAGTGCTAGACTATATTGAACAACATAATTTATACAAAAGCTAAATGGACATCAAAAAACTGCAAACCCTCGTCGTTGACGCCCTTGAAGACGTCAAAGGCCAAGACATCGCTGTCTTCGAAACGAGCCACCTGACCAGCCTGTTCGACCGCATCGCGATCGTCTCCGGTACCTCGAACCGTCAAACCAAGGCGCTGGCCGCCTCGGTACGCAACAAGGTCAAGGACGCCGGCGGCGACATCATCGGCATGGAAGGCGAGGACACCGGTGAATGGGTGCTGGTCGATCTGGGCGACATGATCGTCCACATCATGCAAGCGCCTATCCGCGCCTACTACCGCCTGGAAGAAATCTGGGGCGATACCCCGGTCAAGCTGGGTGCCGCCAAGCGCGCGCCGAAAAAAGCCGCCGGCGACGAGCCGAAAAAGGTCAGCGGCCATCTGGCGGCAAGCAAGGCCAATGTGGAAGCGGCGCCCGTGATCGAGAAAAAGACACCGGCCAAGAAAGCCACGGCAGCCACCGCCGCCAAGAAAGCCCCGGCAAAGAAAGCCACCGCTTCCAAAGCCGTCGGCAAGACCGTGAAAGTCGCGCCAACCAAGACCGAAGCGGCTGCAGTGAAAGCGCTGAAAGCGCTGCCGGAGAAAAAAGTACGCGCCCCACGCGCGGCCAAGCCGGCAGCCGATGCTGCACCGGCAAAAACCGTGATCAAGCGTATCAAAAAAGTCGAAGCGTAAGCGTCGATGCAGCTCATCATCGCTGCGGTCGGCCATAAAATGCCGGCCTGGATAGAGACGGGCTTCGCGGAATACGCGAAGCGCATGCCGCCGGAATTGCGCATCGTGCTGAAAGAAATCAAGCCGGTGGAGCGTTCCGGCAGCAAGACCGCCGCCACGGCGATGGCGCTGGAACGCGAACGCATCGAAGCCGTCCTGCCCAAGGGCGTGCGCATCATCGCCCTCGACGAACGCGGCAAGGACCTGACCAGCGTCGGCCTGTCGCAGCAGTTGATGGCGTGGCAGCAGGATGGCCGCGACACCGCCTTTTTGATCGGCGGCGCCGACGGCCTCGATCCGCAACTCAAGGCGCGTGCCGAAGGCATGCTGCGCATTTCCAGCATGACCCTGCCGCACGGCGTGGTGCGCGTGATCCTCGCCGAGCAGCTGTACCGCGCCTGGTCGATCACGCAAAACCACCCCTACCACCGCGTCTGAATTCCCATGAAACCGGCCGATAACAAGATCTATCTCGCCTCCAAAAGCCCGCGCCGGCGCGAACTGCTGCGCCAGATCGGCATCGATTTCGAATTACTGCTGCTGCGCAGCGACGGCCCGCGCGGCGCCGACGTCACCGAGGAAGTCCTCGATGGCGAGTCGGCGCTCGACTATGTGGCCCGCGTGGCGAATGAAAAAGCCGCCTTCGCCTGGGACCTGGTGCGCCGCCGCCACCTGACGCCGCGCCCCGTGCTGGCGGCCGACACCACCGTCACCATCGACGGCGTCATCCTCGGCAAGCCGGCCGACCGCGCCGAGGCCGTGGCCATGCTGCAGCAGCTGTCGGGCCGCACGCACCAGGTGCTGACCTCGATCGCCGTGCACTACAAGGACTTCGCCGAGCAGCGTACGCAAATCTCGCAGGTGCGCTTCGGCGTGCTCTCGCCCGCCTCCATCGCCGCGTACTGCGCCACGCCGGAGCCGTACGACAAGGCCGGCGCCTATGGCATCCAGGGCAGCGCCGCGCTATTCGTCGAGCACATCGAAGGCAGCCATTCCGGCATCATGGGCCTGCCCCTGTACGAAACCGCACAGTTGCTGAGGCAAGCAGGTTTGCCCCTGCCCTGATCCCGGGTATGATGTCATTCGTTGCCTCCACTCCCGCGCCTCCATGAACGAAGACATCCTGATCAATATCACGCCGCAAGAAACGCGCGTCGCCCTCATCCTGCAGGGCGCCGTGCAGGAATTGCACATCGAGCGCACGCTCACGCGCGGCCTGGCCGGCAATGTGTATTCCGGCAAAGTGGTGCGGGTGTTGCCGGGCATGCAGTCGGCCTTCATCGACATCGGCCTGGAACGGGCCGCCTTCCTGCACGTGGCCGACATCTGGGAAGCGCGCGGCCACGATGGCCAGAACGCCACGCCCGCCCCCATCGAAAAGATCCTGTTTGACGGCCAGGTGCTGACGGTACAGGTGATCAAGGACCCGATCGGCACCAAGGGCGCGCGCCTGTCGACGCAGATTTCCATCGCCGGACGCATGCTGGTGTACCTGCCGCAGGACAAGCACATCGGCATCTCGCAGAAAATCGAAAAGGAAGCGGAACGCGAACTGCTGCGCACGCGCCTGCAAAGCCTGCTGCCGCCCGACGAAAAAGGCGGCTACATCGTGCGCACGATGGCCGAAGATGCATCCGACGCGGACCTGAAGGCGGACGTCGACTACCTGCGCAAGACGTGGAGCACCATCACGCACGGCGCGCGCACGCGTCCCGCCACCAGCCTGCTGCACCAGGACTTGAGCCTGGCCCAGCGCGTGCTGCGCGACTTTGTCGGCGATGAAACGGCCACCATCCAGGTCGATTCGCGCGAAAACTACGTGAAATTGCGCGAATTCGCGGAAATCTACACGCCCAGCGAACTGACGCGCCTGCAGCACTACACGGGCGAGCGCCCCCTGTTCGACCTGTACGGCGTGGAAGAAGAAATCCTGCGCGCGCTGGGCCGCCGGGTCGACCTGAAATCGGGCGGCTACCTGATCGTCGACCAGACGGAAGCGATGACCACCATCGACGTCAACACGGGCGGTTTCGTAGGCGGACGCAATTTTGCCGACACCATCTTCAAGACCAACCTGGAAGCGGCGCACGCCATCGCGCGCCAGCTGCGCCTGCGCAACCTGGGGGGCATCATCATCCTCGACTTCATCGACATGGACAACGCCGAGCACCGCAATGCCGTGCTGGCCGAGCTGAAACGCACCCTGTCGCGCGACCGCACCAAGGTCTCGGTGAGCAATTTCTCGCCGCTGGGCCTGGTGGAAATGACGCGCAAGCGCACGCGCGAATCGCTGGCCCACATCCTGTGCGAACCGTGCCCTGCCTGCGCCGGCAAGGGCCAGGTCAAGACCTCGCGCACGATCTGCTATGAAATCCTGCGCGAACTGCTGCGCGAAGCAAAGCAGTTCAACCCGCGCGAATTCCGCATCCTCGCCTCGCAGGAAGTGGTCGACCTGTTCCTGGAAGAAGAATCGCAGCACCTGGCCATGCTGGGCGACTTCATCGGCAAGAAAATCTCGCTGCAGGTGGAGAACGCCTACCACCAGGAGCAGTACGACGTGATCCTGATGTAGCCATGCCCGGCGACACCGCCTTCTGGCGCGACCCGCTTCTGCCCCACGTGGAAAGCCGGCGCGCCTGTCACAGCAGGGCTTGCTACAAGCCCCATAGCCATCCCACGTTTTCCATCGGTGCCGTCGATGCGGGCGGCAGCGTCTTCACGGGCAGCCATGGCCGCCAGAGCGCGCTGCGTGCCGGCAGCCTGGTGCTGGTGCCGGCCGGCTGCGTCCATGCCTGCAATCCCCTGCCCGGCATGGCCTGGAGCTACCAGATGCTGCATCTCGATGCGCAGTGGCTGCGCGCGCATGCGCCGGCGCTTGATGGCGGGACGGCGCGCGTGTTCGATTGTCCCGTGCTGTATGCGCAGTTCTGCGCGATGAACGCATTGCTGTTTTCTGCAGGCAGTACGCACGACAAGGATGTTGCGCTGCTGGCGTTTTTGGCCGATTGCGCCTGTGCCAGCGCAGGCGTGCTGCCATCGGCGCGCCAGCCGCTGCCGCAACGGCTGGCGCCCGTGCTGGAGACGCTGGAAGCGCAGCCGCTGGCCAGCCTGGCGCACCTGGCGCAGTCGGCGGGCCTGAGCCGCTATCAGCTGATCCGCGCCTTTCGCGCCGCCACCGGCATGACGCCGCATGCATACCAGCTCAATGCCAGCATCAACCGCGCGCGCGGCAGCCTGCAGGCAGGCACGGCCCTCGCACAGCTGGCCCATGAGCTGGGCTTTGCCGACCAGAGCCATTTCCAGCGCGTCTTCAAGGCCCATGCGGGCATCACGCCGGGACGCTACCGCGGCTAGGCCGGAGCGCGCAATTTTCTTCAATACGCGCCGTCGGCGCATCGCCATACTGGCCGCTCCATCGTTGCCGGAGCCGCCTGGTCATGCAGGACTTTCTACTTATCGCCGGTGCCCATTTCCTGGCCTTGCTGTCTCCCGGTCCCGATTTTTTCCTCGTTGCCCGCAGCTCCCTGGCCCATGGCTGGCGCGGCGCCACGGGCGCGTGCATCGGCATTGCGCTGGCCAATGGCGTATTTATCGCGGCGGCGTTTGGCGGCTTGTCCGTGCTGCAGGCTGGCAGTAAAGCATTTCTTGTGGTGCAGCTGGCCGGCTGCGCCTATCTGTTTTACCTGGGCTGGCTGTTCCTGCGCCATGCGGGCAAGAGCCGCCTGGATGCAAGGCCCGCCGCGGGCAAGGCGCACTGGCGCGGCGGCCTGGTGATGGGTTTTGTCTCCGCCATCCTGAATCCGAAGAATGCGCTGTTCTATGTCAGCCTGGCCACCGTGCTGGCCGGCCGGCAGACGGGTCCCGGCACGATGGCGGCGTATGGCGCGTGGATGGTCTTTGCCGTGCTGGCGTGGGATATGGCGGTGGCGCTGGCGATTGGCAGCGCCGCCCTACGCCAGCGCTTTGCGCGTGCGCTGCCGTCGCTGGAACGGCTATCGGGCGTGATGCTGGTGGGACTGGCGGTGCTGCTGCTGGTTCAGGCTGGCAACGGATCCAGGTAAAACACGGCATACACTTTCAAGGGCGTGGTTTCCGTGGCCTTTTCCGAGCGCACGACGGAGCAGTCGTCTGCCGCCAGGCTGCGCCAGTTCTGGATGCCCGCCTTGGCGAACATGGCGTGCGCAGGGGCATTGGCGGCCAGGTCCAGCACCAGGCAGGCGTTGCGCGGGCCGGCGCCGTAGTTGACGGCGCGGATCTCGATGCCGAAAGTCGTCATCCACGGTTCCCACAGGCCTTTTTCCTTGCCGGCCGCAATGCGGTCCAGCATTTCGCCAAACGTCAGGCCCTTCTTGACGGTATCGCGCAATGCCTGCAACGACGGCGCCAGGCGCGGATCGGGCTGCTTGTTGCCGGCGCGGATCTCGGCGATCGCCTTCAATTCCTTGATGATGGCCGCATCGCGCTCCGTGTAGTCGCGCATGCGCGCGTAAAACTCGGCATCGAGGAAAGGATTGACGGTCAGCTTGGCGACGCCCTCTTCGCGGCGTTTGGGGGAAGGCGTGTTGGTTTTGGTCATGGCGATGGAGGGGCAAAATACGTTGAGGGGCGCCAGTGTACCACCTTGCAGCGGCGCGGCCACCGGCGTTGCATCAGCCCCGGGGAGCGGCCGTCGATTCGCGCACCACCAGCTCCGGTTTCAGGCGCACGTCGAGCACCGAGGCATCGGGCGAGTCGATGGTCTGCAGGATCAGCCGGGCCGCTTCCGTGCCGATGCCGTGGTGGCGGATGCGGATGGTGGTCAGGGGTGGGCGGATCATGTCCATGTACGGCATGTCGTTGTGGCCCACGACGGAAATATCTTCGGGACAGCTCAAGCCCAGTTCGCGGATGGCGTCGTAGCAGCCGAGGGCCACCAGGTCGCTGCCCGTCACCACGGCCGTCGTTTGCGGCGACTGGCGCAGCAGTTCCAGCAGGGCGGCCTTGCCGCATTCGCGCGAATAGCCGCTGCTCTCGAAGACGAAGGCCTGCGACGGATCGAGTTCGCTGGCCTGGATGGCGGCCAGGAAGCCCAGGCGGCGCACGTGGCCCGTGGACAGGTTTTCCGGCCCCGCGATGTGGGCGATATGGCGGTGCCCCAGCGCCAGCAAGTGTTCCACGGCCAGGCGCATGCCCACCACGTCGTCGCTGACCACGCAGGAAGCGACGCCCGTCTCGTCGCTGCGGTTGACGGTGACGACGGGCACATTCTGGTCGATGCACATCTTGATGACGGGATCGTGGCGGCGCGCCGTGGCCAGGATCAGGCCGTCGACCTGCTGCCCCAGCAGCCGGTTGATGACGAACAGCTGCTCTTCCTCGTCGGCGCCCACATTGGCGACGATGGCCAGGTAGCCATGCTTGCGCAAGCCTTCCTCGATGCCCAGCAAAATCGGCGGGAACACGGCGTTGGTAATGTCGGGCAGGACCACGCCGATGATGCGCGACTTGCGCGTGACCAGGGTGGAGGCGGCGCGGTTCGGCCGGTAGCCGAGCCGGCCCGCTTCGGCCAGCACGCGCGCGGCCACCTCGGCGCTGACCATCTGCCGCGTTGCCGGGTTCATCACGCGCGAGACGGTGGAAAAGTGCACACCGCTGGCCCGTGCAACGTCGCTTAAGGTGGGGTTCTTGTTTGTCATGGGCTTCCCGGATCGCAATACAGTGATTTTATCGCAAAAATTCCCCCTTCCGTCAAAAACCGAGCAAACGCTTGCATTGAAATAAAGCCGTCACCCAAAGCGGTTTTGATCGACTTCGCCACAAACGAGCCTTGACAGCGTGCAAACGCTTGCATAACATGGCTCAGACTTACCACTCGGGCTCTATCGGCCCCTCCCAGAATTCCTATGTCTACTTCCCACAGCAAGCACGCCGACCAGAACGGCGAAACCTTCAACCTGAAAGAAGCCGCCCTCGCCTATCACGCGGAACCCCGCGCAGGCAAGATTTCCGTCACGCCAACCAAACCGCTGGGCGACGCCCGCGCCCTGACCCTGGCGTACTCGCCGGGCGTGGCCTTTGCCTGCGAAGCCATCGTGGAAGATCCGCGCACGGCCGGCACCTACACTTCGCGCAGCAACCTGGTGGCCGTGATCACCAATGGCACGGCCGTGCTGGGCCTGGGCGATATCGGTCCGCTGGCCAGCAAACCGGTGATGGAAGGCAAGGCTTGCCTGTTCAAGCAATTTGCCGACGTCGACGTGTTCGACATCGAACTGGCCGAGAACGATCCCGACCTGTTCATCGACACCGTGGTGCGCATGGAGCCGACCTTCGGCGGCATCAACCTGGAAGACATCAAGGCGCCCGACTGCTTCTATATCGAACAGCAATTGCGCAAGCGCATGAACATTCCCGTCTTCCACGACGACCAGCACGGCACGGCCATCATCGTCGCGGCCGGCATCCTGAACGGCCTGGAACTGGTGGGCAAGGACATCGGCAACGTCAAGGTGGCCGTCTCGGGCGCCGGCGCGGCCTCGATCGCCTGCCTGGACCTGCTCGTCTCGCTGGGCCTGAACAAGTCGCTGCTGAAAGTATGCGACAGCCAGGGCGTGATCTACCCGGGCCGCGACGCCAACATGGAAGAAAACAAGGCACGCTACGCGAATGACACCAGCGACCGCGACCTGGCCGACGCCATGGTCGGCGCCGACATCTTCATCGGCGTCTCGAAGGGCGGCGTGGTCAGCGCGCAGATGGTCGAATCGATGGCTGCCAAGCCCTTGATCTTCGCCCTGGCCAATCCGCATCCGGAAATCGCTCCCGAGAAAGTGCATGCCGTGCGCGACGACGCCATCGTGGCCACGGGCCGTTCCGACTACCCGAACCAGATCAATAACGTGCTGTGCTTCCCGTACATCTTCCGCGGCGCGCTCGACGTGGGCGCCACCACCATCAACGAAGAGATGAAGCTGGCCTGCGTGCGCGCCATCGCCGCACTGGCCAAGGAACCGTTGCCGGGTCACGAGAGCAGCGCGCTGACGCCGCTGCAACTGATTCCGTCGCCGTTCGACGAGCGCCTGCGCAGCTGGGTCGCGCCAGCCGTGTCGCAAGCGGCCATCGCCACCGGCGTCGCCACCCGCGTACCGGCAAACGCCTGATCCGCCTGACAGGCTCGCGGGCCTCGTCCAATTAACGGCAAGTTACCATTGCTTACAAAAAAACCATGGCTGAAAACCATGGTTTTTTGCATTCTCCCCCCTTGAGAACGCCCATGCCGTTATCGAAGGACAAATTCCCCAGGGGCGTTTTTTCAGCCACCTTCGATTACAATGACGCCTACTTTATGTTGCTACAGTTGCCATAACGGCGACGACATGCGTTACCAAGGATATTCATGCTCGGCCTGACCTCTGTTTGTGTTTTTCTCTTTTCGGCATTGGCACTGGCTGTCACCAGCGGATATTCATTGGGCGCCCTGGTTCTCTTGCTGGCCAGCATGTGCCTGGTATGGAAACGCCCCCGCCTGAACCTGCAACGCCGCGATTATCTGCTGCTGGGCACCCTGCTGCTGTACTTCTTCATCTTTACCGCCAACATGCTGTACCACGACGATCCCGCGCGCGAACTCGACATGCCATTGCGGGCATTGCTGGCCATGCCCGTGCTGCTGCTGCTGATTGCTTATCCGCCCCGCCCTGCGGCCTGGTGGAGCGGCCTGGCCATCGGCGCCATCAGCGGCGCGGCTCTGGCTTCCTGGCAATTTCTCGTGCTCGAAATGTACCGCCCGCAAGCGGCAACGAGCAATGCCATCCATTATGGCAATGTCAGCATGCTGCTGGGCATGCTGGCCCTGTGCGGCCTGGGCTGGGCGCGTGAACAAAGCCATCGCCTGGCATGGACCCTGCTCCTGGTGGCCGGTGGCCTGGCCGGCATTCTGGGATCGGTCATCAGCGGCAGCCGCAGCGGCTGGCTGGTGCTCCCCGTCTGCGGCTGCCTTTTTGCCGGCTATTATTCGAAGGGCCGCGGCACCCGCTATCTGGCCGCGCTGCTGGGCGCACTGCTGGCGGCGTTCGTCCTTGCCTACACGCTTCCCAACTCACGCGTGCCCCAGCGCGTGGCGGTGGCGGTCAATGACATCAAACAATTTCAGGACAGCGACAATGTGACCACGTCCATCGGCCAGCGCATGGAAATGTGGCGCACCGCCTGGGCACTGTCGAGCGAGCATCTCTGGCTCGGCATGGGGCGCAACGGCTATCTGGCGGCCAAGCAGGAGATGGCTGAAGAAGGCAAAATGGATAAAATCATCAAGGACTATACCAATGCCCACAACGACTACCTCGACGCCCTGGTCAAGCGCGGCATCATCGGCGCACTGGCCTTGCTTGCGCTCTTCCTCGTTCCGTTGACCCTGTTTGCCCGCGGCGTGCGCCACAGCGCCGCTCCAGCCCAGCCATATGCGCTGGCCGGCGTGATACTGTGCGCCTGCTACATGATCTTTGGCCTGACGACCAGTTCGCTCACCCTGAATATCGGCATCATCATGCTGGTCTTCCCCATGGTGATCCTGTGGGCCCTGTTGCGCCGGCAGGAACGTACTGCCTGAGCTCGTTTTCCGCCCGACCGTTTTTGCTGTCTGCTGTCCCCTGCAAGGAACCATACCGATGCTCACGCCCGACCTGAAGCGCCTCACCGCGCTGCACGCGCCCTACAAGAAACACCTGGCCCTGGCCCTGCTGGCAATGGTCGTCACGGCGGCCACGGAACCGCTGCTGCCGTATGCGCTCAAGTTGCTACTCGACAATGGTTTTGGCGGCAAGGTGAGTTTTTCCTTCTGGCTGGTGCCGCTGATCGTCATCGGCATCTTTGCCATGCGCGGCGCATCGACGTTTGCCAGCAGCTACCTGATGAGCTATGTCTCCACGCGCATCCTCAACGAATTGCGGCGCCGCATGTTTGCCAGCATGCTCAACCTGCCCATCGACTTCTACAACACGCACACGGTGGGCAAAGTCATCAATTCCATCATGTTCGAAGTGCAGCAGATCATCGAAATGGTGACCAAGGTGTTTACCTCGATCGTGCGCTCCTCGCTGACCGTGCTGGGCCTGCTGGCATGGCTGCTGTACCTGAACTGGGTGCTGACCCTCGTCACCCTGGTGCTGCTGCCCCTGCTGACCATCGTCGTGCGCACCACGGGCAAGCGCCTGAAAAAACTCAACCGCGACTCGCTGGCCGTCAATGCCGAACTGACCCAGGTCATCGAGGAAACCACGCGTGCTCAGCAAGTGATCAAGATCTTCGGCGGCCAGGACTACGAAAAATCGCGTTTCGAAGAGCGCGCGGAACAATTGCGCCGCTACAGCATGCGCATGACCACGACCTTTTCCGCCACCGTGCCCATCACGCAGGTGATCACGGCCGCCGCCGTGGCCCTGGTCATCGTGATGGCCCTGTTCCAGTCGGAGCAGGGCCAGATCACGGTCGGCGGCTTTGTTTCCTTCATCACGGCCATGCTGATGCTGCTCACGCCCCTGAAGCAGCTAGCCGAAGTCAACGGCCCCCTGCAGCGCGGCATGGCCGCCGCCGAGGAAGTCTTCCAGCTGATCGACAAGACACCGGAACGCACGGGCGGCATGCCCTTGGCTGGCCGCTGCAGCGGCCGCATCGAATTCCGGGACGTGAGCTTTGCCTACCCCGGACACCAGGAGCTGGCCCTGCGGCACATCGACCTGAGCATCGCTCCCGGGCAAACGGTGGCCTTTGTCGGCATGTCCGGCGGCGGCAAATCGACCCTGGTCAGCCTGCTGCCCGGCTTTTACTCGGCCAGCAGCGGTGAAATCCTGCTCGATGGACAGAATATCGATGCCATCGCCCTGACCAGCCTGCGCAGCCAGATCGCCATGGTCAGCCAGCAGGTAGTGTTGTTCGACGATACCCTGGCCGCCAATATCGCGTATGGCGATGCGGCCCCGGACCGGCAGCGCGTCGAGGCCGCGGCAGCGGCGGCCTTCCTGTCGGACGTCATCGACGGCTTGCCCGACGGCCTGGAAACGCGCCTGGGCGACAACGGCTCGCGCCTGTCCGGCGGCCAGCGCCAGCGCGTGGCCATCGCCCGCGCGATCTACAAGGATGCGCCCATCCTGATCCTCGATGAAGCCACCTCGGCACTGGATACGGAGGCGGAACGGGCCGTGCAAGCGGCACTGGAACACTTAATGCAAGGTAAAACGACCCTAGTTATTGCTCATAGGCTATCAACAATTGAACGTGCGGACCGTATCGTGGTATTGTCACATGGGAAAATAATGGAAACCGGCAGTCACCAGCAATTATTGGATGCCAACGGTGCGTATGCCAATCTGCATCGCCTGCAATTTTCCCAGCAAGTGGCTTGACCCATCGAATGAATACCTGAAATCGTACTGATACATGACGCCTTTGATTCCCGCCGAACTTCTACAAAAGTCGGACAAAATTCTGTTCATCGCCCATCTGGCGCTGGGAGACTTTACATACCTGCAAAACGGTTTCCGCGCCTTTGCCGCGGCCTACCCCCATATCCAGATCCACCTGTGGGTCGATGAAGTACGCCGCACGTCCGACGCCAGGCAATGGGAAGGCTTGCGCACCTATTCGCTGTACGACTGGGTGGAACAGTCGGGCCTGTTCAGCAAGGTGTACCGCAAGACCTACAGCCCCGCCCTCTACGAAGAGTCACTGCGCGAAGCACAGGCGGAGCACTATCCTGTCGTCGTGTCGCTGGCCCACGTACGGCCGCAGCAGTACGCGGACCTGGCCCGCGCGATCAGCCCGAACGGGCTGGTGATCGGCACGCGCAAGCCGTTCAGCCCGCTGCGCCCCTGGCATTACCTGGCCTACCGCAAGATCGATGCCGTCCTGGCCTCGTATGCGGGGCAGGATGCCGGCGAGCACCATATCAGCAGCGTGTATGCCGACTGGTTCCATCAATTGACGGGACTCGACATTCCCGTGGCCGAACGCTATCCCTTCGTGCACATTCCCCAGCCCGCGTTGCAGCAGGCACAGGAACAGTTGACGGCCTGGGGCTTTGCCCCGCGCCAGGGTCCGCTCGTACTGCTGAACCCGTTTGCCAAGTCGCACAAGCGCGGCTGGCCGCTGGAGCGCATTGCCGAGCTGATCGCACGCATGCAGACGCTGCCGAAATGGCAGCATGCCTGCTTCCTGATCAATGCCATGCCGCAGGAACTGGCCAAGGTGAATGCCGTCGTGCAGGCGCACAACTTGCCGCGCACGCAAGCCTTCAGCGCCGTCGACAACTTTTTCCAGCTGCCGGCCATGCTGGCGCAATGCGATCTGATTATTTCGGTGGAAACATCGATCATGCACCTGGCGAATGCCGTGCATGTGCCCGTAGTGGCCTTGATGCGCAAGAAGAATCCCGAATGGGCGCCCTTCGACAGCGCCAACAGCACCGTCATCACGGTGGCGCGGCGCAGCGACTGGGTCAAGGCGATTTCAGTCGATCAGGTATTGAAGACCATCGCCTAGACGACTGCTCAACGGCTAGCCGGTGCCCAGCATGCTGATGCGCACCAGGTCGGCCACATTATCGACCCCCAGCTTGTCCATCAGGCGCGCCTTGTGCACTTCCACCGTACGCACGGAAATGCCCAGCGCCGGGGCGATATCGCGGTTGTGCTGGCCCGTCACCACCAGGTGCATCACTTCCCGCTCGCGCGGCGTCAACGCGCGCAGCAAGGCTTGTCCCTCCGCCTGGCGCTGCAGCTGGCCCCGCGCATGCGCCTCGCGCGAAAACGCTTCATCGATGGCTGCCAGCAACTTGTCGTGATCGAATGGTTTTTCCAGGAAATCGCTGGCTTGCGCCTTGAAGGCCTGGCGTGCCAGGGCGACGTCGCCATGCCCCGTGATAATAATGATGGGCAGCATACATTCCAGCTCCAGCAGGCGGCGCTGCAGGCTCAGGCCATCCATGCCCGACATGCGGATATCGATCAGCAGACAGCCGGCCCACTCGGGCCGCCACCCTTGCAGGAAATCCTCGCCGCAGGAAAACAGGGCCGTGCGATAGCCGCGTATGCCCAACAGCAAACCCAGCGCATCGCGCACGGCGGGATCGTCGTCCACGATAAACACCGTCAAATTACTTGTCACCATACTCTCCCGTAGCGGCCGCACTGGCGCGCGCCAGGGGCAGGATAAACCGAAAAATACCATGCTGGCCCACTTCGGCCCACAGCTGGCCGCCATGCGCCTCGACGATGGTACGGCTGAGTACCAGTCCCAGTCCCAGGCCGCTGGCCTTGGTCGAGACAAACGGTTCGAACAGGCGTGCCGCCAGGCTGTTGGAAATGCCTGGGCCGCTATCTTCCACGGACAGGCGCAGCCGCCCGCCCTCGAGCCGCTCGGCCGACACCGTGATGCGGCGCTGGCCGCGCGGCTGGCCCATCACGGCATCCTGCGCATTGGCCAGCAAGTTACGCAGCACCAGCTCGATCTGCAGGCGGTCGGCATTGACGGCCAGCGGCGACGGCGGCGCCAGCACCAGCTCGATGCCATGCTCATGGAACAGGGGCGTGAACTGGCGCGCCATGCCCTCGATCAAGGCGCTCGCCTCGACCGCCTCGAGCTGCATCGCGCCCGTGCGGAAAAAATCGCGCAGGCGGCGCACCACGTCTGCGGCGCGCCCCGATTCCACGATCATATGTCCCACGGCGCCTTGCAGCAAGGCACCGCTCTCGCCCCGTTCCAGCAGGTATTCGCATGCCTTGCCATAGGTCGACAGGGCCGTCAGCGGCTGGTTCAGCTCATGCGCGATCGCGGCGGCCATCTCGCCGGCCGCCGCCAGGCGCATCGTGTGCTTGAGCTCATCGGCCACCTGGCGCATTTCATCGACGACAATACCGATAAAAAATCCCACCAGCGCCAGCACGGCATCGAGCAGTTGCAACTCATAAAACTGGATATCGACGGCATGCGTCCATTTCACCAAAGTAATGATGCATAGCTGCAATACAAACACGGCCAGCACGGCGCCATGCAAGCCCTGGCGCGAGGCGGCCCAGATCACGGGGAGAAACAGGAAATAGAAATGCTTGTATTCGGAGCGCACGATGGAACCGAAGACGCTCCACAGCACGAAGCTGGCCAGGGCCAGATACGCGAGGGTTTCCCAGCGCCAGACGGCGGCGTGCAGGCGCTCGCGCCCCCGCTCGCTGAACAGCACCCAGATCAGCGGCATCGAGACGAGCAGGCCGACCGTGTCGCCGATGCCGAAACGCCATACGGCCGTCCCCCATTCGCCGGCCGGGATGCGCCCCGTCAGCGACAGCAATGAAATATAGCCGAGCGCATTGAGCGCCGTGCCAAGCAGCACGATGGCGACCCAGGCGCCCAGGCGGCGCCGGTTGTCGAAGATATCGCTGCTGCTGAAACTGCGGCGCAGGGCCACGCCGATGCCGCCATAGCCGAGCACCAGCCACGCCGAACAAAGCAGGGTCAGGGGCAGGCCCGCCGGCATGCCGCGCACCAGCACTTCGCCGGCGAGCAAGGCGATAAACCACGGCAACGCCGCCTTGCGGCCGTGGATCAGCCAAAATACGAGGCCCAGCGCGGGATCGGGATTCCAGGGCGTAATGTTCAACCCATACATCGGATCGATGTATGTCGCCCAGTCAAACAGCAGATACAGGCCGACAAAGGCGGGGTAGGACAGGTAGCGGGACAGGAATGGGCGCATAACGGTGTTTTCGGACTGTCCCGCATTATGCATCGCAGGCGTGCGCCACGCCATGGCATCTTGCGTTATAAGCACACAAAATAATTTTCATGCAATATCGCAAGACACGCCGGCGGCGTCAGGCCTCGGCCAGCGGCAGGCGCACCTCCACCAGCAAGCCCAGGCCACCGTTGCCTCTGTGCAACTGAATCGTGCCGCCATGCTGGTGCACGACGGAAGCGACGATGGACAAGCCCAGGCCGCTGCCCGGCTGCGCCTGCTGCGGCGCGCGGAAAAAGCGGTCGAACACGCGCGCATACAGCTCTGGCGCGATGCCCGGTCCCTGGTCAGCCACATGCAGCACGGCCTGGCCCCGCTCCGCATGCAGCGACACCGTCACGCTGCTGCCGCGCGGGCTGTACTTGATGGCGTTTTCCACCAGGTTGTCGATCAGCGACACGAGGCTCTCGCGCTGCCCGGGCACGCTGAGCGACACGCTGGCTTGCAGCTCGAGCTCGATATCGCCCGCCTGCGCCAGGCCGGACAGGGCCGCCAGCCGATCTTGCAGCAAGGTATCGAGTGCCTGCCGCCGCGGCAGCTCGCCCGCGCCCGCCTGCACTTCGCTGCGCGTCAGCTGCAGCAGCTGGCCCACCAGGCGCGCGGCCCGGTTGCCGCTGTTCAAGATACCGTCCAGCAACTCTTGCTGGCGCGCGTCATGCGCCTGGCCTTGCAAGGCTTCCACATTCACGCGCATGGCCGCCAGCGGCGTACGCAGCTCATGCGTGGCATCGGCGATGAAACTGCGCTCGCGCGCGGCACTGGCGTCGACGCGCTGCAGCAGCGCATTGATATTGTCGACCAGTGCCGCCAGTTCGCCATGCGGCGGCTTGAACGTCAGCGGACGCAAGTCCTGCGGCCCGCGCGCCGCCACCTCCTGCGCCACCTTGCGCCACGGGCGCATGGCAAGGCGGATCGACAGCCAGGCCGGCACCAGCAGGAATGGCAGGCTGATCAGCAGCGGCAGCAGGTAATAGCCGTGCGAATTGATCGTGATGAAAAACTGCCAGGCCCCGCCCACCTCCAGTACCGTCACGCGCGTCTCCCCTTCGACCAGGCTGCGGCTGCGCCAGGCCTGTCCCTTGACGTACACCACTTCCATCTGTTCCGGGCCGGCGCTGCGGATGCCGCTGGGCGCATTCGGCGACTTGTAGACCAGCTTGCCCTCGCGCCAGACCAGGATGCGCGGCGCCAGTTCCGGCACTTTCCCCATTTCAAACTCTTCGCGCAAGGCTTCGTCGATGGCGCGCAAGCTTTGCTCCTGACGCACGGGCTGGTCAGCCAGGTTGTCCGTCACGCTGATAATGGCGTGCAAGACCCCGCGGGTCACATTGCTCGCTTCGCCCGTGCCCTCGAACAGCACGTAGGCCACAGCCAGGCTCCACAGCACGGTCAGCATCAGCATTTGCGCAAGCATCAGGCGGCGCACCAGGGTGGGCCGGCGCAGCATGGCCCAGAAACGCCCCATCATGCGCCAGCGCCCGGCGGTGCGGGGGTGTCGCCTTGCTGGTCGATGACATAGCCAACGCCGCGCACGGTACGGATATATCCTTCCCCTATCTTGCGGCGCAAGTTGCCCATATGCACATCCAGGGTATTGCTGGCATTGGCCAGTCCGCCGGGCAGGATATGTTCCTCCAGCACGCGGCGCGTGATGACGCGGTTGGCGCGCATCAGCAAAGTCTTCAGCAGGGCGTATTCGCTGGCCGTCAGTTCCACCGGCCGGCCGTGCACGCTGACCCGCCGCGTGGGCACCTGCAGCAGCAGGCCGCGCAACTCGATGGTGTCGCCGTCGAAGCCGTAGCTGCGGCGCGCCAGTGCGCGCACGCGCGACAGCAGTTCGGCCAGCACAAACGGCTTCACCAGGTAATCATCGGCGCCGCCATCGAGGCCCCGCAGGCGCTGCTCCAGCGTATCGCGGGCGCTGAGGATGAGCACCGGCAAGCGGGCCGCGCGCAGCCGGGCCAGCAAATCGAGGCCATCGCCATCCGGCAAGCCCAGGTCCAGCAGCACCAGCTCGCAACTGTCGTGCTCGATGCTGCGCGCCGCATCCTCGAGGCTGCGCACCCAGACCACTTGCATGCCCTGGTCGCGCAGGGCAATGCGCACGCCATTGCCCAGGTCCATATCGTCTTCTATCAGCAGTATCTTCATGGTGAGTATTAAACCACCACAAGCTGAAGAATGGGTAAAGAAGCCGTCTTCATGCAATCTTAATAAAAGGCTCATTCTTCCTTCATGGCACGGTCCGATACTGTCGGCAGTCAATCGAGCCACTCCGGACTCGGTTCTCCACCTGACGGAAAACTCCATGCACGCATCTACAACCCTGTTGACCTCGTTGGCACTGGCCTGCGGCCTGAGCCTGAACCCCCTGGCCGCCGCGGCAGCCGAACCAACGTCGGAAAATGTCTTCACCATCGGCGGCGGCGTCGCTGCCGTGTCCAGCTATTCCGGCTCCGACAAGCTGTCGGCCTCGCCGCTGATCATCCTCGACTACGCCATGTCCAATGGCCTGTTCATCAGTACCTCGCGCGGCATCGGCTACGGCGGCCAGGCGGGCGCCTTCAGCTACAGCGCTGCGCTGGGCTACCGCGGCAACCGCGAAGACCACAAGCGCAAGGGCGTCAACGGCTGGGGCGGCAGCGATTACCTGAAGGGCATGGGCGAAGTCAAGGGCAACGCCAGCGCCCTGCTGAGCGCGGGCTATTCGCCCATGCCGGGCCTGTCGCTGAGCGTCTCGAGCGACATTCCCCTGTCGAACCGCGAAAATGGCGCGAATGTGCATTTCGGCGCCACCGGCCAGGTCTACGGCCGCGCCGATGCCAAGGGCGTGCAGCAAGACACCGTGAGCATCGGCGGCCAGCTGGGCTGGGGCGAGCGCAAGTACGTGCAGACCATGTACGGCGTGACGGCCACCCAGGCCGCCAATACCTCGTTCAAGCAATACACGCCCAAGGGCGGTTTCTATGAAGCGCAGGCCACCGTCAACTGGGAGCACCGCTTCGATGCGCGCTGGAGCCTCAATACCCTGGTCGGCGTCGAGCACCGCATGGGCGACGCGGCCAAGAGCCCCATCGTGCAACGCAAGACGGCGCCGATCGGTGCCGTGTATGTCACCTACCGCTACTAAAACAGGGCCGGCGTAAGGGAAACCCGTACGCCGTTTCGCCAATTTACAGGGGGCGGGGGCGTGGATAAGATGGCTTGGTTTTCCCACCACAGCCATTCCTTCCATGCATGCATCGCGCCCTGCCCCGCAACGTGACCGCGCCCCGAACAGCGCCGCGGATGCGTGCGGCATGCCGGGCCAGGATACCTTGCTGCTGCTCTTGCCCGTCAAGCGCGCCAGCGACATCGTCTATGGCGCGCGCTATGCCCGGCGCTTGCAGGAATGGGGCATCAAGGTGCGCGTCAGCCTGCTGCACGTGACACCGGCGCCGCCGCGCCAGGCCAATGGCGTGCCCCAGCACAGCGCCAGCGAGGGCCAGGCGCTGGACCTGGCCACGCAACAGATGATGCACGAGGCGGGCCTGTACCTGAGCCGTACTCATATCGAATTCAACACCCACATTTTCGCCGGCGAGCTGCTGTTTACGATCCTCGATACGGCTGAACTGCTGGGCTGCCACGAAGTTGTCTTGCCGGCGCACAGGCACAGCAGCTGGCCGCGCCATTTTTCGGGCGGGCTGGCCGGCAAGCTGGCGCGTGGCAGCCGCAGCACCACCATCTTGCTGGCAAACCACGAGGGCGTCAGCAGCCCGGTACCCGTCTGAGCCGAAACGGCCTGGACGTTCTCTCTTTACATGGACATGCGCACGATGATGCCAACTATTACCCTGTCTGACGGCCTGATGGCGATGCCGCCCGGCATGCGCCGCTGGCGCGAAGTACTCAAGCTGCATTTGCGTGCCCGCGTGCAGCAGCGCCCCACCCGCCTCTGGCTACAGCTGCTGAACTCGCATCCGGCGTTTCAGGATCTGGTGCAAGCCTATCCGCACATGATCCACAAGGTCTACCGCCCTTACCTGAGCCTGACCTTGAATTGCCAGCAGCGCGTGGAATTGCTGGCCGAGCACTACCGTTTCATCCTGCAGCAAGGCTGGGGCACGCTGATGGCGCAGGCGGCCCGCGGTCCCGTGCGCCTCGGCACGGTGCCGGGCAAATCGGGTGCGCCCTACCATTTGCAACTGTGTTCGCTGCACCCGATGGACCGCGAAGGCGAGATGGTGTTGCAACTGATGCATGACGACAACGTGCTCTATTCAATCGCCTTCTCGTTCTTCGGCTGTCCGCTGCGCGCCACCCTGGGCATGCGCATCGGCTGCGTGCAAGGTCCGAAGGGCCAGGAAAGCGCACAGCGCGTGCGTGAAGCAACGCGCGACTTGCACGGCTTGCGTCCCAAGACCCTGATGGTGCGCCTGGTGCGCCAGCTGGGACATGAACACGGCTGCCGCAAGATGATTCTTGTCGGTAATATCAACCGCGCCGTGCACCATTCCGCCAAGAAAGGCCGTCTGTTCGCCGACTACAATGCGCTATGGCAAGAACTGGGAGCGCAAGCCCGCCAGGATGGCGATTTTGAGTTGCAGTGCGAAAACCTGCCTTCGCCGGTCATGGAAGAGATTCCTTCGAAAAAGCGCTCGGAAGCACGCAAACGCCACGAATTGACACTGACCATGATCGCCAGCCTGCGTAGCGGCCTCGACGACCATCGCTGCCCCGTGCAGATCGCCTTGCCAGGCGCCGCGGCAACCTCCAGCGAGGTACGCCAATCGGCCATCGACGACGACTACGCTTCCGCTATCGCCTGAACGGCCCCGGCCACCGCACGACGCCCCGCCCCCGCGCCCTTGCCCGCCATCACCCGCTACTCTCCCTTCCGCTTCCCGCCCCCACACGCTTAAACCCGTCCGCGGCACAATCCTGTTACGCTAGCACTATCGGCATGCATTACGGTGCGCCGGTTTCCCCAACGCTTACTAGGAGGCAAGTCATGCGCGTAGACATCTACCGCCGGGCCGAACACGACGGCATTTTTTCCTACCTCGCCGTGCCGGAAGGAAAGATCATTCCTGAAGAAGTGACCAATACCGACTGGCAACTCGAAGCACGCGCCAGCGAAGTGGCCGACGATGCCCAGATCTTGCCCGACTACCATATTGAACAGCCGCACCAGCAGATCGCCGCCAAGGGCTATGCGATCACGGGCCTGAAAGACATGTAAACGTAAAAAAAGCCAAACCAGAATATCTCCGGTTTGGCTTTGTCATTTGCGGCGCGGCCAGCGGTCAGTATTCGACCGCCACCTCTTGCGCACCGAGTACCTGCTCGAGCGCCGTCTGCAACTCGTCCGATGGCGCCACGCGCCACGCATCGCCAAACTGCAGCACGCAGCTGACGCCCTGCGGACTGACCTTGGCGGCGATCGGCAATCCATCCTCGGCCCGGTGCGGCATGATCACATCGCTGATGCGTTTCATGTCCAGCGTCGTGGGCAGGGTCAGGCCCAGCTGGCGGCCATACTGCACGCGGGCGGCGATGATGTCGAAGGCGCTCTCGGCCGTGATGCGCAAGCCGCCCGAGAAACGGTCTTCCGACACCTTGCCCACGACGGCCAGGAATTCATCTTCCTTGAAGATTTTCCGGTTGGAATCGAACAATTCGCCGTACACCGTCACTTCCACCGTGCCGCTCTTGTCGTCCAGGGTGACGATGAGAATCTTGCCCCTCTGCGTCATCTGCGTGCGCAAGCCCGTGATGACGCCGGCCATCATGCGCGGTTCGCGCGACGGCGACAGTTCGGACAATTTCGTGCGCGCAAAACGGCGCGCCTCTGGCGCATATGAATCGAACAAATGGCCGGATAGGTAGAAGCCCAGCGCGATCTTTTCTTCCGTCAGGCGCTGTTTATCGGTCCACACGGGCACCTTGACGTACTCGGGCGGCGCCACCATGTCGCTGTCGTCGCCGCCGAACAGGCTCACCTGATTGGCCGCCTTGGCCGCCTGGTCGGCGCATTCCATGGCGAAGGCCACGGACGCCAGCAGGATGGCGCGGTCGACCTTCAGGCAATCGAAGGCGCCGCTGCGGATCAGCGATTCGATGGTGCGGCGGTTGATCTGTTTCTTGTCCACGCGTTTGCAGAAATCGAACAGGCTCGTAAACGGCCCGCCCGCCTCGCGCGCGGCGATGATGGCTTCGATGGCGTTCTGGCCCGAGCCCTTCACGGCGCCCAGGCCATAGCGGATCTGCGTGACCTTCTTGCCGCTGACGGACGGCGCAGCGCCGCTCGGCGTGAAGCGGTAATCGGATTCGTTGATATCGGGCGGCAACAAGGTCAGTTTGCAGATTTCCAGCGAATCTTCCACCAGGATCTTGATCTTGTCCGTATCGTCCATGGCCAGCGACAAGTTGGCTGCCATGAAGGCGGCCGTGTGGTGCGCTTTCAGGTAGGCCGTGTGGTAGGACAGCAAGGCGTAGGCGGCGGCGTGCGATTTGTTGAAACCGTAGCCGGCGAACTTTTCCATCAAGTCGAAGATCTCGTCGGCCTTTTCCGCCGTCAAGCCGTCTTTTGCCGCACCGGCGCGGAAAATCTCGCGGTGCTCGGCCATCTCTTCGGCTTTCTTTTTACCCATGGCGCGACGCAGCATGTCGGCGCCGCCCAGCGAGTAGCCGCCGACGATCTGCGCCATCTGCATCACCTGCTCCTGATACACCATGATGCCGTAGGTTTCGGACAGAATCGATTCCGTGCGCGGATCGGGATAGTCGAAGCGTTCGCCGTGCTTGCGCTTGCAGAAATCGGGAATCAGGTCCATCGGGCCCGGACGGTACAGGGCCACGAGCGCGATAATGTCTTCGAAGCGGTCGGGACGCGCATCTTTCAGCATGCCCTGCATGCCGCGCGACTCCAGCTGGAACACGGCCACGGTCTTGGCCTTGGTCAGCAGGTCGTAGGACGGCTTGTCGTTCAGCGGCAAGGTTGCCAGATCGAAGTTCGCCTGCGCGGGATCGAGCTGCTTGATGTAGCGCACGGCGCGGTCGAGAATGGTGAGGGTCGTCAGACCCAGGAAGTCGAACTTCACGAGGCCGACGGCTTCCACGTCATCCTTGTCATACTGCGACACGACGCCGGAATCGCCGCCCTGCGTGTACAGCGGACAGAAATCCGTCAGCTTGCCCGGGGCAATCAAGACGCCCCCCGCGTGCATGCCGATATTGCGCGTGATGCCTTCGACTTGCTGCGCCAGGTCCAGCAGCTGCTTGACCTCTTCCTCGTTTTCCAGGCGCTCCTTGAGCAACGGCTCCTCTTCGATGGCGTCGGCGATCGACACGGGCTTGCCGGGCTTGAACGGGATCAGCTTGGAAATGCCGTCGCAGAAGTTGTAGCCGAAATCCATCACGCGGCCCACGTCGCGGATGGCGCCCTTGGCCGCCATGGTACCGAAGGTGGCGATCTGCGAGACGGCCTCCTTGCCATACAAATCCTTGACGTGCTGGATGACGCGGTCGCGCCCTTCCTGGCAAAAGTCAATATCGAAGTCGGGCATCGAGACGCGTTCGGGATTCAGGAAACGCTCGAACAGCAGGTTGTACTGCAGCGGGTCCAGGTCGGTAATGAGCAGCGAATACGCCACCAGCGAACCGGCGCCCGAACCGCGGCCCGGGCCGACGGGCACGCCGTTTTCCTTGGCCCACTGGATAAACTCGGCCACGATCAGGAAGTAGCCGGGGAACTTCATGTTGCAAATCGTGTCCGTCTCGAATTTCAAGCGCGACTCGTAGCGCGGGCGCTCCTTTTCGCGCCGCTCCGGGTCCGGATACAGCTGGATCAGGCGTTTTTCCAGGCCCGCCTGCGATTCGGCGACGAGGAACTGGTCGATCGTCATGCCGTCGGGCGTGGGGAAGTTCGGCAGTTGCGGCTTGCCCAGGGTCAAGGTCAAGTTGCAGCGCTTGGCGATTTCCACGGAATTGGCCAGCGCGGCCGGCAAGTCGGCAAACAGCTCGGCCATGTCGGCCTGCGACAGGAAGCGCTGGCTGTCGTTGAAACGTTTCACCCGCTTGGCGTTGGCCAGCATTTCGCCTTCGGCGATACAGGTGCGGGCTTCGTGGGCAATGAATTCTTCAGGGGAAATAAATTGCACGGGATGCGTGGCCACCACGGGCAAGCCCAGCTTGGCTGCCAGCGCTACCGCATGGCGCACCTGCGCCTCCTGGTTGGCCTGGCCGCCGCGCTGGATCTCGACATAGAAATGGCCGGGGAAAATCTCGGCCCAGCGCTGCGCATTGCGCTCGGCCAGGGCCAGGTTGCCATTCTCGATGGCGATGCCGACGTCGCCGAAATGCGCGCCGGACAGCGCGATCAAGCCATTGGCTGCGCTTTCGCCCGGGTACAGATCGTAGGTATTCGTCGCCAGCGCCTGCAGCCACTCGATGCGCAGCTCGGCGCGCCCCTTGTACTGGTTGGTCAGCCAGGCCGTCGACAGCAATTCGCACAGTTGCAGATAGCCCATGCGGTTCTTTGCCAGCAACAGCAGCCGCGACGGTTTTTCGCGGTTGTCGTCATTCGTGATCCACACATCGACGCCGATGATGGGCTTGATGCCCTTGCCGCGCGCTTCCTTGTAGAACTTGACCATGCCAAACAGGTTGGACAGGTCGGTGACGGCCAGCGCCACCTGCTTGTCCTTCGCCGCCGCCTTGACCACGTCGTCGATGCGCACCAGGCCGTCGACGATCGAGTACTCCGAATGCACGCGCAAGTGGACAAATCCGGGACCTTGCGGGACGTGCTGCATCGCTTGCGGTGAACCTGCCGGAGCGCCGGCCTCTTGCATTACCATTTCCATCCTGTGTACCGTTTCCTGCAAAATTCAATGGGGTCTATTCTACCGCGTCGCGGCCAGGGACCGGCGATGTGGCGCCGGGTTGCAAGCAAGAAATTCCTGCCGCGCACGGTCCGCCGGCATGCGACCAGGCGGCATGGCGGGTATCCCGCCCGGCCCGCCGGGCTTATAATATCGGCTGTTCAGTCTAAGCCGATCGCCATCATGCAAGCCATCACCCCAGCAACACCGTCCGTTTCCGCCGCCGCCAGCCCGCTGGCCGCCACGCCCGCCGTCACTTTTGTCAATATTGCAGCGTATAAATTCATTACGCTCGACGATACGGAAGCCATGCGCCCCTTGTATCAGGAGCAATGTCTGGCGCTGGGCCTGAAGGGAACGATCCTGCTGACGCCGGAAGGCATCAATATGTTCCTGTCGGGCACGCGCGAGCATATCGACACCTTCCTCGCGTGGGTGCGCAGCGACGCCCGCCTGGCGGACCTGGAATGGAAGGAAAGCTTGTCGAATGAGCAGTCGCACAAGCGCATGCTGGTCAAGCTGAAAAAAGAAATCATCACCATGCGCATGCCGCTGATCAAGCCGGAACTGGGCCGCGCACCGTCCGTCGACGCGCATACGCTCAAGCGCTGGCTGGACGCCGGCGTCGACGATGCGGGCAAACCCGTGGTCATGATGGAAACGCGCAATGCGTTCGAAGTGGACGTGGGCACGTTCAACAACACGCTGGATTACCGTATCGACAAGTTTACGGAATTCCCGGCCGTCGCCGCGGCGCACAAGGACGAGCTGGAAGGCAAGACCGTCGTCACCTTCTGCACGGGCGGCATCCGCTGCGAAAAGGCGGCCATCCACATGAAGGAAATCGGCTACGACAGCGTGTACCAACTGGACGGCGGCATCCTCAAGTATTTTGAAGAGGTGGGCGGCGAGCACTACACGGGCGACTGCTTCGTGTTCGACTACCGCACGGCCCTGAACCCGAAACTGGAACCGACGGAAACCGTGCAGTGTTTCGTCTGCCGCGCCGTCGTCACGCCGCGCCAGCAGCTGGCGCCGGAATACGTGTATGAGGTGTCATGCCCGCATTGCTACAAAAACAAGGAAGAATAACGCCCCGCTCCCCGGACCGGCGGTAAACTGAAATGCCCATCCTGGCCATTGCCTGCCAGGATGGGCATTTCCAATTCCGCCAGCGCATTGCTGCACATGGCGGTCATTGCGGCGATATTCAGTCCGCCATCTTCAGACGGTTCGCCCGCCACCAGCTGCGGCCAAACACCAGCAGCGAGAAGAACGCCAGGCCGGCCAGGAAGCCTGCCAGCAAGCTGTTCGACAACCGGCTGGTACGGTTTTCCGGCAAGGTTGGTCCCGCGATAAAGCGGCTCTTTTCCAGGTAGACGGCCGTGGCCTTCTGGTTGTCGACAGTAATCATGTTGAAGACTTCCTTGACGGACTCATCATTCAAGTCGCGCTTCTTGAAGACGTTTTCCTTGATCGCTTCCAGCGCCAGCAAGAGCGCTTCGCCCGACTTGTTGCTATCGAGCACAGCCTTCGCGCCATCATAGTACTCGCGCAATATGATGTTTTGCTTCTGTTCGCGCTGCGCCTTGAGAATCGCTTCGTTGGCCATCAGGGCATCGACCTCGGTCGACATCAACTGCGTCGATGGCGACAGATAACGGGCATTATCTTCGGTCACGCTGACCACCTGGCGGCTTCCCTGCGCCGCAGCGTCAGGATAGCGCGACACAATTTTCCTCAAGGTATCGCCTTTACGGGCAAAACTTTCCAGCCGCTCTTTGTTGCTGATAATCTCGTTATCGAGCTTGGTGATCTTGCTCGTCAAATCCAGGTGCTTGGAACGCAGGAAGTCCGAATACACGAGGTAGATCACGCTATCCATCGTGTAGCGGCCCAGCAGGGTAACCATGCGTTGTGCATCCTGGGGCGTTGTTGCCTGGTAGCTGATACGCAAACCGATGACATTGTTGCTGATATCCTTGGCCGTATCCATCAACTCCTTGGCATCGAGCTTGGTCATCGGGTAAATTGGCTCCAGGAATTTGGAAAAATTGTCGCGCACAATCAAGGTACGGCGCAACTCCTGCACCGTAGGATCATTGTTCAACTTGACTTGCTGCATGTAGTCGTCAAAGCGGCCGCTGCTGCTCAAGGCCGCCACATAGCGTTTATAGTCGCCCAGTGCGATACCGGGAGGCGCTTCCTTTTCTTTTTCCTTGTCCTTGTCTTTTTCGGCAATCACCTGTTCTTTTGGCACGGGTATCGCACCGCCAAACTGGTAGAAGCCTTCGCTTTTGTACGTTGCCGTATACAAGGTAAACAACACGCACAAGATCATCACGGCCACTGTACCGCCGACGATCAGCTTGCGGCCTTTCCATAAAACGATCAGTATCTCCGTCAAGGAGAATTCAGGCGCACCTTCCTGCTCCGGCGCTTGCTTCATTTCTACCAATTTGTCCATGATTCTTCTTTAGCTAATAAGTACATCAAAAATAAAAACGCTAGTCTGACCGTCAGTCGGCATTGGCCTGGCGCGCCATCACCACGACCGGGCTATTGCCCTGCGCAGCGCGCTGGGCATTCCAGACCCAGTCCTCGATGCCGCACTGCGGTTCATATTCGGTAACGATCTCCAGCAACAGCGTTCGTACGGCGGCCTGGTCGAACTGATCGCATGCCCTCGTCAATTCGCCGAGCATGCCTTCCAGCTTCGCCCAAGGAATTTCCACCTCGCGTGCGCGCATGATCAAAGGATGGTCCGTGCCTTCAACATTATCGCCAATCAACAACTCTTCATACAGCTTCTCGCCTGGACGCAAGCCTACGTGATGAATTTCAATCGTGCCATCGGGTGCCTGCTCACTTTTCACTTCCAGCCCACTCAAATGCACCATGCGCTTGGCCAGGTCGACGATCTTGACGGGGTCGCCCATATCGAGCACGAACACATCGCCCCCCTGTCCCATGGCGCCCGCCTGCAATACCAGCTGCGCGGCTTCGGGAATCGTCATGAAATAACGCGTGATTTCCGGATGCGTGATCGTAATCGGTCCGCCCGCCATGATCTGCTTGCGGAACAGCGGCACAACCGATCCCGAAGAGCCCAGTACATTGCCAAAACGGACCATGCAAAACCGCGTCTTGTCCTGTTTGCGGGCAAATGCCTGCAAAATCAGCTCTGCCAGCCGCTTGGTCGAACCCATGACATTGGTGGGTCGGACGGCCTTGTCCGTAGAAATGAGCACAAAACGCTTCACCTGGGCATCGATCGCGGCACGCGCCATGCTCAAGGTTCCCAAGGCATTGTTACGTATGCCTTCGATGGGATTATGTTCCACCAGCGGCACATGCTTATATGCGGCCGCATGATACAAAGTTTCAACACGGAAAGTCCGCAGAATTCTTTCGCACTTGGCGGTTTCCAGCACGGACCCCAGAAACGGCAGCAACTCCACGTCGACCCGCAAGACTTTTTTCAATGCCTGTAATTCCTGTTCGATGGAATACAAGGCAAATTCCGACATTTCATACAGAATCAGACAGGCCGGCCGTTGACGCAATATCTGGCGGCACAATTCCGAACCGATCGAACCGCCTGCACCCGTGACCATGACCGTCTTGCCAGAAATACACATGGCCATCAAGTCCTGGTCCGGCTCCACTGCATCGCGCCCCAGCAAATCCTCGATTTCGATTTCGCGCAAATCCTGCACCTGCGTACTGGCGCGTATCAAGCTCTTGATGGGCGAAGTCACCAAGGTCTTGATTTTCAGCGGTTCCAGTTTTTCCAGGATACGGCGCTGCTGCGCCTTGCTCAGGGACGGCATGGCAAGCAGCACCTTGCTGATGTTCTTGCTTGCCACCAAATCCGGCAAGGCGTCGGGCGCATATACCCGCATGCCGCCGATACTGGCGCCATGCAGCTCTTTCTTGTCGTCAATTAAAGCGACGACCTTGTACTCGCCAGCATGGTTCAAGGCCTGCGCCAGCTGATTGCCGGAAGCGCCTGCGCCATAAACGACCACGCGAATGCCATCCGCACGCCGGTTGGTGTACAGGAAATACGCGCGCGCCAGGAAACGGCTGGCCGCCACATACATGATGGCGCACACCCAGAAGATGCCGAAAACGCCGCGCGACAAGCCATTCATGCCATTCAAAAACACCGCCATGGCCAGCAATACGGCCACGGACAAACTGACGCCAAGAAACACCACATAAACGATCTTGTAGTCGATAAAGCGGATCACCGCGCGGTACAGCCCCAATTTGATAAAAATAGGCAATGAGACGAGCGGTGCCGCCAGGATCAGCCAGATGTAGGGGGAAAACTGGGCATTTGCCAAGCCATCGAAACGCAATGCAATCGCAATGCAAAAAGTCAGCGGCAAGAAAAACAGATCGGCAAACGCCGCCACAATCTGCTTGTGAAAACGCGAAAAATTGAATACGGGCTTCATTCAAAGGTTCCTTTTTCTACAGCGGCTGGCGCCAATGCCCAGCAGTACCGGGCCTGCGCCATCACCGATACGCGATTGCCAGACACAATCGCTGGCAAACCGGACGAGATATTCATCAATGGGTCACTCCATCCCGGCGCACCACTTTCAGGAAAGTCAGGAACAGAATGCGCAGATCCAGCGCCAGCGAACGGCGCTGCAAATAATCGACGTCCAGTTTGACCTTGTCCACGATAGGCAATTCATCGCGCCCATTGATTTGCGCCCATCCCGTCAAGCCAGGCAAGATGCCGTCGACACCATGGCGGCTGCGCAATTCGATCAGGTCGTACTGGTTGAACAAAGCGGGACGCGGCCCCACAAAGCTCATGTCGCCCTTCAATATACTCCACAGCTGCGGCAATTCGTCGAGGCTGGACTTGCGCAAAAAGGAACCCACCGGGGTCAGGAATTGCTTGGGGTCGGGCAGCAAATGTGTCGCAACTGCGGGGGTATCGACACGCATGGTGCGAAACTTCGGCATCTTGAAGATCTTGTTGTGCCGCCCCACACGATCGGACCAGTAAACGATGGGACCCGCGGACGTCAGCCGCACCATCAGGGCGACCAGGCCAACCGGAATAAGCAGCAATAACGACGCGATCAACGCCAATACCAAATCAAATACTCGTTTCATTCATCTTCCCTGATATGTATTCCTGTCCCGCGCGCTCGAGTGCCGCGCTACTGTCGTATGGCGCGCGCCACCCAAGCATGGTCCTGGCTTTAGTCGTATCAACCAGCAATTGTGCGGTCAATTTCGCATACATCTGCCGCTTTCCGCAGAGCGTCGCCACGGCACGCACCACGGCCGCAGGAATGGGCCATATATGTTGGCTCTTGCCCATGCCCTTCCCTATGTGCCGGAAAATATCTCCCAGCGTCAAATTTTGCTCATCGGACACAAGAAATGTTTCTCCTGCAGCGCCCGGATGCGTGGCGCACACGTGCAGAAAATCCACCAGATTCCAGATGCTCAACAAACTGCGCCGGGCGGGTATTCTACCAAAGGGCAATGGCAGGGATTTGGCTGCCAGCTTGAGCAACAAGGCAAAATTACCCGGTGCGTCAGGGCCGAAAACCAGCGTCGGACGCACAATGACAAATTGCATTTCGGATGCGGGAATCAGCTCCCCAATCATTTGCTCCGCTTCATGCTTGCTGATCGCATACAAATCATGCGGAGCTGCCGCATCCTTCTCCGTAAACGGATGCGCAGCGCTGGCATTGCCATTCACGCCGATCGAGCTGACAAAGACGAAGCGCTTGACGCCGCAACGGGCCGCATCGGCGATCAAGTGCCGCGTCAGCTCCACATTTACCTTGCGAAACTCCGCCAGCGGATCGGCCACGTCATCATGCAAGACATGGGCACGCCCGGCAAGGTGGATGACGACATCGCAGCCATCAAACACCCGGCTGTCCGGTGCCAGTGCCGCCAGATCCTGGACGACTTGCCTGACCATGGACGGCTGCGTGCCCTGCGCACGCACGATCGCCCGTACCTGGTGCTGCCGGTCGCTCAAGTGGACGCATAACTGCCTGCCGATAAAGCCATTTGCACCGGTCACGGCGATGTGTCTGGATGCACCTTGATTATTTTGCACAATATAATTACCTGAAGAAAAACTACGTTGCCAGCTCGCGCCGGCAACGGTGAATGGCCGTCTATAAATTGCGATACTTTCTGGAGGCGTTCCAGGCATAGTTCACGAAATACCACGACGAAGCGAGGACCCCCAGTTTTTCCAGGTCGCGATAGGCGCGCCACACTTTCATGGCCGACTTGCTCTTGTTGCGGGAGAGCGACTGATTCACCACCCGGTAACGCATCAGGTCTTCGCGCAAGCCATGCGCCACCAGCCCGCGCTTGAGCACGGTCAGCCACAGGGCAAAATCATCATAATAGGTACGCGTGATGGCAAATGGCCCCGTCTTCTCGCGATCGATGATGGCCGTGGACGTGGCAATTGCCGTATTGCCCAGCAACTGGCGATACGTGAGGCTCAAGGGGATGGCAATCGGTTCGCCACAGCTATCGCCGTTTTCGGAAATACGCCGGAAACTGGTGTAGGACAAGGGGGCCGCCGTGCTTTCCATGAAAGCCAGCTGGCGCGTGAGCTTTTCCGGCAGCCACACGTCATCGCTATCGAGAAACGCGATATAGCGGCCGCTGGCAGCCTTCAGGGCCGTTTCGCGCGCCACCGCCGCGCCGCCGTTTTTTTCATGGCGAATCAGGCGTATGCGCGCATCCTCCGCAGCCAGGCGCTCGATGACCGCGCAGGTATCATCCTTCGAACAATCATCGACGATCAGCATTTCCCAGTGCGGGTAAGACTGGCTTTGCGCCGAACGTATCGTCTCTTCCACAAACCTGGCCGCGTTATAGGCCGGTGTGATGATCGATACCAGTTTATTATTTTCCATGCCACAAATCCCCTGTAGGTAACTTTTCACGCGCGCGGTCCAGCCAGCGCAAACCAACGCGACGGCCGATGTCGATTTCCGGGCGTACAGGCCTTGCCTCATCGAATACAGCCAGCTGATCCCATTTCTTGTCCAGCATCTTGGCAACCACTTCCATCTCGCTGCGGTCGTCGGCGGCCACTTCCGGATCATCCGCTTCGAGCATGCCGGAACACAGCGCGCGCACGATCCTGCCGGCGTCGGCGCCCGCAAAATAGCGGTAGCGCGTCGGCGTCAGCGCTTCGACATAGTCCGTGAACTGGGCAAAGCGGCGCGCCATCGTATAGCCGTAGCGCAAGGTGCGGCGAATCACATCCAGCGGTTCATGCTGCTCCAATGCCTGCAGCTTGTGCAATTCGCTGCGCTTGTCCAGATGCACGGCGATACCCGCTTCCTGATACGTGGAATGGCCCAGGCAGATAATCTTCTTGCCGCAGGCACCGGCCTCAAACGCCGCGCTGCTGCCATTGACCAGCAAGATGTCGCATTGCTGGATCAAGTCAAAAGTACTGGCTGTTTCGCGTGCGCCGATGCAGCGGATGCCCTGGCCTTTTGCCCAGTCGGCGTAATAGCGTTCGGAACTGGCGCCGTCGGCGACGCCAATCTTTTCGCTCCAATTGGGATGGCAACGCAGCACCACATTCGCCGCGGGAATGCCCAGCGATGCCAGCACCAGTTCAAAGCCCTCCACATAGCTTTCCCAGCCGCTTTCCTGTTCGGGATGTCCCTGGAATTCATTACGGCTGCTTGGCAGTATCAACACCTTGGGACCGGCAACGGCATCGGTCGGCCAGTCTGCCTGGGTGGCATTCAGGTTATACGCACGCCACTCCTTCAGATTCGTACGCACAAAGCGCGACGCAATTAACTGGGCGGCCACGCCAGCCTGGCGCGCGGTCAGCGGCACGTCGCGGTACTGGGTATTCAGACGGTCGACGTCTTTCAAGGACAGGCAGTTGGCCTGAGGGATGAATTGCAATCCATCACTAAACCATGGCCGCTCCATCGTCAGATACGGAATGGACAGCTGTTCGCACGCATAAGTGATTGCACGCGTGCCATCCATCCTGCCGTTGAAACAAATCACGCCATCGAGCTGATTGTTCTTGATCCATTCAGCGGCATTGCCAAACATCGTTTCGACGGGCTTGTAGAAGGTTGCCCTCAATGCCAGATAGTCGGGCAAATGCGTATCGGCTTCCGTTTCGGTACGCAGCAAAGTACATGCGCTCGACGAGGCCAATAAATTACGTTCTTCTTCGGGCAAGTCGACGCGATGCTTGGCGCGGACCGAGGTGATTTTCGAAACCGGGAACGAACGGATGCCGCCTGCCATGCAGGTAGGACACTCCGCCAGCTTGGAGGTTCCTTTCAAGGCCCGCCCGTAGCAGTTATCCAGCGCACCGTCGCATGTCAGGAAGAACAATTCATGGCCGGCCTCCTTCAGCAGTGTCGATACATAGTACAAATGTTCGACATGGGGCCGAAACGAATACAGGGAAACTAAACCTAAACGCATTTTTACACCTACTTTATTTTGTAATTCTGAATTTGGAAAACAATACGCCAAACATGATAAATTCGAACACGATGAAAGGGAAACTCATCAGATCAGGGGCAAACAGCAATGGTGACAGGAATAGCACGGTATATACGGAAGATATAAAGCCAACCCGCAGCAGGGACATTTCTTTCGCCCGCGCGAAGAAATTGGCGCAGCCTGTCAACATGCCCAGCAACAATGTACCTGCACATAACAACAAGTAACCGCCATCGTGGAACAAGGCTCCGGGCAATGAGGGGAAACGCCCGGCAAGGAACCAGTCAGTACTCTGCGGTCCCAGTACCCCCACCTTTGACAGCAAGGTACGCAAGTGATTAAACAGAATCAAGGGGTCGCCGCTGTATTCCGCCTGGTGCTGCAAATACTCGGCAAAAATGAAAATGCTGTGGCACAGATAAGTGATAATCAACATGCCAAAGGCGACAATGGAGCCCACGACGGGAAAGGCACTTTCCAGTTTTGCCGGCCATGCCAGCGTCCCCAGTCCCATGTATTCCTGCATTCCTTCCATATATTCCGAAGCGGAAACACCATCGTGGGTAGCGCTGGCGCGCGACATGAACACGTAAAAGATATACATGGTCATCACGGCTCCCAGCACCATCAATCCCGTCTTGGTTCTCGGTGACAGCGTATACGCCTTGCCCCCGCGCTCCAGGCGCATGGCATAGAAGGCGAGCACAAATGTCAGGGTCAGCAAGATGATGGTTCTGCCGCCGGTGAGGATAGAATTGAGCATCACAAACAGGAACAAACTGCACAACGCGACGCCAATCCTGGCAGGGCTGAGCGTGGCTGGCTTGAGCATGATAGGCACCAGCGTCACCACAAAGCAGGTCGAAAAGGCATAGCCCATGACGCTGTACATTGACGATACGCCCTCGCGTCCCTCGCCCAGCTCGCGCCACTCTTCCCGGGCCCGGGCCAGCTCGCCGCTGTAGTCGATATGCTGTACCTGAATCTTGTCAAACATGAGCGCCAACAATCCCAGCAAGGCGAGCCACACGCTCAGCTTCAGAATGGTGCGGGACATACCTGCCGGCATTGCATAGCGCTGCGTGTGATCGTTCCGGATATTTTTTTCCAAAAAATGGTGCGTCAACACGGCCGCGAGCAAGGTCAATACAACAAACAGGATGTCCAGCATCACAGCTTGATGCATTTCCGAGGTCAACGAATAGGCAGGGGCAACTGCAACCAGAAAGAAATACAGCAGCCAAATCCCAACAAATGCGCGCAGACTATAAGACATAGGTTTGTTTCAATAAAAAATAATGACAGCATGGATCGGCCTGCAAGTATGGCCGGCCAAGTCTCTTCATCAGGCCAGAATCAGGAAGCTGCCCTGTGTCCGACGAAAAACGCCAACAATGCATTGACGAAGTAGTTTCCTGCAGCTAAAAACAGCGCCAGCAGCGTAAAGTTGTACGGATCCTGCATCCACGCAGTCCCATCCAAAGCAAAGCGGCAATAGACAAAAGCCACCACAATCAAGATGACCTGCGTCACCAGCAAGCTCACATGGCGATGTGTAATGATCAAAAAACTGGACCAGAAATCCGACACCCGGAATGCCGCCGCCGCCAGCAAGGGGAGAAACAAGGGCAAAGCATCCTTATATTGCCCATACCAGATGGGGATAGCCCAGGCGATCAATTTATTGGCGAGCAGTACAAACAGGAGCGCAGCCAGCAACAGGCCAACCGATACCAGCGCCGTCACACGCAACGCCTTCTGATCCGAACCAGCCACGCGCCGTTGCGCAATCAGCGGAAACAGGCCCGCATTCAAGAGCGCCTGCATCGACAAGGCAGCCACCAACGGTATCCACGAAAAGGAATACAAGCCAAATTGCTTGGCACTGAGGACATCCGCCGCCAGCCACCGATCAACACTGGTACTCAAAAAGGATAATGTCGTTCCCAACAACAGAATGGCCGCGACATGCCATTCCTTCTTCGTGAAGCCCTTCTTGCACAAGCCTGCAAATACGGCCCAGGAAAAACCTATCCCTTGCAGCATTTTCTTCATCAAGTTCACGCTCAGCACGACGGTGACCGCCAGTTCCGCCAGCAAGATGCCCAGGGCGCCGCCGCCCAGCGCGGCCACACCACTGGCCACAACACAGCACAGTACCGTTCTGAGCAGGATCTGCAAGGAATACGGCACCATCTCCAGCCGGCTACGGCTGTCCAGTACGACCAGCATGAAACTTTGTTGCGCCCAGCCATGAATAACGGCGATCAACAAGGCCAGTCCCGCCACATTCAGCGGCACATAGCCAAACAGGGGAGTGACACACAACAGCAGCGCCACCGCCGACGTAATCATGCAAGCCTTGCCCAAAATAACCAGGCCGCGGCGGTAGCGTTGATGGGCAAACATGGCCGGCAAGTCGCGCTGCGCCAGTATCTGAAAGCCGCAGCTACCGGCCACACAGAAAAATCCTGAAATCAGCAGCAACTTCGACAAGAGGCCAAAGTCGTCCACGCTCAGTAATCTGGCATAGATACCGATGCGGACAAAACCGATCAATGCCGCCAGACCGAGTATCGGTGTGTACTTCAGATGTGCGATCAGGCGCGCCGCCAAGGACTGAACGCCCCTAAAAATTTTCAAAATTTCACTTCCGACATTTGTTTAAGCCGACGTGGCGCATGCGGGGAAAGCATGCGCGCACAATCGGCCAGTCATCACCGCGATCAGCTTGTATGGCCCACCGTCTTACAGATGCAATTCTTTCTTGAAATACTCGATAGTGCGCGTCAAGCCATCTTCCAGGCTGACCTTCGGTTCCCAGCCCAGCTTTTCCTTGGCCAGCGCAATGTTTGGCTGACGCTGTTTCGGATCGTCCGATGGCAGGGGCTTGAAGACCAGTTTGCTGGTCGAACCCGTCAGCTTCAAGACCATTTCAGCCAGTTCCAGCATCGTGTATTCGCAAGGATTGCCGATATTCACAGGACCGGTGAAATCGTCCGGCGAATTCATCATGCGCACCATTACATTGATCAAATCATCGACATAGCAGAAGCTGCGAGTCTGCTGGCCTTCGCCATAGATGGTGATGTCTTCGCCGCGAATTGCCTGCACGATAAAATTGCTAACGACGCGGCCATCGTTCGGATGCATGCGCGGGCCATAGGTATTGAAGATGCGCACCACTTTGATCAGCAAAGCGTGCTGACGCCAGTAATCGAAGAACAAGGTTTCAGCGCAGCGCTTGCCTTCGTCGTAGCAACTACGGATGCCTACCGGGTTCACGCGGCCCCAGTACTCTTCCGGTTGCGGATGCACTTCCGGATCGCCATACACTTCCGACGTCGATGCTTGCAGGATGCGCGCTTGCAGGCGCTTTGCCAGTCCCAGCATGTTAATGGCGCCATGCACGCTGGTCTTCGTCGTTTGCACGGGATCGAACTGGTAGTGCACGGGCGAGGCCGGGCATGCCAGATTGTAGATTTGCTCAACTTCTACATACAAAGGAAAGGTGACGTCGTGGCGCATCACTTCGAAATACGGATTGGTCATCAAATGCGCGATATTGCGCTTGCTGCCCGTAAAGAAATTATCGACGCACAAGACATCATTACCCGTCCGTATCAATTCCTCGCACAAATGTGAGCCAAGGAAACCGGCGCCGCCGCTTACTAGAATTTTTTTCATCGCAATATACTTTTAAAAGTTTGCCTATTCGGCAGGTTTGGCGGTCAAGCGCCCATATCAATATGCGGCGGTGCGGCGGCCAGCATGGAGCCGGCACGCCCCGCCTGCGTCGCTGCTATGCCCGGCGGCCAATCGGGAAATACTCAAAGCCATGCGCAAGCACCGTCGCCGGGTCGTAAATATTCCGTCCGTCGAAAATCACCGGCGTTTTCAATTTTTCCTTGATCGCAGCAAAATCAGGGCTGCGGAATTCTTTCCACTCGGTCACGATCACCAGGGCATCGGCGCCATCCAGGGCATCCTGATGCGATTCCGCAAAGGTAAGTCCCTCTTGCCCAGCATAAATTCGCTTGGCTTCGTGCAAGGACACGGGATCGTATGCGCTCACCACGGCACCGGCCGCCAGCAAATCGGCGATCAGCTCACGGCTTGGCGCTTCACGCATGTCATCCGTATTCGGCTTGAAGGCCAGGCCCCATATGGCGAAACGCATGCCCTTCAGGGTGGCGCCAAAACGGGCCTTGATCTTTTTTGTCAGCACATGTTTTTGGGCATTGTTGACCGATTCCACGGCATTCAATATCTGCAGATCCTGCTGGTGTTCCTTGGCGGTACCGATGAGCGCCTTCACATCTTTAGGGAAACAGGAACCGCCGTAGCCGCAACCGGGATACAGGAAGTGATAACCGATGCGGGGATCGGAGCCCATGCCCAGGCGCACCGACTCGATATCGGCGCCGAGGCGCTCGGACAAATCGGCCAGTTCGTTCATAAAGGAAATACGCGTTGCCAGCATCGCATTCGCTGCATACTTGGTCAGTTCGGCCGACTTCACATCCATGATGATCAGGCGCTCATGGTTGCGCTGGAACGGCGCATACAACTCGCGCATCAGGTGGATAGCCTGTTCATCATCGGCGCCGACGACGATACGGTCGGGACGCATGAAATCGTCGATGGCGGCGCCTTCCTTCAGGAATTCCGGATTGGACACTACGCTGTAGCCGATGTCGGCGGAACGCAATGCCAACTCTTCTGCAACAACGGCAGCAACCTTGCTGGCCGTGCCTACCGGCACCGTCGATTTGTCGACGATCACCTTGTAACCCTGCATGTGCTGGCCGATGCTGCGCGCAGCCGCGAGCACATACTTCAGATCGGCCGAACCATCTTCATCTGGCGGCGTGCCGACAGCAATAAATTGCACTGAGGCATGATCAACAGCCTTCTTGACGTCGGTGGTGAACTGCAGGCGGCCGGCGGCGATATTACGCTGTACCATTTCCAGCAGATGCGGCTCAAAAATAGGGATGCCGCCTTCATTCAGGATACGGATTTTCTCCGCGTCCAGGTCCAGGCACAGCACATTGTTGCCGACTTCCGCAAAACAGGTACCGCTGACCAAGCCGACATACCCCGTGCCAATGACAGTCACATTCATAATCTTACTCTTTTAAAAATCTTCTACTTTATCGATGGATAATGGCTATCCTGCCTGATGCTGGCAACAGAGGCCGGCATCAGGCATCAGGCCCATACGGGCATGGCGAACGCGATGCTTAACCGATCAGGTCCCAGGACAGGGGCGTACCGCGCGGCACATCGCTGGTCACGCACTTGCCCAGGAAAACGTCCATGAACTTGGTCGGCAGACCCAGGCCAGGACGGATTGCACGCAGATTTTCCTTTGTTAACTTCTCGCCCGCCTTGATATCTTGCGAAACATACAGCGAACGACGGAATTGCAGCGATTTCATCTCGGCTGCGGTGGGACCGTAAGCAACGTGACCCAGCGCTTGCCAGGCACGCTCGGTCTCGACCACCAACTGCGCCATTTCAGCCGGTTCCATCGAGAACGTGCTATCGACACCGCCGTCGGCACGGCTCAAGGTGAAGTGTTTTTCCACCACGCTGGCGCCCAGCGCCACGCTGGCTACCGACACGCCCACACCCATGGTGTGATCGGACAGGCCGACTTCACAGCCGAACAATTCACGCAAATGTGGAATCGTCAGGATATTCGTATTCGCGGCCGTGGCAGGATAAGTACTGGTGCATTTGAGCAGGATCAAATCGCGGCAACCGGCCTCGCGCGCTGCGCGCACGGTTTCGTCGAGCTCGGCAACGGTTGCCATGCCCGTGGAAATAATCACGGGCTTGCCGGTGGCCGCCACGCGGCGTATCAATGGCAAGTCGGTGTTTTCAAACGAGGCAATCTTGTAGCAATCCATGTCCAGCGTTTCCAGGAAGTCGACTGCCGTGTCGTCAAACGGTGTGCTGAACGGAATCATGCCCAGTTCGCGCGCACGCTGGAAGATGGGCGCGTGCCATTCCCACGGCGTGTACGCTTCACCGTACAGCTTGTACAGCGACGTGCCGGCCCACAGGCTTTTGGGATCGCTGATGTGAAATTCCCGCTCATCCAGATCCAGCGTCATGGTATCTGGCGTATAGGTCTGAATTTTCAGCGCATGCGCACCTGTCCTGGCCGCAGCCTCAACAATTTCCAGCGCGCGTTCCAGCGATTGATTGTGATTGCCGGACATTTCCGCGATCACGAATGGCGGATGGTTTTTGCCGATCAGGCGATTGCCGATTTTTATCGAATCAGTCATATTTTCAGTTCACCTTCTTAAAATAGCATGTGGAATCCCTGACATACGATGCAGCCAGGAACAGGCGGTGCGAAGGCTGGTTATCGCCCAGCACCTCGGCCCGTATTATCTTGATATCAGAACGCGCCGTACGCAGCCATTGCTCGGCACTTGCCAGCAACTCCGCCCCCAAGCCCCGCTGCTTCATGCCGGGAACCAGGTAAATCGATACTTCGGCGCTATCGTCACGCACGTCAAACCGCACCACGCCGGCAGCGTGGCCATCGGCGTGCTGGCCAATCAGCAAAATACGCTGCGCATCGTTCAACACGGCATCAAACCAGCGTTGATGGTTCTCGGCCGTGATCGGCGCCGTATTGCGCGACACTGCACGGATGGCATCATCGTTACGCCAGGCCATCAAGGATGCCGAATCCCCGGCAGTGGCAAGGCGCAATGCGATGGCATTGCTGCCCATCAGGCGGGCCACGCGGGCGGCACCGCGGCCATCGACAATCTCGAGACTGCGGCGCGACAGGAAATTGCGCAAACCCGGATTGTCCAGCAGCGCCAGGTAATGGCGCAAGAAGGCCTCTTCCAAGGTATCGCCAGGCTCGATCTGCGGCGCATAAATGAAGCCGGCCCGTGCCGCGTCATCGACCAGTTGCCGTTGATTTTCCGCGACGCAAACAGTCAATGCCGGCAGGCCAAGGCAACAACGTTCCCAGGTGGCCGTGCCGCCCGCCCCCATCGCCAAATCGGCTTGCGCCATCAATTCGGCCATACGCGAAGTTTGCACGTGGCATCGATAGCCATGTTGCACACAGCTGGCCTCGATTGCCGCCCGCGCCGGGTGTTGCGCACCGATCACGACATCGACCTGCACCTCTGGCCTGGCGGCACGCGCCAGCGCGGCAATGGCGGGCGCCGTGTAATTCTCGGCGTCTATCCCGCCAAAGAACACGAGCACGCGCTGCACGGCGGCGTCGCGCGGCTTGACCCGGGATTGCTGCGCCACGAACTCCTGGCGCAGCAAGGCGTAGGTCGGGCCCAGCAGTTTTTTGCACGACGACGGCAACAGATGATCGTAGCGCTGCTGCATGCCCAGGTAAAAATTCTGGTCCAGCAAAATATCGCAATCGTGCCGGCGGTCCGCAAGATCGTCGACCACCATGACAGTGCCGGCAAAGGATCTCGCCGCACGTTCCCACTGCTCGTCCAGCGCGTAATGGTCGACGATCAGGCAGTCATGCACGGGCCGCTGCGACAAAGCCTCGTGCACATCCGCAATTTCTTGCTCCAAGGACACGCCCAGCCAGGAAGCATGCGCAAGCTGGCCGGCCGCGGCCGCCGCGCCCTCCACAGGCGCGGGCAATGCAATTACCTCGAAACTCCTGGATACCAGCCAGTCGATATAGTTACCTGGCAATTTTCGGCAAATAAAGGTGACCGTTGCGCCACGCGACCGGAGTTCTTCCGCCAGGGTCGCACAGCGCATGACATGACCACTCCCCATCTGCACGGAAGCATCGACGCGAATGACAACGGAGCTGCTCATCGCACCTTGAACAGCGGTTCCAAGGGTTTGCAGCGCAGCAAACCTTCCAGCGTTCCATCCTTGACGGCGGCAACCAGCATCGGCACCACTTCTTCATATGCCGCGAACAGCTTCTCGAGATCGCTGTCGCTATGGCTGTAATTGACGTTATGGGTACCGAAAGTCAATATGCCGCGCGCCAGCATTTCTTGCATGAACAAGGTCTTGATATGCCATTGGGTGTACGGGGCAGCATCCTTGATCAGCACGAAACTCCAGCTCGGATGGCCGGCAACGCTCATGATGTGCTGCGCCGCATTTGCCTCGATGATGGCGTTGAGGCGGTCGATAATCTTCTGGCCCTGCTTCTGGATCGTCGCCACGACAGGTTCGCGCTGCAATTTTTCCATCGTCGCCAGGGCCGCCGCCAGCGACAGCGTTTCGCCACCGAAGGTGAACGAGAAGAAGATTTCTTCCATGAGCTTCATGACATCGGCGCGGCCGGCGATGGCCGATACCGGGTAGCCATTTGCCAGGCCCTTGCCGAAAGTGGCCAGGTCGGGCGTGACGCCAAACAGCTCTTGTGCACCGCCATTGGCGTAGCGGAAACCCGTGATGGTTTCATCAAAGATCAGCAACGCGCCGTGCTTGTGGGCCAGTGCCTTGACGCCTTCGAGGAATCCTTCCGCCGGCGCGTACACATTCATCGGTTCGAGAATCACGGCCGAGATCTGCTCGGGGAAGTCGGCAAACAGCTTTTCCAGCGATGCCAGGTCATTGTATGCAAAGGTATGCGTCAGTTCGCGCGTGGCAACGGGAACGCCGCGGTTGCGCGCGGTCGAACCGATATACCAATCCTGCCAGCCATGGTAGCCGCACACGGCCACATGTTCGCGGTTGGTGTAGGCGCGCGCCACGCGAATGGCGCCGGAAGTGGCATCGGAACCATTCTTGCCGAAACGCACCATCTCGGCGCAGGGCACGATTTCGCAGATCTTTTCCGCGACCTGCATTTCAATCTGGTGCGGCAGGCTGAAAATCACGCCCTCGTCCAATTGCGCCTTGACCGCATTGGTCACGTCCTCGTCGTTGTAGCCGAGCGTGATCGACGCCAGGCTGCTGATGAAGTCGATATATTCATTGCCATCCACATCCCATACATGGCTACCCTTGCCGCGTTGAATAAAGTACGGCGAGACACCCAATGGAAACTGGGTTTTGCTCTTGCTGAAAGTCTGCGAGCCGAGCGGGATCGTTTTAAGGGCGCGTTCCAATAACTCTTCAGAGCGTTGATAGCGTGTAGACATATTAGTTCTCTATGGTGGGGGGGGTAGTCGGTACAGCATCGGCGTCGAGCGATTTCTGATATCCCTCGTTACGTCCATGCATGGTGTTCCAATTTACTAATTCCGGGCGCTGCTCCAGCAGGGACAGGACATCCTGCATGGAAAACCGCGCGTTCTTCGGATACAGCGCGTCGTAAACCATGGAGACCAGCTCGAAATCCTTCGGCTCATCCACGGTCCAGCGCAAGTGCGACAAATCCGTGGCGTTACGGTACACGCCCACCTTGTAGCGCCCGGGTTGCTGGTGAATGAACGGCGTGACATGCTCGCGCTGCGAAGGCAGACGCGCTTCGCGCCACGCCTCGTCCAGGCATGAGGCGCGGAAGATCTCCACATCGAGGCCATCCGGGTAGCTGGCCTCGACACAGTTGCTGACGTAGTCGTAACCGCCGGCCAGATAAAATGCAATGACCTCGTCGATCAGCGCCGGGTCGGTCAGCGGGCAATCGGCCGTCAGACGCACGATATGCTCGGGGGCAAACGTGTGCGCCGCCTGGTGAAAACGCTCCAGCACGTCGTTCAGATCGCCCCTGAAGCAAGCGATGCCATTGGCCGCGCACAATGTTTCAATGGCGTCATCCGACGCTTCGCGGCTCGTTGCCACCAGCAATTGATCGATCTGGCGCACGTCGCGCAAACGCTCGATCTGGCGCAGCAGCATCGGCTCGCCCAGCAAGGGCTTGAGCACCTTGCCCGGCAGCCGCGACGACGAAACACGGGCCTGCAATATTGCCAATATCATGATTTACCCTTTGCATGCTGCCACAAGGCAGGATTGACGATGGCTTCGTCGCTGATTGCAAACGCGTCATAGCCTGCGCGCGCGGCTCCTGCGGCCGCGTGTCCAGCCGCCGCACATATTTCTTGCAATTGCACACTGGAATTGACGCCACAGACCACCTGGTCAATCTCCTCCAGCCCGGTCACAAAGCCCAGCGCAGCTTGCAGCGGCGTCAAGCCTTGTCCGGCAATAAAGCGGTGATAGGCGGCCAGATGCTCGCGCACGCCGTCAAAATGGGCCGGCAATTCGTGCGGAGCCATCAACAGCAAACCTTGCAGGAAGGCGGAACGGGCATGGATCTCGACACCGGCCTGCTTCAACTTGCGCAAATGTCCGCTATGCAGCAAACGCTGGTCCAGCACGTTGACAGGCAGCTGAATCAGGTCGATCGGGAAGCGCGCCAGTACGGCATCAATCTGCTGCCCGGTATAGACGGACACGCCAATCTTGCTGACCAGGCCACGCTGTTTCAACAGTGCCATGCGCGCCATCAATGCCTCGCCGCCGGGCAACAGCAAGTCGTCGACGCGGTGGATCAGCAAACCATATACAGCGGGGCGCTGCAGCTTGCGCAGCGAAGCGTGCAGGCTGTCTTCCAGTTGCTGCGCCTCCGCCTCGGTCACGGCCGAACCGGCAAACTGCGGCGTCTTGGTCACGATATCGAAAGGTGCAGTCGGCAACATCGCACGGCCCAGCACGGCTTCGCTGTCGCCATACAGTGCCGCCGTATCGATCAACGTCAGTTGCAGCTGGGCCGCAGCAGCCAGAATCGCCGCCACTTCCCCTTCGCTTACCTTGCCTGCCGTATTGGCGATACCATAATCGAGCCCGAACTGAACTGCGCCCAAGCCTATTTTCATTTCAGCGCTTTCCGCAAGGCCTCGATAACGCGGTCTTGCTGCTCTTCCGTGAAGGTGGCATACATGGGCAGGCTGATGGCTTGCGAATAGTAATGTTCCGCTTCCGGGAAATCGCCAGGCTTGAAGCCTTTTGCCGCATAGTAAGGCTGAAGATGCACGGGAATATAGTGCAGATTGACGCCTATCGATTGCGCGCGCAGGGCGTCGAAGACCTCGCGGTGCGTCTGCGTCAGCTGCTCGGTCTGCAGGCGGATCACATACAGGTGCAAGCCCGAATAACCGTCGGCATGCTGCCATGGCGTGATGACAGGCAAATCTGCCAGCAAGGCGTCATAGCGGCGCGCCATGACATGGCGATGCGCCACGAAGTCATCGAGCCGCACCATCTGGCTCAGGCCAAGCGCCGCCTGCATGTCCGTCATGCGGTAGTTATAGCCGAGCGTGACCTGCTGGTAATACCATGCGCCATCGGGCGCATGCGTCATCAGCTCGGGGTCGCGCGTGATGCCATGGCTGCGCAGTTGCTGCAGGCTGGTCGCCAGCTGTGCGTCTTGCGTGGTCGCCATGCCGCCTTCGGCACTGGTAATAATCTTCACAGGGTGGAAGCTGAAGACGGTAATGTCGCTGTAGCGGCAATTGCCTATGGGTTCGCCACGATACTTGCCGCCGATGGCGTGCGAAGCGTCTTCGATAATCTTGAAGCCGTATTCCTGGCCCAAGGCATGGATGGCAAGCATGTCGCAAGGCTGCCCCGTCAAATGCACGGGAATGACCACCTTCGGCAGACGTCCCGCCAGCTTCGCCTGTGCCAGCTTGTGCGCCAAGGCCTCCACGCTCAGGTTGTAGGTGCGCGCATCGATATCGACAAAGTCGACATCGGCACCGCAATACAAGGCGCAATTGGCACTGGCAACGAAGGTATTCGGACTGGTCCAGACCAGATCCCCGGGGCCGACGCCCAGTGCCAGGCATGCGATATGCAAGGCACTCGTGGCGCTATTAACCGCGATCGCGTGGGATGCGCCGCAATATGCCGCCAGCGCTTGCTCGAACGCCGGCACCGCCGGCCCCTGCGTCAGAAAGTCGGAGCGCAAGACATCGACGACGGCCTGAATATCGACCTCGGAAATATCCTGTCGGCCGTAAGGAATCATCGTCATGTTTTACACGGTATGGGTAGGGTCAACGTGAGCCTGGATCAGCTCGCGCAATTGTTCTTTGCTCAGGAAGTCGGTATTGCTGCCGCTGTCATAGCAGAAACCCGGCGGCACCAATTTGGCACCCATCTTGTCGCAATACTCTTGCGTCGAATACTTGGCGCTCATCGGCAGGATGGCGTAGTACTTGCCCATATCAACGGTATTGAAACTGTCGCTGGAGGTAATCATTTCTTCATGGATCTTTTCGCCTGGACGCACGCCAACCACCGGGAAGCTGCACTCGGGACCAATGGCTTCAGCCACATCGGTGATGCGGTAGGAAGGAATCTTCGGTACCAGTACTTCGCCGCCCCATGCGTTTTCGAGCGACCACAGCACCATATCCACGCCCTCTTGCAGGCTGATGTTGAAGCGAGTCATGGCCGTATCGGTGATCGGCAACACGCCCGTCGCGCGGCGCTCGAGGAAGAAGGGAATCACCGAACCGCGGCTGCCCATCACGTTACCGTAACGAACGACGCTGAAACGCAGATCGCGATTGCCAACGATGTTATTTGCTGCAACGAACAGTTTGTCCGAGCACAGCTTGGTGGCGCCGTACAGATTGATCGGCGCGGCAGCCTTGTCGGTAGACAAGGCGACTACACGCTGCACTTTGGTATCCAGGCAAGCCTCGATCAGGTTTTGCGCACCCAATACGTTGGTCTTGATGCATTCGAACGGGTTATATTCCGCTGCGGGCACTTGTTTCAGCGCAGCAGCATGAATCACGATATCAATCCCTTCCAGCGCGCGGCGCAGGCGGGCTTCATCGCGGATATCGCCGATGAAATAACGGATACCGGCATATTTCTCGTCCGAAAACTCATGCGCCATTTCAAACTGCTTCAATTCATCGCGCGAAAATACCACGAGACGCTTGATGGTCGGATAACGCTCCAGCACGGTTTTGACAAAGGCCTTGCCGAACGAACCCGTTCCGCCGGTAATGAGAATAGACTTATCTGATAACATTTTTATATTATTAATTAAATGAGAATAACGAATTAAATAAACGCAACATGCTCAGCAGATACCGATATCGTTAACAAATCGGCATCATATCCGTCAGGGCGACTCGGTAGCACATTGCACTAACCAGGAGAAGGAGAGGATAGATATTGCCCGAGACTCAGCCGGACATACATTTACCCTAGCCTGGTCAGCGCAACAAATTGACGTGCTTCAAAACGGAAACCGTAACCAGCTCAAAGTAATCAAGAGCCCGAGCAACACAGCCAGCCACTTTGACAACCTACTAATCGATGAATCACCGCACATCAAAGATGACATGGATTCAAGAAGATCAGAATGCGCTGAATGATGTGACGCAAGATATTTCTAATTGCTTTTTAAAAATACAGTCGCACCATTTTAACATTATTGTCTTGCTAAAAATACGGAATTCTCGCCTAAAAAACCACATTCCACCATGCAGCCATGGTTCCATTTCTTCGCAAGAACGATAGACAGAAAGCAAATTACCTGCATTAATATACTGCGCCATATGCGGGAAATATTTTCAACTAAGCAAGCGATGACTGAATGGCTGATGCTGCAATTGACGGCCTGCCTGACACTCCATGCCACACGGCACAAGCACTGCGGCAGCGACACCCTCCAGCACCCCGCCCGGCAACAAACACCACTTCCACATTTCCGGATACGACCTTCCAAGCCTGCATGATATATGCACCGCCGCCGATTTTCTAACCATCTTGTGCGGTTTTACACCTTGTCACAATTACGCAGCAACATAGCCAGCGCCACCACCTATAATATTTGCCCTGCATGCCAGATTCTGCCGCACATGCTTTACGGCAAGCCGATACGGAACAATTCCTGCCTCCCGCGCCCATGCCAGTCAGCAGGGTCGCCAATGCGCCCACACCGGTCAATGAGAAAGCCCGCACCCGCCAATCTTGGCGACCACCCGCAGGCTCGGCACGAAAAATCACCTCAACAATAAGTTCGGCGAACGACGGCAAGCTAGCCGCGCCACATGCTGTATGGACGCCGAGCCCGCTCCGAAAGCACGCCCAGCCATCAGTACGCGCACAGGTACTGGCGCGGTGCGCCCTGACGCAACAACACGCCGTCAAAAAAAAAGCGCCGGGACCAATGTCCCGGCGCTTGCGCCATCCAGAATACCAATGGATCAACGTTATTACTTCAACAATCCGCCCAGCAAGGCCGCCACTTTCTGCTTCGGCTTGGCCACCACAGGCGCCATGCTGGCCGCCGCCGGGGCTGCCGCCTTGGCAGGCTCATACGGCTTCAGGAACCAGGGATCGGTCTTTTCGCGGCGGGCGCCGGGACCAAAGGCCGGGCGCGTGCCGCGCTCGGCGGAACGGCTATCGCGGCTGTCGCCCGCATGGCGGCTCTCGGGGGCACGTGCAGGACGCGCCTCGCCACCTTCGCTGCGGCGCGGCGGACGGCGCTCGCTGTCGCTGCTGCGGGCCGGTGCCGGATTGAAGCCGGCGAGTTCACCGCGCTTGATGCTTTGCTTGATGAGTTTTTCGATATCGGCCAGTAAGCGCTCGTCCTTGTCCGAATAGATCGAAATGGCGTCGCCCGAAGCACCCGCACGGCCCGTGCGGCCGATGCGGTGCACATAGTCTTCCGCGTTGTACGGCAAGTCGAAGTTGATGACGCAAGGCAAATCGGAAATATCGAGGCCACGCGCCGCCACGTCGGTAGCCACCAGCACGTCGATCTCGCCCTTCTTGAACGCTTCCAGCGCCGCCATGCGTTCCTGCTGGCTCTTGTCGCCATGAATCGCCGTAGCGCTCATGCCTTCCTGTTCCAGCACGCGGGCCAGGCGCGAAGCGCCGATCTTGGTGTTGGAGAACACGATGACCTGCTTCAGGTCGCGCTGGCGCAGCAGATGGGCAACCAGTGCATGCTTCTGGTCTTCCGGCACCTTGTAGACCACCTGCGTGACCTTATCGGCCGTCTGGTTGCTGCGCGCCACTTCGATCGTCAGCGGATCGTTGAGGAAGGTCGCGGCCAGCTTCTTGATTTCTGGCGAGAACGTGGCCGAGAACATCAGGTTCTGGCGTTGCTTCGGCAGCAAGTTGATGATGCGCTGCAAGTCCGGCAGGAAGCCCATGTCCAGCATGCGATCCGCTTCATCCATGACCAGCATCTGCACCTGGCTCAGGCTGATGTTCTTTTGCTCGATATGGTCGAGCAGGCGGCCAGGCGTGGCGATGACGATTTCCACCCCGCCGCGCAGGATGACGGTTTGCGGCTTCATGTCCATGCCGCCGAAGACGACGGTCGAACGCAGCGGCGTGTGCTTGGCGTAAGCCTTGACGTTTTCGGCCACCTGCACCGCCAGTTCACGGGTCGGCGTCAGGATCAGCGCGCGCACCGGGTGGCGCGCCGGCGACATGCTGCTGCTGGCATGCGCCAGCAACAACTGGATGATCGGCAAGGAAAAACCCGCCGTCTTGCCCGTGCCCGTTTGCGCGGCACCCATCACATCGCGGCCTTGCAGCACGACGGGAATCGCTTGTTCCTGGATCGGTGTCGGGTGGGTGTAGCCTTGCTCGGTCAGGGCGCGCTGGATTTCAGGCGCGAGGCCGAAGTCGGCAAAAGTCAGGGCGGGAGCAGCGGATGCGGCAGGTGCAGGGGCGGCGGCAGGCGCCGCTTCAGGGGCAATCGCCGGGCTGGGCGTAGGAGTCGATTCGGTTTCAGACATAAATTTTCTGGTGTGCCTCCGCACTGCGGAAGCCATGCTTTCTCAATAAACAACATTTCGGGGCACAGGCAGCTCCGTCTTGCAAGCCATGGATCATCGTTCTTGCGGCACCTGCGCGCTCCGGGACATGCTGAACGGCGTATGCGGGAGCGTCGAAGAGGTGTGCTGCGATGGCGGCGGAGATCGCGCCGGCGGAACATCGCGCGCAGAAGATACAATATCAGTGCTGTAAACGATACCCTAATTCACCGCAACTGTACACGGAAACCGTGATTTTTGAGCAAAAAGCATTCCAGCAAAGGCACGGCGGGATGCCGTATGATGCCTGCTCCGATGCCAGCTCCGCCGCCCCCTGCCCTCACCATGCCCACCCCGCCTTTACCCCACGATCCGCAACCGCAAGCGCCCAGGAAACCGGACAATGACGAGTGCTGCCGCAGCGGTTGCACCTTTTGCGTGCTGGAAATGTATCAGGAAGACCTGGCCGCCTATGAAACGGCCCTGAGGGCATGGCAACAGCGCCAGCAAGCCGCTGCCGCGTCCGCCACTCCAGCCATCAAAAAACCGCGCAAGCGCCCTTAAAAGCTTTCCCACTCATCCACTGGCGCCGTGCGGCGCGGCGTGGCGGCCAATTGACGGGGCACCGGCACCACCGCTGCGGGCGCCTTGACAGCCTTGGCAGGCGCGCGCGGCACGCTCGCAGCGGCGCTGGCAGCGTCGAGCTTGAAGATGCTGACCACCTCGCTCAGGCTGGCGGCCTGCTCCTGCATCGATTCGGCCGCCGCGGCCGCCTCTTCCACCAGGGCCGCATTTTGCTGCGTCACCTGGTCCATCTGGGCGATGGCCTGGTTGACCTGTTCGATGCCGGCGCTCTGCTCACTGCTGGCGGCCGTGATCTCGCTCATGATGTCCGTCACGCGGGTAATGCTGGCAACGATGTCATCCATCGTGCGGCCCGCCTGGTCCACCAGTGCCGATCCCGCTTCGACTTTCTCGACCGAATCGCCGATCAGGACCTTGATATCCTTGGCTGCCGCAGCCGAGCGTTGCGCCAGGTTGCGCACTTCCGTGGCGACGACGGCAAAGCCGCGTCCTTGCTCGCCCGCGCGCGCCGCCTCGACGGCCGCATTCAGAGCCAGGATATTGGTCTGGAAGGCAATGCCGTCGATGACGGCAATGATGTCGACGATCTTGCGCGACGAAGCGTTGATCGACGCCATCGTGCCCACCACTTCGCTGACGACCTTGCCGCCCTCGATGGCGATGCTCGACGAGGTCAGCGCCATGGTATTGGCCTGGCGCGCATTGTCCGCATTCTGCTTCACGGTCGAAGTCAGCTCTTCCATCGAGGACGCCGTTTCTTCCAGCGAACTGGCCTGCTCTTCCGTGCGCGACGACAAGTCCTGGTTGCCGGCGGCAATCTGGCTCGACGCCGTGGCGATGGTGTCCGTGCCGCTGCGCACCTGGCCCACCAGGTTCTGCAGGCTGGCATTCATCTCTTTCAGGGCTTGCATCAATTGCCCCGTTTCGTCTTGCGATTGCACAACAATATGCGCGGTCAAGTCGCCTGCCGCCACCTGGCGCGCCACGCCGACCGCCTCGATCAGCGGACGGGCCACGCTGCGCGCCACCCACAGCGCCAGCAGCATGCCGATAACGACGATACCCACCAGCAGGCCGATCAGGCTGGCGCGCGAAGCCGCATACGTGGCATCGGCGCTGGCGCTCGAACGCGCGCCGCCTTCCGTATTGATGGACACGAGTTTATCCAGGGTCACCATCATGTCCGCCATGACCTTGGCCGACGGCCCCACGGCCAGCGCGCGCGCCTCTTCCTTTTTCATCTCGCGCGACAGGCTCAGCATGGTTGCGTGCAGCCGCATGAATTCATCGTTGAGCGCGAGGAAACGCTCGAACACTTCCTTCTCGCCCGGCTCCGAAATCAGGGCGCGGTAATTGTCGCCGTCCGTCTTCAGCTTGCTCTGCGTTTCCGTCATGCGCGTTTCATTCTGCGCCATGTCGGCATCCTGCGCGGCCAGCATGTGCGCCAGTTCCCAGCGGCGGAAATCGCTGACATCGCTGCGCATGGACATGGCTGCCAGCACGCTGGGCATCCAGTTGGCGGACAGGTCCGTCGACGCGGTATTGATACGCGCCATGGAAAAGATCGCCGACACGCCCAAGGCCGCCGTCAACAGCAGCACGGCGCCAAACGACAAGATCAGTTTGGTGGCAATTTTCAAATCAAAAAACCATTTCATGCGTTGCTTTCCTTCATTAAACGGGACTGGACAGGTACCCGCCGGCAAATGCACGGCACGGGCAGTGAGGCGACCCATGAAAGCATCGCAAGGTGAAGCAGAAAGGCCAGGTTCGGCAGCGAGAGCAGCGGCACCTGCAGACACGCACACCAATTTCCACAAGGCAATATTTTATCACTACCGTATTTCAGCGCCGGTTGGTTTGATCGCGGCAGACGGCCAAAGTTCGCGGAAAACGGCAGCAAGCCCTCTTTTTGCCCGGGCAGCGTGGTTGCCAAGCGGAGAAAAATCAAAAACCAGGCGTAGGAGTCGGATGACACGAGGCAATGTTCCTAGCCTACATAAGCACGTCGGCTCATCCGATGCCCGCCTGCGCCCCCTCGTCTTATAGTGGATACAAGATTCAGCACAACGCTAGCAAGCCATAAACGCAGCGCCATCCAACAAAATCAGAAGACGAGGCCCTACCATGTACAAAGCTTATAGCAACCTGACCCCAGCAACGAATAACCACGCCGCCGTCCAGCACAACTGGCAAGCCGCTCCCGCCACGCCCATGATCAGCATCACGGGTGCGCAACAGAACGAATTGCTGCGTGCCTTGTCGCGCGCCGATCTGGAGCGCCTGTTTTGCCAGCTGGAACTGGTCGCCCTGCCTGCCGGCAAGCACTTGTTCGATTGCGGCGGCAAGATTGAATATACGTATTTCCCCACCAACGCCATCGTTTCCCTGCTGTATGTGATGGAAGACGGCGCCACCACCGAGATCGCCGTCATCGGCCGCGAAGGCGTCGCCGGCGTGGTGCTGTACGAAGCCGAGCGCGCCACCTGCACGGCCATCGTGCAGACGGCTGGCTACGGCTACCGCCTGAAAACGGCCTTCCTGCGCGAAGTGTTCAACGAGGGCGGCGCGCTGGCACAATTGCTGATGCGCTACACCAGCGCCATGTTTGCGCAAATGGCACAGAACGTGGTGGGCGGCCGCCATTGCAGCATCGAGCAGAAACTGTGCCGCTGGCTGCTGGACCGCCTCGACCGTTCCCTGTCGAACGAGCTGAAGGTCACGCAAGACACCATGGCCAACATGCTGGGTGTGCGTCGCGAAAGCGTCACCGTCACGGCCCGCAAGCTGCAGGACGAAGGCTTGATCCAGTACCGCCGCGGCACGGTCGAAGTGTTGGACCGCGAAGGCCTGGAAGCGGCCGCCGGCAATTGCTACAAGGCTGCGCGCGCCGGTTTTGAACAGTTCCGCAGCGGCATCAGCGCACACAATTAAGCAGGGCGCTGGCCAGCGGGCAGGCAAGCGGGTATCGTGGAGACTCCTGACTACCCCGGAGACTGGCCATGAAACTGATCGGCATGCTCGACTCGCCCTATGTGCGCAGGGTCGCCATCTGTTTGCAACTGCAGGGCATTTCCTACGAGCACTTGCCGCTGTCCGTGTTCCGCAACATGGATGCCATACGCGAGATCAACCCCGTCATCAAGGTGCCGACCCTGGTACTGGACGACGGGCAAGTGCTGATGGATTCCACCTTGATCCTCCACTATCTATCGCTGCTGCGCCCGGACACCGCCGTGCCCGCCCTCGCCGACAGCGTGCGCGCATTGCGCCTGACGGGCCTGGCACTGGCCGCCTATGAAAAAGCCGTGCAAATCGTCTACGAACGCAAGCTGCGTCCGCTCGACAAGCAGCACGCGCCATGGCTGGAGCGGGTCGGCATGCAACTGCACGCCGCCTGGACCGCGCTGGAACACGAGTGCGCGCAGCTGCCCCTGCCTGGCGAGACGGGCAGTATCGACCAGGCGGGCGTGACCATTGCCGTCGGCTGGAGCTTCGCCCAGCTGGAAACGCCCGATATCGTCAAGCCGGCCGACTATCCCTGCGTGCACGCCTACACGCGCTCGGCAGAAACCCTGCCCGCCTTCCTGTCCACGCCGCCCGTCTGACGCACGGAGGCTGCACGGAGGCTATTTGCCTGCGCCGCCCGGTCCGGGTGCGGCGATGGCCCCATCGAAGTGCCACCAGAGCGGCCTGAGATCGTCAAATGAGTGGTATGCGGGTGCAAAGGCCGCCCGGGCAGGATAATCGAAACTACCCACCAGCAAGGCCACCGTCGGCGCATCGTCGATGGCGCCGATGGAACTGCCGCACGCGGCGCAAAAGGCCCGGCTCGAATACTCGGAAGAACGGTATGTTGCCGGTGCACCAGCCGTGCCCGTCCAGCGCACTTGATCGCGCGCAAACTCCACCCACGCCACAGTGGGCGCGCCCGTGTGCTGCTGGCAATTGCGGCACGAGCAACTGTGCGGATTGCTGCCCTCGCCTGTCACTTCAAAGCGTACGGCGCCACATAAGCAGCCGCCGGCCTGCACCACATTCTCCATTGCCTCTCCTCGTTTGCACTGTTGCGTACCCGGCCAGCGGGCACGTACCCGGTACAATATTGCCATAAACCCACCCTGGCGCAGTCCGCAGTGCGTGACGCCGGCACTATGAAAGAATGAATGGAAGACATCAATTGCGAAGGCTTGCCGCACATCCGCGTATTGGCAGGCGAAAACACCCACGGTCCCGTGTATGAAACCCTGCCCGCACGCCAGATTGACGAGCACGTCTATGAACTGCTGGCCTCGCCCGGCTTGACCCTGAACCTGGCGCGCGGCGACATCGTCAACATCGCCGACCCGCTCGCCCCCGCCGAAGTATTGAAGCGCGGCGGCAATTTCTGCATCCATATCTACGACGCCGACGACGTGCCGCAAGAAGCTGTGGACCAGCTCGAACGCGACGTGCAAAGCCAGCTGGGCGGCACCATGGACGGCCAGTACAAAGGCAACCTCACCTTCAGCGTGCCGGGCCACCACGGCATCTACAACGTCAACGGCCCCTTCGACGCCTTCCGCACAGCGACGGGCGTGGAATGGTACTTCGCCAATATCTACGTCAACCTCGATGACGACGACGATGAAACCTTGCTCAACTGGTGGGTGGATATGTAATCGCTGCGTACGCACTCACGGCGCGGATTCCTGCCCGTCCTCGCCACCGGCCAGCGCCCCATGTGGCCGGCACCAGACGAACTTGCCCGTGGCCGGCTGGTACAGCAAGGGCCCCTCATCAGACAGGGCCAGCAAGCAAGGCCAGCATGCGACGAGCGCGGCCGGTGTCAACGCGTAGGCGAGTTCTCGGCTGGCCATGAACAAGACGGGTGCCGCCCCGGCAGCCTGAAAGTGGGCAGCAAGAAACGCGGCTACGCATCCCGCCTGCGCAGGGTGCTCGCCAGAAACGGCATCAAACTCGGCCAGCCACTCCGGCCCCGCTATCGTTGGCTGCAGGCGGTGTTCCTCACGCAACTGCATCGGATGCGTTTCAGCGGGATGGGCCGACACATGGCGCGTCCACAGCAGCGCCGTGGCGCGGGGCGTCAGCGCCTGTATCTGCGCCAGCATCTGTGGCGGCACGGAAAAATCGGCATCGAAGAATGCCCAGTCGCGGTCAGGCTGCAGCGGCCGGCCAGCGTCGTCGCCCAAGTCCCCTACGATCGACATATCGCAAGGTAGCGGTCCAGCACCTTGTCCATGCCCTGCTCGATGCACTCGACCACCAGCGCATGGCCGATCGACACTTCCAGGATGCCGGGAATATCCAGGAAACGCGCCAGGTTGTGCAAGTCAAGATCGTGCCCGGCATTCACGCCCAGTCCCAGCGCCTGGGCACGGCGCGCCGCCTGCAGATAGGTATCGAAGACGGCATCGGCCTGCCCGCTGCCATAACTCTCGGCAAACCGTTCCGTGTACAGCTCGACCCGCGCCGCGCCCACTTCGCGCGCCCAGTCCAGCGCCGGGTAGTCGGCATCGACAAACAGGCTGACGCGGATGCCCAGGTCATTCAATTGCGCAATGGCGGGACGCAGCAGCGCCGCATGCCGTTCGATGTCCCAGCCGTGATCGGACGTCAATTGCCCCGGCATATCGGGCACCAGGGTGCATTGCGCCGGACGCGCGCTTTTCACGACCTGCAGAAATTCCGCCGCCGGATATCCCTCCACGTTCAGCTCGCGTCCCCTCTCCGTGCACAGCCGCTGCAATGGCGCAACATCATCGTAGCGCGCATGGCGCTGGTCCGGACGCGGATGCAAGGTGATGCCGGCGGCGCCCAGGTCGAGAAAACGCGCGGAAAATCCGAGCAGATCCGGGAAGTTACGGCCGCGCGAATTGCGCAGCAGCGCGATTTTATTGACGTTGACGGAGAGCTCGGTCATGGGCAGGAATGAAGTGAACGTAACAAGTGTGGCAGCGATTGTAGCGGATCGCCCGCTCAGGCGATGGCCAACCGAACTCGGCGCTACGTGCTACGATGCAAAACAAGTTCCACGCTTTCAACAACATGCCATGAAATACAAATTATTCCTGTTTGACCTCGACGATACCCTGCTCGACTTCAGGGCGTCCGAAAAACGCTCGTTCCTGCACACCATGCACGAACTGGGTTTGCGCGACGGCATCGACGACTTGTTTTCCCAATATCAGGCGATCAACGTGGACCTGTGGAAACGTTTCGAGACGGGTGACGTGAGCAAGGACTTCCTGAAAGTGGAGCGCTTCCGCAAGACGTTTGCACTGAACGCTATCGCCATCGATCCGGAACTGGCCAGCCAGCTGTATCTGGACTCGTTGCCGGACACGGTCGTGCTCATCGACGGCGCCAAACAAGTGTGCGAAACCCTGTCGCGCATCGGCGAAGTGGGCATCATCACCAATGGCGTCGAAGCCATCCAGAACCGCCGCATCGCCGCCTCCGGCCTGGGCGACTACATTTCCTTCGTCGCCACCTCCGAAGCATGCGGCCACGCCAAACCGGACGTGCGCTTCTTCGAATATGCGGCCGACATGGCGCGCGGCTTCAGCAAGGAGACGACCATCATCATCGGCGACCGCCTGGACGCCGATATCCTGGGCGCCAACCGCTACGGCATCGACAGCTGCTGGTTCAACCCGGACAGCATGGCCAATACCTCGGCCGCCATCCCCACCTATGAAGTGGCCAGCCTGGACGACATCGTGCCGGCACTGGACGTGATGCAGATCAACTTGAAACAGGCTTGATCTTCAACAAGGGCTACACCTGAAATACGCCGGCAGCGGCACGAAAACACGCCGCTGTTCGCGTACCATCAGGACTCGTCCATCCTGATGCCTGCCCATGCCTTCCTACAGCATCCTGCTCGTCATCGCGGCCTTGCTCCTGTTCTTTGCCATGCTGGCCGTGCGCGGAAACGCGAAGTCCCGTAAGCCGCTGCGGCTGCACAGAAAACCCGTCATGACGGCGCGCGAGCAGCAGATGTACCACTTGCTGCAGACAGCCTTACCGGAATGCACGGTGCTGGCGCAAGTGGCATTTTCCGCGCTGGTGACTGCAAAGGGATGGGCGAACAGAAACCGTTTCGACCGCAAGGTGGCCGATTTTGTCCTGTGCAGCCAGCAACTGAACGTCATCGCCGTGATCGAGCTCGACGACAGCAGCCACGCCGGCCGCGAACGCCAGGACAGGGAACGCGATGCCATGCTCAGGCTGGCCGGCTATGTGACCTTACGCTATGCCAACTTCCCTACCCAACAAGCGCTGCGCGCCGACATCGAACAGCTGCTGCTGAAAAAAGCGGAAGTCGTATCGGCCTGATTGCACCATCCAAACATCAATCGCGCGTCAGCACTTCCAGCAACTCGATCTCGAAGATCAAATTGGAATGCGGCGGAATCAAGCCCATCTGCCGCTCGCCATACGCCAGCGCCGCCGGCACCCACAGCTTGCGCGTGCCGCCCACCTGCATGCCGTGCAAACCCAGAATCCAGCCCTGGATCACCTTGTTATTGCTCAACACGCACCGAAAAGGCTCGCCCCGCTTGTGCGACGAGTCAAACTCCGTCCCATCTTCCAGCCAGCCCCGGTAGTGGGCCGTGATCAGCGCACCGCGCGCAGCAGCCTTGCCGTTACCCACGACGATATCTTCCATCTTCACTTCAGCCGTCATCTCGTTTCATCCTTCATCAAAGCGCCAAGCCGCGATTGTACGACAGCACGAAAAAAGCCCCAGCAGTTGCCCGCCGGGGCTCATTCTATTGCTGCAAATTCTGGTGGGCCTCCCGTGAGTCGAACACCGCACCAACGGATTATGAGTCCTTATCACAATCCAACTTCAGAGAACAATACCTAACAATACAAGTACTTATCATTAGATTCCTAACTACAAGTGGCTGTTATCTAACTACCCGGTTGAACCTGCGTTGAACCTTCTCAAAACGCTCCTGCATATCGCCATTTTTCCAATCCTGCAAAGCTCAAACTCTTCATCAGTACATCAAAAAATTTTGCACCCACACACCTTTGCTAAATGGACGAACTCAGAGCTCAAAGTAGGCCGTCTACACGCGTCTTTTTTCATGCCAAATTATCCATTATGGGTTTAATCGGGCATACCGCGCATTCGATCATTGAGCTCACGGCGCTGTACAATCCTTGTCAGATGTGGCGTCACGTGATTATCGTAAGTGGCCTTCTGTGAATTGCTGAGCGAGTCATACCCACGATCAATACACTGTTTTGCCACGCCGCAGGCTGCAGAACTCTCGTCAATCCATCCTTCATCTATAGCCTCCTGCAGCAGCTCGTGCAGTTCGTAATCGTAATCCATATTTTCGATCCTTCCGATGTAAATAGCTGCCACTGAGATAAACAAGTGAGGTCAAATTGCTCTTACTCGCTTCCATGATTCAAGAATAAAAAGTGCAGCAGTATGCGAAGCGTGAATAGCCAAACGTGCGTGTCTAGGCTCAAGTCTATATTGCTTTTTCCCAGCCCCGTGAGCAGAACTTGCGTGAGTGCGAAGCGATCCAATTCCTTCCACGACAGCAAAAAGTCCGGTGAGAATAACTTGAAGATCTTGATCTTCGACCAAACTCGGGTCGAATCCAAGATCCTTCCTCACAACGGTCCATATTGGCTTAAGGTCTTGCTTAGGAGGTTTCTCCAGATGACGCTCCTCAATATAAACCTTGCAGATACTCTCTAGGATGTTGCTTGCTGCGGAAACGGCTTCACGTGGATTTGCATCTACATTCGAAAGTGCACGACTAAATTCGTGCTCTACAGCTGGCAAATCATGCTTGCGAATAAACTCATCCAACGTTTTAGAGGGGGCACCTACCGTACCCGTCACAGTTCCGCCTTTAATGTATTGAAAATCGTATCGGGAAAGAGCCTTACTAATTTTTTGCTGATCTGCAGTTTCTAGAGGCACCGGCTTGTCATCGAAGGGCCGCGCTTCCGGTGGCGCTTCTTCCATGTAGCCTTCAATAAGTCGACCTAGTACCTGAAGAGGGTCGGTCTGAACATCGGCATTTATACGACGAAGCCACTCCTGTGCTTTGACTGGCTTACTACCCTCCGGTGGGTCGCCTGGTGCACCAGCATACATAAACAGGTTGTTCATTGAGGCGTGGCTCTCCCGTTCAGCCATAATCTCCGAACAAGCCGCTATAACTGGAGCTGGAATTAATTTTCTCATATTTTTCTACCTGTTACGATGCATTCTGAGTTGAGCGGCCTTCTTAGGCATTTCATACAGAGCATCAAGTGTATGCTCTAGAATTTCGACGGCCAGCTTTAACTCTTCATCGGGAGGTCGTGCCAATTCGTGAACTGCCGAGTTCCCAAGGTATCGATGTTCATGGAGGGTGTCGGCTGAAGATTTAGTCAACAGTCCTTTTTCATGGAGTCCAGCTATTCGGCCACTGAGGTCTGTCTTCCTCAGTATCTGAGTCGCGCCACCCTTCGCGGGACATTCGACAGGGCCATCAACAATTCCTTGTTCGGAACAAATGCCCTCTACCAGAGCCCTTAGTCCAGCCGCACATAAAGTATTGCTCTCGGAATTAAAACAGTCAATTGACTCCGTGTATATCCTGCGCAGGGCCGACGGCACGTTTTGAAACGGTCGGGCGATCAGCCCCCCCTCTTTTCGCAAGGGATAGAGACGCTCAACTACCCCATCCTCTCCAGGTTCTTGATTTTCTGAGAACCAACTTGCGTCGCGGAAGGATACAGTCGAACATCCTTGGCATTCAAGAATCTGATAGTGTTCACTCCAGGATACGTCCCATCCTTCATGTCGATTCCACGCAGACCCTTTTTTGTCAAATGAGACGGCGACAAGCTGACGAGTCAAACGTTTGCATTCAAGACAAAAAACTTTTTTGATCTGCCCCTTGGTTTGATTTTCAGTCGATTCTTCCTTCGATTCATCTTCTACCATGTCTCACCCAAAATATTCAACTGCTACAATTTCAAACGCAACCTCATGCAGCAAAAAATACTGCATGAATAGGCACAAATCTTATAGGCTATTGAGTCGGGCTCAATCAATACGCTGTATGCCAACTATCACCGAAAAACCTAACTTTGTCTCAGCAGTATCAAACTCAAATCGGTCCTGCTTAGTCATATCTACGGACTTTTCCCATACCGCCACTTTCTCCACCGGCGCAACTACAAGAACTCCCTCCTTGTCCAACGTGATCGGCTCTGAATTTACGTTCCTTGCCTTCACTAACACCATAAGATGGCCCTCAACTTCACTCAAACTAACGTTACAACCTATGATGTCATCTACTTTCACCCCCTTCAAACCGCCGTCGGCGGTACGCATTGCATACGTTTGACTACTGTTCATGGAGGTATTCACGCCCGGAAATGACGCTCGGTCTTGACTCTTAACGGCACAATGAGGTATTGCGCGAGGGATTTTCGGCTCTAGCAGGACTTGAGCAGATACAGTGGTAGAAAAAACGGCGCTAAGCAAACTGACGAGGAGGCTCTTGGTGAGATTAGTAGACTTGATCTTCACTATGATTCCATGTGGAAATTAATAATTACACAGTGTAACCCATTATTAAATTCACATCTGCAATTAGATATATCGCCAGTGCTAAATATTCAGTGTCATTAAAGACCAAAATTGCTTTTATGTCTGAGCGATAGCAGCGATAGCAGGGTCAGGTCCGCCATTTAGACACAAGCCCAACCATAGCCGCATTGAGCAACGCAATATAAGGTCGAACGGCAGGCAAAGTACGCAGCACCTCCTATGCACTCCGTACCTCTATAAGATGAAATTAGTGACGAAGCCAGAACAAGCCCATCCGAACGACCAAACCTTGCGGTGATTGTCTCGCGCGTAAAAAAGCCCCAGCAGTTACCCGCCGGGGCTTGTTCTAATATTGCTGAATTCTGGTGGGCCTCCCGTGAGTCGAACACGGCACCAACGGATTATGAGTCCGCTGCTCTAACCAAGCATGAGCTAGAGGCCCGGGGACTGCGGCGTGGCGGCGCTGTTGATGCCCGCCTCGCGCGACCGTTTTGGAAACGGACACGCGAGGATAGGGGTATCAGGGGCGTACGTCAAGCCCTATTGGCTTCTAGTTGCCTTCCAAGAAGCTTTTCAGCTTGTCGGAGCGCGATGGGTGGCGCAGCTTGCGCAGCGCCTTGGCTTCGATCTGGCGGATGCGCTCGCGCGTCACGTCAAATTGCTTGCCCACTTCTTCCAGCGTGTGGTCGGTGGACATCTCGATGCCGAAACGCATGCGCAGCACTTTCGCTTCGCGTGGCGTCAGGGAATCGAGCACGTCCTTGACGACGCCGCGCATCGATGCGTGCAGGGCTGCATCGGCCGGCGCCAGGGTGTTGTTGTCCTCGATGAAGTCGCCCAGGTGGGAATCGTCGTCGTCGCCGATCGGCGTTTCCATCGAGATCGGTTCCTTGGCGATTTTCATGATCTTGCGGATCTTGTCCTCGGGCATCTCCATCTTGATCGCCAAGGTGGCCGGATCGGGCTCCGCGCCCGTTTCCTGCAGGATCTGGCGGGAAATCCGGTTCATCTTGTTGATCGTCTCGATCATGTGCACGGGAATGCGGATCGTGCGCGCCTGGTCGGCGATCGAGCGCGTGATGGCCTGGCGGATCCACCAGGTGGCATACGTGGAGAACTTGTAGCCGCGGCGGTACTCGAACTTGTCGACGGCCTTCATCAGGCCGATATTGCCTTCCTGAATCAGGTCGAGGAATTGCAGGCCCCGGTTCGTGTATTTCTTGGCGATCGAAATGACCAGGCGCAAGTTGGCCTCCGTCATTTCGCGCTTGGCCTTGCGCGCCTTCATTTCACCGGCCGCCATCTGGCGGTTGATGTTGCGCAAGTCCGGCAGCGGCAAGACGACGCGCGCCTGCAAGTCGATCAGGCGCTGCTGCAGTTCCTTGACGGTCGGAATGTTGCGGCCCAGGATGGCGCTGTACGCGTGTCCTGCGTTGACTTCGCCATCGACCCAGTCGAGGTTGGTTTCATTGCCCGGGAAGACCTTGATGAAGTGGGCGCGCGGCATGCCGCAGCGGTTCACCGCCACGTCAAGGATCTGCTTCTCGATATGGCGCACTTCGTCGACCTGGCCGCGCAGGGTGTCGCACAGCTTTTCCACCACCTTGGCCGTGAAGCGGATGCCCAGCAATTCTTGCGAAATGGCTTCCTGCGCCTTGGCGTAGGGTTTCGAGTTGTAGCCTTCTTTTTCGAAGGCGCGGCGCATCTTGTCGAACTGCTGAGAAATGACGGCGAATTTTTCCAGCGCCGTGCGTTTCAGGGTTTCCAGCTGTTCCGCCGAGAAACCGGCGGCGCCCGACGCGCTCGCTTCTTCTTCCTCTTCTTCTTCCTCTTCTTCCGCCTCGCCCTCTTCCTCGTCTTCTTCGACGGGGGCGGCCACGACAGGCGCGGCGACGGGTTCGTTCTCATCGACGAGACCGTCGACGATTTCGTCGATCTTGATCTCTTCGTTGGCGATGCGGTCGGCGGCGGCGATGATTTCGGCGATCGTCACGGGACAGGCGGAAATGGCCTGGATCATGTCTTTCAAGCCATCTTCGATGCGCTTGGCAATCTCGATCTCGCCTTCGCGCGTCAGCAGCTCGACCGAGCCCATTTCACGCATATACATGCGCACGGGGTCGGTGGTGCGGCCAAAGTCGGAATCGACGGTCGACAATGCGGCCTCGGCCGCTGCTTCCGCCTCGTCATCGCTGGTGACGACGGCAACGTTATCGGACAGCAGCAACGTTTCCGCATCGGGCGCGTGCTCGTAGACAGCGATGCCCATGTCATTGAAGGTACCGATGATGCCTTCGATGGCTTCCGGATCGACGATGTTTTCGGGCAAGTGATCGTTGATTTCCGCATATGTGAGGAAACCGCGTTCCTTGCCGAACTTGATCAGGGTCTTGAGTTTCTGGCGCCGGCGCTCGAGTTCTTCCTCGCTCGCTTCCGTGTCGGACGAAAACGCGTCTTTCAGCAGCGCGCGCTCCTTCGCCTTGCGGTCCTTGGCCTTGGCCTTGTCGACGGCCTTCAGCTCGGCCCGCTCGACGGCGTTCAGCGCGGCGACTTCATCATTTTCTGGCTGGAATTCTTTGGGCTTGCGGCCGCGGCGGCCTGGCACTTTTACCGACGGCAAGACATAACCGGACGTATCGATGGCTGCCAGGGTGGCAGCATCGGTGGTCTGGCTGACCACAGGCGGCGCGCTGGTTACGCGGGCTTCTGGCCGGTCGAGCGCCTTTTCGGCTTTCGTGGTAACTTTAGTGGGCTTTGCAGCCGCTTTGGATTCGGGTTTCTTGATTGGCACAGGCGCTTTCGATTACACAACGACTTGCTTTACGGTGGATTAGGATAAAGTTTGCTGCCAGCTCCCTGTCTACCTGCGGGAACCACCATCTTCGAACCTGCCGACTACGCAAATTCGACACTGTTACGTTACTTACACCTCATCGGCCACGATCCGCGGGAAGCGCAGCAATTCCTGTCCACCGGCTGTTGCCAGCCGTCTCGGCAAAAATTCCTGCATCGACCGCGTTGGGAGCGAGAGCCTGGCGCGGCTTGCCAGCGTCTGCGAGCCTTGCCCGCAACGCCGAAAACGCCAGTTGGCCCTGGCTGCCGACACGATCCACCGCGCCGATCAAGAGCCTAACTTACTGAAAACAAATACTATTTACGAAACAGAACTAGCTTGCCAAAGCACACAATACTTAGCATTTAATTATAGCACGCGAAAAATGTTTTTCCAGTGCGCGCCATACCCCCAGAGCAAGGTTATCGATTCACCAACTCGGCATCGCGCTCACGCTCCAGCTCACCTTGCTCCTGCATGATTTCGCGGTAGCGTACACCAATTTTCTCGGATGGCAAACCCGACGCAAACAATTGCTGCAATTCCGCCTTCAAGGCATTCAATTTGATCTCCCGGATGGTGCTCACCAGCCACGACAATTCGCTGTCGTAATCGGATTCCGTGCCGGCCGCGATCTCGCCGATGATCTCGTCGTATTCGCTGCCCAGCTCCTTCAACTGCTGCGCCAGCGCGGCAAAGCTGCCGTGTTCGCCCAGCGCCTGGCCTACGGCCACCAGTTGCCCCAGACTGTGCGCCGCATCGGGCCCCAGGTGCTGGAAGGCGGCCAGGGCAGCCTCGTCGATACGCAGGGTCAAGGGCGGATGCGCCACCAGCATGCGCATGATCTTCAATTCCAGCCCGACAGGAACGGGGCGGCCCGATTTCGGCGGCGCGCGATGCGCTACAGCAACAGGCTTGGCCAGCTCGAACAGCGCTTCGATCTCGGCCGGCGTGGACTGCGTCAGCTGCGCCAGTCCCCGCACGATCTGCAGACGCAAGGACGACGGCGCCATCAGTTGCAGCAGGGGCTTGGCGTCGAACTGCACGCGGGCGCGCCCTTCCGGCTCCGACAGATCATGCTCGCCCGACACTTCCTTGAGCAGGAATTGCGACAGCGGCATGGCTTCATGCACTTGCTGCTCGAAGCCTTCGGCGCCGAATTCGCGGATGTAGCTATCCGGATCGTGTTCCGACGGCAAGAACAGGAATTTGATGGTCTTATTGTCCGACACGTGGGCCAGGCTCGCTTCCAGCGCGCGGCGGGCGGCGCGGCGGCCGGCCTTGTCGCCGTCAAAGCTGAAGATCACGCTATCGGTCTGACGCAGCAGTTTTTGCACGTGGGTGGGCGTGCACGCCGTGCCCAGGGTGGCCACCGCTTGTGGGAAACCCATCTGCGCCAGCGCCACCACGTCCATATAGCCCTCCGTCACCAGCACATAGCCGGCGTCGCGGATGGCCTGGCGCGCCTCGAACAGCCCATATAGTTCGAAACCCTTGGAAAACAAGGGGGTTTCCGGCGAGTTCAGGTATTTCGGTTCGCCATGGTCGAGCACGCGGCCGCCAAAGGCGATGACCTGGCCCTTGGTATTGCGAATCGGAAACATGATGCGTTCGCGGAAACGATCGTAACGCTTGCGGTTATTGCCCTCTTCATCGACCTTGTCGATCACCAGGCCCGCTTCGGCCAGGGCCACCACGTCGTAATCGGGGAAGACGGAGCGCAGGTTGTCCCAGCCGCCGGGCGCGAAACCCATGCCGAAGCGAGCGGCCACTTCGCCCGTCAAGCCCCGGTTTTTGAGGTAGGCGATGGCTTCCGGCGCGTGGCGCAATTGCCCGCGGTAATAATCGCAAGCCTGCGTCATGGCGTCGGACAGGGCCAGGCTTTGCGCCTGGATCTGCGCGCGCTGGGCCGGCGGAATCTTGTCGTCCGCTTCCGGCACGACCATGCCCACGTTCTGCGCCAGGTCCTTGACGGCATCGACAAAGCCCATGCCCGAGTATTCGATCAGGAAGCCGATCGAGGTGCCATGCGCGCCACAGCCGAAACAATGATAGAACTGCTTGGTGGGGCTGACGGTAAAGCTGGGCGATTTTTCACTGTGGAACGGGCACAAGCCCATGAAATTGGCGCCACCTTTTTTCAGTTGCACATAGCGGCCCACGACATCGACGATATCGACGCGGTTGAGCAAATCGGAAATGAAGGATTGAGGTATCACTGGCTAGGGCGGGTCTTGTTATAGGTCAGACTATACTACCGCACGTGGCCGGAGGTTGAGCCAGGTCAACGTGTGGGCTGTTAACAGGCTGCCAGCGCGACGACTGGCAGCCCTTGCTACTATTGTATGCTTACGCTGCCGGCGTCAAGGCTTTCTTGACCAGGGCGGAAACAACGGTCATGTCGGCGCGGCCCGCCAGCTTCGGCTTGACGATGGCCATGACCTTGCCCATGTCTTGCGGACCGGCGGCGCCCGAGGCGGCCACGGCAGCAGCCACTTCGGCCGCCACTTCGTCTTCCGACAGACCCGCAGGCATGTAGCCGATCAGGTGCACCAGCTCGGCTTTTTCGATGTCGGCCAGGTCGGCACGGCCGCCGGCCTCGAACTGGGTGATCGAATCCTTGCGCTGCTTGATCATCTTTTCCACGATGGCCGTCACGTGGGCATCCGTCAATTCGATGCGCTCGTCGACTTCCTTGCGCTTGATTTCCGCCAGCAACAGGCGAATCGTGCCCAGCTTGCCCGCTTCCTTGGCGCGCATGGCGTTTTTCATGTCTTCGGTAATTTGTTCTTTCAAGCTCATGGCAATCCTCGTGTTGGTAAGTGGGGCTCGATGCTGATGTGCGCAGACTAAGAGTACCTGACATAAGCTACTGCGCGTCGCGATTTGCGGCCTCCGATGCTCACTGTGCATTCGCACAGCTGCGCTTCTCAGCCGCAACTCACTGCCGCTCGCTACGGTTCTGCCAGGTACTCCAGGCAGGCAGCCACAAAAGCGAAAACCCGCTGCGGCGAACCGGAGCGGGTATGCGACTCATCTGAAGTATCACTCCAGGCGAATCAAAACAAAACCCGTGGCGAACAATGCGCCGAACTACCCGGGTTGGTTCTGACTGAACAGTCTTAGAATAATTTTTTCGGCAGTTGTTGGCTGCGGATGCGTTTGTAATGACGCTTGACAGCAGCTGCCAGCTTGCGCTTGCGCTCAGCTGTTGGCTTTTCGTAGAATTCGCGAGCGCGCAATTCGGTCAGCAGACCCGTTTTTTCGATGGTGCGTTTGAAGCGACGCATTGCGACTTCGAACGGCTCGTTTTCTTTAAGGCGAATAGTGGTCATGTAAAATTCAAACCGTTGAGGTGGTGTATAGGAAGAGATAGATAGTAGCAGCTTTTATTCGGAAAGGGAAGCCCCTCCCCCACTTGCGTGCGGCATGCAGCCTGCGATCACTGCCGGAATGTGGCGTAAACCACGCACCGGGGCCGGCGCACCGGGCGCCAGAACCCCATCCTACAGATTTGCTTACTGCAAGGCAATACCTGCCGCCACGCCGGAAGCCCAGGCCCACTGGAAGTTGTAGCCGCCCAGCCAGCCCGTCACATCGACCGATTCGCCGATGAAATACAGGCCCGGCACTTTATTTGCCATCATGGTCTGCTGCGACAGCTCGCGCGTATCGATGCCGCCGCGCGTCACTTCGGCCTTGCGGTAACCTTCGGAGCCGTTCGGCACGATGGACCAGGCATTGATGGCCTGCCCCAGCTTGCGCAGCTGGGCGTCGGGCATGTCGGCGATGCGCGCGTCAGGCGCCAGGCCGTTGACGGCCAGCAAGCAGTCCGCCAGGCGCTGCGGCAGCCATTGCGCCACGATATTGCCCAGCTGTTTCTTCAGGGTGCCCTTGCCTTCGATCAAGGTCTGCGCCACGTCCACTTCCGGCAGCAGGTTGATGACGATGGGCGTGCCGGGCAGCCAATAGCTGGAAATCTGCAGAATCGCCGGACCCGACAGGCCGCGGTGCGTGAACAGCAAGTCTTCGCGGAAACGCGCGCCCGTGGCCTTGCGGCCTTTCAGGCTGCCCGTCTCCACGTCCACTTCCAGGGCGATGCCGGACAGTTCCGCGAACGGCGCCCAGCTGGCCGGATCGAACGTCAGCGGCACCAGGGCCGGACGGGGCTCGACCATCATCAAATCGAATTGTTTGGCGATGCGGTAGGCGAAATCCGTGGCGCCGATCTTCGGAATCGACAGGCCGCCCGTGGCGATGACGATGCTGGCCGTCTCGATGTCGCCGCTATCCGTCTGCAGCACGAAGCCGCCGTCTGCTTGCTGGGCAACATTGTCGATCTTGCACGGCATGCGCCAGTGCACGCCGCCAGCGGCGCACTCGTCCTTGAGCATGTCGATGATCTGCTCGGCCGATTCATTGCAAAATTGCTGGCCCTTGTGCTTTTCGTGGTAGCCGATCCGGTATTTTTTCACCAGCGCGAGGAAATCCTGCGGCGTGTAGCGCGACAGCGCGCTCTTGCAGAAATGCGGGTTTTCCGAGAGGAAATTTTGTGGCGCGGCGTTAATATTAGTGAAATTACACCGCCCACCACCCGAGATGCGGATCTTTTCGGCCAGCTTGGCCGCGTGATCGATCAACACCACGCGCTTGCCTTGCTGGGCGGCAACAGCCGCACACATCATGCCGGCCGCGCCCGCGCCGATCACTGCCACATCAAATTGTTTTGCCATAAGAATTCCGGTCACCGCTGATTACAAAGACGCCATTGTAAACTGCGGCGGCGCGGCTAGCGCGGCCGTGCTGCAATCTGCCGCGACGCCATCAGGCATTGCGCCACCTGCTCGGCGATCGATGGCGGCACGGGCACCTCGCCGCGCAGCACGGCGGCGATCCAGTCGGCCGTGGTGGCCGCATCGCGCTCGGCCGGCAAGTGCGGCAACTCGTCCACCAGCAGCTGCTTTTCCACCAGCACCGTGCGTTCGCCGCCATGGAACCAGTCGATCTGCTGCGCCTTGTTGGCATTGGCCACCGTCTCGCCTTCCGTGCCCCGCATCAGGAACGCGTCGCCGCGCGCCGGCGGCGACGCCGCCAGGAAATATTCGCCGAGCATTTCCAGGTATTCCGGATGCGTGTACGACACCAGCCGCAGCGCGGGGCCCGCGAACGGCTGCATGATTTTCACCAGGGTGTGCGTGGAATTGCGCACGCCCAGCACGCGCCGCAGGGACAGCATGTACGCCAGGCGCGGCGCCAGCGCTGCGATGGGCAGGAAGGCCACTTCCCCGCGTGCCATGGCGGCCTCGGCCTGCGCATGGTCCGGCGAGGCCGGCACGCCCAGCGCAGCCAGCACTTCGGCCGTCGTGATGCGGCCCGGGTCGCTGGTGACACCATGCACGAGCACGGGCGCGCCCGCGCGCGCCAGCAGCAGCGCCAGCAGGGCCGTCAGGTTGGCCATCTTGCGCGCGCCGTTGTAGCTGGGAATGATGATGGGCGCGAACTCGCCGACCGGCGCGGCCAGCGGGACGAACGACGCTTCGGCCGCGTCGAGGAAGCCGGCGATTTCCTCGACGGACTCGCCTTTGATGCGCATCGACAACAAAATGCCGCCCAGCTCCAGGTCCGACACGCGGCCCTCGAGCATGGCGCGGTACAGGGCGCCGGCGTCGTCGCGCGTCATGCTGCGCGCGCCGTTCTTGCCGCGTCCTATTTCCTTGATGAAACGCGCGGCGGGAAATGGCTCGCCGGCCACGTCGGTATGGGGTATGGAAACAGTAGTCATGGCGCCAGCTTACACGGATTTTTCCCCATGCAGACGGCCTGGCGGCAGCAAAATGCGCCAATGCAACAGTCCGCCAGAAAAATATTTCCTCTCGAAATATGCATCGCGTTGAATCCAGCCATGCCACCGCTGCGTATATCCATACACAGGAGGACTCATCATGGAACACGCGACCAAACAGGAAAGCGCCTTCGTCGGCATCGAAACGAGCAAGCTGTTGCTCAAGGCCGTACTGATCTCGGGCGGCGAGGTGCTGTGCAAGGTGCTGGAAAACGACCTGGCCGGCTACCGCTGGCTGCGCAGCTGGCTGCAAAGGAACGACGTGCCCGTCATGGGCTTGCGCGTCTGCATGCGCCTGGACGATCCGTACAGCGAGGTGGCCGCCCGCGTGCTGGCCGACATGGGCATGCTGGTGTGCGATGCCGAGCCGGGTCCGCTGGAAGCGTATGCGCGCGGCTGCGGCTTGCCTAGCGGCGCGGTGCGCGGCGCCGTGGTGCTGGCGCAGTATTGCGCCGCGACACGCCCTGCCCCCTGGACGCCGCCGTCGGCCGCCTACGTGGAACTGCGCCTGTGGCTGCGCCGCCTGCAAGCCGTGCGGCAATTGCGCAAGCAGGAGATGCTGCGGCTGGAAGACCATTTCCATGCGGGACAGATTGCACTGCATCAATTGCTGCGCCAGCAGATCGCCTGCCTGGATGCGCAGATACGCCAGCACGAAACGGCCATCCTCGCGCACGTGCGGCGCCACCCCGGCCTGCCCAGGCCGCCTGAGCTGGCCGACAACTACCAGCGCATCGCCCGCTACACCTTTGGCGCCAGCCTGGCCGGCGGCCATTGAACAGCTGATTAATGGGGGCCGGCAGCGTGCCGGCCCTGCCATAAAAACAACTCATCCATTCCCGTTTTACCCCCGTCCCCGCCGCCAGCCCGCATTTCCGCTACACTATTGCCTCTTAAAGAACGCAATAGCGAAAGCCTAGCCAGAATCATGAATACGCCAGACATCGAAAATATCAACGTCACCTCCTTCGCGCCCATGCCGACGCCGGCCGAACTGCACGCCAAGCTGCCCCTGTCGGAAAGCGCCTTCGACACCGTCAGCCGCGGCCGCGAAGCGCTGCGCAACATCATCGACCGCAAGGACCAGCGCCTGTTCGTCGTCGTCGGTCCCTGCTCCATCCACGACCCCGTCGCCGGCCTCGATTACGCGCGCCGCCTGAAAGCACTGCAAGAGGAAGTCAAGGACACGATGCTGCTGGTGATGCGCGTGTATTTCGAAAAACCGCGTACCACCACGGGCTGGAAAGGCTATATCAACGACCCGTACATGGACGACTCGTTCAAGGTCAACGAAGGCATGGAAAAGGCGCGCCAGTTCCTGCTCGACGTGTGCGAACTGGGCCTGCCCACCGCCACCGAGGCGCTGGACCCCATCTCGCCGCAATACCTGGGCGACCTGATCGCCTGGACGGCCATCGGCGCGCGCACCACGGAATCGCAGACGCACCGCGAAATGTCGTCGGGCCTGTCGACGCCCGTCGGCTTCAAGAACGGCACCGATGGCGACATCAGCATCGCCGTCAACGCCATCCTGTCGTCGGCGCATCCGCACTCTTTCCTGGGCATTAACGGCGAAGGCAATGTGGCCATCGTGCGCACGCGCGGCAACGCGTACGGCCACGTGGTGCTGCGCGGCGGCGACGGCCGCCCGAACTACGATTCGGTCTCGATCGCCATCGCCGAACAGGCGCTGGCCAAGGCCAAGCTGCCGGCCAACCTGGTGGTCGACTGCTCGCACGCGAACAGCTACAAGAAGCCGGAACTGCAACCGCTGGTGATGGCCGATGTGGTCAACCAGATCCGCCAGGGCAACCGCTCGCTGGTGGGCGTGATGATCGAATCGAACATCGTCGGCGGCAACCAGAAGATCCCGCAAGACCTGTCGCAACTGACCTACGGCTGCTCCGTCACCGACGGCTGCATCGACTGGGACACGACGGCTACCATGCTGCGCGATGCGCATGCGCATTTGTTAAACCGCCCGGCATAAGCCTCTCGCGGATACGAAAAACGGCGCCTTGTGCGCCGTTTTTTTCCTCACCCTGCCATCTGCACATGCGGCAACACGGCAAACGATCCCGCCAGCGCCTGTTCGGCCTTGCTGGCCGGGATATTGAGTTCATTGACATCCAGGTAGACGCGCCCATCGAGGATGCGCACGGCGTACAGGCGCGCCATGCCCTGCACGGGCGCCACCAGGCGGCCCGAATCGAGCTCGATGATCCAGCTGTTCTTGGGCCCCATCAGGTTCTTCTCCATCAGCACCCCGTGCGCCAGCGGGCCGCCCAGGCAGGGCACCGTGTCGAGCAAGGCGTACACCGTGTCATCCAGCGCGCGGAACAGCGCCACGCCCGGCAAGTCCTGCCACGCCAGGCCCCGCTGCACCATGCGCGCGCCGGCCAGCGGCATGTCCTTCAGGCGGCATATCATTTTCCATTGTTCTGGCATCGCGGACTCCCGTGAAAAAGGCACATGCCTGTCTAAGCAAGAGCGGTGCCAGTGCCGCTGCGGGCAGGGAAAGGGCGAAATCCGCGAAAAAACCCGGGCAAAACGGCACCGTAGCGCACTGCGCGAGTGCACACTGCCGCCGAAATGGTGCGCCCGCCGCACGGTGGACTGCCCGGCTTTCCTTTACAATGGCGGATTACTCCTCCCTATTTAGCACCTTCATGATTGTTCTTGGCGTCGAATCCTCCTGTGACGAAACCGGCCTGGCCTTGTACGACACGCAACGCGGCCTGCTGTCGCACGCCCTCTATTCGCAAGTAGCCATGCACGAGCAATATGGCGGCGTGGTGCCGGAACTGGCGTCGCGCGACCATATCCGCCGCGCCATCCCGCTGCTCGCTGAAACCCTGGCCAAGGCCGGCATCACCCTGCCCGAGATCGACGCCATCGCCTACACGCAGGGACCGGGACTGGCCGGCGCGCTGCTGGTGGGGTCGTCCGTCGCCTGCAGCCTGGGCCTGGCCATCAACAAGCCCGTGCTGGGCATCCACCACCTGGAAGGCCATCTGCTGTCGCCGCTGCTGGCGTCGGAACCGCCGGAATTCCCGTTCATCGCGCTGCTGGTATCGGGCGGCCACACGCAGCTGATGCGCGTCGATGGCGTGGGCCAGTACACGATGCTGGGCGAAACCCTGGACGATGCAGCCGGCGAGGCATTCGACAAGTCGGCCAAACTGCTGGGACTGGGCTATCCGGGCGGCCCCGCCATTTCGCGCCTGGCCGAATTCGGCGATCCGCTCGCCTACAAGCTGCCGCGCCCCATGCTGCACTCGAAGGATTTCAACTTCAGCTTTTCGGGGCTGAAGACGGCCGTGCTGACGGTGGTGAAGAACCATGAAGAAAAAGTCATCGCCAATATCTGCGAGCAGGACAAGGCGAACATCGCGCGCGGCTTCGTCGACGCCATCGTCGACGTGCTGACGGCCAAATGCGTGTCCGCCCTCAAGCACACGGGCCTGAAACGCCTGGTAATCGCCGGCGGCGTGGGCGCCAACGCGCAATTGCGCGCCTCGCTCAACGCGGCGGCCGCCAAGAAGCGCTTCAAAGTGTATTACCCAGAGCTGGAATTCTGTACCGATAACGGCGCCATGATCGCCTTTGCCGGCGCCATGCGCCTGCAGATCAACCCGCAGGCGGCCAAGCACGATTACTCGTTCAATGTGCGCCCGCGCTGGCCGCTGGACGAGATCCGCGAAGTCTGATCCCCGCCGCTCACGCCAGCAGGAAATTGCGCCCGCCCGCCAGGGCCGCGCCCTCTTCCACCGTTTCATCCTTCAAGTCCACGCCCGACAACTGCCGCCGGAACGCCTGCGCCAGCAGGTAGTGCAGCCGGTACGCGGCCGGCGCATACGCCAGGCCTTGCGGACGCACGTTCGAAATGCAGTTGCGGCGCTCGTCCAGCAAGCCCACTGTCGGCGCCCACGTCAGGTACAGGCCCAGGCTGTCGGGGGAACTCAGGCCCGGCCGCTCGCCGATCAGCACCAGCACGGCGCGCGCCTTCAGCAACGCCCCCACCTCGTCGCCCACCGCCACCCGTCCCTGCGCCACGATGTGCAGCGGCGACAGCGTCCACGCTTCCAGCGCCAGCCGTGCGCGCAAGGCGGCCAGGAAGGGCGCCGCGTGGCGCTGCACGGCCAGCGCCGACAGGCCGTCGGCCGCCACCAGCGCCAGATCCACGCCCGTTACACCAGCAGCCAGCCGCGCGCGCGAAGCGTCGTCGAGCCGGCGCCCCAGGTCGGGCCGCTGCAGGTAGACGGCGCGCGTGGCAGCGGCGCTGTGCAGCTGCATGCTGGCCAGCCCCTGTTCCGCCAGCACCCGCGCCAGGGCCTCGCCATCGAGGGCCAGGTGCACGGCGTCACGCGCCTGCGCGTGGGCCAGCTGGAAGGCCAGCTGCGCGCGGGTGGGCACGCTCACGCCGCGGCGTCCCAGCGCGATGCGCGCCGCCGTATGCGTGCGCAGCGCCTGCCACGGCTTGTTCTCGTCCATGCATCCTCCCTAGTCGTCCAGGCGCAGCAGGGCCGCCTGGAAGGCGGGCGCCAGCGCGGTGCGCAACAGGCCCTGCGCATCCGTAATCTGCATGCGCGCCAGCCAGGCCTCGAATTCGGGCGCAGGACGCAGGCCCAGCACGCGGCGCGCATACAGGGCGTCGTGGAACGAGGTGCTCTGGTAGCCGAGCATGATGTCGTCCGCGCCCGGCACGCCCATGATGAAATTGCAGCCGGCCACGCCCAGCATGGTCAGCAAGGCGTCCATGTCGTCCTGGTCCGCTTCCGCGTGGTTGGTGTAGCACACGTCGCAGCCCATGGGCAGTCCCAGCAGCTTGGCGCAGAAATGGTCTTCCAGCCCCGCGCGCAGGATCTGCTTGCCGTCGTACAGGTACTCGGGGCCGATGAAGCCCACCACGGAATTGACCAGCAGCGGCTGGAACGCGCGCGCCACCGCATATGCGCGCGCCTCGCACGTCTGCTGGTCCATGCCGTGGTGGGCGCCCGCCGACAGCGCGCTGCCCTGGCCCGTCTCGAAATACATGACATTGCGGCCCACCGTGCCGCGCCCCAGCGACAGGGCCGCCGCCCGCCCCTCGGCCAGCAGGGACAAATCGATGCCGAAGCTGCGGTTGGCCGCCTGCGTGCCCGCCACCGACTGGAACACCAGGTCGACGGGCGCGCCGCGGCGTATCGCTTCGAGCGTATTGGTGATGTGCGTGAGCACGCACGACTGCGTGGGAATCTGATATTGATCGATGACGGCGTCGAGCAGCTGCAGCAGCGCCACCACCTGCGCCACATTGTCGGTGGCGGGATTGATGCCGATCACGGCGTCGCCGCTGCCCAGCAGCAGGCCATCGAGCATGGACGCGGCAATGCCCGTGGCGTCATCGGTGGGATGGTTCGGCTGCAGCCGCGTGGACAGGCGCCCCGCCAGGCCCAGTGTATTGCGGAAGGCCGTGACGGCCTGGCATTTGCGGGCCACCAGCACCAGGTCCTGCAAGCGCATGATTTTTGAGACGGCGGCCGCCATCTCGGGCGTGATGCCGGCGGCGACCTCGGACAGCGTTTGCGTATCCGCCGCGTCGTCGAGCAGCCAGTCGCGGAAATCGCCCACGCACAGGTGGGAAAGGGGCGCAAACGCGGCACGGTCATGCGAATCGATGATCAGGCGCGTGACTTCATCGTCTTCATACGGCACCAGCGCCTCATTGAGGAAGGCCGGCAGCGGCACATCCGCCAGCGCCAGCTGCGCCGCCACCCGCTCCCGCGCGCTGGCGGCCGCCACGCCCGCCAGCACATCGCCCGAACGCAGCGGCGTGGCCTTCGCCAGCAGTTCCTTCAGGCTGGCGAACGCATAGGTATGGCTGTCTATCGTATGGCTGAAGCGGGGCATAGATTGAACTCCAATGCATCTCCAAGGCCCCATTCTACGCCAGGCTACAGGCTGCGCAGCGCGCCTTCCACGGTGGGATAGCGGAAGACAAAGCCGTCTTCCGTCATCCGGCGCGGGGCGACCCGCTGGCCTTCCACCAGCAAGTCGGCCTGCTCGCCCAGCAAGGCGCGCATGAGCCACGCCGGCGTGGGCATGAAGGCGGGCCGGTGCAGCACGGCGCCCGCCACCTGAGCAAAGCGGCGCTGCTCGATGGCGTCCGGGGCGCAGAAGTTATATGCGCCGTTCACCGCATGGTCTTCGCTGCGGCGCGCCAGGTGGGCGATGCCGCGGATGACGTCGCGCACATGCACCCACGAGACCCACTGGCTGCCGCTGCCCAGCGGGCCGCCCACGCCGAAGCGTATCGGCAGCAGCATCTGCGGCAGCGAACCCTGGTGGCCGAAGACGAGGCCAAAACGCATGCAGCCCACCTGCACGCCGTATCGTTCCGCCTGGCACGCGGCCGCTTCCCATTCCTGGCACAGCTGCGACATGAAGATGGCTTGCGGCGCGCTGTCTTCATCAAACTGCGTCGCATCGCCCTGCGGCTGCACGCCGTAGTAGCCGATGGCCGACGCCGACAGCAGCACCCTCGGCTTGTGCTGCGCGCGGGCGATCCACGCCACCAGGTCCTGCGTCAGCGCCACCCGGCTGCGGCGCAGGGCCGCCTTGCGCGCTGGCGTCCAGCGACGTCCGACGATGCGCGCGCCGGCCAGGTTGACCACCATGTCGATGCGCTGCGCGTCCGACAGCTCATCCAGCGCCGCGACGCAGCGCACCTGGCCGTCGAAGGTCCACGCGGCCTGTTTCGGCTGGCGCGTCAGCACCGTCACCGCGTGGCCATCGGCAAGCAAGGCAGCCACCAGTTGCTGGCCGATGAAGCCAGTGGCGCCCGTCACCAGCACGGACTGCGGCGTGCTGGCAAAGCGCAGCTGCTCCTCCTGCTCTGCCGTCTCCTGCGCCTGGCGCCGTCCCAGCTGCCACACGGCATACGCGTCGCGCAGGCCGGACAGGCCCACGCCCACGCCGCACAGGGCGAGAAAGACGCTGAGCCAGCCATACGGCTGCCACACGAGGGCCGTCGGCAGGCTGGCCCACGCGCTGCTGTTCAGGGCCAGCAAGGCGATGAAGGCGCCCGCGTTAATCGCCAGCACCGTGTGCGTGACGCGCTCCGTGGCGGGCAGGAGGCGGGTCTGGTCTTCCACCACGAAATCCCACAGGGTCAGCACGATTTCCACGCCAAACACGATCACCAGTACCCAGGCCCAGGCGCCATGCCACTCCCAGGCGGCCAGGCCCACGAACAGCAGGCTGTAGATCAGGGCACGCGTCGCATGGATCGTCAATTCGAGGCGCGCCGAGGCCTTTTGCGGCAGCGCCTCCGTAATTTCATGGTGGTAGATGGTGTCGAAGGCGCCCAGGCAGCCTTGCGCCGCCATCAGTTGCAGGGCCAGCAGATGCGTATTCATGGTGTCTCCTTGTGACTTGCCGGCGCCGCGCATTCGCGGAATACGCCGACCTGGGTAAACGTGGTGCCGAACAGCGCATGGCGGATCTCGATGCGGATGTTGAACTGCTGCGGCGTGTCGTTGCGGTGGCACAGATAGGTCTTGCCGGGCGTGAGCACGCCGGGCAGCGGCATCCGCCAGCCGAAAATATCCCAAAAATAGCCGTCGCTGGTGAAGTGCAGGTTGCCCTCCTCGACGTGGAGCAGCAGCTTCATCCCCAGGCCCATGCCCACGTATTCGAGCACTTCGCCTTTTGCGCTTTCCGCCATGTAGGAGGTGAAGCGGATCGGCGCGCGGCCATGCAGGCGGTAGGTGCGCTGCTTGTAGATGAAGGGGCAATCGGGGTGCGAATAGACTTCGATATCGACGGGGAAATCGTGATCGTCATGCGGAATCAGGGCGCCGTCGATGAAGGGACGCGTGAGCCGGCCCAGCACCTTGCCCAGGCGCGAGCTGGAAAGTTCACTGAGTTCGCCCCGGTAGTACAGGGGCTGGCCCGGCGCGGGATTTTTCTCGAAGCGGCGGCGGATGTCCGGGTGCAGGGTGAGCCACTGCGCGCCCATCACCTTCCGGAACAGCTCTCCTTCGGACGGCCCGTTCATGACTTGCCCGGCTTTTTCGGTTTGACCGGCTTGTCGTCCGGGCTGAGGAACTTGGCCACCTTGCCGCCCATCGACAGCATGCGCTGCAGGGTCGCCGGCGGCAGGTTTTTATAGTCGCTGTAGGTGCTGCTCAACATTTCCAGGAAGGCCAGCACTTCGCCCATGCGCGCCAGCGTTTCTGGCGGTATGGCCGCATCCTGTTCGCCCTCGATCGCGCACTCGCGCAGCACCGTCAGGGTCGGATCGATCTCGCGCCGCTTGCGCTCTTCCATGATGACCCTGAAGATTTCCCACACATCCTGCAAGGCGACGAAGTGGTCGCGCCGGTCCTTCAACACGTGCGTGATGCGGACCAGGCCCCAGCTTTGCAATTCCTTCAGGCTGTTGCTGACATTCGAGCGGGCCACGTTCAGGCTGGCCGCGATGTCTTCCGCCGTCAGCGGTGCATTCGCCAGGAACAGCAGCGCGTGGATCTGCGCCACCGTGCGGTTGACGCCCCAGCGGGTGCCCATTTCGCCCCAGTGGAGGATGTATTTTTGCGTGGTTGGACTCAGTTCCATGGCGTTCTCTTATTTCTGTCGTTACAGAAATGTAAGACGGAACGGAAACCGAGTCAAGCGCGATTCGTCAGGACTTTGCGGGCGGCTGCCCCATGGCGCGCAGGAACTTCTGTTGCGAAGCGTGCAGCTGGCCGTAACCGAGTTCGCGGTAGGCGAGCCCGTGGCGGGGCGCCAGCTCGGCCAGGATGCGCGCCAGCGCCGGGTAGTGGCGGTGGTTCCAGGTGGGGAACAGATGATGCGTGAGGTGCAGATTCAAGCCGCCGAGCCAGTAGCCGAGCCAGCGCAGCGCGCGCGGCTGCGGCGTCCAGTCGCAGGATGTGTAAAACGTGTGCTGGTACCAGTCGTGCGGCAAGGTGCCGTCCGGCCCCGGCTGGAAGAACTCCACCTCGGCCCAGTGCGTGCCCAGGATCAGCGCCACCAGCGCGCACGAGGCGATCATCTGGCCCACGAAATACGCGCCGAGCACCACGTTCCAGGCGATGCCGTGCTGCTGCAGCACCCACATGGGCAGCGCCAGCACCAGCGCCACGTGGCCCAGCTTCCAGCCCAGGAAGGACAGCCAGCCGCGCCAGCCCTGCAGGCGGCTGTGCGCGGCCACGGGCGTCTTGCCGAAGCGGTCCAGCCAGTCGCCATACCAGTTCAGGTAGGGTAGCGACAGGGCCGCCACCACGGGCCAGTACAGGTACTGGTAGCGGTACTGGGGCGACCAGCGTTGGAATGGCGTCTGGCGCAGGAACGGATTCGGTTCCGTGTCGAGGTCATAGCCCTCCACGTTCGCATACGTATGGTGGAAGTGCACGTGGCGGATGGTCCAGAAATCCGTGTCCACGCCCACGGGCAAGCCCACCAGGCGGATCAGCACGCGGTTCCAGGCTCCCTGGCGGAAGACGGCGCTGTGGGCCGCATCGTGCAGGGTATTCATGGCCAGCGCCATGGCCGTGACCAGGCAGGCCACATAGCTGGCGACAAACGGCCAGGTGCTTGCGGCGTTCAGCGCCAGCGCATACAGCCCCACCGTCAGCGCGGCCAGGAAGAGGATCTTCGCATGCATGCGCAGGTCGCCGAAGCGGTGCTTTCCTTCGTCCGCCAGGTAGGCGTCGGCGCGCGCGCGCAATTCGCGGCGGAAGGCGGACTCGCGGGCGGGCTGGAAGCGCAACGGCGGCAGCGAAGGTACAGGCTGCGTCACGCGCGCGTCCCCGCCGCTGCCGGCCACCACAGGCGTCGTGCGCCGTCGAGGCCATGCGCCAGCAGCGCGGCCAGGAAGACCATGCCCCACGCGTCGCGCGCGCCATACCAGCCCAGGAACAGCAGCGGCATGGCCACGGCGATGGCCACCCAGGCGATGGCACCCCAGCGACGCGCATCGGACAGGCCGCCCAGCGCCAGGGTGCCGCCGAAGATCAGCGCGAACAGGATGGCCTGCTGCGCGCCGGCCAGCGCCGCCTCGTGATTGACGTAATAGATCACCAGACCAAACAGGATCACGCCGCCGATGCCGATGAACAGCTCGGGCACGTGGAAGGTGCCGCGCGACTGCCAGTGGGGAAAGCGCGCGCGCAGCCAGCCAAACAGCTTGCCGTTGCTGGCCAGCAGCGGGTTGTGCGTGGGTGTCATGCCCTTCACGCCATAGCGCATTTCCACGCCCTCGAGCTCGGGCTGGAAGCTGCCGAACAGCCTGTCCCACAGCAGCAGGGTGCCGCCGAAATTGCGGTTGATGTAGCGTTTGTCGGTGCCGTGATGCACGCGGTGGTGCGAGGGCGTGACCATGAAGCTATCGAGGATGCCGGACTTGTTCACCAGCGCATTGTGGTTGTAGAACTGCACCGTGTAATGCAGGGACGAGACGACGAGGAAGATTTCCAGCGGCACGCCCAGCACGGCCAGGATGGCGACAAACGGGAAATTCGTCAGCGACGAATACCAGGAATTGCGCACGCCCAGCGACAGGTTGAAATGCTCGCCCTGGTGGTGCACCACGTGCACGGCCCACAGCAGGGGGATTTTGTGGTGCAGCCGGTGCATCCAGTAAAAGCACAGATCCCAGGCAAAGAAGGCAAAGATCCATTGCGCCGCCACGGGCCACTGGTCGACGATGTGCAGGTTCACATGGCGCAGGAGCAGGGCGAAAGCCGCCACTTCCACGCCGCGGAACACCCACATCAGGATATGCCCTGAATTGAGGTTGAAGATGACGTCCTTCCACGGCACGGGCGTCTTGCGCACCCATTTGAGGATCAGCAGCTCGGCCAGCACGAAGGCCAGCATGACAAGAAAAGAGAGGGCGAAGGGATTCATCATGATGCGGTTTCAGTAGAAATGGCGCGGCGGGCAGCCCAGAATACCTGCATTTTCGCCAGCATGCCGCCCGCCACGCCCACGGCCAGGCCGGCGGCCAGGTCGATGCTCACGTGCCGGCGCAGCGCGATGATGGCGTAGCAGATGCTGATCCCCAGCAGCGCGGCCAATGCGGAGCGCAGCAGGTGGCGCCTGTCGCACAAGGCCCACACGCACAGCAATGTCAGGGCGCCGTGCAGCGACGGCAGGCAGTTTTGCGTGGAATCCGCCGCCTGCAGCATGCGCAGCGCCTGCGTGCTCCAGGCACTGCCCTCGCCCACGGGCGGATACGCGAGGGTGGTCGGGTACAGCAGGAAGACCACGCCGCAAGCCAGCGCGGAAAGCGCCATGGCGCGCGCCAGCCAGCGCACGCGGGCCGCATCTGCCGCCAGATAGGCGTAGGGAATCAGGACGAAGAAGGACAGGTACAGCCAGATGGCGCCGTCGTTGTAGGCAATGGCGCGGTCGATGGCCGTTTCGGGCAGCAGCGCGCCCTGCCCTTGCAGCAGGTCGCTGGAAAAATACACGAGGCCGACGCTGCCCCAGCCGGCCAGCAGATGCAGCAGGCGGCTGCGTACGGTCATGGAAGTATCGTTCATGCGGTCGCCAGGCGCCGGATGCGGCGCCGTTTCATGGTGGGGTCAAAGGGGGGCAATTCGCCGCTTACCGTCCAAGCCAGGCCGTCGACGGCCACGCCCAGCTCCCGCAGCACCGTTTCCAGGTGCGCGCGCAGGGCGGCCAGGCCAGCGTCGTCCACGGCCGCATGCAGCTGCAAGGCATCGTCGCCCGACTGCACCAGGCGATAGTCTGCATCCGGCGGCAAGGCTTGCGCAAACGCGCGCGTCAGGACGTCGGCAAACACGGCGACGGAGGCGCCGCCGTTCGCCGACGGCAAGGATGGCAGGAACAGCATGTCGTCGCAGCGCCCTTCGATGCCGACGATGGCGCGCGTGGCGCGGCCGCACGGGCATGGCGTGTCACGCGCAATCAGGATGTCGTCCAGGCGGTAGCGCACGATGGGCTGCGTGATGCGCGTGAAGTCCGTAATCACGGGCACAAAGCGGCGCTGCTCTGCATCGAGCCACTGCGGCTCGATGTGCACGTATTCCTCGTTCAGGTGCAGCACGCCATGCTCGCAGCTGCTGGCGAGGAAACCTTCGGTGGCCTGGTAGATTTCATGCACGGCGCCAAACGCCTGCACGATCAGCGCGCGGTCCTGGGCTTCCAGCACTTCAGCCACCGAGATCACTTTTTTCGGCGCCAGCGCCAGGCTGCCGCCGATCACGCGCAAGGCCAGCTGGCGCAGCACCTGGGCCGGCGCGACGATGACGGAAGGTTGATAGTGCGCCAGCCGCGCGCACAGGCTGTCGAACGGTTCGAACAGGTCGTAGAAGGCAAACGTCAGCCACGGCGAGCGCACGGCCGTGTACAGATTGCTGTTCGCGCGCAGGAACAGCGCCACCCGTTCGCCGGAAAACAGGCCATCGGGCAGCGCCTTGGCCAGCATCACGCCCGCCCATTGGGCTTTTTCGCGGGGGCTGACGGTAAACACGGCGCGCCGCGACGACGTACCCGACGACAGGCCTACGGTGATGTCGCCGACGGCCGGCGTGAAGTCGCGGCTTTGCTCGGCCGCCATGGCCGCATCCATCGCCTGCGCCAACGTCACCCCCTCGGTGTTCATGGCGTCGAAATGCTCGAGCATCAGCGCCTTGTTCATCGTCGGCCACTGCGCCAGCGGCAGATCGCGGAACGGCGCAAAGTAGCTGCTGCGCGCGCACAGCACCTCGAGGAAGCGCGCCAGCTGCCTGTGCTGGTAGGCGTCCAGCTGCGCGCGGCTTGTGAACCGCAGGCGGCGCGTGCGCCAGTACGACAGCAACAGCCAGACGATACGCTTCACGGGCGGCCCGCCACAGGAACATAGTCCGCCGTGTCTTCATGCGTGATGCGGATGTGCGCATTGCCCGAGCGGTGCAGCTGGTGCAGGCGGTTCAGGGTCGCATAGTACGGCGCGCGCTTGTGCTGGATGAGGAACGACAGTTCGGACGGCCCGCGCAGCTGCTGGAAGCTTTCGGGCACCCAGGCCGCGTCCGACGCCAGCAAGGTCCAGCCGCCCTCCTGCAGCACGAAGGCGCCCAGATGGCCGATGGCGTGGCCGGGCAGGTCGACGATATAGATTTCGCCCGTGCCGCTGACGTCGCGCCCGTGCGTGAATGGCAGCAGGGCGGCCGGCAAGGCCGTCTCGGGCACGCTTTCCACGAAAGCCAGGCGGTCGGCGATGTCGTTGGGCAGCAGCTCGGGCACGAAGGCCTGGCGCACGGCAGCCACGCCGGACAGGCTGCGCACGGCGTCCCAGCCCGTTTGGGAAGCCATCAGCCGCGCGCCGGGGAAGTCGCGCAGGCCGGCGATATGGTCGGCGTGGAAGTGCGACAGCAGCAAGGTGTGAATGTCGCCGGGCGCCACGCCATGCGCGCGCAGCTGGCCTTGCAGCGATTCGCTGTCATCGAAGGAAATCGGCGTCACCCACGCATACAGGCGGTACACGCCCTTCGACGTGGCGGCGCGGAAGTGCTCGGCGTAGCCCGTGTCCCACAGGTACAGGCCCGCGCGCGTTTCGATCAGGTAGGCGCGCGACGGGAAGCAGCGGCTGGCCAGCCCGCTGCCTTTCAGGACCATGCAGGACGGGTGGGTGCAGTGGCCGACGCGAAACGCGGTAATGCTAGCCATTGCGCTCCTTGCCCACCTTGTGCGCCGCCGCTTCCTGGCGCATCCACTGCGCCGTCAGCGCAATGCCTTCCTGCAGGCTGACGATGGGACGGTAGCCCAGCACCTTGCGCGCCTTGGCGTTATCGAGCGTCATGTCGAAACTGAGCGCGCCGATGCTGTAGGGCGTCAGCGACGGCTCGCGCCGCGTGAAGCGCGAGGCGAACTGCATCAGGCGGGCGGCCAGCGCCAGCACGCGGTAAGGCATGCTGACGATCTCGAACGGCTGCTGCAGATGCTCGCAAAACAGCGCGCGCAAGATGTCGCACAGGCGCGCCGGTTCGCCGTTCGTGATGTTGAAGGCGGCGCCCGAAGCGATGGTCTTGTGCACGGTGGCCAGCCACATCGCATGCACGACATTGTCGACATAGGTGACGTCGATGGTGACCGCCCCGCCCCTGGGCAGGGGCAGCTTGCCGCCGCGCTCCTGCAGCACGCGCGCCAGGCGCGGGATCAGGACCTGGTCGTGCGGGCCGAAGATGGCGCGCGGGCGCAGGATCACGCAGGTCATGCCGCGATGGCGGTCCACCGCCTCCTGCACCAGCTTTTCCGCCATCGCCTTGGAGCGCGCATACGCGTTGACGAAAACGTCGGGACGGAAGGTTTCCGGCACTTCGTAGCGGTTGCGGTAATCGAAATACATGGCCGGCGTGGAGATGTGCACGAAGCGCGCCACGTGCTGGCTGGCGGCCGCGCGCAGCAGCTGGCCCGTGGCCGTGACGTTGGCGGCGATGAAGTCGCGTTCGGGGCCCCACGGCGAGGACAGCGCGGCGCAGTGCCAGACGGTGTCCATGCCGCGCACCAGCTCGTCGACCTGGCGCGGCGACGCTTGCGCCAGGTCGAGCGCGACGAATTGCGCGCCCATGCGTTCCAGTTCGCGGCCCACGGCGGCGTTGCGGCCCGTGGCGCGCACTTCCACGCCCTGCGCCAGCAGGGTGCGCACGGCATTGCGCCCCAAGCCCCCCGTCGCTCCCGTGACCAGTATCCGCCTCATCGCACTGCCCTCATAAATCGACGATCATGCCGCCGATGGTCAGGCCCGCGGCCGTGCCCATCATCAGCAAACGCTGGCCCGCCACGGCCCGCCCCGTCATCACCGCCTCATGCAGGGCGGTGGGCAGGGAGGCAGCCACCTGGTTGCCGTGCGTTTCAAAGATCTTGATGATTTTAGCATCGGGGACGTCGAGGATGCGCGCCGCATGCGCGAGGCCCAGCGGGCTGGCCTGGTGCGGCACGACCACGTCGACTTTTTCCAGTCCCGCGCCCGATTCCAGCATTAGTTCCGCCAGGAAATCCGGCATCACCTTGACGGCCAGGCGGAACACGGCCTTGCCATCCATGCGGAACAGGTAGTCGCCCGGTTCGCAGCCGTTGCGCGGGTTGCGCTCGGTGCCGCCGCCGCGGATTTCGCAGTAGCGCCGCCCTTCCGGATACGTGCCCATCTTGTAGGCGCGGATGCCGGCGCTGCCGTCGCCCCGCTCGACGATGACGGCGGCGGCGCCGTCGCCAAAGATCATCGACGCTTCCGGCTCGCTCCAGTCGACCCCGCGCGAAGCGAGGTCGGACGAGACGATGGCGATGCGCCGGTAGGCACCGCCCGCCAGCATGGACGCGGCCACGCGGAAGGCGGCCATGAAACTGAGGCAGCTGGCGTTGACGTCGAAGCTTTGCGTGCCTGGCGGCAAGCCGGCGTGTTCGGCCACGAAGCAGGCCGTGTTCGGCAACGCTTGCTCGGGCACGCCGCAGGCGCAGATCAGCAAGTCGATGTCGGCCGGACGCAGGCTGGCATTCTTCAGCGCGTCGAGCAGGGCGGCGGCGCCCAGCTGGCTTTGCGACTCGTCGGGCGCGGCGACAAAGCGCGACAGCACGCCGCTCTTGCGCAAGGTATAGCCGGCCGGGTGGCCCAATGTCAGGTCCAGGCTCTCGGAGGTAACGCTGTGCGACGGCACGGCTTTGCCCGTCGCGATCAGGCGAACTGGAATCATGTCAGCCTTAAAAAGTAAAGTAAATACGGTTGATGTAGGGTCTATGCGCTAATCGCGTGCCAGCGGCGGCAAATCGACGCCGCAGTTCTTGCAGAAATTGGCATCGTCATCGAGCCCTTCTTTCAGGCACGTGGGGCAGGTGCGCGTGGTGACCAGCTTGGAACTGCGCTGTACCGTCATTTCCGCGCTGATAATGCCGGTAGGCACTGCCAGGATGCCCCAGCCCAGCAGCATCATCAGGGAAGCGATGGTGCGGCCGATGTCCGTGCGCGGCGTGATATCGCCGAAACCCACGGTGGTCATGGTGCTGATGGCCCAGTATATCGACGTGGGGATGCTGCTGTAGCCATTTTCCGGCCCTTCCACGACATACATCACAGTACCCAACAGAAAGACCACCATCATGACGAAAGACAAGAAAATGAGAATCTTGCGCCGGCTGGCCAGCAAAGCCCGTCCCAGCACCGTGTATTCATGCACATAGGACGTGAGCTTGAGGATACGGAACATGCGCAGCAAACGCAGAATACGCACGTCGATCAACACGTGGGCGCCCGGCAGCAGCAAGCCGATGTAGGTGGGCACGATGGCCAGCAAATCGATAATGCCGAAAAAACTCTTGGCGTAACGCACCGGATGCTGCAGGCAGGACAGGCGGGCGAAATACTCGATGGTAAATAAAATGGTGAAAAACCATTCCAGCGCCGTCAGCCAGGCGCCGTAGCGCTCGGCCACGGAAGCGACACTGCTGAGCACGACCACCGTCACGCTGATCAGGATGGCGGCGATCAGCGCCAGATCGAAGGCGCGGCCCGTGCGCGTTTCCGCCTCGAAAATGACGGTGTACACCTGCTCGCGCCAGCCCCGTTCGGGCTTGCCAAATTTCTGCTGCGTTTCCTGCGCCGCCAGCTGCTGCGGCGTCAGGGGCGCCGCTCCGCTCTTCGTCGCGGCTTTCATGTGGGTAATGTGCTCATATACTATTATTGTATAGATAATTTACAAAGCACGGCGACACGCACGGTTGCGCTACAGTTTCCACTACGACAGCTTTTTCGCCAGCAGCACGGCATTGCGCCGGTCGCGCTCGGCCTGCACGATGTCCGTCGTGCGCGCTTCGCTCAAGCCCACGGTGTGCAGCACGGTGGCCGTCAGCTGCAGCGCCGACTCCAGCGCCTCGGGCACGACCAGGGTGGCGCCCGCCTGTATCAGGGCCACCGCATGGGCCTCGTCGCGCGCCCGCGCATACACGGGCAGCTGCGGATATTCGCGGCGGATCGATTTCACGGCATGCAGCACGGACGCCGCATGGTCCATCGTCAGCACCACGGCGGCAGCCCGGTCCGCATTGACCTTTTGCAGCAGTTCCGCGCGCGAGGCATCGCCGAAATACACGGGGAAGCCGCGCGGATGCAGGGTCGTCACCAGGCGCGCATCATTTTCAATCGCCACATACGCGATATCCTGCTCTGTCAGCACCTTGGCCAGCAGCTGCCCCACCCGGCCGAAACCGGCGATGATGACGGTACTGCCCTGCGGCGGCAGCGCGCCGTGCGCCAGGTCGGCCAGCTGATGGTGGTGGCGCTGTTCCCACCAGTTGCCGAAAGCGCGCGCCGCCTTCGCCAGCGCCGGCGTGGCAAACAGGCTCAGGCCCACCACCAGCATGACGAACTGCGCCACCTGCGGGCCGATCAGTTTCGTGCCCAGCGCATAGGCGACGACGATGAAGGCGAATTCGCCGCCCTGCCCCAGCAGCACGCCCGTTTCCACGGCGCGCCCCCAGTGAAAGCCGCCCAGGCGGAAAATCACGCCGATGACCAGGGTTTTCACCGCAAACAGGCTCAGCACGGCCAAAGGAATCAGGATCGGCGACTTGAGGATTTCGCGCACGTCGATCTGCATGCCCACGGACATGAAGAACAGGCCCATCAGCAAGCCCTTGAACGGCTCGATCGTCACTTCCACTTCATGGCGGAATTCCGTTTCCGCCAGCAGCAAGCCGGCCAGCAAGGCGCCCAGCGCCATCGACAGGCCCGCCAGGTACGTCAAGCCCGCGATGCCCAGCGTGCTGAGCAGGGTCAAGGCCATGAACACGTCGGGCTGGCGTTTCTTGACGAAAAACTGGAACAGGGGGCGGATGACCCGGCGTCCCAGCAGATAGATCAGCAGGATGGCGCCCGCCGATTTCACGGCGGCAAAGCTGAGCAGATAGGCGAGGTCGTCGCTGCGCCCGCTGGCGAACACGTCGATCAGGATGAACAGCGGCACCACCATCAGGTCCTGGAACATCAAAATGGAAAAGCCCGCCTGGCCGGCCGGCGTCTGCAGGGAGCGCTGGTCCGTGAGCAGCTGCATCACGACGGCCGTGGACGACAGCGACAGCACCAGGCCCAGCACGATGGACGCTTCCAGCGACAGGCCGAAGTAATACGCGACGCCGCCGATCAGGCAGGCGCTGACGGCCACCTGCCCCACGCCCGCGCCGAATACCCAGCGCCGCAGCGCCCACAGCCGTTCCGTCGACAGTTCCAGGCCAATCATGAACATCAAAAACATCACGCCCAGCTCGGCCAGGCCGCTGACCTGCTCGGCACGCACGAACGAAAAATAGGTGAGCCACGTGTAGTCGCCGGCCCACAGGCCGAAGCCGAACGGGCCGAACAGGGCGCCCACGGCCAGGAAACCAAGGACCTGGTTGACTTTCAGGCGTTGCAATAAGGGAATAAAAATCCCGGCCAGGGCAAGAAACAGCAGGGTTTCCCGCAAATACGGTAAGGCGTGTTGCTCTTCCAAAATAATCCTAACTAAATATCATTCATGCTGAATTGGTCGTGTCGCCTGCGCGGCCATGGCGAAGTAAGTGCACACACGATATTTTGCCACAAGGCAATAAATTCGCTACGGACGCGCCCCTTGCGGCGGCGCCAGCATGTCCGCGCGGGGGCGGTCCCAGCCCGGCACGTAGGCGGGACACGGCCGGTTGCGGAACTGCTGCAGTTCGACGGTCGTGAAATTGGGCAGCATGCCGGGATTGAAGCGCACGTCCGTCAGCTTGTCCGCATTCAACCTGGGCATGCGGGCAAAGCGGAACCAGGCATCGGCATAGCAATTGTCTTCCTGCAGCGCGCGCAAGGCGGCCAAGCTGCCCGCCGCCTTGGCCGACACAGCGATGCCGGGCGCCAGCTGCTGTTCCCGCTTGCCTGTCTCGGCCAAGCCGGCCGGGCAAGCGGCCGGCGCCAGCGCATCCGGCAGCAGGCTCAAGGTGCCGCGCCGCAGGGTGTACACGTCCGTCTTGCTGTCGAGCGAGACATAGATCCAGCACAGGGGGTTGCTGGGGAAGGCCGTCATCGCCACATCCCACACGCGCGTGCCCGGGTCGAGGCGCTGCACGGCCGCCTCGATGCGGGCACGGCCGAGGGCCGAGGCCACGCCCTGCGTGCCGATAAACGTGGCGGCCAGCGCGAAGGCCAGCAGCAGCGGTCCCCGCCCCCGCTCGCCGGCCCGTCCCTGCAGCACGGCCAGGATCGCGCCCAGCCCCAGCAGGATGACCAGCGAAGCGGGCGCCAGATAGGTTTGATAGGTAAAGAAACACAGGGCCGCCGCCAATCCCGCCAGCAGCACGCTTTTGACGATGCCATAACGCAAGGACATGATCACGGGCACGCCCAGCAACACCCAGAACATGGGCTCGACAATGAAGACCATGTCGCCATACAGCCAGCGGCTGTCAAACGGATAGAACGGGTGCAAGCCATAGGAATTGAGGAAATCCATGCCCATGTGCAAGCAGAATCCCAGCAGCAGACAGGCTGCCAGGCCGATGCGGGCGGGCACGCTCTCCTTCAGCAACCGGCGCGCGCCGGGCCACAGCAGCCATAGCAGGGCCAGCAGCAACAGCGCCTGCGGCAAGGCCAGCAGCAAGGTATGCGTATGCCCGCGGTGGTGCAGCATGTAGCCGAACGGACGCGGCAGCAGCTTGGTCAGCACCAGGTCCAGGTCGGGCGCGTTGCTGGCAAACCAGGCCGTAAAGAGAAACAGCGCGCGCCGGGTGCGCTGGGCGGGTGCCTGCGGCTCGGGCGGCAGGCTGCGGTGTACCAGTTCGCCGACCCCGAGGCCGATGACCGAATGCGTAATATTATCCATCGGGCAATTTTACAGGATGGCCGCCCCCGCGTGCTCGTGCGCTACAGCAGTTACAGTTTCTCCAGCTGCTCGCCGCGCATGCCCACCAGCAAGGCGCGGCCATCGGGCAGGACGCGGAACTCGCCATAGCGGGCCTTTTCCCAGCGCGCCGCCTCGCCTTCCTTGAAGAACCAGGCGTCGCTGACCAGCACCCAGCGCCCATCTTTCGGCGTCAGTTCGAGCAGGAATTCGCCGGGCGCCAGCGCCTCTTTGGTGTACGGGCGCAGCAGTTCCGCCACGCCGCGCGCATCGCGCATGGCCACCACGAGGGGCCGGCCAGGCGGCCGCTCCACGCTGGCCAGGGTACTGAGAACACCCAGGTTGACGAAATTGAGGCGCATGTAGTCGCCCTGCATCAGCGAGCGGGGATCGACGGGTTCCAGCGCCACGAAGATGGATTCCCCCTTGGCAATCAGCTGCTCTTTTTGCCAGATGCCGCCATTGGCGACCAGCAACACCAGCAGCAAGCCGCCCAGCACGCCCAGGCGCACGGCGCGGCTTTCGGCCAGCGCGGCGGCCGGCTTGCTTTCCACCAAGTGCAATACCTTGCCCCGCGTGGCCAGCCACGACAGCACGCACAGCAGCGCGCCGGCCATGGCCAGCAGCGCCGCCTTGCTGGCCAGCGGCCAGGCCAGCTGATAATAAAAGCTGCCGAGTATCCACGCCGCCGCCAGTGCGGCCGCCACGGCCACGCGCGAGCGCCCGCTCGTCAGGCAATACGCGAGGATCAGCAGCACGGGCCCCAGCGCCGGCATGAACCACGCCAGCACGATCAGCACCAGCGCCACGCCGATGGCGGGCAACTGGCGCAGCGCCGGCCAGCGCCACCCCGTCCAGGCGGCAGCGGCCGTGGCCAGCACGAGCGACACCCCGTTCAGCGCCTGCGCATACCAGGCGCCGCCCTGGTGCCGGGTCGCTTCGCGCGCCAGCTCGCCGGTTATGCCGCCGCCCACGACACCGCCCAGCATGAAGGTCATGCCGGACCAGAAGACCAGCCCCAGCAAGATTGCCACCACCCAGCCCGTCGACAGCGATTCCAGGAAGGCGGCGATAGGCGCGCCGCGGCCGTCGTTGAACGCCTGCTTTTGCAGCCAGTGGGCGCCCAGCCAGAAAGCCAGGGCCAGCATCCAGGCCAGATACAGTTGCGTGGGGTCGTTCTCGAAAATCCAGTCGCGCGTGCTATCGACGATGCCCAGTCCCAGCAAGCCGCAGGCGACCAGTCCCAGCAGCACGCGCAGCCAGTCGCGCGGCAGGGAGGCGGCCACCGCCAGGCACGCCAGGCACATCATCAGCGAGGCCGTCTGCGTGGCATAGTCGCGGAACAGGGCATAGCCGAGCAAGCCGCCCCCCACCAGCAAACAGGGCACGGCCAGCTGCTCGACGAACAGGGCCACGCCGCGCATGCGGATCACCAGCACGGCCGCCACCAGCACGATGGCCGCCACCACATACGCGCCGGGACCATGGCGCACCACGCTTTCCAGGCCCACGCCCAGCGCCACGACCAGGGGAATAGCCGCCAGCCAGGCGCCAAACGCCGTCATCAGCACCAGCGGCCAGGGCCGCACATCCTGCACGGGCCGGGCGGCACCGGGCGGCAGCAGGCCGGCGCGCGTGGCGTCGTCGATCAGGGTAGCGAGCGCATCGGCGCGGTTCACGCTGCTCATGCGGCCTCCTTGCGCGAGCGCCACAGGATGCCTTGCACGGTCAGCGCCAGCAGCACGGCAGCAAACAAGCCCAGCATCAACAGCCTGCCCACGCCATCGCCATTGCCGCCGCCATTGAACAGCACGTGCGTCAGGCCCCCCACCAGCAGGGTGTTGAGGCCCAGCGCGACGGCGCTCAGGCCGAACACGTCAAAGAACTGGCGCCTGGCCAGCAGCACGCTGGCGACGGCCAGCAAGCCCAGCCCGGCCCAGTACGGCGATGCGATATGGCTGCCGAACAGGGCGCTGACGGCCGTGCCCGTGATGAGAATGGTGGCCAGCACCAGGCCCAGGCGCAAGGCCCAGTTGCCCGCGCCCGTCCAGCGCGCCAGCAGGGGCGAGACGAAGGCACAGCCCGCCAGCACGACCAGCCAGCCGCTGACGAAAATGCCGATGTCCTCCGACTCGATGCGCCAGCTGTGGCGCGCCTGCGCCTGCATCCACAGGGCGGCGGCCGTGGCCAGCACCAGCATCCACGGCGTCCACAGCACGTCGCTGCGCGCCGCCAGGCACAGGGGCAGCGCCAGCACGGCCCACAGGGCGAACAGCTGCCACGGGTCGGCGCCCGTCTGGTACGTCTGGCCGAAATACGCGAACAGGCCGCCGATGGCCAGCAAGGCCAGCAGCAGCAAGGGCACGCGCGCCTTGGGCACGGCGAACGCGCCCACGCAGGCGGCGGCAAACACACCTTGCAGCAGGGCAAAGCGGCCCATGCGGCCCAGCTCTTCCCAGTTGGCGGCGACCCAGCAAATCAAGCCCATGCCCAGCAGCGCGGCGCCCAGCACGGCCACGCCGCGGGGCAGCCAGTAGGCCAGGCGGGCAGGTTCGCGCTGGAAGCCGGCCACTTCCTGCAACTGCCGGGTTTGTTGGGCATCGAGCGCATAGTCCGAGGCGAGCTGGTACACGGCGAGGCGTAAATCCATCGTCTGCTTTCTGTTGATTTTTAGTTTTTTAATAGGGAAAGAAAGCGTCAGCGCTCGACGCTCACGCCGCGCCAGAAGGCGACATGGCCGGCAATTTGCTTGGCGGCATCCTTGGGGTGGGGGTAATACCAGGCCGCGTTGGCATTCGTCTGGCCATCGACGACGACGTCGTAATAGCTGGCCGTGCCCTTCCAGGGGCAGACGGTGGTATGGCTGCTGGGACGCAGGTAGTCCTGCGTCACGGCCGCCAAAGGAAAATACACATTGTTTTCAACGACTTGCACCTGCGCATCGGTGGCTTGCGCAATGACGGCGCCATTCCAGCTGGCTGTTGGCATTTGACTATCCTCCTTTTGCGCCGAGTGTAGCGCAAAAAGTCTGCCATGGCGCGCGCCATTGGCGCCCCGTTCAAGCGCCGCTGATGATCTGGCGCAAGGCTTGCTCAAACACTTCGGGCGGCTGGCCGCCGGAAATCAGGTGGCGCTCGTTGATGATGACGGCGGGCACCGAGTTGATGCCGTTCTGCTGGTAGAACTGTTCCTGCGCGCGCACCTCGTCCGCGTAGGCGCCGGACGCCAGCACCTGGGCCGCCTTCGCGCCATCGAGCCCCGCCTTGCCGGCCGCGGCCAGCAGCACCTCGTGCGAGGATGGGTCCTGGCCCTGCGTGAAATACGCATCGAACAGGGCCATCTTGAGTGCTTTCTGGCGCCCTTCCAGCCCGGCCCAGTGCAGCAGACGGTGCGCGTCAAACGTGTTGTAGATGCGGCCCCGCTTGTCCATGGCAAAGGTAAAGCCCAGGCCTTCGCCGCGCGCGCGGATCGCTTCGCGCGACTGCGCCATCTGTTCTTCGGTGGAACCGTATTTGCGGGCGATGTGTTCGCCGATGTCCTCGCCTTCGGCCGGCATGTTGGCGTTCAGTTCGAAGGGCTGGAAGTGGATGTCGGCCTGGACGGTGTTTTGCAGCTTGTCCAGCGCCTGCTCCAGCGACTTGAGGCCGATCACGCACCAGGGGCAGGAAACGTCGGAAACGAAATCGATACGGATGGGAGTGGGTATGGCGGGAGTGGAACTCATGGTGGGCAGCCTTTGCGCGAGTCGGTGGCGGCCGCACCGCGCGGCGCCGCAAGCACAGCATATGCGTGCGGGCCGCCGGAAATCAAGCGCTTACTTCTTCTTGACGGGCGCCTTGGCCCCATCCTTCTTGCCGCCGATCTTGCTTTCCTTGCCAGAGAGCAAGTTGGCGATATTCTGGCTGTGGCGGTAGGCCAGCAGCACGCTCATGACGATCACGGCCAGCAGGATGGGATCGACGCCGAACAGCAAGCCGTAGTAGAACGGCGCGAACAGGGCCGCCACCAGCGCTGCCAGCGAGGAATAACGGAACGCATAGGCGATGATCAGCCAGGTCGCCAGGGTCGCCAGGCCCAGCCATGGATTGATGCCGAGCAACACCCCGAGGGCCGTGGCCACGCCCTTGCCGCCCACGAAGCGGAAGAACACGGGCCACAAATGGCCGAGGAAGACGGCGATGGCGACCAGGGCCACGGCCGTGTCGCCCACGCCCAGCGCCGCGGCAAAATGGTCGGCCAGGAACACGGCCAGCCAGCCCTTGGCGCCGTCGCCCAGCAGGGTCATGATTGCGGCGCCCTTGTTACCGCTGCGCAGCACGTTGGTGGCGCCCGGGTTTTTCGAGCCATAGGTGCGCGGATCGGCAATGCCGTAGACCTTGCTCATTACCACGGCAAACGATATCGAGCCGAGCAAGTAAGCGGCCACTGTCATTGCCACGGTTGTAATTACTGGATTCATTTCTTCCCTTTATTGTGTTTATTGCACCAGCATCGAGGCTGGCGCAGCAGAATATACACCAGCGCCCCGTCCACGGACAGGGCGGACCCGGCTTTCTTGCTCTCTTAATCCTGCAAGGCGCACTGCACCGGCTTGGCGTGCAACAAATCGACAAGCACCTGCGGCGCCAGCGAGACGAGAAAACCGCGCCGTCCGCCATTGATATAGATACGTGGTAATTCCAGAATCGACGCTTCCACGTACACGGGCATGGCCTTCTTCGTGCCGAAGGGTGAGGTGCCGCCGATCAGATAGCCGGAATGGCGCTGCGCCACCTCGGGCTTGCACGGCTCGACGGACTTGCAGCCGATCGAGCGCGCCAGGTTCTTGGTCGATACCTTGCAATCGCCATGCATGAGCACGATCATCGGCTTGGCCGCCTCGTCCTGCATCACCAGGGTCTTGACCACAGAATGTTCGGGCACATTCAATTCGCGCGCCGAGACGCTGGTGCCGCCATGCTCCTCGTACGGATATGGGTGTTCTTCAAAGGAAACTTGATGCTTGCGCAGCAACTGCGTCGCCTGGGTTTCGGAAATATGCTCTTTTTTAGCCATGCGTGATACGCTGATCGTTCAGTGAGGAGTGCTAATTATGCAGCAAGAAATCCGCTTTGCCACATTCAATGTCTGCAACCTGGCCCCGGCCGGGGAAAAACTGTATGACAACCTGGAACCGCTGAGCCCCGCGCAATACGAGGCCAAGGCGGAGTGGACGGCGCGGCAGATCGACCTGCTCGACGCCGACGTGATCGGTTTCCAGGAGATTTTCTCGCAGGCAGCCCTGCGCGACGTGCTGTCGCGCACGCGCCATTACCGCGAAGCCACCCTGGCCAGCTACGATGCGAGCGATGCGGCCGGACGCATGCTGCCCACGGTGGCGCTCGTGTCGCGGCTGCCGCTGGCCGGCGCCGGCGTTGCCTGGGCGAATTTTCCAGCCGGCGTGAGCGTGGCCGCCGACCAGCATACTGCCGATGAACAAGCCTGCCGCTTCGCCCGCGCGCCCCTGTACGTACAGGTGCTCTTGCCTGGAGGACAACTCACGGACGTGGTGGTGGTGCACCTGAAATCGCGCCGGCCCGACTACCGCCATGGCGACGGCAGCGATGCGGCCGCCTATGCGCTGGCCAACCTGCGTTCGCTGCAGCGGCGCGGCGCGGAAGCCGTGGCCCTGCGCGTGCTGGCAAGCGAATTGGGCCGCAGCGGCCGTCCCCGCATCGTGCTGGGCGATTTCAACGACATCGCCAATGCCGTCACCACGTCCATCGTCATGGGGGCGGGCGCGCCGTGCGAGCCGGGCATGGAAATGCGCGAGCGTCTGTACGACGCCAACGCCATCCAGCTGCGCCAGGATGCGGCGCGCCACGGGGGCTACACGAATATCCACGACAGCAACTACATGACGATCGACCACATCCTCGTATCCGAGCATTTCCACCCCGCCTCGTCGCGCGCCATCGGCGTGGTGCAGGAAGTCCATTGCCTGAACGACCATTTACTGCTGGGGCTGCCGCATGCGTCCGACCATGGCCAGGTGCTGGCGCGCATCAAGCTGCTGGGCAATATCGATTGATGTAATCGCTATTGCAACAGCATCGCCAATGCGCTGCCCTCGACTTGCGCGCTGGCATAGCGTCCCTGGTATTGCTGGCAACCCTGCGCCCGCAGATAGGCCAGCTGCTGCGCGGTTTCCACCCCTTCGGCAATCACCAGCAATTGCAGCTCGCGCCCCATGGCGATGATGGTGGCGGCGACCGCCGTGTCGGACTCGCCCGCTGTGCCCTCGGCCGCCGCGGGCAGGAATGAAGGATCGATCTTGAGTTTATCCACCGGGTAATGGCGCAGATTGGCCAGGCGCGAATAGCCGGTGCCGAAGTCGTCGATGGCCAGCCTGGCGCCCAGCGCGCGCAGCTGCGCCAGCACGCCGGCCAGGCGCGCGCCGCCCTTCATCAGCAGGGACTCCGTCACTTCCAGTTCCAGGCTGCCGGCAGGCAACCCCGACACGGCCAGCGCTTCTTGCACGCTGTGCAATAAATTATTGTGCAGGCATTGCGCCGGCGACAGATTCACGGACACGCTCCAGGCATGGCCCGCATCGTGCCAGGCGCGCGCGCGCAGACAGGCGTGGCGCAGCACCCAGTTGCCAATCGACACCATCAAGCCGCACTCCTCGGCCACGGCGATGAAGCGCTCGGGCGGCAGCACGCCCAGTTGCGGGTGGCGCCAGCGCAGCAACGCTTCGGCGCCCACGATCTGCCCGCTGGCGACGTCGAGCGCGGGCTCGAATTCCAGCATGAATTCATCGCGGCCCAGCGCCGCGCGCAAGCCCTGCTCGAGGCTGGCCCGCTCGACGATCTGCGCATTCATCTCGGCATTGAAAAACTGGAAATTATTGCGCCCGCTTTCCTTGGCGTGGTACATGGCGATATCGGCGTTGTGCACGAGGGTGTCGATGCTGTCGCCATCGCTGGGAAAGATGGCCACGCCGATCGAGGTGGACACATGCAATTCGTATTCGCCCAGCTGGTACACCTGCGTCACGGCATGCAGCAGGCTGGACGCCACATGGGCCACCTGGTCGATGCCGCCCACCTCGGCCAGGATGATGACGAACTCGTCGCCGCCATGCCGGCTGACGGTATCGACGCCGCGCACGCAGCGCACGAGGCGCCGCGCCACTTCCTTGAGCAGCAGGTCGCCCACGTGGTGGCCCATGCTGTCATTGATGTACTTGAAATGGTCGAGATCGAGATACAGGATGGCCAGCATGCTCAGCTTGCGCCGCGCGGCGGCCAGCGCCAGCGACAAGCGGTCCAGCAGCAGCACCCGGTTCGGCAGGTCGGTGAGGAAATCGTGCTCGGCCAGGTGGCGCGTGTGCTCCTCGTTCTTCTTGCGCTCGCTGATATCGCTGAGGATGGCCAGGTAATTGCTCAATTGCCCCTGCGGGTCGCGGATGGCCGTCAGCGACAGCCAGGCCGGATAGCGCCCGCCCGCCTTGCGCTGGCCCACGATATCGCCTTGCCAATAGCCGTTGGCATCGACTTCGTCCCACACGTGCTCGAAGAACGCCGGCGCATCGGGCTCCACGCCGTGCAGCACGAAGGCCTTGCCCAGCATATCGTCCGGGCTGTAGCCGCTGATCTCGCTGTACGCGGGATTCATGCTGACCACCAGTTGCTGCGGGTCCAGCACCACGATGGCCTCGCGCGCATGTTCAACCACCTGCGCCGACAGGTACAGCGCTTGCTCGGCCAGTTTGCGCGAGGAAATATCGCGGATCACCGCGTAAAACAGATAGGTGTGGTCGAGCGTGACGGAGGTGAGCAGCACTTCGCCCCAGAACAGCTGGCCCGCGCACGTCTGATAGCGCCAGTCGTGGCGCCAGTTGCCGTGGTCGTGGGCCTGGGCCGCCAGCTGCGTGCCGCGCAGCGAGGACAATTCGCCGTCGGGCTGGCGCAGGGGCGAAAAATCGCTGAGACGGCGCCCCAGCAGGCGTTGCCGGTCTTCACATTGAAACAGGGCAATGGCGGCCGGGTTGGCGTCGGCGATATGCTCGTCGCGCAGCAGCACGATGGCGTCGGCGGACTTGTCGTACAACTGGCGGAAATTATCGCCCATCAACAGCAAGGCGCCCTGCGCGGCGCCCTCCTGGCCGCTGGCCGTGATGTCGGCATCGATGCAGACCACTTGCCGCACGCGGCCGGACTGGATGACGGGAAACACGGTGGAACAGATGCAGCGCGGCGCGGCGCCATCAGCGTCCAGCTTCCACAGGCGCGCGCTGCGCGCCTTGCCGCTTTCCCACACGGCCGCCAGTTCGCCGGAAAAATCCGCCAGGGCGGCGGCGTCGTGCAGCGAGGCGGCCACCCTGGCCCACGGCTGGCCCAGCGCCAGCTCGGCCGCCACGCCGTACAGCCGCGCCGCGCCCAGGCTCCAGTAGCGCACGATGCCATCGCGGTCGATGCTGCGCACGGCCAGGCCCGGCGCCTGCTCGACGGCGGCGACGACAATGGACAGCAAGTCCAGCGCCGTGCCGGCCGCCCCGGCCTGCGGTTCGGCGGCGGCCAGCAGGCGGCCCGGCGACGGGGCGGCTCCGACAATCCGATCAGACATCAGCCCCCCGTGGCGCGGCCGCACGGCAACCGGCGAGCGAATGGCCTGGCCGGTAGCGCAACCATCTCGACCATTCTTGCGCGCCGGCGAATCGGCTTCTTGAGCATGCGCAAGCATCGTGACGCGCGCGTCGGCCAGGCCGGCAGTGTCTCCCGTCGCCGTTTTTTGCATTCCAGCCCCGATTTTATGCAATCTGTCGCACGGCGATGGCAGCCGGGGTTGAATCTTCCTAAAGTGGCAACATGCGCATCGCCGTGATCGGCCGCAGCAGCAGGCGTGCTGTCTGCGGCCGCCACGGTGATGCGCTACCCGAATTCCCCCGGCCCGCCACAGGCCGGCCGCATCGAGACCTGGCGCCGAACCCCTGCGCCGCTCCTGACCCAAAATACCTATGAAAAACGAGACCCTGCCCCCCGCCTCCCCCCTTGCAGCCACGCGCCGCCGGCGCTGGCGCGCCCCCGTGCTGATCCTGGTCGTGCTGGGCCTGGCCGGCGGCGGCTGGACCGTGATGCAATCGAAGCAACAAGCCGCCAAGGCGGCCGAACAGCAGGCCAGCAAGAAGAAGGAACAGGGAAAGACGCCCGTGCATGAACTGGCGCAGGGCGACGTGGCCGCCATCGATGCGCGCGCGCTCAGCATCAGCCTGCCCCTGTCCGGCTCGCTGGCGCCCGTGACCCAGGCCACCATCAAGGCCAAGGTTTCCGGCGTCATCCACGAGACGACCTTGCAGGAAGGCCAGCAGGTAGCCAATGGCCAGATCCTCGTGCGCCTGGACGCGGCCGACCAGCGCGCCCGCCTGACGCAGCAGCAAGCCATGCTGGACGAAGCGCAGGCGCGATTGTCGATGGCCAGCAAGAATGAAGCCAACAGCCAGGCCCTGCTCAAGCAAAAATACATTTCGCAGACGGCTTACGACACCACGCAAAACTCGGTCGACTTGGCGCGCGCCAACGTCAAGTCCGCCGCCGCCCAGCTCGATATCGCCCGCATCGCGCTGGCCGACACGGTGATCCGCGCGCCGATGGCCGGCATCGTCAGCAAGCGCCATCTGCAAGCTGGCGAAAAAGTCTCGCCCGACATGCCCGTCTACACCATCGTCAATCTTGCCCAGCTGACCCTGGAAGCGCCCGTGCCCAGCGCGGAAATTCCCCGCATCAAGCTGGGCCAGGACGTGCACTTCAAGGTCGACGGCTTCGGCGCGCGCGACTTTGCCGGCAAGGTGGCGCGCATCAACCCCACCACCGAAAGCGGCTCGCGCGCCATGCTCGTCTACATCGCCGTCGACAATGGCGATGGCGCGCTGCGCGGCGGCATGTTCGCCAAGGGCAGCATCGTCACCGAACGCTCGCCCGTGGCGCCGCTGGTGCCCCTGACGGCCGTGCGCAATGAAAAGCAGGGCCCCGTCGTGTATGCGCTGGTGAACAACAAGGTGGTCGCGCAGCCCGTCACCCTGGGCTTGCGCAACGAAGACGAAGGCTATGCGGAAGTGACGTCGGGCCTCGTGCCGGGCGCGAAAGTCATCGTCGCCAAGCTCGATGGCGTCAAGCCGGGCCACGGCGTGACCTTTGCCGGGACACCCGCCGCGCCCGCAGCACAGCCGGCCGTGCTGGCACGGAAGGACTAAGCCATGTGGATGACCAAAGTCAGCATACAGAATCCCGTCTTCGCCACCATGGTCATGGTGGCGCTGGTGGTGCTGGGCATCTTCTCGTACCGGGGCCTGGGCGTGGAAAGCATGCCCAGCGTGCAGTTTCCGTTCGCCGCCATTGAAGTGAACTATCCGGGCGCCTCGCCCGAGGCCGTGGAAAACGACATCACGCGCCCCATCGAGGACGCCGTCAACACCGTCAGCGGCATCAAGACCATCCGCGCCAACTCGTGGGAAGGACGCGCCGGCGTCTACTTGGAATTCGAGCTGTCGACGAACATGGACAAGGCCATGCAGGACTTGCGCGACAAGGTGGCCCTGGTGCGTCCCCGCTTCCCCAAGGAAGCCAAAGACCCGTTCATCGCGCGTGCCGAAGGCGACAACGAGCGCCCCATCGCCACCATCGTGCTGACGTCGACCGGGCATGACCTGCGCTCGCTGTCGACCATGACGGAACAGATCATCAGCAAGCGCTTCCAGGGCGTGGCCGGCGTGGGCCAGGTCAAGCTGCGCGGCCTGCGCGCGCGCCAGATCCTCATCAGCATGAAGCCGATCGAACTCAATGCCCAGGGCATCGGCGTCGATGAAGTGATCCGTGCCATCCAGGCCACGAATACCAACCTGCCGGCAGGCTCCATCAGCCATGGCGCGGCCGAACAGCTGGTGCGCGTGGAAGGCAAGATCAAGGATGCGCGCGAATTCGGCAAGATCATCGTGGCGCGCCGCGCCGTCGGTCCCGTCTACCTGGACCAGGTGGCCACCGTCGTCGACGGCGAGCAGGAAGAACTGTCGATCTCGCGCATGAACGGCCAGCAGGCCGTGACCATGGAAATCACCAAGGTGCAGGATGCCAACGTGGTCGAAGTGGGCACCGGCATCCTGAAGGTGGCGGCGGACCTGCAAAAGACGCTGCCGCCCGATATCACCCTGCGCGTGCTGGACGACGAATCGGAGCGCGTGCAAAGCCAGCTCAATAACGTCAAGCGCACCATCATCGAAGGCGCCGTGCTGACCATGGTGATCGTCTTCCTGTTCCTGCACTCGTGGCGCTCGACCATCATCACGGGCTTGACCTTGCCGATCTCCGTGCTGGCCAGCTTCATCGCCATGAAGGCCTTCGGCTTCACCCTGAATTTCCTGACCCTGATGGCGCTGTCCCTGTGCATCGGCCTCCTGATCGACGACGCCATCGTGGTGCGCGAAAATATCGTGCGCCACCTGGGCATGGGCAAGAACCACTACAAGGCGGCCAACGACGGCACCAATGAAATCGGCCTGGCCGTGATGGCCACCACATTCGCCATCGTCGCCGTGTTCGTGCCCGTGGCCTTCATGGACGGCATCATCGGCCGCTTCTTCCTGCAGTTCGGCATCACCGTGGCCGTCGCCGTGCTGGTATCGCTGTTCGTCAGCTTCACCCTCGACCCCATGCTGTCGTCCGTCTGGCGCGACCCCGTCAAGGACCGCTTCAAGTACGCGCCATGGCTGGGCCGCTTCATGGCCTGGATCGAGACGGGCATCGACCGCCTGCACGTCTGGTATGGCAAGGTACTGAAAGTGGCCCTGCGCTGGCGCAAGACCACCCTGGCCACGGCCGTGGCGCTGTTCGCGGGCAGCCTGATGCTCGTGCCCATGATCGGCGGCGAGATGTTCCCGGAAACGGACCAGGGCTGGGTCAACCTGCGCTTCAAGACGCCCGTCGGCTCCAGCCTCGAATACACGGATTCCAAGGTGCGCCAGATCGAAACGGCGCTGAAGGAATTCCCCGAAATCGACAGCCTGGTGGCCAATATTGGCACGCCCGATGGCCGCAATACGGCCGAGGTGAACCTGAAGCTGACGGACATCAAGACGCACAAGCGCCGCTCGCAGCAGGAACTGGAAAAGCTGATCCGCGAACGCCTGGCGCCGATTGCCGGCATCACCCTGTCCGTGGGCCAGCGTCCCATCTTCATCGCCATCCTCGGCACGGATGAAGGCAAGCTCGATGCGGTGGCGCATACCCTGATGGACAAGATGCGCAACATCAAGGGCCTGGCCGACATGGAATACAGCCAGGAAGGCGCCAATCCGTCGACCACCGTGAAGATCAACAACGAGCTGGCCAGCGACCTGGGATTGTCGGTGCAGCAGATCGGCAATGCCCTGCGTCCGTTCGTGGCAGGCGACACGGTCAGTCACTGGCTGGCGTCCGACGGGCAGAACTATGACGTCAACGTGCAGCTGCCCAAGTCGGGCCGGCAAAAGGTGGCCGACCTGGCCGACCTGTCGCTGGCGTCCAGCAAGCTCGATGCGAATGGCAAGCCCGTCATGATTCCGCTGCGCCAGGTGGTCGAATTCGTGCCGTCGTCCAGCCCGCAAGTGCTGAAACGCCAGGCCTTGCAGCGCAGGGTCGCCATCTATGCAGGCGTGCAGGGCCGCCCTGCCGGCGACGTTGACGCCGACGTGCAGAAAGCCATCAAGTCCATCGACCTGCCGCCCGGCGTGCGCTTCGACGTGGCCGGCAACGCGCAGCAGATGGCCGAAACCATGGGCGGCGCGATGATGGCGCTGGGCATCGCCGTGATCTTCATCTACCTGGTGCTCGCATCGCAGTTCGGCAGCTTCCTGCAGCCGGTGGCCATCATGGTGTCCCTGCCGCTGTCCCTGATCGGCGTGCTGGCCGCGCTGCTGATTACGGGCAGCACCCTGAACATCTTCTCCGTGATCGGCTTCATCATGCTCATGGGCCTGGTCACCAAGAATGCGATCCTGCTGGTGGACTTCACCAACCAGCGCCAGCGCGAAGGCCTGGGGCAGTTCGAGGCGCTGATGGAAGCGGGACAAGTGCGCTTGCGCCCCATCCTGATGACGACACTGGCAATGGTCTTCGGCATGCTGCCGATGGCCATCGGCATGGGCGACGGCGGCGAATCGCAGGCGCCGATGGGCCGCGCCGTCATCGGCGGCGTGATCACCTCGACGCTCCTGACGCTGGTGGTGGTGCCCGTCGCCTACACCTACCTCGACAGCCTGGGCAAGCGCGCCGCACGCTTCTTCGGCGGCGGCGACGAGCATGCGCACGCCGAATCCGCGGACGATGGCAAGGCACACGTCCACTGATCTGCCGGTCGCCTTCACCGTCCCCGCATTGGCGGGGACGACGCGGCGGCTTCCTGAAGAGAGCTTCAGTTGACCAAAGCGGCCCCGCTGGCTAGACTGTCCCCCGTTATCAATGATATGGAGTGACTCGTGGGTGCTTGTTCCAGTGACAGTAGTCGATTGACCATCGGCGATCGGCCTTAGGCAAGACGCGTGCATTCCGCCCGCCTTGCCCTCGGCAAGGTGCGGTTCTACCAGCGGCAGTACAGACTCGCCGCCACTCCCCTCCTCATCGTTCCCCCGTTATCGCCTGCTGACCCAATCCGGGCGGATTGTCTTCGCCCTGTGCACTCGCCTGTTCCTCCCCAGCCGGGAGAAACTGATGGTGGTATTTGACTTTGCGCTGCGCGTTGCCGCGGCATTGACCCTGGGCGCCATGATCGGCGCCGAACGCCAGCTGCGCCAGCGCATGGCGGGCCTGCGCACGAACGCGCTGGTGTCCGTCGGCGCCTCGCTGTTCGTGATGGTTTCCGTGCTCGAAGGCGATCCCGACGGCCACCTGCGCATCGCCGCACAGGTGGTGTCGGGCATCGGCTTTCTTGGCGCCGGCGTCATCATGCGCGAAGGGATGACAGTGCGCGGCCTGAACACGGCCGCCACCCTGTGGTGCTCGGCCGCCATCGGCGTGCTGTGCGGCCTCGGTTTTGCGCTGGAAGCGGCCATCGGCACGGGCTTCGTGCTGGTCGCCAACCTGGTGCTGCGCCACCTGGCGCAACGCATCAATGCCCACGGCAGCGAAGCGGGCATCGAGACGGAAAGCATCTACCGCGTCACGGCCGTGTGCGAGGCGGAGCAGGAAGTCCAGGTGCGCAACCTGATGCTGCGCATGATCAGCGGCATGCCGGCGCTGATGCTGCAATCGCTGCACAGCGAGGACGCGGCGCAGGCGGGACGCATCGAAGTGCGCGCCGACCTGCTCACGCCCTTGTCCAGCCTGGGATTGCTGGAACAGATCGTCAGCCAGGTCAGCCTGGAAGGCAGCGTCTCGGCCGTGCGCTGGGCGCTGGTGAACAACGCGGAATTTGTCGCCGAACGGGGAGTGTGATGATGAAAAAATTCTTCCATTGGTTTGCCCGGCGCGGCCCGGCCATCGCCACCTACCGCCTGACCGTCACCTGCCCTGCCGCGCAGGCCGACCATGTGGTGCGCCTGCTGCTGGCCGAACTGAAGGGCGCGGGCCTGGCGCCGTCGCAGATGCTGCGCAGCTGGGATGAAGCCAGGCAGGTGGTGCGGCTGATCGCCACGGTGCTGTGCCAGGCCGTGCAGCGCGCCGTGCTGGTGCGCTTCGTCAACCGCGCGGGCGCCTGGCCGCAGGTGCGGCAAGTGCGCTGGGAAGGCGTGGCGCCTTCAGCCTGAAGCGGGCAGGCGCATGATGAACAGCGCACCGCCTTGCGGGCGGTTCTGCGCCTCGATGCTGCCGCCGTATGCATGCACGATGGCTTGCGACAGGGCCAGGCCCAGGCCGAAGCCGGGTGCCTCGCCCGCGCGCGCCTGGGCGCCCCGGTAGAAACGTTCGAACAGGTGCGGCAAGTCTTCCACGCCGATGCCCGGGCCGGCATCGCTCACGCCAACGAGCGCGTCGCCGCCGTCGCGCGCCACGTGCACGCTGATGACGCTGCCGGATGGCGAAAACTTCACGGCGTTATCGAGCAGGTTGGCCAGCACCAGATCCACGGGGCCGGCCGCCACGCGCGCGTGCACGGGCGCGCCTTCATCGAAGACGATGCGGATGCCGCGCTGCGCTGCCGGTTTTTCCAGGCGCTGCGCCGCCGCCCGCACCAGCGGATTGAGCGCAACCGTTTCCACGGCATTGCGCTCCTGGCCCACGTCCAGGCGCGTGAGCATCAGCAGTTCTTCCACCAGGGTCGTCAGCCGCTGCACTTCATCGAGGCAGGAGGCCAGCGCATCGACGTATTCGGGCGACTCGCGCGGACGGCGCAAAGTGATCTCGATTTCCGTGCGCAGGCGCGACAGGGGCGAGCGCAGTTCGTGCGAAGCGTCCGCCGTGAAACGCCGCTGCGCGTCGTAGCCGTGTTCCAGGCGGTCCAGCATGGCGTTCAGGGTATCGACCAGGCGGCCGATCTCGTCCCGCGTGCCGGGATGGGGCAGGCGCTGGTGCAGGCTGGCCTCGCCGATCGAATGCGCCTGCCGCACCACGTCGTCGATGGCGCCCAGCACGCGGCGCGTGAGCATTTCGCCGGCCAGCCCCACGGCCGCCAGCAAGGCCAGCGCCATGGCGCCAAACAGCACGGTGGCCGCAGCCAGCACGTGGTTGACGTCGTCGAGCGAACCGGCCACCTGCACGGCCAGGCGTGCGCCGGACGCGGGCACGGGAACGGAAACCATGCGCAGCGGCTCCTCGCCAAACTTGGGCAGGGTTTCAAAGACGGTGTCGCCGGCCGCCAGGCGCGCCAGCAGGGCCGCTGAGGCGGGCAGCTGCGCCGCCTCCAGGTTGCGGCTGCGCGCCAGCACGCGGCCATCGCCATCGATGATCTGCACCAGGCGGTCGAGCCGCGTCAGCGACGGCGGCGCCAGGCCGGACGCCACCTCGTGCACCTGCACGGGCTGGCGCGGCGCGGCCGGCAGCATGGCCATTTCCGTCTCGGCCAGCGCCAGCAGGGCCGCATCGAGCTGGCCATGCACGGCGCGCGACAGGCCCCAGTAGCCGGCCAGCGCGGTGCAGGCGACGATGGCGAGGATGACGGCCAGGTGCACCAGCAGCAGGCGCTTGCGAAAGCTAGCCACCATGGTTTTCCGCCAGGCGGAAGCCGCGTCCGCGCACCGTGTGGATCAAGGCCGGCAAGCCCGGCGCATCGACTTTGCCCCGCAGGTTGCGCACGTGGACATCGATCAGGTTGTCGATGCCGATCAGGTCCGCCTGCCAGATCTGCTCGGCCAGGCGCGCGCGGCTGACCACTTCGCCCGCCTGGCGCAGCAGGATCAGCAGGATCGCGTATTCCTTGGGCGTGAGCACCAGCGGCACGCCGGCGCGCGTGGCCTGGTGGCTGACGGGATCGAGCGTCAGGTCGGCCAGCGCCAGCACCAGCGGACGGCTGATGTCGGAGCGGCGCAGCAGCGCGCGGATGCGCGCCAGCAGTTCCTCGAATTCGAACGGCTTGGTCAGGTAATCGTCGGCGCCCGTGTTCAGGCCCGCCACCCGGTCGGCCGTGGCGTCGCGCGCGGTCAGCATCAGCACGGGCGTCTGGATGGCGCGCGCGCGCAGGTCGCGGCAGAAATCGATGCCCTGCTTGCCCGGCAACATCCAGTCCAGCACGATCAGGTCGTAATCGACGGCGTAGCTTTCCTCTTCGCCTTCCTCGGCGCTGTGGGCCACGTCGACGACGAAGCCTTCTTCCTGCAAGCCCCGCGCCAGCAGGCGCGCCGCCTTGCGGTCGTCTTCCACCAGGAGGATTCTCATGCCTGCCTTTCCCATTGCGCCGTGTTTTCCATGCCTGCATTTTACCGCGCCGCACTGCGCGCGCGCGCAACCTGAAGAATGATTCAGGCGTTCTTGGGCGCTTCTTCAGGACGGCCTTGCTATGCTTTTCCGGCGCTGTAGTGACGCTGTCCGCGCCACCTGCGCCCCTTCTGACCGCCCGCCTGGGCATGGCATCCACGCATGCCCCATCACCACCAACAACAAGGAAACACGGGATGAACACGACCACCCCCAACACCCTGGGCGCCTGCTGCGCGCTCGCCGTGGCCCTCAGCTGCTCGGCCCTTGCCGGCTGCGCCAGACCGACGGCGGCGGCCACGCCGCCCGCCGAATCGCCAGTCCAGGCGCGCCATCTGGACGACGGCAGCATCGCCGTCGACAAGATGTCGCCGCTGCGCCAGCGCCTGCAGGTCGCCGCCGTGCTGGAACAGGATATCGCCACGCAGACGGATGCGCCGGGCAGCATCGAAGCCATGCCCGAAAAACTGGTGAAGATCACGCCGCCCCTGGCCGGGCGCATCACCCGATTGCAGCGGGCGCTGGGCGACAGCGTGAAGGCGGGCGAGCCCCTGTTCACGCTGGACTCGGCGGAACTGAGCGCCGCCTACGCGGACGACAGCAAAGCCAGGTCTGCCCTGCTGCAGGCGCGCCAGGAACTGGAGCGCCAGAAAACCCTGTTCGAGGCGGAAATCGCCGCGCGCAAGGAATACGAATCGGCGCAGGCCGCCTTTGCGCAAGCCAATAGCGACGCCCAGGCCAGCGCCGACAAGCTGGCCCAGTACGGCGCCAGCGCGCGCGCTTCGCGCCGCGACTACGTGCTGCGCTCGCCCATTGCCGGCACCGTGATCGCCATGGACGGCGCCCAGGGCGGCTACTGGAACGATATCAACGCGCCCGTCATGACGGTGGCCGACCTGTCCACCGTCTGGCTGTCGGCCAACGTGGCCGAGAAGGACCTGGCGCAGGTGGCCGTGGGCCAGATGGCGCGCATCAGTGTCGATGCCTGGCCAGGCAAGCACTTCGAGGGCAAGGTCGCGTACGTGGGCGCCGTGCTCGACGCGGAAACGCGCACGGTGAAGGTGCGCGTGGCCATCGACAACCGCGCCGGCACCTTCAAGCCGGGCATGTTCGCCCACGCGGGCTTTGCCGGCGCCAGCCGGCGCGCCATCGTGGTGCCGGCATCGGCCGTGCTGCAAAGCGGGCTGTCGACGCGCGTGATGGTCGAGCGCAGCCCGCTGCTGTTCACGCCGCGCACGGTGGAAGTGGGCGCCAGCCATGGCGGGCAGGTGGAAATCCTCGCCGGCCTGAAGGCGGGCGAGCGCATCGTCGTCAAGGAAGGAGTGCTGCTCAATGATTGACCGTTTCATCGCCACCTGCTGCCAGCGGCGCGGCATCGCCTGGCTGGTACTGCTGTTCGTCGCCGCCTACGGCGTGTACAGCTGGAAGCAGCTGCCCATCGAGGCGTATCCCGACATCGCCGACGTCACCTCGCAGATCGTCACGCAGGTGCCGGGCCTGGGCGCAGAGGAAATCGAACAGCAGATCACCATTCCGCTGGAACGCGCGCTGCTGGGCACGCCCGGCATGCATGTGCTGCGCACGCGCAGCCTGTTTGCGCTGTCGCTGATCACGGTGGTGTTCGAAGATGGCAGCGACGGCTACTTCACGCGCGAGCGGCTGCAGGAACGGCTCGCCAGCGTCAACCTGCCGTACGAGGCCAAGCCGGGACTCGATCCCTACACCTCACCCACGGGCGAAATCTACCGCTACACCCTGGAATCGAAAAGCCGCAGCCTGCGCGAATTGTCCGAGCTGCAGTTCTGGACCGTGATCCCGCGCCTGCAGCAGGTGCGCGGCGTGGCCGATGTGAGCAATTTCGGCGGACTCACCACGCAGTTCATGCTGGAACTCGACCCCGCAAAACTGGACAGCTACGGCTTCTCGCTGGCGCAGGTCAAGGACGCCATCAACGCCAACAATATCAGCGGCGGCGGCAGCGTCATCGACCGCGGCCAGCAATCGTATGTGGTGCGCGGCGTGGGCCTGCTGTACTCGCTCGACGACATGGGCAACGTCGTCGTCAGCAGCAAGAACGGCGTGCCCGTGCTGGTGAAGGACCTGGGCAAGCTCGCCTACGGCAACGTGGAGCGGCGCGGCATCCTCGGCAAGGACGATAACCCCGACACCATCGAAGGCATCACCCTGCTGCTGAAGGATTTCAACCCATCCGAGGCGCTGGCAGGCATCCATGCGGCCGTCGACGACCTGAATGCCAACCTGCTGCCGAAGGACGTGAAGGTCGTTCCCTACCTGGACCGCAGCTCGCTGATCGACGCCACCCTGCACACCGTGGGATTTACCCTGGGCGAAGGCATGCTGCTCGTCGCCCTGGTGCTGCTGCTGTTCCTGGGCAGTCCGCGCGCGGCGGCCATCGTCGCGCTGACGATCCCGCTGGCCCTGCTGATCGCCTTCATCTTCATGCACCACTTTAAAATTCCCGCCAACCTGCTGTCGCTGGGAGCGATCGACTTCGGCATCCTCGTCGACGGTTCCGTGGTGGTGCTGGAAAACATGCTGCGCCGCCGCGAACGGGAACAGGAACGGCCCCTGACCCTGCAGGACGCCATCGAAGCCACCCTGCAGGTGGCGCGCCCCATCATGTTCGGCATGGCCGTCATCATCGCCGCCTACCTGCCCCTGTTCGCCTTCCAGCGCATCGAATACAAGCTGTTCTCGCCCATGGCCTATGCGGTGGGCGCGGCACTCGTGGGCGCGCTGGTGGTGGCGCTGGTGCTGATACCGGGCCTGGCCTGGCTGGCCTTGCGCAAGCCGCGCCGCACCTTCCATAACCGCGTGCTGGAAAAGCTGGCGGCCGCCTATGGCCGCTTCCTCGAGCGCGCAGTGGGCAAGCGGCGCTGGGTGGCCGCCGTCTGCGCCGCCTCGCTGGCGGGGCTGGCCATCCTGGGCGGCACCATCGGGCGCGACTTCCTGCCCTATCTCGACGAAGGATCGTTATGGCTGCAGGTGCAGATGCCGCCCGGGATCACGCTGGACAAGGCTTCCGAGATGGCCAGCGAACTGCGCCGCGCCGCGCTGGAATTTCCCGAAGTGTCGACCATCGTCACGCAGACGGGGCGCAACGACGACGGCACCGATTACTGGACGCCGTCGCACATCGAGGCGAGCGTGGGGCTGCATCCGTACAAAAGCTGGAAGTCCGGCATGAGCAAGCAGCAGCTGATCGCCAGAATGAACGAGCGCTTCGCCCGCATGCCCGGCTACACGGTGGCCTTCATGCAGCCGATGATCGACGGCGTGCAGGATAAATTGTCGGGCGCGCACAGCGACCTGACGGTAAAAATCTTCGGCAACGACCTCGATGAAGTGCGCCGCATCGCCGGCAAGGTGGCCGGCGTCTTGAAAGGCGTCCCTGGCGCTTCCGACGTGGCCGTGGACGTGGAGCCGCCGCTGCCCAACCTGAAGGTGGAACTGGACAGGGCGAAGGCGGCCCGCTACGGCATCAACGCGGCCGACGTGGCCGATCTGATTTCCACCGGCATCGGCGGCGCGCCCATCGGCCAGGTCTACGTGGGCGAGAAAAGCTACGACATCTCCGTGCGCTTTCCCCCCGCACTGCGTTCCAGCCCCGACGCCGTCGCCAACCTGATGCTGACGGCCGCCAACGGCGCCAAGGTGCCGCTGGCGCAGGTGGCCAGCATCAGCACCACCTCGGGCGAAAGCGTGATCGTGCGCGAAATGGGACGGCGCCACATCATCGTGCGCCTCAATGCCCGCGGGCGCGACCTGGCCGGCTTCCTGGCCGAAGCGCGCCCGCTGGTGGCGCAAGCCGTGGCCAACGAACACCAGCGCATCAGCGTCGAATGGGGTGGCCAGTTCGAGAACCTGCAGCGCGCGCAAAGCCGGCTGGCCCTGATCCTGCCGATGACCCTGGGCGCCATGTTCCTGCTGCTGTTCGGCCAGTTCCGCAACCTGCGCCAGCCCGCGCTGGTCTTGCTGGCCGTGCCGCTGGCCATGCTGGGCGGCCTGGCCGCGCTGCACCTGCGCGGCATGACCCTGAACGTGTCGAGCGCCGTGGGCTTCATCGCCCTGTTCGGCGTGGCGGTCCTGAATGCCGTGCTGATGCTGGCGCAGATCAACCGCCTGCGCGGCGAAGAGGGAAAAAGCCTGCGCGACGCCGTGCTCGAAGGCGCGCGCGACCGCATGCGCCCCGTGCTGATGACGGCCACGGTGGCAGCTTTGGGCCTGACGCCGGCCATGCTGGCCACGGGCCTGGGCAGCGACGTGCAGCGCCCGCTGGCCACGGTGGTGGTAGGCGGCCTGGTGACGGCCACGGCGCTCACCCTGCTGCTGCTGCCGGCCCTGTATTACCTGATCGAGGCGTATGTAGCAAAGCGCCCGACGCAAACGGAAGGAACGACTCATGACACGATTTAATTGCATCCTGGCGGCCTGCCTGCTGGCGCCCTGTGCCGCCGCCGCCCCCCTGACCTTCGAGACCTACCTGTCCGCCGTGGAGAGCAACAGCCTGGAACTGCAGGCGCAGCAGCAGGGCATCGTCTCGGCCAAGGCGGGCATCGGCATCGCCGGCCTGCGTCCCGATCCCGAGTTCACCCTGGGCGCCACGCGCGAGACGGTGCGCAGCGTCGAGCACCGTCCCGTCACGTGGAACCCGGCCATCAGCATGGCCATCGAGACGGGCGGCAAGCGCGCCGCGCGCCTGAAAGCGGCGCACAGCAATATCGCGCTGGCCGAGGAAACGGTGGCCGGCTTCAGGAGCGAACTGTATGGCACGGCCGCGGCAGCGTTCACGGAAGCGTGCCGCACGCGCGAAGTGGCCGCGCGCAAGCAGCAGACCATGGCGGCCCTGTCGAAAGTGGTGGAAGCGAATACGGTGCGGCGCAAGGCGGGCGACGTGGGCGGCATCGAGCTGCTGCAGTCGCGCGTGGAACGCGACCAGTTCCAGGCCGAACTGGCGCAGGCGCGCAGCGAGGCCGACAGCGCCATGCTGAACCTGTCGCCGCCGCTGGGGCGCCCGTTCGACGCCCTGTTCCCGCAGGCGCAGCTGGCCTGCGATTTCAGCGTGGTGGACGGCGGCGACGCCAGCACCCTCGTGCCGCTGGCGCTCGACGCCCGCAGCGACGTGCGCATCGCCCGCGCCACGCTGGACAATCTGCGCGACGGCGCGGCGCTCGTGCGCGCCAACCGCTCCGTCGACCCCACCGTCACGCTGGGCCTTGCCGCCGCGCGCGGCTACCATGACGGTATCGATGGCAGCGGCAATCCCGTCGATGGCGCGGCCCGCTCGCGCGTGCTGTCCGTTTCGCTGGCCATCCCCATCCCCCTGTCGCGGCGCGACAAGGGCGACGTGGTGCAGGCCGAAGCGGGTGTCACGCAGGCGATGCTGGCCTTGCGCCAGGCGGAACTGCAGGCGGAAACGCAAGTGCGCACGGCGCAGCAGCAGCTGCGCGCGGCGCAGGAGCGGCTGGCGCGCTACCGCGACGGCGTGCTGGTCGATGCGCAAAAGGTGGTCGATGGCATGCGCCTATCCTACTTCAGCGGCAATGCCTCGCTGCTGGAATGGCTGGCGGCGCAGCGTTCGGCCGATGAAGCCTACCAGGGCTATGTGCAGGCGCGCGCCGATGCGGCCATCGCCAGCACGCAGCTGCAACTGGCCATCGGCCGGCGGCCGACGTTATAGCAAGGGGAAAGCAAGTACGAGGCGGGGCCGGCGCGGCCATGCCGCACCGGTCAGGAAGAGCGGGGAATTACTGCGGCTGCGCGGGAGCGTCGCCGTCGGCGGCAGCATCGGCGTCAACGTCGGCGTCGTCCGCTTCCGGCTCATCGCCCTCGACGCCGTCGGCCGGCTTGGGATTGTTTTTCGCTTCCAGCTTGCGCCTGGCTTTTTCCTCGGCTTTCTTCTTCTTTTCCAGCTCTTTTTGCCGTTTTTCGTATTGGAAATTTGTCTTGGCCATTTACTACCTCTTTAGTTTTTAGATGTTACAGATAAGCACATAAGGCACATTATGACGTAGTTGGGCCAAACACCAAATGTTTAGCCTCGCGGATGATGCTGCGCATGCAGCAGTTTCAGCCGTTCGCGGGCCACATGCGTGTAAATCTGCGTGGTGGAAATATCGGAGTGCCCCAGTAACAATTGCACAACACGCAAGTCTGCTCCATGGTTGAGCAAATGAGTGGCGAACGCGTGGCGCAGCGTGTGCGGCGACAGCGGCGCCGTGATGCCGGCGCTCAGCGCATGCTTCTTGATCACGACCCAGAACATTTGCCGCGTCATGGCGCCGCCGCGCCGCGTGACGAACAGCGCATCGTCCATCTGGCCGTCGAGGATGACGCCGCGCGCTTCCTTCAGGTAGCGCTCGATCCACAGGCGCGCCTGTTCGCCGAACGGCACCAGGCGCGTCTTGCTGCCCTTGCCCGTGATGCGCAGCACGCCGTCGTTCAGGCTCAGCTCCACGGATTTCAAGTCCACCAGTTCCGACACGCGCAAGCCGCTCGCATACATGAGTTCGAGCATGGTGCGCTCGCGCAGGCCCAGCGGCGTGCTCACGTCGGGTGCCGCCAGCAGCGCCTCCACCTGCGCTTCGCTCAAGGTATGCACGAAGCGCGCGGGCTGCTTGGCCGACACCATCTTCAGGCAGGGGTCGGCCGCGATATGCTTGTGCCGCAAGGCCAGCTGGTAAAAACGCTTGAGCACGGACAGGCGCCGGTTCGACGAAGTCGCCTTGCTCTCGTCGTGGCGGGCCGCGAAATACGCTTCGATATCGGCCGTGGACACGTCGTACAGGCCCTCGCGTCCGGGCCGGTTCACTTCCAGCCAGCGCGCAAACAAGCGCATGTCGCGCCGGTAGGCGTCCAGCGAGTTTTTCGACAGGCCGTCTTCCAGCCACAGGCTGTCGCAGAATTCATCGATCAGGGTGGCGTTATCGGGCGCCAGCAGGCTGTTCATCATCGTGCCGACCACCGCATGCCCTCGACGCCTTCGTGCGCCAGCAGCCAGCGCTTGACGCCCAGGTGAAAGCCCGTGGCGTCGTCGTGGTGGGAAAAACCGCCCAGGCCGCCGGCAGCCGTGACGCGGTGGCACGGGATCACCAGCGGGAACCAGTTGGCGCCGCAAGCCTGGCCCACGGCGCGCGGCGCCGAACCGATGAAGCGCGCCACGTCGCCATACGTGCGCACCTGGCCGCGCGGGATCTGCGCGATGGCAGCCCAGACCTTGTGCTGGAAGGCGCTGCCCTGCGCGGCCAGGGGCAGGTCGAACGGCGCATCGGGGTCGCGGAAATAGCGCGCCAGCTGCGCGCACGCCAGTGCGGAGACGGCATCCTGCGCGTCTTTTTCCGCAAAGTGCGGCGGCAGGTAGACCAGTTCGCGCAGCTGGCCGTCCTGCGTGCGCACGCCCATGGCGCCGAACGGCGCGGCCACGATGGCGCTGAACAGTTCACTGCCCTGTTGTTTTTTCATCTGCTGATCATTATTCAAGTGTGGCATATATGCAACCTGCCGGCGCCGGAGACGGCGCCACGGCGATTATGCACCGACTTTGGGCGTGCCGGCGGACGTTTCCGGGACACGAAAAAAAAGCGCACCAGTCGGTGCGCTTCAAATATTGCTTCACGTTCCCGGTCGTTTGGGTCCGCCGGTGCCGGCTTGTGGCCGCAGACAGCTATGACTCAACAACTTCTGTGAAACGTGTGTCTCCTCAATATATCCCCGGTATCAATACCGTTTTTATAGACCACTCCCCCACCAACCTTGTTACCAATTCTGTATGTCAGCCTTGCTACCAGGGCGTATATGCTTATACGTGTTTCCCCGTAAGGCCGCCCATCATAGCGCATTTATTCGGCAGGATCGACTTTTTTTGCACCATGACGGGGACAGTTATTTTAGTTGTAAATTAAATTTGGCAGCCACAGCGAGATTTGTGGTACGTAGGTGATCAGCACGAGGAAGCCCAGCATCGTCAGCAGCCACGGCATCACGGCCACGGTCAGTTCGGAAATGCCCATCTTCGTGATGCCGGAAGCCACGTACAGGTTCAAGCCCACGGGCGGATGGCACATGCCCACCTCCATGTTGACCACGATCAAGATACCAAAGTGCACGGGATCGATGCCCAGCTTCATGGCGACGGGGAACAGGATGGGTGCCATGATCAGCACGATCGACGACGGCTCCATGACGTTACCCGCCAACAACAGCAGCACGTTGACCACCAGCAGGAAGCTGATCACGCCCAGGCCCTTGCCCGTGATCCATTCGGCCATCGCCTGCGGGATGTTTTCGCTGGTCATCAGGAACGAGAACAGCACGGCATTCGTGATGATGTAGAGCAGCATCGCCGACATGGCGGCCGAGTCGAGCAAGACCTTGCCCACTTGCTTGATCTTCAGGTCCTTGTAGACGAAGACGGCGATGATGAAGGCATACACGGCAGCCATGGCGGCCGCTTCCGTGGGCGTGAACGCGCCCGAATAGATGCCGCCCATGACGATGACGATCAAGAGCAGGCCCCAGGCGCTCTTCTTGAACGTGACGAAGCGCTCGCCCCAGCTGGCCTTCTGCATGCGGGGATAGTTATGCTTGCGCGCCAAAAACCACGTGGTCAGGCCCAGCAGCATGGCCAGCATCATGCCGGGAATCACGCCCGCCATGAACAGCTTGCCCACAGACGTATTCGTGCTGACGGAATACATCACCATCACGATCGATGGCGGTATCAAAATGCCCAGCGCGCCCGAGGTGGTGATGACGCCGGCGCCGAAACCGCGCGGATAGCCCTGCTTGACCATGGCCGGCAGGATGATGGAACCGATCGCCACCACGGTGGCGGGGCTGGAGCCGGAGACGGCGGCAAACAGCGCGCACGCCATCACGCCGGCCAGCGCCAGGCCGCCGTGCCAGTGGCCCACCATGGAGCTGGCGAAGTTGATCATGCGCCGCGCCACCCCGCCATGCGTGAGGAAGTTGCCCGCCAGGATGAAGAACGGGATGGCCATGATTTCGAATTTCTCGATGCCCGTGAAAATCTTCAGGGCCACCGATTCGATGGGCACGCTGGTCATGGTGAACAGGAACGTGAGTACCGTCAGGCCAAGCGAAATGGAAATCGGCATGCCGGTCAGCATCAGCGCCAGCAGCAATACAAAAATAATCAGCGCGTTCATGCCTTGGCTCCTTTTTCTTCGGCCGTCAATTCATCGTCCAGGCCCTCGACATGCGAGTGGTCGTGTTTGGGCAAGGCGCCCGTCTTGATGAAATGCACCATCACCTGCAGGAAGCGGAAGCACATCAGGTAGGAACCCAGCGGCACGGCCAGGTAGACCAGCCACATCGGGATTTCCATGTCGGCCGAGGTCTGGTCCGTGTGGCCGATCGACCACACGAAACTGGCGCCCAAGGTTCCCACGATGCCCGTAAACAGGGCGCCGGCGGCCAGGCCGAAGACGATGAAGCGGTCGCGCCAGCGGGGGTTCATGCGGTTGATCAAGACGTCGACGCCCACGTGGATGCCCGTGCGCACGCCGTAGGCGGCGCCGAACTTGGCCATCCAGACGAACATGTAGATGCACAGTTCCTGGGCCCAGCTGGTGTTGATTTGAATCAGGAAGTCCTGCACGACGGGAATCGGCAGGCCGGCCAGGTAGCGGTGCACGACCGCGACGAAGATGATGAAGGTGGCGGCGCCCATCAGGGACGCGATCAGCCACTCTTCCAGGTGATCCAGAAATTTCATGGTGGACTTTCAAAGAATGCGGATGCACGCACTCCCGCGCAGGACGCGCAGGAGCCGTTCGAACGGACTGGCAGGGATGGCCTGCCTGCCGCGCCAGGCGGCGCGGCGCTACAGCCAGCGGCTTACTTCGCGCTTTCCTTGTTGATGGCCGAGATCAGGTCCTTGCCGATGCGCGCTTCCATGGCTTTCTGCACGGGCGCCAGCGCCTTGCGCCATTCGGCCTGTTCCTGCACCGTCAGGGTATAGATCTGCGTCCTGCCCGCTTTCTTGATGGCCTCGAGGGCCTGGTCATTGTCGCGCTGGGCGATGGCTTTTTCGAACGTGGTCGCTTCGCGCATGGCTTTTTCCAGCTGGGCGCGGATTTCGGGCGGCAAGCCATCCCAGAATTTCTTGTTGACGATGACGGCATAGCCCAGGTAGCCGTGGTTCGACACGGTCACGTGCTTTTGCACCTCATGCATCTTTTGCGTGTACATATTCGATGGCGGATTTTCCGTGCCGTCGACCACGCCCGTCTGCAGCGCCTGATACACTTCAGAGAAGGCCAGCACCTGCGGGTTGGCGCCCAGCGCGCGCATCTGCGCGTCGAGCACCTTGGACGACTGGATGCGCATTTTCAGGCCCTTGAAGTCGGCCGGCGTATGCAGCGGCTTGTTGGCCGACATCACCTTGAAGCCGTTGTCCCAGTAGGCCAGGCCCGTGATACCCTTGGGTTCCAGTTTCTTCAGCAGGCTCTTGCCGATTTCGCCTTCGGTGACGTTGTACAGCGCCGTCTTGGTGGGGAAGATGTAGGGCAGGTCGAACGCTTCGAATTCCTTCACGCCCAGGGGACCGAACTTGGCCAGCGACGGCGCCAGCATCTGCACGGCGCCCAGCTGCAGGGCTTCGAGTTCTTCCTTGTCCTTGTACAGCTGGCTGTTCGGGTAGAGTTCGACCTTCACCTTGCCGTTCGTGGCTTTTTCGGCCAGCTGCTTGAAGCGTTCGGCGGCCTGGCCTTTCGGCGTGTCGGTGGCCACGACGTGGCTGAATTTGATGACGATGGGCGCTTGCGCGTAGGCGTGGACGCCGGCGGTGGCGCCGATGGCGGCGCACAGCGCGACGAACAGGGTTTTCATAGGCGGCAGTTGCATTTTTTGTCTCCTGAGTGGTTTTTTAAAAAACTTTATTTTTTGTCTATTTGGATATTGTGCCAAAGAAACTACTGCGGCTATTGTGGTTAACCACAATAGCCGGCTCCCGATAAGCCGCTACCCTGCCAGCCATGCCGACTTCCCCCACCTTTGCGCGCCGCTTCAAGCTATCGAGTCCGATGCGCTGGCTGCTGCCCGTCATCCTGCTGCTGCTGTTCCTGTCCATCCTGTTCTGGCTGCCCTGGCAGGCGCGCCAGATGGAAAGCAACGAACGCCAGGAACAATTGATCGCCGACACCCTGTGGGTCGAGCAGACCATCCGCTTCCAGCTGGCGCGCAACGAGGAAAGCCTGTTCAACCTGGGCGTGGACATCGCCAGCGCCTCGCTGGGCGCGGAAAAAGTGCACGAACGGCTGCAGCAGATGCTGCGCAACGGGCGCGAACTGCAGCGCGTGCTGTGGCTCGACACCAGCGGCAAGGTGCTGGCGACCAGCGACAACAGCCTGCCGCATGCGCTGTCGTTTTCGCCGGCCTCGCTGACGGCCGCCGACAATGCGCGCCGCCTGCACCGGGGCCAGTACGCCCAGCCTTCGCAGCAGAGCGGCTTTCCCGACGCGCCGCCCGGCGCCATGCTGATGGATTACCACCAGCCCCTGTTCGATGGCCAGCGCTATGTGGGCAGCCTGGTGGCCACCTACCAGATCAGCAGCCTGCTCGATGAAATGGTGCCGTGGTGGTTTGCCCAGGATAACCAGATTTCGCTGATCGACCGCGACGACAAGGTGCTGGCGCGGCGCGCCGCGGCCGGTCCCGGCCACGGCGTGTACACGCACAAGCGCGCGCTCGACGTGCCCGGCGCCACCATCACCCTGTTTACCGACAGCGTGAAAAGCCAGCCCAAGCTGCTGCCCAATCTGCTGGTCGGTTCCGTCATCGCCCTGTCGCTGGGGCTGCTGTGGAGTTTGCTGGCCCTGTGGCGGCATATTTCGCGCCGCCTGGTGGCAGAAGGCGCGCTGCGCCAGCAGATGCTGTTTCGCACGGCGATGGAAAACTCGCTGGTGACGGGCATGCGCGCGCGCGACCTGGAAGGCCGCGTCACCTATGTCAATCCCGCGTTCTGCCAGATCGTCGGCTATCCGCCCGAGGAAATCCTGGGGCGTCTGCCGCCCATGCCCTACTGGGTGCCCGAGGCGCTGGAAGAATACCAGCAGCGCTTCGTCAAGGCGCTGGCCGGCAATCCCACGCCGCAGTTCGAAACCTATTTCCAGCGCCCGGACGGCACGCGCGTGCCCGTGCTGATCTTCGAGGCGCCGCTGGTGGACAAGAACGGCCAGCAGACGGGCTGGATGGGTTCCGTGCTCGACATCTCGGACCGCAAGCGGGTCGAGGAACTGAATCGCCAGCAGCAGGAAAAGCTGCAAACGAGTTCGCGCCTGGCCACCATGGGCGAGCTGGCGTCGATGCTGGCGCATGAATTGAATCAGCCGCTGGCGGCCATTTCCAGCTACACGACGGGCGCGCTGAACCTGATCCGCCGCGCCATCGACAGCGGCGCCCCCGTCGAGCCGAACACCCTGAAGCCGGCGCTGGAACAGGCCAGCGCGCAGGCGCAGCGGGCCGGCCAGATCATCCGCAGCGTGCACGACTTCGTGCGCAAGAGCGAACCGCAGCGCCAGGATATCGCCATCCGCACCCTGATCGACGGCATCCGTGCGCTGATCGACCTGCAGGCGCGCAAATACTACGTCACCATCCAGGAAGAGCTGCCGGCGGACCTGCCGCTGCTGCGCGCCGATCCCGTGATGATCGAGCAAGTGCTGCTGAACCTGACCCGCAACGCCATCGAGGCCATGCAGGATGCGGCACCGGGACGGCGTATCATGCGCCTGCGGGCCAGCCACGACGCGCAGCAGGGCATGGTGACGGTGGACGTGATCGACCATGGCCATGGCATTCCCCAGGACGTGGCCGAGCGGCTGTTTTCGCCGTTTTTCTCGACCAAGTCCGAAGGCATGGGCATGGGCCTGAACATCTGCCGCACCGCCATCGAATTTCACGGCGGCGCGCTGACCTTCAGCGCCAACCCCGTTGGCGGTACTATCTTTACATTCAGCGTGCCGGCTGCGCCGCGCGCGCCGCACTAAGCGACAACAACGACAAGCCGGAGACACCATGCTACACATCATTGACGACGAAGAGGTCGTGCGCGATTCCCTGTCCTGGCTGGCCGCCTCGCGCAGCATCGAGGCGCGCAACTACGCCAGCGCCCAGCAATTCCTCGACAGCCTGGACGGCAGCTTCGACGCCGCCGGCGACTGCGTGCTGCTCGACGTGCGCATGCCCGACATGAACGGCATCGCCCTGTTCGACCAGCTGGTCAAGCGCGACCTGACGGCGCGCCTGCCCGTGATTTTCCTCACCGGCCACGGCGACGTGCCGATGGCCGTCGACAGCCTGAAACGGGGCGCCTTCGATTTCTTTGAAAAGCCGTTCAACGACAACGACCTGATGGACCGCGTGCAGCAGGGACTGGCCAACTCGCGCCAGGCAGGCGAACTGGCCGCCGTGCACGCGCGCCTGGCCACCCTGTCGACGCGCGAGCGCGAAGTGCTGGACCTGATTCTGGCGGGGAAGATGAACAAGGTGGTGGCCGACAAGCTGGGCATCAGCATGCGCACCGTGGAAGTCCACCGCGCGCATATCTTCGACAAGATGCAGGTCAAGACGGCGGTGGAGCTGGCGGGGTTGTTGAAGTAGGCTGAAATCTGGGGTCAGACCCCCAATGCCGCTGGCGTCAAGCTCGGTGCCAACGCATCCGGGGGTCTGACCCCGGCCTTAATCAGTCATCATGATGCTCGTGGTGCTCCGCCGCCCCATGCTTCCAGTAGCTGGCCACGTGCAAATGCTGTTTCGGCACGCCCGCTTCAATGAAATGCCCGCGCAAGCCCTGTACCTGCGCATGCTCGCACGCCACCCACACGTAGCCGTCGCCGTCCTGCGGCAAGGCCACCTTCGCCAGTTCCGCCAGCAGCAAGGCGCCGCTGCGGCCATTGCGCGCTACCCAGTGCACGTCCAGCTGCGCCGCGCTGTCCAGCGCGACCTGCTCGCCGTCTTCGACGATGTCGATCACGGCAATCGCGCGCGCCGTGGCCGGCAGCTGCTCCAGGCGGCGGGCGATGGCCGGCAAGGCCGTCTGGTCACCCACCAGCACATACCAGTCGAAATCGAGCGGCACCAGCATCGAGCCGCGCGGGCCGCCCACGCCCAGGGTCTGGCCGGGCGCCGCTTGCGCCGCCCAGCTGGCCGCGGGACCGTCGCCATGCAGCACGAAGTCGATTTCCAGCTCGCGCCGCGCGGCGTCGTAGCGGCGCGGCGTGTAGTTGCGGGCGATGGGGCGCGCCCCTTCCGCGTACTGGATCGGGTTGGCGCCATTGCCCAGCACGGGGAACACGGGGCTGGCCTGGCCCGGGGCGGGGAAGAACAGCTTCACGTGGTCGTCGTGCGCGGGAGAGACAAAGCCTTCGAGGTCGTCGCCGGCCAGGGTGATGCGGCGCATGTGCGGCGTCAGCTGCTCCGTGCGCACGACGGTGAGCACGCGCAGTTTCAAGTCATGGCGCACGCGCTCGATGGCATGCGGACGTGGTGCTGCAGGTGATGCTGGTGGGGCGGTAGTCATTGCTTGTCCTTGTAAATTGGGCTCAGTGGCTGTCGACGATGGCGTTGGCCGCCTGTTCCAGCACGGCCGATACGCGCTCGGCTTCCGCTTCGCTCCAGTTGGTCTTGTTCAGCAAGAGCGCATGCTTGAGGGTGTGCATGGCCTGGCGCACGCGTTCGGGCAAGGCGTTGCGCGCCTGGACGCGGGCGAACATGTCGAGGCGGGCCAGGATGCCGTCCACCTGGGCGCGGTTCTCGTCGAGGTAGGCGCGGCCCAGGTCAGTGATCGTGTAGAGCTTCTTGCCGCTGGCGCTTTCGCCTGACGTGACGTAGTCCTGCTCTTCCAGCAAGGTCAGGGTCGGATACACGGCGCCCGGGCTGGGGGCATACGCGCCGCCGCAACGCTCTTCGATGGCCTTGATGATTTCATAGCCGTGACGGGGGCTGATTTCGATCAGCGCCAGCACGATCAGCGGCAGGTCGCCGCGGCCGAAGACGCGCTCGGCCCGTTCGCCGCGCCCGCCCCGGCCACCGGGGCCGCCATGGCCCATGCCGTCGCCGCGCTCGTCGAAGCCGCGCGGGCCGCGGCCGTGCAGATAGTAATCGCTGCGGTGCTCATGGCGGTGTTCGTGGCGCTGCTCGCCGTGATGGTGGTGCTGCTGGCCGCAATGGCCGTGATGGTGGTGGTGGCCGCCGTGGCCGTGTTCTGCGTGGTGTGAGTTTCTCATGTTTTCTCTTTAAAGATATATCGTTAGTAGGTATCGCCATTTTATAACGATATATCGATAAGTCAAGGAGAAATTTGTTATGCTCGCGGTTCGCCAATCGACACGCCCCTGCCATGCCCGACAAAACCACCGCTGACAAAATGTATGTGAAAAATGCCCAGGCCCTGGCCGTGCTCAATGACGGCGGTGAGCACGCCGCCCTGCTGGCGCAGCTACCGGCCGGGCGGCGGGTGGATGAAGGAGACAGCGCGGACTGGATATTGCTGTTCGCGCGCAGCCGCGCGGAACTGGAGCAGCACCTGCCGGCGGCGCGGGCGCGCCTGGCGCCCGGCGGCGCGCTGTGGGTGGCGTACCGCAAGGGCGGCGTGAAGGCGGGCAGCGACATCCACCGCGACGATATCCGCGGCTTTGCGCAAACATTGAGGCTCGACAGCGTGGCCATGATCGCCATCGACGCCGACTGGTCGGCGCTGCGCCTGAAACAGGCTTGAGAGGGTTTTAAGCGATGCCGTGCAGGGCCAGCGCCCATTCGACGTGTTCGCGCACGATGGCCGACGGGTGCGCGCGGCGCGACAGCAGGGCCGCGACGATGTCGGCCTGCCCCCTGGCCTTGGCGGCCGCATTGCCCATGCCGACGGCCAGGTTGCGCAGCCAGCGTTCGTGGCCGATGCGGCGGATCGCGCTGCCTTCCATGCGGCGGTTGAATTCCTCTTCCGTCCAGGCGAACAGTTCCACCATGCCGGCGCTGCCCAGGCGATGGCGCTCGTCGAAGTCGGGCACCACGGCGCGCTGGGCGAACTTGTTCCACGGGCAGACGGTCTGGCAATCGTCGCAGCCGTACACCTTGTTGCCGATCAAGGGGCGCATTTCGACGGGAATGGCGCCCTTCAATTCGATGGTCAGGTAGGAGATGCAGCGGCGCGCGTCGAGCTGGTACGGCCCCAGGATCGCCTGCGTGGGGCACACCGTGATGCATGCCGAGCACTGGCCGCAGCGCGGCGTTTCCGGCGCATCGACGGGCAGCGGCACGTCGACCAGGATCTCGCCGAGGAAGAAGAAGGAGCCGCCCTGGCGGTTGATCAGCAAGGTGTGCTTGCCGCGCCAGCCCAGCCCTCCCTTTTGCGCCAGTTCCACTTCCATCACGGGCGCCGAATCGCTGAAGACGCGGTAGCCGAAGTCGCCGATCTCGCCGCGGATAAGCTCGGCCAGCTGCTGCAGGCGCGAACGCATCACCTTGTGATAGTCGCGGCCCCGCGCATACACGGAGATCACGGCCGCCGCGGGGTCGGCGTCGCGCGCCGCCTCGTGCGCGCGCCAGTCGGGACCCAGCGCCGGCGGCAGGTAGTTCATACGCGCGCTGATGGCGCGCACCGTGCCCGGCACCAGTTCGGCGGGGCGCGCACGCTTCATGCCGTGGCTGGCCATGTAGTCCATTTCGCCGTGGTACCCTGCATCGAGCCAGGCCTGCAAGGGCGCCTCCATGTGCGACAGGTCGACATCGGCGATGCGCACCTCGGCAAAACCCAGCTCGCGTCCCCATTGCTTGATGGAGCGCGCCAGGGAGGCAAGATCGGTGGCGGTGGCGGACATAGGGGGCTTTACGGAGAACGGCGGGGGCGCGGGCGGTTACAATGGCATGAGCCTCTATTTTATGCGATATCACTCACACCAAGCGACAATGACCGAACACTTCACCGCCCACCTCCACGACGAAGCCGGCACGGCCGCGCTGGGCGCCGCGCTGGCGCGCGCACTGGCGCCCGGCCTGGCGATCTACCTGCACGGCGACCTGGGCGCCGGCAAGACGGCCCTCACGCGCGCCCTGCTGCACGCGGCCGGCCATGCGGGCCACGTGAAAAGCCCCACGTATACCCTGTCCGAACCGTACACGGTGCAACTCGATGGCCAGAGCGTCAACGTCATCCACTTCGACCTGTACCGCATGGGCAGTGCCGAGGAATTTCTCGACGCGGGTTTTCGCGAAGACTTCAACGGCCACAATATCTGCATCGTCGAATGGCCGGAGAAAGCCGAACCGGTGCTGCCGCCGGCCGACCTGAATGTTTATTTGAACGTTGCGGGTACAGGACGTGATGTAGAATTGCAAGCGTCTTCTGAATTGGGTCTGTCATGCCTTCACCGTCTCAAATTCGCCCCGAACCTTTGATCTCCTCGCCCATCACCCGGCGCACGGTACTCAAGGCCGGCGGCACCCTGCTGTTGTCCGTGTTCGCGCCCATGTCGGCGATGGCGGCGCAAATTCTCGCCGTGCGCGTCTGGCCGGCCGAGGACTACACCCGCGTCACCCTGGAAAACGACAGCATCCTCAAGGCGACCCACTTCATCGTCAAGGACCCGGAACGCCTGGTGGTCGACATCGAAGGGCTGGAACTCAATCCCACCCTGAAAGGCCTGGTGGCGAAGATCCAGTCGAACGACCCGTACATCAAGCAGGTGCGCGTGGGCCAGAACCGGCCCAACGTGGTGCGCCTGGTGTTCGACCTGAAAGAGGAAGTCACGCCGCAGCTGTTTACCCTGCCGCCGGCCGGCTCCTACAACCACCGCCTGATCTTCGACCTGTATCCCGTGCACGAGCCGGACCTGATCGCGCAGATGATCGAAAAGGGCGACTGGTCGAGCGATCCGGCCAAGCCGCCCATGGCCGGCACGCATACGCCGCCGCCCGCGCTGCCCCTGCCCGACAGCGGCAAGCCGCCCGTGGCCGCCGTGGCGCCGCCGGTAGCGCCCATCGTGCCGCCCGTGCCCGATATCCGTCCGGAACAGCGCCCCGAGGCGCGCCCGCTGCCGGGCCAGAAAGTGGTGCGCATGATTACCATCGCGCTCGACCCCGGCCACGGCGGCGAAGACCCGGGCGCCATGGGCAGCCGTGGCAGCCGCGAAAAAGACGTGGTGCTGGCCATCGCCAAGCGCCTCAAGACCAAGCTGGAACTGCAGCCGAACATGCGCGTCATGCTCACGCGCGACGCCGATTTCTTCGTCCCGCTGGGCATGCGCGTGGAAAAGGCGCGCAAGGTGCAGGCCGACCTGTTCGTCTCGATCCACGCCGACGCGTTCATCCAGCCGACGGCGCGCGGCTCGTCCGTCTTCGTGCTGTCCGAAAAGGGCGCCACCTCGACGGCCGCGCGCTGGCTGGCCAACAAGGAAAACCAGGCCGACCTGATCGGCGGCGTCAACGTGAAGAACCACGACAAGCAGCTAGCCAGCGTGCTGCTCGACCTGTCGACGACGGCGCAGATCAATGACAGCATGAAGCTGGGCAAGGCCGTGCTGCGCGAGATCGGCGGCATCAACCGCCTGCACAAGGGCTCCGTCGAGCAGGCCGGCTTCGCCGTGCTGAAAGCGCCCGACATCCCCTCCATCCTGATCGAGACGGCCTTCATCTCGAATCCGGAAGAAGAAGCCAAGCTGACCGACAACGGCTACCAGGACCAGATGGCCGACGCCATCGTCACGGGCATCAAGAATTACTTTGCCAAGAATCCGCCGCTGGCGAAAAGCCGTTTGACCTGACAGGGACACCCGCATGAGCAAGAGCACTTTTGGCCAACTGCCGGCCGTGACCATCCGTGCCGCCGATGGCGCGCAGGCCACCGTCACCCTGTACGGCGGCCACCTGGTCTCGTGGCAGACCAGCGATGGCCGGGAACGCCTGTTCTGCAGCCGGGAATCAAGCCTCGACGGCAGCCGCGCCATCCGCGGCGGCGTGCCCGTAATCTTTCCCCAGTTCGGCGCGCGCGGCACGGGCATGCGCCACGGCTTTGCGCGCGTGGCCACCTGGCAGCTGGAATCGACGGGCGAGGCCGATGGCGCCGCATGGGCGCAATTTGCGCTGACCCAGGCCGACTTGCCGGAAGCGATCGCCGCCACCTGGCCCTGGGCCTTCACCCTGCGCCTGCGCGTGGCCGTCAAGGCACAGGCGCTGGAACTGCGTCTGTCCGTGCACAACACGGGCGGGCAGGCGTTTCCATTCTCGGCCGCCCTGCACAGCTATTTTGCGATCGATCAGTTGAGCGAGGCGCGCGTGGGAGGCTTGCAGCGCGTGCGCTATTCGGACGAGACGCCGCAGGATGCCCTGCAAGCGGAAGAATTCCTGCAATTTGACGACAAGCTGGACCGCATCTACTACCAGTTGCCGGGCGCCCTGAGCCTGCAGTCCGGCGGCCACACCTTGCGCCTGGAGCAGCAGGGCTTTACGGATGCCGTCGTGTGGAACCCGGGCGCGCAGGATGCGGCCGCCCTGCCCGACCTGGCCGATGACGAACAGCCGCGCTTCATCTGCATCGAGCCGGCGCTGATCCAGCCCGATACGCTGGCTGCCGGCGCCGAGTGGACCGGTCGCCAGCACCTTGAATTTACCTAGGAGTGACTGAACAAGTCCAGGGCTAGGCGCCTCGCCGAAGGCAGTACGCCTGTACGACGCGGCGGGGTAACAACGCCATGGGCTCTTCTCGGGCGCGCTTAATTTGATTCCTTGATGATGCGGCCATTCGCAGGCTGGATCGGACGCGCATTCAAGGGATACAGGCGGCTGAACAGCGCCATCTGCGCGGGCGACGCCTGCACCGGCTGCTTCATCACCATCCACAGCACGCCTTCGCTGCAAGGCGGCTCCGTCATCGATCCCATGTAGGTGTAGTAATCGCGCCGCGCCGGCAGCATTTCGGCCGGGTCGAGCAGGATGGTGGGATGCATGGTCTCGAATTTTTCCAGCGGCAGGTTGTTCCACACGGTCTGGATGGTCGCTTGCGGCGTGCCCCGCTCCAGCAGCAGCGCCAGCACGGCTTGCCGGCCTTCCGCGTCGCGGTGCACCAGGTGCACCACCATCTCGAACGCCTTGCCATTGATGCGCTCTTCGGACGGGCGGTGGAAATGGAATTGCTGCAGCTCGAACATGCGGTTCTGCACCGTGATGTAATTGCCGCCGCTGACCCCCACCTGCACCGTGTGGCCATTGTCGACCACGTTGAACGAGGACGGGTGGTAGTCAAAGCTGATCTGCTCGAGCTCCACCTTCATGCCGTCGCGGATATCGATGGGCGACTGGCGGCTGCCATTGCCGCACTTGGCCCAGTCCACATTGATCTTGCTCCAGTTGGCGGGACCGCTGTCGCCTTCGTACGACCAGTGCGTACCGCGCGGCACGGGTGGTGGCGGCGGTGGCGCGGCCTTCACGACGGCGGCGCGCTTGGCGCGGGCGGCGGCGCGGGCCGCCTGGGTGGCGCGCATTTCCGCCAGGCGCGCCGCGATGCGTTCGGACAGGTCGACTTCGGCCGCTTCTTCCTTCTCGCGCGCCGTGGGCGCGACGACGACAGGCGCCTTGGCCTCCTTGCCCTTGACCGATTCGGTCAGGGTTTTCATGGCGGCCGCGCGCGCCGACGCCGACATGGGCGCACTCGCCGGTGCGGATGCGGTGGCGCTCGCCGCAGCAGGGGCATCTTTGGCGCTTGCCATGGCCGCCATCGCGGCAAGGCTGCAAGCTAACAGGGCGCTCAAATGTCGCATGGAAATCCAGAAAGTGAGAATACCCTCTGGTTTACGGCTGGAAAGCAACAAAACTTGAATCAGCGCGGGAGGAAAACGGAAACAGCGGGGAGAACAAGCGGATCCGGGGCCCGCTGCGGACTGTGCCGCAGCGCGCTTGCCCCGGATCGATAGGGCATCAGGCCGACTTGCCGACCATGCGCTTGTAGAGTTTCCACAAGCCGCCCAGTACCACGGGCACGACGGCGGCGCCGACACCGATCAGCACGATCAAGGTCAGGTGGTCGCGGATCCACGGGATATTGCCGAAGAAGTAGCCCGCCGTCACCAGGCCCACCACCCACAGCAGGGCGCCCGTCACGTTGTACATCTGGAAGCGCGCATGCGTCATGTCGGAAATGCCGGCCACGAACGGGGCAAAGGTGCGCACCACCGGCACGAAGCGGGCCAGGATGATGGTCTTGCCGCCATGCTTTTCAAAGAACTCATGCGTACGCCGCATGGCATCCTTGTTGATCCAGCGGTAATCGTGGGTAAACACCCTTTGCCCGATGGCCTCGCCTATCCAGTAATTGAGCGTATTGCCCGTGACGGCGGCCGTCACCAGCAAGGCAATCAGCAAGCCCAGGTGCATTTGTCCCGTCGCGCAAAACGCGCCGGCGATGAACAGCAGGGTATCCCCAGGGAAGAAAAACAGGACCACGAGGCCTGTCTCGCAAAAAATAATGGCAAACAGCACCGCATACACGAGGGTACCGTACTGCTCGATCAAGAGACCCAGCGTCTTGTCGACATGCACGATCATGTCGAGGAATTGCACAAAATCCATATATTTTTCCCTAAAGGTAGCGGCGGAATCATACACCACCGGACCGGCGCAACGGCAGTCCCCGGCCCGATATTTCAGGATTAATTATGCCGCGCCCGTGCGCGTGTGGCATTTTAAGGAAAGGTTAAGGAAATCCGCCCGCCAACTTGCTCAGGCCCGTTTCCCGGCCGGCCTACGCGCTTCGGCCCACGCAATGTTTTTCCACCGAAATATTGCCATTCCGGTATACACTTTCTGACCGGCGCAACCCGCGCCGACCAGGAGAGAACAGGAAAGAACATGCGTCTGCATCCACTCAATGGCCTGACCATGGCCACCGTGCTGGGCCTTGCCCAGCTGTCCGCCCATGCGGCGCCCGTGCAGATCAAGGCGCCCGCCGAGCTGCCCGCCAAGGCGACCTTGGCCGACGCGATCAAGGCGTCGCAACCGTCCGACTGGCGTCCGCTGGACCCGGACAACACCCTGTACCTGGACATTCCCGCCGGCCGCGTGGTGATCGAACTGGCGCCCGACTTCGCGCCGAAACACGTGGCCAATATCAAGGCCCTGGTGGCCGAACAGTATTACGACGGCCTGGCCATCACGCGCGCGCAGGACAACTGGGTGGCGCAATGGGGCGATCCGGACGAAAAAAATCCCAAGCCGATCCAGCATGCGCAGCGCACCCTGCCCAGCGAATTTACCGTGCCCCTGAAAACCATCAAGAGCTTCACGCGCCTGCCCGACGCCGACGGCTATGCGCCGCAGGTGGGCCACTCGAACGGCTTCCCGTCCGCGCGCGACCCGAAAACCGGCACGGCCTGGCTCACGCATTGCTATGCCACCGTGGGCGTGGGCCGCGACAGCGCCAGCGACAGCGGCGGCGGCACGGAGCTGTACGCCGTGATCGGCCAGTCGCCGCGCCACCTGGACCGCGACATCACGGTTGTCGGCAGAGTCGTCTCCGGCATGCCGCTGCTGTCCACCCTGCCGCGCGGCACGGGCCCCATGGGCTTTTATGACAGCCCCGAGAAAAACGTGCCGATCAAGGCCATCCGCCTGGCCGCCAGCGTGCCGCCCGCACAGCGCGCGAACCTGGAAGTGATGCGCACGGACAGCGCCGCCTACCAGGCCGTACTGGAAGCCCAGCGCCACCGCGGCGGCCCGTGGAGCAAGGTCACGGCCGGCCACATCGACCTGTGCAATGCGCCGATACCGGTGCGCGAAGTGGGGAGTAAATAAAGACCAAGGCTGGGGTCAGCCCCCCCGGATACGTTGGCGCTAAATCTTGCGTTAGCGGTGTTGAGGGTCTGACCCCAAGTGCGTAGTCGCTACGCTTTGCGCTGGCGGCGTTGAGGGTCTGACCCCGGTATAATTACCGCATGAACGCTCCCATGACGCCCCACCGCCCGATCCAGGCCTTGCCTGACCAGTTAATTTCGCAAATCGCCGCCGGCGAGGTGGTCGAACGGCCATCGGCCGTGGTCAAGGAATTGCTGGAAAACGCGCTCGATTCGGGCGCCACGCAGATCACCGTGCGCCTGGAAGAGGGGGGCGTGAAACGCATCGCCATCACCGACAACGGCCGCGGCATCGATAAAGACCAGTTGCCGCTGGCCCTGGCGCGCCACGCCACGTCGAAGATCGCCTCGCTGAGCGACCTGGAAAACGTGGGCACCCTGGGTTTTCGCGGCGAGGCGCTGGCCTCGATCGCGTCGGTCGCCGCCGTCACCCTGACCTCGCGCACGGCGGACGCGGCCCACGCGTGGGAAATCGTCGGCTCGCACAATGGCAGCGTTTCACCATCGTCGGGCGCGCACGGCACCACGGTGGACGTGCAGGACCTGTATTTCAACACGCCTGCGCGGCGCAAGTTCCTCAAGTCCGAGCAGACGGAGTACGGCCATTGCGCCGAGGTCGTGCGCCGCATCGCCCTGGCCCGGCCCGACGTGTCGTTCTCGCTGTCGCACAATGGCCGCACCATCGACCAGTGGAATATCAGCGAACTGGCCAAGCGCAGCGCCCACATCCTGGGCAATGACTTTGCCGAAGCGCGCCTGGCGCTGGACGAATCGGCCGGCACCCTGCGCATTCACGGCTTTGCCGGCTTGCCGACGGCGTCCAAGGCGCGCGCCGACGGCCAGTTCTTTTATGTCAACGGACGCTTCGTGCGCGACAAGCTGCTCGTGCACGCCGTGCGCATGGCGTACCAGGACGTGCTGCATGGCGACCGCTTCCCCTCGTACGTGCTGGCGCTCGACCTCGACCCGGCCCTGGTCGACGTCAACGTGCACCCGTCGAAGATCGAAGTGCGCTTCCGCGACAGCCGCTCCGTGCACCAGTTCGTCTTCCACGCCGTGCAGCGCGCACTGGCGCAAACGTCGGCCACGGCCTTCGGCAGCGTGCCGGCGCCCCTGCCGGCCGCCTCCACCTTGAGTGGCGACAGCGGCCCGGGCGCGGGCGGCCCTGGCATCTGGCGCCGCGAACAGACGCAAACCTCGTTCGGCGCGCAGTTTACGAATACCTTTGCGCCGGCCTCGCCCGGCGCGGCCCGCCCCTTCTTTGCCGACGCACCCGGCGTAGCGCAGGGCACGGCGGCGTATGGCGCCCTGTTCGGCGGCGCCGCATCCTCGCCGATCACGCAGGTGGAACCGTATATCGCCTCGCCCGAAGCGATGGCGCGCGAAGAATATCCGCTGGGTTTTGCCCTGGCCCAGCTGCACGGCATCTACATCCTGGCGCAAAATACCAAGGGCCTGGTGCTGGTCGACATGCACGCCGCGCACGAGCGCATCCTGTACGAACAGCTGAAAAACGCGCTGCAGGCGCAGGTCTCGGGCCAGGACATGCAGGTGCAGTCGCTGCTGATTCCCGTGACGTTTTATGCGGACGCCATCGAAGTGTCGACGGCAAATGAAAACCAGGACACATTAAAGGCGCTGGGCTTCGATATCGCCGCCCTGTCGCCCACCACCCTGGCCGTGCGTTCCGTGCCGACCCTGCTGAAAAACGCGGACGCGCAGACCCTGGCGCGCGACGTGCTGCGCGACGTGCGCGAATACGGCGGCTCGCGCGTGCTGATCGAGCGCCAGAACGAATTGCTGGGCACCCTGGCCTGCCACACGGCCGTGCGCGCCAACCGCATCCTGTCGGTACAGGAAATGAACGCCCTGCTGCGCCAGATGGAGAGCACGGAACGCGCCGACCAGTGCAACCATGGCCGGCCGACCTGGGTGCAGGTGGAAATCAACGCGCTGGACAAGCTGTTCCTGCGCGGCCAATAAAATTCCGGGGTCAGACCCGACGGGTCTGACCCCAGCCTTTGCCTTGGGGCTCCCATCGCAAGTACATCAAAAAGTATCATGAAAAACACCCCACACCTCCCCCTGGCCGTCGCCATCATGGGCCCCACGGCCAGCGGCAAGACGGCCAGCGCGCTGGCCATTGCGCAAGCCATTCCGTCCGAGATCATCTCCGTCGATTCCGCCCTCGTCTACCGGGGCATGGATATCGGCACGGCCAAGCCGACGGCGGAAGAACTGGCGGCCGTGCCCCATCACCTGATCGACATCATCGACCCGCTCGATGCGTATTCGGTGGCGCAGTTCCGCAACGATACCCTGCGCCTGGTGGCAGAGATCACGGCGCGCGGCAAGCTGCCGCTGCTCGCGGGCGGCACCATGCTGTACTTCAAGGGCCTGGCCGATGGCCTCGACGATCTGCCCGGCGCCGATCCCGCGCTGCGCGCCCAGCTGGAAGAAGACGCGGCCGCCATCGGCTGGCCCGCCATGCATGCGCGCCTGGCCCAGCAAGACCCCGTCACGGCGGCGCGCCTGGCGCCGCAGGACGCGCAGCGCATCGGCCGCGCCCTGGAAATCATCGCCCTGTCCGGCCAGCCCATGTCGGCCCTGCTGGCCCGGCGCGAAAAGACCGTGCTGCCGTTCCAGCTGCAATCGTTCGCGCTGGAGCCGTCGGACCGCGCCGTGCTGCACGCGCGCATCGCCACGCGCTTCGACCTCATGCTGAAGAATGACGCCCTGCTCGACGAGGTGGAGCAGCTGCGCCGCCGCGGCGACCTGCATCCGGGCTTGCCGTCGATGCGCTGCGTGGGCTACCGCCAGGCCTGGGATTACCTGGACGGGCGCATCGACCGCGCCGCCCTGCGCGAGACGGGCATCATCGCCACGCGCCAGCTGGCAAAACGCCAGCTGACCTGGCTGCGCTCCATGCCCGAGCGCATTGTCATCGATTGCCTGGGTGCCGATCCGGCCAGCGCCATGCTGGCGCAGATCCAGCCCCTGCTGGCGCCGTTACAAAAATAATCATGCCTGCGCTGACGCGTGAAAAATCCGCACATTTTTTTGCGCCGGCATTGACAAGGAAATGGGAAGACTGGATAATGCTCGGCTGTTGGGTGATATAGCTCAGTTGGTTAGAGCACAGCATTCATAATGCTGGGGTCGGTGGTTCAAGTCCACCTATCACCACCAAAGAATACCGATCAGGTTTTTTCCTGGTCAAAACGAGCATCCGGTCTGACCGGTCTGTCTGGTGATATAGCTCAGTTGGTTAGAGCACAGCATTCATAATGCTGGGGTCGGTGGTTCAAGTCCACCTATCACCACCAAGAATTAGCAGCAATGATGAACCCGCCCTGCCCCGTGCAGCGGCGGGTTTTTTCATTTCTGACACCGCCCCGCATGCGGCCTGTACGCAACACCTGGCCCCTCCCCATGCATTGGGGATTGTGGCAAGCCGCCACTGGCGATTACAATGAGAATAATTCTCATTTATATTATTCATCGCCCATGTCCGCCATTCAGCCCAGCCTGCAACAGCAAGTGCAGTCGCTCTACAGCGAACATCACGGCTGGCTGGTCGGCTGGCTGCGCAAAAAACTCAGCTGCCCGCACGGCGCGGCCGACGTGGCGCAAGACACATTCGTGCGCATCATCGCCTCGCGCGATGCGCTGTTCGGCATGCGCGAACCGCGCGCCTATCTGTCCACCACGGCGAAGCGGCTGCTGCTCGACCGCGCGCGCCGGCAAGTGCTCGAGCGCAGCTACCTGGCCGAACTGGCCCTGCTGGCCGACAGCCTGCCCGGCGCGCCGTCGCCGGACGAGATCCTGATGGCCGTGCAGGCGCTCGAACAGATCGCCGCGGCGCTGGCGGGATTATCCGCCAAGGCGCGCGCAGCCTTTTTGCTGCACTACCTGGAGGAACAGCCGCAGGCCGCCGTCGCCGCGCAACTGGACGTCTCCACGCGCATGGTGCAGAAATACCTGGTGCAAGCCTTGCTGGCCTGCCGCCACGCCTGTCCGGGCATGGCGGCATGAGCCGCGGCGCCATGCACGGCCAGCGCGCCGACGCCATCGCCGAACAGGCCGCGCACTGGATCGTGCGCCTGAGCGCGGACGATCCGGCCGAGCGCGACACCGCGCAGGCCGGCTACGCGGCGTGGAAGGCGGCCGACCCGCTGCACGCGACGGCGGCCGCCGGCATGGAAAACGTATTGCGTCAATTGAACGCCGTGCGCGAACCCGCCGGCGGCGATCACCGCCCTGCGCGCGCCGCGCTGGCCGCCATCGCGCCACGGCGCCAGCGCCTGCGCCAGCTGGCCGCCGCCAGCGCCGTGGCCGTGCTCGCGCTGACAAGCGCGCTGGCCGTCAGCGAGCGCCCCGCCTACCTGCTGGCCGACCTGCGCAGCCCCACGGGACAATGGCGCACACACACCCTGGCCGACGGCAGCCACATTACCCTGGGCAGCGGCAGCGCCGTCAACGTGCACTTCAATGCGGGCGAGCGGCATGTGGAGCTGGTGCAGGGCGACATCCTCGTCGACGTGGCCAAGGATGCGCAGCGTCCCTTCATCGTCGACAGCGGGCAGGCGGCGATCCGCGCGCTGGGCACGCGCTTCACCGTGCGCAGGGACGATGACGCCACCATCCTGAGCATGCTGGAATCGAAAGTGTCGGCGCAGGTGCCGCAGCATCCGGCCAACATCGTGCAGGCGGGCCAGCGCACGCGCATCACGGAAGATGGCGTGGGGCCAATCACGGCCATCGATGCGGCCAGCGTGCAGGAGGCATGGCGCGCGCACCAGCTGGTGATCGACGACCAGCCGCTGGCCGACGTGCTCGACGAGCTGGCCCGCCACCGCCCCGGCCAGCTGCATTACGACCGCGAGCAGATCGCCGGCATCCGCGTGGCCGCCGTGCTGCCGCTGGACGACACGGACAAGGCGCTGCAGCTGTTGATCGACAATTTCCCGCAGCTGCGCATCCGCATGCTGACGCGCTACCTGGTGATGGTCGATGCGCCCGCCAGCGCCCTCGCAAAAAATAAATAGAAATAATTGGCATTCGCAGTTCCACTTTGCGCATCTCGTGCGTCAAGGCAGCTGAGATCATTCAAAAAAGGCTGTCACCATGTACGCTCAAGTTGTTGCCGTTACGTCCCCGAACACCCTGCGCACGCGTCTGCGCCCGCTGGCCCTGGCCGCCCTGCTGCTGGCAAGCGCCGGCATGCACGCCCAGGCAGTTGCGCAAACGGCGCCTGCCACCGCCAGCTACAACATCCCCACCGGTCCGCTGGCTGGCGCCCTGAACCGCTATGCGCAGCAGGCGGGCGTGTCCATCGTCATCGATGCGGCCAAGGTCCAGGGCTTGACGACGGCAGGCCTGCAAGGCAGCTACGCCATCGACGACGGCTTTGCCGTGCTGCTGCGCGGCAGCGGCTACGCCATCGGCAAGACGGCAACCGGCTACGTGCTGGTGGCCGCGCCGGCGTCCGTACCCACGGCAGCCGCCACTGCCGCCTCGGCGGCCGAGCGCACCATGCCCTCGATTACCATCGTCGGCCAGGCCGAGCAAGGCGCCACCACGGAAGGCAGCGGCTCCTACACGGCGCGCAAGCTCACCATCGGCAAGGGCGAGCAATCGATGAAGGACATCCCCCAATCCGTGAGCGTGCTGACGCGCCAGCGCCTGGACGACCAGGGCATCACGGACTTGCGCGAAGCCGTCAACAACGTCACCGGCGTGGTGGGCGTGCATGGCGTGGGGCCGGGCGTGGTCATCACGGCGCGCGGCTTCCAGATCGACCAATGGCAGTACGACGGCGTGCCCATCGACCGCAACACCTATGCGCTGGGTAACTGGGGCCAGGAAAACATGGTCATCTACGACCGCCTGGAAGTGCTGCGCGGCGCCTCCGGCATGCTGGTCGGCACGGGCAGCCCCGGCGGCTCCGTCAGCCTGGTGCGCAAACGCCCGCTGGCCACGCGCGCGGTCACGCTGACGGGCCGCGCCGGTTCGTGGGACCACTACGGCGCCCAGGTCGACATCAGCAGCCCGCTGAATGCGGAAGGCACCCTGCGCGGACGCGCCATCGTCGATGAAGACGACAGCCACTCCTTCATCGACCAGGTATGGAGCAAGAACCGCACCCTGTACGCGGCGCTCGACTACGATCTGGGACCCGCCACCACGGTCGGCCTGGCCGCCAGCCATGTGAAGGCCCACGGCCGCCCCACCTTCATCGGCCTGCCCCGCTATGCGGACGGCGGCGAACTGCCACTGCCGCGCTCCACCTTCACGGGTGCCGACTGGAACCGCAGCCTGGTGGAACAGAGCACCGTCTACCTGGACCTGGAACACCACTTCAATACGCAATGGAGCCTGAAGGCGTCGGCGCTGGGCACGAATGAAAGCACCAGCTCCACGCACCAGCGCACGGCCTTTGAAATCAAGCCCGATGGCAGCGGTGCGCGCTACGGCGACTTTTCCACCGATTTCGACAACCGCAAGCGCGGCATCGACGCCTTCGTGCGCGGCAAATTCGATGGCCTGGGCATCGCGCAGGAAATCGTCGTCGGCGCCAGCTATGTCAGCTTCACGTCGAACGACCGCTATGCACGCGCGTGGGAAATGGGCGCCGACATCTTCAATATCAAGCACAATCGTCCGTGGCAGGACTTCGACACCATCGCCGCGCGCCCGATGGGCGTGACCAGCTACAGCACCTACGACATGCGCCAGAAAGGCCTGTACGCCACCTGGAACGGCCAGCTGACGAGCAATCTGAAAGTCCTGCTGGGCGGGCGCTTCAGCTGGTACGACTTCCTGTATGCCACGCCGGACGGCTACCGCGACGCCACCCGCACTACGGCCAAGTTCACGCCGTCGGTAGGCCTGATCCATGCATTGACGCCGCAATGGTCGGTCTACGCCAGCTATGCGGACGTGTTCCAGCCGCAGACGAACCACGACGTGGCGGGCCGGACGCTCAAGCCGATCACGGGCAGCAGCTACGAAGGCGGCATCAAGGGTGAACTGCTGGACGGCAAGGTCAATACCTCGCTGGCCGTGTTCCGCTATGACCACAAGGACCGCGCCGTCACCGATTACGCGGCCGGTTTCGCCTGCGACGGCTGGTACTGCTCGCGCGCCTCGGGCAAGGTGCGCAGCCAGGGCCTGGAAGCGGAAGTGTCGGGCGAAGTGGCGCGCGGCCTGCAGCTGTCTGCCGGCTACGCCTATACGACGACGACCTACCTCGACGATCCGGACAACAAGGGCCAGGTCTTTTCCACGTGGACGCCGAAGCACATGCTGCGCCTTTGGTCCAGCTATACCCTGCCCGGCAATTGGGACAAGTTCAGCGTGGGTGCCGGCACCAGCCTGCAAAGCCACACGGTCGATACCGAACGTACCTTCAAGGTCGCCGGCTTCTCGATCTGGAATGCACGCCTGGGCTGGCAAGCCACGCCGCAAGTGGCCCTGTCGCTGAACGTCAACAACCTGTTCGACAAGCGCTACATCATCCCGTCCTACAACACCACGGGTTCGAACAACTACTATGGCGACCCGCGCAACGTGCAGTTCACCCTGAAGTACACGCCGAAGTGGTAGGCTGACACGCTGCGGTGACAGCACAGGCGGGCACGGCATCCAGTCGTGCCCGCCTTTTTTGCGTTCAGTGCTAGGCTTGCATTCGAGAAATTATCCACCCAAAAGAACCATGCCCCCACCGCTTCCCCTGTCCAGCATGCTGCTGGCCCTGGCTGCCTGCGCCAGCCCCGCCCTGGCCGTCGACGGCCATTACCAGACCAAGACGCCGTACGCGCCGCAGCAGGACCCGGCCACGTATGCGGCGCCGCCGGACGGTTTCCAGCCCATCTACACGCAACTGGTGGCGCGCCACGGTTCGCGCGGACTGACCGGCATGAAGGGCGACGCCGCCCTGCATGCGATGTGGCAGCAAGCCGCTGCGCAGGATGCGCTGACGCCGCTGGGGCGCGAACTGGGGCCCGACATCCTGGCCCTGATGCGGGCGAATGCCTTGCTCGGCCATGGCGTGGCCGGGATCGAGACGCCCGGCTATGGCAATCTGTCGCAGACGGGCATAGCGGAACACCGACAACTGGCCGCGCGCCTGCTGGCGCGCCTGCCCGCCCTGTTCGCGCAAGTGGGGCAAGACGCCGCGACGGCGCCGCGCCAGCTGATCATCCTCCATTCCGGCGTGGACCGCGCGCGCGACAGTTCGCGCTTCTTCACGCAATCGCTGCTGGAACAGGCGCCGGCCCTGGCGCCGCTGCTGACCCTGCCGCCCGCGCCGGCGCCGTATCCACAGGGACGCCCGCCCGGGGTGTCGCCGGTACGCCAGCCCGACGGCGTCAACCGCTTCCTGCTGTACGCGCACAAATTGGCGCCGCAGACGGATCTGGTGGCCGACCGCGCCGACCCGCATGACGCCACCTATGCCGCCAGCCAGGCTTACCAGCGCTACCTGCGCACCAAGCAGCTGCATGCGCTGATGGACGCCCCGGCCAAAGAGCCGGAAGCGGCCGCGCATGCGCGCCACGTGCTCGAACGGCTGTTCGCACCCGCCTTCCTCGCCCGGTTCGAGCGCGGCGCCAGCTACGCGGACACGGGCAGCTACACCTTCACCAGCACGGACGGCAAACTCACGCGCACCATGACAGGCAGCGGCAAGACCGTCATCCGCAGCGTGAATGCGGCCGCGACGAAACTGTATGAGCTGTATGCGATCGCCGCCGGCATGCGCCATGAAGTGCCGGCCGATTTCAGCCGCTACATGCCCGCAGACGATGCACGCTATTACGCCGCCGTCGCCGACCACGAGGATTTTTACGCGAAAGGCCCGGCCACCGTGGAAAGCAAGGGCGTGACCTGGCGCTTCGCGCTGGCCTTGCGCGAGGATTTTTTCAAGGAAGTCGACGCGCTGGCCAGCGGCGATCTGCGCCATGCGGCCAAGCTGCGCTTCACGCATGCGGAAATGCTCATTCCGCTCGCCTCGGCCATGGGCTTGCCCGGAGCGCAAACGCCGCTGCCGGCCACGACGCCCTACAGCCATGCCGGCAATCCGTGGCGCGGTGCGCAAGTGTCGCCGCTGGCGGCCAATCTGCAGTGGGATGTGTACCGCAATGGCGAAGGCCGGCTCATCGTGCGCCTGCTGTACAACGAAAAGGAAACGCCGTTCCAGGCAGCGTGCGAAGGCGCCCGCATCGCGCCCGGCAGCATGTTCTACGACTATGCGGGACTGCAAGCCTGCTACGGCCACGTGGCGCTACGCTAGGCAAAAAAAAGCCGCCAGCTGGGCTGGCGGCTTGCGGGAGCACTCGGCCCGGAGAGGTATTACTGCCAGGCCTCCTTGCCAGCCTTCGGCTTGCCCACCATCAGCAGGGCGCCCAGGGTCAGCACGGCCGCCAGCGACAGGTAATAGCCCACGTACTGCAAGCCGTAATTGGTGGCCAGCCAGGTGGCGATGTACGGCGCCAGCGAGGCGCCCAGGATGCCCGCCAGGTTGAACGTCAGCGACGCGCCCGTGTAGCGCACTTCGGGCGGGAACAGCTCGGACAGCATGGTGCCCAGCGGGCCGTAGGTCATGCCCATCAGGCCCAGGCCGACGGCCATGAAGATCGTCACTTCCCACGTCACGCCCGAGCCGAACATGGGCGCCAGCACCAGGCCGAAGATGGCGATGGCAACGGAAACCCAGATCATGGTGGCGCGGCGGCCGCGGCGGTCGGCCAGCACGGCCGAGAATGGAATCGTCAGGGCAAAGAACAGCACGGCAAACAGCTGGACGATGAGGAATTCCTTGCGCGTGAAGCCCAGCTTGGTCGTACCCCAGCTCAGCGCGAACACCGTCATCAGGTAGAACAGCACGAAGGTGGCCAGGGCGATGATGGTGCCCAGGAACAGCATGCGGCCATGCTGGCGGAACACGGTGGCCACCGGCAGTTTCACGACTTCGTTCTTGTCGATGACCTTCTGGAAGTCCGGCGTTTCCGTGATCTTCAACCGTACGTACAGGCCGACGATGACCAGCAGCGCGCTGGCCAGGAACGGGATGCGCCAGCCATAGCTGAAGAACTGTTCATCGGTCATGGTTTCGCTGAGCAGCAGGAAGATGCCGCCCGACAGGAAGAAGCCGATCGGTGCGCCCAGCTGCGGGAACATGCCGTACCAGGCGCGCTTGCCCGGTGGCGCATTTTCCGTGGCCAGCAGCACCGCGCCGCCCCACTCGCCGCCCAGGCCCAGGCCCTGGCCGAAACGGCACAGCGCCAGCAGCAATGGCGCCAGGGTGCCGATGGCTGCATACGTGGGCAGCAAGCCGATGATGACGGTGGAGATCCCCATGGTCAGCAGGGCCGCCACGAGCGTGGCCTTGCGGCCGATGCGGTCGCCGAAGTGGCCGAACACGGCCGAGCCGATGGGGCGGGCGAAGAAGGCGATGGCAAACGTGGCCAGCGACTGCAGCACGGCGGCCGACGGGTCGCCGGCAGGGAAGAACAGTTTCGGGAACACCAGCACGGCGGCCGTGGCGTAGATATAAAAGTCAAAGAACTCGATGGTGGTACCGATCAGGCTGGCGAACAGCACCGTGCCGGGGGAATTTTTCTTGGGGGGGGTGCTCATTTACTGCGCTCCTTGGGGAGGGTGTCTAAAGGCCATTCTCTGGATGTTTTTTCAGGCAGCAGCACAGCACGTTGTCTCCGTGTCGTTCGCATATCATAGCCTTGCGCGCATGCATTTGCTGCGCATTTGCTATTAAATTTGCAAACAAAAAACAACGGTTTTAGTTGCCGTAGCGAACTGCCGGCAACGCGCGCTAACGCGCCGTGATCAGTGCTGATTTAGAGAAACAACGGTCGTGCGCCATCCGGTTACCCGGGGCACGGCAGGAAAGGCGTCAGGGGATGGGCGACGTGTATCAGGCCCGGCGTATCGCCAGGCATTCCGTACCAGACCCGCGCGTCGGCATCGCGGCGTCGGTCATTTGTGGTGAATCCTTGCCTGCGGCCCCTCCGGGTGGAGCGGGCCGGCGATGATCGCGCCTGCATCCGGTCAAGGATGCGGTTGATCTTGCTGTAAGCGGCTTATGATACGCGCAGTGGTGCGGTGCGGCAAGAAGTTGTGATAGCGCATGCCAGGCGGTGGTGTCGGCTTACGCTGCGCCAAGCCGACCTACGCCGACCTACGCATCAATCAATGCAAAAGTCTGCGCAATCTCGGCGCTGTCGAGCGGACGCACGAGGCGCGCCACTTCCTGGCCGTCTTTCAAAAAAATCAGGGTCGGCCACAGCTTCACGCGGAACGAGCGGCCCAGGGCACGGCCGGGGCCGTCTTCCACGCGCAGATGCGGCACGCCGGGGTGCTGCGCCAGCGCGGCGGCCAGCGGCGCCTGGGTGGCACGGCAGTGGCCGCACCAGCCCGTGCCGAATTCCAGCAGGGCCGGCCCCGCCAGGGCGTCGATCTCGGCACGCGCCGGTTGCGCTACAGAATAGGTCTCGCTCAGCATGGATATCTCCTTGATGCAACATACAAGCCCACACGGCGATTGTGCGCCAGGCGGGCCTGCCGTGCCGTGCGCCAGCGCGCGTTTACACGATCTTGACGCGCAGTTCGCCCAGGCCGTCGATGGCACCCACCAGTTCGTCGCCGCGCTGCACGGCCGCCACGCCGGCCGGCGTGCCCGTGTAGATCAGGTCGCCCGGCTGCAGGGTAAAGTAGGTCGACAGGTCGGCGATGGTTTCGGCCACGTTCCAGATCAGCATATCGATGGTGCTGCTTTGGCGCAGCGCGCCATTCACGTGCAGCGTGATGGCGGCCTGCCCGACGTCGCCCGCCTGCGCGGCCGCGGTGATGGGGCCGATGGGCGCCGAGTGCTCGAACGCCTTGCCCGTCTCCCACGGACGGCCCAGCTTTTTCGCGGCGCCCTGCACGTCGCGGCGCGTCATGTCCAGGCCGATCGCATACCCCCACACGTGGTCCAGCGCATCGGCCACGCCGATATCGCTGCCGCCCTTGCCGATGGCCACCACCAGTTCCATTTCGTGCTGGAAATCCTGCGTCTGCGCCGGGTACGGCAACTCGCCCGTCGTGCCCGCTGCCACGGGCAGCACGGCGTCGGCTGGCTTCATGAAGAAAAACGGCGCCTCGCGGCCCGTGTGGCCCATTTCCTGGGCATGGTCGACATAATTGCGGCCCACGCAATAGATGCGGTGGACGGGAAAGCTGTCGCCACTGCCGCTGACGGGCACGCTGGGCTGGATGGCTGCGGGAATAACATACGGCATGAAAACTCCTGATCGGCACAATAAAAAGGCGGCGATGAAAAAGGGACACCGCAGTGTCCCCCTATTTTACGGCAAGCTTACTTCAGCAGTCCCGAGCGGCTCGGGTCCGGCATGCGGATGGCGACGATGAAGGAAATCAGGCACATGATGGTCACGTACCAATAGAAATACTCTTCCACGTGCCAGGCCTTGAACTGCAGCGCCACGTATTCGGCCGAACCGCCGAACATGGCATTGGCCACCGCATACGACAGGCCCACGCCCAGCGCGCGCACTTCGACGGGGAACATTTCCGCCTTGATCAAGCCGCTGATCGACGTATAGAAGCTGATGATGGCCAGCGCGATGATGATCAGGCCAAACGCCGCGTACGGGCTGGAAATATCCTTCAAGGCATGCATGATCGGCAGCACGCACAGCGTGGCCAGGCCGCCGAAGAACAGCATCGAGGTGCGGCGGCCGATGCGGTCGGACAGGGCGCCGAACACGGGTTGCAAGATCATGTAGACGAGCAGGGCGCACGTCATGACGGCGCTGGCCGTCTTGGTATCCATGCCGGCCGTGTTGACCAGGTATTTCTGCATGTAGGTGGTAAACGTGTAGAACACGAGCGAGCCGCCGGCCGTAAAGCCCAGCACCGTGATGAAGGCGCGCTTGTGCTTGAGCAAGCCGCGCAAGCTGCCCGCATCCTTGTCCTTGCGCTCGCTGGCCGTGGTCGTTTCCGTCAGCGATTTACGCAGGTTCAGCGACACGAGGGCCGCCAGTGCGCCAAAGACGAACGGGATGCGCCAGCCCCAGGCACGCAATTCTTCCAGGGTCAGCAATTGCTGCAAGACCACCAGCACCAGCAAGGCCAGCAGCTGGCCGCCGATCAGGGTCACGTACTGGAACGAGGCAAAGAAACCGCGCTTGCCCGATTCCGACACTTCGCTCATGTAGGTGGCGCTGGTACCGTATTCGCCGCCCACGGACAGGCCCTGGAACAGGCGCGCCACCAGCAGCAGGAACGGCGCGAAGGCGCCGATGGTGTCATAGGTGGGCATGACGGCAATCATCAGCGAGCCGCCGCACATCATCAGCACGGAAATCATCATCGACTGGCGCCGGCCGTATTTGTCCGCGATGCGGCCGAACAGCCAGCCGCCCACGGGACGCATGAGGAAGCCGGCGGCAAAGATGCCGGCCGTCTGCAGCAGCTGCGTGGTCGGATTACCGGAAGGGAAGAAGGCGTGCGAGAAATACAGCGCACAGAAAGAGTAAATGTAGAAGTCGAACCATTCGACCAGGTTACCGGAGGAAGCGCCAATAATGGCCTTGATGCGCTGCTGGGATGTCAGCTGCGCAACGTCATGCGGAGTATCGTGGGATGTCATATCAATCTTCTTGTTCGTGTGAAAAAGCCAACGCCAGCCTGGTTGCCCGGGCCAGTTTTGCATCATACGCCCTTGATCAAGGTCAAAAAGCCGGCCGGCATACGGGTTAATACGTATCGCCGGCAATTTTTTTCGCCTGCGGGCACGCAGGATCAGACGCGCTCGAGCACCAGCGCGATGCCCTGGCCCACGCCGATGCACATGGTGCATAAGGCATAGCGCCCGCCCGTGCGGTGCAGCTGGTTGACGGCCGTCATGGCCAGGCGCGCGCCCGAGGCGCCCAGCGGATGGCCCAGGGCAATGGCGCCGCCGTTCGGGTTCACGCGGACATCGTCGTCGCGCAAGCCCAGCTGGCGCAGCACGGCCAGGCCCTGGGCGGCGAAGGCTTCGTTCAGTTCGATGACGTCGAAATCGGCCAGGCTCAAGCCCGTCATGGCCAGCACTTTCAGGGTGGCGGGCGCGGGGCCGATGCCCATGATGCGGGGCGCCACGCCGGCCGTCGCCATGGCCACGACCCGGGCGCGCGGCGTCAGGCCGAAGCGGGCCGCATTGGCTTCGTCGGCCAGCAGCAGCGCCGCCGCGCCATCGTTGACGCCGGACGCGTTGCCGGCCGTGATCGTGCCATCCGCGCGCACGACGGGTTTCAATTTGGCCAGGGTGTCCAGCGTGGTGGCGCGCGGATGCTCGTCGCGGGCAACGATGACGGGGTCGCCCTTCCTTTGCGCGATGCTGACGGGGCAGATTTCACTGTCGAACACGCCCGCCTGCTGCGCCGCCAGCGCCTTGACCTGGCTGGCCAGGGCGAACGCATCCTGATCAAGACGGCTGATGCCAAACTCGACAGCCACGTTTTCCGCCGTTTCCGGCATCGAATCGACGCCGTACTGGGCCTTCATCAGCGGGTTGATGAAGCGCCAGCCGATGGTCGTGTCTTCCATTTTCATGCCGCGCGAAAAAGCGCTGTCCGCCTTGCCCATCACGAACGGGGCGCGGCTCATGCTTTCCACGCCGCCGGCGACCAGCAAGCCCGCTTCGCCGCTCTTGATGAAGCGCGCCGCGCTGCCGATGGCGTCCAGGCCCGAGCCGCACAGGCGGTTCAGGGTGGCGCCCGGCACGCTGTCGGGCAAGCCGGCCAGCAAGGCCGCCATGCGCGCCACGTTGCGGTTGTCCTCGCCCGCCTGGTTGGCGCAGCCGTACAGCACGTCCGTGACGGCAGCCCAGTCCACGTTGGGATTGCGCGCCATCAAGGCACGGATGGGCACGGCGCCCAGGTCGTCGGCGCGCACGCCGGACAGGCTGCCGCCGTAGCGGCCGAATGGCGTGCGCTGCGCGTCGCAAATGTAAGCGTGGGTCATGTTCTTTCCTCCAAGAAAGTTAAAGAGATAGGCTCAAGGGGCGCGGCCGTCCATCAGCGGCACGGCCGTCAGCGCTTGCAGCTGCTCGAAACTCAAGCCATCGACCAGCTCGACGACGGCGGCGCCGGCCGGCGACAGGTCGAGCACGGCCAGGTCGCTGTAGATGCGGCTGACGCAGGCGATGCCCGTCAGCGGATACGTGCAGGCCTGCACCAGCTTGCTTTCACCGGTCTTGGTCAGCAATTCCATCATGACCCAGGTTTTCTTTGCGCCGATGGCCAGGTCCATGGCGCCGCCCACGGCAGGGATGGCGTCGGGCGCGCCCGTATGCCAGTTGGCCAGGTCGCCCGTGGCGGACACCTGGAAGGCGCCCAGCACGCAGATGTCCAGGTGGCCGCCGCGCATCATGGCAAAGCTGTCCGCATGGTGGAAATAGCTGCCGCCCGCCAGCAGGGTGACGGGCTGCTTGCCCGCGTTGATCAGGTCATAGTCTTCCTCGCCCGGCGCGGGCGCGGGGCCCATGCCGATCACGCCGTTTTCGCTGTGCAGGATGATGTCGGCGCCGGCCGGCAAGTGGTTGGCCACCAGGGTCGGTAAACCGATGCCGAGGTTGACGACGGCGCCTTCATGGATGTCGGCCGCCACACGGGCCGCCATCTGGTCTCGATTCCATTTATTCATTTCAATCTCCTCAGGCAGCTTTGAAGCCGGCGGGGCCGGTGGCCGTGCGCGGCACTTGCACGATGCGCTGCACGAACAGGCCCGGCGTGACGACGTGCTCGGGATCGATGCTGCCCAGCTCGGCAACTTCATGCACGGAAGCAATGCTGACCTTGGCGGCCATGGCCATGATGGGGCCGAAGTTGCGCGCCGTCTTGCGGTAAGTCAGGTTGCCCCAGCGGTCGCCCTGCTCCGCCTTGATCAGCGCGAAATCGGCGTGGATGGGCGACTCGAACACATACATGCGGCCGTCGATCTCGCGCGTTTCCTTGCCCTTGGCCAGGTCCGTGCCATAGCCCGTGGGCGTGAAAAAGCCGCCGATGCCGGCGCCGGCGGCGCGGATGCGCTCGGCCAGATTTCCCTGCGGCACCAATTCAAGCTCCAGCTTGCCCGCACGATACAGGGCGTCGAACACGTGGGAATCGGCCTGGCGGGGGAACGAGCAGATGATCTTGCGCACCTGCCCGTTTTTCAGCAGGGCGGCCAGGCCCGTATCGCCATTGCCCGCATTGTTGTTGACGATGACGAGGTCGCGCGCGCCCTGGGCGATCAAGCCGTCGATCAGCTCGGCCGGCTGGCCCGCGCCGCCGAAGCCGCCAATCATGACGGTGGCGCCATCGTGGATATCGGCCAGCGCCTCAAGGACGCTGGTACGCAGTTTGTCGATCATTGCCTGTCTCCTCCCTATCAAACTCACAGTCTATTTGTTCGTACAGCGAACAAATATTCGTATTTAGAACTTATTCGTGAGAATATGCCTGATCGGGGCGCTTGTCAATTTGCCGTTTTCGCTGGCGCCATGGCTATAATTGCCACCTTGATCAATTGGAATCGCCATGACCGCACGCAGCAGCACGCCACTTTCCGCCGCAGAAACCCTCGATGCCGACGGCGCACCCCGTCCCGGCGACAGCTATGTGCAATCGTTCGCGCGGGGGCTGGCCGTCTTGCGCAGCTTTGGCGCGGAAGCGCCGCAACAGACCCTGAGCGAAGTGGCGGAACGGGCGCAGCTGACGCGCGCGGGCGCACGGCGCATCCTGCACACCTTGCTGCATCTCGGTTATGTGGAAGCGGACGGACGGCTGTTCCGCCTGACGCCCAAGGTGCTCGACCTCGGTTACGCCTACCTGTCATCGTTGCCCGTGTGGACGCAGGCGCAGCCGCTGCTGGAAGAGCTGATGCACACCTTGCGCCAGTCGTGCTCGGCTACCGTGCTCGACGGCGACGACATCGTGTATGTCGTGCGCCTGTCCGCGCACCGCACCATGTCGATCAACCTGGGCATCGGCAGCCGGCTGCCGGCCTACTGCACCTCGATGGGACGGGTGTTGCTGTCGGGCCTGGCGCCGGACGTGCTGCGCGAACGGCTGTCGAAGATGGCGCTGCTGAAGATCACGCCGGCAACCAAGGTCGATATCGACGTCTTGCTGGAAGAGATTGCGCAAGTGCGGCGCCAGGGCTGGTGCCTGGTGCAGGAAGAGCTGGAACAGGGCTTGATCGCCCTGGCCGCGCCCGTGTTCGACCGGGCCGGCAAGGTGGTGGCGGCGATCAACGTCAGCGGCCAGACGGCGGGGCCATCCGTGGCGCACTTGCTGGAACACAGCTTGCCGAAGCTGCTGGCGACGGCCAGCCAGGTCAGCGCGCTGGTGCGCGTGCAGCAGTAGGAATTATTTCCTGAACCTTATTTCTTGAATTTGGCGCACGGGTCCGGGCGCGGCTGCGCGGGCATCGTTTGCGTCAGGTCAAACGTGCCTTTGTAGCCAGTGCCGCCCTGCTCCAGGTAGCCGATGCTGCGCACGTTCAGCTGCGGATCGGCCAGCTTCAGCCAGCGGGGCACGCCGATATCCTTGCGCACGTGGTCGTTGCCGGCGATCAGCACCACATCGCGCGGCGCCTGGTCGCGGATCAGCTTGGCCATCCAGATGTCGCGCGCCACCTGGGCATTGACGACGCCGCTCAGCATCATGTCGGGCAGCATATTGCAGCGGGCCGCCTGCACTTCCTTCTGTTGTGCTTCCACAATATCGGCCGGCACGGGCGCAGCCAGATACGTGGCCACCATGGCGGGCGGCATCGACCACTGGATACCGTCGCGCGCGATGCGCGACGCATCGGCAGACGACAGATTGCCGGCGACCAGGGTCAGCTGGTAGCTGATCACCAGGTCCAGCACGGGCCGGTACAAGCTCCAGTCCCAGCGCGGCTGTTCCATCACGCGGATGATGCAGTCGGGGTCGGCGCAATCGCGCGCGGCGCGCGTCAGCAAGGCCTGGTTGTCGCGGTCGAACTGCTCCATCACGATCACGGGACGCCAGCCGGCGGCCAGGCGGCGCTGCAACTCCGCCACGCGCAGGCGCTGGCCTTGCGCATTGTCATGTACTTCACCGAGCAGCAGCACTTGCGGATTGGGCAATGTGTCGGCCACGGGCGCGGGAGCGGGCGGCGCTTCCTTCTTCAGCAAACTGCCGCAGGCGGCCAGCGCCAGCACGCTGCACAGCAGGGCGGCGCGCGCGCCGGCCCGGAAAATCACGGTCTTCATGTCAACGGGTATCCAGAGTGGCGATGCGCGAGATTGTACCGCCTCAAGCCGGCGCTGCTATCTTGCGGCGCTCCAGGACTTCAAAGAGCGCCATGCCAGCCAGCATGGCGGCCACGAAAATCCAGGCCTTCGGCTGGCCCGCCAGCAGGGAAACGAGGGCGGGGCCGGGACAGAAACCGGCGATGCCCCAGCCCGCGCCAAAGGCCAGGCTGCCCAGCAGCAGGCGCCCGTCGATGCGCCGCGACGCAGGCAGTTGCATGGGCTCGCCCAGCAAGGCCGTGCTGCGCCGGCGCGCCAGCCAGAAAGCGGGCATGGCCACGCCGATGGCGCCGCCCATCACCAGCGCCAAGGACGGGTCCCAGGCGCCGGCCAAGTCGAGGAAACCGAGCACCTTGGCCGGGTTGCCCATGCCGGAGACGATCAGGCCCAGGCCAAAGACGAGGCCGCTCAACAGAGATAGGATGAGCTTGCTCATAAGCTTGCTCACAGATGGCGCAACAGATAGACGGTGAGGAAACCGGCCGCCATGAAGGCGATGGTGGCCGCCAGCGAACGGGGGGACAGGCGCGACAGGCCGCACACGCCGTGGCCGCTGGTGCAGCCGGCGCCGTAGCGCACGCCCACCCCCACCAGCAGGCCCGCCGCGATCAGGGCGGGCGTGCCCGCGTCGATCTGCACGGACGGCAAGGCTTGCCACAAGGGGTACAGCAGCGGCGTGACTATCAGGCCCGCAAGAAACGCGATGCGCCAGCCCAGGTCGCCCTGGCGCGGGCGCAGCAAGCCGCCGAGGATGCCGCTGATGCCGGCGATGCGGCCATTGAACAGGATCAGCAAGGCGGCTGCCAGGCCGATCAGCATGCCGCCGGCCAGCGAAGCCCACGGCGTGAAGTGTTGCCAGGCGATGCTCATGACAGGACTCAGTCCGCTTCGTCGTTGAACGGGGGGCGCGGCGCGCAAAACTGCGCGTACAGCACTTGCAGCACGGCCAGCACGGGCGCGCTGGCGACCCGGTAATAGATCTGCTTGCCATCGCGGCGCGTGGCCACCAGCATCTCTTCGCGCAGCACGCCCAGCTGCTGCGACAGGGTCGGCTGGCCGATGCCCACTTTTTGTTCGAGGTCGCTGACGCAATGCTCGCCCTGCGATAGCTGGCACAGCAGCATCAAACGGTCGGCATTGCCCATGGCCTTGAGCAGCGAGCTGGCCTTGTAGGCCGAGCCACGCATGGCGTCGAGGTTGTATTCGGCGTGTTGTGTTGCAACTGTCTCCATCTTGCCCTCCCACAGGCGGTCATGTTGATCATCGTGCGATAAACAATATACTAATCAATATACTGTTTTCCTGCTGGCGATTCGCACAAAAAAACAACAGTGTTTTGCAGCGATAGCGTGCTCATGCAAAGTGCGCGGCAGCGATAGTCTCCATGCTATCAAAATGATAAATATTCGTAATTTAAAGCAAATATACGTAGCAAAATTGCCATCACTTGTGCTCTAATAAAGCCTCATCAGAAAAACCATGATACGCCCCCGTACAGGCGCATTGTCCGTCCATGCACAGGCCGGTTTCGGCCGCGCAGCACGGTGAACCAGGGAGTCAACGATGAAACTACTTCAGTCGCCAGGCGTGGCCATGCTTGTGTTGTCCATTTGTGCCGGCAATGTGGCGGCCGGCGATAGTCCCCCGCACGCGGCACGCGTGCCTGTCATGAGCGACGACAGTCTCGGTGTGCATAACACGACGGACAATCCCGCCTGGGATGCACCGGACTTGCCGTATGCGCGCCTGCTGACGCAGGGTACGACTTTCAATGCGCCCCCGCGCTGGCGCAGCGCCAACGCACGCCAGGGCGTACTGCCACCGTCCGCGGCCGCCACGGCCCCGGCCGTGCAGCAAACGAACGTGCCGCCGCCCGTGCCCGAAGCGAGCATGGTCTCGATGTTACTGGTAGGACTGGGCCTGCTGGCCTTTGGCATGCACGGCGAAAAACAGGAAAAATTCGATAGCTGACCCTATTCCGGCAGCCGCTGCCGCTGCCTTAAAAAAAAATTCCGCCTTGCGCGGAATTTTTTTGGCCTCGTCACCTGGCTCACTTGTCCAGCAAGCGGCAGACTCTTTCGATATTCCCCACAGGAATGCCTGATTTCAAGGCGCGCGCAATGCAGGCCGCCTTGTCCGTCCCCGAGGCGGAAATGAGCACGAAGGCCGTGCCCAGCACGCTGACGGCGACCAGCAGGATCAGCACGCCCTTGACGATATCCCAGTTCATTGCGCCTCAGTCAGCTCATACGTGAAATCATAATAATGCTTGCCCTCTTCGATGCGGATGGCCAGGCTGCCGGACAGCCCCTGCAACTGCTCCGTCCCCGTATCGGGCACCACCGTCACCGACAAGGCGGGCGCGCCACGCGTCATGCTGCCGCTGTGCTGCAAATAAAAACTGCCGTGGCGCCCGTCCAGCGTGCCTTCCACCCGTTCCAGCGCCACATAGCCGGCCGAACCGGCCACGGCGGCGCGCACGCTGAGCATTTCGCCCTGCGCGCGGGCGTCGAGGGCGCCATGGTAGCGCTTGTCGAGCGACAAGCGTCCCAGCCCCGACTGCGCGGCCGTGTCCGACAAGGTTTCCGGGCTGATCTTGACGTCGAATGTACCGCGAATGGTGGGCATCAGTGCTCCCGCGTGAGTGATGGGGTGGCGGCCGCATCCGGCCCGTTCAGCAGCGCGTGCAATTTTTGCATGGTGGCCCAGTTGCGCGACGTGACGCCATCGCCCAGCAGCACGCCCAGCGCCGCCACTACCTTGCTGGCCAGCACGCCATCGGGACACCAGGCATACGCGGCCCATTGGCCCAGGGCCAGCGCTTCCGGCTGCCACGGCTGCCGCAAGAGCGGCGCCAGGCGCTGGACATCGGCCGGGTTATTCAGCACCAGCGCCAGCAAGCGGGCCGCATCGGCCACGGGCGCCAGGCTGTTTTGCTCGATCAGTTCGGCAAACTGGCCGGCCGACAGCACCGTCACTCTGGCCGCCACGCCCAGTTTCAGCACCAGCGCTTCCTCGATGCGGGCAGCGGCGTCGGCCGGCGCCACCTTACCCCCGTCATACACGACGTTGCCGCTGTTGAGTACCGTGCGGACATCCGCAAAACCCAGGTCGCCCAGCAGCTTGCGCAGGTCGGCCATGGCCACGCGCTTGGCGCGACCGACATTGATCCCGCGCAAAAGCGCCACTTGCTGACTGTTCTCTAGCTGTGCCATCAGTTGTCTCCTTGCCTATGCCTGGCTGCTGGTGCTTTCGGGCAACGGCGTCACCTTGGGCAAGCGCAACAGGAACGTCGCGCCCTGCCCCAGCGTACTGCTGACCGTGATGGTGCCGCCAAACTGCTTGGCAATCAAGTTAAACACGATATTCAAGCCCAGGCCGGTACCGCCCTGTCCGCGCCGCGTGGTGACAAAGGGATCGAACACGCGGTCGAGCATGTCGGGAGCGATGCCGCGGCCATTGTCGCGTACCTGCATGGCGATCCATTCGCCGTCGCGCTGCACGCCGATATGGATGTTGCCGGCCGTGTCCGCATCGAAGGCATGCTCGACACAGTTCAAGACCAGGTTGGTCAGCACCTGCGCCAGCGCGCCCGGATAGCTGTCGAACATGATGTCGGGCGGGCAATCGATATCGATGCTGATGCGCGTCTTTTTCAGGGTCGGCTGCAAGCTCGAGATGACTTCGCCGATATAGTCGCGCAATTCGAACAGGCGGCGCGCCTCGCTGACCTGGTCGACGGCGATCTGCTTGAAGCTGTGGATCAGATGCGCGGCGCGGTAGGCATTGTTCATGATCAGCCGCGCGCTCTCGCCGGCCGTTTCCAGGTAGCGCACGATGTCGGTCTTCTTCACGCTGCCGCCGGCCACGGCCGCGCTGATGTGATCGGTAGCTTCCTTCAGCACCGAAGCGCTGGTCAGCGCGATGCCGACCGGGGTGTTGATTTCATGCGCCACGCCGGCCACCAGGCTGCCCAGCGAAGCCAGGCGTTCCGACTGCAGCAGCGATTCCTGCGCGCGGCGCAGCTCGTCCATGGCCTGCGCCGTCTCCTGCTGCGAGCGGCGCGCCATGTCTTCCGCCTCGCGGCTGCCCTCGATGATGGACTTGAGCTTGCGCTGCACGGCATTAAAGCCGCGGATCACGTCGCCCAGTTCGTCGCGCCGGTTTTCCGGCAGCTCTTCGACTTCATCGCTGCCGCGCGTGGCCAGGTCGAACAAGCCGTCGCGCAACTGTTTCAAGGGCTCGAAGACGATGCGCAGGCTCAGCGCCAGGGCGCCCACCAGGATGATGTCCAACAGCAACACTTCCAGTACCTTGCGCCGCACTTCGCTGCGCAGGGCCGCATCGATCTGCGCGCGGCTGAAATTGACGATGACCTTGCCGACGATCACCGGTTTGCCGCCCGTGGCTGCCGCCACGGCGTCGCGGAACACCAATGGCGCCTCGACCGGTGTGCCGCCCATGGCCACGTCGGCGGTCAGCGGCACCAGGGTGCCGGCCGCGTCGCGCACTTCGCCCGCGAACAGGCCCACGGAAGCGTCGTAGACGCGGATGCCGACCAGTTCCGGCGGCAGCATTTCAGCCGCGACGATGCTGTCGACCTTGGATTTGTCGAGGTCCCACAGGGCGGAAGGCAAGCTGGTCTGCAAACGCGTGAGCACGCCGCTGCGCAGGCGCGCGCTGCCCGATTCGAGTTCCTTGCTCAAGGTATATTGGGTATAGCTGCCAGAAATGCCCAGCACCAAGGTGACGATCACGACAAAAAGCAAGGTCAGCCGGACTTGGATACTCACCATCGATCAACACTCCCCGGGCCGGGCCAGCCGCCGGCCCGCGGCGCGGGCGCAGATACGTCAGCAATACAACAGCCTGAAGCAAATGTACGGTATGACATGCTTATTGGCAAGATTTACAGCAGCCACGTTTCCATTCGGGCCTTGATACAGGTTGAGACATTGCGTCATGGCAATGGTAATATCCCGCAATCATCTAAGGAGTCGTCATGGCGGTCATGCATCAACATCTACCCCTGGAACAAGTTCGTCCTGGCATGGTCTTGTCGGATGTCTTGCTCGATGCACATGGACAAGTGCTGTTGCCGCAAGGCGCGGTTTTGACGGAAAACATGCTGGCCCTGATGCCGCGCCACGGCATCGACATGCTGCCGATCCAGGCGCCGCCCCCCTCGCCGGAAGAAATTGCCGCGCAGCAAGCGGCGCACAGCGCGCGGCTGGCCCACCTGTTCCGCAAGCACGATCCGGACGATCCCGAGGACGCGGCCACCACCTTGCTGCGCAGCTATGTCACGCAATACCGCCTGGGCGCGGGAGGCGCGGCATGAGTACCCAGCTGACGCTCGACGACATCGTCGCCCACCTCGACGACCTGCCTTCGCTGCCCGCCGTCGTCATGGAACTATTGAACAGCATCGACCAGGACGACGTCGATATTTCCGTGCTGGCCAAGAAAGTGTCGTACGACCAGGCCCTGACGGCGAAAACCCTGCGCCTGGCCAACTCGTCGCAATATGGCTTGCAAGTGAAGGCCACCACCATCCAGCAGGCCATCACCTACCTGGGCTTCCAGACCACGCGCAGCCTGATCACGTCGGCCGCCATCACGGGCTGTTTCCCGGAAGGACGCTGTCCCGGCTTCGACGACAAGGCGTTCTGGCGCCATTCGGTGGCGACGGCCGCCTGCGCCAAGGTGCTGGCGCGGCAGATCCGCTTCAACCAGGATTACGCATTCACGGCCGGCTTGCTGCATAACATCGGCCGCCTGGTACTGGTCAGCAGCTTTCCCGCCCAATACGCGCAAGTCATCGCGCACCAGGCGGCGCACGATTGCAGCCTGCTCGAAGCGGAGCAGGCCGTGCTGGGCGTGGACCACGTGCAGGCAGGCACGGCACTGGCCGACCATTGGAATTTTTCCGACACCATGCGCCTGGCGCTGGCCAACTACCTGCAGCCGGACACGCCGGGGGCCGGCTTCCTGGCCGCGCTGATCCACGTGGCCAATGCCGTCGTCTGCGCGCTCGACCTGGCGCAGGCGGGCGACGACATGGTGCCGCGCGTCTCGCCCGTGGCCTGGGATGCCCTGGGCCTGGGCGAAGAAACGTATCTGCAGCTGTTCCGCGAAACGGAGCTGCGCTACGACGAAATCACCACAGCCTTGCTGGGCTGATGCCGTTAAGCGGACTCGTCATTCAAAGCCATCAACGCAAACGGCTCTCGCCGCGAGACGAAAGCCGTTATGGGTACTGCGATAGGTCTATGCCGCCCCGTCCACGCCAGCCTGTTGCCGCCAGCAGTTACGCAAGCGGCACAGTCAGCGCGCGACGGCCGCATCAGTGCGCGTAATTCGATTCTTGCGCATCGCCGCGGTCTTCCGCTTTTGGACGGCCCTGGGCGTCGGACAGACGATACTTGGTGCGGCGGTCGCCCATCAGGTCGCGCAGGTCGCGGATGCTCATGCCCGTCACTTCGTGCATGCGGATCAGCAGCGAAGCGCCCACCGGCAAACGGTGGTGGCGGATCTTGCTGATGACGGGTGGCGCCACTTCGAGCAGGCGCGACAGGGCTGCATCGTTTTTCAGCTGCATCTTGCTCAGCAGAATATCCAGCAGGTGATTCGGGTTGTAACTCTCTTGCGATGCTAATGCATGATGTGCCATGATTTTTCCTCGTCTAGTGAATGTAGAAAATAATGCCGATACGAACTTAAGGCTGGCTTAGAGTGTTTAAATAAACGTCTTTCCATCGGATTCAGCCCTCCCCCGCCTTCCCTCCTTATCGCACTGCCTGCACAGGACTCGCACAGCCACGTCCAGCCAACGTGCGCAGCTTGCCGCGTGAGTAAAAGCACGTGCAATCCACTGAAATGAATTGCATATAAGGCAATATACTAGTCCAAACAGGCAGCATCTGCGCCTCGCGCAAACTTCCTGATTGTTAAATATCAATCAAGCTGCTGGTAGGCTTGGCAACGATGCTATTTCAACACATTAGGATGCCAGCAGGCGCACACAAGGCTTTGCAGCAACTTGTTACAAATCAATGGTGTCATACGGCAATAAATGCTTTTCGGCATCGCCGTGCCTGGCGTCATGTTCAGACTGCAACCTTGTCCGCAAGGTCAGTACGCCATGGCCCGTGCCCGCGATTTACGCTAAACTACGGCCTGAACTTGCAGCGGGCCTGCCACCGGGCAGCCAGAGGCGCCCGGCCGGTCATCCACCGCCTTCCGCCCCCAGCGCGCACGGCGCACGCCCCTTGCCCTGCTTTTTGCCGCCACCTATATTTGTCCCACTTATTTGCCGCCACATTTACCGATAAGCACCGACTCCATGCAGAAAAAAGTATTCATTAAAACCTTCGGCTGCCAGATGAACGAGTACGACTCGGACAAGATGGCCGACGTGCTGGGCGCGTCCGATGGCCTGGTGCGCACCGACACGCCGGAAGATGCCGATGTAATCCTGCTCAACACCTGCTCCGTGCGCGAAAAGGCGCAGGAAAAAGTGTTTTCCGACCTGGGCCGCCTGCGCGAGCTGAAACTGGCCAAGCCCCACCTGCTGATCGGCGTGGGCGGCTGCGTGGCGTCGCAGGAAGGCGATGCCATCGTCAAGCGCGCGCCCTATGTCGACATGGTGTTCGGTCCGCAAACCCTGCACCGCCTGCCGCAGATGATCGAACTGCGGCGCGCCAGCGGCGATTCGCAAGTGGACATCAGCTTCCCGGAAATCGAAAAGTTCGACCACATGCCGCCGGCCAAGGTGGAGGGCGCCTCGGCCTTCGTCTCCATCATGGAAGGCTGCAGCAAATACTGCAGCTACTGCGTCGTGCCCTACACACGCGGCGAGGAAGTGTCGCGCCGCTTCGAGGACGTGCTGACGGAAGTGGCGGGCCTGGCCGCCCAGGGCGTCAAGGAAATCACCCTGCTGGGCCAGAACGTGAACGCCTACCGGGGCGCGATGGAAGGCGGCGAGATCGCCGACTTCGCCCTGCTGCTCGAATACGTGGCCGACATTCCCGGCATCGAACGCATGCGTTTCGTCACCAGCCACCCGAAGGAATTCACGCAGCGCCTGATCGACGCCTACGCGAAGATCCCGCAGCTGGTCGACCATTTGTATTTGCCGGCGCAGCACGGTTCCGACAAGGTGCTGGGCGCCATGAAACGCGGCTACACGGGCCTCGAATACAAGTCCATCATCCGCCGCATCCGCGCCGTGCGCCCGAACATGGCCATTTCCTCGGACTTCATCGTGGGCTTTCCTGGCGAAACCCAGGCCGACTTCGACGCCATGATGAAACTGATCGCGGACGTGGGTTTCGACAACAGCTACAGCTTCATCTTCAGCAAGCGCCCCGGCACGCCGGCCGCCAATCTGGAAGACGATACGCCGCATGAAGTCAAGCTGGCCCGGCTGCAGCAGCTGCAGGCGGCCATCGACGCCAACACGCGCAAGTACAGCCTGGCCATGGTGGGCAGCGTGCAAACCATCCTCGTCGAAGGCCGCTCGAAAAAGGACACCAACGACAGCGAACTGCAAGGCCGCACGGAAAACAACCGCGTGGTCAATTTCGACGCCGGCCCGGACGCGCTGCAGCTAGTCGGCCAGCTGGTCGACGTGCGCATCACCGAAAGCCATTCCTACACCCTGCGCGGCGAACTCGTCGCCAGCGCACCCGCATTGAAAAGAGCCAGTTGAAAACCAAAGCCCCGATACAGCCGCATTACTTCATCCCCGAGCCGCTGGACAACACGCGCCTGGCGCATCTGTGCGGGCCGCTCGATGAAAACCTGCGCCAGATTTCCGCCGCCCTCGACGTGACGATCTTCCGCCGCGGCGAGAAATTCATCGTCGGCGGCAGCAATGCCGAGCGGGCCGTGGAAATCCTCGAACAGTTCTACGCCATCGCCAACAAGGTCGTGCCGCTGGAAGAAGTGCAGCTGGCCCTGGTGGAGCAGCGCGCGGGACTGTCCGCCGCCTCGGAACACCACGCCAACGCGCCCGTCAGCACCTTCGTCGAGCCCGACATCGCCAGCCCCGTGCTGAAAACGCGGCGCTCCGACCTGCGCGGACGCACGCCGCACCAGATCGCGTACCTGCGCGACATCCTCGAACACGACATCAGCTTCGGCGTGGGCCCGGCCGGCACGGGCAAGACGTATCTCGCCGTCGCCTGCGCCGTCGACGCGCTCGAACGCGACGCCGTCAAGCGCATCATCTTGACGCGCCCCGCCGTCGAAGCGGGCGAACGCCTGGGCTTCCTGCCGGGCGACCTGGCGCAAAAGGTCGATCCGTATCTGCGTCCCCTGTACGATGCGCTGTACGATTTGCTGGGCTTTGACCGCACGCAAAAACTGTTTGAAAAACAGGTGATCGAGATCGCCCCGCTGGCCTACATGCGCGGGCGCACCCTCAATCACGCGTTCGTCATCCTCGATGAAGCGCAAAACACCACCGTCGAACAGATGAAGATGTTCTTGACGCGCATCGGCTTCGGCAGCAAGGCCGTGGTGACGGGCGACGTGACGCAGGTCGACCTGCACAAGAGCCAGACAAGCGGCCTGATCGACGCCGTGCAAGTCCTGAAAGACGTGCGCGGCATCGGCTTCACGCAATTTAACAGCACCGACGTGGTGCGCCATCCGCTCGTCGCGCGCATCGTCGATGCGTATGAAACGGCGCAGGCGGCCCATGCCGACGCCGCCCAGTTACTCCCCCTGATCAAACCAGCTGCCGCCAAAAATGTCCGAAAAAAATAAACTGTCCCTGTCCGTGCAATATCCGGACGCCCGCCTGGAAACCCTGATCACGCGCCCGAAAGTGCGGCGCTGGGTCAAGGCGGCCCTGTTCGCGCCCGCCGAATTCACCATCCGCTTCGTCGATGCCGAGGAAGGCCGCAACCTGAACCGCGACTACCGCGAAAAGGACTACGCCACCAACGTGCTGACCTTTGCCTACAACGAAGGCGAAGAACTGGACGACGACGAACCGACGCGCGCCGACATCATCCTGTGCACGGACGTGCTGGAAAAGGAAGCGGCGGAACAGAAGAAAAGCGTGGAAGAGCATACGGCCCACCTGATCGTGCACGGCGTGCTGCATGCGCAGGGCTACGACCACATGGATGACGAAGAAGCCACCGAGATGGAAAGCCTGGAAACGGAAATCCTGGCCAAGCTCGGCATCACCGATCCGTACAAGGAGTAAGCAGATGGGAACCTGGGCCACCGACGCCTTCGGCAACGACTACGCCATGGATTGGGCGCAGGACTTGCACGAATACAAAACCCTGGAACTGGTCGAGACGACGCTCGACAACGTCATCGACAGCCAGGAAGCGGAGCTGGAAGCGCCGTTTGCCGCCGAAGCGCTGGCCGCGCTGGAAGTGATCGCCCGCCTGCTGGGCAAGCCGGGCGAAGACGATCCGGCCACGGCGGAAGTGGACGAATGGGTGGCCGCCTGCAAGAAGAAGGTCACCCCGCCGCTGCTGGAAAAAGCGCGCCTGGCGCTGGACAGGATCGTGGCGGAGTCGTCGGAACTGCGCCAGCTGTGGCAGGACAGCGAGCATTTCGCCGACTGGCAGGCGGACGTGGCCGATCTGCGCGCCCGCGTGCTGGGTCCGCAAGCCTGAAACGTCGGGCAACGGGGCACTTCAGCGTATTAAATTTGCATCAAAAGCGGGGAAATCCGGTGTGACCCCACTTTTGGTGTATCCTATATCCCTTCGCAACAACGGCTCACGCCTCCTATGCCCGAGCACCCTAGTGGCGTCAGAACTGACGTCAAGCCCCACCGGTCACTGTTTGAACGCCTGACCGCACTCATTTCCCCCGAGCCAGAGAACCGTGCAGAATTGCTCGATGTTCTACACGATGCGCATGAACGCAAGCTGATCGACGCCGACGCCCTGTCGATGATCGAAGGCGTGTTCCAGGTATCGGATCTCTGTGCGCGCGACATCATGATTCCCCGTTCGCAAATGGATGTCATCGACATCAGCAAGCCGATCGAGGAATGGATGCCGGAAGTCCTGTCCACTGCCCACTCGCGCTTCCCCGCGATCGAAGGCGAGCGCGACAAGGTCATCGGCATCCTGCTGGCGAAAGACTTGCTGCGTTATTACGCAGAAGAAACTTTCGACGTCCGCGACATGCTGCGCCCCGCCATCTTCATCCCCGAATCGAAACGCCTGAATGTGCTGCTGCGCGATTTCCGCGCCAACCACAATCACATGGCCATCGTCGTCGATGAATACAGCGGCGTCGCCGGCCTGATCACCATCGAAGACGTGCTGGAACAGATCGTCGGCGATATCGAGGACGAATACGACTTCGACGAAGCCGAGGACAATATCCTGTCGCTCAAGGAAGGCCAGTTCGGCCCCCGCTGGCGCGTCAAGGCGCTGACCGAGATCGAACAGTTCAACGAAGAAGTGGGCAGCCACCTGGTGGACGACGACGTCGATACCATCGGCGGCCTCGTCTCCAAGTACCTGGGCCGCATGGCGCACAAGGGCGACATCTTCGACCTGGGCAATCTGCGCTTCGAAGTGCTGCGCGCCGATGCGCGCCAGGTGCACGTGCTGCTCGTCGAGCGCCTGCCCAATGTGCCGGAACTGGAACTCTGACATGCGCGTGCTGTAAATGCGTTTCAGACGCGCTGACCCCAACGCCCCCGCCAAACCGCCCCGCAGCACGTGGGCGCGCATGCTGACTGCCGCCATTGCCGGCGCCGTCGCCGTGCTGGCGTTCGCCCCTTTCGGCTACTGGCCCCTGCAGATCCTCAGCCTGGGCGTGCTGTTCTACCAGGTGCTGCGCGCGTCCAGCGTGAAAAGCGGCGCGCTGATCGGCTGGGCCTACGGCTTCGGCTGGTGCGCGGCCGGCACGCACTGGCTGTACATCTCCATGCACCGCTATGGCGACATGGCTGCACCCATCGCCGCCATCGCCGTGGCCTTGCTGGCCCTGTTGATGGCCATCTACGTGGCGCTGGCCATGGGCGCGGCCGCCTGGCTGCGCCAGCGCTGGGTACTGTCGCTGCCGGCCATGACCTTGCTGGTGCTGCCCGCGACGTGGACCCTGTTCGAGTGGACGCGCGGCTGGCTATTTACAGGTTTCCCGTGGCTGGCCACGGGCTACGCCCACAATGCCAGCCCGCTGGGCGGCTTTGCCCCCATCGTCGGCGCGTATGGCCTGGGCTGGCTGGCGGCGCTGTCGGCCGGCGCCCTGCTCCTGCTGACGCACCGCACGCGCTGGAAGGCGCTGGCCGGCCTGGTCGCGCTGTACGGGGCCGGCATCGGCCTGCACTACGTGAACTGGACACACCCCGTCGGACGCCCGATCACGGTGCGCCTGTTGCAGGGCAATGTGCCGCAGCAGCAGAAATTCGATCCCGGTTTCGTGCTGGGCGCCCTGCAGATGTACCAGAGCGCCATCACGGGCGCGCCGGCCGACCTGATCGCCACGCCGGAAACGGCCGTCACCGTGCTGCCGCACCAGCTGCCGCCCGGCTATCTGGATAGCCTAGCGACGTATGCGCAGCAGACGGGCAGCACGATTCTGCTCGGCATGCCCGTGCTCGACGAGCAGCAACGCTTCTACAATGCGGCGCTGGGCATCACCCCCAACAACGCGGCAGGCCCCTACTACCAGTACCGCAAGCACCACCTGGTGCCGTTCGGCGAATTCGTGCCGCCTGGCCTGCACTGGTTTGTCGCCATGATGGCCATCCCGCTGGGCGACATGGGCCGTGGCGCCGAAGTGCAGGCGCCGCTGCAGGTGCGCGACCAGCTGGTGCTGCCGAATATCTGCTACGAAGACTTGTTTGGCGAGGAAATCGCCGGCCAGTTGGCCAGTGCCCACCGCAATGGCAAGCAGTCGGCATCGGTACTGCTCAATATCTCGAACCTGGCCTGGTTTGGCGACTCGATCGCCATCCCGCAGCATCTGCAGATCTCGCAGATGCGCAGCCTGGAAATGGGCCGCCCCATGCTGCGCTCGACGAACACGGGTGCCACGGCCGTCATCGACGGCAAGGGCGTGGTGCAAAGCCTGCTGCCGCCGGAACAGCAAGCCACCCTGGCGGCCAAGGTGCAAGGCATGGGCGGCATGACGCCATACATTCTGTACGGCAACAAACTGGTGCTGGCCCTGGCAGCGCTGGCCCTGCTGACGGCCTTCCTGCTGTCGCGCGCCGCCCGCCGTGGCGGCGCCGCACAGCAATAAGCGGCCGATATTGCCCGAAGAGTCACAGTGGGCCCGTAAAAACCGCTAAAATTAGCAAAACCCCGGCCCGGACGCGCTTGTTAGCAGCGTGCGGGCTTCAAGCAAACCTTAACAAAGCGCAGCCTGTCCGCGCGGCGAACTCATACGATGCTCACATTTCAACAAATTATCCTGACCTTGCAAACCTATTGGGACAAGCAAGGTTGCGCCCTGCTCCAGCCTTACGACATGGAAGTCGGCGCCGGCACCTTCCACACCGGCACCTTCCTGCGCGCGATCGGCCCGGAACCCTGGCGCGCCGCGTATGTGCAGCCGTCGCGCCGCCCGAAAGATGGCCGCTATGGCGAAAACCCGAACCGCATGCAGCACTACTACCAGTACCAGGTGGTGTTGAAGCCGGCACCGGAAAACATCCTCGACCTGTATCTGGGTTCGCTGGCCGCGCTGGGCCTGGACTTGAAGCAGAATGACGTGCGCTTCGTCGAAGACGACTGGGAAAGCCCGACCCTGGGCGCCTGGGGCCTGGGCTGGGAAGTCTGGCTGAACGGCATGGAAGTGACCCAGTTTACCTACTTCCAGCAGGTGGGCGGCCTCGATTGCAAGCCCGTGCTGGGCGAAATCACCTACGGCATCGAACGCCTGGCCATGTACCTGCAAGGCGTGGAAAACGTGTATGACCTGGTGTGGACGGAGTGGGAAGAAAACGGCGTCACCAAGAAGCTGACGTACGGCGACGTCTTCCACCAGAACGAAGTGGAGCAATCGACCTACAACTTCGAGCACGCGAATACGGACCTGCTGTTCGAACAGTTCGGCAACTACGAAGCGGAAGCCAAGCGCCTGATCGAGCTGCAACTGACCTTGCCCGCCTACGAGAAGATCATGAAGGCATCGCACAGCTTCAATATGCTCGATGCGCGCGGCGCCATCTCGGTGACGGAACGCGCCGCCTATATCGGCCGCGTGCGCACCCTGTCGCGCCTGGTGGCGCAAGCGTACTACGACTCGCGCGAGCGCCTCGGTTTCCCGATGCTGCCCGCCGCAGACCAAGCCGCCGCCTAATTCGAGCCTCCATACCGCCGCACCTGACAAGAACACCATGAACCAAACACTGCTCATCGAACTGCTGACCGAAGAACTGCCGCCGAAAGCGCTGGCCAAACTGGGCGCCGCCTTTACTGCCGGCATCGTCAACGGTTTGAAATCGCGCGACTTCCTGGAAGCCGACAGCGTCGCCACCAGCTACGCCTCGCCGCGCCGCCTGGCCGTCTCCATCACCAACGTGCGCGAAGTCTCGCCCGACAAATCGATCCGTGAAAAAGTCCTGCCCGTCTCCGTGGCGCTGGACGCGAACGGCAACGGCACGCCGCCGCTGGCCAAGAAACTGGCCGCGCTGGGCTTTCCCGACCTGACGGTGGCGGACCTGGAACGCGCCGCCGACGGCAAGGCCGACAGCTTCTTCTACACCTACACGGCGCCGGGCAGCCAGCTCGCCGCGGGCGCGCAGGCGGCCCTGAGCGAATCGGCCGCCAAGCTGCCGATTCCAAAACTGATGAGCTATCAGCGCCCGGACGGCACCACCGTGCAATTCGTGCGCCCGGCGCACAGCCTGATCGCCCTGCACGGCATCAATATCGTGCCATTGACCCTGCTGGGACTGACGGCCGGCCGCACCACCCTGGGCCACCGCTTCCTGACCGACGGCGCGCCGATCAGCATCGCGCACGCGGAAAACTACGCGCCCTCGCTGATCCTCAACGCCAGCGTCATCGCCAGCAACGAGGAGCGCAAGGAGCGCATCCGCGCCCAGCTGCTGGACAAGGCCGGCTTTGATCAGGTGCTGATGCCTGAAGCGCTGCTCGACGAAGTCACCGCGCTGGTCGAATGGCCGGTCGTGTATGAATGCCACTTCGAGGAAGAATTCCTGGCCGTGCCGCAGGAATGCCTGATCCTCACCATGCAAACGAACCAGAAATATTTCGCGCTGACGGACAGCGAAGGCAAGCTGCGCTCGCGCTTCCTGATCGTCTCGAACATCGAGACGGACACGCCCGAGCACATCATCGGCGGCAACGAGCGCGTCGTGCGCCCGCGCCTGTCGGACGCCAAGTTCTTCTTCGAGCAGGACAAGAAGAAAACGCTGGCATCGCGCCTGCCGCTGCTGGCCAACGTGGTCTACCACAACAAGCTGGGCACGCAAGCGGCCCGCACAGAGCGCGTCAAGTCGCTGGCCGGCGCCATCGCCGCCAAGCTGCAATATGACGTGGCCCTGGCCGAACGGGGTGCCCTGCTGGCCAAGGCCGACCTGCTGACTGACATGGTGGGCGAATTCCCCGAGCTGCAAGGCATCATGGGCACGTATTACGCGCGCCACGACGGCGAGCCGGAAGAAGTGGCGCTGGCCGCGTCCGAGCACTACCAGCCGCGCTTTGCCGGCGACAGCCTGCCGACCACCGCCACCGGCACCGCCGTGGCCCTGGCCGACAAGCTCGAAACCCTGGTCGGCATCTGGGCCATCGGCCTGGCGCCAACGGGCGACAAGGACCCGTTCGCGCTGCGCCGCCACGCGCTGGGCGTGCTGCGCATGCTGCTGGAAAAACGCCTGCCATTGTCGATCCAGGGCTTGCTGGCCGACGCCGCCGCGCAGTTCGCAGCCGTTCCCGGCTTCAAGGACCCTGTGCTCGACGTCACCACCTTCATGCTCGACCGCCTGCGCGGCATCCTGCGCGAGCGCGGCTTCTCGCCGAATGAAATCGAAGCCGTCGTGGCGCAAAATCCGGACCGCCTGGACGACATCGTGCAGCGGCTGGAAGCCGTGCAGGCATTTGCCGCCCTGCCGGAAAGCGCTTCGCTGGCCGCCGCCAACAAGCGCATCACGAACATCCTGAAAAAGAACGAGGAAGCGCTCAAGTTGGTCGCCGATGCTGGCGTCAACGTGGCGCTGCTGCAGGACGAAGCGGAGAAAAAACTGGCCGCCGCCGTCTCGCGCGTGCAGCCGGAAATCGACGCTGCCTTTGCCAAGGGCGATTTCGCGGGCACGCTGCAAACCCTGGCGCAGCTGCGCGACGACGTCGACGGCTTCTTCAACGACGTGATGGTGATGGCCGAGGATGTCGCCCTGCGCAACAACCGCCTGGCCTTGCTGTCTTCGCTGCACGGCATGATGAACCGCGTGGCCGACATTTCCAAGCTGGCGGCATAATGGGCATTCCGGCGCTGAAACTGATTATTCTCGACCGCGACGGCGTCATTAATCATGACTCGCCGGACTTCATCAAGTCGCCGGCCGAATGGCTGCCGATCCCCGGCTCGCTCGAAGCGATCGCCCGCCTGAACCAGGCCGGCTATCGCGTCGTCGTCGCCTCGAACCAGTCGGGCATCGCGCGCGAATACTTCGACATGACGGTGCTGAACGCGATCCACCAGAAGATGCACACCCTGGCGCAGCAGGTGGGCGCCGACATCGACGCCATCTTCTTTTGCCCGCATGCGGGCGCGGACAATTGCGACTGCCGCAAGCCGAAACCGGGCATGTTCCATGAAATTTCGCAGCGCTACAACACCAGCCTGAAAGGCGTGCCCACCGTTGGCGATTCGCTGCGCGACCTGCAGGCAGGTTTCATCAGCGGTTGCGTGCCCTACCTGGTCCTGACGGGCAAGGGTGAAAAAACCGATGAAACGGGCGGCCTGCCGCCCGGCACCCAGGTCTTCCCCGACCTGGCCGCCGTGGTCAGCCACCTGCTCAAGGCGCCCGCGGTACCGGCGCCCACCGTGGCATTCAGTATCTAATTTTCGGAGAACCGCATTGCGTAATATTTCCCTGTTCCTGCGATCCCTGCTGTTCATGGTCATCATGATCGTAGCCACCATCGTCTGGGCCTGCGTGTGCTTTTTTGCCGCGCCATTGAGCTACAACAAGCGCTATTGGGTCACCTCGCGCTGGAACGTGTTTATCCTGTGGTGTGCCAAGGTCATTTGCGGCATCCGCTATGAAGTCAAGGGCGCCGAGAATTTCCCCGACGCGCCGGCCATCGTGCTGTCGAAGCACCAGTCGGCATGGGAAACCATCTTCTTGCTGCCCAGCCTTCCCCGTCCGCTGGTCTACGTGTTCAAGAAGGAGATCCTGTACATCCCCTTCTTCGGCTGGGCCATGGCGCTGCTGCGCATGATCCCCATCGACCGCAAGCAGGGCAAGCATGCGTTCAAGAGCGTGGTCGCGCATGGCAAGCGCCGCCTGGCCGACGGCCAATGGATTATCATGTTCCCTGAAGGCACCCGCATTCCCGTGGGCCAGGCGGGCAAGTACAAGAGCGGCGGCACGCGCCTGGCCATTGCCACGGGCGCCGTGGTGGTGCCGATTGCGCACAATTCAGGCGAGTGCTGGCCCAAGCAGTCGTTCCTCAAACGCCCGGGGCTGATCACCGTCTCGATAGGCAAACCGATTTCGCCGGAAGGGCAAACCCCGGACAGCATGATGCAACAGGTGGAAAATTGGATAGAATCAGAAATGCGCGTCATTTCGCCTCACGCCTACAACGCTGGCTAGACGGCATCAGCGCGGTCATCCAGGAGCCGACCCTGCGCCAGCAGATGAAGACCATCAAGGTCGGCGACCAGCAACTGGATCTGTTCGCGCATGACGTCTCGACCAGCACGCCCCCGGCGGTGCGCCCCACGGCACCGCCAGCGCCGCCCGTGGCGCCACCGGTCGTGGCCCTGGTGCCCCCTGTCGTTCACCCCGCCCCATCTCCCCTGCCTTCCCCGCCACGCACCGCCGATGGCCCGCCGCTGCGCCAGCTGCAGCTGGGCAGCCACCTGGTCGAATTCGCCCTGCGCCGCTCCACGCGCCGTTCCATCGGCTTCATGATCGACGATAACGGCCTGCGCGTGACCGCGCCCAAACGCGTCACCCTGGCCGAAATCGACAGCGCCATCCGCGCCAAGCAGGGCTGGATCGTCTCGAAGCTGCTGGAACGGGGCGAGCGCAAGGTGCAGCGCCTGCAGCGCCCGCCCGTCGCATGGGTCGATGGCGCCGTGCTGCCCTATCTCGGCGGCGAAATCACCTTGCGATTGCACCAGGCACCGCGCCACCGCGCCAGCTTCCAGCGCGAGACGAACGAGTTGCACGTATGGGTCACGCCCGCGGGCAGCGAGCAGCAATTGAAGGAAAAAGTGAAGGGCTGGTTCCAGCACGAGGCGCGCCAGCTGTTCGAAGCGCGCCTGGACCTGTACGCGGACAAGCTGGGCGTGCGCTACGACTCGCTGTCGCTCTCGTCGGCCGGCACGCGCTGGGGCAGCTGCACTATCGAGCGCAAGATCCGCCTGAACTGGCGCCTGATCCACTTCGCCCTGCCGCTGATCGACTACGTGGTGGCGCACGAACTGTCGCACCTGCTGGAAATGAACCACAGCCCCCGCTTCTGGGCCACCGTCGAATCGATCTATCCCGACTACGACGGCGCCAAGCAGGCGCTGAGGAAGCGCTCGCAGGAGCTGCCTGTTCTGTTCCAATAAGACGGCACTACCGCCTGCACTGACGGCATGGGATACTAGATGTCCCATCCAGCCCATTTCGTCCATGAATATTTTCAAGATGCTGTTTGGCGCCAAGGCAGCTGCCGCGCCAGCAAGCCAGTCATTGCCTGCAACGCCCAGTGACCAGTCCTCGCTGGCGGATGAGCTAAGCCATTATTCCGGCTATCAGCGACAGGCCGCACTGGAACGCTGTGCAGCCCTGGAGAGGACAGACCTGCTGCCCTTGGTCGTCGTGCGCCTCAATGACTGGGTGCCTGCCGTGCGCCATGCGGCACGTGCCACCATGCAGCGCCTCTTGCCACTGACACCAATCCCCCAGTTATTGCAGCTACTGCCGAACATTCTGCGCCTGCGCGAAATGGGCAGGAGCGACCACGCGGACTGGCTGCAGCACTTTGAACGCGCCATGCTTGAACTGCTGAACGTGCAAGACTTGCTCAATGGCGTCGGTGGCAAGAACGTCCATGTCGCCAGGAGCTGTTTCTACATGCTGCACCAGCACGGCCTGAGCGAGCCAGTGCAATACATCGGCATGGCGCTTGCCACGCGCGGAGATACGGTGCTGGCAACGCAAGCGCTACGGTTATGCGCCAGCGCCGCACCTGACGTCCAAACGGCGCTGTACCTCAAGGCGATGTCGTCGCCTTTCGGCCGGATACGTACCAGTGCGTTCTTGTCTCTGACGCAAGCGCCTGGCGGCCAGGATATGCATGCGCTGGCGCAGGCAAGCCTGCTTGATGCCCAAGCGTCGGTACGCTACCTGGCCATAGCCTGCCTTCAGGCCAAGGGAGAAGATGCACGCATCAGCTACCGCGCCGTTCTGGCCAATCCGGCATCGAACACGCAGGCCATCCGTGTGAGCCTTCTGGCGCTGGGCAGCCTGCGCGCACCGGAAGATCTGGAGCTGATTCGAGCTTTTACGCAGGCAAAGCTGCCATCCGTTCGCCTGACGGCCTGCAACGCCTGGCTCAAGATGGCGCCATCCGATAAAGACGTGATCGCCCTGCAAGCTGCAGACGACGCGGCGCCCGGCATGCAGAGATTTGCCTGGCTAATGGTATCGCGCCAGGGTGCGTTCATCCCCTTCGCCACACTGCGCCCCTTGCTGGAAGCACGGGGCGAGCATGATCTGCTACTGCGCTACGCCTCCGCCAACAAGTGGCATTGGCTCTCGACCATCGCGCACCTGGCCATGGCGCACGCGCCACACCGGCCGTCCCAGACCTGCTTGCAGCGTGAACTGCTGTGCTGGATCCGGGATGCGCAACGCAGTACCGCTGAGCCGGATGCGCAACAGCGCAACCTTCTCTCACAGGAGTGCGCACAAGCGGCGCTGCGTGCGCTGTTGACGGTGCAGGAAGAGCATTACAGCACCTTGCTCACGCACGAACTGGCACGCCATCAGTTGACGCCCGCCGGGACCCCGCAGCACTAAAACGGCAGCAGGGGTCGTATGGCCGCTAGCGTGCGCGGCGTGGCGCCCCGGTGCTGGTTGGCAAACGCCAGCGCCTGTTCTCCCATGGCCGCCAGGCGCGCCGGGTCCTGCAGCAAGGCCGCCGCTTGCGCCATCAGCGCGTCGGCGTCCGCCACCAGCGCGGCGCCGCCGGCGGCGATTGCCTGCTCGGTCACCAGCGCAAAGTTGAAGGTGTGGGGGCCGATCAGCACGGGCTTGCCCAGGGCCGCCGGCTCGATCAGGTTTTGTCCGCCCAGCGGCAGCAGGCTGCCGCCGACGAAAGCGCAATCGCAGGCCGCGTAATACGCAAACATCTCGCCCATCGAGTCGCCCAGCAGCACCTGCGTGCCCGCCGCCACGGCATCGTCCTGCGCCAGGCCGGACCTGCGCTGCACGGCCAGGCCGTGCGCCGCGATCAATTTTTCCACCTCGTCGAAACGCTGCGGATGGCGCGGCACGATCAGCAGCAGCGCATTGGCAGGCAGGCTGGCGCGGGTCAGGGCATCGAGGATCAATTGTTCCTCCCCTTCACGCGTGCTGGCACACAGCAGCACGGGCCGTGCGCCGATGGCGCCGCGCAGCCAGGCGCCCGTCGCCAGCGCCGCCTCGGGCACGACCACGTCGAACTTGATGCTGCCCGTGACGACCACGTCCTGCACGCCCAGCTGGCGCACGCGCTGCGCGTCGTCCTGCGTCTGCGCCGCCACCAGGGTGATGCCGCGCGCCGCATCGGCAATGAGCTTGCCGAGGCGCTGCGCCTTGCCCAGCGAACGCTGCGACAGGCGCGCATTGGCCAGCACCACGGGCACGCCGTGGCGGTTGCATTGGTGGATCAGATTAGGCCATACCTCCGTCTCCATCAGGATGCAGATGCGCGGCGCGAAATGGCGGATGAAACGGGCCGGCATGGCGCCCGTGTCGTACGGCAGATAGCTTTGCACCAGGCACGCGCCGTGCCTGGCAAACAGCGACTTGCCCGTGGCGCGTCCCGTCGGCGTCATGTGCGTGAGGACGATGCGGCACGCGGGCCATGCGGCCAGCAGCGCATCGATCAGCGGCTCGGCCGCGCGCGTCTCGCCGACGGAAACCGCATGCAGCCAGATCGTGGCGGGCGCAGTGCCGGCCTGCCGTCCGTAAAAGCCCAGGCGCTCGCCCCAGTGCTGGCGGTAGCCGGGTTCCTGGCGGCCGCGCAGCCACAGCCGCGCCAGCACCAGGGGCAAGGCCAGCCACCAGGCAAGGGTATAAAGAAGTCGCATGATAGGTAACGTTGAGGTCAGGCGGGAGGATATTCGGCCAGCAGGTGCTGCGCCGCGGCCAGCACTTCCGGCACGCCGGGCGGCGCGCCTTTGTCGCCCAGGTTGATGATTTTCGGCGACCAGTTGCCTTCCGTTTTCCACAGCGGCGAATCGGCATAGATTTCCACTGTCGGACGCAGGAAGGCGGCGGCGATATGCGTCAGGCCCGTATCGACGCCGACCACCAGCGCCGCGTGACGTGCCAGCAGGGTGGCGTCGGCCATCGACAGCTTCGGCAGCACGCGCGCGTTCGGCAGGCCGGCCGCCAGCTGTTCGGCTTCCGCCTTTTCCTTGGGCGAACCCCAGGGCAGCAAAATCGGCATCGGCGCGAGCGCCTGGCCCAGCGCGATCCAGTGCTGCGGCGCCCATTTCTTGGCGTCGCGCGCCGTGCCGTGGAAATACACGCAATATGGCGCATCGCCCATCCAGTCCGGGCGCGGCTCGCTGCCTGACACTTCCGGCAAGCCGAAATCGGCCGGCGTGTCGGCCGCGTAGCCCAGCGCCGCGGCGGCCACCAGGCGGCCGCGCGCTACCGCGTGCGTGCGCGGGTCGAGCGGAATGCTTTTCGTATGAAAAATGCGCGAGATGCCTTCGTAGCCGGAACCTTCGCTGCCATTGGCCAGGCCGACTTTCTGTCCGCCCGGCGCCAGGCGCGCGGCGCCCATGATGATGCCCGTCTTGAGCAAGCCCTGGGTATCGAACACGTAATCGTAGCGCGTCTGGCGCAGGCTGCGGAAGAAGGCGGCAATTTCCGCGCGCGTCTCTTTCTTGCCCAGGCTCTTGCGCCAGCGCCGCAACGCAAACGGGAAAATGGTATTCACGCGCGGATTCAGGCGCACCAGGCTGGTATAGCCTTCCTCGACCACCCAGTCGATGGTCGCATCCGGATAATGGCGGGCGATGTCTGCCACCATCGGCAGGTTATGCAGCACGTCGCCCAGCGAAGACACCCGCACCAGCAGGATTTTCAGGGGCGCCCGTGCGCCTGATTGACCGGCCATGCTGTCAGAACGGCAGAACGGCGTCAGGCTTGGCGGCCAGGATCACGCTCTTGAACTGCCCCTGGATGCGTGCCAGGGCTTCCGGCGTTTCCGCCTCGAAGCGCATGACGATCACCGGCGTGGTGTTCGACGAGCGGGCCAGGCCGAAACCATCCGCATACTCCACGCGCAAGCCGTCGATGGTGATGATCTGCTCATTGCCAGGGAAAACGGCGTCGCGGCGCAGCATGTCCATCAGCGCGACATTCTCGCCTTCCTTCAGCTCCAGGTGCAGTTCGGGCGTGCTGTCGGACTGCGGCAGGGAGTTCAGCAAGGCCGATGGATCGGTTTCGCGCGTGAGGATTTCCAGCAGGCGCGCAGCCGAATACAGGCCGTCGTCGAAACCGTACCAGCGGTCCTTGAAGAAGATATGGCCGCTCATTTCGCCGCCCAGCGGCGCGCCCGTTTCACGCAGCTTGGCTTTCACCAGCGAGTGGCCCGTCTTGTACATCAGCGGCACACCGCCATGCTTGCTGATCCACGGCGCCAGGTGGCGCGTGCATTTCACGTCATACAGGATCTGCGCGCCCGGATGGCGGGTCAGCACGTCGGCGGCGAACAGCATCATCTGGCGGTCAGGGTAGATGATCTGGCCATCCTTGGTGACCACGCCCAGGCGGTCGCCGTCGCCGTCGAAGGCGATGCCGATTTCCGCATCCGTCTCGGCCAGGCAGCGGATCAGGTCTTGCAGGTTTTCCGGATGCGCGGGGTCCGGATGGTGGTTCGGGAAATTGCCATCGACGTCGCAAAACAATTCGATGACGTCGCAACCCATGCCGCGGAACAGATCGCCCGCGAACGCGCCTGCCACGCCATTGCCGCAATCGACGGCGATCTTGATCGGGCGCGCCAGCTTGACGTCGCCCAGGATGCGCTCCAGGTAGGCGGCGCGGATATCGTGCGTGGCGTAGGCTCCCGGCGTGGCGCTGGCGCTGCCGTCGTGCGCGACGATGCTGTGGTACAGCGCCTGGATCGCTTCGCCGTGGATCGCCTCGCCGGCCAGCACCATCTTGAAGCCGTTGTAATCGGGTGGATTGTGGCTGCCCGTGACCATGATGCCGGAGCGCGTGTCGAGCACGTTCGTGCCGAAATACACCATCGGCGTGGCCACCACGCCCAGGTCGATCACGTCGACGCCTGCGGCTTGCAAGCCCTGCGCCAGCGCCGCCGTCAATTCAGGTCCCGACAGGCGGCCATCGCGGCCGATCACGACCCGCTGCTCGCCCTTGGCCAGCGCGGCCTGGCCAAAGGCCTGACCGATCTTGTAGGCCACGCTGGCATCGAGGGTTTTAGCGATGATGCCGCGAATATCGTAGGCCTTGAAGATCGTTCTGGACAATGGAAGCATGGTGTGTGCGGTATAAGTAAGGGTATCGATAGGGTGCGTGGCAAGGTGCAGCGCGAAACTGCCAGCTTGCTACTGCGCCAAGAGTATACCGAATTATACGCGCAGCAGATCGATAGACTTGCCCGATTCCACCCATTGCTTGACCCACAGCGGCTGGCGGCCACGGCCTGTCCATTGCTCAGTCGCATTGTCCGGATGGCGGTAACGCACGGCGACCTTGCCCGCCCGCGGGTGCAGGCCGTCGAGTATCAGCTGTTTCAGCGGAATGCCCGCTTGCTGCGCGATGGCCATGATCTGTTCGCGCGCCTTGTTCAAGTCGTCACGTTCGCGGCTGTTCAATTCCTGCTTGACATTATCTTCCAGTTTGCGCAATTCCTGCATCGTCATCGTCGACAGATCCATTTCGTATATCCTTTACATTAATTGAATTAATAAAATTACGTGAAATATACTACATTGTATAAATATTTGCGCATCGCAACATAATCTATCGCCATTTGAATCGCGGCCAGCGGTTTATTTACCCGCCCAACATTAAGATTAAATGAAGAATATGCGGAAATAAGGCGTGAAGAATGCATTAATATGAATAAAATAACATTCCAATTGGCCTGCGGGTAACTGTTAGCGGGACTGGCCGGTGCAGCCAGACATTCCGGCAATCGGGCCGGGAAATTATTATCGATTTACGGCAGCGGCGCATTAAGCGGAAGTAAATGCCGCTCCGGCTTAATCCGTATCCGGTTGTTTCCGGCCTGCCGCGCCCATGCCCAATCAGGCGCTTGCCGGCAATGTCTCCAGCGCCAAAGGGCAGCCGTGCTTATAATGCATGCGCGTCGTTCACTTCACTCCGGCACATATGAAAACTTACTTTATCGGCGATCTGCAAGGCTGCCATGCACAAACCGTCGAACTGATCGAGCGCATCCAGGCGGCGGCAGATGGCCCATACCGGCTCCTGTTCGCCGGCGACCTGATCAACCGTGGTCCCGCCTCGCTGGCCACCCTGCGCCACGTGCATGCGCTGGCGCAGCAGGGCCTGGCCGACAGCGTCCTGGGCAACCATGACTTGCACTTGCTGGCCGTGGCCAACGGCATCCGCCCGGAGCATGCGTCCGATACGCTGGCCGACATCCTCGACGCGCCCGACCGCGAGGAATTGCTCGCCTGGCTGCGCCAGCGCCCGCTCGCCTTGCAGCACCAGGGCCACCTGCTCGTGCATGCGGGCTTGCTGCCGCAATGGAGCGCCTCGCAGGCCCTGTCGCTGAGCGGGGAAGTGTCCGCCATGCTGCGCAGCGACGGCTGGGTGGCGTTCCTGCGCACCATGTACGGCAACGAACCGGCCGCCTGGCGCGACGACCTGCGCGGCGCCGACCGGCTGCGCTGCATCGTCAACGCCATGACGCGGCTGCGCTTTTGCACGCCGGACGGCGTCATGGATTTCAAGATGAAGGAGAGCGGCAGCGCGCCGCCGGGCTCCGGCCTGCTGCCCTGGTTCGACGTGCCGGGACGGCGCAGCGCGGGCGACACCGTCGTCTTCGGCCACTGGTCGGCGCTGGGACTGCAGCTGCGGCCCCACCTGATCGGCCTCGATAGCGGCTGCGTCTGGGGCGGCAAACTCTCCGCCGTGTGCCTGGAAGACCGCTCGCTGCTGCAAGTCGACTGTCCCGCCTTCCAGCAGCACAGCGGCAAGCGCTAACTGCATGGCGCGCATATGCTTAGTCGAAAACGGTCGTTTGCCTTGCCGCGCCTGCGCCGTATGATGCAGCTTTTGCCTTTGCCATCCCATGCATCCTGATACCGACAGACTGGCGCGCTGGCTGCTCGGCAGCCTGGAACTCGACACCGCCGTGCTGCATGTGGGCCAGTACTGCGGCCGCTGGCGCGCTTCCACGGCGGGCCGGGAACTGGGCAGCTTTCGCCTGGTGCTCGATGGCCACTGCTACCTGCATCTCGATGGCGCGGCGCCGATTGCGCTGGGCCCGCGCGATGGCGTCTTCCTGCTGCGCGACTTGCCGCACTTCCTCAGCCCCCATGGCGACCCGGCGCAGGCGGTGAGCGCGCAAACGATGCTGCCGCTGCAGGCGTCCACGGACGGTCCGGCAACGGCGCTGGCCTGCGGCTTCTTTCAGTTTCGCGGCGCCCTCTCCGCGCTGATCGTCGACTCGTTCCCCCCATATCTGCTGATACGCGGCGACGCACCCGCCTTCAGCGCCGCCACCGCGCTGTTCGACCTGATCCTGCTTGAAGCCGGCGGCGATCCGGAACAGCCGTCGCCCCTGATCGCGCGCCTGGTCGAACTGCTGTTCTTCTACCTGATCCGCCATGTGGCGCAGGGCGAGCAAGTGGCGGCCGGCCTGCTGTCGCTGCTGCACCAGCCCGCATTTTCGCCGCTGCTCGAACGCATGCTCGACGCTCCCGCCGCCGACTGGTCGATCGAGAACATGGCCAAGGCCGCGTGCATGTCGCGCGCCAGCTTCTGCAAGCATTTCGCCAGCGCCAGCGGCCACTCGCCGGCCCAGTTCCTGCTCCTGCTGCGCATGAAGATCGCCGCCCGGCGCCTGCACGACGGCGTCTCCGTCGAACGCGCGGCCGAACTGGTGGGCTACCGCTCGCACGCCGCGTTTACGCGCGCGTTCAAGCGGGTCACGGGCGAGCAGCCGGGCGCCTACCGGCGCGACCAGCGCCAGCGCCAACTGGCCAGCTGAAGTCCAGCGGACATCAAGGTTTGCGCAATCAAAGACGAACGAGCACAAAAGGACGACGCTGACGTCTGTTACGTGCACGGCATGGCCGATATAATGGCCGGGTGACTTACTAAACTAGCAAGGTACCCCATGTCCCGTCTGACGCTGCACACCCTCGACACCGCCCCGGCCGATAGCCGCCCCTTCGTGGAAAAAGCCATCGCCAACAACGGCTACCTGCCCAACCTGATCGGCGTGCTGGCCAATGCGCCGCTGGCGCTGGAAACGTATCTGACCGTCTCCGGCATCAATGCGCGCGCCAGCCTGAGCCTGATGGAACGCGAAGTGGTGCAAATCACGGCCGCGCGCATCCACGGCTGCGATTTCTGCATCGCTGGCCACAGCGCCATCTCGCTGAAAAAAGCAGGCCAGACACCGGACACCGTGCGCGCCCTGCAGCACGGCCAGCCGACGGGCGACGCGCAACTCGACGCCGTCGCCGCCTTCGCCACGGCCGTCATCGCCACGCGCGGCGCCGTCGCCGACGGCGACTATCAAGCCTTCCTTGCCGCCGGCTACAACGAACAGCAGGCGCTGGAAGTCGTGCTGGGCATCAGCCTGGCCACCCTGTGCAATTTCTCCAACAGCCTGGCCGGCACGCCCGTCAATCTGCAATTGACGCCCTACCTGCCTGGCGCCGTCTGACATGGTCAAGCTCCCTCACTGGCTGCACATGCATGCCGACCAGCTCGACCAATCGTCGGACCTGGCTGAAACCGTTTTGCCGGCGCTGGCCGGCGACCAGCTGCTGCGCATCGGCGTGCCGCAGGAACACGGCGGCGCGGGCGGCGACGTGCGCGACGCCATCGACGCCATCGCCACAGTGGCCGAGCAATCGGTAACGGCGGCCTTTGTCTTCTGGGGCCAGCGCTGCTTCATCGAATTCCTGCTGCAAAGCGAGAACCGCGCGCTGGCCGAACGCCGCTTGCCCGGCCTGCTGTCCGGCGCGCAAGCGGGCGCCAGCGGCCTGTCGAACGCCATGAAATTCTTGTCCGGCATCGAGCAGCTGCAAATCACGGGCGCGCGTCACGCCGATGGCTTGCTGGTCGACGGCGGCCTGGCCTGGGTGACGAACTTGCGCAAGGCGGGCTTTGTCGCGGCCGCCGCCGTGGCGCCCAGCGATGGCGCGCCCCCCGTCATCGTCGCCTTCGACAGCAGCACGGCAGGCGTGCAGCGCAGCGATGACCTGGACCTGATCGCCCTGCGCGGCAGCAATACGGCCTCCGTCAAGCTGGCGCAGGTGCACATCCCCGCCGCCGATATCATCAGCGACAATGCGCCAGCCTGGCTGCCGCAGGTGCGCCCATCGTTCCTTGGCATGCAGTGCGGCCTGTCGATCGGCCTGGCACGCGCCAGCCTGGCGCAGGCGGCGCAGATCTCGGCCGGCTCGCGCAACCAGCTCACGCCCCGCATCGAAGCGCTGCAAGCGGCATTGGCCACGGCCGTCGATACCTTGCTGGCCGGCGTACACGATGGCCGCTTCAAGACGCAGGCGCCAGCCATGTTCCGCCTGCGCATACAGCTGGCAGAACTGCTGCAGCAGGCGCTGATGCTGGAACTGCAAGCCATGGGCGGGCGCGCCTACCTGAACGGGGAGCAGCAGGGTTTTGCCCGCCGCTGGCGCGAATCGTCGTTCATCCCCATCGTCACGCCCAGCCTGACGCAATTGCAGGCGGCCTTGCAGCTGTTCGACAGCCAGCAGGCGGCCAAGGCCGCGGGAGCGCAGGCATGACGGCAGCAGCGGAACCGCAACAATGGGCGCTGCAGGCGCAAGATCTCGGCTATGCCTATCCCGGCACGGCGCCCGTGTTCCAGCACGTCTCGCTGGGTGTGCGCAAGCGCGAAATCGTCTGCCTGCTGGGCGGCAGCGGCTGCGGCAAATCGAGTTTGCTGCGCGTGCTGGCCGGCCTGCAGCCGCCATCCACGGGCGAGATTCAATTTCTCGACGCGCCCATGCGCGAACCGGACCCGCGCAGCGCCCTCGTGTTCCAGCAGGCGAGCCTGCTGCCCTGGCTCAACGTTACGGGCAATGCCGGTTTCGGCCTGGACTTCAAGCATCAGCCGCAGCTCACGCGCGACGCGCACCAGGCGCGCGTGGCGCAAGCCATCGAGGCGGTGGGTCTGAAGGGCCGCGAGAAACTGTATCCGTCCGCCCTGTCGGGCGGCATGGCGCAGAGGGTGGCGCTGGCGCGCGCGCTGGCGCGCGAACCGGAACTGCTGTTCGCCGACGAGCCGTTTTCCGCGCTCGACGCCATCACGCGCGCCGAGATGCAATCGCTGCTGGTCGACGTGGTGCACCGCTGGCATACGGCCGTGCTGCTGGTCACGCACGATATCGATGAAGCGATCCTCGTGGCCGACCGCATCTTGCTGATGGGCGGCAAGCCTGGCAACATCGTGCGCGAGTGGCCCGTCGCCATCGCCCAGCCGCGCATCGGCCACAGCGCCGACGTCATCGCGCTCAAGATGGACATTCTCGACGCCCTGCAAGCGCTGCAAAAGCAGGATCATGCGCCTGCCTTCGCCCAACTTTAATCGACCGGAACACTCCCATGACATTCCAAGATCACAACAAACCCCTGCACATCTGCGCCTCGTCCGATTGCGACTGCGGCCTGACGCGGCGCGACTTCCTGCGCATGTCGGCGCTGGCCACGGCCAGCGTCGCCTCGCCGCTGCTGTTCGCCGGCGACGCCATGGCCCAGCAGGGTCCGAAAGGCGACGACCAGCCCGTGAAGATCGGCTACCTGCCGATCACCGACGCCACCCCGCTGCTGGTCGCCCACGCGCGCAAGCTGTTTGAAGCGGAAGGCTTGCAGGCGGAAACGCCGCGTTTGTTCCGCAGCTGGGCGCAGATCATCGAAGCGTTTGTCGCCGGCCAGGTCAACGTCATCCACCTGCTGTCGCCAGCCACCCTGTGGGTGCGCTACGGCGCCAAGTTCCCCGCGAAAGTCGTGGCCTGGAACCACGTCAACGGCTCCGCGCTGACGGTGGCCAACGAGATCAACAAGGTCTCCGATCTGGGCGGACGCACGGTCGCCATCCCGTTCTGGTACTCGATCCACAACATCCTGCTGCAGCAGATCCTGTCCGCCAACGGCCTGACCCCGGTCACGCGCGCGCGCAACGCGGCCATCAAATCGAATGAAGTCAACCTGATCGTGCTGGCGCCGGCCGAAATGGTCTCCGCCCTGGCCAGCAAGTCCATCGCCGGCTACATCGTGGCAGAACCGTTCAACGCGGCGGCGGAAAACGCCGGCATCGGCAAGATCCTGCGCTTCTCGGGCGACGTGTGGAAAAACCATGCGTGCTGCGTCACTTTCCTGTCCGAGCGCGACATCAATACGCGTCCCGAATGGGCGCAGAAGGTCACCAACGCCATCGTCAAGGCGCAGCTGTGGACGCGCTCGAACCAGGTCGACACGGCCAAGCTGCTGTCGAACGTGGGAGAGAACCGCTACACGCCGCATCCGCTGCAGGTGCTGACCAAGGTGCTGGCCACCACCGATTACGCCGGCTATGAAAAGCAGGGACTGATCGTGCACAAGAACTGGCAGCAGCGCCGCATCGACTTCCAGCCGTATCCGTTTGCCTCGTACACGGAAGAACTGGTGCGCGCCATCGGCCGCACCAAGGTCGAAGGCGATACGCGCTTCCTGTCCAGCCTTGATCCGAAGTTCGCCGCGCGCGACCTGGTCGATGACCGCTTCGTGCGCAAGGCCATCACGGCCGTGGGTGGCCCGGCCGCCTTCGGCCTGCCGGCCAACCTGCTGCGCAGCGAAACCGTGGCGGTCTGACGATGGCAAGCAAGTTGTTCACGAAGTTCGGCCTGCCCCTGGTGGGGCTGGCCTGTGCCTTGCTGTTGTGGTCCGTGGGCGTGACGGCGCTGGAGAAATCCACGCCGATCGCCGCCGCCTTTGCGCCGCTGCCCACGGCGCTGGCGTTCAAGGAGATGCTGGGCGGTTCGGATATCTGGCTGCACGTGGTATTGAGCCTGCAAAGGGTGGCCGTGGGCCTGGGACTGGCGATCGTCATCGGCGTGCCGCTGGGCGTGCTGGTGGCCATGTCGAAAAGCTTTTCCGGCGCGGCCATGCCCCTGTTCCAGCTGCTGCGCATGATTTCGCCGCTGTCGTGGATGCCGATCGCCGTGATGGTGCTGGGCGTGGGCGACGCTCCCGTGTACTTCCTGCTGGCGTTTGCGGCCGTCTGGCCTATCCTGCTCAATACGGCGGCCGGCGTGGCGCGGCTCGATCCGAACTGGCTGCTGCTGGCGCGCAGCCTGTCGGCCACGCGCAGCGAGATCGTCTTCAAGGTGATTTTGCCGGGCATCACGGCCGATATCCTGACGGGCGTGCGCCTGGCCATCGGCATCATCTGGATCGTGCTGGTGCCGGCGGAAATGCTGGGCGTCTCGGCCGGCCTCGGCTACTTCATCCTCGACACGCGCGACCGCCTCGCCTATTCGGAGCTGATGGCCGCCATCGTGCTGATCGGGATTTTAGGATTTATCCTCGACTACCTGGCCCGCGCCGCGCATGCGCGCTGGCTGCACGTGAAGGGCTAGGCCGCCTGCTCCAGCGGCAGCGCGGCGGCCACCGCCGCCTGCGTTGCCGCCGCCAGGTCGCGCCGGTGCGCGTCCAGGGTCGCCACCGGCGCCAGGCAAGTCAAGCGCGCCGTGATGGGCGGGCCGCTCAAGATCGCCACCATGCTTTGCGCAAAACTCATCTCGCCGATGAAATCGACGGCGTGGTGCAGCGCGCCCTTCTCATCCACATACACGAGCGCGAACGGTTGCACCGGCACTTGCGCGTCGATGGCCGCCTCGAACAGGTTGGCGTGGAACGGCAAAATCTGTCCCTGCGCGGCGGTCGTACCCTCGGGGAAGAACGCGATGCGCTCGCCCGCCGTCAACTTGTCCACCAGGCCCTGGAAGATCAGGCGCAAATCGCGCTTGCTGCCGCGCGAAATGAAGATGGTGCCGGCGCGTCCCGCCAGCCAGCCCAGGATCGGCCAGGCGCGGATTTCCGCCTTGGCGACGAAACGGCATGGGTGGACGGCATTGATGACGAAGATGTCGAGCCACGACACGTGGTTCGCCACCACCATCGCATGGTCGAGCGCCGGCACGCTGTCTGCCGGCTGCGCCACGTGCACGCCGCAGATGTCGAGCAGCTGCGTCGACCAGCGGCGGATGCGCCGGTTGCGGCCCTCCAGGTCCAGCCAGGGAAAGAGCACGGCGCTCTTGGCCATGCCGCAGCTCAGGTGAATGGCGATGCGCGCGAGGCGGTAGGTAAGCAGAAGTTTCAAATGACACCAACAAATAAACCAGAACCGAAATCCGGGAGCAGACAAGGGATGCCGGGGCTGCATGCCCCGGTCCATGGATCTGATTTTTTAACGCTGGAACGCCACCTGTCCAGCCACGATGGTCGCCTTGACGATGCCGCTCAGCTCATAGCCGAGGAAAGGCGTGTGCTTGCCCTGGCTGGCCAGCGAGGCCGACGACACGGTCCAGCGCGCGGCCGGGTCGAAGACGCAGATGTCGGCCGCTTCGCCCACGGCCAGGCTGCCGGCCGGGATGCCCGCGACACGGGCCGCGTCGGCCGTGACCTTGGCCACGGCGCGCGCCAGCGGACGGGCGCCCGCTGGCGGCTGCGCCAGCGCGTAGTCGTCGGCCCATTTCAGGGCCAGCGACAGCAGCAGTTCCAGGCCCGTGGCGCCCGGCGACGCTTCGCCGAACGGCAGCAGTTTTTCATCGTCGTCGACGGGTGTGTGGTCCGAGCACATGGCGTCCACGGTGCCATCGAGCAGGCCCGCGCGGATCGCATCGCGGTCGCGCTGGCTGCGGAACGGCGGCGTGACCCTCGCGTTCGGGTCGAAAAAGCCGATGTCGGCGTCCGTCAGGTGCACATGGTGCACGCCCACGTCGCAGGTGACGGGCAAGCCTTCCGCCTTGGCCGCGCGGATCAGGTCCAGGCCGGCCGCCGACGAGATGCGGCACAGGTGCACGCGCGCACGGCTGGCGCGCATCAGCTCGAAAATCGTGTGCAGCGCGATGGTTTCCGACATCACGGGCACGCCGGACAGGCCCAGGCGCGAAGCCAGCGGACCGCTGTGGGCGATGCCGCCGCGGCCGATGTGCGGATCCTGCGGACGCAGCCAGACGGTGTAGCCAAAGGTGTTCGCATACTGCATCGCGCGCAGCAGCACGGTGGTGTCTTCGATCGGCTCTTCCGCCTGCGCAAAGCCGATGCAGCCCGCTTCCGTCAGCTCCGCCATTTCCGTCAGCGACTGGCCCTTCAAGCCCATGGTCAGCGCGCCCAGCGGGTGCACGTGGGCCTTGTTCTGCGTCTTGGCGCGGTATTTCAGCATTTCCACGAGGCCCGGCTCGTCGAGCACGGGATCGGTGTCGGGCGGGCAGACCAGGCTCGTCACGCCGCCTTGCAGCGCCGCCTGCAGTTCCGATTCCAGCGTGGCCTTGTATTCGTAGCCCGGCTCACGCAGGCGCGCGGACAGGTCGACCAGGCCGGGGGAAACCACCAGGCCGGCCGCGTCAAATGTGGTGTCGGCCTTGAAGCCGGCCGGGGCGCTGCCCACGGCCAGCACTTTGCCGTCGGCGATGAACAGGTCTTGCAAGCCATCGATGCCGTTGGCAGGGTCGATCAGGTGGCCGTTCTTGATATGTAGTGTCGTCATGCTCGCTTACTCGTCCTTGGGCTATCAGCCCTGATTACCAGCCAAAATACTCATCACCGCCATGCGCACGGCGATACCGAACGTCACCTGCGGCAGGATCACCGCCTGCGGACCGTCGGCCACGGCCGAATCGATTTCCACGCCGCGGTTCATCGGGCCCGGATGCATGACGATGGCGTCCGGCTTGGCCAGCGCCAGGCGTTCGGGCGTCAGGCCGTAGCTCTTGAAATATTCCTGCGCCGACGGCAGCAGCGCGCCGCTCATGCGTTCATTCTGCAGGCGCAGCATGATGATCACGTCGACGCCCTTGAGGCCTTCATCCATGTTGGTGAAGGTGCGCACGCCCATCTGTTCCAGGCCGCCCGGCAGCAGGGTGTGCGGGCCGATGGCGCGCACTTCCGGCACGCCCAGCGTGGTCAGCGCGTGGATATCGGAACGGGCCACGCGGCTGTGCAGGATGTCGCCCACGATGGCCACCGTCAGGTTCGTGAAATCCTTCTTGTAGTGGCGGATCGTGTACATGTCGAGCAAGCCCTGGGTCGGGTGCGCGTGGCGTCCGTCGCCCGCGTTGACCACGTGGACGTGCGGCTGCTTCGTGTCGATCAAATGCTTGGCGATCAGGTAGGGCGCGCCCGACTGCGCGTGGCGCACGACGAACATGTCGGCGTGCATGGCCGACAGGTTGTCGATGGTGTCGAGCAGGGACTCGCCCTTGCTGGCCGACGAGGCCTGGATGTTCAGGTTGATGACGTCGGCCGACAAACGCTTCGAGGCGATCTCGAAGGTGGTGCGGGTGCGCGTGGAGTTTTCAAAGAACAGGTTGAAAACGCTCTTGCCGCGCATCAACGGCACCTTCTTCACGTCGCGGTCGGAAATGCCCACGAACGAGGAAGCCGTATCGAGGATGTGGTTGACGATAGACTTCGGCAAGCCTTCAATCGTCAGCAGATGTTGCAGTTCGCCGTGTTTATTCAGTTGCGGATTAAGCATGGTGGGTATCTATGGTGAGCGTGAATTTTCCATCGTCGGCTTGCTTCAGGACCAGGGCCTGGCCCGCCGGCACGGCAGTGAAGGCGGCCACAAAGTCGGCGGCCACCGGCAGCTGGCGCTCGCCGCGGTCGACCAGGGCGGCCAGCATGATCTTGGCCGGACGGCCGTAGTCGAACAATTCATTGATGGCCGCGCGCGTGGTGCGGCCCGTGTACAGCACGTCGTCGACCAGCAGGATGGTGGCACCGGCCACGTCGAAGCTGATCTGCGTCGGCTTGACGTCCGCATGCAGCCCTTTCTGGGCGAAGTCGTCGCGGTAGAACGAGACGTCGAGCACGCCCAGGCGGTCGACCAGGTTCAGGTCGCGCGCCAGGCGTTCCGCCAGCCAGGCGCCGCCCGAATGGATGCCGACGATGGCCACGTTGGGGATGCCCGCCAGGCCGTTCTGCACTTGCTGCAGCAAGACCGCGTACAGGGCCTCGGCGTCGAGTTGGGAAGGATTCGTAGGATGCGGCATAGAGTTCTTAATCATTCAGGATTGGGGACTAGGGTCAGATTAATAGTTCGCGTCGAAATACTGTTGCAGGATGATGGCGGCGGCGCGGTCGTCGATCACTTCGCCGCGTTTGGCGGCAATGACGGCCGAGGAATAGCGCTCGTCGACCAGTTCCACGGGCAGGTTGAAGCGGCCATGCACCTGGTTGGCGAAACGGCGGCAGCGCGCGCTCATCTCGTGTTCCGTGCCATCGGGATGGCTGGGCAAGCCCACCACGATGCGGCTCGCGCCCCACTCCTTGATCAGGCTATCGATGGCGGCAAACTTCGGTTCATTCGCCGTGGCCGTGATCACGCTGAGCGGCTTGGCCTGGCAAATCATGGTATTGCCGATGGCCACGCCGATGCGTTTCAAACCGAAATCGAAGGCGAGGATGGTGTCGATGGCGTCACCGCTCATGCGTGGCCAGCCTCGCTCGCCAGCATCAGGGGATCGATGCCCAGCAATTTGATGGCCGCCACGTAGCGCTGCTCGATGGGGAAGTCGAACAGGATGTCGGCCGAGGCGCCCACCGTCAGCCAGCCGTTGCGGCCGATCTCGTCTTCCAGCTGGCCCGGGCTCCAGCCCGAATAGCCGATGGAGACGAGCATGCGCTCGGGACCATCGCCCTTGGCGACGGCTTCGAGCACGTCGATCGAGGTGGTAAACGCGATTTCATCCGTCACCGTCAGCGACGAGGAATAGCGCGCGCCCGGCGTATGCAGCACGAAGCCGCGGTCATCCTGCACGGGGCCGCCGAACATGATCGGTTCGTTGATGATGGGCGTGTCGCTGCCGGCAGCCAGTTTCAGGTCGATGCGGTCGAACAGCACTTCCATGGTCATGTCGGTGGGTTTGTTGATGACGACGCCCAGCACGCCGTTTTCATTATGTTCGCAAACGTAGACGACCGTGCCGCCGAAGATCGGATCTTGCATGGCCGGCATCGCGATCAGGAAATGGTTGGCCAGATTCAGGGTGGAGGAACCGGTCGCGGCCGGCTCTCCAACACTCTGCATCAAACGATGCCCTGGTAGAGTCTGGTCGATTTTGCTCTTTTTCATACGCGATGCTCTCTCTGTGGCCTTGCTGGCAAGTCTCGCTTACCCCGCTATCGTACGCCTGGCGCACGCTGCCGCGGATGTTGGGCGGCGAGAAGCGTGATGCCAGGCGCTATTCTTGTTATATTGTAAATTTGTTATACATTCGCTTGGCCATGCGGCCACGTCATGTACGCTTTGCAACTTGCGACCTGTCCAGCATCGCCGCGCTTCCGCGCGCATTGCCATGCCAATTGTAAAATTGATTGCACAATCGCTGTCGCACATAAAACACCACGAACATAGCCGCTAGTTTACACTGAATTGCCGCCGCAGCGACGCCAAAGGCACGACGCGAGCGGCCATAAAGCCCTGTTGGCGGCAAAAAATAGCCTATCTTTGACCCTGAACACGCGAAATAATGACAATCAAGACTTCCCTGGTATGGTTCCGGCGCGATTTGCGCGCATTTGACCATGCTGCGCTGCACCACGCCCTGCGCCAGAGCCAGGCCGTGCATTGCGTTTTCGTCTACGACACCGCCATCCTGGCAGCGCTGCCGCGCCGCGACCGGCGCGTCGACTTTATCCATGCCAGCGTGGCCGAGCTGGCCGACGAACTGCGCCAGCTGGGCGGCGACCTGATCGTGCTGCATGGGGACGCCGCCACGGCCATCCCCCGCCTGGCCGCCGAGTTGAACGCCGACGCCGTCTTTGCCAACCACGACTACGAGCCGCAGGCGATCGCCCGCGACGCCGCGGTGGCCGCCGCGCTCACGCACGATGCCCGTCTGTGGTTCAGCTTCAAGGACCAGGTCATCTTTGAAAAGGACGAGGTGCTGACCCTGTCGGCCAAGCCGTACACCGTCTACACGCCGTACAAGAATGCGTGGCTGAAGAAAATGCGCGCCGAACCCGCTTGCCTGGCGCCGTACGACATCGAGCCGCATGCGGCCAGCCTGGCCCCGCCGCGCGCCGGCACGCCCGCCGCCCTGCCCACTTTGGGCGAGCTGGGTTTCGAACCGAGCAACCTGGCCGATCTGGCGATTCCGACCGGCATGTCGGGCGCCAGCGCACTGTTCGAGGATTTTCTGCCGCGCGTGGGCCGCTACGACGTGGCGCGCGATTTTCCCGCCTTGAAGGGACCGTCCTACCTGTCCATGCACCTGCGCTTCGGCACCGTGTCGCTGCGCTACCTGGTGCGCACCGTGGTCGACCTGATGGACCGGGGCGGCGGCGGCGATGGCGCTCCCGTGTGGCTGGCAGAGCTGATCTGGCGCGACTTCTACGCCATGATCCTGTACCAGAACCCGCATGTGGAAGGCGGCGCCTTCAAGCCCGCCTACGACGCGATCGCCTGGGAAACGGGTCCCGAGGCCGATGCCGCGTTTGCCGCCTGGTGCGAGGGACGCACCGGCTATCCGCTGGTGGACGCGGCCATGGCCCAGCTGAACCAGACGGGCTATATGCACAACCGCCTGCGCATGGTCACGGCCTGCTTCCTGATCAAGGATCTGGGCATCGACTGGCGCCGCGGCGAAGCGTATTTCGCGCTGCACCTGAATGACTTCGACCTGGCTTCGAACAACGGCGGCTGGCAATGGGCCTCGTCGTCCGGCTGCGATGCGCAGCCCTACTTCCGCATCTTCAACCCCATCACGCAATCGGAAAAATTCGATGCGAACGGACGCTTCATCCGCCGCTACCTGCCGCAGCTGAAGGCGCTGGGCGACAAGGAAATCCATGCGCCCTGGCTGGTGCCGCGCATGCTGCTCGAACAGAAAAACATCGTGCTGGGGCGCGACTATCCGGAGCCCCTGGTGCAGCACGACGAGGCGCGCAAGGAGACGCTGGAACGCTATGCGGTGGTAAAAGTGGTGGCGTAGGCCGGATTAGCGGGGCGAGGCCCCGCGTCATCCGACGATATTGCGATCTTGGCCGATGGTGCGTCGGCTTGCACCGGCCTGCACCGACCTATGCCACGCCGCCGGCCAGCAGGCGCGCCACTTCCGCCAGCAATTCCTCTTCCTGGAACGGCTTGCCGAAATACGCATCCACGCCCAGTTCGAACGCGTGCGCGCGGTGCTTGTCGGCGCTGCGCGAGGTGATCATGATGACGGGGATGGCGCGCGTCTTGTCGTCGCTGCGCACATTGCGCGTCAGGTCGAAGCCGTCCATGCGCGGCATCTCCACGTCCACCAGCAGCAGGGCCGGCATGGCGGCCGGTTCCAGCGCATGCAGCTGCTCCAGCGCATCGATGCCATCCTTGGCCAGCAATACCTGGTAGCCTTCGCGCTCGAACAGGCGCTGCATCACGCGGCGCACCGTCAGCGAATCGTCGACCACCAGCACGCGGACGGACGGCGCGGCCAGTGCGCTGGAAGCGGCATGCTGTTCGCTGCTGGCCAGCGCATATTGCGACAGCAGTTCCGGATGATGCTCCAGGTGCTGCGCCAGCGCCACCGGATTGAGGATCAGCACGATATCGCCCGTGCCCAGCACCGTGGCGCCGGCGATGCCCGGCATGCGCGCCAGCTGCGGCCCCACATGCTTGACCACGACCTCGCGATTGCCCACCACGTCATCGACCTGCAGCGCCAGCCTGTCGTTGCCGTTCCTCAGCAGGAGCACGGGCGCATAGCGCTGCATGGCCTGTGCCGCCGGCGTCTCGCCCAGCATGGCCGACAGGTGGTGCAGCGCCAGCGACTGGCCGTGCGACTCGATGCATCCGGCCGCCCGCACCTGCTCCAGCTGCTCGCCTTTCAGGTGCAGCACCTGCTCCACCAGTACCGATGGCAAGGCATAGGTCTTGCCGTTCGCCGCCAGCAGCACCACTTGCGTAACGGCCAGGGTCAGCGGCAGGTGGATGGTAAAGCGCATGCCCAGGCCGGCCTGCGTCAGCGTCTCCACGCGCCCGCCCAGGGCCAGTGCTTCGGAGCGCACGATGTCCATGCCGAAACCGCGCCCGGCCAGTTCCGTCAGGCTGTCTGCGGTGGAAAAACCCGGCGTAAAAATCAGTTCGGCCGCCTGCGCGTCCGTCAATGGCGCACCGGTTGCCACCAGGCCGGCGCCGTGCGCCTTGGCGCGGATGCGTTCCAGGTCCAGTCCCGCGCCATCGTCGGAAAAGGCGATCGCCACTTCATTGCCCTGCTGGCTGACCTGCACCAGCAGCTCGCCCGTCTCGCTCTTGCCTGCTGCCAGGCGCGCGTCGCGCGGCTCGATGCCGTGCACGATGGCGTTGCGCAGCAGGTGTTCGAAGGGTGCCGCCATGCGTTCCAGCACGCTGCGGTCGATTTCCACGCCGCCGCCGCGGATGTCGAGGTTGACGCGCTTGTCGACTTCCTTGGCGCTTTGCCGCGCCACGCGGAACAGGCGTTCGGCGATGCTGGAAAACGGCACCATGCGGATCTGCATCAGGTCGCGCTGCAGCTCGCGCGTCAGCCGTGCCTGCAACACCAGGTCGTCCGTCACCGCATCGACGCTGTGGCTGAGGTTTTCATGGAAGGACGCCACGTCGTTGACGCTTTCGGCCATCATGCGCGTGAGTTCCTGCAGGCGCGTGAAGCGGTCGAATTCGAGCGGATCGAAATCGCGCTCGCTGCCGACGGCCATGCGCGAGGCGATCTGCGATTCGGCCTGCATTTCCACTTCGCGCAGCTGGCGCCGCAGGCGCGCCAGGTTGTCGGAAAACTCGGACAGCGAGGCGCCCAGCACGCCCACTTCATTTTCCATCTTCGAGCGCGTGATCGACACTTCGCCGGCCTGGTTCACCAGGCGGTCGAGGATGTCGGCGCGCACGCGCACCAGCGCCGCCTTCGGTTCGGCCGCCGGCGTGTCTTCCATGCCGGGCAAGGGCAGCAAGGGCTGCTGCAACTGCTCGAACAAATGCAGCGCATGGTCGTAATGGGCCAGCAATTCCTCGAAGGCCTGCGGCGTGGCGGTGCCCGCATGCAGCATGTTTTCGATATGCGTCTCGATTTCATGCGCGTGCTGGCCCAGGCGCATGGCGCCGGCCATGCGCGCGCTGCCCTTCACCGTATGCAGGGTGCGCAACAGCATCTGCGCCTGGCCGCTGTCGTGCGGCTGCTGCTGCCAGCTGCGCAGCGCTTCGCCGATCTGCGGCAGCAGGTCGGCCCCCTCCTCCAGGAAGACGGACAGCAGGTCCAGGTCGAGTTCATCGCTGATGCCGGCGCTGGCCGCCAGCAGCGCAGCCGCATCGGCCGGCATGATGGCCGGCGCTGGTGCATCCGGTGCTTCCGGCGCGGCGTGTTCCAGCGGCGGCGCGTGCTCGAAGCCTGCATCGAACAGATCGTCGCTGGCGCCGATGTCGGCGGGGAGCACGGCGGCGGCAGCCGGCTGCAGCGCGTCGGCGATGATGCTCGCATACGCCGCCTCGAACAGGGTCTCGAGCTGCGCCGCGGGCACCGCGGCCAGTTCTTCACCCTGCACTGCGTCCTGCTCTGCGTGCTGTTCCGCGTGCTGCTCTGCGGCCGGCGCTGCCACAGGCTGCGCCGGCGTGCCGACGATGCTGGCGTAAGCGGCGGCAAACAGGGCGTCGAGCCGCTCTTCCCCGCTCTCGCCGGGCGGCGCCGTCAATGCGCGCCACAGGGTGTTGAGCCCTTCGATCATGTCCGGCTGCGCCGGCGCCAGGTCGCCCAGCGCGAACGCCTGCAGCATCTGCCCGATGCGCTGCGTGGCCTGTTCCAGCACATCGTGCTGTTCGGCGCGCAGGCCGGCCAGCGGCGGCACCACCGTCTCGATCACCGTCTCGAGCGCGTGCGCCAGGTCGCGCAAAGACTGGAAGCCGACCGTGCCCGACGTTCCCGCCAGCGTGTGCACGGCTTGCAGCGCATCGGCGCTGACGGCGCGCTGCTCATGGCGCCATTCGCCGAAGTCGCGCGTCAGCACGCGCAGCAATTCATCCGTCTCGGCCAGGTAGATGTTGTACAAGGGCAGGCTGATGCGCAGCTCGCCCACGTGCTTGAGGTGATCGTCGGGCGCTTCGTGCGCGGCGGGCGCCGTGGCGGATGGAAAGCCGATCACGTTGCCGTTGCTGGCCACGGGCACGGGCGCCGGCGGTCGCGGCTTGCGCAGTTCGAACGGCCCGCCTTCGCGCACGCGCTCGGCCGCCGCCAGCAGCATGCCGGCCTCGCGCTCGCGTCCTGCGCCGCCTTCCAGTTCGGCCACCCATTCGCTGAGCTGGTACCAGCCGTAATTGAGCAAGGTAAACAAGTCGTCGCTGGCGGGGCGCGCCTCGGCCAGCCAGGTATTCATGACGCGCTCGATGGCGCCGGCCGCCTCGGCAAACTGCGCCAGGCCGATCATGCGACTGCTGCCTTTCAGGGTATGGAACGAGCGGCGCAGCATGGCTAGGTGGTCGCCGCTGGCCGCCTGCTCGCGCGGCAGGGCCAGCGTGGTATCGATAAAGGCCAGCACTTCGCGCGCTTCGGCGATGAAGATGTCGAGCATCTCCGCGTCGACATCGGTCACGGCGGGCGTCGCATCCACGCCGGCAGGCGCGGCGGGCGCCAGGGCCTGGTCGAGCAAGGGCACCGGCACGGCACCGGCGGCGGCGACTTTTTCAAATGGCAGGGCGCGGAAGGTGCCGGCAGCGGCATCGAAATGGAAACGCCCGCTGGCCGCCTGCGCGTTGCGGCCCAGCATATCGACAAAAAATCCCAGCGCGCTGACATTTTGCGCGATCTCGTCGAGCGCCTCGGCGTGCGCCTCCGCATTGGCATCCGCCTTGGCCTCGCCACCGGCCAGCTTCTGCACGGCAGCGTCGACCTGCAGCACGGCAGCGCGGGCGTCTTCCTGTCCCAGTCCGGCCAGCTGCTGCTGCAGCTGCCCCAGCACGGGCGCGACGCCGTCGAGGGCACCCACCCGCCCGCGCGACGCATCCGCGTAATAGGCGTTGAGCACTTTTTCCACCTGGCGCAGGCCCGTCTTCATTTCCTCGGCCAGCGCGGCGACGGTCTGGCCCTGTTCGATCTGGCGCGACAGCTCGCCCGCGGTGACGGGCGGCGGCGCTTCGCCAGCCAGCAGCGCCTGCAGGCGCGCGGCGATGGTTTCCGCATTGCCGGCAAAATCGTCGGGCAGGCGGCGCACCTGCTCCAGCCCCGTGTCCGCAAACAGCAGCGCCATGCCGATTTCATTTTCCAGCGCCGCACTGCGCCCGCTGGCCACGGCCTGCTGCGCCACGGCCGCGCATTGGCGCAGCAGGCCGGCCAGGGCTGGCTGCTTCAGGATCTCGGCCTGCGCCGCCACCTGCTGCAGCGACTGTTCGAATGCTGCGCCCAGGGCGGGATCGAGGTCCGCTTGTGCCAGACGGCTCCAGCTGGCGCGCGCCTGCGCCAGGGCCGCGCGGGCGCCTTGCAGGGCATCCTGGTCGACCTGGCCGTAGCGCCGCGTTTCCAGGTCGGCAGGCACCTGTCCCTCGAGCGCGAAAGCGGCACGCAGCTGGCGTGCCTCCGGCGTCGGTTCGGCGGCCGCCGCGATGAAGAACAGGGCGTCGCGCAGCATCGCTTCGGGCAGGCTGGCCGTGCCCTGCGCCAGGCGGCGCAATTGCAGGTTGATCAATCCGAACAGCTGCTTGACGTTGAGCGTGCCCATGCCCTCGCCGCTGGCCGCCAGTCCCGCAAACGCCTGCATGGCGAACCAGAAGGTGCGCGCCGGCGCTTCCTGCTGCGCATCGGCTACCAGGGCCAGGGTGGCGTGCAGGTCGCCGGCGTGCTGGCGCCGCGCCGCATCGTCCTGCGCCTTCAGGAACGGCAGCAGCGATTTTTCAAAGCGTCCGCGCCAGGCCGGATAATCGGCCGCCGGAGGCGCGTCCGCCAGCGCGACCGCATGTCCTTCCAGCATGGCCGAGGGCGGGAAAAACAGGTCGGCCGGGTGGATGCGCTCGGCGCCCAGCATGGTTTGCAGGTCGCGGTAGTAGGGGAACAAACGCGTCGGCTGCGGCGGCGTGCCGGCCACCAGGTCTTCCAGGTATTCGATGAGGGCCTGATACAGCCCGGCGACAATCTGCGCATGGTCCAGCGTATATTCCAGGCTGCCGTCGCGAAAGCGCGCCAGCGCCTGTTCCGCGCCGTCCGTCAGCAGGCCGGCGCCGGCCACGTCCACCATCACCAGCGCGCCATGCGCCTGATGCAAGTGCGAGCGCGCATGCTGCAGGGCCGTGGCGCGTTCCTCGCGCTCGCGGCCACCCGCTTCGAACAGGGCCGTTTTCGAACGGCCCAGCGCTTCGCGGATTTCCACCATCACCCACGACAAAGGTTCGCTGTCGAACGGCTTGGACTGCTGTGGACTATCAGGTGTGCTCATGCATGCCTCGGTAAGGAAATCGTAACGCAACATTCGGTACGCACAACGCGCCGCGCCCTGGAATGGCGCAGCGTTCAGGCGGCGACGCGGAAGCGCGACACCGAGTTTTTCAGTTCCTGCGCCAGCATCGACAGCTTGTGAATCGACTGCGCCGTCTGCTGCGTGCCGTCCTGCGTCTGTTCCGTCACGCTCAGGATATGCTGGATATTCAAGGCCACGCCGCTGGCCGAACCGGCCTGCGTACCCGTGGCGAACGAGATGCCCTGGATCAGTTCGGCCAGGTGTTTCGACACCTGGCTAATGTCGTTCAGCGCCGCGCCGGCCGCGTCGGACAGATGCGCGCCTTCGACCACGCCCTGCGTGGATTTTTCCATCGCGCGGGTGGCGTCCTGGGTATCGGCCTGGATGGTGCGCACCAGCGCGCCGATCTGCTTGGCGGCGGCGGCCGAGCGTTCGGCCAGGCGCTGCACTTCCTCGGCGACGACCGAGAAACCGCGCCCCGCCTCGCCGGCCGATGCGGCCTGGATGGCGGCGTTCAGCGCCAGCACGTTGGTCTGCTCGGTGATGTCGGAAATGAGCTCCGTGATTTCGCCGATTTCCTGCGACGATTCGCCCAGGCGCTTGATGCGCTTGGACGTATCCTGGATCTGCTCGCGGATTTCATGCATGCCCTTGATGGCGTTTTCCACCGCCGTCGAACCCTGCTGCGCCGCCGCCACCGACTGGCGCGCCACGTCGGCCGAGACGCTGGCCGACTTCGACACGTCGGTAATCGCATTGGCCATCTTGACCACGGTGGCGCTGACGCCCTGGATTTCGCGCGACTGCTGCTGCGAAGCGATCAAGAGTTTGCTGGAAATGCTCTGCGCCTGCGTCGATGCGCGGTTGACCTGCTCGGCCGTCGCCGTCACGCGTCCCACCAGGCCGCGCAATTCCTCGACCGTGTAATTGACGGAATCGGCGATGGCGCCCGTGATGTCTTCCGACACGGTGGCCTGCACCGTCAGGTCGCCGTCGGCGACCTTCTGCAATTCGTTCATCAGGCGCAGGATGGCCGCCTGGTTCTGGTCGTTCTTGGCCTTGGCCTGCTCTTCCTTTTCCTGCGACAGCAGGCGCTGGATTTCCGCCTCATGGCGGCGCCGCTCGGCGTCGCGCGTGCGGTTGACGGAATCCTGCAGCAGCACGCGGCCGATGCCGGCCGCCGCGATCAGGGTCAGCAACACGCCGCCGACCATCATCCAGAAGGCTAGCCCCAGCGTTTCCTGGTTCACGTGGTACATCTGCTGCAGCAGGGTCAGGCGCTGGCGCAGGTCTTCGTTCTCGTTGAAGATCAACTGCTCGGCGCTTTTCGCCGAACTGAATTTATCCAGGCGGTCGAGGATCGACGAGACGAGCTTCTGGTAATTGTCGAAACTGGCTTTCAGCGCTACCAGCCGGTCGCGCAGTTCGGCATCGCGCGTGGCCGCCAATTGCAGCGATACGCTGCCATTGAGCAGGCCTTCGACGGCGGCGCGGAAATAGGTCGTGTCGCGCCCCAGCGAAAACGCCGTTTCCGAGCTGATGCTGCCCGACGACAGGAACTCGCTGGCGCTGCGGCTCATGCGCTGGCTCAGCATCATCAGGCGGCCGATGACGGCCAGGTCGCGCGCATTGCCGCCGCGCTGCACCTTGAGCGCCGCGATTTCCTCCGTCTGCGCCAGCAGCGCCGGCGACAGCGCGTTCAATTGCTGCAAGGTCTTGTCGAATTCGCCCAGCTCCGTTTTCAGGCGCAAGATGGTGCTGGCCGCGCGGTCGCTGCTGGCCCATTTCTTGCGCGCGTCGGCCACCGCCGCCAGCAGGGCGGAACGCGACTCGCCGATATCGCGGCCGTGATACGTCCCGCCGCGCAGCATCAGGCGGAAATCCTGGTTCAGTTCATTGCGGCTTTCCTCGAGCTGGCGGAAGGCTTCCGGATTGCCCTGCACGGCGTTCGGCGCGGCCTTGCCGATGCGTTGCGAATGCATCAGCGCATCGCTGGCCAGCTGCGTCTGCGCCGAGGCGATATTGCCGCTGCGCGTATTGAGGCCGACGAACAGCAGGCTGGCGGCCAGGCTCAGGGCCATCACCGTCGACAGGATGCTCAGTTGTTTTTGCAGCGGAAAATGGCCGATCAGCGGTAGCTTCAGGTCGCGCACCGGCGCATTGGCCAGCGACTTGCGCCGTCCCAGCGCGTCGCGCAGGCGCAGCGGCAGGTCGGCCGCCGATGCCGGCTCGCTGGCGGCGTGCTCCGCTTCGGGCATGCCGGCCGCCAGGATAGGGGAATGAGCACCCATCAGCAAATGTCCTTGTGTGCGGCGAGGCCGCCAAAACCGGCATCGAGGAAGCGTTCCGATTGCGCCAGCTGCGCCAGGTCCAGGCGCAGCCACTGCTGCCCGTCGCTGTCGCGCAGCGCCTGCGCCGCCCAGGGCGGCACCGCGCCCGGCAAGGGCATGGCCTGCAGCGCGCGCAGCTGGCGCAAGCCCAGCACGCGCTCGACCAGCAGCGCGCAATTGAGGCCCAGACGGGGAGAAAACGTGATGATGCGGCAGTGATGGCCTGCCGCGCAAGCCGGTTCGCCCATGTAGCGGGCCAGGTCGACGATGGCCGTCAGGCGTCCGCGCATGGCCGCCAGGCCCAGGTACCAATCCTGCGCCAGCGGCACGCCCTGGATCTGCACGCCGGAGGCAATGACGATTTCGCCGAGCTGCGTCAGGTCGAGCAGGCACGGCCGGCCACCGAGCATCACGCCCAGCTCCTTGCGGGCCGCCAGCGCGCCGCTGCGCGCGGCCTGTATCCGCTCGATCAATTGCAGCTGATACTGGCGCAAGCGCCCCTGCCGCGCGCCCGTCTCGAAAGACGACATGGCGGCAGGCGGGAAAGCCCCGGTGGTCACGCCCTGACCTGGCATCGTCGGCATTCTCAGGACAGCGCGGCGATCTTGGCCAGCAGCTCGGCTTCCACCACCGGCTTGACCAGATAATCGCGCGCGCCCTGGCGCAAGCCCCAGATGCGGTCCGTTTCCTGGCTCTTGCTGGAGCAGATAATCACCGGCACGTCCTGCAGTTCGGGATCGCGCGCGATGGCACGCGTGATCTGGAAGCCATTCGCACCGGGCATCACCACATCCATCAGGATCAGGTCGGGCCGGGTCTGCTTCAGCTGCGCCAACGCGTCGGCGCCGTCCTGCGCCGTGACGACGGCATAACCGGCACGCACCAGCATCTCGCTCAGGTAATAGCGTTCTGTCGGCGAGTCATCGACGATCAGAATTGTGTGTATGGCCATCTGCTTCCTTGCTGCGTTGTCAATCAATAAACCACTTACTCAAAATGCCCGGCCAGGTGCAGCCGCACGGCCTCCAGCAGCGCCTCGCGCGCCAGCGGCTTGGCCAGGCAGGCGCTGGCGCCTGCCATGGCGCCGCGCGCGCGGTCGAACAGGCCTTCCCTGGCCGACAGCATCAGCACCGGCGTGGCATGAAAGGCCGCGCTGGCCTTGATCAGCGCGCACGTGCGGTAGCCATCCAGGCGCGGCATCACGATGTCGCACACGATCAGCGCCGGCTGGCAGTCGGCGATCTTGGCCAATGCCTCAAAGCCGTTTTCCGCCACCACCACGCGATAACCGGCCTCGCGCAGGATCCGTTCGGCCGCGCTGCGGCTGGTGGCACTGTCATCGATGACCAGTATGCAGGCGCTGTCGGACGGTGCCCGGGGCGGCGAGGAATGCGTCATTTGATTATTCGGCAATCTTTCATACCATAGCACAGGCGGCCGCGACACCTGCGTGCGGCAGCAACCTCCCATGGGTTGGCATCAATTAAATCGCTACCATCTCGAAATCATCCTTGCGCGCACCGCATTCAGGGCAGGTCCAGTTCATCGGAACATCGGCCCAACGCGTGCCCGGAGCGATGTCTTCGTCAGGCAGACCAGCCGCTTCATCATAAACCCAGCCGCAAATAAGACACATCCACGTTTGGAATTGCTGCGTTGTTTCGTTGCTACTCACGTTCTGCCACCCTTCAATCAAGTAAAATGCTGAATTAGGTATCTTAATCTACCCGCCGTGCAAAACCAAACTTCTCCCCTCATATTAAGCTTCGGCGTGTCCGATCCGGTCGGTGCGATCGGCATCCAGGCCGACCTGGCCACGTTTTCAGCCTTCGGCTGCCATGGCCTGTCGGTCACCACGGGCCTGTTGATCAGCGATACGGCGCGCGTGGAAGACGTGCAGGCGGTCGACCCGGACTGGGTTTCCGACCAGGCGCGCGTGCTGCTGGAAGACATGTCCGTCTCGGCCATCAAGATCGGCGCCCTGGGCAGCGTGGAAAACGTCACGGCCATCGCCGAAATCGTCTCCGACTATCCGAACGTGCCGCTGATCCTCGATCCCTTCATTTCGGCGCTGCCGGAACAGGGCATGGACGACGAAGACATCCTCACCGCCGTGCGCCAGCTCCTGATCCCGCAAACGACCTTGCTGGTGCTCTCGCCGGTGGAACTGGAGCGCCTGGCCGAAACCTGGCGCGACGCCGACCCGGACGACACCCTGCAGAACGATGTCGACTACCTGGTGGCGCTGGGCTGCGAATACGTGCTCGTCACCGGCATGCCGGCCGACGCCAGCAAGTCCGGCACGGCCGAAGGCAAATTGCGCGCCAATACCCTGTTCGGCGAGGACGGCGTAGTGCGCCACGACCAATGGCAGCACCTGCCTGGCATCTTCAACGGCGCCGGCAGCACCCTGTCGGCGGCGGCCACCGCCCTGCTGGCCCTGGCCGACAATGAAGACGATGTGCCGCAGGTGGTCGTGGCGGCGCAGGAATTTACCGCCGGCGCGCTGGCCCACGCGCAGCGCCACGGCATGGGCAAGCTGGTGCCGAACCGGCTGTTCCGGCAGCAGCGCCAGCGCGGCGGCCAATAGACACCGACCAGACGACACAGACAACGATCCACTTTCAAGGCACGATTATCATGACGACGACTTCACAGAACGACATCCTGTTTGCCCGCGCACAAAAAACCACGCCAGGCGGCGTCAACTCGCCCGTGCGGGCCTTCCGCTCCGTGGGCGGCACGCCGCGCTTCATCACGCGCGCCGAAGGCCCGTACTTCTGGGACGCGGACGGCAAGCGCTATATCGACTACATCGGCTCGTGGGGCCCGGCCATCGTCGGCCACGCCCACCCCGAGGTAGTCAAGGCGGTGCAGGATGCGGCAGCACTGGGCCTGTCGTTCGGCGCGCCGACCGAAGGCGAAGTGCTGATGGCCGAGGAAATCACGCGCCTGGTGCCGTCGATCGAGCAGGTGCGCCTGGTGTCGTCGGGCACGGAAGCGACCATGAGCGCCCTGCGCCTGGCGCGCGGCGCCACGGGCCGCGACAAGATCGTCAAGTTCGAAGGCTGCTACCACGGCCATGCCGATTCGCTGCTGGTAAAGGCGGGCAGCGGCCTGCTCACCTTCGGCAACCCGACGTCGGCCGGCGTGCCGGAAGACTTCGTGAAGCACACGCTGGTGCTCGACTATAACAACGTGGAACAGCTGAAGGACGCCTTCGACAGCTTCGGCGCGGACATCGCCTGCGTGATCGTCGAACCCGTGGCCGGCAACATGAACCTCGTGAAAGCCACGCCGGAATTCCTCCAGGCGATGCGCGAGCTGTGCACGCAGCACGGCGCCCTGCTCATTTTCGATGAAGTCATGTGCGGCTTGCGCGTGGCCCTGGGCGGCGCGCAGGCGCTATACGGCATCAAGCCGGACCTCACCGCGCTGGGCAAGGTGATCGGCGGCGGCATGCCGGTGGCGGCCTTCGGCGGCAGCGCCGCGCTGATGCACCATATGGCGCCGCTGGGCGCCGTCTACCAGGCAGGCACCCTGTCGGGCAACCCGGTCGCCGTGGCCGCCGGCATGGCGACCCTGAAACTGATCCAGCAGCCAGGCTTCTACGAGCAGCTGGGCGCCACGGCCAAGCGCCTGGCCGAAGGCCTGACGAGCGCCGCGCAAGAGGCGGGCGTGGTCTTCTGCGCCGACTACATCGGCGGCATGTTCGGCATTTATTTCAGCGCCACGCCACCGACCAGCTACGCGGAAATGATGGCGGGTGACCGCAGCAAGTTCAACGCCTTCTTCCACGCCATGCTCGACGAAGGCGTGTACTTCGCGCCAGCCGCCTTCGAGGCGGGCTTCGTCTCGGCACAGCACGACGATGCCGTCATCGACGCCACCATCGCCGCTGCGCGCAAGGTGTTCGCCAAGCTGGCGTAAGACACCGCCCTGACAAGACCTGCTGCGCGCCGCGCCTTGCTGCCGGCGCGCAGCGGCACTGCCAGCTGCCGCTATACTGTGGCGCCCTGCAGCAGTTCCGCCACCAGCGCCGGCAGCTTGCCCATGTCGTTGAACACGACGTGCGCGCCAGCGGCCCTCAGACGCGCTTCCTGGCCGGCGGCGATATGCCCGCCGCCGATGAATCCCAATACCGTCGTACCTGCCGCCACGGCCGCCGTCACGCCCGTGACGCTGTCTTCCAGCACCAGGCACTGGCCTGGCGGCACGCCGAAGGCGGCAGCCGCCGCCAGATAGACACCCGGATGCGGCTTGGCATGCCCCACCAGGTCCGGCGTGAAGACGCGCTTGTCGAACAGGGGCGCCATGCCCGTGCGCTCCAGCGCCGACAGCACGCGTGCGCTGACGCTGTTCGAGGCCACGGCCTTGGGCAGGGGAATGGCGGCCAGCGCCTGCGCCACGCCGGGCACGGCGCGCAACTGGGCGTCGCAGGCCGCATCGACGGCGTTACCGATGGCCATGATGTCATCGGCCGGCAGCGGCGGCAGCTCCAGTTCCCGGTAAATATCCTGCATCAGCGGCACCAGGCGCTGGCCCAGGCGCGGCTCGATCAAGCCTTGCAAGGTGACGCCCTGGGGCAGGTTCGGCAGGCGCGGTCCCAGCAATTCCAGCAGCGCCTGCAGGGCCACGGCTTCGCTGTCGATCAGCACGCCATCGCAGTCGCTGATCAGGTGGGTGAAACGGGGAAGGGAAGGAACGGTGTCAGGCATGTATTCTCCAATAGGGGCGAAGCGCACCGTGCGCGCCGCCAGCATAGAACAGGGGGGGCGTGGCGCGCTACGCCTGGCCGGCCACATCCCGATACTTTGCGTTGCGTGCTGGCCATCGGCCGCATGAAGTAATTTCTTTTAGATAACTTCAATGGCATACTTTGCCTGCCCTGATCGCTTGAATCAGGCCCAACAGGATCGATACCATGACACGCAAAAATTTTCTGCAAGGCCGATTATCCCTGATTTCCACAATTGCCGCGCTTGCCTTCGTGGCGGCCGCGCAGCCCGCACGGGCGGCGGACGACGATGCGGCCGTCCTCAACCTCGTGCGCCAGCACGTGGCGGCGCAAGCCAGTTTTGACGCACCGGCCCTGGCAGCCCTGACGGCCGACAATTACGCGGAAGTGTCGCCGCTGGGCGACGTCGACACGCGCGAAAAGATGCTGGCCTTCTATGCGCCCGAGAAAAAATCCGCCGCTCCCGTCATCGCGGTGGAAGAGCCGTTCGTGCGCGTCGCGGGCGATACGGCCGTGCTGATCGCCCGGCTGGCGGTAACGGTACAGGCGGGCGGACAGCAGCGCAACATGGCCCTGCGCGCCAGCTATGTGGCGAAAAAGGAAGGGGCGGCGTGGAAACTGCTGTCGGCGCAATATACCGGCATCGCGCCGAGAAAAGCGGCGCCTTGAAAAAAAACGGGCCTGCGGGCCCGTTTTCTTATTTCAGCCAGCCCCGGTGCCGGAAGTACAGGAAGGGCGCGATGGCGCTGGTGATCATCAGGCCCCAGGCCCACGGATAGCCGAACGACCATTCCAGTTCCGGCATCAGCTTGAAGTTCATGCCGTACACGCTGGCGATCAGGGTGGGCGGCAAGAAGGCCACGCTGGCCACCGAGAAGATCTTGATGATCTTGTTCTGGTTGATGTTGATGAAACCGACGGTGGCGTCCATCAGGAAGTTGATCTTATCAAACAGGAACGAGGTGTGGCCATCGAGCGATTCGATGTCGCGCAAAATCTGCCGCGCTTCCTCGAACTGCTCGGAATTGAGCAGCCTGCCGCGCATCAGAAAGCTCACGGCGCGGCGCGTATCCATCATGTTGCGGCGGATACGGCCATTCAGATCTTCCTCGTGGGCAATCGCGTTCAGCGCTTCGGCCGCGTGCGCATCCGTAAATTCCTTTTGCAGCACGCGCGTGCTCACTTCTTCCAGGTTTTGGTAGATGCCTTCGAGCACGTCGGCCGAATATTCGGCGTCCGTGGCGTACAGGTCGAGCAGCACGTCCATGTAGTCGGCGATCGAGCCTGGCCGCGAGCGGGCGCGCATGCGCACCAGGCGGAACACGGGCAGGTCGTCCGTATGCATGGAAAACAGGATCTTACGGGCCAGGATGAATGCCACGGTGATGACGCGCGAAGGGCCGTCGTCCTCTTCGCGCAGGAAATCCGTGCGCAGGTGCAGGTCGCCGTTTTCCGCTTCGTAATAGCGGGCCGATGCTTCAATATCCTTGACTTCGTCTTCGCCCGGCAGGGTGACGTTGTAGATGGCCTTGACCCAGGCCCGTTCATCATCGGTAGGGTCGGTCAGGTCGACCCACACCGGTTCGGCATTTTCGAGGTCTGCGCGGCTGTCGATCGGCACCTGGTTGAGCCGGCCATTCTGTAATACAAAGACATTGATCATGCGCGCTCTCAGCCGGATGTTGGGTTATCGTGATGTGCTGGCGCTTGCGCCAAAAATGAAAACAGCGCAAGTGTACCCGCAAAGGCCTTTTCACGACCACCCCCCGGCACCGCTTTTTCACGGAAAAAGTGCGGTGATGCACCAAGCTGGCCTATTAAGATGCTGCGCTGCAATAGTGCCAATCAGGCAGCTTTAATGTAATGCAAACAAAGCCGGCCATCCTCAAGGCAATTCCGCCGCCCCCATGCGGCGCAGGATGACACTGGTGCGCCGGTTCAGGTAGCCCGTATCGCGGTGGCGGTCATAAAAGCGGGGATTCGGCAGCATCACGGCCAGTTTCGCCGCCTGCGCCGCGCTCAGGCCCGCCGCGCTCACATGGTAATAGTGACGCCCGGCCGCTTCGGCGCCGAAGATGCCCGTGCCGAATTCCACCACGTTCAGGTAGATTTCAAAGATGCGCTGCTTTTCCATCAGGCTTTCCAGCATATACGTGATGATCAGTTCCTGGCCCTTGCGCACATAGCTGCGCGAGCCGGACAGGAACAGATTTTTCGCCAGTTGCTGCGTGATGGTGGAGCCGCCCGCCACGACCTTCTGCTTTTTGCTGTTTTTTTCATATGCCTTTTGCAAGGCATCCCAGTCCACCCCTTCGTGCTCGGAGAAATTCGCGTCTTCCGAGGCGATGATGGCCCGTTTCAGGTTGTTCGAGATGCGGTTGTACGGCACCCACGTCTGCTGGATCGTGGCCTTGGGATTCTTGTCCTGCAAGACAGACAGCTGTTCGCGCATGAACGCCGTGCTGGACGGGTTGTGGTCGACCCACCACCAGATTTGCAGGAAGAAATACAGCTGTACGACGATGAAGGCCAGCACGGGCACGATGAACAGCCACTTGATCCAGCCATAGCGGCTGCCGCTGCCGCCCTTGCGCGCGCCCTTCTTGCTGGCGCTCACAGGCTGCCCCGCAATTGCGCCAGCAAATCCTGCGTCTGCGGGCGCACGCCGCGCCACACGTAAAACGCTTCGGCCGCCTGCTCCACCAGCATGCCCAGGCCGTCGCGCACCTGCGCGCCATGCTGGGCGGCAAAATCCATGAAGACGGTGGGCTGGGCGCCATACATCATGTCCAGCGCCAGGGTGTGGCTGCCAAAGATACTTGCCGGCACGGGCGGCAAGTCGCCCGCCAGGCTGGCCGAGGTGGCATTGATGACGATATCGAACACGCCGTCGGGCTGCGCAAAGCCGCCGGCGCGCAACTGGCCGGGATGGCCGAGCGCACCAGCAAACTGCGCCACCAGCGCCTCGGCCGTGGCCACGGTGCGGTTGGCAATGAAGATTTCCTGCGGCGCCTGTTCCAGCAAGGGCAGCACGACGCCGCGCGCCGCGCCGCCCGCGCCCAGCAGCAGCACGCGCTTGCCGGCGATGACCACGCCCGCGTTGCGCATGATGTCCGCCACCAGGCCCGCGCCATCGGTATTGTCGCCAAGAATGGTGTCGCCATCGAAACGCAGGGTATTGACGGCGCCGGCCGCCTGGGCGCGCGGCGTCAGTTCCGTAGCCAGAGCGCAGGCGTCGAGCTTGAAGGGCACCGTCACATTGGCGCCCTTGCCGCCCTCGGCGGCAAAGCTGCGGGCGGCAAGGGCAAAGCCATCGAGCGGCGCCAGCCGCCGTTCATAGGCCATGGCTTGTCCTGTCTGCAGGGCAAACGCGGCATGGATCAGGGGCGACTTGCTGTGGGCAATCGGATTGCCGAAGACACAATATTGATCGGGATGAATATTTTTCTTGCTCAATTGCTGCCGCCAGTCAGGTTAGCTTCCATTTTTTCTTCGCGGGTAAATTTGAAACGGGTGATGACGACCCACAGGTCATCCTTGTCACTCGACAACATATTCGGTGGAAAACGGCCGTACGGCGCCGCGCGGCGCACGATGGCCAGGGCGGCAGCATCCAGCGCCGGGTTGCCCGAGCTTTTCTCCACGCGGGCGCCGCCCTCTTTCTGGTAAATCGTGCCGTCCTGGAAGATGGGGATGTAGACGACCAGTTCGCCGTACATCTTGCGGCCATTCTTTTGCGGGAAATTCAGGGTGCCGATTTCCTCGATGCGCTTTTGCAGGGTCTTGTAATACATGGCATAGCCGACCTCCTGCGTGCTGGGCGTAATGAAGGTCTTGCGGGGACGCTTGTTCTGGTCTTCCACGGTCTGGCTGATCTCGGCCGCCATGCGGGCGATGGCCTTGCTGCTTTCCATCAAGTCAGAGCCGCTGGCCAGGGGATTGGGCTTGTCCTTTTCCGTGACGGGGGCGGCGCTGTACGGCGTGGCCTTGGCCGCCTGCGTCAGCAATTCCTGCTGTTTTTGTTCCAGTTCGGCAATGCGCCGGGCGCTGGCCTTGACGCTGTCGCCCTCTTCCACCTTGCGCATGTCGGGCAAGGGCGACTTGGCGCGGCCCTTGTCGGCCTGGCCACCGCCGTCCAGGTTGGCTTGCGCCAGGGCGTCGGCCTGCAGCGGTTTATTGGCATGCTTGGCATTGACCAGGATCACTTCCAGGCCGGGATCCGTGGCCACGGCCCGTTGCGGGGCCGGGGCGACAAAATGCATCGCCAGCAAGGCGCCGTGCGCCAGCAGCGAGACCGCCACGGCTATCATCAGGAAACGATTCTCTCGGAAAGACTTCACGCGCAACCCAGTTCGCAACAAGCACACCATACAAGATGGCTGAATTCTACGTCAAAGGGCGGTGCCGACAACAGTTTTCGGCACCGCCCTGTGACTGGCGCGGCGCCTTACTTGACCTCGGGCTCGCTGACCACGTCTTCGCTGGCCAGTTCCGCCACTTCCGCATCGGCGTCGCTGACCTGGTTGGCCGCTTCCGGCGACGCTTCCTGCGCCACGTCGCCCTCGTCGGCGCCGTCGTCGCCCGCTTCTTCCTCGTAGTCGAGTTCGGCATCGGCCGCCGCATCGGGCACGGCGGCGATTTCCAGCAGGCGCGCTTCGATGCTCAGGTCGACCTCATCCCAGCGCAGCAAGTCCAGTTTGACCTGGGCGCCGCGCGCCACCGATGGCATGCCCGGCAGCTTGATGACCAGCGGAATGTCGACCAGGCGCAGGATTTCATCTTTCAGGACCACGGCATCGACCTGGCGCGCGTTTTCCTGGTGCAGCCAGCGCAAGCACCAATAGCGTTCCATGTTCGACTGGAAATCGCCATATGCGGCATACGCGGCGTCGAAGGCCGAAACGATGGCGAACAGGTTCGCATCGCGCGGCTTGAACGGGGCCACCAGCGGCGCCGTCACGCCATGTTCGGCGCAGGCGATGATTTGCCACTGGTTCACCAGATCGGTATACCGGCGCAAGGGCGAGGTGCTCCACGCGTATTGATCCACGCCCAGCCCCTGGTGCGGCGCCGCATGGGTAACCATGCGCACCTGCATCTTTGCCGCCCAACTATTGCCGCTGCCGCCACCCTGGCTGCGGTAGATGCCGGGCACGCCATGGTCGTGCAGCATCTTGCCCCAGGTACTGTTGGCAAAAATCATCAGCTCAGCGACGATCTTGTCCAGCGGCGCGCCCCGCTTGCGGCGCGCCACGGTGACGATGTCGTTTTCCACATAGAAATTGAAATCGACGCGGTTATTCTGTTCCGGCTTCAGGCCGAACGCTTCGCGCTTTTTCATGCGGCCCTGTTCCAGCTGCTGCGCCCATTGCCACAGCACGGCAAAATCGGCCTTGTGCGGATACTCGCCTTCGCCGCTGGCCAGGGTTTCCTCATTGACCAGGTCGTCCAGCTGGTTATGGCGCAAATTGCTGGCAATCGGCACCAGCTCGGCGCGCGTCTGCGTGCTGACCACGGCCCAGTCCGCTTTCGGGTCCAGGGTCGCGTACAGCGACAGGGCCGGGCAGGTCGTGCCTTCGGCCAGGGTGAACGCATTGACGATTTCGTCCGGCAACATGGTGATCTTGTCGCCCGGCATGTAAACGGTGGACATGCGCTGGCGCGCCATCTTGTCGATCACGTCTTCCGGGCGGATGCCCAGGCCCGGCGCGGCGATGTGGATACCCACTTTCACGGTGCCGTCGGGCAACGGCTGCACGGAGAACGCATCGTCGATCTCGGTGGTGGTCACGTCGTCGATGGAGAAGGCGGCCACGTCGGCCAGCGGCAGCTTGGCCGTCACGGAGGGCACGGGCACGCTCGGGAAGCCTGCACCTTTCGGGAAATTCTCGAAGAGGAATTTCGACAGGTGCAAATCTTTCGGCGAAGCAATGCCCCCCACCGCCAGCATGAGGCGGGCTGGTGTCGTGTGCAATTCCGTGCACGCCGCTTCCAGCGCCTTGTATTCGATCGTGTTCTTGTCCGGCTTGAACAGCAGTTGCAGCACCATGGGCTGCATCGGGACAGGCAAGCGGTTCTGTTTCAGTTCTTCCACATACGCGGCTTGCACCAGCGCCTGCTGCTTTTTCTTTTCGATGCCGGCCAGCGCGGCCTTCAGCGAGGCTTCCGGCGCCGCCTTGTAGCGGCCACGGCCCTTCTTGTAGAAGTACACGGGCGCCGAATGCAGGGCCAGGATCAGGCCGGCCGCTTCCGGCGGCAACGGGGCGTGGCCGAAATACTCGGCGCCCAGCTCGGCAAAGCCGAACTCGTCTTCGCCCGCCACTTCCCACAGGAAATCGAGATCGATATCGGCGGCCACCGCCTTCGCTTGCTCGAGCAGCTCGGCCGGCGCCGGCTTTTCATACTGCAGCAGCACATCCTTGATCTTGACCTTGGTGCGCTTGCCGCTGGCCATTTCGACCTGGTACGCCTCACCCGCTTGCGACAGGACCGTGCCGACCTTGAAATCGCCGGATTCTTCAAAAAATAGATTCATTGTTATGCTTTGTTTATTAATGTGTCGGTTGCAACGGTGCGAGTGAGGGATGTCAGCTCGAGCACCGCCGGCAAAAATACTTCGGTTACCAGCAGCAAGCCCTGGTGACGCTGATACAGGCAGCGCCGGGCAAAAAACAGCGCCTGCGCGTCGACGCGCTGCCCTTCCAGCGCCAACGCGGCGTGTACCCGCTGCACCAGCGGGTGCCCGGCACGCAGGCGGGCAAATTCCAGTTCACCGCGGCGCACCATGCGGTCGCCAAACAGGGTCGTGCCCAGCGAGCGTTCGCCCAGCGCGGAAAACAAGGGCCAGTCCGTGGCCGTCGCCTGCATGGGCACGACGGTATGGCCAAATACGGCTGGTTTGTTATCACAGCGCAACAGCACTTCGCGTTCCCAGACCCGGCCCGCGCGGTGCAAGCCGATGCTGGCGGCCTCGTCGGTCAAACAGCGCGATGTTTCCTGATGCAAACATTGCACGCGAAACGCGCCGCTATGCGCTTTCAGCTTGGCCGTCAGCGACCCGCCGCCCGTGAGCCAGTGGCGCAACGCCGGCGGTGCATTGACGGCGTTGACGTGCGCATGCCACTGCGCCTGCCGCAGCGAACCGGGCCTCACAGGGCCGCGTCCGCAGCGATGCCGCAAAAGGCCAGCACGGGCGCCAGGTAATCGGCAAATTCGCTGATGCCATGGTCGCTGCCCTCGATGACGAGTTGCCGAGCCCCCTGATAATGCGCCACCATGTCGCGGTAGTCGAGTACTTCATCGCCCGTGGCGGCAATCAGGAAATAACGTTGCGGCTGCGTAATGGCCGGCACGGCAAACGCGCGCAGCTCATCGATGTATGCGCGCTTGAACTCGAATGGCTTATCCGAATGAAACTCCGTCGTCACGCCCACATGCTGTTCCAGGTCGATCAGGGGCACGATGGCAGGGTTGAGCAGCACGGCGCGGCAACCGAGCTGTTCTGCCAGCCAGGTGGCGTAGTAGCCGCCCAGCGAGGAGCCGATAATCGTCAGGTCGGCCGGCGCCACGTCCTTGACCAGCGACAAGGCCAGTTCGATGGCCAGTTTCGGCGACGCGGGCAATTGCGGGCACAGCCATTCTGCCTCGCGGCCCAGCGCCTGCATCTGCGCGGCCAGCAGGCGCGACTTCATCGACAATGGCGACGAGCGGAATCCATGCAGATACAGAATCATCGGCCCAGCGCCTCCAGCAATTTCTGGTGCACGCCGCCAAAGCCGCCATTGCTCATGACGACGATCTGGTCGCCGGGACGGGCGCTGGCCGCCACGGCCGCCACCAGCGCATCGATGTCTTCATAGGCGCTGGCAATCTGGCCCAGCGGCGCCAGCGCGTCGCCCAGGCTCCAGCCCAGCGCGGCATGGCTACCGAAACCGAAGACCAGGTCGGCATCCTTGAGGCTGCCCGGCAACGCATCTTTCATGGCGCCCAGCTTCATGGTGTTCGACCGCGGTTCCAGCACGGCCAGGATGCGGCCGCTGCTGCCGATCTTCTGGCGCAAGCCGCCCACGGTGGTGGCGATGGCCGTCGGATGGTGGGCGAAATCGTCGTACACGGTAATGTTATTGACCACGCCGCGCACTTCCATGCGGCGCTTGACGCTCTCGAAGCTGGCCAGCGCGGCGCAGGCCTGGGCGATGGGCACGCCCACGTGGCGCGCGGCAGCGATGGCCGCCAGCGCATTGCTGCGGTTGTGCTTGCCCGTGAGCGCCCACGCCACATGGCCTTCCTGCTGGCCATTGAAGTACACGTCGAAGCTGCCATCGGCCTGCTCTTGCAGTTGCCAATTGGCATCTTGGCCGAAACTTTCCTTTTCACTCCAGCAACCGCGCGCCAGCACGCGCTGCAGCGACGCTTCGTCGCCGTTGAACACGAGGCGGCCGATGCCGGGCACGGTGCGCACCAGATGGTGGAATTGCGTCTCGATCGCGTGCAAATCGGGGAAGATGTCGGCGTGATCATATTCCAGGTTATTCATGATGGCCGTCTTCGCGTGGTAATGCACGAACTTGCTGCGCTTGTCGAAGAAGGCCGTGTCGTATTCATCGGCTTCGATGACGAAGAAGTCCGAATCGACGCTCTTGCCGTCGATCTTGCCGCTGAGGCGGGCAGAGATGCCAAAATTCATCGGCACGCCGCCGATCAGGAAGCCCGGCGCGTAGCCCGCGTCTTCGAGTATCCAGGCCAGCATGGCCGACGTTGTCGTCTTGCCATGCGTACCGGCCACGGCCAGCACCCACCGGTTGCGCAAGATGTGTTCGCCGATCCACTGGGGGCCGGACACATACGGCAGGCTGCGGTTGAGGATTTCTTCCACCAGCGGGTTGCCGCGCGAGACCACATTGCCTATCACATACAAATCCGGGTTCAGCTTGGTTTGTTCCGGGTCAAAGCCCTGGATCAGTTCGATTCCCTGCGATTCCAGCTGCGTGCTCATCGGGGGATAGACGTTGGCATCGCAACCGGTGACTTTATGGCCGGCTTCCTTGGCCAGGACGGCCAGGCCACCCATGAAGGTACCGCAAATGCCGAGAATATGAATATGCATGTGATCAGTGCGACAAGTGAGCGCGTAGGTAAGATGGTGAGATTAAAAAGGTCAAGTATGGGATTTTAACCGACGCCATGACTTTTTCCGCTTCAGAGTATCATCTCGCTCATGACGAACGATGCATTTGACGATAGCGCGCAGTTGCGCCTGGAAATCGCCGCCGCTGCCGCGCGCCTGGTGGCGCAGGATGGCGCCGACTATGGCAGCGCCAAGCGCAAGGCGGCGCGGCAGGTGCTGGGCGACGCCCCCAGCCGGCCCAATATACTGCCGGACAACGAGATGGTCGAGGAACAGGTGCGGCAATACAATGCCCTGTTCCTGGCCGACAGCCAGCCGGCGCGATTGTTCCAGCTGCGCACGATCGCGCTGCAGGTCATGGAAGCGTTGCAACAATTTCATCCCCTGCTCAGCGGCCCCGTGCTGAACGGCACGGCCGGTCCCCACGACGAGATCTATCTGCAGCTGTTTGCCGAGAGCGCCAAGGAAATCCACATCTTCCTGCTGAATAAAAATGTCGTGCTCGACATGTCGGAAAGCCCGCATTTCAAGGGAGCGCGTTATGATGCGGTCGAGACAGCCAGTTTCTTGTGGAAAAACGAAGGCGTGCACGCGGCCCTGTATGAGCTCGACGATATGCGCGGCGCACTGAAAGCCAAGGCGGATGGAAAAGTGCTGCGCACCGATATCGCCGGGCTGCGCAGCCTGCTGGCCGCCAGCCTCGCCGATGGCGCGCCGGCTGCCCACTAACATTGATATAGATAAAGTTATGACAAAAAAGAATTGGATCGCCGGCGCCATCGTTGCGCTGATGTTTGGCGGCATGGGCGCGTACGTCGGCTTGAGCAAGGAAAAAGCAAAGGAAGCAGCAAAAGAAGCGGGACCGCAGACGACCGCCATCGCGCCAGGCGCGACGGGCCCAGTCAACGAACTGTATGCGCTGTCCCTGCCGGACGCGGCTGGCGTCACGCAAGCCTTGTCGCAATGGAAGGGTAAAAACCTGCTGGTCAATTTCTGGGCGCCATGGTGCCCGCCATGCGTGGAAGAAATGCCGGAACTGTCCGAAGTACAAGGCCATTATGGCGCGAAAAATCTGCAGGTGATCGGCATCGGCATCGATTCCGCCAGCAATATTGCCACTTTTGCCAGCAAGGTCAAGATTGCCTATCCCGTGTATGTGTCCGGCATGAGCGGCACCGACCTGTCGCGCCATTTTGGCAATGCCACGGGCGGTTTGCCCTTTACGGTGCTGATCGGCGCCGATGGCGAAGTCAAAAAGACCTATCTGGGCCGCTTGAAATTTGATCAGTTGCGCGCCGATCTGGATAAATTGTAAATTCGGAGCGTGCTTTTTTCTCTTGCCAATGCGTATCTTTGGCGGCAAAATGCGGAACTTTCGCTAAAACGGTCTTCCATACATGGCAAAAAACCTCCTTCTGCTCAACGGTCCCAACCTCAATTTGCTGGGAACGCGCGAGCCTGAGGTCTACGGCGCCAGCACCTTGGCCGATATCGAGCAGGCAGCAATGGCGCAAGCCATGGCGGCCGGTGCCGACCTGGTTTGCTTTCAAAGCAACCATGAAGGCGCGCTGATCGACCGCATCCATGCCGCGCGAGCGGAAGGGATCGATGCCATCGTCATCAATCCGGGCGGCCTGACCCATACCAGCGTTGCCTTGCGCGATGCGCTGGCCGGGGTCGCCATTCCGTTCGTGGAAGTCCATATCTCGAATATTTATCAACGCGAAACGTTTCGACATCACTCATTTCTCAGCGCGATCGCGCAGGGGACGATCTGCGGCCTGGGTATCGATGGATATCGGTTTGCCATCGACTTTGCGCTTAAAAAACGTTAATCTACGCGATCTGCACGCATTTAGCGCGGCGATAGGTTCTGGACATCACCGCATCACTCATAAAACAAACTACATTCCTAGGGGTTTTACATGGATCTACGAAAACTCAAGACCTTGATCGACCTGGTCGCCGAATCGGATATCGCAGAGCTGGAAGTTACCGAAGGCGAAAGCAAGGTTCGCATCGTCAAATCGTCGGCCATGCCGCAAAACCAGATGGTCATGATGCAGCCGCAAGGCATGCCAGCCCAATACCAGCCAGCCGCGCCAGCCGCCGCTCCCGCTGCGGCAGCCGCCGTCGTGGTCGCCGCCGAGCCAACGGGCTATGTGGTCAAGTCGCCGATGGTCGGCACCTTCTACCGCTCCTCCGCTCCTGGCAGCGCCGCCTATGTTGAAGTGGGCTCGACCGTCAAGGAAGGTGATACCCTGTGCATCATCGAAGCGATGAAGCTCCTGAATGAAATCGACTCCGACAAAGCCGGTGTCGTGACCCAGATCCTGGTCGAAAACGGCCAACCGGTCGAATTCGGTCAACCCTTGTTTGTGATCGGCTAAAACCCAGTCCACACGGCCGGCAACGGCCGTTTGCAGTTTTAGCCCCTCACACTTGTTGTTTCGCCGGCTCGCCGGCTCTCACAGACATACGCGAACCTACCATGTTTGAAAAAATCCTGATTGCCAACCGTGGTGAAATTGCCCTCCGTATTCAGCGCGCCTGCCGCGAAATGGGCATTAAAACGGTTGTAGTCCACTCCGAAGCCGACAAGGACGCGAAATACGTCAAGCTGGCCGACGAATCCGTTTGTATCGGGCCGGCACAGTCCGCCCTGAGCTACCTGAACATGCCCGCCATCATCAGCGCCGCTGAAGTGACGGACGCGCAAGCGATTCACCCAGGCTATGGCTTCCTGTCGGAAAATGCCGACTTTGCCGAACGCGTCGAGAAATCGGGCTTCGTCTTCATCGGCCCCCGCTCCGAATCGATCCGTTTGATGGGCGACAAAGTGTCGGCCAAGCAAACCATGATCAAGGCTGGCGTACCGTGCGTACCGGGCTCGGAAGGCGCGTTGCCGGACGATCCGAAAGCGATCGTGCAAATTGCCCGCAAGATCGGCTACCCCGTCATCATCAAGGCGGCCGGCGGCGGCGGCGGACGCGGCATGCGCGTGGTGCACACGGAAGCGGCCCTGATCAACGCCGTGGCGATGACCAAGACGGAAGCCGGCACGGCCTTCGGCAACCCTGAAGTGTATATGGAGAAGTACCTGGAAAATCCGCGCCACGTGGAAATCCAGATCCTCGCCGACGAACACAAGAACGCCGTCTGGCTGGGCGAGCGCGACTGCTCCATGCAGCGCCGCCACCAGAAAGTGATCGAAGAAGCACCGGCGCCGGGCATCCCGCGCAAGCTGATCGAGAAAATTGGCGACCGCTGCGCGGAAGCTTGCCGCAAGATCGGCTACCGCGGCGCCGGCACGTTTGAATTCCTGTACGAAAACGGCGAGTTCTATTTCATTGAAATGAATACCCGTGTGCAAGTTGAACATCCGGTCACCGAAATGATCACCGGCATCGACATCGTGCAAGAGCAGATCCGCATCGCCGCCGGCGAAAAACTGCGTTTCCGCCAGCGCGACGTCCTGCTGTCGGGCCACGCCGTCGAGTGCCGCATCAATGCGGAAGATCCGTTCAAGTTCACGCCATCGCCCGGCAAGATCGTCTCCTGGCATGCGCCGGGCGGCCCTGGCATCCGCGTCGACTCGCACGCCTACGCCGGCTACTACGTGCCGCCGCACTACGACTCGATGATCGGCAAAGTGATCGCTTACGGCGCCACGCGCGAGCAGGCGATCCGCCGCATGCAGATCGCCCTGTCCGAAATGGTGGTCGAAGGCATCAACACGAACATCGCCCTGCACCGCGAACTGATGATCGACGCGCGCTTCATCGAAGGCGGCACCAACATTCACTATCTGGAACAGAAGCTGGCCGACATGCCGGACCTGGGCAAGAACCTCAATAGCGGCAGCCCCAGCATCGCCAAGAAATCCGAAATCAAGGCGGGCGCATGAGCTGGACGGAAATCGTCATTGAAATCGCCCGCGACAACGCCGAGGCCATGTCCGACGCGTTGATGGAAGCGGGCGCCCTGTCGGTGTCGGTGGAAGACGCCGATGAAGGCACGGACGCCGAGCAGCCCCTGTTTGGCGAACCCGGCATGGAACCAAAGGAAGCGGCGTGGGAACGCAGCCGCGTGGTGGCGCTGACGGACGTCGACGCCGACCAGGCCGCCATCGTGGCCGCCGCAGCCCAGGCTGTCGGCATGACGGAAGTTCCGGCCTTTACCATGCGCCCCGTGGAAGAGCAGGACTGGGTGCGCCTGACGCAGTCGCAATTCGCCCCGATTCACATCGGCAAGAATATCTGGGTCGTGCCCAGCTGGCACGAGGCACCGGACCCTGACGGCCTGATCCTGGAACTGGACCCGGGCCTGGCCTTCGGCACGGGCAGCCACCCCACCACGCGCCTGTGCATGGAATGGCTGGAAGCAAACCCTGCCCCCGGCAAGACCGTGCTCGACTACGGTTGCGGTTCCGGCATCCTGGCCATGGTGGCCAAGAAGCTGGGCGCGCAAACGGTGGCCGGCGTCGATATCGATCCGCAAGCGATCGAATCGGCACGCGACAATGCCGAACGCAACCAGTGCGAGATCGAATATTTCTTGCCAGACACGTTTGCCACCTCGGCACACGCCACGGCCAAGTTTGACATCGTCGTTGCCAACATCCTGTCGAGCCCATTGAAGCTGATGGCACCAATGCTGTCGGGCCGCGTTGCCGACGGCGGCGCACTGATCCTCTCCGGCGTGCTGGCACGTCAGGCGGAAGAAGTGGCCGCAGCCTACGCGCCGTTCATCCAGCTGGGTGTATGGGCCGAGCAAGATGGCTGGGTGGCCCTGCATGGCCACCTGGGCAGCACGCAAGCGCCTGCGCCCCGCGCGGAAGGTGCATAAGCACAGCAATGGCCCTCGCCACCAAATGCCCCCATTGCAACACGATATTTCGGGTCGCTGCTGACCAGTTGAAGTTACGTGGGGGCATCGTGCGCTGTGGCACGTGCAGGGAAGTCTTTGACGGCAATGCCGCGCTGGTCGATCCAGCCGCGGCATCGCCGTTTTTAACATCGCCCCCCGGCGGCAGCGCCCCGCTGCCGAGCGCTTACCCGCTTGACGCCAGCCTGCCGTCCGCCACGGACGACGAACCCATCTATTCTCTCGACTTCGACACCTCGTTCGACCCGTTCGGCATCTTGCCGGAAACGGCGCAGCTCAAGGAGGACGAAGACGATGGCGAAGCCATCGAACTGGACCTCGACGTCAGCCTGCCTGCCGAGACGCCGGACGAGGTGCCTGTCGCCGCCCCTGTCGCCCCTCCCGCAGCGATACCGGTGGCAACGCCGGCCGCCCAACCGGAGCCGCCGCTGCCCCAGCCGATGGCGCCGTTCAAGCGCCGCCAGGTCGATGACGCGCCCGCCTTCGCCACGTATTTGCGCGATAGCCGCCGCGAACCGAACCTGGAAGCCGAGGCCGCGCCGGCACTGCCTGCCGCCGACAAGGTCAGCCTGGACAAGCCCGTCCCGCAGACGCCCGTCGCGGCGCCCCCGGCACGCCTGGAACCGACGCTGGCCGACCACGTGGAGCTACCGGCCGCCGTGCCGCCTGAAGCCGCCGTGGCCGCCGAGCCAGCGCAAGTGCCGCCCGCCGACGATGAACCGGCTTTCGTCACCCAGGGCCGGCGCCGCGAACAGAGCGGCAAGGCTTTGCGCGTGGCCATGGCCCTCGGCTCCGTGGCGCTGCTGCTCTTGCTATTCCTGCAAGTGATGACCACCTTCCGCAATCCGCTGGCGGCACAATTTCCGCAGTGGAAGCCAACCCTGGTGGCGCTGTGCAAGCTCAGCGGCTGCCAGGTCGACTTGCCGGCGCAGATCGAGGCGCTGTCCATCGAACAGGGCGAATTGCAAACCCTTAAGGAACAGACCTTTTCCTACGTCTCGCTGCTGCGCAACCAGAGCCGCAGCGTACAAGCCTGGCCCAGCATCGAACTGATCCTCAACGATGCCAATGACAAGCCCGTCCTGCGCCGGGTGATCGCGCCGCGCGACTACCTGCCGGCCACGATCGACGTGAGCACGGGGTTTGCGCCCCGCTCGGAACAAACCATCAAACTGTACTTTGCATTAGACCAGCTCACGGCGTCTGGCTACCATATCGCCATCTTTTATCCTTAACAGACACTATCATGACCAAAACATCGCTGATCTGCGGCTCGCTTGCCACCGACACCATCATGCAATTTCCCGGCCGCTTCGGCGAATCGCTGCTGGCCGACCAGTTGCACAAGGTAAACGTGTCCTTCCTCGTGCCGACCATGCGCACGGAATTCGGCGGCTGCTCGGGCAACATCGCCTACAGCCTGAAAATGCTGGGCGGCGACCCGCGCATCGTCGGCGTCATGGGACAGGATAGCGCCGCCTACCTGGAACGCCTGCAAAAGCTGGGCATTTCCACCGCCAACATCCTGATCAAGGCCGACAGCTACAACGCGCAGTGCTTCGTCACGGCCGATGCGGACAATAACCAGATCAACGCCTTCCACCCGGGCGCCATGTCGTTTGCGCATGAAAACCCGATCGCCAATGCGGGACCGGCCAAGGTGGCCATCATTTCCCCGGACGGCGACCAGGGCATGCTCAAGCACGCCGCCGACCTGGCCGAGCTGGGCATCCCCTTCATGTTCGACCCGGGCCAGCAATTGCCACGCTTCGATGGCGCCCAGTTGATCGACTTCATCAACAAGGCCACGTATGTGTCGGCCAACGACTATGAAATGGAAATGTTGATGGAGCGCACGGGCTTGACCCTGCCGGAAATCGCCAGCCGCTTGGACGCGCTGATCGTCACGCGCGGTGAAAAAGGGTCGGAAATCTATACGGACGGCAAGCGCATCGACATTCCTGTCGTGGCCGCCAAGGAAGTGCTCGATCCTACCGGCTGCGGCGACGCCTACCGTGCAGGCTTGCTGTTCGGCATTACCAACGACCTGGGCTGGGAAACCAGCGGTCGCCTGGCCAGCCTGCTGGGTGCCATCAAGATCGCGACCCAGGGCGCGCAAAACCATGTGTTTACGCCGGAAAGCATTGCCGACCAGTTTGAAGCGGCGTTCGGCTACCGCTATTGATATGCAGGCCGGGTGAAGCCTCACCCGGCAACACGACAGCTTGTGCAAGCAAGGTCGGCTTGCGCGCAAACGCCAGGCCGGCCTCCCCGCCTTACCTCACGACAATAATCATCCCCACCAGTACTTGCGCGATCTGCAACAGGATCAGCGCCACCAGCAGCGACAGGTCCAGGCTGCCGACCAGCGGCACGACCTTGCGGATCGGACGCAGCAGGGGCTCGTTCAGGGCCCGTACGAACGGCGCCAGCGGCGCATGCGGATTGACCCAGCTGAAGATGGCTTCGATGATCAGCAAGGCCATGAAACCGTAGAGTATCCATTGCAGGAAGCGTTGCAGCGACTTGAGCAGCACCACTTCGACGGGATAGCCGGAAATAAACAGGACCGAGCTGGCCAGCAGCACGATCAGGAAGGCGCCGATCAGGCTGGCCCAGTCATACCCGCCCACGCCCGGCACCACGCGGCGCAGGGGGCGCACCAGCCAGTCGGACAATTGAAACGTGAATTGCGCCACCGACGACGGGGGCCGCACGCGCACCGCCTGCATCCAGAAGCGCAGCAGCAACACGCCGCCCAGCAAAGTGGCAATGGTATCAACGATCAATGTAAGGATAACGATCAGCACGACTAATTCTCCAAAAAAAAACCGCTGTGTGATTGAGTCACACAGCGGCGTGTTGCCTCATCCAGGCACCCGTATCGTTGGAATTACGATGGGCGGGTGCTGGTTGGGAATGGCCAGGCTGCAGCCGGTGCCAACACGGTTTTTGCTACAGGTGCGATAGGCGCCGATGGCTTGGCGACAGGCGCTGCCTTCTTCGGTGCGGCCTTTTTAGGCGCGGCCTTCTTGGCTGCCGGTTTGGCGGCCACGGCGGCTGGTGCCGCTGGAGCTGCTGCCGGCGCTGCGGCTGGTGCGGCTGCCACGACTGGCGCTGCTGCAGGCTTGGCGGCAGGTTTCGCTGCGGCTTTCGCTGCCGGCTTGGCCGCTGGCTTGGCGGCAACCTTGGCTGCCGGTTTTGCTGCTGGCTTCGCTGCTACCTTGGCCGCTGGCTTGGCTGCCGGTTTCGCTGCAACCTTGGCGGCAGGTTTCGCTGCTGCTTTGGCTGCTGGCTTCGCAGCAACTTTGGCCGCTGGCTTCGCTGCTGCCTTGGCTGCCGGCTTCGCTGCTACCTTGGCCGCTGGCTTGGCTGCCGCTTTTGCTGCTGGCTTCGCTGCTGCCTTGGCTGCCGGTTTGGCGGCTGGCTTCGCTACCGCTTTTTTCGCTGCCGGCTTGGCTGCTGGCTTCGCTACCGCTTTGGCGGCAGGTTTTGCTGCGGCTTTCGCGGCTGGCTTGGCTGCCGGTTTGGCAACGGCTTTTTTCGCTGCTGGCTTCGCTGCTGCCTTGGCCGCTGGCTTGGCTGCCGCTTTGGCGGCCGGCTTCGCTGCTACCTTGGCTGCCGGCTTGGCTGCAGCTTTTGCTGCTGGCTTCGCTGCTGCTTTGGCGGCCGGCTTGGCTGCTGCCTTGGCGACGACTTTTTTCGCTGCTGGCTTGGCTGCTGCCTTGGCGACAGGTTTCGCTGCTGCCTTGGCTGCAGGTTTCGCTGCGGCTTTTTTCACGGCTGGCTTGGCTGCTGCCTTGGCGGCAGGTTTGGCTGCCGCTTTGGCTGCTGGCTTGGCAGCGGCTTTTTTCGCCACTGGTTTGGCCGCTGCCTTGGCAGCAGGTTTCGCTGCCACTTTTGCTGCTGGCTTGGCTGCCGGTTTTGCTGCTGCCTTGGCCGCTGGTTTCGCTGCGGCTTTCGCTACTGGCTTGGCAGCCACTTTTGCTGCCGGTTTTGCGGCTGGCTTGGCTGCAGGTTTCGCTGCGGCTTTGGCGGCTGGTTTTGCGGCTGGTTTGGCTGCGGCTTTGGCAGCTGGTTTAGCGGCAACCGTCTTCGCTGCGGCTGCCGGCTTCTTCGCGGCAGGAGCAGCCTTGGCGGCTGGTTTCTTTACTTCTGATTTCTTAGCGGCTGTTGCCATTTGTCTCTCCTTCATCTGAGATGAGAAATTTAAGCTACAAGATTTAAACCCGTCCGACCCACCACAGGGATAGGCCAGGCGAATTATTCATCGGCACAAACGGTCGTTTGCGCTAATGAATTCGGCACCAGCTGAACTGCTGCAACTCCTCACGTTTGCAGCACTTCAGCCATCGTCGGTGCCACCCTGCTTTATCTCGCAGCTGGTGGCAAAGTCTGAATTCGGTCTTTCGTTTTCGATGCCGTGCGTTTTTTCGCTCCTCGCATCGCGCTCGCCACAACACCCAAGCGTCAAATAAAAAACCGCCATGCCTGAAAAAATTCGGGCACGGCGGCAGACGAAAACGGTGTGGTTTTGTGCATATCCGTGTAAATCTGTATCCCTGTTTTGCGAGGTTTTTTCGTTACCGCGCTGGTTAAAAAACCCCGCATTCTAACGCTCGCATTTGCAATCTCATAAAGTACACGAAAACCTTGTCAATGCGCAACCGGCACGACACGTTTTCACCCGCTTTTTTGCACGTTACGCGTGCTATCGCACAATCGCGCGCCAAATGCCGCCGCCAGCGTCTCCGGAAACGATATTTTCGGCCTGCGATGCGGGCCCGCATGGCCGCCGAAAAATCCGCCGCAAGCCGCTTCGCGGCGCCCGATGCGCGCGCCGTTTTCCGCTGCGCCGATGGCGTGTTCCGCGGCCTCGCGGCGGCCGTATTTTTCGGCGCCAGGGACGAAAAAAAAGCGCCGTCACAGTGACGGCGCTTCTGGCTTTCGAGAGCGAACGCTTATTCCCAGTTCAGCGCACCGCCGGTCTGGTATTCGGTCACGCGCGTCTCGAAGAAGTTGCGTTCCTTCTTCATGTCGATCATCTCGCTCATCCACGGGAATGGATTTTCTTCCTGGGCGAACAGCGGCTCGATGCCGATCTGCTGCGCGCGGCGGTTGGCGATGAAGCGCAGGTAGCCCTTGAACATCGGCGCATTCAGACCCAGCACGCCGCGCGGCATGGTGTCTTCCGCGTAGGCGTATTCCAGCTCCACGGCTTTCATGAACAGATCCTTGATCTCTTCGCGGAAGGCGGCCGTCCACAGCTGCGGGTTTTCCATCTTGATCGTGTTGATCAAGTCGATGCCGAAGTTGCAGTGCATCGATTCGTCGCGCAGGATGTACTGGTACTGCTCGGCAGCGCCCATCATCTTGTTCTGGCGGCCCAGGGCCAGGATCTGCGTGAAGCCCACGTAGAAGAACAGGCCTTCCATCAGGCAGGCAAACACGATCAGGGACTTGAGCAGCTTCTGGTCGTTTTCCACCGTGCCGGTGACGAACGCGGGATCCGTCAGCGTGTTGATGAACGGGATCAGGAATTCATCCTTGTCGCGGATCGACTTGACTTCGTTGTAGGCGTTGAAGATCTCGCCTTCGTCCAGGCCCAGCGATTCGACGATGTACTGGTAGGCGTGCGTATGGATCGCTTCCTCGAACGCCTGGCGCAGCAGGTACTGGCGGCACTCGGGCGCCGTGATGTGGCGGTAGGTGCCCAGCACGATGTTGTTGGCGGCCAGCGAGTCGGCCGTCACGAAGAAGCCCAGGTTGCGCTTGACCAGGCGGCGCTCGTCGTCCGTCAGGCCGTTCGGGTTCTTCCACAGCTCGATATCGCGCTGCATGTTCACTTCCTGCGGCATCCAGTGGTTGGCGCAGCCGGCCAGGTATTTGTCCCACGCCCATTTGTACTTGAACGGCACCAGCTGGTTGACGTCCGTCTTGCCGTTGATGATGCGCTTGTCGTCGGCATTCACGCGGCGCGCCACTTGCTCGGCGTTCGCTTCGGACGGCTCGGCACCGGCCGGCAGGTTCAAATCGGTATTTCCCAGTGGCGCTTGCTGCGCCGGACGCGGCACAGCTGCCGACGTGGTTTCATCATCCCAAGACAACGACATATTCTTCTTCCTTTCCATGCCGGCGAGCCGGCGATCCGCAACAGGCCCGTTCAATCGGACAATGCAGACATTAACAACATTGAATCAGCCCGGCCGTGCCGGGCTGACAACTAAAATCTTACTGGCAGGCTTCGCATTCCTCGAAACCGTCGTCGCCTGGACGCAGGTAGCAGGCTTCGCCATCGGCGTCGTCCGCTGCCGCTGCCACGACCGGTGCCACCGCCGGAGCGGCTGCCACTGCGGCAGCTGCCGCTGCGCTGTGCGCGCTGGCCGACATGCCGCCATCGACTGCCACGGCGTTCAGGGCGCCCGTCTTGGAGGTCGATTTCTCCATGTGGGTGGCGGCGATGGTACGCAGGTAGTAGGTGGTTTTCAGGCCACGCAGCCATGCCAGCTTGTAGGTTTCGTCCAGTTTCTTGCCCGAAGCGCCGGCCATGTAGATGTTCAGCGACTGGGCCTGGTCGATCCACTTCTGGCGACGCGAAGCCGCTTCCACCAGCCAGCTTGGCGACACTTCGAAGGCCGTGGCGTAGATATCGCGCAGGTCTTGCGGGATGCGGTCGATCTTCACCAGCGAGCCGTCGAAGTACTTCAGGTCCGAGATCATGACTTCATCCCACAGGTCGCGCGCCTTCAGGTCGCGCACCAGGTAGCCGTTGATCTCGGTGAATTCGCCCGACAGGTTCGATTTCACGTACAGGTTCTGGAACGTCGGTTCGATACAGGCCGAGACGCCGATGATGTTCGAAATCGTCGCCGTCGGGGCAATCGCCACGCAGTTCGAGTTGCGCATGCCGAACTTGGCGATGCGTTCGCGCACCGGGGTCCAGTCCATGGCCGACGAGGAATCGACTTCCAGGTAGCCGCCGCGCTCTTCAGCCAGCAGTTTGACCGAGTCCTGCGGCAGGATGCCGCGGTCCCACAGCGAACCGGCGTACGATTCATAGCGGCCGCGCTCTTCGGCCAGTTCCGTCGACGCCAGGTAGGCGTAGTAGCAGACGGCTTCCATCGAGGTGTCGGCAAACGACACGGCGGCGTCCGAGGCGAACGGGATGCGCATCATGTGCAGGCAGTCCTGGAAGCCCATCACGCCCATGCCGACGGGACGGTGGCGCATGTTCGAATTGCGCGCCTTGTCGACGGCGTAGTAATTGATGTCGATGACGTTGTCGAGCATGCGCATGGCGGTGCGGATGGTCTTGGCCAGCTTGATGTGATCGAGCTTGCCTTCCTTCATGTGCGCCGGCATGTTCACGGAACCGAGGTTGCAGACGGCGATTTCATCGCTGCTGGTGTTCAGCGTGATTTCCGTGCACAGGTTCGAGCTGTGGACGACGCCGACGTGCGACTGCGGGCTGCGGATGTTGCAAGGGTCCTTGAACGTGATCCATGGGTGGCCCGTTTCAAACAGCATCGACAGCATCTTGCGCCACAGGTCCAGCGCCTGGACCTTCTTGAAGACGCGGATTTCGCCGGCGGCGGCCTTGGCTTCGTAGCCCAGGTAAGCCTGTTCAAAGGCCTTGCCGACCTTGTCGTGCAGGTCTGGCGTGTCCGACGGCGAGAACAGGGTCCACTCGCCTTTTTCCATGACGCGCTTCATGAACATGTCGGGAATCCAGTTCGCCGTGTTCATGTCGTGGGTGCGGCGGCGGTCGTCGCCCGTGTTCTTGCGCAGGTCGAGGAATTCCTCGATGTCCATGTGCCAGGTTTCCAGGTAGGCGCAGACGGCGCCCTTGCGCTTGCCGCCCTGGTTGACTGCCACGGCCGTGTCGTTGACCACTTTCAGGAACGGCACCACGCCTTGCGACTTGCCGTTGGTGCCCTTGATGTGGGCGCCCAGGGCGCGCACTGGCGTCCAGTCGTTGCCCAGGCCGCCGGCGAACTTGGCCAGCAGCGCGTTGTCCTTGATGGCGTCGTAGATGCCTTCCAGGTCGTCCGACACGGTGCTCAGGTAGCACGACGACAGCTGCGAGCGCAGGGTGCCCGAGTTGAACAGGGTCGGGGTCGAGCTCATGAAGTCGAACGAGGACAGCAGGCTGTAGAACTCGATGGCGCGCGCTTCGCGGTCCGCTTCGTTCAGCGCCAGGCCCATGGCCACGCGCATGTAGAACGCCTGCGGCATTTCGATGCGCACGTCCTGGATGTGCAGGAAGTAGCGGTCATACAGGGTTTGCAGGCCGATGTAGCCGAATTGCAAGTCGCGGTCGGCCACGATGGCTTTGGCCAGGCGTTCCAGGTCGAAGCTGGCCAGTACCGGGTTCAGCAGCTCGGCGGCGATGCCCTTGGCGATGTATTGCGGGAAATACGTCAGGTATTCGGCGGCAGCGGCCGCTTGCGGCACTTCCTTGCCGAACACTTCCTTGCGCACCGTGTGCAGCAGGATGCGGGCCGTGACCTGGCTGTAGGCCGGGTCTTTTTCCATCAGCGCGCGCGCTGCCAGGATGGCCGACTTGTGCAGCTCTTCGACGGGCACGCCGTCGTACAGGTTTTTCACCGTTTCAGCCAGGATGGCGTCGGCATCGACGTGCTTTTCCAGGCCGGCGCAGGCGGCGTTGATCAGGTCGCGCACTTCCTGCATGTCCAGCAGGCGGCGCACGCCGTTGTCCGTCACGTTCAATTGCGGTGCGGAAACTTGTGCGGAAGCGCCTTGCGCTTCCTTCTGCAAACGGCGCTCTTCCATGTGCTTGGCGCGGTACAGCACGTAGGCACGCGCCACGTCGTGCTCGCCCGAACGCATCAGCGACAGTTCCACCTGGTCTTGCACGTCTTCGATATGGAAGGTGCCGCCGCCCGGGTGGCGGCGCACCAGCGCTGCGACGACGCCGTCGGTCAATTGTTCCACCAGTTCGCGGATGCGTGCCGAAGCGGCGCCCTGGCCGCCGTTAACGGCCAAAAACGCCTTGGTCATGGCGATGGCAATCTTCGAAGGCTCAAATGCCACCACCGCGCCGTTGCGGCGGATGATGCGATAGTCGCCCAATGCCGCGCCCGTACTCGCCACGCTGTTGGCCGCGCCTGGCGCTGGCGATACTGGCGTTGGATGGATGGAAATATCTTGTGGTGATTGCATTGAAGCTCCCGTTGTCAGCTAAAGTCAGCCTGCAGTTTTGCTGCCGCGTGTGTTGTTGAATAGAACGCCCGATGGTCTGGGTTTCTTCAGGTAATTTTATTGCCAAATAGTAAATAATGCACAGTCAGAAATCATGCGACCAACCTGTCTTGTCCGGCTGGCGCGAAATGCGATCAAGGGTGATGAACCGCCAGTTCCCGTTGTCATATCAACAAACAGGGTAGCTTTGGTAATAATTCTGAAAACGTCTGTGATGGCACTACATATAGTCACTAAGTTCAAGTTCTGCACTAATTGTAGTGCCCATCGAAAGGCGATGCAATAGTTTTCCGGCATCCGTCGGCGTAATTTTTTGTGTTTTCATATACGATTTCGGTTGACTTTTCAGGGCATGGATGGAAAGCCCAATCCCCGCGAAGTAAGCGCTAACGCAGCTTGCCCGTGAAGCGTTTCCAGCCAGCATTTTTGATAAAAATGCCAGTCAAAAAACGGCCCCGGATCCGTCTTCCGCCCCGGCGCAATATGCTCGTGGCCCCGCACCTGCGTCAGCCCGTAGCGCGCCACCAGCGCCGCCGTCAGCGCCGCCAGGACATGGTATTGCCGCGGCTGGAAAGGCACGTCGTCCGAGCCTTCCATTTCGATACCGATGGAATAGCCATTGCACTGCGGGCGTCCTTCGAACACGGACGCGCCGGCATGCCAGGCACGTTGATCAGTAGAAACATATTGCAACAGCGCACCATCGCGCCGCACAAAAAAGTGCGCCGACACCTGCAAGCCACGCAGGTCGGCGAAAGAAGGATCGGCATTATAGTCTACCCGGCCCGTAAACAAGTCCGACACATGCGGTCCGCCGAAGTGGCCGCCCGGCAAGCTGATGTTATGGATCACCAGCAAATCGACTTGCATGCCGTCCGGGCGCGCATCGTGGTGCGGCGAGTCATAGCGCAGCGCACCGTCGCACCAGCCGTCTTCATCTATCGTCCATGCGCTCATCAAGTAGCGGTTCCTGTATCGTCAGTTTCTGCATGCGGTAACGCAACTGGCGCACGCTGAGCCCCAGCTGGCGCGCCGCCCGTGCGCGGTGGTAGCGCGCCCGCACCAGCGCCCGCACGATCATGTCGCGCTCGGCCTGGCGCAAATACATCTCCAGCGGCAAGACCGGGACCACGCCGCGCAGCGCCATGCCGGGCAGGCACGCTTGCCGTTCCGGCACGGCCGGCGGCGGCAGCACCCGCAGCGGCATAGTGCCCGCCGCGGACGGCAAGGCCAGCCCGTCGAGCGCGATCACGCCACCGTCGGCAAAGGCCAGCGCCCGCTCCAGCACGTTTTCCAGCTCGCGCACATTGCCGGGAAACGCATACGCGGCCAGCGCCGCCAGCACAGGCGGCGCCAGGCTCACGGCCTGGCCCGGGGCCAGGCGCGCGAGGATTACCTCACATAATACCTGCAGATCGCCGCGCCGCTCGCGCAGCGGCGGCAGCGCCAGCTCGATCACATTGAGGCGGTAAAACAGATCCTGGCGAAACGTGCCGGCGGCCACGCCGCGCGCCAGGCCATGCTGGCTGGCGCACAGGATGCGCACGTCGACGGCTTCGTCCGCACTCCCGCCCAGCTTGCGCACGCGGCGCTCCTGCAGCACGCGCAACAGCTTCACCTGCATGGCCAGCGGCAGATCGTCGACTTCGTCGAGCAGCAGGCTGCCGCCGTGGGCCGCCTGGAACAATCCCTGGCGCTCGTGCCGTGCCCCGGTGTAGGCGCCGGGCCGGCAGCCGAAGAATTCGGCTTCCATCAACGCTTCGGGAATGGCGCCGCAGTTGACGGCAATAAACGGGAAGCTGGCACGCGCGCCCTGCGCATGGATGGCGCGCGCCGCCAGTTCCTTGCCCGTGCCCGATTCGCCGCGGATGGCCACGGGCGCGCCGCAGCGGGCGATGCGGCCGATCTGCGCGCGCAGCGCCTGCATGGGCAGCGAGTTGCCGCTCAGTTGCGGCGCCGGCGCCATGCCGGCGGCGGTCACGGTATGCGGGCGGGGACTGGACATGGGGAAACGCGCCTTTCTGCAATGGCGGTGGCGAACCGCCTGCTGCAGATGCTACGCCGGACTGCTGCCGAGGGACCTTACGATACGGATGAGCAACGGGGCGCGGGCCGGCCCTTACAGCGTGGCGTGCGCGTGGCTGCAGTAATCGTGGCCCTTGGCCTGCACGTTTTCGGAAGCCGGGTAGTACACGCCGCAATGGGCGCAGCACAGCATCAGCTCGGCATCGGGCAATTCCTGCGGCCGGCCCGGCGGCGTAAACGGGTTCGGCCGCTGCTGTTGCTGCTGCGCGCGGGCGCGCTGCTGCATGCCGCGGATCTTGCTGCGGATAGCAAACAGCACCAGAAACACCAGCGCCAGCCAGAATAAAACACGTGTCATGCGAATCCTCGGTGTAAAACCACTTCCAGTACAAAACGGCTGCCGACATAGGCCAGCAACAAGGTGGCGAAACCGGCCAGGGTAAAGCTCAGGGCCGTCTTGCCGCGCCAGCCGCGAAAACGGCGACCTGCCAGCAGGGCGGCAAACAACAGCCACGACAGCATGGTAAACACGGACTTGTGGTCCCAGTTGAGCGCCTTGCCAAATAATTGCTCGGAAAAGACGATGCCCGACAATACGGTCAGGCTGAGCAGGATGAAACCCAGGCCGATCATGCGGAACAGCAGTTTTTCCATCGTCAGCAGGGCCGGCAGCTGATCGAGCGCGCTGCCGATGAAGCCGCGGCTTTCGCTGCGCGTATGCAGACGCGATTCCTGCAGCGCCATCAGCACGGCGTGGAAGGCGGCAATCGTCAAGGTGCTGTAAGCGAGCACGGCCACGGCGATATGCCAGCCGAAGACGGCCGACTTGCCTTCCATGTTGACCTGGCTGCCAGGAAAAGCCCAGGCCAGGCCGATGGCGATGACGGCGCTGGGCATGACCATGCGGCGCAGTCCGTCCAGGCTGAAATTGCGGTTCTCTATCCAGTAGGCGCCCACCGAGACCCACAGCGCGGCCGACAGCATGGCGGAAAAACCGAAACGCAGGGTGCCCGGCGCCATCAGGTCGAACCACAGGGTGGCGGCATGCGCCAGCCAGGCAACGCCGGTCAGGCCGGCAATCAACCGGGCACGGGACGAGGGAAGCACCGCGCACGCCGCGTACAACAGGGCGGCGAGGAAAAAGAAATAGATCTGCATAGTTTAAGTTTACACCATAGCCGACAAGCGCGATTCAAGCGACAGCCCGGGTGACAGGCATTCCGCCGCCAGCCCATGCTGCAAGCCTGCCATGATATCGCGCCTGAGGCGCGACGGGGTGGCGCACCCTCAAGATTTCGGCAATCTTTCCGCCGGCACCGCTTTACCGCGCCGCAGCCACGTTGCCATCCTGATTAGCCAGTCCTATAATTATGTCCACATAGCAACATTTATCCACCCTTACGCCACCGCCACCATGTCTTTTCCAAAACTGTCCTGGACCTGCCTCCTGCTTGCCATCTGCACCTTGCTGAGCGGCTGCATGAAAGATGCGCCTTCCCAGTCCACCTACGAGGAATATTTCCGTACGTCTATCCAGAACTACGACCTGTACAAGGATTACTTCGACATCGCCAAGCTGGAAAAGCTGAACGGCTGGAAAGAGAACGAACAGCAATACGATATCAAGGGCTCCGCCATCCTGCGCGCCAAGGTGGGCTACCTGGAATTGCTGGCCGACGTGGCCGACAAGCTCGAAGCGCAGGCAAAGACGGACAGTTCCGCCGGCATGACCATGGGCCTGGGCCTGATGGCGCGCGGCATGGGCGGCGAAAACAAGGCTTTCCGCACATTCTGGGCGCAGGAGCAGGAAAAGAAGGCGATTCCCGCGCCGCTGCTGGCCCGCCAGGCGGCAATGACGGCCGAGCGCTTTGAAAACCTGCTGCAGTGGGCGGACCAGATCGTGCTGGACAATTACGGCGCCATCATCAACCGCCAGCTCAAGAAAGGCGATGAATTGACGCGCATCTACACGCTGAGCTTCCGGCAGACGGAAAAAGGCTGGATGGGCTTTAACGCCCGCTAAGGCCGCCTGCCATAAAAAAACCTCCGCGCCATTACCAGGCGGAGGTTTTTTTCATGCTTGGGCTGATTTACTTCACATTCAGGCTCTTTTTCGCCTGCTCCAGCAAGTCCGTCTTGACCCAGTCCCTGGCCACGGGCGGCTTGCTCATGCGGCCCACGCCCGTTTTCACCATCACATCGGTGGTCACCTGGATATGCTCGGGCGAGATGTCGTACGAATACGGCGAATTGCTGATCGCGTCGTCGAAATCGTCCTTCGTGATCTGGCCGCGGAATACCACTTCGCGCACATACTTTTCTGCCGTCGCCTTGCTGTCAATAAAGGTTTTCGTCGCTTCGACAAAGCAGCGCATGAATTTTTCCGCCACGGGACGGCGTTCCTTGTAGAATTTTTCCGTCATCACCATGGTACGCACGGGCTCGCCGATCGGCGTGTCGTACGGCTTGATGACTTCGGTGCCGAAGCCCTTGTTGATCGCCTGCGACGATTGCGGCTCCGACTGCATCATGGCGTCGATATTCTTGCCCATCAGCGCCTGGTTCAAGTCGGCGTAGGCGAGGAACACCAGTTGCACATCCTTGCCCTTGGTTTCGGAATACGTCAGGCCCGCCTGCGCCAGCTCGGCCAGCAGCAGCACTTCCTGGATGCCGCCCCGCGTCACGCCCACGCGCTTGCCCTTGAGCTCCTTGACGCTGCCAATCTTTTGTCCCGCCCCCGCCACCAGGCGCGCGCCGCCCTTGGCAAAACCGGCCACCACGTAGATGGGCGCACCGCCGGCGCGGCCGGAAATGGCCGCCTCGGACGCCGTCGCTCCCACGTCCAGCTCGCCGGCAATAATCGCCTGCATCACGTCGAGGCCCTTGGCAAAGACATGCTCTTCGACCTTGATGCCGCACTTGGGCGCGATTTCCTTGATGTACGACACGGCGCCGTAATGGGCGAACTTCAAATTCCCCAGGCGCACGACTTCCTGCGCCTGGGCAGCGCCCATGCCGAACGCCAGCACGAGGGCGGCGGCGATACCGGTCTTCAAGGTGGATTGTTTCTGCATCGGGTTCTCCTGTGGTGGTTGGTATGTGCCCGCCAGGGCATAAGACACGGCTTTTTTATTATGGGGAGATAGTACCGCGTGTTAGAGCCAGGGCAACATTTTTTTGCCGGCGGCCGACCCTTGCCCGGAGGCGGCAAGGGCCGGCGCCAGCCACGCTGCCGGCGTTGCGCCGGCAGCTACTGTCCCGCCAGCGCCACCACGGGGTCGAGTCCCGACGCCTTGCGCGCCGGCATGAAGCCAAACACCAGCCCCGTCACCACGGCGCAGGCAAACGCACCGCCCACGGCGCTCAGCGAAAAGATCACCGGCACGTCCCAGACCAGCAGCAGGGCCGCCACCGTCACGCCGACCACGATGCCGGCCACGCCGCCCACCACCGACACCAGCACGGCTTCGGTGAGGAACTGGCGCAGGATGTCGCGCCGGCGCGCGCCCGTCGCCATGCGGATGCCGATCTCGCGCGTGCGCTCGCGCACCGTCATCAGCATCACGTTCATGACGCCGATGCCGCCCACCACCAGGGAGACGGCGGCGATCAGGCTGAGCATCATGGTCATGTTGTCCTGCGTCTTCGCTTCGGCGGCAATCGACGCGGCCGCGTTGCTGATGCCGTAGTCGCGGATGCGGTGGCGCTCGAACATGGTGGCGTCGACCGCCGCCTCCACCTCCGTCACGCGCTTGACGTCGGCCACCGCCATCACCGTGTACGTCGGCTCGCGCTGGCCGAAGACGCGGATGCCGGCCGTGGAAAACGGCAGCAGCAGCACGTCGTCTTCATCCTTCTCGCCCGTCAGCGCGCCCTTCGCGCTCATCACGCCGATCACCTGGAACGGCACGTTGCCGATCAGGATGCTCTGCCCCACGGGGTTGGGCACGTCGGGCATCAGCTTTTCCGCCAGGTGCGCGCCCAGCACGGCCACGGTGGCCATCTCGCGCTCGTCCTCCTCGGTAAAGAAGCCGCCCTTGGCCACGGGCCAGGTCTGGATCTGCGGCAGCGCCGGCCCCGTGCCCCGCACATACGTCTGCACGTCGAGGTTACCGTGGCGTATCACCTTGTTGCCGGTGACATTCGGCAGCACGTGGGAAATGCCCGGCACATCCTTGAGCGCGTCCAGGTCGGCCAAGGTGATGCTGCGCCCGGGGATGCGCGAGCTTTCGCCGCGCGACGCCATGTACAGCAAATTCGAGCCGAACGCCCCCAATTGGGCCATCACCTGCTGGCGCGTGCCCAGGCCGATGGCCAGCATGACGATCACGGACGCGACGCCGATGATGATGCCCAGCAGGGTCAAGCCCGTGCGGAAGCGGTTGATCCACAGCACGCGCCAGGCGGCGCGCGCCGCGTCCAGCAATTCCGTGCCCAGCGAGGCGCCCGTGTCATGCGCGGCGCGCGACATGTCCAGCGGCGGCAGGGCCGTCGACGTGGCGGCAATGGCGACGGCGCCCGAGTCTTCGATGATTTCGCCGTCGCGGATCTCGATCACGCGGCGCGCCTGGGCCGCCACCTTGCGGTCATGCGTAATGAGGATGATGGTGTGGCCCGCATCGGCCAGCTCGCCCAGCAGGGCCATGACTTCGGCGCCGCTGCTGCTGTCGAGCGCCCCCGTCGGTTCATCGGCGAGGATGATGCGCCCGCCGTTCATCAGGGCGCGCGCAATCGACACGCGCTGCTGCTGCCCGCCGGACAACTGGTTCGGCCGGTGGTCGAGCCGGTCGCCCAGCCCCAGGCGCTTGAGCAGCGCTTCCGAGCGCGCGTGGCGGGCCGCAGCCGGCATGCCCGCATACAGGGCCGGCACTTCCACGTTTTCGCGCGCCGATTCGGTGGAGATCAAATGGTAGCCCTGGAAGACGAAGCCGAACGCTTCGCGCCGCAGCCACGCCAGTTCATCGGGATTCAGGCTGGCCACGTCCTGGCCCGCGAAGCGGTAGGTGCCGTCGCTGGGCCGGTCCAGGCAGCCCAGCAGGTGCATCAGGGTCGATTTGCCGGAACCGGACGCGCCCACGATGGCGACGAATTCGCCGGCGCCGATGGACAGGGTCAGGCCGCGCAGCACTTCCACGGCCGGCGCGCCGTCATGGCCGCCGTAGCGCTTGCGGATGCCCTGCAACTGGATCAGGGGCGGCTGCTCCGGCTGCCCCGCCGGTCCCAGCGACACGGCCTCGCTCATGGCACTCATAACTGGAACCTGCTGCTGCCGCTGCCGGCCGGCTGTTCGCCCGTGACCAGCAATTCACCTTCGCGCAAGCCTTGCAGCACTTCCGCGCTGAGGCGGTTGCGCACGCCCACGGTGACGGCGCGCGTATCGACCTTGCCATCGGCATCCATCACGCGGGCCGTGAACTGCCCCGGCTTCGCGCCTTCCGCGGTGGACGGCTTCAGGGCCGGTAAGGGCACAGCCAGCACATTGTTTGCCGCGGCCGTGACAAACACCACTTGCGCCGTCATCTGCGGCATCAGTTCGCCATCGGCGTTATCCACGTCGAACAGCACTGTATACAGAATCACCTTGCTGGTCGACGGCGCCAGTGCCGTGCCGGCGGCAGAACCGCCGGGCACGGGCGGCGCGGGCAGCACTTGCCGCACCTTGCCGCTCCAGCGCCGCTGGTCGCCGCCCAGGGTGGTGAAGTACACGGGCATGTCCGGGCGCACGCGGCGCACGTCCGCCTCCGACACTTCCGTCCACACCGTCATGGCCGACAGGTCGGCGATGCGCAGGATGTTCGGCGTCTGGTAGGTGGCGTTCAGGGTCTGCCCTTCCTTCGCATCGAGGCCCACCACCTTGCCGGCCATGGGCGCGTAGATGCGCGTATAGCCCAGGCGCGCCTCGTCCGCCTTCAGGCTGGCCTGGGTCTGGTCGATCTGCGCCTTCAGGTGGTCGATCTTGGCGCCGGCCGACGCCAGGGTGGCTTCGGCCGCTTCCAGGTCGGCCAGCGGCGTGGAGTCGAACTTCGCCATCTGCTTCTGGCGCCCGTGCTGCTGGCCCGCCAGGCGGTGCTGCGCCTGCTGGTCGGCCAGCTGCGCGCGCAATCCCGCCAGGGCGGCGCGGCCCGCATCGACCGTGGCTTGCTGCACGCTGGGATCGATCTCGGCCAGCAGCTGGCCTTTTTCCACGGCACTGCCAGGCTGTACGTGCAGGCGCGTGATCTGACCCGACACCTGCGCGCCCACGTCGACATAGGTTTGCGGCTGCAGAGTGCCGATGGCCGTGACGCTGGCCTCGATATTGCCGCGCTTGACGGGCGCCGTGTCGAACACGGTGGCCGGGCCCCGCGTGGCCCACAATGCACCGGCGCCGAACAGCGCCAGCAAGACCGCGCCGCCCAGGATGCGGGCGCGGCGGGAAGGCAGGCGGGCCGCCATCAAGAAGCCGCCTTGCGGTTGCAGGTAAAGTAAAACGGTGTCGCCAAACGTGAAAAGTGCATCGGTCTATCCTTGAAAATGGCGGTGAACATCACCGCAGGAACATCACAAGCCCTGCCAGCGCGGCGACGGCTGCCAGCAGGGAACTACGAAACAGCAAGCGGGGGGCATACGGCAGCAGCAGGGCCACCAGCAGCGCGCCGGCCGACAGGAATCCCAGCCACGCGACCACGCCGACGGTGGCGCTCCAGCCGGCCACGCAGGGCCAGATGGCCAGCGCCAGCAGGATCGTGCCCGCCAATTGCAGCGCGCGCCGCACGTTCGGCGCCGCGTCGCGCCCCCATACCTGGCCGTGATGGCGGTCCATCGCCAGCGACAGGCTGGCCATGCCCGCATACGCCAGGCCCAGCGCGCACAGGATGGTATTGATCATGACTGTCCTTCCGTATTGATTTGCAGGCTGGCCGATGGCGCAGGGCTTTCCTTGCCGGCGGCCTTCTTCACCGGTTTTTCCTTGCGCTTGTGGACTTTCCACGCGCCCCAGCCGGCCAGCAGGCCAAAGGCCATGCTGGCCAGTTCCACGCCCGCGCTTTCCCAGTCGCCGCGCGCGATCTGCGCCGCCAGGTTGTCGCCCGTGCTCAGCAGGTTCAGCACGGGCAGCAGCAGGCACAGGGCGGCCAGCACGCACAATTGTTCGATCCAGGCGCGCTTTTCCCCGCGCAGGCAGGCATGCACGAGCATCACGAACCACACGCCGAAGAAGGCGCGCACTTCCCAGCCGGCGCGGTGCTCGATGCCGACAGGGATCAGGCGGTTCGCCCACAGGAAGCCGGCGCAGGCAACCGCCAGGCCCGCAATGGCCGCCACGTTCAGGCATTCGATGACGCGGTACACGCGCTGCGTGCAGGCGCCGAACTCGCCGCCCGCGCGCTGGCGGCGCTTGACCATGAACAGGATCGCACCCGTGCCCATCATGGCCGTGCCGGCCAGGCCGCAGAGGAAGTACAGCCAGCGCATGGGCGTGCCGCCGAAGCCGGCCATGTGCAGGTTCGACATGACGACGCGCGTCAGGCCCGCGCCGCCCGTGTTCGACTCGCCCGGCGCGCGCACGGCGATCTGCTCGCCTGTGGCCAGCGCATAGCAGGCCATGCCCGTGTTGGCGCTGATGCGCTGCAGCGTCTCCGTCTCTTCATTCCAGCCATACATGCATACGCGCATGGAGGCGTCGTTCGGATTGTCCAGCACCACGGCGCGGATTTCCTGGCCGATGGCCTGTTCGGCGCGCAGGGCGAACGGTTCCAGCGATGGAATGGCCAGCGGCTGGCCCATGCGCACGGGTTTGCCCGAGTCGTTCCAGTCGCTCAGGAAGGCTTGCTTGCCATGGTCCGCGCCGTATTGCGCCACCACGGGCGCCGGCACATAGTCGTCGCTGTAGAACGCCAGGCCCGTGTAGGCGATCATGAACTGGAACGGCAAGGTCAGCACGGCCACCGCGTTATGCGCGTCGAGCCACGAACGCTGGCCCTTGGCCGGGCGGAAGGTAAAGAAGTCCTTGAAGATGCGCTTGTGCGTGATGACGCCGCTCACCAGCGCCACCAGCATGATCATGGTGGTGATGCCGACGATCCATACGCCGATGCGTCCCGCATGCAGCTCGTAGTGGAAATCGACGAAATGGTGACCGCCGATGGTTTCGCGCTCCGTCGCCTCGCGCGCATGCTCGACGACGGCGCCCGTCAGCGGATCGAGTTCCGCCGAGCCATAGCCGCCATTGGGCTGGAACCAGTAGGCGGACAGGCCGTGGCCGGGGCGCTGCACGGGCCAGATTTCCCACATGTCCGCCTTCGGATGCTCCTTGGCCATGAAGTCGAGCGCCAGCTCCAGCCGGTGCGCGCGGTCCGTGACCTTGGGCAGCGGCGGATCGTTCGCATGCGCCGCCTCGGCCAAAGCGTGTTCGGGCGTCATCCAGTGGCCGATCGGGTCGTCGAAGACGGCCAGGGAACCGGTCAGGAAGATGGCGAACAGCAGCCAGGAAATCCACAGTCCGCTCCACGTATGCAGCCAGGCCATGGCCTGGCGCAGTCCGCCCTGCTGCGGCGTCTTGGCCACCTTGTCTACTTTGACGGCGTTCATGCGGCACCTCTCGACAGCAGCATGCCGATGCCGCCGCAGACGATGGCCGGCAGCAGCATGCCGAGCCAGGCGCGGCGCAGGTCCTGCACGGCAAAGACCCAGATCACGGCGCAGGTGTAGACGACAAACGCGCTCAGGGTGGCCGTCAGCACGGCTTCGGCGCGCGACAGCGGCAGCACGGCCGACAGCAGCACGGCCACGCCGGACGTGAGCGCATAGCCGCCAAGGACGGCGGCGAGCACGCGCGAGAACAACATCATGTTGGCCGATTTCATCATCGCGGCGCTCCCGCTGCCCTGCGCTGGTTCACGCCATCGCGGGCCAGATTCAACTGCACTTCCATAAGCCATGCATCCTTCATCAAGATAGATAATGTAAATTTAATAAGTTACAGCTTGTAATTCAAGGTCAGCATCAGATTGCGCGGCGCACCGGGCAGGTTGCCGAAGACATCGGAATAGATGCTCTGGTAATAGTGCTTGTCGAGCGCGTTGTTGACGTTCAGGCGCAGCTCGGCGCGGCTGTCGACCTGCCAGGCCGCGTTCAGGCCCACGATCGCATAGCGGCCCTGGCGCAGATGGTAGGTGCCGTCGCCCGACTCGGTCGCGCCCTGCCCGTACACCGAGGCGCCGACGCGCCAGCCCTGCGCGGCGCCCCACAGGCGGTAGCTGGTGGCCAGCTTGAGCTGCTGGCGCGGATAGCGGCTGTTGAAATCCTTGCCGATATTGGCCGGATCGCTGTCGCGCGTAAATTGCGCCTTCACATAGGTATAGCCGGCCGACAGCTGCCAGTCGGGCGTCAGCGCGCCCGCCACGTCCAGCTCCACGCCTTCGCTGCGCACTTCGCCCGACGCGCGCTGGCAATAGCCCCAGGTGCTGCCGGGGCAGGGATTCGGGCCGGCCAGGTCGTCCACGCCGCGGTTTTGCTGGCGGATCTGGAACACGGCCGCGCTGGCATTGAGCGCGCCGCCAAAGTATTCGCCTTTCACGCCCGCTTCATAGTTGGTGCCGCTGATCGGCTTCAAGGGCTGCGCATTGGCGTCCGTGGCCGCCTGCGGCTGGAAGATTTCGGTCCAGCTGGCGTACACGGAATGCTGCTTGTCGAGGTCATACACGACGCCGGCATACGGCGTGAATTCGCGCGCCACCGAGTAGCCCGCGTCGTCCTTGTACCAGCTCAGGCGTCCGCCCAGTACCAGCGACAGTGGATCGGCCAGGCGCAGGCGCGTGCCCGCATACACGCCGCTTTGCTCGGTGATGCTGGCCGTGCGCCACTGCGCATAATCGATGGCGGGGCGCGCCACGCTGCCCGCATCCCAGTGGTAGGGATCGATCACGGGCGCGCTCTCTTTCCAGCTGTAGGGCGCCCAGCCGCCATAGCTGTTTTTCGACGCGCGGCGGTGGCTGGCGCCCACCGTCAGCTCATGCTGGCGGCCGAACAGGCTGTAGCTGCCGCCGGCATACGCTTCATAGCTGGTATTGGCCACTTCCGCGCGGTAGCTTTGCGAATTGAAGCGCAGGGTGTCGCCGCGGCGGCTGATGCCGGAAAACGTCGTGTCGATCTCGGGCGTCTTGCGCGTGGCCGCCAGCCTGGCCTTCCAGCCGTTGCCGAAGCGGTGTTCCAGTTCCGCGAAGATGGTTTGATCGGTCTGGCGCCAGCCGTCGAAGTCCGTGCCCAGGTAGGTGGAGCGGGGCAGGTTCAGGAAGCTGCCGTCGGCGGCCGTGACCACGCCCGTCGTGACGCCGTCGTTATCGGTCTTGCGGTAATGCGCGCCCACGGTCAGGGTGGTGTCGGGGCGCAGGTCCGCTTCGATGATGCCGTACAGCTGGTGATTGCGGCCATGCAGCACATCGACGTAGTCCTGCTTGTCCTGCAGCGTCGCGACGATGCGCCCGCGCAGCGTCTTCGCTTCGTTGAGCGCGTTGGCCGCGTCAGCTTCCAGCCGGTAGTTGCTCCAGCTGCCGATACTGGCCGAGAATGACGCCTGCGGCGTGGCCGTCGGGCGCTTGCGCACCAGGTTGATGGCCGCGCTGGGCGTGCCGCTGCCCGTCGTCAAGCCCGTGGCGCCGCGCACCACCTCGATGCGGTCATAGATGGCCAGGTCGTCGTTGTCGCCATTGAAGGTGCCATTCGCGCCCAGGCTGGTGGGCAAGCCATCGAACAGGATGTTATCAATTGGAAAACCCCGTGCGCTGAAGCTGCCCGAATCGCCTGTAAAGTTACCCTTCTGCATGACCAGGCCCGTGATCGACTGCACGGCGTCGTCCAGCGTGGTGATGCCCAAGTCGTCGATCTGCTGGCGCGTCAGCACGCTGACCGACTGCGGCGTCTCGCGCAGCGACAGGTTCAGTTTGGTTGCCGTATTGCTCACGCCCGTCGTGTAGGAGCCGCTGCCTTCCGTCGCCGCATCGCGTCCCGCCGTGACGGACACGCCGCCCATGGTTTGCTCGGCGGCAGGAGCGACGGGGGCCGCCTGCTGAGCCAGCGCCTGGGTGCCGGCGGCCAGGCACAAGGCCGCCACGGCCAGCGCCAGCGGATGCCGCTGAGGACGGATCGATGCGAAATTGACAATATGCGAAACCTGTTGCATGAAAATCCTGAAAAATGGCGTCATGGGACGCTAAAAACAGGCGCCCTACTCTGTAGGTGCCGCGAAAACGAAAAACGGGCAGCCGGACGGCCGATATTTTTTGCGGAGGCGCTATGGCGCCGGTTCGACCGTCACCCAATAGCGCGTGCGGCTGCGCACCTGCACCGGCAGCGAATGGGGCAGCATGCTCAGGATGCGCTGCGTGTCGGCCAGCGGGAACACGCCCGACAGGCGCAGCTGCGCCACTGCCGGCGCGCAGTCGATCACGCCGGGACGATAGCGGGCCAGGTCGGCCAGGAAATCGCCCAGGGTCACGTCATCGACGATCAGCTGCCCGCGCGACCAGGCATCGGCATATGCATCGATGGCGTGCGGCGCATCCGGCGCATGGCGGGAAAAGGCCACGCCGCGCCCGGCCGCCAGCAGCAGAGGCGTGCCGCCGCCGTCGCGGGGACGGATTTCGACGGCGCTTTCAAACACGTCCACGGTGCTGTAGCCCTCCTGCTGGCGCACGGCAAAGCGCGTGCCCAGCGCGCGCACCAGGCCTTCGCGCGTGGCCACTTCCAGCGGCGCGGCGCTGCCGGCGCCCCGGCCGCTGACGACGAGGATTTCGCCGGCCAGCAGTTCGATCAGGCGGCGCTCGCCGTCGAAGCGCACGTTCACGGCCGATCCCGTATTCAGATTGAGCACGCTGCCATCGTCCAGCGCCACCTCGCGCCGCTCGCCCGTGGCCGTGCGGTAGTCGGCGCGCAGGGCGCGCACACCCTGCCAGGCATCCGTCTGCGCGGCCAGCAGGCCGCCGCCAGCCGCCACGCCCAGCCACGCCAGCAACTGGCGCCGCTTGCCGCTGGCGGGCGGCCCGGCACTGGCCAGCGCCTGCGCGGCCGCCGTGCGCTGCGCGCCGTCGCGGTACACGCCTTTGTAGCGCTGCGTGACGGCTTCGATATGCTGCCAGGCCCGTTCATGTTCAGGGTCGGCGCCGCGCCAGCGCTGCCAGGCGGCGTATTCCGCTTCGCTGGCCTCGCCCGACATCAATATGGTCAGCCACTCGGCCGCCTGCTGCTGCACCTCGTCGCGGATGGCCGCCGGGGCCGCAGGTCCGCCCGCCGTGCTCATGCCGGCAGGGAGAAAAATACCTGGCGGTTGGCGCGCGTCAGGTACTGCTTGACCGAGCTGGCCGACACCTGCAGGCGCGCGGCGATCTCGGCATAGCTGAGGCCTTCGAGCTGCGCCAGCAAGAACGCCGTGCGCACGGGGCCCGGCAAGCCGTCGAGGGCCGTGTCGATTTCCTGCAAGGCTTCCAGCGCCAATAAACGCGTTTCCGGCGCGGGCGCCGCCTCGGGCGGCAGGCAGGACAGCGCCGCCAGATACGCGTCTTCCAGCACTTGCCGGCGGTAGCGGTGCGCCACCAGCCGCCGCGCGATGGTGGCCAGGAAAGGCCGCGCTTCGCGGATCTGCGGCGCCGTGCCGTTGCTCAGCACGCTGATAAAAGTGTCTTGCGCCAGGTCCGCCGCTTCGCCCGCATTGCCCAGCTTATGCCGCAGCCAGCCCTGCAGCCAGCCGTGATGGCTGCTGTAGAGCGCGTGCAAGTCCTGTTGCTGGGCAAAATCGGCGGCCGACATGGCATCCCTTTCCCGTCAGGCGCGGCGCGCCTGCGAATGTAAATAAGAATTATTCTCATTTTAACCGTGTTTTTGGCTTTCGTGCAATCGTGGCATTGCCAGAAATACCAACTAATTCAAAAGCAGGCCAACCGCCAGGCTGTGCAGCGTGGGACCGCCAGGGCCCCGCGATGGGGTAAAATGGCGCCCATCGTCCGGTTTAGGGCCTCCCCCAGCAGATGCAGGCATCTCCTGCTGGCGTAGACTCTTAGCGCCGCCCACTCCCAAGCTTTTCATTGCAGGTTCATCATGCTAGATAATCTCACCCAACGGCTTGCCAAAGTCGTCAAGACCATGCGCGGCGAGGCGCGCCTGACCGAAGCGAACACCGCCGACATGCTGCGCGAAGTGCGCCTGGCGCTGCTCGAAGCCGACGTCGCCCTGCCCGCCGTGCGCGAATTCATCGCCAAAGTCAAAGAAAAAGCCATGGGCGAGGATGTCATTTCCTCGCTCACGCCAGGCCAGGCCCTGGTGGGCGTGGTGCAGCGCGAGCTGGCCGCCCTGATGGGCGCCGACCTGGGACCGGAAGCGTCGCAGATCAGCTTTGCCCAGCAGCCGCCCGCCATCATCCTGATGGCCGGTCTGCAGGGTGTGGGTAAAACCACCACCGTCGGCAAGCTGGCAAAGTATCTGAAGGAAGAAAAGAAGAAGAAAGTATTGACCGTCTCGGCCGACGTGTACCGCCCTGCCGCGATCGCCCAGCTGCAATCGGTCACGGCCCAGGTAGGCGCCGACTTCTTCCCGTCCGCCAGCACGGACAAGCCCGTCGATATCGCGCTGGCCGCGCTGGACTGGGCGAAAAAGCATTACCACGACGTGCTGATCATCGATACGGCGGGCCGTCTCGGTATCGATGAAGAGATGATGCGCGAAATCGCCGCCGTCCACGGCGCCGTGAAACCGATCGAAACCCTATTTGTCGTCGACGCCATGCTGGGCCAGGATGCCATCAATACGGCCAAGGCCTTCAATGATGCGCTGCCGCTGACGGGTATCGTGCTGACCAAGCTCGACGGTGACGCGCGCGGCGGTGCGGCCCTGTCCGTGCGCCACATCACGGGCAAACCGATCAAGTTTGCCGGCGTGTCGGAAAAACTCGACGGCCTCGAAGCGTTCGACCCGACCCGCATGGCCAACCGCATCCTCGGCATGGGCGACATCCTCGCCCTGGTGGAAGAGGCGCGCAAGGGCGTCGACAGCAAGGCGGCGGCCGACCTGGCGCAGAAAATCAAGGTCGGCGGCAAGTTCGACATGAACGACTTCAAGGCGCAGTTGGGGCAGATGAAGAAAATGGGCGGCATGGCCAACCTGATGGACAAGCTGCCGGCCCAGTTCCAGCAGGCGGCAGGCGGCAAGAACATGGATCAGGCCGATAAACAGGTGCGCCGCATGTGCGGCATCATCGATTCGATGACGCCGCAGGAACGCGCCAAGCCTGAACTGATCAAGGCCACGCGCAAGCGCCGCATCGCCGCCGGCGCCGGCGTGCAAGTGCAGGAAGTGAACCGCATGCTGACGCAATTCGAGCAAATGCAGACGATGATGAAGAAATTGTCGGGCGGCGGCATGATGAAGATGATGCGCTCCATGAAGGGCATGATGCCCGGCATGAGGTAGTGGAAGGCTTCAAAATCCGCTGCGCGGTGGTCTTTGCGGCCGGCGATGCTCACCGTACTAAAGTACGGTTGCGCTTCTCGGCCACAAATACCATCCGCTCGCTGTGATTTTGAAGGCCTTTTTTACGCCGCGTGAGACGTAGTTCAAGTCAAGAAACACCGTTATAAAATAATGCCGGATTGCATTTTCATGTGTCCGGCATCATTTCTTCCCTCCCCCGCAGTGCCCCTCCCCGCATAGTCAGCAAGCATGCCATTTACGGGCAAAAACGCCGTTCCGCGCCCCCAAGCGGTGCGCCCGGGCGACAGGCGCGTGATTTCCCTGCTTTTTCCTCGTGAAAACGTGAAAAACACTTGCATACAAGGTAAATCCACACCAATATTAGCCGTGCGATTAATTGCGCAATTTCCCATGTGTTTGTTAAGGAGGCTCGAAGATGGCAACAGCCAAAAAAACCCCAGTAGCAGCGCCAGCCAAAGCAGCAGCAGCCAAGCCTGCAGCCGCCAAGAAAGCAGCACCCGCAGCCAAAGCAGCAGCTAAACCAGCAGCGGCGAAGAAAGCGGCAGCACCGGCAACACCACGCAAACCAAACGCAGCATTCATGAAAGCAATGACGCCATCGAAAGATCTGGCCGCCGTTGTTGGCGCAGCACCACTGCCGCGCACGGAAGTGACCAAAAAGGTATGGGATTACATCAAAAAACTCGATCTGCAAGATCCGGCCAACCGCCGCATGATCAATGCGGACGACAAGCTGAAAGCTGTTTTCGGCGGCAAAGCCCAAGTCTCCATGTTTGAAATGACGAAACTGATCTCCGATCATTTGAAATAAGCAGCTATGCGCCGGCTAACACCGAGCGAGTGCCCCGCCGCATCACTGCGAGCGGGGCATTTTTTTTGGGGTCAGACCCTGTCGGGTCTGACCCCGGCCCTTACCCGTGGTCCAAGGTAACGTTACCTTGCCCCCAAACTCGACAGCTGGGGTCAGACCCTCTATGCCGCCAACTCAGGGGCTTGCGCTAACGGTCGAGGGGGTCTGACCCCGGCCCTCATTTGAATTCCCAACTACGCCACGCCGCCCGCACGGCATTCGGATACTCGGGCCTTCCCCGGCTGCCGTTATACCGCCCCAGCGCCAGGTACAAATCGCCCTTTTCCATATCCAGGTACATGCGCAAGATGGCGCAGCCATAGCGCAGATTCGTCTGCATGTGGAACAGCTTGCTGCGGTCGCTGTCGCCGATGACGCCCGTCCAGAACGGCATCACCTGCATGTAGCCGCGCGCGCCGGCCAGCGAGACGGCATATTTGCGGTAGGCCGACTCGACCTGAATCAGGCCCAGCACCAGGGCCGGTTCCAGCCCTGCGCGGCGCGCTTCGTACCAGACGGTTTCCAGGAATTCCGTGCGCAGCTGCGCGTCCGGCAGCTTGCGCTGCAGGCGTTGCGACATCTGCGCCAGCCATTGGTGGTAGCGCTGCAGCTCGATGGGAGTGGCAAACTTGGGTTGCGGCGGGCGCTCGTCGCGGATCGCGTGCGACAGGGCCAGGCGGACGGAGTCGGCCAGCGCCTCCTCTTTCTGGTTGCCGGCCTGCGCCGGGGAGACGCAGGCCAGGCCGGCGGCCAGCGCGAGCGCGCCAGCCGCCTTGCTTACCGATAGGCGCTTCACTGCGCCATTTGGCCCTGGATGAAGGCGACGATCGCGTCCGGCGCCACGCCGGTCGCTTCCGCGTCGCGGCGGCCCTGGTATTCCAGCTTGCCTTCTTTCAGGCCACGCTCGCCGATGACGATGCGGTGCGGCACGCCAATCAGTTCCCAGTCCGCGAACATGGCGCCTGGACGCAAGCCGCGGTCGTCGACGATGACATCGACGCCGGCGCCTTGCAGGGCCGCGTACAGCTTCTCCGTCTCTTCCTTGACCAGTTCGCTGCGGTCCATGCCCATCGGGCACAGCACGACTTCAAACGGCGCGATCGATGCGGGCCAGATGATGCCCTTGTCATCGAAGTTCTGTTCGATGGCGGCGCCCAGGATGCGCGTCACGCCGATACCGTAGCAGCCCATCTGCAGCGGCGCCGGCTTGCCGTTTTCGTCGAGGAAGGTGGCTTTCATGCTTTCCGAGTACGCCGTCCCCAGCTGGAACACGTGGCCCACTTCGATGCCGCGCTCGATGGCCAGCGCGCCCTGGCCGTCCGGCGACGCGTCGCCGGCGACGACATTGCGCAGGTCGGCCACGATGGCAGGCTCGGCCACGTCACGGCCCCAGTTGGCACCCGTGTAGTGGAAACCGGCATCATTCGCGCCGCAGACGAAGTCGCTCATGTGGGCGACCGTGCGGTCCGCCACCACGGTGACGGGGGCGCGGGTGCCAATCGGGCCCAGGTAGCCAGGGATGGTGCCGTAGACTTCCAGGATTTCCGCTTCCGTCGAGAAACGGTGACCGGCCAGGCCGGCAACCTTGCCCACCTTGATGTCGTTCAGTTCATGGTCGCCGCGCAGCAGCAGCATGAAGTGCTGTTTCGTGACTTTCTCGTCCTTGCCCGTCGTTTCCACCGTCAGGGCGATGGTTTTCACGGTCTGCGCCAGTTCGATACCGAGCAGGGCAGCCACGGTTTCGCACTTGACGGTATCCGGCGTGGCCGTTTTCGTCAGTGCCTGGGCGGCGGCCGGGCGCTCGCCCGCTGGCGGCAGCGCTTCGGCCGCTTCCATGTTGGCCGCGTAATCGGACGTCGGGCAGTACACGAGCGCGTCTTCGCCCGTGTGGGCGATGACGTGGAATTCGTGCGAACCGGAACCGCCGATGGCGCCGTTGTCGGCTGCCACGGCGCGGAATTTCAGGCCGAAGCGCGTGAAGATGCGCGTGTAGGCGTCAAACATGACCTTGTACGACGCTTGCATGCCGGCCAGGTCGCGGTCGAACGAGTACGCGTCCTTCATGGTGAATTCGCGGCCGCGCATCAGGCCGAAACGGGGGCGGCGCTCATCGCGGAACTTGGTCTGGATATGATAAAAGTTCAGCGGCAGCTGGCGGTAGGACTTGATTTCCGTGCGCACGACGTCCGTGATGACTTCTTCCGACGTGGGCTGGATCGCGTATTCGCGGCCGTGGCGGTCTTTCACGCGCATCAGTTCGTCGCCCATCTTGGTCCAGCGGCCCGTCTCCTGCCACAGTTCGGCCGGCTGCACGAGCGGCATCAGCAGTTCGATGCCGGCGGCTTTGTTCATCTCGTCACGGATGATGGCTTCCACCTTGCGGATCACGCGCAAGCCCATCGGCATGTAGGTATAGATGCCGGAACCGAGGCGTTTGATCATGCCTGCACGCATCATCAATTGGTGGCTGACGATTTCCGCGTCAGAAGGTGCATCTTTAAGTGTGGAAATAAAAAAACGGGAGGCGCGCATAACGGTGAATTCTTTTTAAAAAGAGAGGGTTATAATCAACCTAATTTTAAAGGATTAGCTGGCTGATGCGTCCATACTTTACACAAATGCGCTCAATTGGTGCGATTCCGGCGCTTTTCGCACCCCGAAAAGGTGACCGGCTTGCGAAGTTGTGGGTAATTATGTAAAAAAAGACGCACTGTCGCAGAAAGTTTGAGGTGCATTATGCTCGACCGTGAAGGGTTTCGGCCCAACGTCGGCATCATCCTGCTAAACGCCCAGAACGAGGTGTGGTGGGGCAAGCGGGTGCGCGAGCACTCATGGCAGTTTCCGCAAGGCGGTATCAAATATGGCGAAACACCGGAACAAGCCATGTTTCGCGAACTTGAAGAGGAAATCGGACTCAGACAGGAACACGTCAAAATTGTCGGCCGCACCCGCGACTGGCTACGCTATGAAGTGCCAGATCACTTCATCAAGCGCGAGATTCGCGGCCATTACCGTGGCCAGAAGCAGATTTGGTTTCTGCTGAGAATGTGCGCGCGCGATAACGACGTCAATCTGCGCCTGACCGACCATCCCGAGTTCGACGCCTGGCGCTGGCATGAGTACTGGGTCCCGCTCGATGTCGTCATTGAATTTAAACGCGATGTGTACCAGCGCGCCTTGCAGGAGCTGTCCCGCTTCCTGACCTGGCCCGTGCATGGCAACGCACAGCAGCAGCACCGCCATACGGCGCGCTACCTGCGCCAGCCCCATGCGCCACGGGCACAGGATGGCGTCGCGGCGGCCAAGCCTTGCGACGGCACCGCCGCCGAAGGACGCACGCCCGAGCTGATCGTGCCGGGCAAGGAGTAGTCCGCCGTACCATGAACGCACTCTCCCACGCAAAAGGGGCAGCCTGAACAGGCTGCCCCTTTTTTCATTCCGACAGGAAACTCCCCTGCCGGTCAGTCTTGCTTAGTTTGCCGCAGGCGCAGGCGGTACGTCGAGCGTGAACGCTTTCAAGCCCAGGATGTCGCTGCTGTAGTGGCGGATCTTGTTGGCCAGGGCCGGATCGCTGTTCAGCTTTTGGCCGTACGACGGCACCATTTCCACCATCTTCGCTTGCCATTCCGGCGTCGCCAGGCGGCTCTTGAATGCCGTCTGCAGCACCTTGATCATGATCGGCGGCGCAGTCGAGGCGCCTGGCGAAGCGCCCAGCAAGGCAACGATGCTGCCATCGGCGGCGCCGACGACTTCCGTGCCGAACTGCAGCAAGCCGCCTTTGACAGGGTCATCCTTGACGATCTGCACGCGCTGACCCGCATTCTGCAAGGTCCAGTCTTCCATCTTGGCGTTCGGCAGGTATTCGCGCAACGTTGCCAGGCGGTCTTCCGGCGTGTTCATCACTTGCTGGACCAGATATTTCGTCAGTGGAATATTGTCATAGCCTGCCTGCAGCATGGGCTTGACGTTGCCGCTGCCGATCGAGGCTGGCAAGTCGATCCACGAACCGTTTTTCAGGAACTTGGTCGAGAACGTGGCAAACGGGCCAAACAGCAGGGCTTTCTTGCCATCGATGATGCGCGTGTCCAGATGCGGCACGGACATCGGCGGCGAACCGACGGACGCCTTGCCGTACACTTTGGCAGCATGCGCTGCCACCAGTTCCGGGTTGGTCGTCACCAGCCATTGGCCGCCGACCGGCACGCCGCCGTAGCCCTTGGCTTCCGGAATGCCCGATTTTTCCAGCAGCGGCAGCGAACCGCCACCCGCGCCGATGAAGACGAACTTGGCGCGCACATTCTTTTCCTTGCCATCGGCCAGGTTTTTCACCTTGACGTTCCACACGCCATCGGCGCCGCGCTGGATGTCTTCCACCTGGTGACGCAGGTGCAAAGCCATGCCATGGCTGTCCGTCAGGTATTTGACGAGGCCGCGCGTGAGGTTGCCGAAATTGACGTCGGTACCGATTTCCATGCGCGTTGCCGCCACTTTCTGGCCCTTGTCGCGGCCTTGCATGACCAGCGGCGCCCATTGCGCGATCTGCGCCTGGTCTTCCGAGTACAGCATGCCTTTGAACAAGTTTTGCTTTTGCAGCGCTTCATAGCGCTTATGCAGGAAAGCAATATTGGCATCGCCCCACACAAAGCTCATGTGCGGCACGTTGTTGATGAACGTTTGCGGCGCGCCCAGGTGCTTGTTGGCCACCTGGTAAGCCCAGAATTGCTTGGAAATTTCGAACTGCTCGTTGATTTCAACGGCTTTCTTGGTCTCGATGCTGCCATCGGCCGCTTCCGGCGTGTAGTTCAGTTCGGCAAATGCCGAGTGGCCCGTGCCCGCGTTGTTCATCGCGTCCGAGCTTTCAGCGGCCACGGAATCGAGGCGCTCGTACATTTCCATCGTCAGCGACGGGTCGAGTTCCTTGAGCATGCTGCCCAGGGTGGCGCTCATGGTGCCGGCGCCGACCAGCAGCACGTCGACCGGTTTTTCGGACGAGGCCGGAGGGGTCTTGTCACATGCCGCCAGGATCAGGCACGACATCAAAAGTAATAGCGATTTACGCATTCGTAACTCCATGTTTGGATACTGAAGGGTGATTCTTGCACGCCACCGTGGCGGACCATCGCGGCTACCGGCATATCGGACGAAAAACAGCCTGGCCTCCGGCACGCCAGGGCGGCCGGACAGGTCCATGTCGATGGTGATAGGCATGCTGCCGCGCTCCGGGATATCCCGAGAGCAAGATCTGGTGGCAAAGGTGCGGGCAATGGACAGCGCGGACATCGTTGTCGGCTGAAAAACCGGCAATGAAATCGCCGTCATGTCCAGTGCAAATATCAAGAACGGCGATTTTATCACCGTTATTTGGCGCTGCCGGGCTGCGGCGGTAGTGGATAATACTTACTGCAGGGTATTAAATGACGGTGACTATCGGGTTATGCAAGCGGGCGCCAGACGGCAAAAAGGGCATCCCCGATGCCCTTCGCCGACGTACGCGGTACAATGCCGGCTGCCCTTTAGCCATAGTCATTCAGCCATGTTCAACCCCTCTTCCGACGATGTGCGCCGTTTCTTTTGTGAAACATTACGCAAGCATCGCGCCCATGAAATCCTCACGCCGATGGAAGCGATCGCGCTCGACTGGATCCTCGAACACCCCGAATATGAAAGCGAGCTCTCCGACGTCGACGCGGCGCTGGCGCGCGACTACTCCGTCGAAGGGGGCCAGGCGAACCCGTTTTTGCACCTGTCCATGCATCTGTCGATCACGGAGCAGGTACAGGTCGACCAGCCGCGCGGCATCCGCCCCGCCGTGCAGCAACTGACGCAGCGCCTCGATTCGGCCCATGCCGCCCAGCACGAAGTGATGGAATGCCTTGGCCAGATGATCTGGGCTTCGCAGCGTTCGGGTTTGCCGCCCGATACGGATGCGTATATCGACTGCGTGCGCCGCCGGTAGGAACACCTGTCAACACCTGTTGCGCGTCGCGCTTTGCGGCCTGCGATGCTCACCGTACTAGAGTACGGTTGCGCTTCTTGGCCACAAATCGCTGCCGCTCGCTACGGTTTTGCCAGGTGTTATACCGGTACTACCTCACATCGGTTTTACTGCCTCCTTCATGCGCTGAGGCAAGGCCTGTGCAGGCCGTCTTCCCATCAATCCCAGCACCACCTGCAGCGCCATGGCGACGGCGCCGGCGATGAACACCACGTCGCCGAAGGTGCGTATCCAGCGCAGGTTCTGCAGCAGCGGCTGCTGCATGAACGCCTCGCTGCGCGCGTGCCACAGGCCTTCCGTCACGCTGGCATGGAACTGGATGATGCCAATCGGCAGCAAGCTGGTAAAGATCATCAGCGCCAGCCCCCCGTTCAAGCCCCAGAACGCCGTCTTCATCAACGCAGGATTGAAGCGGCAATCCGGCCGCAGATAACGCAGCACCAGCAAGGTAAAGCCCAGCGCCAGAAAGCCGTACACGCCGAACAGCGCCGCATGCGCATGCACGGGGGTCGTGTTGAGGCCCTGGATATAGTACAGGGCCACGGGCGGATTGATCATGAAGCCCAGCACACCCGCGCCCAGCATGTTCCAGAAGGCGACGGCGACAAAGCACATCAGCGGCCAGCGCAGGTTTTCCATCCATGGCGCGCGCTCCTTCAGGCGCCAGTTTTCCCACGCTTCATGGCCCAGCACGATCAGCGGCACCACTTCCAGCGCGCTGAAGCTGGCGCCGATGGCCATCACGGGCGTGGTGGTGCCGGCAAAATACAGGTGGTGGAAGGTGCCAGGGATGCCGCCCAGCATGAACAGCGAGGCCGACGCCAGGCTGGCCGTCGTGGCCATGCGCACCGACACCAGGCCCAGGGTCGAGAAGATGAAGGCCAGCGCCGTGGTGGCGAACACTTCAAAGAAGCCTTCCACCCACAGGTGCACCACCCACCAGCGCCAGTATTCCATCACCGACAAATGCGTGCGTTCGCCGTAGAACAGGCCGGCGCCATAGAACAGGCCGATGGCGCCCACGGACGCCGTCAGCAGCGCCAGCAGGTTCTTGTCGCCGCCCGGCTGGCGCAAGGCCGGCACCACGCCGCGCAGCATCAACACCAGCCACAGCAGGATGCCGGCGAATTTGCCGATCTGCCACAGACGGCCCAGGTCCACATATTCATAGCCCTGATGACCGAGCCAGAAATTCCACTCGGGCGGCATCACTTGCGCAATCGCCAGGTAGTTGCCGATGAACGAGCCGACGACGACGAGCACCAGCGCCCAGAACAGCACGTCGACGCCCAATCGCTGCCACTTCGGGTCCTTGCCGCCATTGATCAGGGGCGCCAGGAACAGGCCGGCGGCCAGGAAGCCCGTGGCGATCCAGAACAGCGCGGCCTGGATATGCCAGGTGCGCGTGAGCGCATACGGGAACCAGCGCGACACGTCGATGCCATAGAACTGCTGCCCTTCCACCGTGTAGTGCGCCGTAAAGCCGCCGATGAAGACCTGGAAGATGAACAGGGCCACCACCAGGAACAGGTATTTGCCCAATCCCCGCTGCGAAGGCGTGAGGGCAAACGTCGTCAGCGGATCGCGTGGACCGGCGGCCGGCAGCGCGTCGTCGTGGTCGCGCAAAAAGGCCCAGCCCCACACGAGGAAGCCCACACCCGCCAGCAGCACCACCACGCTGGCAACCGACCAGACGAGGTTTTCGCCGCTGGGCTGGTTGCCGATCAGCGGTTCATGCGGCCAGTTGTTCGTGTACGTGACCTGCTGGCCCGGACGCTCGGTGGCGGCGGCCCATGCCGTCCAGAAGAAGAACTGCGTCATCTGCGCGCGCCGCTCGGCGCTGGGCAGGGTGTTTTCCTTCATGGCGAAATGCTCGCGACTTTTTTGCAGGGCCGGCGCGTCGGAGAACAGCTGGTCGTAATAGTGCGCCGTGCCGGCGATCGCCTGCACGCGGCGCGGCGACAGGCGCAGCACTTGCGCCTCGTCGGTCCGGTTGCCCCGGTATTCCAGCTTGAGCGCTTCGCGCAGCGCCGCCTGCGCGGGGCCGTCGAGCGCCCCGTACGCCTTGCCATGCTGCTCCTGCGCGGCCAGTTCCAGCCAGGCCGTCAGTTCGCGGTGCAGCCAGTCGGCCGTCCAGTCGGGCGCCTGGTAGGCGCCGTGGCCCCAGATGGAGCCCAGCTGCATGCCGCCCACGGATTGCCAGGCCGTCTGGCCGTCGAGGATGCCCTCGCGGTCGAACAGCTGCCGGCCATCGGGCGCCAGCACTTGCGCGGGGATGGGCGGCGCCTGCCGATACACTTCCGTGCCGTAGTAGCCGAGCAGCGAAAACGTCACGATCAGCACACCGATCAGGGTGAACCAGAGTTTTTTGTAGGGACCCATGGGTCTTTCCTTTGTCAGTGCACCGCGGCCGGCGCAAAGCGCTCGAACAGGATATTGTTTTCGGTATGGATATGCGCCATCAGGTCTTCGCGGAAGGTGCGCAGTCCCGTGTACAGTGCGCGCCAGGTGGTGCAGGCGCCGGCCGGCGCAGTGATCCCGTTCGTCATGTCTTCCAGCGCGCGCAGGGCCACGCCATGGTCGTCATGCTCCATGCGCATCACATTGATGGGCGCGCCCGCCCGCGGGCCCTGGCCGCGCACGATCATGGGGAACAGCACGTCTTCTTCCTTGCGCATATGGCTTTCCAGTTCCTGCGCCATGGCCGACAGGTGTTCCGCCAGCCCGTGCGGACAGTCGGCGCGGCCGCCATGCACCTGCTCGACCTTGCGTGCCAGGCGTATCAGCTCGGGCAGCTGCTCGCGGTGCACGGCGTGGTAGCGCGCCAGCAGGTGTTCCACCAGCTCCGTGGCCGAAGCTTCCTGCCAGTCGCGCTCGCCGCTGGCATCCGCGCGCCCTTCCAGCAGCCGCAATTCTTCGACGATGGGGGCCGTATCCACGCCGGCCGCTTCGGCCGCCGCGCGCAGGGTCTTGTTGCCGCCGCAGCAGAAATCCAGGCGGTGCGCATCGAACAGGCGCGTGGCGCCAGGGATGCGGCGGGCCAGCTGGCCCAGGGACAGGTCGATCATTTCCATAACAGTTCCTTGAGGATGAATAGATAAATTTATTGCACGGCGCCCGCGTGGTAGACGCCGGGCACGGGTTCGCCCGTCACTTCCAGCACGCCCACGGCGCCCTTGCCCGCGCGCGACAGCGCATGGTCGACCAGCAGATAGCTGCCCGGGTGCTGCACCTTGAGTTCGACGATGGTTGCGCCGCCCGGCGCCACGAGCGTCGTTTGCACATCGTGTTTCGGGCTGCTGATCGAGCCTTCGCTGTACACCTTGTCGAAGATCTCGCCGATGATGTGGAACGATGAAATCTTGTTCGGACCGCCCACGCCGAAATAGATGCGCACCGTCTCCCCGACCTTCGCCTGCAATTTGTGCGTCTTGCTCAGGGCGCCCACTTCGCCGTTGAAGACGTAGTAATCGGGCAGCTCGTTGGCCATCTTTTCCAGGTTCGGTTCCTGGTGCACGGGCGCGCCGTGCGGACGGCCCGTGTACATCTCGCCCTGCATCACGTAATACTCGCGGTCCACCTTCGACAAGCCGCCTTCCGGTTCGACCAGGATCATGCCGTACATGCCGGCCGCGATATGCTGCGGCACCAGCGGCGTGGCGCAGTGGTACACGAACAGGCCCGGATTGAGCGCCTTGAAGGTGACGGTTTTTTCCTGCCCCGGCGCCACCTGCGTGTGCTGTCCGCCGCCATGGCCGCCCGTCACGGCGTGCAGGTCGATCGAGTGGATCATCTTGCTGTCCTTCGCGTTGAACAGTGTCAGTTCCACCGTGTCGCCCACCTTCGCGCGCAGCATGGGGCCGGGCACTTGCCGGTTGAAGGTCCAGTACGTAAAACTGGTGCCGTCATCGAGCTTGCCCGGCAGTTCCACCGTCTCCATGCGGTATTTCAGGGTTTGCGGCGCGCGCGTGCCGATGGCACTCGGCACGGAGGCCGGATTGGCCGCCACACTGACGGCCGACGGATCGGGGCCGCGCATCGGCGATGGTGCGGGCGTGTACAGGGCCAGCGCGGCGGCCTGGCCCGATTCGCTGACCGCGCCGGCCCCAGCAGCCTTCGGCGCTCCCGCTTCGGCCAGCGAAGTGCCGCCCACGAGCAGCTTGCCTTCCATGCCGATCTGGCGGTGGCCGGGAATCGAGCAGTAATAGGTAAACGTGCCGGCGCGCGTCACCTTGAAGCGCACGCTGGTGCTGCCGCTATTGGCGCTGAACTTGGCGGACGCCACGTTCAGCTCCGGGATCAGCAAATCGTGTTCGGCGCCTTCGCCGCTTTTCAGTACGAGTTCGACCGTGTCGCCCACGTTCGCCGCCAGCACGGGATTGACCTGGCCCTTGGCGTCGATGAACACCATCTTGCCGTCGACGATATTGGTTTGCAGCTCATAGCGCTTGAGCGCGGCAGCAGCAGGTTTGGCGGCAGTGGCGGCAGCGCTGGCCGGCAGGCTGGCCTGGGCTTGCACGGACAGGGGGAATGCCAGGACGCAGACGGCGGCGGCAATGGCGCGGAGGGAGGGAGTCGTTTTCATCAAGCTTTCCTTGGTCTTGTATGCCGGTTCGGCACCCTTACCTAGGCAAACCGTGTGCCAGGAAAAACTTGTTTTAAATCAACGATTTGAAAAATGCACGGTCGTAATGACCGTGGTTGGCCGTGGTCCGTTGTACCCTGCATGGTACTTATGACCGTCACCGCCATCCACCTGCTGCTGCTCACCGACCTGGTTGCCGACCTGCCCGTGGCCGTGCGCCTGCAACGGCTGGTGGGCAGCCTGCGCGCCCATTTCGGCTGCGAGGCCGTGGCCTTGCTCAAGCTCGATGGCGAGCATCTGCGTCCCGTGGCGATGGCCGGCCTGGCCAGCGATGCGCTGGGGCGCCGCTTCGCCGTCGCCGACCATCCGCGCCTGGCCGCCATCCTGCGGCGGCGCGGCGTGCTGTGCTTCCATCACGACAGTTCCCTGCCCGATCCGTATGACGGCCTGATCGCCGAGCGGGCCGGCGAGCCGCTGCCCGTGCACGACTGCATGGGCATGGCGCTGGACCTGGAGGGCGAACGCTGGGGCGTCATCACGCTCGACGCGCTGCAGGTGGGCACCTTCGACGGGCAGGCGCAGCGCGAGCTGGGCGAACTGGCCTGCGCCATCGAGGCAGCCGTGCGCGTGACGCGGCTGGAAACGGAAATCCGCGCGCTGCGCCTGTCGGGCGGCGCCATGCTGGCCGATGCGCAGGCGCCGCGCGAGGAACACGACTTCGTGGGCCAGAGCAGCGCCATCACGCAGCTGCTGCACGAGCTGCAGGTGGTGGCCGATTCCGAACTGCCCGTGCTGCTGCTGGGCGAAACGGGCGTGGGCAAGGAGCTGTGCGCGCACCGCCTGCACCGCCTGTCGCGCCGCGCGGGCAAGCCCCTGATCCATGTCAATTGCGCGGCCTTGCCGGAATCGCTGGCCGAGAGCGAATTGTTCGGCCATGTGCGGGGCGCGTTTTCCGGCGCCGTCAGCGACCGGCCCGGGCGCTTCGAGGCGGCCGAAGGGGGCACCCTGTTCCTCGATGAAGTGGGCGAGCTGCCGCTGTCGATACAGGCCAAGCTGCTGCGCACCCTGCAAAATGGCGAAATCCAGCGCCTGGGCGCGGACCGGCCGCGCCGGGTCAATGTGCGCGTGATCGCCGCCACCAACCGCAGCTTGCGCGAGCATGTGCGCGACGGCACGTTCCGCGCCGACCTGTACCACCGCTTGTCCGTGTATCCCGTGCCGATTCCGCCGCTGCGCGAGCGGGGCAATGACGTGCTGCTGCTGGCGGGCGGTTTTCTTGAGCTCAACCGCGCGCGCCTGGGCCTGCGCAGCCTGCGCCTGTCCGCCGCGGCGGAAAACGCCCTGTGCCAATACCGCTGGCCGGGCAATGTGCGCGAACTCGAACATGTGATCAGCCGGGCCGCGCTGAAAGCCGTGATCCGCGGCGCGGACCGCAAGGACATCGTGACCCTGGAAACGGATATGCTCGACCTCGATGCGCTGGAGACGCCGGCCGGCGCAGGCGCGCTACTGCCGGAACCGGCAGCGTGCGGCACGCCGGCAGCGCCGCTGCTGTCCATGCATCAGATCGTGGAAGCGAGCCAGCGCCAGGCCATCCGGCAAGCGCTGCTGCTGCATCAAGATAACTGGGCCGCTGCCGCGCGGCAGCTGGGGCTGGACGCCAGCAATTTGCACAAGCTGGCGCGCCGGGTGGGGCTGAAGAACACCTGACCAAACCTACTGCGCGTCGGTATAGGCAAGCTGCGATGCTCACTGTGCTTCAGCACAGTTCCGCGTCTCGGCCGCCTCTCCCTTCCGCTCGCTACGGTTTTGTCAGGTGTCACAACAACTAATAGACCCTGCGAAACCGCTCAGCGGTGGATGACCAGGGTCGTCGGCAGGCTGTGCAGGTAGGCGGCCAGGTCCTTGATGTCCTGGTTGCTCAGCGGTTTTACCTGGCCCGTCATGATGGCGTTGTTGCGGCCGTTGGCCTTGTCGCCCCGTTTATACGCCGTCAAGGCATGTTCCAGATAGTCCCGGTGCTGGCCCGCCAGCTTGGGGTAGGAAGGGTCGATGGGCGAACCGTAATCCTTGCCGTGGCAGGTGGCGCAGCTGTATTTTTCAGCCAGGGCCTTGCCCGTGTTGATATTGCCGGCGGCGCTGGCGCCGAACGAGACGGTGGCGCAAACGAGGGCGGCGAGTAATGTTTTCATCTGGCTGATCCTCAGTTCGGCTTGGCTTGTTGCGCATAGTACGCGGCGACATCGGCGATATCCTGGTCCGACAGGCTGCTGGCGATGCCCTTCATGCTGGGGTGCTTGCGATCGCCCTTCTTGTAGGCTTGCAGCGCATTCTCGATATATTTTGCCGGCTGGCCGCCGATCATCGGCACCTGGAACACTTCGGGGAAGGTTGCCTTGTAACCGGGGATGCCGTGGCAACCGATACACATTTCCACCTTGGCAGCGGCTGCCTTGGCGTTTCCTACAATGTCAGCCGCTGTGACGGCATTTGCTATGCCGGCAAGCACGAGAAGTGCAAATATTTTTTTCATAGTGGCAAAGTGAACAGAGGTAATCGGAGAAACGCCAGAGCTGGTTTTTTTTGATCTTATGTATTGACAATTAAGGTTGCCAATTAAGCTGCTACTTGCCGATTCTAGCCAAGATATTCTTGCAAGTCCACCTATAAAACCCGCATTGTAGGCAGGCAGGCACAGGCCGTCCGCGTGGCAGTGCGCCACAGTTCTGTTTATACTCACCGTTTCCCTACTTTGGCAGACCGCTCATGCAAGCAAAGCACCCCCAGCAAGGCCTACGCTTCGAAGGTTCCGACAGCTACGTCGCCACCGCCGACCTGAAACTGGCCGTGAATGCGGCGCTGACCCTGCAGCGCCCGCTGCTGATCAAGGGCGAGCCGGGTACGGGCAAGACCATGCTGGCCGAGGAAGTGGCTGCCGCGCTGAACATGCCGCTGATGCAATGGCATATCAAATCGACCACCAAGGCGCAGCAGGGCCTGTACGAATACGACGCCGTCTCGCGCCTGCGCGATTCGCAGCTGGGCGACGAGCGCGTGCGCGACATCCAGAACTACATCGTCAAGGGCGTACTGTGGCAGGCGTTCACGGCACCCGAGCCGGTGGTGCTCCTGATCGACGAGATCGACAAGGCCGACATCGAATTCCCGAACGACCTGCTGCGCGAACTGGACCGCATGGAATTCTATGTGTACGAAACGCGCGAAATGGTCACGGCGCGCCACCGTCCGCTCGTCATCATCACCTCGAACAACGAGAAGGAATTGCCGGATGCCTTCCTGCGCCGCTGCTTCTTCCATTACATCAAATTCCCGGACAAGGACACGATGGAGCAGATCGTCGCCGTCCACTACCCGCACCTGAAACAGGAATTGCTGGCCCAGGCGCTGCAAACCTTCTATGAAGTGCGCGACGTGCCGGGCCTGAAGAAAAAGCCGTCGACGTCGGAATTCCTCGACTGGCTCAAGCTCCTGCTGGCCGAAGACATTCCGGCCGAAGCCTTGCGCAGCAAGGACAACAAGGCCGTCGTGCCGCCGCTGCACGGCGCGCTGCTGAAAAACGAGCAGGACGTGCACCTGTTCGAGCGCCTGATGTTCATGTCGCGCACCAACCGCTAAGGAGCGCCGGTGAACGACATCAGCCCGGACAAGGTCTTCGCGCCCCTGGAACTGCACGGCATCCGCCTCGAAGCGCTGGCGCCGCACCATGCGCCCGGCTTGCGCGCGGCAGCCGCGGACGGCGCGCTGTGGAACCTGCGCGTCACTTCCGTGCCCGAGCCGGACCAGGTGGACCAGTACATCTTCAAGGGCATCGAGATGCGCCCCGCGCGCTTCGCCTTTGCCGTCGTCGATGCGGCCAGCGGCGAAGTGCTCGGCACCACCAGCTACCACGACGTGGCGCCAGCCATCGGCCGCCTGGAAATCGGCTACACCTGGTATGCGAAACGCTGCCAGCGCAGCCACGTCAACACTACCTGCAAATTGCTGCTGCTGGCGCACGCCTTCGACACCCTCGGCTGCGCGCTGGTGGGTTTTCGCACCGATAATTTCAACCATGCCTCGCAGGCGGCCATCGAACGCCTGGGCGCGAAAAAGGATGGCGTGCTGCGCCACCATGCGCTGCGCCGCGACGGCACCGTGCGCGACACGGTCATGTACAGCATCACGCGGGGCGAGTGGCCCGAGATCGCGGCCCATCTGCGCTACAAGCTGGCGCAGCGTCCGATCGCCGCGCTGCCCCGCGCGGGCGGCGCAGGGACAGAGGAAGTGCCATGCTGATCGATTTCTTCTTCACGCTCAAGGATGCGAAGATTCCCGTCTCGATCAAGGAATTCCTGACCCTGCTCGAAGCGCTGCAGCAAAACGTCATCGACGCCTCGATGGACGATTTTTACTATCTGGCGCGCCTGACCCTGGTCAAGGATGAAGCCCATTTCGACAAGTTCGACCGCGCGTTTGCCCAGTACTTCAAGGGCGTCAACGCCGCCTTCGACACGAATGCGGCGATTCCCCTCGACTGGCTGCTCAAGCGCATGCAGCGCGAGCTGTCCGAGGAGCAGAAGGCGCAGCTGGAAAAATTCGGCTACGACAAGCTGATGGACCGCCTCAACGAGCTGCTGAAGGAACAGAAGGAACGCCACGAAGGCGGCAGCAAGTGGATAGGCACGGGCGGCACCTCGCCGTTCGGCAATGGCGGCACGAATCCGGAAGGCATCCGCATCGGCGGCAAGGGCGGCAACCGCACGGCCGTGAAAGTGTGGGAAGCGCGCAGCTACAAGGACTACGACGGCGAACGCGAACTGGGCACGCGCAACATCAAGGTGGCCCTGCGCCGCCTGCGCAAGTTCGCGCGCGAAGGGGCGGAAGACGAATTGGCGCTCGACGCCACCATCGCCGCCACGGCCAATAACGCGGGCTATCTGGATATCAGGATGCGCCCCGAGCGCAAGAACCGCATCAAGGTACTGATGCTGCTCGACGTGGGCGGCAGCATGGACGACCATATCGAGCGCACCGAGGAACTGTTTTCGGCGGCGAAGACGGAATTCAAGAACATGGAGTTCTTTTACTTCCATAACTGCGTCTACGACTACCTGTGGAAGAACAACCGGCGCCGCAACGCCGAGCGTTTTCCCACCTGGGACGTGCTGCGCAAGTATCCGCCCGATACCAAGCTGATCTTCGTCGGCGACGCCACCATGAGCCCCTATGAAATCCTGCAGCCGGGCGGCAGCGTCGAGTACAACAACGAGGAAGCGGGATCGACGTGGCTGGCGCGCTTTACCCAGGCATTCCCGAAATTCATCTGGCTCAATCCCGAGTCCGAGGGCTTGTGGCAATACCGCCAGTCCATCGGCGTCATGCGGCAATTGATGAACAACCGCATGTTCCCCCTGTCGATCGACGGGCTGGAACGGGGCATGCGTCTGCTTAGTAAATAAAGACTCACGACAAAAAGTCCATGGCGGCAGGGGGCCGCCATGTCGTACACTGCAACACGGAACTACCGTGCGGAGCATCTCCGCTGCGGGCGGGTAGCATACGCTGATACCAGCCCTGCCCCACCCTGCTGCATCCTGTGCGCGGCCGCCATGGCCGCGACACTGTTCGATTGCGCACATCGTGCGCGCCTTCTGCTCCGGTAGAATCGGCGCATCGCTCTGCGCAAACAATGCACCATCGCTGCACCACGACATTGCCGCGCCAGCCCCCGTGCTGCCGGCCGGTGCCAGCGCCATTTTCAAAGGAATGAGCATGCAAAGTCTCCTCTCGATCGCCGCCGACCTGTCCTGGCCGTTCGCCATCACCCTGGCCTGGGTGGTGGGCGAATTCGGCCACCGCTGGACAGGCCTGCCGCGCATCAGTTTTTATGGCGTGATCGGCTTCATCCTGGCGCAGACGCAAGTGGGCGTGCTGCCGCAGACGGACGCGGGCCCCATGCTGGTACTGGCCGACGTGGCCTTCGGCCTGATCCTCTTCGAAGTCGGCTACCGCATCAACCTGCGCTGGCTGAAGAACAACCCTTGGATCGCCGTCACGGGCCTGGTCGAGTCCTTGCTGACCTTTGCCGTCGTCTACTTCATCGGCATCGAATTCGGTTCCACCTCGATGACGGCGCTGCTGCTGGCGTCCCTGGCCATGTCCACTTCGCCCGCCACCATCATGCGCGTGATTAACGAGGAACGCAGCTCGGGCCAGGTCACGGAGCGCATCGTCCACCTGACGGCGCTCAACTGCGTGCTGGCCGTCTTCACGTTCAACATCATCGTCGGTTTCTGGATGTTCCAGAGTTCCACCGACCTGATCGAGGCGAGCAGCAGCAGCGCCGCCGTGCTGGCCGCCTCCGTGGCCGCCGGCACCGTCTTCGGCATCGTCGTGCCGGCCATGCTGCGCCGCCTGGGCAATATGGCGCAGGATGCCACCGTCGCCTTTGCGCTGTCGGTGATGCTGCTCGTCGCCCTCACCTACACCACCAGCCTGTCGCCGCTGCTGGCGACGCTCACTTTCGGCCTGGTGGCGCGCCACCGCCGCGTCGCCTTCAGCCAGGCGCAGCGCAATTTCGGCGCGCTGGGCGAGCTGCTGACGGTGCTGCTGTTCGTGTATGCCGCCTCGACCCTGGAATGGGCCAGCGTGACGGCCGGCGCAGGCCTGGCCCTGGCCGTCGTCGGCGGGCGTTTGCTGACCAAAGTCGTCGGCGTGGCCGCGTTTTCGCATGTCAGCGGCATTTCCTGGCGCAAGGGCGTGCTGACGGGCGTGGCGCTCACGCCCGTCTCCGTCTTCATCATCCTGCTGCTCGAACACGCGCGCCAGCATGGCGTGAACTTCGGCGACGAATTGAACGCCCTGGCCGCCGTCACCCTGGGCCTGGAACTGGTCGGTCCCGTGCTGGTGCAGCGCGTGCTGATGCTGGCCAAAGAAACCCACGAAATCAAGGAGCGCTAAATGCCGCTGGAACCCTTTGGCCAATCGGCCGCGCTGACTTTCGGCGTCGAACTCGAACTGCAGCTGGTGAACCTGTCGGACTACGACTTGACGGCCGCCAGCCCCGACCTGCTGCATCTGCTGAACAAAAAACCGTTCCCCGGCAACGTCACGCCGGAAATCACCGAGAGCATGATCGAGATCAACTCGAGCGTGCACACGCATCACGGCCCCCTGCTGGAGCAGCTGCAGGAAATCCGCGACACCTTGATCACGGCCGGCGACAAGCTCAATATCGGCATCGCGGGCGGCGGCACCCACCCATTCCAGCAATGGTCGTCGCAAAAGATCTTTTCCAAGCCACGCTTCCAGGAGATTTCGGAACTGTACGGCTACCTGGCCAAGCAATTCACCATCTTCGGCCAGCACGTGCACATCGGCTGCGCCTCGGGCGACGACGCCATGTTTTTGCTGCATTCGCTGAACCGCTACATCCCCCACTTCATCGCCCTGTCGGCATCCTCGCCTTACGTGCAGGGACGCGACACCCTGTTCGACTCGGCGCGCCTCAATTCCGTGTTTGCGTTTCCCATGAGCGGGCGCGCGCCGTTCACCCTGAGCTGGGACCAGTTCTCCAACGAGTATTTCGCCAAGATGGAGAACACGGGCATCATCAAGAGCATGAAGGATTTTTACTGGGATATCCGCCCCAAGCCGGAATTCGGCACCATCGAGCTGCGCGTGTGCGACACGCCGCTGACGGTGGAGCGCGCCGCCGCGCTGGCCGCCTACCTGCAAGCGCTATGCCGCTACCTGCTCGAACGCAAGGAAGCGCCGCCAGTGGAAGACGATTACCTCGTGTATAACTACAACCGCTTCCAGGCCTGCCGCTTCGGCCTCGACGGCGCCATCACGCATCCGAAAACCTACGAAACGATGTCGCTGCGCGAAGACATCATGACCACCCTGCGCAAGATGGAACCGCACGCCGAAGCGCTGGGCAGCACGCCGGCCCTGAAACACCTGTCGGACGTGGCCAAGCAGTGGAGCGATGCGCAATACCTGCGCAAGCAGCATAGCTTGCAGGGCAGCGCCGAGGGGATGGTGGATTCGGCCATCCGCTGCTTCCGGGGCGAACCGATGAATTATTGACGCTGCACGCGCCGGTAGCGTAGGTCGGATTAGCCCATAGGGCGTAATCCGACAATATTGTTAGCGCCAGTGGCGGCGTCGGATTACGCGCTTGCGCGCTAATCCGACCTACAGTCTGGCCTAAGCGACGTCGCATCCATGGGGTCTGCCCCGCCGGGTCAGCCCCCGGCATTCAGCAACGCCAACCCAAAAAACCACACCCGCCGCCCCCGTCATTTACAGCCCCCGCCCCCGCTTGTTACAATAAGTGAGAATGATTCTTATTATTGTTTAAACCAAGGACCCAGCCCCGCTGGATGGGCCATGCAAGGGGAACGCGATGCCGCTGGCAGAGCCGCTACAACGCCAGGACATCGCCACACTGTATGCCGAGCACCACGGCTGGCTGCAGGGCTGGCTGCGCAAAAAGCTGGGCAGCACGGCCTGCGCGGCCGATATGGCGCAGGACACGTTCATGCGCCTGCTCGACCGCGAAGACGCCGTCGCCGCGCGCGAGCCGCGCGCCTTTCTCGCCACCGTGGCCCAGCGCGTGCTGTTCAACCATTACCGCCGCCAAAAGCTGGAGCAAGCCTACCTGGACGTGCTGGCGCAACTGCCGCCCCCGCACACGCCGTCGCCCGAGGAACGGGCGCTGCTGCTCTCCACGCTGTTCGAACTGGACCGCATGCTCGACGGCTTGCCGCCGCCCGTCAAGCGCGCCTTCCTGCTGCGCCAGCTCGACGAGCTGCCGCAGGACGATATCGCGCGCCGGCTGGGCATCTCGCTGGCCACGGTGAAACGCCATTTGCAGCGGGCCGGCAGCGCCACGCAGGCGTGGCAGCAGCTGCAAATCCAGCATGAACACCTGCCGCCCGGGACGCATGCGACGCTGCTGCGGGCCTGCGCGCAAGCGAATGCGCCGCGCCGCCACGCCGTCAAGACCCTGGCCCTGCTGCTGGCTTGCGGCGCCTCGCTGTACGCGTTCGAGCGCCGCAGTCCGTGGCGCAGCTGGACGGCCGATTACCGCACGGGCATCAACCAGCGCCGCGTCGTGACTCTGCGCGATGGCACGCAGCTCACGCTCAACACGCATAGCGCCATCGACATCGATTACAGCGGCGAACAGCGGCGCATCGCGCTGCTGTCCGGCGAAATCTTCATCGCCACCGGCAAGGATGCGGCGCAGCGTCCCTTCTTCGTCGACACGCCGCACGGCCAGCTGCAGGCGCTGGGCACGCGTTTCACGGTACGCCTGCACGATGGCTATACCAGCGCCGGTGTGCTCGAAGGCGCCGTCGCCGTGCTGGCCGGTGATGGCGGACAGCGCCTGGTGCTGCATCCCGGCGAAGGTGCCCATTTCGACAGCGCGGGCCTGCACCGCCAGGCGCTGGCCCCCTATGGCGGCGCCTGGCTGAACGGCATGTTGGTGGCGCGCGACATGCGCCTGGCCGATTTCCTCGCCGAGCTGTCGCGCTACAGCGAGCAGCCGCTGGCCTGCACGCCCGCCATCGCCGGCCTGCGCGTGTCCGGCTCCTACCCGCTGGCCGACGTGGATGCCATCCTCGACGCCGTCAGCGCCAGCCTGCAGCTGCGGCGCAATACCGTCACGCGCTTCTGGGGACATCAGGTGGTGCGCATCGAACTGGCGGCGCGCTAACGATATTTTCCGCAAAGTGAGCTGTTTCGCCGTGCTCGCGTGACTTGGAAGACAGGCAGTCTCCATCTTGCGCATCCACGAAAGGTTTTATTCCATGCATCACGCTTCGCGTTCCCTCCTGACCCGCACCGTCCTCGCCTGCGCCCTGTCGCAGATTGGCCTGGCCCTCACCCTGCCCGCGCTGGCCCAGGCACAAAGCCAGCAAGTGCGCGTCTACAGCATTCCCGCCGGCGCGCTGGGCGACGTGCTCACGCGCTTCGGCAGCGACAGCGCCATTTTATTGTCGTTCTCCAGCGAGACCACGCAAGGCTTGCGCAGCGCCGGCCTGCAAGGCAGCTATGGCGTGCACGATGGTTTCCGCGTGCTGCTGGCCGGCAGCGGCCTGCAAGCCGTGCCGCAGCCGAATGGCGGCTACCTGCTGCAAAAGATCCCCGCTGGCGCCAACGCCCCAACGGCGGACAGCCGCGGCGTGGCCGTCATGAGCGGCGTCACCGTGGTGGCGGCAGCCGAGCGCAGCGCCGTCACGGGTGGCACGGGCAGCTATACGGGCGGCCCCGCCAACGGCGCCACGGGCCTGGTCCTGACGCAGCGCGAGACGCCGCAGTCGCTGACCATCGTCACGCGCCAGCAGATGGATGACCAGAACAGCAACGCCGTCTCGGACGTCATGAAGAACGTCAACGGCGTGAGCGTGCAAAACTACGACAGCGACCGCTGGAGCTTCCAGGCGCGCGGCTTCGCCGTCACCAATTTCCAGTACGACGGCGTGTCGGCCATCTACGACGGCGTGTACGACTGGGGCACGACCAACAGCGACATGGCCATCTACGACCGCATCGAAGTGCTGAAGGGCGCGACGGGCCTGATGAGCGGTTCGGGCGACCCGTCGGCCACCGTCAACATGGTGCGCAAGCGCCCCACCGCCAGCTTCGAGGGCTCGGCCACTCTGGGCGCCGGCTCGTGGGACAACTACCGCGGCGAAGCCGACGTCTCCGGCCCCCTGAACGACAGCCGCACGGTGCGCGGCCGCCTCGTGGGCGCCTACCAGGACAAGCATTCCTACCTGGACCGCTACACGCAGCAGAAAGCCGTCGCCTACGGCATCGTCGAGGCGGACCTGACGCCCGTCACGCTGCTGACGGCCGGCTTCACGCACCAGGATTACAAGCCGCGCGGCTCGACCTGGACGGGGTTCCCCGTGCTGTTCTCGGACGGCACGCGCACCGCTCTGCCCACCTCGTGGAACCCGGCCACGGACTGGAGCCGCCGCGACATGCAGAACACCACGCTGTTCACGTCGCTGGAACATACGTTCGCCAACGAATGGAAGGTGAAATTGAGCGCCAGCCAGCTGCGCAGCAAGCATGACAGCGTGCTCGGTTCGGCCAGCGGCGGCAATCCCGCTCCCGACACGGGCGAAGGCACGTATTTCTTCATGGGCAAATACAAGGGCGACCGCCGCCAGACCACCATCAACGTCGACGCCAGCGGACCATTCACGGCCTTCGGCCGCCAGCATGAAGCGATGTTCGGCTATTCCACCTCGACGGCAAAGCAGGATGGCCCCGTCTACGAATCGGTCTATCCGCCCCTCGATGGCAGCTATTTCGACTGGCGCGGCCAATACGCGGAACCGGCCTTCAAGCGCCTGGGCAACGATAACGACCGCACGCGCCAGAGCGGCCTGTATGGCGCCGTGCGCCTGCATCCCGTCGACGCGCTGTCGGTGATTCTCGGCGCCCGCATGAGCAACTACCTGCAAGAGCAGGACCGCAGCTTCTTCGACGCCGGCACGGCGCGCATCCGCTCGCGCATCGAGGAAAACAAGGTCGTCACGCCATATGCGGGCGTCGTGTATGACATCGACAAGACCTATTCCGTGTTCGGCAGCTACACCAGCATCTTCGCGCCGCAGAGCAACCGCGACGTCAACCGCAACTTTCTGTCGCCCGTGCGCGGCAAGGGTTTGGAAGCGGGCGTGAAGGCAGAATATTTGGACGGCAAGGTCAATGCCAGCGCCGCCCTGTTCCAGATCCGCCAGAGCAATGTGGCCAGCTCCGTGGGCGAGGTCAATGGCGAGGAAGCGTACAAGGCCATCGACGGCGTCACCAGCCGCGGCCTGGAAATGGAAGTGACGGGCGAAGTGATGAAGGACGTGAAGCTGAGCGCCGGCTACACCTACACCCACGTGCGCGACGCGGATGGCAAGGACGTCTTTTCCACCATGCTGCAAACCACGCAGCCCGCCCACCTGGTGCGCGTGCAGGGCACGTGGCGCCTGCCGGCCAGCCTGGACAAGCTGACCGTCGGTGGCGGCATCAACTGGCAAAGCAGCTACTACGGCAATATCTGGAACCCCGCCATCGACGATTATTCGCGCATCAAGCAGGGCAGCTACGCGCTGGCCAACTTGCTGGCCCGCTACGAGATCAGCAAGAACGTCACGGCCAGCCTGAACGTGAACAACCTGCTCGACAAGAAGTACTTCACGGGACTGGGCCTGTTCCAGACGGGCTTTTACGGCGAACCGCGCAATGTGATGTTCACTGTGCGCACGAAGTTTTAACGCGACGCTCCAACTAGGCGCAACTGAGCGCAACTAAGCGCAACTAAGCGCCGTACAGCGCCAGCGCCCAGGCTGGCGGGCGCAGCTCCAGCGCCAGCGGCAGGTAAGCGGGGGCTAAGCGCGCCGCCAGCAGGTACACATTGGCGGCGCCCTTGGGCTCCCAGTTTCCCGTAAAGCCCTTTTCGCCGGCCGCCACGCGCTTGCGGTCGAAGGGCACGGCGCTTTTCGCGAACTCCTCGTGCGTCTTTCTGCCCTGCGCATACGGCGCCAGCCAGGCCAGCGCCTCGGCCAGGCGCTGCGCTTCCGGCGCGCCATACCAGTCGTCGCCATGCGCCTGCGCCATCAGGGCCGTCGTCAGCAGCGGTTCCAGGCTGTAGGTGGTGTAATGCAGGGCGTCGCGCTGCTCGAAATCGAAGGGCACGCCGCCGGCGCCGATATTGCGCGGCACGTGCGCCAGGAAGCGCTCCTTCGCGCGCGCAATCAGCAAGGCGTCGCCCGTGACATACGCGGCGGCCGTGCCGATCTTGATGCGGTGGCTATGCCAGTTGTTGCGCGCCGTGGACGGGCCGCCCACCTTGATCGGATCGCTCAGATAGCCCTGCGCCAGGGTGCGACAAAAGACCCGTACCTGCTCGCGCTCCACGCCATTGAGGCGCTCCTGCACCAGGTCATAGCCCATCAGCAGGCTGGCCAGCTCCGTCTCGTCGACAGGGCTGAACGACGGCCGATAGGCGCCGCTCCAGGCCAGCAGCAGCTGGCGCGCCGCCTCGAAATGCGCCATCTCGCCCGACAGCCGCCAGGCCAGCGCCTGCAGCCGCACCTGGCGCCAGTCTTCCTGCGCCTGCTGGCTGGTCTCGCGCCCGCCTTCGCCTTTCAGCAAGCCGCCCGTGCGCACCTCGGCCATCAGGTGCACGGGCCGCGCCGCATCCTTGCGCGCCGCCTTGACCACCTGTTCGGCGATGGCCGGCGCCACCCGCGCCTTGAGCGTGCGGGCGCGCGCGGCGGACGTCAGCGCAAACGGCGCCACGCCCTCATGCGGGTGCGGCGCCGCGCGCAATCCCGCCAGTGGCAGCGCCAGCAAGCCGGCCAGCACAGTGCGCCGGCGCATCAGGTGCGCGCTCAAAACCGCGTCTCCCGCGCCGCGCGCAGAAAGTTATCGAGGATGGGCGTGCAATCGAGCAGCTCGACGCCGCCCGCCGAATGGAATTCCGGGTGCCACTGCAAGCCCATGACGAAGCGGGCCCGCTGGTAGCGGATGGCTTCGACGATGTTGTCGCCCTGCGAATACGCTTCCACGGTGATGTCGCGCCCCAGGTCTTTCACGGACTGGTGGTGGATGGAATTGACAAGCGCCTCGCCCGTCTTCGGGAACAGGCCCGCCAGGGACGAGCCTTTCGGGAAGACGATCGTGTGGCGATGGCGGTCATACAGGTCGTTGACGTGCGAGGTGGCGCCTTCCACGTCCGAGGCGATGTCCTGGTACAGGGTGCCGCCAAAGCCCACGTTGATCAGTTGGCAGCCGCGGCATATGCCCAGCACGGGCTTGCCCGCGTCGACGAATTCGTGCAGCAGCTCCAGTTCGTACAGGTCGCGCGCGCGGTCGCCATTCCATTCGGGCCGCGTGGCCGCCTCGGAATACGTCTGCGGCGAGACGTCGGCACCGCCCTGCAGCACCAGACCGTCCAGGTGGCGCGCATAGTGGCGCAGGGTGATGTTGCTCGGGTGGAGCTGGCCGCTGGTATTGACCGTCGGGATCATGAACACCAGCACGTCGCGCGACATGACCCACTGCGCAATCGACTCTTCCAGGTATTGCAGGTTCTTGCTGCGCAGGCCAGTGGCGCCCGGTTCGGGGTGAAAAATGCGCGCCGAGATACCGATGCGCAAGGTGCGCCGCATGAAATCGCGGCTGGCCTTGTCGCGCATGGAGCGGTAGCGCGACGAGATCACGCGCCAGGCCAGCGCCAGCGGCGTGTCGTTGTCCTTCAGGTAGCGGGGCGCCGCATCGCGCGCGCGATGCTCATCATCGGGCGCCCGGCGGCCCACCCGGTCAGGCCGCGCCGGCGTCGCAGGATCGGGGGAAGGGGGATGCTGGGGATCTTTTTCGTCTGACATGGCAAGGCTGACTGAAAGCGGAGACGTTTTCAATATAAACCCCTGCCCCCGAAAGCACGATTCAATTTTGTAACAAAAGCCCACGTGCGGCGCATCCGCGCAACACGCGGACCGGAAAACGGCAGACAGCCCGCATACAGTCCGTTTACGCGGGCGGCCCCGCTTTTTAGAGAATCTTTACGCCCCCGCTGCTAATCTTGAACGTACCTCAACCACCGCTGCAAAGCCACCATGGAACCCCATTCACGCCTGCCAACGCATCAAGCACTGCCCCACCGCCATCCCCGCCTGCCCACCTTTCTCATGCATATCACGGTCGACAAGTCCTGCCTGGCCGAGCTGCGCCAGCTGGTCGTCAAGACGTGCGGCGGCATGCTGTCGTTCATGCGCGTCGAGGCGGTCGACCACGCCGAGCGCATGAAGGTATGGCTGTGCGTGACAGAACCGGCCTTGCGCCTGACCATGGACGCCGTCATGCGCCTGCTGCCGGCGGCGGAATTTGGCCGCATCAGCCAGGGGAAATCGCTATGAACCAGTACTCGTGCGAGCAGGCAATGTCGTCATCGCGCATTACCGCGCACTTCCAGGGCATCTGGGTGCCGATGGTCACGCCATTTCGCGACGGCGACATCGACTTCGACGCAGCCCAGCAGCTCGCGTGCGAACTGGCCGCCAGCGGCATCGATGGCCTGGTGGCATGCGGCACCACGGGCGAAGCGGCCATGCTGAGCGCCGCGGAGCACACCATGCTGCTCGACAGCGTGCTCGAAGCCGTCGGCCCCCGCTTCCCCGTCGTGATGGGAATCGGCGGCAGCGATACGCGCAGCGTCGTCGCCGCCGTGCAGCGCTACCACGACCATCCGCTGGCCGGCCTGCTGGTTTCGGCGCCGTCGTACGTACGTCCTTCGCAGGACGGCATCGTGCGCCACTTCCAGGCCATCGCCGCCGCCACCGACCACTCCATCGTGCTGTACAACGTGCCGGCCCGCACGGGCGTCAATATCGAACCGCAGACGGCGGCGCTGCTCGCGCGCGACTCGCACTTCGTCGCCATCAAGGAAGCGGGCGGCAAGCTGCAGCAGCTGGGCGAACTGCTGCTCGACACGCGCCTGGACGTGCTGTGCGGCGACGATGCGCTGCTGCTGGCCAGCCTGTCCATGGGCGGCCACGGCGCCATGTCGGCCGCCGCCCAGGTGCGCCCCGACCTGTATGCGCAGCTGTACCACCTGGTCAGGCAGGGCCGCCACGGCGCTGCGGGCGCCCTGTTCAAGACGCTGCTGCCCGTCATCCGCCTGCTGTTCTCCGAACCGAATCCCGCTCCCGTGAAGGCGGCGCTGGCCATGCAAGGCAAGGTGCGCGAGGAACTGCGCCTGCCGATGACGCCGATGTCGGCCGCCGGCCAGACCGCGCTGGCCGACGCGCTGGAGCAGCTGATGGCGCTGCCCGTCTGGACGGCCAGCGACAAGGAAGAACTACGCGAAGGCTGCCTGCTGCAGCTGGTCTCCGCCGCCAACATCATGCCAGCCGTGCGCCAAGATGATCATCGCCATCACGGATGAACGCGGAGGGATGGAGAAATCCATCCTGGCCGGACGGCTGGCCGCCTCGCGCGCACTGGCCGGGCGCAAGGTGCTGCTGCTCGATGCCGATCCGCGCCAGGGCGCCATGGCGCAGGCCAGGAACATGCACGACGGCGCCATGCACGGCAGCCTGACGCGGCCGCGCCTGATGGCGCGCGCCATCAGCGCCAAGGGCTTGCAGCCGGAGCTCGAACACCTGGTGAACTGCTACCACGACATCGTCATCGACAGCGAAGGCCGCGACTCCATGGGCAGCCGTTCGGCCCTGATCGCCGCGCGCGTGCTGGTGGTGCCGCTGGACGGCGTGGCGGACGCCGCCGCGCAGGCGGGCCTGGCGCGCCGCATCGCGCACGCGCGCAGCGTCAATCCTGGCCTGCGCGTGCTGCTGGCAACGGATACGCAAGCGGCCGCCGCCCATGTCCTGGCCGTCCAGATACCGGCCGCCCGCGTGGTCGGCCTGGGACAGCTGTACTGCGCCGTTTTCGACAGCCATCACCGCGCGGCATAGGCACCCCGCCGGGTCCGGCCCGTTCCCGGAAAAAAAAGGCGGCGCATGCGCCGCCTCTTCCCCCATCAATTAAAACGTCTTGCTGAGCGTCAGCTGCAGCGCCGTCTTGCCCATGAATTTGCCATTCACGGGCGAGGCATATGCCGACTTGCCCGCGTTCGTGCCGATCACGGCCAGCGCGCCCGTCACCATGCCGAAATCGCGCGTGACGCCCGCCTTCCAGTCCGTGTAGCTCGACGCATCATTGTTTTTGACCTTCTGGTGGCCCGCGTGCAGGTTGCCGGTCCAGCCGTTGCCCAGGTCGATATTCGCGCCGATGTCCAGGTAGCCGCTGTTCTTGCTGTTGACGATGCCGAACAGGTTCGAGACGGCGTGCGAATACTTGACATAGGCAGGGCCGTACGACAACTGGCCGTAGACTTCCTGCGTATCCGCGTCGGCCAGGCCGGCGACGTGCTTCAAGCCGTTGTCCGCATATACATAGGCGAGCACGCCCACGTCGTAGCCGATGGCGTCGCTCAACTGGCCCCGCTTGCCCGCATACAGGTCCACTTCCACGTTGCCGCTGCCGCCCGCGTCCTTGGTCCACTTGATGGTGGAAGCCCAGGCGCCCGCATACAGGCCCGTCGGGTTGTTGACGTAGTCGGCACCGCCCTGCAGGGCGGGCTTCAGGCGCGTCTGCGAAATGCCGCGGTAGCGGTAGTCGGACACGCCGGCCATGTTGAAGCTGACTTCATTGTCGGGCTTGGCCTCTTCCGCGTGGGCCAGGCTGCCCGTAAAGGCGGTGGCGACGGCAAGTGCAACTAGCATTTTATTCATGGTTTTTTCTTCTTCATGGGTGGTATGGGCCTTTGCCAACATGGCGCAGCTGGCCCGCCGCTGCAAAAATTTTGGGTAAAGCGTCCCCCTGGCGCGCGCGGCGCCCGTTTTCAAACGGGGGAAGGAATGCGGCTTAGAGCGGCAGCAGCAAGCGGTAGCCGACGGCCGTTTCCGTCAGCAGGTACTGCGGCTGGGCCGGATCGGCTTCCAGCTTCTGGCGCAGATGGCCCATGTAGATGCGCAGGTAGTGGCCGTTCTCGCTGTTCGACGGCCCCCATACTTCACGCAGCAGCTGGGGATTGGTGACCACCCTGCCCGCGTTTTTCACCAGTACCGACAGCAGACGGAATTCCGTCGGCGTCATGTGCACCAGCTGCTTGTTGCGCGTTACCAGGCGGTCTTTCAGGTCGACGCGCACGTCGCCGAACTGCACCACGCCATCATCGCTGGCGGCGGGCTGGCGCTGGCGGCGCAGGGTGGCGCGCACGCGGGCCAGCAGCTCGCCCACGCCGAACGGCTTGGTCAGATAGTCGTCGGCGCCCGCGTCCAGCGCGCGGATCTTGTCCTGCTCGTCGACCCGCGCCGACAGCACGATGATGGGCACGGCCGACCATTTGCGGATGTCGGCGATGAAATCGATGCCGTCGCCGTCGGGCAGCCCCAGGTCCAGCACGATCAGGTCCGGCCGGCGCGTGCCGGCATCGATCAGGCCACGCTGCATGGTGGCGGACTCGAAAATCTGCCAGCCCTCGTCTTCCAGCGCGGCGCGCACGAAGCGGCGGATTTGCGGTTCATCCTCGACCAGCAGGGCGGTGGCGGAAGGTTCGTTCATGTTGGTTTTCCTGTTTCATGGTCGTTGGCGTCATCGAGCTCGATCTCCGGCGGCGCCGGAGGCGTGCCCAGCGGCAGGCTGAAGACGAGGGCGGCGCCCTGTCCCGGCGCGTGCGGCTGCGCATGGATGGCGCCACCGTGGGCTTCGACGATGGCACGGCAAATGGCCAGCCCCAGGCCGACGCCCGGCTTGTTCGATTCGCGCTCGCCGCGCGTGAATTTTTCAAAGATGGCTTCTTCGCGGCCGGGCGGCAGGCCCGGGCCGTCGTCACACACCGTCACCTGCAGGAACTGGCCGTGCACTCCTGCCGCGACGGTGATGGTGCTGCCGGGCGGCGTGTACTTGGCCGCGTTTTCCAGCAGGTTGCACAGCACGCGCTCGATCAGCACGGCGTCGTAGCGCACCAGCGGCAGGTCCGGCGCCAGCTGCGTCTGCACGGCATGCTGCTGCAATTGCGGGCCGCTGGCGCGCAATGCGCTGCCCACCACTTCTTCCAGCGCCTGCCATTGCAGGTTCAGGCGCACCTGCCCGCTCTCGATGCGCGCCATGTCCAGCAGGTTCGCCACCAGGGCGCTCATGCGCACGGTTTCGGACTGCAGCGAGCGCGCCATGTCCAGCTGCGCGGGCGACAACGGAGGCCTGGACAGGGCAAGCGACTCGGCCAGGCCCACCAGCGACGTCAATGGCGTGCGCAAGTCGTGCGACAGGGCCGCCAGCAGCGAATTGCGCAGGCGCTCGGACTCCATCTGCAGCAGCGCGCCCTGGGCCACGTCGATATAGTGCACGCGCTCGAGGGCGATGGCCGCCAGCGCGGCAAAGGTGTCGAGGTGCTGGCGCTGTTCCGGCACCAGCAGCCAGCGTCCGCGGTGCGCGCCATCGAGCGGCAGCAGCGCCAGCACGCCCCGCGTACGCATCGGCGCGATCAGCGGCAGGTAGAAAATGGGCGATGCCGGCAAGGTATCGGTGCCCGTACCGGCCGCCTGCGCATGGTCGAAGGCCCACTGCGCGATGCCCATGTCCAGCGGCTGAGCGCCGCTCGGGGTCTGCAAGCTGCCCTCGTCATCGGGCAAAAGCAAGGTGGCGCGCGCGCGGAAAGCCCGTTCGATGGCGCTTTTCGTGATATCGAAAATCTGCTCCGTCTGCAGCACGCCGGACAATTCGCGCGAAAACTCGTACAGGGCGCGGGCGCGCGCCTCGCGGTGCGAGGCAACGCGCGCCTGGAAACGCAGGCCGGCCGTCAGGTGGCCCGTGATCAGCCCCACGGCCAGCATCACGCCAAACGTGATCACGTACTGGAAATCGCCCACGGCAAACGAAAAACGGGGCGGCACGAAGATGAAATCGAAGCAGGCCACGCCCACCAGGCTGGCCAGCGCCGCCGGCCCGCGCCCCAGGCGCACGGCCACCAGCACCACCGTCAGCAGCGACAGCATGGCGATATTGGCCAGGTCCAGGTAAGGCTGCAGCGGCACGGAGGCGATGGCCGTGCCCAGGCTGGCGCCGGCCGCCAGTATGTAGCGCCAATGGCGCGACGGCCGGCGCGGCGCCTCCGCCTCGTCGCCCGCCGCGCGGCGGGGCGCCGCATCGGCGGCGGGCAAGCCCACTTCGATCAGGTCGATATCGGGCGCCAGGCTGGCCATGCGCGCGGCCGGCGGCGCATGCCACAGGCGCGCCAGCGCGCCGGCGCGACCACGGCCCACGATGACTTTCGAGATATTCGCGCTGCGCGCATACTCGACCACGGCACCGGCAATGTCGGCCGACGGCACTATGGCCGTGCGCGCGCCCAGGTCCTGCGCCAGTTTCAGGGTTTTCAGGATGCGTTCGCGCTCGCGCGCCGGCAGGCGCTGCAGGCGCGGCGTTTCCACGTACAGCGCATGCCATTCCGCGTTCAGCTGGCTGGCCAGGCGCGCCGTGCTGCGGATCACGTGTTCGCCTCCCGCGTGCGGTCCCACGCAGGCGAGCAGCGCGGCCCCCGTCTTCCACACGGGGTTGATGGATTTCTCGACGCGGTAAGCCTGCACGTCGTCCTGCACCCGGTCGGCCGTGCGGCGCAGGGCCAGTTCGCGCAAGGCGATCAAATTACCTTTGCGGAAAAAATGCTGCGACGCCCGCTCGGCCTGCTGCGGCTGGTACACCTTGCCCTGCTTCAGGCGGCGCAGCAGTTCATCGGCGGGAATATCGACCAGCACCACTTCATCGGCGCGGTCGAACACCGTGTCAGGCAAGGTTTCAGCCACGCGCACGCCCGTGATCCCGCCCACCACGTCATTGAGGCTTTCCAGGTGCTGCACATTCACGGTCGACAGCACGTCGATGCCGGCCGCCAGCAATTCCTCGACATCCTGCCAGCGCTTCGGATGGCGCGAACCGGCCACGTTCGAGTGCGCCAGTTCATCCATCAGTATCAGCGGCGGCGCGCGCCGCAGCGCTTCGTCCAGGTCGAACTCGAACAGGGTCTTGCCCCGGTATTCAATCGCCTTGAGCGGCAGCACGGGCAAGCCGTCAAGCTGGGCCGCCGTATCCTGGCGCCCATGCGTCTCCACCACGCCCACCAGCAAGTCCTGGCCATCGGCCAGCAATTTGCGGGCGGCGGCCAGCATCGCATAGGTCTTGCCGACGCCGGCCGAGGCGCCGAAGTAAATGCGCAGCCGGCCGCGCGCGGCTTTCTTTTCCTGCGCCTGCACCTGCGCCAGCAGGGCATCAGGGTCGGGGCGTTGGCTGTCGTTGGGGAGCATATTGTATTTTAATCTTCCTGGAGCATTTGTACGTCGGATTAGCGCCAGCGCGTAATCCGACGGCATTGTTGGCTGCGCCGGTGGTAATGTCGGCTTACGCTGCGCTAAGCCGACCTACGCCGGCCTGCGCCAGCCTGCGCACCGTTGCCAGCTTACTTTGCCATGGCATCCAATGCCAGATTCAGTTCCAGCACATTGACCCGCGGTTCGCCGAAAAAGCCGATATACGCGGTTTTCTGTACCTTGGCGATGGCGTTTTCCACCTGCGCCAGCGGCACGGCGCGCACGCGGGCCACGCGCGGCGCCTGGTACAGGGCGCCCGCCAGGCTGATTTCCGGATCCAGGCCGCTGCTCGACGCCGTCACCAGGTCGACGGGGATCGGGTTGCGGTTGCCGGGATCGGCTGCCTGCAGGGCGGCGATGCGCGCCTTGACGGCGTCCACCAGGGCCGGATTGCTCGGTCCCTGGTTGGAGCCGCCCGAACCGGCGCCATTGTTCGCCATCGGCGCGGTGGCCGATGGCCGGCCCCAGAAGTACTTGGGCGAGGTGAAGGACTGGCCGATCAGGCTCGAGCCGACTGGCTTGCCGCCGCGCTCGACGATGCTGCCGTTGACTTCATCGTTGAAAGCCAGCTGGCCGATGCCGGCCGTGGCAAACGGATAGACGACGCCGCAGATCACGGTCAGCGCGGCAAACAGGACCAGGGCGGGACGTACGATAGTGCTCATGATGGTTCCTTTAGACTAAATTGAGGGCGGACAGCAGCATGTCGATCAGCTTGATCCCGATGAAGGGCAGGATGATGCCGCCCAGGCCGTAGATCAGCAGGTTGCGGCGCAACAGGCTGGCCGCGCCGATGGCGCGGTATTGCACGCCCTTCAGGGCCAGCGGGATCAGCACGACGATGATCAGCGCATTGAAGATCACGGCCGACATGATGGCCGAGGCGGGGCTGGCCAGGTGCATGATGTCGAGCGCCTTCAGCTGCGGATACGTGCCCACGAAGGCGGCCGGGATGATGGCGAAGTACTTGGCGATGTCGTTCGAGATCGAGAACGTCGTCAGCGAACCGCGCGTCATCAGCATCTGCTTGCCGATCTCGACGATTTCCAGCAGCTTGGTGGGATTCGAATCCAGATCGACCATATTGCCCGCCTCCTTGGCCGCCTGCGTGCCCGAATTCATGGCCACGGCCACGTCGGCCTGGGCCAGCGCAGGCGCATCGTTGGTGCCGTCGCCCGTCATGGCCACGAGGCGGCCTTCGGACTGGTAGCTGCGAATCAGTTTGAGCTTGTCTTCGGGCGTCGCTTCGGCGAGGAAATCGTCGACGCCCGCTTCGGCGGCGATGGCCGCTGCCGTCAGCTTGTTGTCGCCCGTGATCATCACCGTCTTGATGCCCATGCGGCGCAATTCCGCAAAGCGCTCCTTGATGCCGCCCTTGACGATATCCTTCAGTTCCACCACGCCCATGACGCGGCCGTCGTCGACCACCACCAGCGGCGTGCTGCCGCGGCGCGCGATATCGTCGACGGCGCGCGCCACCTCGGCCGGATACGGCTGGCCCAGCGCTTCCACATACTTTTTCATGGAATCGGCCGCGCCCTTGCGCAGCTGGCGCACCTGCTGTTCGCCCGGAATATCCACGCCGCTCATGCGCGTTTGCGCCGTGAACGGTACGAAGGTGGCGTGCAGGTTGCCCATCTCGCGTTCGCGGATATTGAACTTCTGCTTGGCCAGCACGACGATGCTGCGGCCTTCCGGCGTTTCATCGGCCAGGGAAGCCAGTTGCGCCGCGTCGGCCAGTTGCTGCTCCGTCACGCCGGGCGCCGGTACAAAGCTCGACGCCTGGCGGTTGCCCAGGGTGATGGTGCCGGTTTTATCGAGCAGCAGCACGTCCACGTCGCCCGCCGCTTCCACGGCGCGGCCCGACGTGGCGATCACATTGGCCTGCATCATGCGGCTCATGCCGGCCACGCCGATGGCCGACAGCAGGCCGCCGATGGTGGTCGGGATCAGGCACACGAGCAGCGCGATCAGCACGGTGATCGTGACGGGCGTGCCGCTGCCGGCCGCCGCCACGGAAAACAGCGAATACGGCAGCAGGGTCACGGTGACGATCAGGAAGACGATGGACAGGGCCACGAGCAGGATCGTCAGGGCGATCTCGTTCGGTGTCTTCTGGCGCTTGGCGCCTTCGACCATGGCGATCATGCGGTCGATGAACGCTTCGCCCGGATTGACGGAAACGCGCACCAGCAGCCAGTCCGACAGCACGCGGGTGCCGCCCGTGACGGCGGAAAAATCGCCGCCCGATTCGCGGATCACGGGCGCCGATTCGCCCGTGATGGCGCTCTCGTCGACGGAGGCCACGCCGGCCGTCACTTCGCCGTCGGCGGGAATCACGTCGCCCGCCTCGACCAGCACCGTCATGCCCTTGCGCAGGTCGGTGGCCGGCGTGGGCAGCCAGGGCGTGCCGTATTTCGGCGTCTGCATTTTTTTCGCCATCACCGTCTGTTTCAAGGCGCGCAGCGAGGCCGCCTGCGCCTTGCTGCGGCCTTCGGCCAGCGCTTCGGCGAAGTTCGCGAACAGCACGGTGAACCACAGCCAGACGGCGACGGCGACGATGAAGCCGAACGGCGCTTCACCCTGGCCATTCAGGGCCTGGATGGCCAGCAGGGTGGTGATGATGCTGCCCACGTAGACGACGAACATCACGGGGCTGCGCCACTGCGTGCGGGGGTCGAGTTTTTTGAACGCATCGACGATGGCGGGGCCAATCAGTGCGGAATCGAACAAGGTCAGGCTTGTGCGTGACATGGTAGCCTCTTATTTTGTGAAAAGTTGCAGGTGTTCCACGATCGGGCCCAGGGCCAGCGCGGGAACGTAATTGAGCACGCCGACCAGCACCACCACGCCGATCAGCAAGCCGATGAACATGGGGCCGTGCGTGGGCATGGTGCCGGCATTGACCGACAGGCGCTGCTTGCCCGCCAGCGAACCGGCCACGGCCAGCACAGGCACGATTACGCCGAAACGGCCGAACCACATGGCGATCGCCAGCATCACGTTATAGAACGGCGTGTTGGCGGACAGGCCGGCAAACGCGCTGCCGTTGTTGTTGGCCGCCGACGTGAAGGCGTACAGGATTTCGGAAAAACCGTGCGCGCCCGGATTGGCCACGCCCACCGTGCCCGGTTCGACCATCACGGCAATCGCCGTGCCCGTCAATACGAGGGCCGGCGTGACCAGGATGGCCAGCGACACCATCTTCATTTCATAGGCCTGGATTTTCTTGCCCAGGTATTCAGGCGTGCGGCCTATCATCAGGCCGGCGATGAAGACGGCCAGGATGGCGAACATCAGCATGCCGTACAGGCCCGTGCCCACGCCGCCGAAAATCACTTCGCCGAACTGCATCAGCAGCAGCGGCACCATGCCGCCCAGGGGCATGTAGGAATCGTGCATGGAATTGACGGCGCCGCACGATGCCGCCGTCGTCACCGCCGCGAACAGGGTCGACGAACTGATGCCGAAGCGCGTTTCCTTGCCTTCCATATTGCCGCCCGATTGCAGGCTGCTGGCCTGCTGGTCCACGCCCAGCGCTTGCAAGGCGGGATTGGCTTGCTGCTCGGCGCTCATCACGCCGGCCGTCATGACGACAAAGATCAGGGTCATGGCGGCCAGCACGGCCCAGCCCTGGCGCATGTCGCCCACCATGCGGCCGAACGTGAAGCACAGGCCGGCGGGAATGATGAAGATGGCCAGCATCTGCAGGAAGTTCGACAGCACGGTGGGGTTTTCGTACGGATGCGAAGAGTTGGCGTTGAAGAAGCCGCCGCCATTCGTGCCCAGCAGCTTGATCGATTCCTGCGACGCGACGGGGCCCATGGCGATCGTCTGCGTCGTCGCCACCTGCGCTTCCATCACGGGCTTGCCGGCGGCGTCCAGCACGGGCTGGCCGTCGGCCGTCACTTTCGGCGTTTCATACGCCACGTGGTCGAGCAGGGTCACTTCCTTGTAGGCGGAAAAATTCTGGATCATGCCTTCGCCCATGAAGACGACGGACAGGGCCAGCGACAGCGGCAGCAGGATGTACAGGGTGGAGCGCACCAGGTCGACCCAGAAATTGCCGATCGATTTGCCCGAGCGCGAGGCGAAGCCGCGCACCAGCGCGAAGATCACGGCAATGCCGGTAGCGGCCGAAAAGAAGTTCTGGCACGCCAGGCCCAGCATCTGGGTCAGGTAGCTCATGGTCTGCTCGCCGCCATAGCCCTGCCAGTTGGTATTGGCGACGAAGCTGACGGTGGTATTGAACGAGGAATCGGGGCTGACGGCGCCCAGGCCCTGGGGATTCAAGGGCAAAAAGCCCTGCAGGCGCTGCAGGCCGTACACGAAGACGGCGCCCACGGTATTGAAGACGATCAGGGCGATGGCGTAGCTTTTCCAGCCCATGGCCTTGTCGGCAGGCAGGCCGGACCAGCGGTACAGCAGGTTTTCCAGCTTCTGAAGCCAGCCCAAGCCGCGCACGGGGCCATCGCCAGCCACCTTGGCCATGTACAGGCCCAGCGGATAGCCGGCGGCCAGCAGCACGGCCAGGAAAGCCACCAGCAGCAATATCGATTGCGTCGTCATCACAGTTCCTCCGCCTTCAGCAGCGCCACCAGCAGGTACACGAACAGGCCAGCCGACACGACGGCGCCCAGCACATAAAACGCGTTCATTTGACGCTCCCTAATTTGTCGCAGGCGACGGCAAAGCCGGCTGCCACGACGAAAAACACGGCAATCAAGCCGAGATACACGATATCCATTCCCACCCTCATTCAGGTTTGTTTTGATAGTGTGCAGATTAGCCAAAAGGGTCTAAAAAATTCGTAAAGACTGGGGAGGCAGCTGTAAACAAGATGTAAAAACGGGGGCTTTACCGCATAAAATCCATCACAATTGGCGCCAAACCACGCGCGCAGCGCACTGTTGTTGCCCTGGAGTAGCGCTATTGCTCGCGGGACAAGATAGAATGCGCGAGCGTCCGCACAAGGACGCCATGCCTGCCGCACTGCCCTCCCCCAGTGACGCTGGACGGGATATACTGTATATTCATACAGCTATCGCCGCCGCTGTCATTGCGCCATGCAGTGCCCTGGCCTGGCGTTCCAACCACTGTCTTTATTAGCTTGAACACGTATGGCCACTAAAAAACCAGCATCCGACTACAGCGAATCATCCATCCGTGTCCTGAAAGGACTGGAACCCGTCAAGCAGCGCCCGGGGATGTACACCCGCACTGAAAATCCGCTGCACATCATTCAGGAAGTGATCGACAATGCCTCCGACGAGGCGCTGGGCGGTCATTGCACGCATATCGCCGTCACGCAAAACACGGATGGCAGCATCACCGTGGAAGACAATGGCCGCGGCATTCCCGTCGGCCTGCACCCGGAAGAAGGCGTGCCGACGGTGGAAATCGTGTTTACACGGCTGCACGCGGGCGGCAAGTTCGACAAGGGTTCGGGCGGCGCCTACGCGTTCTCGGGCGGCCTGCACGGCGTCGGCGTGTCCGTCACCAATGCGCTGTCCACGCGCCTGGAAATCACCGTCTGGCGCAAGGAAAGCGACGGCAACGGCCTGCACCACATGGTATTTGCCAATGGCGACGTGATCGAACCGCTGAATTCGCGCCCCGCCCCGCGCGACGGCAAGAAGTCCGGCACGCGCGTGACGGCCTGGCCCGACGCGAAGTATTTTGACTCGCCGAACATCTCGCAAACCGAGCTGCAACGCCTGCTGCGCTCGAAAGCCGTGCTGCTGCCCGGCGTCACCGTCACGCTCACCAACGCGAAAACGGGCGATACGCAGACCTGGCTGTACGCGGAAGGCTTGCGCGGCTACCTGACCGAATCGCTGGCGCAGGTCTCGAATGGCGAAACCCTGATTCCCCTGTTCGAAGGCGCGCAATATGCGGGCCCGGACTCGGAAGGCTTTGCCGAAGGCGAAGGCGCCGCCTGGGTGGTGGCATGGACGGAAGAAGGCGCCATCGTGCGCGAATCGTATGTCAACCTGATTCCCACCTCGAATGGCGGCACGCACGAATCGGGCTTGCGCGACGGCCTGTTCGGCGCCGTGAAAAACTTCGTCGAAATGCACTCGCTGCTGCCCAAGGGCGTGAAACTGCTGCCCGAAGACGTGTTCGCGCGCGCTTCATTCGTGCTGTCGGCGAAAGTGCTGGACCCGCAATTCCAGGGCCAGATCAAGGAACGCCTCAATTCGCGCGACGCCGTGCGCCTGGTCTCGACCTTCGCCAAGCCGCCGCTGGAACTGTGGCTGAACCAGCACGTCGACTATGGCAAGAAGCTGGCCGAACTGGTGATCAAGCAGGCGCAATCGCGCCAGCGCTCGCTGCAGAAAGTGGAAAAGAAGAAATCCTCGGGTGTGGCCGTCCTGCCCGGCAAGCTGACGGACTGCGAATCGTCGGACATCGCGCGCAATGAACTGTTCCTCGTCGAGGGCGACTCGGCGGGCGGCTCGGCCAAGATGGGCCGCGACAAGGAATTCCAGGCGATCCTGCCCCTGCGCGGCAAGGTCCTGAACTCGTGGGAAACGGACCGCGACCGCCTGTTCGCCAATAACGAGATCCACGATATTGCCGTCGCCATCGGCGTCGACCCGCACAGCATCGGCGACACGCCCGACCTGTCCGGTCTGCGCTACGGCAAGATCTGCATCCTGTCCGATGCGGACGTGGACGGCTCGCACATCCAGGTATTGCTGCTGACCCTGTTCTTCAAGCACTTCCCCGCGCTGATCAACAAGGGCCACATCTGCATCGCCCGTCCGCCCCTGTACCGCGTGGACGCGCCGGCGCGCGGCAAGAAGCCAATGCAGAAAATCTACGCGCTCGACGACGGCGAACTGCTGGCCATCGAGGACAAGCTGCGCAAGGAAGGCGTGAAACAGGGCGCCTGGTCGATCTCGCGCTTCAAGGGCCTGGGCGAGATGAACGCCGAGCAGCTGTGGGAAACGACGATGAACCCGGACACGCGCCGCCTGCTGCCCGTCACGCTCGGTGAAATCGACCACATGACGTCCGCCGCCCGCTTCAATATGCTGATGGGCAAGGGCGAGGCCGCAGGACGCCGTGCCTGGATCGAGGAACACGGCAATGAGGCGGAGGCGGATATCTGATGATCATCGGCATCGACCTGGGCACCACCAACAGCCTGGTCGCCATCTGGCGCGACGGCAAGGCTTCCATCATCCCGAATGCGCTGGGCGAACACCTGACGCCGTCGTGCGTGAGCATCGATGACGACGGCACCGTGCTGGTGGGCCGCGCCGCGCGCGAGCGCCTGCAGACGCACCCGCAGCTGACGGCGGCCGTCTTCAAGCGCTACATGGGCAGCGAAAAGAAAATCACCCTCGGCACGCAGCAATTCCGTCCGGAAGAGCTGTCGTCGATGGTACTGCGCGCGCTGAAGGAAGATGCGGAAGCCTTCCTGGGCCACAAGGTCGAGGAAGCCATCATCACCGTGCCCGCGTATTTCAGCGATGCGCAGCGCAAGGCCACGCGCATCGCCGGCCAACTGGCGGGCTTGCGCGTGGAGCGCCTGCTGAACGAACCGACGGCCGCCGCGCTGGCCTACGGCATCCGCGACAAGGAACAGGAAAGCAAATTCCTCGTCTTCGACCTGGGCGGCGGCACCTTCGACGTGTCGATCCTGGAACTGTTCGAAGGCGTGATGGAAGTGCGCGCCTCGGCCGGCGACAATTTTTTAGGGGGCGAAGACTTCGTCACCGTGCTGGTCGACGCCTTTTTGGAAGGCAGCGGCCTGCGCGACGCCGTCGGCAGCCGCCTGCTCGACCCGCGCCAGCAGCAGCTGCTGCGCGATGAAGCGGAGCGCGTCAAGCGCCTGCTGTCGGAACAGCCGTCCGTGCGCATGGCCACGCGCTACCAGGACAAGGAATACAGCTGGGAGATCAACGAAGACAAGCTGGCGCAGCTGTGCGAACCGCTGCTGGCGCGCCTGCGCCTGCCCGTCGAACGGGCGCTGCGCGACGCCACCATCCGCGCCGCGGAATTGAATGAAGTGGTGCTGGCCGGCGGCGCCACGCGCATGCCGCTGGTACGCAAGCTGGTGTCGCGCATGTTCGGCCGCTTCCCCGCCATCCACCTGGACCCGGACGAAGCCGTGGCGCTGGGCGCTGCCGTGCAGGCGGGCCTGAAGATGCGCGACGCCGCCCTCGATGAAGTGGTCATGACGGACGTGGCGCCGTATTCGCTGGGCATTTCGATTTCACGCCAGGTCGGCGCGAACCAGTACGAAGGCGGACATTACCTGCCCATCATCGAGCGCAATTCCGTGGTGCCCGTCTCGCGCACGGAAAACATCACCACCATCTACGACAACCAGAAGGAAATCAACGTGGCGATCTTCCAGGGCGAATCGCGCCTGGTGGCCGACAACGTCTTCCTCGGCAAGATCAGCTTCCCGATTCCCGCGAAAAAGGCGGGCGAGATCGGCATCGACGTGCGCTTCACCTACGACATCAGCGGCGTGCTGGAAGCGGAAGTGACGGTGCTGGCCACGCAGGAAAAGCACAAGATGGTCATCAGCGACAACGCGGGCGTGATGACGCCGGAACAGATCGAGCAGCGCTTTCTTGAACTGGCCGACCTGAAGATCCACCCGCGCGAGCAGCTGGAAAACCGCACCCTGGTCACGCGCGCCGACCGCCTGTACGAACAGTCGCTGGGCGACGTGCGCCAGTACCTGGCCGCGCATACGGCCAATTTCCAGGCGGCGCTGGAGACGCAGGACCCGAGCACCATCCGCAAGGCGCGCCAGGCACTGGATGACGTGCTGCGCCAGGTCGAGAGCGAGAGCTTTTTGTAGATGGACGGCGGCATGCACAACGAGCAGCGCAGCCTGTGGGATATCCTGGACACGGAGCCGACCGGCGACGAGCGCGCCCTCAAGCGTGCGTATGCGAAACGCCTGAAGGTGACGCGTCCCGACGACGATCCGGCCGCCTTCCAGGAGCTGCGCGACGCGTATGAATATGCGCTGCGCCACGCGCACCTGTTTGCCGCCGACCTGCAGGAGCAAGGACATACGGCGCCCGTGGCGGCGCCTGAAGCGACGGACGAATCTGCGCGCGTCGAAACCGAGCAGGCCGAAGCGGCGCCCGCGGAACCGGCCGATCTGTGGGGCATCGTCGACCACGCCGCGCAAGACACGGGCGCCGAACTGTGGGGCGTGATAGCAGAACCCGCGCCAGCACTGGCGCCACCGCCGGAACAATGGGGCGTGGTCGCCATCGACCCGGTCCAGGAAGCGGCCAGCCTGTGGCAGGCATTCCTGGAGCAGACGCGGCGCCGCAACGGGGCCGCTCTGCTGCCCGGCTTCCTGGAGCGCGAGGAACTGCTCAACCTTGACGTGCGCGAGGAATTCGACCTGTGCGCGCTGCGCTATTGCGCCAGCGCCGGCTACGACCTGCCGCTGCGCCAGGCCCTGTTCGAGCAGCTGGGCTGGGAACACGATTTTGCCTACCTGGGCCGCAGCCATGGCGACCTGGTACGCGCTGCCGTGCAGCGCTACCGGGCAGACCGCTCGTTCGCCCACTTCAGCGACAACCGCGACAGCTATCCGGGCCTGGACTGCATCATGTCGCAGCAAGCGCCATCAGCCTATGCGCGCCAGCTGTTCGACCAAAAATTCAATCAGCAGCTGCGCGAGCTGTTGCAGACGATACGCTGGCAGCATGCCGAAATGCTGGCCTACAAGCTCGATATGGATTTGTTCGAGCAATGGGAGCAGGCGGTATTCTCCAAGCGCTATTTCAAGCAGACGGCCCTGGCATCGGGCGGCCTGGGTTTCGTGCTGCACTTCATGCTGGCCGGCGTGCTCGATGCGGGCGGTTTCAAGCTGGGCGACACCGGCGCCTATGCCAGCCTGCTGGGTTTCCAGGTGCTGGCCTTTGCCCTGCTGGCCGTGCATGCCTTGCGCTGGCCGGCGCCGCTGTTCACGCGCCTGGACGCGCTGCAGGAAGGGCTGCAGGAACGCCTGCCCGTGCTGTGGGCGCGGCCAGGCTTGCGGCAGCTGGGCTGGATCGCGCCCTATGTACTGCTGGCCTTGCTGCTCTTCCTGCCCGAACGCAGCGACACGATGCGCCTCGTCGCCTCGGCCGGCTTGTGCGCGTCGGCCTTGCTTGCCTATGCGATGAACCGCCAACTGCTGCATGGCATGCTGCTGCTCCTGTCCCTGGGCCTGTCGCTGTTCGTCGGCATGTTCATGAGCGGCAGAGGTCCGGCGGCGCTGGCCATCGGCGAAGCCATGCCATTGATGTTTTGCCTGGCCGCGCTGGCCCTGCGCAGCGCCACGGGCCTGTATGGCGATTGCCGCTTCCCCGAGGCGCTCTTGCCGCGCCTGCGCGCAGCGTGGCTGATCGGTTGCGCGGGCCTGTTGCTGCAGTTGCATGTGCAGCAGCTGCCGGCCGCCCTCGTCGGCGCCGCATTGTATGTCTGGTCGTGCGCGGGCTTGCTGTTTTCTCCCAGCGATTTCCGCTGGAAGACGATGTGGCCGCTGGTACTGGCGCCATCGATCGGCAGTTTTCTGCTGGCCGCCCAGGCGCCGTCCGTCCGCGCCATGCCCATGATGCATAACAGCGTCGAACTGGCCGTGGCCGTGCTGTATCTCACCTTGCGCTACATGTATCTGACGTACGGCAAGTCCTTTTCCAAATCCGGGCTGTCATAATCAGCTCCACGAATTCCACCGCAACCACTTAATACCGAAACAAGCGCCATGTCCACACAAACCAATTTATTTGACGATGCCCAGCCTGAGCCGATCGAGCCGGATGAACCGGTATTCGACGGCGAAGCGCTGACCCTGTCCACCTTCGCCGAGCGCGCCTATCTCGACTACGCCATCTCCGTGGTCAAGGGCCGCGCCCTGCCCGACGTGTGCGATGGCCAGAAGCCCGTGCAACGCCGCATCCTGTATGCGATGAACGAGCTGGGCTTGAACTCCACGGCGAAGCCGCGCAAATCGGCGGCCGTGGTCGGCGACGTGCTGGGTAAATTGCACCCGCACGGCGACCAGTCCGTGTACGACGCGCTGGTGCGCATGGCGCAGGATTTCTCCTTGCGCTACCCGCTGATCGATGGCCAGGGCAACTTCGGCTCGCGCGACGGCGATGGCGCTGCGGCCATGCGCTACACGGAAGCACGCCTGACGCCGATCGCCAAGCTGCTGATGGATGAAATCGGCATGGGCACGGTGGACTTCCAGCCCAACTACGACGGTTCGACGGAAGAACCGAAGCTGCTGCCGGCCCGTCTGCCGATGGTGCTGCTGAACGGCGCTTCCGGCATCGCCGTGGGCCTGGCCACGGAAATCCCGTCGCACAACCTGGCGGAAGTGGCCAAGGCAGCGGTGGCCATGATCCGCGATCCGAAGATCACGCACGCCGAACTGATGGCCATCATGCCGGGCCCCGACTTCCCCGGCGGCGGCCAGATCATCACGCCGCCCTCGCAGATCCAGGACATGTATGCGAGCGGCCGTGGCAGCATGAAGGTGCGCGCGCGCTGGAAGATCGAAGAGCTGGCGCGCGGCCAGTGGCAAGCCGTCGTGACGGAACTGCCGCCCGGCACCTCGTCGCAAAAGGTGCTGGAAGAAATCGAAGAACTGACCAATCCGAAGATCAAGCTGGGCAAGAAGGCGCTGTCGCCGGACCAGGTGGCCCTGAAGGCGCTGATCCTCAATTCGCTCGACACCATCCGCGATGAATCGGGCCGCGCCGCGCCCGTGCGCCTGGTGTTCGAACCGAAATCGAAGAACCAGGACCAGACGGAATTCATGCTGATGCTGCTGGCGCATACGTCGCTGGAATCGTCGACCTCGATCAACCTGGTGATGATAGGCGGCGATGGCCGTCCGCGCCAGAAAGGCCTGGGCGACATCCTGCGCGAGTGGATCGATTTCCGCTTCGAGACCGTCACGCGCCGTACCGGCTACAAACTGGGCAAGGTCAAGGACCGCATCCATATCCTGGAAGGGCGCGAAGCGATCCTGCTCAATATCGACAAGGTGATCCAGATCATCCGCAATTCGGATGAACCGAAAGCGGCCCTGATCGAAGCGTTCAAGCTGTCCGAACGCCAGGCCGACGACATCCTGGAAATCCGCCTGCGCCAGCTGGCGCGCCTGGAAACGATCAAGATCCAGCAGGAACTGGCCGAGCTGCGCAAGGAAGAAAAGTCGCTGCAAGACCTGCTCGACAACCCGGGCTCGATGAAGCGCGCCATCATCCGCGAAATCGAAGCGGACGCCAAGCAGTTTGGCGACGCGCGCCGCACCCTGATCGAGGAAGCGCAGAAAGCCGTGGCCGAACAGAAGGTGGTCGATGAACCGGTCACCGTCATCATTTCGGAAAAAGGCTGGGTGCGCGCGCGCACCGGCATCGGCCACGATACGGCGCAATTCACCTTCAAGGCAGGAGACAGCCTGCATGGCGCCTTCGAGTGCCGCACGGTGGACACTTTGCTGGGCTTTGGCAACAACGGCAAGATTTACTCGGTTCCCGTCTCGGCGCTGCCCAACGCGCGCGGCGACGGCGTGCCGATCACGACCTTGTGCGACCTGAGCGGCGGCACGCCCGGCAACGCCGTGCGCATCCTCCATTACTTTGCGGGCAATGGCGCCACCAGCCTGCTGCTGGCGACGAGCGCCGGCTATGGCTTCATCGCCAAGGCGGGTGACATGACGAGCCGCCTGAAGGGCGGCAAGGCCTTCATCACCCTCGATGACGGCGACGTGCCTCTGGCGCCGAAGGTCATCCCCGAGGCGGCCAGCGCCCTGGCCTGCCTGACGGAAGGCGCGCGCCTGCTGGTGTTCGGCCTCGATGAAATGAAAACCCTGTCCAAGGGCGGCACCGGCGTCAAGCTGATCGACCTGGACGCCAAGGACAAGCTGCTGGCCGTGCAGCCGATCACCCAGCGCGGCGTGGTGGTCTCGGGCATCGGCCGGGGATCGAAGCCACAGGATGCATCGCTGGGCGCCACAGCCCTGGCCGACCACTTCGGCAAGCGCGCGAAGAAAGGCAAGGCGCTGGCAGCCAAGCTGAAACCGGTCTCGATGACGGCGATAGGCTGATAAGCTGACGGGGTCGGCCGCGAGGCCGTGCGCAGTGCAGAAAAAGACAGGTTCGCCTGTCTTTTTTTTCGCCTGCCCTGGCCACGGTCCCTGGCCACGGTCCCTGCCACGGTCCCTGCCTCGGCTCGTGCTACGGTCCCGGCTTCCGGCTCCGGCTCCAGCTCCGGCCAGCGTCACCGGCCCTGCAATAATTTTGCATATTCCCCGTCCGCCTCCGTTATCCCTGCAGGCATGCCATCGGCATGCCGCCCCAACACAGGAGTACAGGGATGAGCAACAATATTTCAGGCACGCTGCCATGCGGCAGCCTGACCCCGGCCGAGCGGCTGGTCGCGGCCATGGCAGCCGAAGGCTTGCCGTATAAAAGCATCGCCAGGGAACTGGGCAAGTCGCCGGCCACCGTCCGCAACCAGCTGCATGCGATTTACCAGAAACTCGGCATGGGCAACCGCACGGCGCTCGCATACAAGCTGCGCGGCGAGCCCGGCGAACTCAGCGAGCCTTAGCGCCGCGACAGGCGCAGCACGTCGGGCGTCGCTTCGACGATGTCGATCACGTCCTGCTTCCCGGCGGCATCCTCAACGGCATAGCGGCCCATGCCCAGCGGACGCAGCCGGGCAACGGGGCCGGCGCGGGGCCGGTCATCGGGGCCGGGCGCCATGCTGGTCATGCTCGCCTCCCCGCCTGCCAGGTTCCCGGTTCCGCTTCCGAACTCCAGCACCTTGCGCCCCTTGCGGCTGGGCGGAAAGGGGAATGTAGCCGTGGGCCGGTACACCTCGATACCGTCCGTATCTTCCTCGAAGGAATGCGTCCAGCTACCGCTGGGCAAAGCCATCGTCATGCCGTGCATGCCGCCTCCCGTTTAAAACATGAACGTCAGAAACACGATACCACGCCGCCCAGGCTTTCATAGCCGCTCACGGAGGGCGACCAGGCCGTACCGTTCCACGCCTTGTGGAACAGGGCGCCATTCGTGCCCGTGACAAACACGTCCAGGCGGTTCGGCGCCCAGGCCGTGGCGCGCGGACGCGAGGTGCTGATGCCGCCCAGGTTCTCAAATCCCGTCAGCGACGGACTCCAGGCGCTGCCGTTCCACGCCTTGTGATACAGCGCGCTGTCCGTGCCGATGACGAACAGGTCGAGTCGGTTGGGCGCCCACGACACGGCTTCCACCTCACCCACGCAGATGCCGCCCAGGCGCTCGAAACCATCGTTGGACGGCCCCCATTTCGCGCCATCCCACCACTTGTGGTACAGGGCGCCATCGGTGCCCGTGACGAACACGTCGAGGCGATTCGGCCCCCACGCCACGGCCTTGGGCGACGAAGTGCAGATGCCGCCCAGGCGCTCGTAGCCCGTCAGCGACGGCCCCCAGGCCGTGCCGTCCCACCACTTGTGGTACAGGGCATGGTCCGTGCCGATGACGAACACGTCCAGGCGGTTCGCTCCCCACGCCACGGCTTCCGGCTGGCCCAGGCAAATGCCGCCCATGGCTTCATACCCCGTCAGCGACGGTCCCCAGGCGCTGCCGTTCCACCATTTGTGGTACAGGCCGCGGTCCGTGCCGACGACAAACACGTCGAGGCGGTTTGGCCCCCAGGCCACGGCGCGCGGATCTCCCACGCACAAGCCGCCCAGCGCCTCATAACCGGTCAGGGACGGTCCCCAGGCCGTGCCATTCCACCACTTGTGGAACAGGCCGCTGTCGGTGCCCGTGACAAACACGTCCAGCCGGTTCTGCGCCCACGAAACCGCCTGCGGTGCGCTGGTGCCGATGCCGCCCTGCCCTTCGTAACCGGTCACGGAGGGTGTCCAGGCCGTGCCATTCCAGGCCTTGTGGTAGAGCGCGCGGTCCGTGCCCAGCACGAAGACGTCGAGGCGGTTCGCGCCCCAGGCCACGACGGGCGAGGAACTCTGGCGCGGCGTGGCGCCCGTGCCGCCAGTCCCGCCCGTCCCGGTACCGATGCTGGCGCGCGGTCCGTCGAGGCAAGCCTGCATGCGCGCCACCTGGCCCGCCGTGAACATGAACATGGCGGGATCGTCGACGTAATCCATGTAGTTCATGAACATGTCGCCATTCGGTCCATTGCTGCAGGAAATATGCGGGAACGACGGCTGGCCCGTGTTCGGCCCGCCCTGGTTGGGCGTATCGGCCACATTGTCCGTGCCCGAGCAGCCCGTGCCGTCGTCTCCCCAGATATGGTTCAGGTTCAGCCAGTGGCCGATTTCATGCGTGGCCGTGCGGCCCAGGTGGAACGGCGGCGCCGCCGTGCCGGTCGTGCCGAAGGCCGATTGCAGGATCACCACCCCATCGGTGGCGGCCGGACCGCCGGGAAACTGCGCGTAGCCCAGCAAGCCGCCGCCCAGCTGGCAAGCCCAGATATTCAGATAGCTGTCGGCCGGCCAGGCATCCATGCCGCCCGTCGCCTGCGACTTGACGGCATCGTCCGCGCCGAAGGATGCCACCGTCGTCTGGCGCCGCTCGATGCCGCTGGTCGCCGCGCCATGAGGATCGGTCGTGGCCAGCGCGAACTCCACGCGCGCATCGGCCGTCAGCGGCAGGAACGGCGCCGGCGTGCCGTTCACATCCGGGTTGACGCGCCGGAAATCGCGGTTCAATACGTCGATCTGGCTGGCGATCTGCGCATCCGAAATATTCTGCGCGGCCGTGTTCCACACCACGTGCACCACCACCGGTATCTGCGTCACGCCGGAACGTCCGGCGACGCTGCCGCCGCCCTCATAGAGCCCGGCCAGGTTTTCGATATCGGCGCGTACGCTCGCATAGGATGGATCTTCCGTCAGCAGGCGGCGGTGCACATCCATCGTGGCGCAGGTGCGCACCTGCGGCGTGCCGCCGCCCTGCCCTCCGCCGCCGCCCATGCCGCCACCGCCACCGCCACCGCCATCATCGCGGTCGCCGCCCATGCCGCCGCCATCGCCCACGTGCATGCAACTGGCGCCGGCCATGCCCTGCGATGCCTGCTGCATGCCACCGCCAGGCATGCTTCCGGCTGCGGCTGCGGCATGCGTGGCGGCCTGCTGGTCCGCGTATGACACGCCCAGGCGCGCCCCCGGCACGGCGTCGCTGCTCCCGGCGGCAACGCCGGCATGGATGTCGCCCTCGACCGGCATCGCCTGCATGGAAGACATGGCGGACATGCCTTCGGCGGAACCGGTAGCCGGTGCTTTTTTCGTTTTAGCGGTGCTCATGATGTCTCCTTCGTCTATTTGCCAGCTCACTATGGCATGACGAAAAGCGGAGCATTTGCGCCAGATCAAGGCTGGCAAGCGGCGGCCGCGAAAAGCCGCGGACGAAAAAAAGACAGCCGAAGCTGTCTTTTTGGGCATGCAGGCCGGGGCCTGCAAACGGGGAATTACTTGGCGGCGGCAGCCTTGACTTCAGCGTCGGCCTTGGCCTTCGCTTCTTCCGTCTTGGTGGCGGCGAGGGCCTTGTCGGCATTCGCTTCCACTTTTTCCTTGGCGACCTTGGCGTTCGCTTTCACGGCAGCCTTGGTGGCTTTCGCATCGGCCTTGGCATCGGTTTTGTCTGCCTTGGCTTCCGCTTTCAGCTTGTCTTCCGCATCGGCGTTGACGACTTTGTCGTGGGCCTTGGCCTTGGTTTTATTCGCCTTGTGGTGGGCGTCGGCTTTCTTTTCGTCGGCCTTCATTTCTGCCTTGGCGACATTGGCGTCAGCCTTGGCATCGACCTTGGCTTCCGAAGCGGCAGCCTTGTTGACATCTTTTTGTGCGGAAGCCTGGGCTTTCACGACCGCTTCCGTTGCGGGTGCGGTTTGAGCGAAGGCAGCGGTAGCAAACAGGGTGGCGATCAGAGCGGCGAGTAATTTGTTCATGATGAGACCTTTCAATATGGATTCGAGTTATTTTTACTAAAGGCGGGCAAAATGTTCCAAATTTGCCAGGCATCGGGCTGTGGTTGACAGCAGCTCGATGGCATGACTTCATAGTAAAGACAAAGCAGCAACCACACAGTGCGTTAGCGCACTCAACGGAAAATATGTGCAATTCGGCAAATTTTCCATTGAGCACGCTGCCGGCGTTCAGGACCTCATGCGCACACGGCCAATGCCGCGTGGCGGGCGGCCACCCATTCCTCGTTGGCCGGTTCCACGCCCACCACGATGCGGCTGGCATCGGTGGAAATACGGCTGGCGTTGCGCGCGTTCGCTTCGCCGTCGAGCACGGGACCGATGAAGCCCAGCTCGGCGCAGATGCGCTGGCGCAGCTCCGCGCTGTGCTCGCCGATACCGGCCGTAAACACCAGCATGTCCAGCCCGCCCAGCACGGCCGTCAGGGCGCCGATCTCGCGCACGATGCGGCGGATGTACAGGGCCAGCGCGGCGCGGATGCGCTCGCCCGTGGCATCCTGCCGGTCCTGCTGCGCCAGCAGCACGGGCGGGTCGGCCGACACGCCGGACACGCCCAGCAAGCCCGATTCGTGGTACAGCACGTGCGCCACTTTTTCCAGCGACAGTTTTTCGATTTCCATCAGGTAGATGACGGCGCCCGGGTCCAGCGAACCGCAGCGCGTGCCCATCATCAGGCCGTCGAGCGCGGAAAAGCCCATGGTGGTGGCCACGCTGTGCAGATTGTCCATCGCGCACAGGCTGGCGCCGCTGCCCAGGTGGGCCACGATGACCTTGCCGCGCGCGACGGGGCCGAAACGCTGCTCCAGCACCAGCGACTGGTATTCGTACGACAGGCCGTGGAAGCCGTAGCGGCGCAAGCCCCGCTCCCACGCATCGTACGGCAGGGCCAGCATCTGCTCGACCTGCGGCACCGTGTGGTGGAACGCCGTGTCGAAGCACGCCACCTGGGCGATATCGGGGCGCGATTCGAGCAGCACCTCGATCGCCTCCAGGGCGAACGGCTGGTGCAGGGGCGCCAGCGGGACGAAGCTTTTCAGGTCCGCCAGCACGGCAAAATCGATGCGCACGGGGGCAAAATACTTGCTGCCGCCGTGCACCACGCGGTGCGCCACGGCGCGCAACGGGCGTCCGGCCAGTTGCGCCACGACTTGCGCGCGGATGTATTCGAGGGCCGCGTGGTGCGGCTGCGCCGGGTCCAGCTGCAGCGGGACGGCAGGCAGTCCGCCGGCACGGTAAGTGGCATGTTCGCGGCCGATGCCTTCGACCTTGCCGCTCCATTGCGCCTGCTGCGGCAGCACGCCGTCCGCCTGTTCGAACAGGGCGAACTTGATGCTCGACGAGCCGCAATTGAGCACCAGGATCAGGGTGCCGTCTGCATGTGTCACGGGTGCGTTCATGGCGGCGTGCTCCGGTAATGGTTGGCCAGCATCACGGCGATGGCGCACGAGGCGATGCGGCTGGCGCGCGAGTCGGCGCGGCTGGTCAGGATGACGGGGATCTTCGCGCCCAGCACGATGCCGGCGCTGTCCGCGTCGCCCATGTATTCGAGCTGCTTGGCCAGCATGTTGCCGCTTTCCAGGTCGGGCACCAACAGGATATCGGCGCGGCCCGCCACCTCCGAGACGATGCCCTTGACGGTGGCGGCGGCGATCGAGACGGCGTTATCGAAAGCCAGCGGGCCGTCGAGGATGGCGCCCGTGATCTGGCCGCGGTCGGCCATCTTGCACAGGGCGGCGGCATCGAGCGTGGCCGGCATGTCCGCGTTCACCGTTTCCACGGCAGCCAGGATGGCCACGCGCGGCTGGGCCACGCCGATCACGTGCGCCAGGTCGATGGCGTTGCGCACGATGTCGGCCTTCATGGCCAGGTTGGGCGCGATATTGATGGCGGCGTCGGTGATGATGAAAGGACGCGGATACGCGGGCGTCTGCATCAGGAAGCAGTGGCTGATACGGCGCTTGGTACGCAGGCCGGCGCTGGCGGCTAGCACGGCCGACATCAGTTCATCCGTGTGCAGGCTGCCCTTCATCAGCGCCTCCACTTCGCCCTTGCCCGCCAGTTCGGCGCCGCGCGCGGCGGCCGCATGGCTATGCTCGACGTCCTCGATGGCGATGCCGGCCAGACTCAGGCCAGCTTCCAGCGCCACCGCCTCCAGGCGCGCGCGGGGCGCCACCAGCACGGGCGTGATCAGGCCGGCCGCATGCGCGTCGAGCGCGCCCGACAGGCTCAGTTCATCGCAAGGATGGATCACGGCCACCTTGATGGGGCCCAGGGTACGCGCATGTTCCAGCAGGCGCCGCGTGCCGTCGCCGTTGTGCAGACGCACTTCGGGCAGGGTGGCGCGCTGGCGTTCGATCTGTTCGGCGGGCGCGATCACCTGCGCCTCGCCGTCGAGCACCACGGCGCCATGCTGGTTGACGCAGCGGCATGCCAGGGTCACGTGGCGGCTGCGCGGCTCGAGGGCCGTGACGGTGACGCTGATGGCCAGGGTATCGCCCACGCGCACGGGCTGCAGGAAGCGCAGGGTCTGGCCCGTGTAGACGGTGCCGGCGCCGGGCAGGCGCGTGCCCAGCACGGCGGAAATGAGGGCCGCGCCCCACATGCCGTGGGCGATGACGCCCTGGTAGCGGCTGGAGGCGGCAAATTCGGCGTCCAGGTGCTGCGGATTGTCGTCGCCCGACATCACCGCGAACAGGGCGATATCGTCCATGCTCAGGGTGCGGGTGATGCTGGCGCTGTCGCCGATGGCGATCTGGTCGAAGGTGCGGTTACGCACGATATGCAAATCATCGTCTTGAATAGTAGTCATCGTGGTCTTCTAGGCAGGGGTAATGTTTTTGGCGGATTTGGCCTTGGCCTTGGCCCGGGAAGCAGGCTGCGATGCCGGCTGGGATGCGCGCGCGGCCGGCGGCAGCGCCTTGCCTTGCGCCTGGATGGCCCGGTCGAATACCTCCAGCATCTGCTGCAGGCTCGCTTCCTCGTCCGGCGTCGGCGCTTCGGGCACCTGCAGCACCTGCTGCAGCCATTCGCCCAGCGCGCCGATGGCATCCGGTTCCGCACGCGACAGCAAGGTCGGCAAGGCAGCGATGGCGGCATCGAAATCATGCAGCATCAAGCGCGCCTGCTGGCGCACGATGCCGCGGAATTCCTCCATGCTGAAATCCTGCGTGTACTGCGGCTTGATCAGTTTCAAGGCCAGGTTGACGCGGCGCTCGTCGGCGATCATGCGGAAGCGGTAGATGTAGAACAGCGCGCGCACGGCCGCTTCCACCAGGCCGCCGCGCTGCATGTCCTCGTCCATCTTGCGCGTTTCGCAGCGCACGTATTCGCAATGCTCGGGCGAGATGCCGGGATGGGGGCGCGGCGGCGTAGTGTCGCCGATGGCTTGTCCCGTCAGCGCCTGCACCAGGGGCGAGCCGTACACCAGGTCGAAGGTGGTTTCCTGCACCGTATCGCGCCAGTCGCGCCAGCTGTTCAAGCCGGCCGTGATGGCGCCGGAGATGGCTTCCTGCATGGCCAGCAGCGGATTGTCGGGCGCCACCGGCTGGCGGTGGGCGCGCACTTTTTCCGCCTCCCTGGCCACCAGCTTGGCCAGCGGATTGTGGTCGGTCCAGCGCTCGTACGATACGCGCAGCGGATGCGACAGCTGCAGGAAACGGGCCGACTGCGGCGTGACCATGGCGCGCACCCACGGCTGCGCAAACGTGCGGTACAGCGCCAGGTTCACTTCGGACACGCGCGCGGCGGCGGCGAACTTGCGGTCGTTTTCCACGCTAGGCTGCACGATGGCGCGCACGTCCTCGATGCCGCGGTGTTCGACCTGCAGCACGTAGTCGCCGCTGGCCAGGTCGGCGTTCGGCGTGTCGGGCGTCTTGTCGACGATCCGCGCTTCGTAGATGCCGGCCGGCAGCAGATTGATCAGGTCGATATTGCTGGCGAATTTCTGGTGTTCCTTGTGCCCCACCTTGGCCGAGACGAAGATGCCCAGGTGGCCGATGCTGTCATGCACGGCGTAGACGATGGTCTGGTCGTGCATCAGCACATCGTTGTCGTCGCGGTACAGGTCCGTGATCCAGCCCAGCGCCTGCGGCGGCGGCGTGATGTTGTCGCCGTTCGAGCAGAACACGACGATGGGCGAACGGATATTGCGCAAGTCCAGGCGCACGCCGTCGGAGGTGATCAGTTCGGCCGTGGCCAGGCGGTTGCCGATGAACAGATTGTCGACGATGTACTGCATCTCGACGTCGTTGAGGAACACGTGGCCGCCCCAGTATTTTTCAAATTCCAGGTAGCGGGGCGCTTCCGTGTCGATGTTCGCGTACAGGTTGTACTGCTTGGTCCACAGGGTGTTGGCCGGGTTCAGCTTCTCGAAATTCTGCACCAGGCTGGCGCCGTCGAAGCGTCCGTTGCCCAGGTCGCCCGCCAGCGCCGTAGCCCAGCTGCCGCCCATCAGCCCGCCCGCGTAGCGCATGGGGTTGCGGCCATGCCAGCCGGCCCAGTACGACACGGGCGCGCCGGCCACGATGATGGGGCCGAACAGTTCCGGACGCATGGCGGCCGTCATGAGAATCTGCCAGCCCGCCTGGCAATTGCCGATGACGACGGGTTTACCCTCGCTGAGCGGATGCAGGGCGATGACTTTCTCCAGGAAGGCCGCCTCGGCGTGCATCACGTCTTCCACCGTCTGTCCCGGCACGGGATCGGGCAGGAAGCCGATGAAGTAGCATGGATGGCCGGCGCGCAAGGCCACGCCGATCTCGCTTTCCGCCTTGAAGCCGCCGATGCCGGGACCATGGCCGGCGCGCGGATCGACGACGACGAAGGGGCGCTTCGATGGATCGGGCTGCGGCGCATCGGGCGTCAGGATGCGCGCCAGGCCGTAGTTGACGGGGCGCGCCAGCTCCAGGCCGGACATCACCAGTTCGGCGGGAAAGTCCAGCACGTTCGGCACTTCCTCGGCCAGGTGCTCCTGGTACTGGTTGCCGCGCCGGCGCATCACGTCCGCATACAGCACGATGCGCTGCCACGAGTCGCGTGCATAGTCGCCCAGCATGCCCAGGGACGGCAAGCCGCCGGTGGAAAAAAATGGAGCAGATTCGATCTTCATGGCTATCCTTTTCATGCAAACAGGCGCCGGAACATTCCGGCGCCGGGCCTACGCCATCTGGCTGATGGTCTTGCGAAAACGCGCCAGCGCGAAGGTAAACAGGGCCGTGCCGATTGCCAGCAGGGCCAGGAACGGTTTCCATACCACGTCGATGCCGGCGCCCCGGTACAGGATCGCCTGGCTCAGTTCGACGAAATGCGTGGTCGGGGCGATCAGCATGATGTTCTGCACCAGCTCGGGCATGCTTTCGCGCGGCGTGCTGCCGCCCGAGAGCATCTGCAGCGGCAGCAGCACGAGAATCAGCAGCATGCCGAACTGCGGCATGCTGCGCGCCACGGTGGCGAGGAAAATGCCCATCGACGTGGTGGCAAACAGGTGCAGGGCCGCGCCGCACAGGAACAGCGCGATCGAGCCTTCGATGGGCACGTGCAGCATGCCGCGCACCACCAGGTTCAGCGACAGGGCGGCGGCCAGCAGCACCACCAGGCCCATCGACCAGACCTTGCCCAGCATGATTTCGGCCGGCGTCACGGGCATCACCAGCAGATGCTCGATGGTGCCGTGTTCGCGTTCGCGGATCAGGGCCGCGCCCGTGAGGATGATCGACAGCATCGTCACCTGGTTGATGATTTCCATCAGCGAGCCAAACCACGCCTGGCTCAGCGAAGGATTGAAGCGCGCGCGCATCACCAGTTCCACGGGCGAGACCGTCGCGCCCCGGTAGCGTTTCGCGAATTCGGATATTTCGCCGGCGACGATCTGCTGGATGTAGCCGCTGCCGCTGAAAGCCTGGCTCATGCGCGTGGCGTCCACGTTCAGCTGCAGCTCCGCCTGGCGCCCGCCCAGCACGTCGGCCTGCAGCTTGGGCGGTATCGTCAGCACGAACGTGTACTGGCCCGCATCGAGGCCCGCATCGACCTGGCTCTGGTTGATCATGGCCGGCGGCGTGAACTGCGGCGGGAAGAAGGCCGAGGCGATGCGCCCGGACAGGGGCGAACCATCCTCGTCGACGATGGCGATCGAGGCCATGTGCAGGGTTTCCGGCTTGGCCGTGGCGGCCACGTAGATGGCCAAGGTGAACGTGTAGAGGATCAGGATCAGCATCATCGGGTCGCGGATCAGGCTCCAGATTTCCTTCACGCCCAGGCGGTAGATGTTTTCAAGATGCCGCATATCAGCTCTCCTGTTTCTTCAGCAGCGCCACCGTCACGCCGAGGATCACGGGGATCGCCACGATCAGGGGCCAGAACGAGGCGTGCAGGTCGCCAAAGCCCAGCGCCTTGTTGAACACGCCGCGGCTGATATTGAGCATGTGCGTGGCCGGGTACATCAGGCCGATCGCCTTGCCCACGCCTTCCATCGACGAGACGGGATTGAGCAGGCCGGAAAACTGGATGGCCGGGATCATGGTGCCGATCATCGTCACGAACAGGGCCGCGATCTGGCTGCGCGTAAAGGTCGAAGCAAACAGGCCGATGCCGGTGGCGCAGATATTGAAGATGAAGGTGGCGCCGATCAGGGTCGGCAGGCTGCCCTTGATCGGCACGCCGAAGGCGGTGACCGCCAGCAGCGCCATGAGCACGAAGTTGAGCATGGCCAGCAGCACGTACGGCACCTGCTTGCCGAGCAGGAATTCCAGGCGCGTGACGGGCGTCACGTACAGATTGATGATGGAACCGAGTTCCTTTTCGCGCACGACGGACAGCGCCGCCAGCATGGCCGGCAGCATCAGCAGCAGCAGGGGAATCACGGCCGGCACCATGGCCGGCAGGCTTTTCACGTCGGGGTTGTAGCGGTAGCGCGTCTCGATGGCGACGGGGTTGCTCATCTTGATGCCGTAGCGGTGCAGGGCCTGGTCCGCCAGCCATAGCTGGTGCATGCCCTGCACATAGCCCTGCACGGTTTCGGCGCGCATCGGCATGGCGCCGTCGATCCACGCGCCCACCTGCGCCGGCGCGCCGCGCTGTACGTCGCGCGCAAAGCCGGGCGGAATCTCGATGGCCAGCGACAGTTCGCCGCTGCGCATGCGCTTGTCGATATCGGCATAGTCGCGCAAGGGCGGGCGCTCGACGAAGTAGCGCGAGCCGGCCAGGTTGTTCGTGTAGTTCTGGCTCAGGGTCGTCTGGTCGTGGTCGAGCACCGCGTAGCTCAGGTCTTCGACGTCCAGGCTGATGCCGAAGCCGATCACGAACAGCAGCAGCACGGAGCCGCCCAGCGCCAGGGTCAGGCGCACGGGATCGCGGCGCAGTTCCAGGGTTTCGCGCCACATGTAGCTGAGCATGCGTCCCAGGCTGAAGCGGCTGCGCTTATGCTCCTGCTGCGGCCCCGGCGCTGCCGCCGTCTGCACGGGGGCCTCGCTTTCCTGCGCCGCGGCCGTGCCGCCGCCCGCCTCTTCCAGGTAGGCGATGAACGCCGCTTCCAGCGATGGCGCGCCCTTCTTGCGCACCAGTTCGGCCGGCGCATCGCTGACCAGCACTTTTCCCGCATGCATCAGCGAGATGCGGTCGCAGCGCTCGGCCTCGTTCATGAAGTGGGTGGAAATGAAAATGGTGACGTGGTCGCGCCGCGCCAGCTCGATCATCAGGCGCCAGAAATTGTCGCGCGCAATCGGGTCGACGCCGGACGTGGGCTCGTCGAGGATCAGCATTTCCGGCTTGTGCACCATGGCCACGGCCAGCGACAGGCGCTGGCGTATGCCCAGCGGCAGGCTGTCGGGCAAGTCGTCCATCACCTCGCGCAAGTCGAAGCGCTGCGCCATCTCATCGATCCTGGCCGGGATCTCGCCTGGCGGCACGTGGAACAGGCGCGCATGCAGCACCAGGTTCTGGCGCACCGTCAGTTCGCTGTACAGGGAAAACGCCTGCGACATGTAGCCGACCCTGCGCCGCGTATCGATATCGTTGGAATCGACTTCCTTGCCGAACAGCCAGGCCTTGCCTTCCGTGGCCGGCAGCAGGCCCGTGAGCATCTTCATGGTGGTCGACTTGCCGCAGCCGTTCGAACCGAGGAAGCCGAAAATCTCGCCGCGGCCGATGCGGAAATTCACATGGTCGACGGCCGTGAAATCGCCGAAGCGCATGGTCAGGTCCTTGGCCTCGATAGCCACGTCCTGCGCGCTGGCAGCGTCCAGCGGCGTGATCACCACGGGCTGGTGGCCTGCGCGCTTGGCCTCGGGCAGCAGCTTGATGAAGGCCGCTTCCAGGTTGTCGCTGTGCGTGCGCGCCAGCAGCTCGGCCGGCGTGCCCGTGTCAAGCACCTTGCCGTCATCCATGGCCACCAGCCAGTCGAAGCGCTGCGCCTCGTCCATGTAGGCGGTGGCCACCATCACGCTCATCTGCGGGCGCTGCACGCGGATGCCTGCGATCAGGTCCCAGAACTGGGCCCGCGCCAGCGGATCGACGCCGGTGGTCGGCTCGTCAAGAATCAGCAGGTCGGGATCGTGGATCAGCGCGCAGCACAGGCCCAGCTTCTGCTTCATGCCGCCCGACAGCTTGCCCGCCGGGCGCGCCAGGAACGGGTGCAGGCCCGTGCTGCGGGTCAGCTGGTCGATGCGGCGCCGGCGTTCGGCCGCGTCATGGCCGAACAGGCGCGCGAAAAACTGCAGGTTTTCCTCGACCGACAGGGTCGGATACAGATTCTTGCCCAGGCCTTGCGGCATGTAGGCGATGCGCGGACAGACGTCGTCGCGGTGGCGCGCATCCTGCATGTCGCCGCCCAGCGCCACGACGGTACCTTGCTGCACGGCGCGCGCGCCGGCCACCAGCGACAGCAGGCTCGATTTGCCCACGCCATCGGGACCGATCAAGCCCACCATGCGGCCGGCCGGCACGTCCAGGTCGATGGCGTCGAGCGCCACCGTCTTGCCGTAATGCTGGCTGACGCCCTTGATGCTGACAACAAAGGAAGTGGCCGCTGTACTCACTGCGGAACCTTCGCCGTCAGTTCAGCGGGCCATGCCTGCTGCGCATCGAGGCGCACCCAGGCCACGCCGGGCAAGCCCACCTTGACCAGGGCCAGGTGCTTTTGCAGCAGCTCGCGGCTGATCTGCGCCTTCACGCGGAACATCAGCTTCTGCCGTTCGCTGGCCGTTTCCACCGTTTTCGGCGTGAACTGCGCGCTGGCCGCGACAAACGAGATCGTTGCCGGAATCACGTAATTGGGCGCCGCGTCGAGGATGATGCGCACTTCGCCGCCCAGCGCCACCTTGCCGGCCGCCGTCTCGGGCAGGAAGAAGGTCATGTAGACGTCCGACAGATCGACCAGGTTGAGCACCTTGCCGCCGCCGGCCAGCACTTCGCCCTGCTGCGCCACCAGGTATTGCACGCGGCCGTCGCGCGGCGCCGCCAGCTGACCATCGGCCAGGTCGGCGTCGATGCGCGCCGTGGTCGCCTCGGCGGCCGTCACGGCCGAACGGGAACCGACCACCTGCGCCCTGGCCGCGTCGATGGCGGCCTGCGCCGCCGTCACCTGCGCCTTGGCCGCGTTCAGGGCCGCGGCCACGCTGCGCACGCGGGCGCGGTCGTCGTCGAGTTCCTGCACCGAAGAGGCGCCCTCCTGCGACAGGGTTTCCGAGCGGGCCAGGCGGCGCTTGGCCGCATCGAGTTCGCTTTCGCGCTGCGCCACCATGGCCAGCGCGGCCGCCTTGTCGCTTTCGCGCACGGCCACCTGCGCCTGCGCGCCCACCACGGCGTCGGATGCCTGCTGCTGGCGCGCGCGCGCCTCGTCGCGCTGGGCCGTCAGCGAATCGACCTGCATGGTGGCCAGCGGCTGACCCGCCTTGACGAAGTCGCCCTCGCGCACGAGGATCTCCTTGACCCGGCCGGCCAGCTTGGTGGCGACATCGATCTCGGTCGCCTCGATGCGGCCATTGCCGCTGACGAAACCTTCGCCGGGGCCCGTGGGACGCATTTTTTTCCAGGCCACAAAGCCCAGCACGAGGACGGCCACGAGCAGCGCGGCGGGAACGAGTTTTTTCTTCAGTTGTGGAGTCATGGTATCGGCAATCGTTTTTAATTATTGGTGAACGTGGCGGCAGCTGGCGCGCCGCCGCCCAGGGCGGCGTACAGGCTGACCTGGCTCGACAGCAGCGCGCGGCGCGTCTGCACCAGCTGCTGCTCGACCGTCAGCAAGTCGCGCTGTGCATCGAGCACTTCCAGATAGGGCGCGGCGCCATTGTCATAGCGCAGCTTGGCCAGGCGCGCCCGTTCGCTCTGCGCGGCCAAGGTCGTCTTGCCGATATCGACCTGCAGCGCCAGCCAGCGCCGGTTCGACAGCGCGTCGGCCACTTCGCGGAAGGCGCCCTGCACGCTCTTTTCGTAATTGGCCACGGCCACGTCGCGGCGCACCTCGGCCAGGTCCATATTGGCGCGGATGCGGCCCGCGTCGAAGATCGGCAGCGCCAGGCGCGGCGCGAAATTCCAGGCGCCGCTGCCCGAATCGAACAAGCCGCTCAATTCCGCGCTGGCCGTGCCGTAGGCCGCCGTCAGCGAAATCGACGGGAAGAAGGCGGCGCGCGCGGCGCCGATATTGGCCTGCGCGGCGCGCAGTTGGTGCTCGGCCGCCACCAGGTCGGGACGCTGCGTCAGTAACGCCGAGGGCAGGCCCGCATGCAGCGGCTGCAGCACGCTGGCGTCATCGAAGCGGCGCACCTCACCCGCCACCGGCGCCAGGTCGACGGCGCCGCCCACCAGCTGGGCCAGCGCGTGCGCCTGCACGGCGCGCGCCTGTTCCAGCTGGGCCGACAGGGACAGGGCCTGGCTGAGCAGGGTTTCCACCTGCGTCAGGTCCAGCTTGGAAATCGAACCTACCTCAAAGCGGCGCGTGAAGATGCGCAGCGATTCGGCGCGGCTGTCGACCGTGGCGCGCGCCAGCGCCACCCGTTCGTCGAGTTCGCGCAAGCCCAGGTAGCCATTGGCCACCTGCGCCACCAGGGCCACGCCGACGGCGCGGCGCGCCTCGTCGCTGGCCAGCAGGGTTTGCAGCGCGCTGTCCTTCAGGCTGCGCACCCTGCCCCAGAAATCGAGTTCCCAGGCGCTCACGTTCAAGCCCGCCTGGTATTGCGCGCTGGTCATGGGACGGCCCGTCACGCTCAGGTCACCGGGCACGCGCGCACGGCTGCCGGAGGCGCCCAGCGCGATGGTGGGGAACTGCTCGGCGCGCTGGATGCCATACGCGGCGCGCGCCTCTTCCACGCGCAGGGCGGCGATGCGGATGTCGCGGTTATTGGCCAGCGCCTGCGCAATCAGTGCCTGCAGGCGCGCGTCGGCAAAGTAGGCTTGCCAGGCGATATCGGTAGCCTGCGCACCGGCGGGATCGGTTTCCGGATACCGGGCCGCCACGGGCAGCGGCGGCGGTGCGTACGGCGGCGCCATCGAGGCGCAACCGGCCAGGACCAGCGTGGCGGCCAGCGCGGCCATCCTGGCGCGTGGGAGTAGAACGGGAACAGCCATGGTCATCATCTTCCAGTCAATTCAGAATGTTGTAGCCGCCATCGACGTACAGGGTGCCGCCCGTGATGGCGCGCGCGCCGTCGCCGGCGAGGAAGGCGCACAGCGCGCCCACGTCCTCGATGGTGGCCAGGCGCCGCATGGGCGAGCGTTCGATGGCGTCGGCCATCAGGCGGTCGAAATGGGCGATGCCGGAAGCGGCACGCGTCTCCAGGGGGCCGGGCGAAATGGCGTTGACGCGGATGCCTTGCGGACCCAGTTCCGCCGCCAGGTAGCGCACGGAGGATTCCAGCGCCGCCTTCACGGGGCCCATCAGGCCATAGTCGGCGATGACTTCCTCCGCGCCCAGGTAGCTCATGGTCATCAGGCTGCCGCCGTCCGGCATCAGCGGTTCGGCCAGCTTAGCCATGCGCATGAAGGAGTGGCAGGAAATGTCCATCGCTTGCGCAAAGCCGCCGGCGGAACTGTCCGTGACCCTGCCATGCAAATCCTGCTTCGGCGCGTAGGCGATGGAGTGGACGACGAAGTCGAGCCGCCCCCACTGCCGTTCGATCTGCGCGAACAGCGCTTCGAGCTGGCCCGGCACGGCCACGTCGAGCGGCGCCATGATGGCCGCCTGTACTTGCTGCGCCAGCGGTTCCACGTGCGGGCGGGCCTTGTCATTGAGCCAGGTGACGGCCAGTTCGGCGCCGGCCGCGCGCAGCGCGCTGGCGCAGCCCCAGGCGATGCTCTGCCCATTGGCGATGCCCACCACCAGCCCCCGTTTTCCCTGCAATGGCAGGAACTGCGGCGCGGGCGCCGTCATGGCTTGTTCGGACGCAGGGCGGGCCACGGCGTGGCCGCGTTCACGCATTGCACCGCGCCGGCGCACACGGAGGCCGCGCACGTGGCCAGCGTCACGCCGCCGGCACGCGCATACGGCAAGGCAATCGGGGTATGGGGATGGAGGGTACTGCACGCGTCAGGCGCGGGGATCTGCATCTTCATGAATCTGGCTTCCGTCACTGAAATTCGAGGCCCGCGCCAGTGCATTGTTGGGGAACTGGTACGGGGCGAAAATTACTCTACAGCATTTAGATGCGTAATTCGTGATGAGTCCGGTCCGCATGCATGACGCTTTTGAGCTAGGTCAACTATAAGTGCGATTGCGGCGATGCAACATTGATGTACATCAAATTCTACATCAATATTATTTAAATGAAACAAATTGTAAGCAATCGAATCGCCATAGCTATTTGATAACCATATCGGGCTGGCGGGAAGAAAAGAGGGACGGCAAACGACAAGTGGTATGGCCGGCAAAACCTGTGCAGATGCGCGGCGGCGGCGGGGGAACGGCGGAAAAAGGCAAAAATGGGGGCCACGCTATTGCAATGCAACATGGCCCACCATGAATTACAGGAATGGCATGAAGGCCATTATTTGCCCGGCGCCGGGGCGGGACGCGAATACAGGTCGATGATGGTGCTGATGCCGTCCTGGCATACGGAGCAGAACGTCTCGCTGCGGTCGAACATGATGCACTGCATCTCGGGCCGGTAGTAGCCGGACGACTCGTAGTTCGCGCCTTCGAAGGCGCCCACGGCATGGCGCTGCGGCGCCTTCGAGAACAGCTGCTGCGTGTACGCCAGGTCGGCCTTGAACAAGTCGCTCATCTCGCTTTCCGGGCGGTTGGCCGCGCGCAGGGCCGCGCGCTGCTTCTGGTACTCGCGCGCATGGCTGTCGTACGCTTCCTTCGGCCACGGCGTGGGCAGCGGCGTACCGGCCTTGACGTGCTTCTTCCATTTCAGCCTGGCCGGATCGCGCAGCGCCGTGGCGTTCGGCTCCCACGGTTCCTGCCGCTCGCCATTCGACTGATAAGCGACGGGCGACGTGTAGTACTCGTCGGCCAGGCCGGCGAAATGGTGGCCGAATTCATGCACGAACAGGTAATTGGCCCAGTCGTTGTTGGCCGCCGCCGTGCTGAACTGGCCGAAGATGCCGCCGCCGCCATAGGTATCGTTGTTGACGAGGATCTCGATGAATTCGTACGGCGCATATTGCGCCAGGTCGCGCAGGGCGCGGTTGTCCGTGGTCAGCACATAACGCTCGCTGCCGAAGATATCGTAGCGCGTGCCCAGCGGCGAGGCATGGTGCACGCCCGTCGATGGACGCGACACGCCCGACTCCTGCGTCGGCGCGGCCATGGCCCACACGTTGAAGTCATTGGCCCGCTCGCGGAACGGCGAGACGGTAAACAGGTGCTCGGCCAGTTTGCGCGCCGTCGCTTCGAACTTGCCCATTTCGGCGGCCGTGTAGCCGTCGCCCATGATCAGCAGGTCGACCTTGTCGGGCGATGGCCCGCTGATGCGGATCGGGATCGGTTTGACGGGGGCCGGCGGCTGCTTGCGGATCACGTCCTGCGCGGCCGGGTCGACATCGGTGCTCCACACGATGGAAAACAGGCCGCGCTCGTCGCGCTTGAGGATGCGCACGCGCACGGGCTGCTCGGGCTGCGGGAAGCGCACGGATTCCTGGAAGGCCCGCGTCGTGGTCTTCGCTTCATCGGTGCTGGCCCACTCGCCGAAGATGGTGGAAAAGCCGCGCGAATACAGCACCTTGCCCGACTTGATATCGACCACTTCCAGCAGGTTGTTGCCGCGGTTGCTGTCGTCGATGGTACGCGCCATATTCCCCGCCCATGGCAGCGGTTCGACCAGCACGCGCTCGACCGCGTAATGTTCGCCCAGCGCATTGCCGCTGTGCTGGTAATCGAGGCGCATGGTGGCCGGCTGCGGCGCACCGGCAGCGTGCGCGACAGGAAGCATGCCGGCGGCCAGCGCCAGCGCGCAGAGGAAGGATCGGATCGGGGTCTGCTGCATGTCATTCCTAAAACGGTAGAAAAACAGGTGAAGGGAACGGTTTTCCAAACAATCAGCGGGCCTGCCGGCAGGCGCGGGAAAAACCGCTGCGGCACATTGTAGCGACAGGAAGGAAGCGTGCAAAGCACCCATTGCGCGCGATGTGCTTGACCATGGCATCCGATCCGATTATATTAGACTGACTAGTCGATTAATTAAAAGGAGAGCACACCGCATGCGCACCATCGATCCCGACAAACACGCGGCACGCCGCGACGCCATTCTTGCGGCGGCGCGCCAGTGCTTTGCCCGCAAGGGTTTTCACCAGACCAGCACGGCCGCCATCTGCGCGCAAGCCGGCATGAGTCCCGGCAACCTGTTTCACTACTTCCCCACCAAGCAAGCCATCATCGCCGCCATCGTCGACCAGGAAGGCAGCGAAACGGCCGCCTACTTCGCCGGCGTGCAAGGCAGCGCAGATCCCCATGGCGCGCTGCTCGACTTCATGGACCTGGTGCTGGCACTGGCGGCCGACGGGGACTTTGCGGGACTGGCGCTGGAAATAGCGGCCGAGGCGATGCGCGACGCGGACATCGCGGCCAGGGTCGCCCGCAACGATGCCGTGCTGCGCGCGGGCGTGCAGGCGCTGCTGGAAAGCGCGGCCGCGCAAGGCCAGGTCGACGCCGCGCTCGACCCCGCGCAAACGGCCAGCTGGATCGCGGCGCTGATCGACGGCATCTTCAACCGGGTCGCCGTCGATCCCCATTACGCACCGCTGGCGCAGCGCGCCAGCCTGCACCTGCTGCTGGCGCGCTTCCTGCGCCCTGCCCTCGCATGAAGGCCGCCATGCCAAGCCCGCCCAAGCGCATCGCCGACGTCGACGCCCTGCGCGGCTGCGCCCTGTTCGGCATTTTGGCCGTCAACATCGGCGCCTTCGCCACGCCGTGGTTCGGCCTGGGATTGACCGATCCGGCCTTTCACGGCAGCGTGGACCGCGCCACGCACTTCCTCGTCGCGCTGCTGTTCGAGACCAAGTTCTATCTGCTGTTTTCCTTCCTGTTCGGCTACAGCTTCACCTTGCAGATGCAGGCGGCCGCGCGGGCCGGCGCGCCGTTCGTGCCGCGCATGCTGCGCCGGCAGGCCGGCCTGTGGCTGATCGGCGCCCTGCATGCGGTGTTCCTGTTTCATGGCGACATACTTACCACCTATGCCGTGCTGGGCATCGTGCTGCTGGCGCTGCACCGCTGCGGCGAGCGGCCCGCCCTGGCCCTGGCCTGTCTCCTCGTCGCCGCCTGCGTGGCGTTCTGGGCCGGCATGGCGTGGCTGCAAAGCCTGCAGCCGGCGGGCGACGCCGCGGACAATGCCCTGGCGATGGCGCGGAAAGCGGCCGCCGCCCTGGCCGCCTACCGTGCCACGCCGGCCGCCGTCATTGCGCAGCACCTGCGCGAACTGAGTGAAATCTGGATCGTCCTGCTGCTGGTGCAGGCGCCCTGCGCGCTGGCCATGTTCCTGTGCGGCCTGGCCGCCGGCAAGCGCGAGATGCTGCTGCACGCAAGCGATTACCTGCCGCTGCGCCGGCGCCTGCTGCAGGCAGGAGCGCTGCTAGGGCTGCCCGGCGCCGCCTTCTATGCGTGGACTTCCGTGTATGGGGACAGCCAGGCATGGCAGGTGGCGGGGCTGGCCGTGGGACTGGCCAGCGCGCCGCTGCTGGCGGGCGCCTACCTGGCGCTGGCGCTGGCCCTGTTCGAACGCCTGCGCGACGGTACGCTGTTTGCGCTGCTGGCCGACACGGGCCGCATGGCCCTGTCGAACTACCTGCTGCAGTCGGCCGTCTGCGCCTGGCTGTTCCTCGCCTATGGCGCTCGCCTGATGGGCAGCGTATCGCCGCTGGGCGCGCTGGCGCTGGCCGCCGTCATCTTCGGCCTGCAGCTGCCATTGAGCCGCTGGTGGCTGCGCCGCCACGCGTATGGCCCCGTCGAGTGGCTGCTCAGGGCCCTGACGATTGCGGCGTGGCCCCGCTGGCGGCGCGCCGGCGCCGGCTATTTGTAGCGGTACAGCGGCTGGCGCAGCTGGATGGGACGGATGTCGAGGCGCAGTTTCAGCACCGAATACGCTTCCGCCTCGGTCGAGCTGTAGCCGACGCTGTTGACGGTCTTACTGAAGCGGAACTCGAAGCCCAGGTCCGGATACGGGTCGCGCGGGTTGCCGAAGGCGATGCCGATGGCTTCCTGCTGCGCGTTGTCGATCAGGTTGCCCATCAGGTCCAGCACGGCGTTGTTGCCGAGGATGTCATTGGTGAAAACGGGTTCGCGCATGTCGGGCTGGTTCGGATCGAGCTTGTTGTCGGCCTTGTCCGGCGACGGCGTAAACACGCGCGTGACGAGGTTGAATTTGTCGCCCCGGTCCAGGTAGCTGATGGCCGCGTTGCTGATGTTGAAATTTTTCACGCCGCGGTCGCTGATGGCGCCCGACAGGTCGATCAGCAGGGCGCCGCTATAGCCGATGACTTCCACGTCGCGCATGGCGTCGACCACCATGGCGCTGTTTTCATCGATGCCCAGGCCCAGGTGATAGCCTTTTTTCAGCATCACGGGAATCATGCGCGCAAAGCGCCCGCGCACCAGCAGATGCTGGTCCACGAAAACGTCGCTGCCGATGAAGCCCAGTCCGGGCGCGATCTCGCGGCCGTCCGTCACGCCCATCTTGAGCATGTCGAGCACGGGTTTGGCGTCGTAAAACATGGTGGTGCTCATGATGGCCGCGCCGGCGCTGGAACCGGCAATCACGCCGCCGTTGCGGTAGACCGACCAGATGGCTTCCAGCGCGGCCGTGCGGCTGCCGTCCGGGCGCAGCAGGGCTTGCGTGATGCGCCCCTGATCGCCGCCCGCAAAATAGATGCCGGTGGCCGACTTGATCTGCGTGACGATGGCCGGGTCTTCGGCTGCCTTGCGATAATCGCGGTTGGGCAGCTTGACGGCCAGCGGCACGAAAAAGGCTTCGGCGCCGTATTGGTTGAGTTTTTTGATGATACTTTCGCCCGATTTTTCCGGGTTCATCGCGGCCGAAGCCAGCACGGCGATACGTGCGCCCGGCCCGCCCGACAACTTGACGATGCGCTGCCAGACTTCGGCATTGTCGGCGCGCAGGCCGCCGCCGATGATGACGAGCGTGCCCTGCGGCGCGCTGCCGATGGCACTGCCGCCAGGCGCCGCCACGGCATGGACGCTGCACAGTGCCAGCGCGAACAGCAGCGCGGCGCGGAATGTGTGATACAGGCTTGAAGATGATTTCATGGTGCCTTTCGAATGCAAAGAAAGGGGCGCGCGCCGGACGCGCGCCCTTGCTGCCAATACTGCTGCTTGCAACCCAACCCCATCGAACTACGATACTACCCGCTGCGTGTGACAGCGGTATTGCGGCAGCTCCAGTTTTTCCGCCCTATTTGAAGCTGTAATTGGCGCTGGCATAGAAGCGCCGGCCGCGCGGGTCCGTATACGTCGGGTCGTAGCCGGACAGGAAATAGTACGCCTGGTTCGAGTACGGCGGACTGGTATTGAACAGATTCTGTATGCCCGCGCGCAGCTTGAACTGCTTGCTGACGGCATACGCGCCCGACATGTCCCAGATCGAATACGCCTTCACGCGGTTGGCCGCCACCACGCTGCCGTTATCCGTGTTGATGGCCGAATTCTGGTCCTGGTAGCCGCTCGAATACGTGTTCGACAGGCTGGCCGAATACGGGCCGTGGTCCCAGTCCACGGTGATCGTGTGGCGCCAGCGCTGCACCACGCCGTCCGTGACAAAGGTATTCAGGTTGCTGATGAAATCGTCGCCAGGGCTGGTCTGGATTTTCGAATCGAGCACGTACGTGCCACTCAGGTGCCCGCCGAAACGTCCCCACGCCGTCCTGACGCCATGCAGGTCGGCCGTGATATCGATGCCCGAGGCTTTTTGCGCGCCGCGGTTTTCCTTGCGCAGCTCGATGTAGTCGATTTCATTGTCAGCGTTGCGATGTACGAGGTCGCCGTACTTGCCCAGATTGCCCAGGATGATGTCGTCGCCGATTTCGCTGATCAGGTCCGTGCGCTTGATGTTCCAGTAATCGAAGCTGAAGGTCCAGTGCTGGCTCGGCTCGAGCACCAGGCCAGCCGTGAACTGGCGGCTGCGCTCCGGTTTCAGCTTGTCGTTGCTGTAGCGGCGCGTATCCCAGTTATCGGCGCAGACGGAGTAATCGTTGTTCTCGCTCGCGCAATACACGGGATCGGGCAGGGTCGACGTGCTGCTGTAGGCCGTGGGCCGGTGCAGGTCCGACATCGACGGAGCGCGGAAGCCCTTGCCGGCCGAGGCGCGCATCAGCACCTGCTTGCTGGGCATGTAGGTCAGGCCGATCTTCGGACTGAGGGCGCCGCCTACCTGCTGGTAATGGTCATAGCGGCCCGATAGCTGCGCCTGCCACTGTTTGGTAAACGGCAGCAGCAGTTCGCTGTAGATGGCTTGCACGTTGCGGCTGTCGCTGGTGGCCACGCCGCCTTCCGGCGCCGCGTCGTTGTTGATGTTGTCGCTCATCAGCAACGCCGAGGGACGAAATTCGGTGCGCTCGCGCCGCACCTCGCCGCCCACGGCCAGCGCCATGTCGCCGCCGCCCAGCGCCATCAGCGCGCGCGATGCCTTGAAATCGAGCGAGTCCATGGTGCCGCGCGCATGGCGTACCTCGTCATTGACCTGGATGCTGTCGAGCAGCGCCTTGCCTTCCGCGCTGGAGGGGCCAAAGGGATTGATGCGGCCATCGGCGATGCCTTGCAACAGCTTGTCGTACAGGACATAGCCATGCGTGTCGCGGTCCTTGACCACGTTGACGCTGTGGTTCAAGCCCACGTCATAGTCCCAGCCGGCCAGCGTGCCGGTGGCGCCCACGACAAAGCGCTGGCTCTCGCTGGTCAACTCGCTGGTGCGCATGCCCGCCTCGTTCAGGCGCATGCGCAGTTCCAGTTCGCGCCCCACCGGTTCGCCATCCTCGTCGAGCGCCGTATCGAAACCGGCATTGGCCAGCTGCGGCACCTTGCTGTAATCGAGATAGCCGATGACGCGTGCCGACGAGCCCACGTAATAGCTGCGCGAACGGCTCAGCGCCACTTCCGCATACAGCTGGTGGTCGTTATTCAGTTTCAGCACGCCGCGCGTGAGCAGGTTCTGCTTGTCCGTCTTCGGATACAGCTCCGTGTCGCCCATATAATCATAGGTACAGGCATCGACGCCGCCCGTGCCCGCCGGCAGGTACAGATTGGCCGGCGGCGCGCAGTTCGGGATCGAAAAATTGATCTGGCGGTTGGTAATCGGCTGCCCGTTGAGCAGGAAATCGTTGTCCTGCAAATGCGTGCGCTGGGCGCCGCTGAGGCGGATATTCGCCGGACTGGTAAAACTGGACAGCAAGTGCCCGAGGCGCTGCGGCACCTGGAGGTTCGGAATGAACTTGCGCTGCGAAGAGCTGAGGCGGTCGGTTTTTTGCAGGTCGACCACGGCAAAGATATTGTAGCCATCCGTGGCCAGGTCGCCCGTGCCTGCCGTGATGCTGGCCGTGCGCTTGCCGGCGCCGCCTTCCTGCGTGCCGCTGCCATACGCATTCAGTTCCACGCCCTGGTAATCCTTGCGCGTAATAAAATTGATGACGCCGCCGATGGCGTCCGTGCCGTACAGGGCCGAGGCGCCGTCGAGCAGCACTTCCACGCGCTGCAGCGCGGCGGCGGGAATGTTGTTCAGATCCACGCCCGCATCGTCGCCAGGCGAGGCAAAGTTGGCCATGCGCCGGCCATTGAGCAGCACCAGCGTGGACGACGTGCCGACGCCGCGCAGGTTGGCGCTGTTGAAGCCGCGCTGGTCGCCGCCGATATTGATGCTGGCGCCATCGGTCAGGCCGCCCACGTTGGCCGACACGCGGGCCATCAGCTCGGCCGCCGTGGTCACGCCCGCCTTTTCGATATCGGCGCGCGTGATGACCTGCACCGGCAGCGCCGTCTCCGATTCCAGGCGCTTGATGGCGGACCCCGTGATTTCCACGCGCTGCATTTTTTTCGCGGCAGGTTCGCCATCCTGCTCCTGTGCCAGCGCGCCATTGCCCAGCATGCCCAGCGCCGCCGTCACGCTCAAGGCGCCCAGCGCCAGGCGCACGGCATGTGCCAGTGCCGCTTCACGTGGCAGTGCAGGCCCGCCCTGTTGTTTTTCCTTATGCATTCCAACTCTCCCCAATGGTATTGACCCTGATTTTTATAATGACTGCTTTTTATGGACTGCCTTGCGCTGCTGTGCTGCTGTTTTCCTGGGAACCTGCACCCCATGCTCGCCGCCATACAGGTAGGCGGCGATCACTTCGCTCAGGCGTGCTGCCTTGTCGACGTTGTCCTTGTTCGACACCATCAGCGCCACGGCCAGCGCCTCGATCATGGCCAGCGCCGTGCTGGCGCTGCTGGGCAGGACGGGATGCGTGCTTTGCGCAAATAGCGCATGCTCGGCCAGCTCGGCCAGCGGCGAGGCGGGCGAATCGGTGAGCGCCACGATGCAGGCGCCGCGGTCGCGCGCGAAGCTGGCCAGGCCGATGCAATCGAGCGTATAGCGGGGAAACGAAATCACCACCAGCACGTCCTGCGCCGTCAGGTTGACCAGGTGTCCGGCCGCCACTTCCGAGCCGCCGATGCCCACCACTTCCACCACATGCGGGCAAAACGGCTGCAGATGCTGCACCAGCATGCCGGCCAGGTTGGCCGACAGGCCAAAACCCATCACATACACCACCTTGGCGCGCGTCAGGCGCCGCACCACGGCGTGCATGTCGGGCAGCGACAGGGCGGCAGACGTGGCGGCGATGTTCGCGGCCGCATATTCCAGGCTTTCCGTGACGGGCGAGGTGGCGCGCGCGCGCCGCTCTATCGTATGGCGCAGCTTGTCGACGGGCTGCAACAGCGATTGCAGGGTTTCGGCCATGGCGCCGCGCATGGCCGAATAATTCTTCTGGCCGATGTCGCGCGCGAAGCGGCTGATGGTGGCCGTCGACACCTGGCAGTTGTCGGCCAATTCCTCGATGCCCAGCGCAATGACGCGCATCTGGTTGCGCAGCAGGTAGTCGGCGATCTGCCGCTGCGAAGCCGAACCGCCGGCCAGCACGTGCATCAGCGCCTGTCCCAGCGGAGACTGCGCGAAGGCGGCATCGGGCGACGACAGCGCGGCGGCGGGTGGCGTGCGGACGCTGCTTCTGGCAGGACTGGCGGATGCTTTCATATCACTGGCGGCCTGTGTTCTTGGATACTGCGGATGAATGGCGGAAAGGCGAAATCGGGTCGCTGAAACTTACTGTACTCATATCAAAAAGAAAACTCAACAAATATTTGTAAAAGGATTTTCATTGATTTACTTCGTGAAAATAATGCTACATAATCGACCGAAATCCATCAACCGCGCCCCGTTTTGGGGCGAATTCACCATGCAAGTACAACAGCATCCCATCTCCACCGCGCACGCCAGCGTGTCCTGCCAGTTGAGCAGTTTTCACTTCGGCGGCGCGGCTGCCGCCAGCCGCAGCGGCAAGAAGGTGTACATCCAGGCGGCGCTGCACGCGGACGAGGTGCCGGGCATGCTGGTGTCGCAATTCCTGCGCCGCGAACTGCTGGCGCTGGAAGCGGCGGGCAAGATCCACGGCGAAATCATCCTGGTGCCGGCCGCCAATCCGATCGGCCTGGCGCAAGCCATCCATGGCGCGCCGTTCGGCCGCTTCGACCTGACCACCGGCATCAACTTCAACCGCGCCTACCGCCACGTGGCCGATGAACTGAAAACCACGCTCGATGGCCTGCTGGGACAGGATGCGCAAGCCAACGTGGCGCTGATACGCCGGCATGCGCGCGACGCCGTCGCCGCCTGGCGGCCGGGTACGGATGCGGAGGTACTCAAGAAAACCCTGCTGGGCATGGCCATCGACGCCGACATCGTGCTCGACCTGCATTGCGATAACGAGGCGGCCCTGCATATCTATACGGGCACGCCGCTGGCGGCGCAGATCGCGCCGCTGTCCGCGCTGCTGGGCGCGCGCGCCGTGCTGCTGGAACTGGCGGCCGGCGAAGAGCCATTCGACGAAGCCTGCAGCCGCCTGTGGTGGGATCTCGACGCGCACTTCAAGGGACGCTATCCGATCCCCGCCGCCTGCCTGTCGACCACCGTCGAATTGCGCGGCGAAGTGGAAGTGAGCTACGCCCTGGCCGAACGCGACGCCACCGCCCTGCTGCGCTTTCTCGCCATCGAGGGCGTGCTGGAGATTGCCGGCGCCGGCGACGACCTGCCCGCGCCGCAATGCGCACCGACGCCGCTGGCCGGGGTAGAACCTATCCTCGCGCCGCATCACGGCGTGCTGGTCTACCTGCGCGAAATGGGCGACGTGCTGGCCGCCGGCGATGCGCTGGCCGACCTGATCGATCCCGTCAGCGGCGAGACGACGACCTTGCGCTGCACGGTCGCCGGCGTCTTCTTCGCGCGCAGCGCGCACCGCCACGTCCTGCGCGGCATGAACGTCGGCAAGGTCGCCGGCGCCGTCGCCTTCCGCGGCGGCAGCCTGCTGAGCCAATAAATGTCACAAAAAAGCGCCATGAGAAAATTCAAGCTCCCCAATACCTTCGTCCTGCTGTGCGGCATCCTGGCCATGATCGCCCTGGCGACGTGGCTGGTGCCAGGCGGGAAATTCGATACGCAGCTGGTCAACGGCAAGCAGCTGATCATCCCCGGCACGTTCCACTACGTGGACAACAAGCCGCAGGGACTGGCCGCCCTGATGATGGCGCCCATCAAGGGCTTTGTCGACGCCAGCCTGATCATCGGCTTCGTGCTGATCGTCGGCGGCGCCTTCGCCGTGCTGCAAAAGACGGAAGCCTTCGACTCGCTGATCAAGGCGATCGCCAAGGCCCACACCAGCTCGCGCTTCGTGCGCGCCGCCATCATTCCCGTCTTCTTCACCATGTTTTCCCTGGGCGGCGCCACCTTCGGCATGAACGAAGAAGCGATTCCCTTCATCCTGATCTTCGTGCCGCTGGCGCTGGCCCTGGGCTATGACACCATCACGGGCGTGTCGATTCCCTTCATCGGCTCGCAGGTGGGCTTTTCAGCCGCCTTTTTGAACCCGTTCAACGTCGGCATCGCGCAGGGCATCGCCGGCGTGCCGATCTTTTCCGGCATCGGCTACCGCCTGATCGTCTGGGCCATTGCCACGGCCGTCAGCATCGTCTTCCTGATGTGGTACGCGGCCCGCATCAAGCGCCATCCGGAAAAAAGCCCGACCTATCTGCTCGACATCGAAAAGCGCAGCGAGCACTCGATGGACCTGGAAAGCTTTGCCGGCATGACGCGCACGCACCGCGCCGTGCTGTGGATCTTCATGGCGACCTTGCTGACGATGGTCGTCGGCGTCGTCAAGTACGACTGGTTCATCGATGAAATCGCCGCCCTGTTCCTGGTGATGGCCATCGTCGTCGGCCTGGTGGGCCGGCTCGACATGGACAGCCTGGTGGCGTCCTTTGTCCAGGGCGCGCGCGACATGGTCAGCGTGGCGCTGGTCATCGCGCTGGCGCGCGGCACCATGATCCTGGCGCGCGACGCACAGATCATCGACACCATGCTGCATGCGCTCACGCCCCTGGTGGCCTCGTCAAGTCCCGTCTTCGCCGCGCAAAAGATGTTCTTCATGCAGTCGGTGATCAACTTCTTCATCCATTCCGGCAGCGGCCAGGCCGCGCTGACCATGCCCATCATGGCGCCGCTGGCCGACCTGGTCGGCGTGACGCGCCAGACGGCCATCCTGGCCTTCCAGTTCGGCGAATTCACCACGCCGATGATCCCCACCTCCGGCATCACCGTCGGCGTGCTGGCGCTGGCGCGCGTGCCCTGGATTACGTGGGCCAAGTGGATGATCCCGCTGCAGCTGATTTACCTGGTGCTGGCGCTGCTGCTCCTGATTCCGCCCTGCCTGATGCACTGGCAATAGGAAAGCCGCGGCGACGCACGGCCGCCGCGGCTTTATTTGCGAGACGCCCGCCCGTAAGGTCCCTCGACGCGGCCCTTGGCCCAGTCGGCCATCAGATCGTAATAGCCTGGCGTGATGGTGGTGGGCTTGCGCGTTCCATCCGCCGCCTGATCGTAGCTGCGCATGCCGTGATCGGCCTGCGGGAAGAGGTAGATGGAGATGGCCTGGCCCTGGCTGCGCAACGCCGCCAGGCGCTCCACGGTGACAGCCGGCGGCGCCTGGCGGTCATCTTCCGCCAGGGCCCATAGCTGCGGCACCGCGACCTGGCGCAATGCCTGCACGGGATCTTGCGACCAGTCGACACCGAGCTTGTCGAACTGCGGTATGCCATGCTTGCGCAATTCCTCGACCGGCATCGCCAGGAACACGCCCGTGTAGCCGCCCTTGACGAGGACGAACCACGGCTCCTTGCCGAATCGCTGCTGCGCCCCGGACAAGTCGTCCAGGCCATCCTTGTAGCCGGACCTGACGAGCCTTGCCGTGATATCCGTCACCGTCCGGGCCTTGGCGAGGACGTCGTCGCCATAGCCGCGGTCGCGCAATTCCTTGGCGACCTGCGCCGCATCCTGCTCCGCGATATCGACCGCCAGGCCATAGCCGATACCGAGAAAGTCCGCCTTGGCGCGCGCCTGCGCCAGTGGCGCGATCCAGCCGCCCTGGCTTACCCCCATCAGGCCGAAGCGGCCGTAGCGGCCTTGCGCCAGCCGCCTGGCTTCGCGCGACGCGGCCACCAGGTCATCGGCCAGGCGCGGAAAATTCTGCGTATATTCACCTTCGGACAGGCCGGTGCCGCGCTTGTCATACACGAAAACGGACACGCCCCGTGCCACCATCTGGTAAGGATCGCGCGCGCGGCCGATCCAGCCGCTGCCTTCGGAACCGTGGGCATACACGACCAGCGGCGTATCCTTGCCTGCGTCCGGCGCCTCCATCAAGCGGCCCGCGAGCATGACGCCGTTCGATGCGAAGCGCGTATCCGATTCGGCCAGTGCCACTTTCGGCCAGCGCTCCTTGCCGCGGACAAGCACGGCGTCCTTTCCGCATGCGAGCAGCGCCCCGGCATCCTGCGTGTTGCCGACGGTCCCGTCGCTGAAGGTATAGCTGTATCCCTTGCCACCTTGGGTGAGGGCGACGAAATCCGTCTGGTCCTGGCGGAAAATGCCCGTCTCGCAAGGCGCCGGACTGAATGCCTCCGGCAGGGGTGCGCCAGTCGCGGTGAGCGAAACGGCAAGGAGAGGCCAGAGAAAGGAAGAGGTCATGGAGTCAGGGTCCGTCAGGGGGATCAATACAGTGGAAATGGCAGGGCTGGACCAGGGCCGCGCAAACCGCGCCAGCCGTTCACTGCCGGTACAGATCGGGAAAATAGCGTTCCATCAGCGTCTCCGGCCGGAGCGGCGCCGTAAAGCCGTAGCGCGCATACAAGCCATGCGCCGTGCTGGTGGCCAGCATGAAGCGGCGCAAGCCCTGCAAGTCGGGATGTGCCATCACGGCCTCCATCAGGCGCTTGCTGTAGCCGCGGCCGCGGTACTCTTCCAGCACATACACGTCGACCAGATAGGCAAACGTGGCGTAGTCGCTGACCACGCGGGCGAATGCCACCTGGCGGCCGTCCAGCGTGCCGCCGAAGCAGAGCGAATGGTCGATCGCGCGCTGCACGGTGGCCAGTGCGATGCCGCTGGCCCATGCCGATTGCGTGCTGAGAAAATGGTGAATGGCCGGAACGTCGAGTTCCGTCTTGTCGCTGCTGATCGTCAAATGTGGTATCACGCTGTCCGCCTGTCGTGGAAAAACCCGATCATCGGCGATTTTTGTGCTGCTGTCACCTGGGCAGGAAAGAACCGGGGGCGCCGCCCGTCCTGGTTGCCGGTGATGGGTACTGCCTGCATTGCATGGCCGCGCTTACAGTGCGGCTTTTTCTTCGGCGCTCAGGCGCTTGGCGCTGACGTGCACGGTGTGCATGGTGGCCTGGTCGGCGCTGGCAACGATGGTGGCAGGCGCGGCGCGGAATTTCGGCACGGCGGCGGTAGCCAGGCTGGTGGCGGCGGCGATGGCGATGACGGCAACGAAGATGGCTTCCATGTTTTTAGCGATGTTCATGATGGTTCCTTTGGGTGGCGGGTTGTGTGCTGCGATGATTGAACTGTAGGCCGATCGCCGTCGAACCACCATCGGATTGCGACAAAACGCACGATTCGCGGGACAGAATACAAAAAGCCCGGATGAAACGTGCAACGGCGCCTGCGCCGTGGCATTTCAGGCGTGCCAGCCCCATTCCTGGCCATTTCAGGGCCCTGCAAGCCCCTAAAAGCCCTACCGCAGGCCAACCTTGTTTATAATCGCCCTACACTAAAGGACTTCTTTCATGACTGATCAATTCTCCAAAAAGGGCGAAGCCTGGTCGGCCCGGTTTTCCGAACCGGTCTCGGACCTCGTCAAGCGCTACACAGCTTCTGTATTTTTTGACAAGCGCCTGGCGCTGTTCGACATCGAAGGTTCGCTGGCCCATGCGGAAATGCTGCATGCGCAAGCCATCATCAGCCCGGCCGACTACGCGGAAATCCAGCGCGGCATGGCGCAAATCTCGCAGGAAATCGCCGCCGGCCAGTTCGAATGGCTGCTGGACCTGGAAGATGTCCACCTGAATATCGAAAAACGCCTGACCGAACTGGTAGGCGATGCGGGCAAGCGCCTGCACACGGGCCGTTCGCGCAACGATCAGGTGGCGACCGACATCCGCCTGTACGTGCGTGCCGCCATCGACGACATCACCGCCCTGCTGGCGACGTTCCGCAGCGCGCTGACGGACCTGGCCGAGCAGCATGCCGACACCATCATGCCGGGCTTTACCCACATGCAGGTGGCGCAGCCGATCACCTTCGGCCACCACATGCTGGCCTACGTGGAAATGTTCGGCCGCGATGCCGAGCGCATGGCCGACTGCCGCAAGCGCGTCAACCGCCTGCCGCTGGGCGCCGCCGCACTGGCCGGCACCACCTTCCCCATCGACCGCCTGCGCGTGGCCAAGACCCTGGGCTTCGACGACGTCTGCCACAACTCGCTCGACGCCGTGTCGGACCGCGATTTCGCCATCGAATTCTGCGCCGCCTCCGCCGTGCTGATGATGCACGTGTCGCGCATGGCCGAAGAACTGGTGATCTGGATGAGCCCGCGCATCGGCTTCATCGACATCGCCGACCGCTTCTGCACCGGCTCGTCGATCATGCCGCAAAAGAAAAACCCGGACGTGCCGGAACTGGCGCGTGGCAAGACGGGCCGCGTATATGGCCACCTGACGGGCCTGCTGACCCTGATGAAAGGCCAGCCGCTGGCCTACAACAAGGACAACCAGGAAGACAAGGAACCGCTGTTCGACACCGTCGACACCGTCATCGACACCCTGCGCATCTTCGCCGACATGGCCGGCGGCATCACGGTGAAACCGGAAGCGATGCGCGCGGCAGCCCTGCAAGGCTACGCCACGGCGACCGACCTGGCCGACTACCTGGTCAAGAAGGGCTTGCCGTTCCGCGACGCCCACGAAGCGGTGGCCCTGGCCGTGCGCGCCTGCGTCGATGCCGGTTGCGACCTGGCCGACCTGTCGCTGGAGCAGCTGCGCGCCTTCTCGCCCCTGACGGACGAAGACGTGTTCGAGGTGCTGACCCTGGAAGGCTCTGTGGCCGCACGCGACCACGTGGGCGGCACCGCGCCGCGCCAGGTGCGCGCCGCGATTGCCCGCGTGCGCACGCAGCTGGAAAAATAAACGGCGCCTGCGCCTGTCCACGCCCCGCTGCATCGCTGCAGCGGGGCGTTTTTCATTGCGCGACGATTTTCGACAGCACGGAAAACGCCGCCCCCGTCTGCGACGCTTCCAGCAGCAAGGTCAGCTCCGTGTAGGTGCAGATGATGTTGATCAGGTTGATGCGCTCCCACGCCAGGCGCTTGAGGATGGCGTGATACACGCCTGGCGTGTAGCAGGTCTCGGGCGCCAGGTGCAAGGTCACGGCCGTCACCCGCTCCAGGCGCGCCAGTTCCTGCTCTGCGCCGAAGACCTCCTCCACCAGCGCATGCAGCGAGCGGCTGCAGATCACCATCACCTCGTTGACGCCGCGCGTCACCGTGATGAACGTGCCGCGCTGGGGGGCGGCCAGCGCCAGCAACTGGCGCTGGCAGGCGTAGGTCTGGTCGGAATAGCGGTAGGTAAAAATCATCAATTCGCTGCGCGTGGACAGTTCGCCCGCGCGGTGCGCCAGCACGATCTCGCGGCTTTTCTGCTGCGGCATCCGCTCGGCCAGGCGGCGCAGCGCCATCACCACGGCCGCCTGGCCCACGGGCTTCCACAAATCGGTCTGCAATTGCGGCTGCAGCTGGCGCGCCAGTTCCGACAGGTTAAGCAAGCCCCGGCCCAATCCCTCGCTGAGAAAGGCCGACTCCATCACGATCTGTTCCACTTTGGTCGCTATCGAAAGCATAGTTCTTCGGGCCGGTGATTCCGGTGCACGCACCAGGAGCCGGCAACCCTTCCTGAAAAAAAGGATGCACTGCGCCAGCGGCCGCGCCGGGCGGCGCGGTCGGACTCGCTGAGAAGAACCCCCTCGCGGGGGAAGAGCCAGGTAGCGGCGGCTAGGAAGGCGGATGCAGCATGAATGCCGCTCCAGAGGGGAAATGGCTGAAACCAACAGCAGAAAACAGAACTGACGTCATGTGAAACTCCCGATTTTTTTCCCGATGCGCTGTATCTGGACGCGGTCATTGCCGCGTGCGCTTTTTTTGTCCTCGCGTAGCCCGCTGGGGATCACGCGAATACCTAGTGTAGATCGCAACATTTAAAAAATGCAACAGTGTTTTTCCAACAGAACGCGCCATTTGAAGAAGTAGTCCAAAACAAAAATTGCAGCTTGCGATAAATCAAACTTTCCTCTAGTGCAGCGCCGATAAATGTTCAATTCTTAACAAAAATTCGTGTAGTGACCCATTTCTTGAATTTTTTGACATGGCGATATCGACAAGTTTAGTGTCCCCCTACCCGGCGTCATGCCACCACAAAACGACAGGCTATCCGCCTGCCGCCAGGCCCGTCGGGGTGGCCATCAGACATCGCGGCCAGTTCATTCACCATTTCCTTAACCGATACCATGGAGCAGAAATGAATTTACGTTTGACGATAGTTGCCGCATCCATCGCCGCCCTGCCGCTGATGGCCACCACGGCCGACGCCGCCACGCCGCTGCCACAAACCCTGATGGCCGCGCCGGTCACCCTGGCCTCTCCACAAGAGAACGCCAGCCTGGTCAACAAGCTGGCGGCGCAGGCGCGCAGCCGCGGCCTCAATACCGAACATGGCTTTGCCGTCGGCGCCCAGCATCCTGGCGTCAACGGCACGCGCGTGAGCCGCGTCCAGCACACCTACAAGGGCTTGCCCGTCTTCGGTTCCGAGACGGTCGTGGTCAGCAACAACGCCGGCGACATCGTCAGCGAATCCGTGTCGGACCGCGCCTCCGGCCTCGGTAGCGGCGGCGTCAATTCCGTCACCCGCAGCGCCACCACCGATATCGACACCACGCCGGCCGTCAGCGCCGCCGCCGCCATCGCCGCCGCCGTGAAAAACATCGGCGTGCCGGCCGTCGACCATGTGCCGCCGCAGGCGCAGCTGCTGATCTATCCCGTGATGAAAACGGTGCGCGTGGCTGGCGCCGAAAACAAATCGGAAGCCGCGCTGAATGCCCTCGACGTGCAGGACGTGGTCGACCACTATGAGCTGGCCTACCTGGTGCAGACGCGCATGATCAGCGGCAACAAGCCCGTCTACTACGACACCATCGTCAGCGCCAAGGATGGCCGCATCCTGCGTCAATGGAAAGCCCTGAAAACCGTGGCCGGCATCGGCAACAGCCAGTACAACGGCCAGGTGCCGCTCAACACCACGCTCACGGGCAGCACCTACACCATGAAGGACCCCAGCCGCGGCACGGGCGGCAGCTTCGGCGGCATGGCCATCACGAATGCCAACCACGGCACCACCTCGGGCAGCGTGTACAGCAGCACCAGCAATACCTGGGGCGACGGCCAGCAATACATCAGCGGCGGCAGCACCACCAACGCCAACGGCCAGACGGCGGCAGTGAACGCCATGTGGGGCCTGATGAACACCTACGACACGCACAAGAATGTGCTGGGCTGGTCCAGCCTGGACGGCAACAACACGGCCACGCACATCGCCGCCCACGTCAACACGGCCTACGACAACGCCTATTACGACAGCAGCTGCAAGTGCATGTACATCGGCGACGGCGGCAGCTCGTTCAACAACCTCGGCTCCATCGACGTGATCGGCCATGAAATGGGCCACGGCATCACGGACGCCACCTCGGGCCTGATCTACTCGCAGGAATCGGGCGGCTTGAACGAATCGAGCTCGGACATCGCCGGTGAAATGGTGGAAGCGTATGCGCGCGCCGGCGGCACGGGCACCAGCATCCCCAACACGGGCAACGATTGGATGACGGGCAAGGAGATCGCCAAGAATGGCCAGCCGCTGCGTTGGCTGTACAAGCCAAGCAAGGATGGCAGCAGCCCGAATGCGTGGAGCAGCACCATCAAGAACCTCGACGTCCATTACAGCAGCGGCCCGAACAACCGCATGTTCTACTTCCTGTCGCAAGGTTCGAACTCCACGTCCAGCAGCGACTACTACAGCTCCTACCTGAACAAGAGCCCGCTGGCCATGACGGGTATCGGCAGCGACAAGGCCTACCGCATCTGGTTCAAGGCCGCGACCACCAAGTTCACCTCGTCGACCAACTACGCCGATGCGCGCAACAAGGTGCTGCAGGCAGCAGAGGAACTGTATGGCGTGGGCAGCGCCGAGTCGATCGCCGTCAAGCGCGCCTATGCGGCCATCAACGTGGGCGCCGACGTCGATGAATCGACCACGGGCGGCGCGGTGAGCATCACCAGCCAGCCGGCCAGCATCACGGTCGCACCGGGCGCCACCGCCTCGTTCGCCGTGGGCGCGGGCGGCGGCACGGCACCGTACACCTACAAGTGGTACCGCAACGGCGCCGTGATCAGCGGCGCCACGTCGCCCGCCTACAGCTTCACGGCTGCAGCGGCCGACAACGGCGCCGTCTTCAAGGCCACGGTGACGGATTCGTCCTCGCCAGCCGTGACGGCGACGTCGAACAACGCCACCCTGACGGTGGGTACCAGCAGCGCCACCGAACGCGTGACGAACGGCGGCTTCGAGTCCGGCGCCACGGGCTGGAGCGGCACCACGGGCGCCATCGGCACCTTCACGGGCCAGGTGGCGTATGAAGGCACGCAGTACGCCTGGCTGGGCGGCAATGGCGCCACGGCCAGCGAATCGCTGACGCAAAGCGTGGCCATTCCGGCCGCCGCCACGTCCGCCAGCCTGACCTTTGCGCTGCACATCGACACGGCGGAAACGGGCAATACCGTGTACGACAAGCTGGTCGTCACCGTGAAGAACAGCGCCGGCACCGTGCTGGGCACCCTGGCCACGTATTCAAACGTGAACAAGGCAGCCGGCTACCAGATCCGCACGTTCGACCTGATCGCCTACAAGGGCCAGACCGTGCAGATCTCGTTTGCCGCGACCGAGGACGCTTCTCTGCAAACCTCGTTCGTGATCGACAAGGTCAGCCTGGTTACCCAGTAAGCGGCTGAACATGCGGGCGGCCGGCCAATTGCGGCCAGCCGCCCGCATTTAGCAGCACGACACGATTGATTTTCTGGCAATTCCAGTCTACCCTGAGGCAACTCACTGCATCTTGCTGCTGCCGGTACCCGCGACGAATTGAACTTTTTTTGGATTGTTCCCGACCGATGCCTACTTTGACCGCACGCGCCTTCCCCCATAACAGCCTGTCCCCATCCGCTTCCGTCGCCATGCTCACCTGAGCCGACGATGCAGTTCCACCTCCAGGTGCAGGGCCCGGCGGGCAGCCAGGCGCTGGCCATCGACGCCGCCAGCGAGGCCGAGGCGATCCGCGCGGCCGTGCGCGGCGGCTGGCGCGTGCTGGCCGTCGATGACGGCAGTGCGCAGGATGCGGGCGCCGCGCCGCGCGCGGGCAAGCAGGGGCTGCCCCTGCTGCAATTCAGCCAGGAGCTGCTGGCCCTGCTCGAAGCAGGCCTGAACCTGGGCGAGGCCATGGCTACCCTGCACAACAAGGAAACGCGCCCTGGCGCCAAGGCCACCCTGGCCGCCATCGTGCTCACCCTGCAGCAGGGGCAAAGCTTTTCCGACACCCTGGCCGGTTTCCCCGACATCTTCCCCGACATCTACATCGCCACCGTGCATGCGGCCGAACGCTCGGGCAACCTGCCCGAGGCGCTGGCGCGCTTTGTCGGCTACCAGCTGCAGTTCGACGCCATCCGCAAAAAACTCATTTCCGCCGCCATCTACCCATGCATGCTGCTCGTCGTCGGCGGCCTGGTGACGCTGTTCCTGCTCGGCTATGTGGTGCCGAAGTTCAGCGTCGTCTACGAAAGCTCAGGGCGCGAAATTCCGTGGATGTCGCAGATGCTGCTGGGCTTTGGCCAGACGCTGGCCGCCCACCCGCTGCTGTGCGCCGGCGCGCTGGCCGCCGCCGTCGGCGCCGTGGTCTTCGGCGCCGCCAATGCCGGCGCGCGCCAGGCCCTGGTCCTGCGCCTGCTACGCCTGCCCGTGCTGGCCGGGAAGGCGGCGGAATTCCGCCTGGCCCGCTTCTACCGTGCCCTGAGCCTGCTGCTGCATGCGGGCATCCCCCTGCACAAGGCGCTGGCCATGGTCGCGCCCATGTTGCTGCCGGCGCAGCAGGAACAGCTGGCACAGGCGCGCCGCGCGGTGCAGGAAGGCATGCCGTTTTCCACCGCCCTGGAACAGGCCGGCATGGCCACGCCCGTGGCGCAATCGCTGATGAAAGTGGGAGAAAACACGGGCCGCCTGGGCGACATGCTGGAACGCTCGGCCAAATTCCACGACGAGGAATTCGCCCGCTGGGTGGACTGGGCTTCGCGCCTGCTCGAGCCGCTCTTGATGACCATCATCGGCGTGGTGATCGGCGGCGTGGTGGTGCTGATGTACATGCCGATCTTTGAACTGGCCGGGAGCTTATCTTGAGGGTCATGCCATGAACGCACGCGACGAAGAACGGGCCGTGCTTGATGCGGCCATGCTGCGCCGCGCCCACGCCAGCGCGCTGGAACAGGGCCGTCCGCAGATGGCCGTGCTGCAGGAAACGGCGGCCCTGCCGCCCGAAGTCTTCCTGCGCCAGCTGGCCGCCCTGTTCCGCTATCCGGCCTGGACGATGGCCAAGCTGCAAGCCGCCCTGCCCGCCTTTGCCCTGCTGCCCTACACCGATTGCGCCCAGCGCGACTGCGTGCTGATGCAGCCGGGCGCTCCCGGCGTGCCGCCCGTGCTCGTCATCGGCAACCCCTTCAGCGAAGACCTGCTGCAGTGGGCCGACTTCGCCCTGTCCACGCCCTTCACGGTGGCGCTGGCGCATCCGGACGACCTGGCCGCCTACCTGCAGCAGCAGGAAAGCGTGCAGCAGGCGATGCAGGAAATGCAGCATGGGGACGACGTGCCGGGCCTCGACCAGAGCATCGAAGACATCTCGCTCATTCGCATCAGCGAAGACAGCAGCCCCGTGGTGAAACTGGTGAACTCCACCATCTACGACGCCCTGAAATTCCAGGCCAGCGACATCCACCTCGAATGCGACGTGGCCAGCCTGGTCATCAAATACCGCGTCGACGGCGTACTGGTGCAGGCGGGCCAGGTGCAGGGCCTGGCGATGGCGGAACAGATCATTTCGCGCATCAAGGTGATGGCCGACCTCGACATCGCCGAGCGCCGCATCCCGCAGGACGGCCGCTTCAAGGTGCGCGTAAAAGGGGCGGAGATCGATTTCCGCGTCTCCATCATGCCCAATATCTTTGGCGAGGACGCCGTGCTGCGCCTGCTGGACCGGCGCGCATTGACGGAAGCGGCGCAGGCGCTGCGCCTGGAAAGCCTGGGCCTGAACGAGGACGCCATCGAACAGATACGGCGCCTGGCCGCCAAGCCGCACGGCATGCTGCTGGTGACGGGTCCCACGGGTTCCGGCAAGACCACCACCTTGTACGCGGCCATCACGGAAATCAACACGGGACGCGACAAGATCGTCACCATCGAAGACCCCGTCGAGTACCGGCTGCCGCGCGTGCTGCAGATTCCCGTCAACGAAAAAAAGGGGCTGACGTTCGCGCGCGGCCTGCGCTCCATCCTGCGCCACGATCCCGACAAGATCATGATCGGCGAGATCCGCGACGACGAGACGGCGCAGATCGCCGTGCAGGCGGCGCTCACGGGTCACCTGGTATTTACCACCGTGCACGCGAATAACGTGTTCGACGTGGTGGGCCGCTTCCTGCACATGGGCGTCGACGCCTACAGCTTTGCGGCGGCCCTGAACGGCATCGTGGCACAGCGCCTGCTGCGCCTCAATTGCGCCCATTGCGCCGTCGACGCCAGCGCCGAAGTGCTGGCCGATGCGCAGCAGCTGCGCGACAGCGGCCTGGCCCTGCACCAGGTGCAGGATTGGCAATTCATGGCCGGCAAGGGCTGCGGCCACTGCCGCGGCACCGGCTACAAGGGCCGCAAGGCCGTCGCCGAAGTCCTGATGCTCAGCGACGCCATGCGCGAAATGATCTGCACGCGCGCGCCCCTGAGCCTGATGAAGGAAGAAGCGGCGCGCAACGGCTTCCGCCTGGCGCGCGAGGCGGGCCTGGACCTGGTGCGGCGCGGCGAAACCACTTTAGCGGAGCTCAATCGTGTCACTTATTGAACGCGTTACCCGGGCCACCGTATGCCTGCACCTGGCGCCGCACGGATTGGACGGCGTGCTGCGCCGCGCCGGCCGTCCCGTAGCGGACAGCGCTTTTCACGTGCCCATCCTGAACCCCGACGCCAGCTGGGAAGTGGCGCTGGCAAGCTTGCGCGGCTGGCTCGAACAGCACAATGAAAAAAAACTGCCGCTGGCCGTCAGCCTGGCCAGCCGCTGGTGCGCCATGCTGATGGTGCCGTGGAGCGGCGCCCTGCTCGACCGGGCCAGCGCGCAGCGCTTCCTGCACAGCCAGTTCGCCGCCGTCTACGGCGATGGCGCGCGCGCCTGGCGCCTCGCTGCCGACGATGCGCCGTACGGCAAGCCGCGCCTGGCCTGCGGCATCGATGCGGCCCTGCTGCAGGGCGTGCAGGATGCCGCCGCCGCGCATGGCCGGCGCTGCCTGTCCATCGAACCCGTCGTGGGCCCGGCCTGGCGCAGCATCGCCGGTAGCAAACCTGCCGCCTTCGCCCTGGTGGAAGGGGGACGGCTGCTGCTGGCCACCAGCAGCGGCGGGCGCATCGCGGCCCTGCACAGCCAGTCCTGCGGCCCCGCCTGGGGTGACGAACTGGATCGGGCGTGGCGGCGCTGGAACTTGCGCGCGCCGCAGCTCGACGCGATCGAACACGTGGCGCTGCTGGACCTGAGCGGCGAACCGCAGGATGCACTGCCGGCGCGCTTCCAGCCCGTTGCCGTGGCCAGCGCCGCGCACCTGATGCGGGAGGCCGCATGGGCCTGAGCCGCCTGGAATTGCTGGCGCCGGGCGCAATGCAGACCTTCAGCGGCTGGCGCCTGGCCCTGTGCCTGGCGGGTGCCCTGCTGCTGTTGCCGGCCGCCGTGTACTGGCTGGTGCAGGCACAGGAAACGCGGCGCCTGGAAGCGCAACTGGCCCAGCTGCAGCCCGCGCGTCCCGTGCGCCCCCCCCTCTCGGCGGCCCAGCAGCGCGAACGCGATAGCGAACTGAAACAGGTGGCCGCCGCCGTGCGCCAGCTCAACCTGCCCGTCACGCGCCTGGTCAAAACGGTACAGGCGCCGCGCGACCTGCGCGTGGCCCTGCTGGGGCTGGACCTGAACGCGCAGCAGGGACAGGATGGCGCCAGCGTCCTGAAAATCGCCGCCGAAGCGGAAACGCCACAGGACATGCTCAACTACCTGGCCTTCCTGAACCAGCAGCCCATGTTCAGTTCCGTGTACCTGCTCAAACACGAGATGAATGCGAACGCTCCCGAACACCCGTACCGTTTTCAGCTGGAGGCGCAATGGCGGCAATAAAATCCGTGCTGAAAGCCAGCACGCCCGTGGCGCGTCCACGCCTGCAGCTGCGCCTTCCGCCGCGCCTGCGGTGGGAAGCGCAACGGCTATGGCGTACTTTGGGCTGGCCCAGCGCCATCGGCGCGACCTGCCTGGCGCTGGCCGCCTTCGCCATGCAGCAAGGCGATGCGCTGGCTGCGCGCCAGCAGCAACTGGCCGCGCAACTGGCCGCTGCGGCGAAACAGTCGGCGCAGCCGCCGGCTCCCATCGCGCTCGATGCCGACGCCGACAGCCTGGCCGCTTTCCACGCCTACCTGCCTGCGCATGACAGCATTCCCGAGCAGCTGAAAACCTTGCTGGAGGTGGCGCAGAAGAGCGGGGTCACCCTGGCCAAGGCGGACTACAAGCCGCAGGAAGATGGCAACACGGCCTTCCTGCGCTACCAGATCACCCTGCCCGTGAAAGCCGAATACACGCAGCTGCAAACGTTCATCGTCGACGCCTTGCAGGAGCTGCCCACCCTGACGCTCGACTCCGTGCTCTTCAAGCGCGAGCAGATCGAAGCGGGCGAGATCGACGCCCGCATCCAGTTCATCCTGCTGGTGAAGAAGCCGGAGGTACGCCGATGAAAAAAGCCGTACTGGGAGGCGCCGCCGTGGCCACTTTGCTGGCCGCCCTCTTCGCGCCCGAAGACGAAGGCAGCATCGTGGGGCCGGCCACCGCCACCACGCGCCAGGTGGAGCGGGTGGCGTCAGCGACCATGCTTCCCGATGCCGCCGCGCCGGCGCCTGGCCGCCCGCTGGCGATCCATCCGCGGCGCGCGCTCGACGATGACGAAGCGGCTACCCTGTTTGCCAAGCAAAGCTGGCAACCGGAGACGCCGAAAAAAATCATGCTCGACCAGCAGGCCGCCAAGGCTGCGTTGCCCGCGGCGGCCGTCGATACGAATGCGCCGCCGCCGCTGCCCTTTCAATTCCTCGGCCGCTTCGTCGACGAAGGCAAGGCCGCCTACTTCCTGCAAGCGGGCGACCGCAACGTGGTGGCGCGTCCCGGCGACACGCTCGAAGAGCGCTACCGCTTCGACGGCGTGGTGCAGGGCGCACTGCAATTTACCTATCTGCCGCTCAACCAGAAACAGACACTCGCCGTAGGGGACCTCAATTGAAACGACGCGCACCAGGTACCATCATCACCCTGCTCCCGCTGCTGTCCCTGCTGGCCGCCTGCGCCGGCAACCAGGCCTACAACGACGGCCAGGCCATGCTGGGAGCGGGCCGCACGGAACAGGGCCTGGCCCTGCTGGAACAGGCGGCGCAAGCCGAGCCGACCAACGCCAAGTACCGCATCGCCGTCACGAACGGCAGGATGCGCGCGCTGAACAACCTGAATGGCCGCGCCGAGGCGCTGCGCCAGCAGGGCAATCTGCCCGGGGCGCAAGCGCTGTACCAGCAGGCGCTGGCGCTGGACCCCAGCAACGACGTGGCGCAGCGTGGCCTGGACGGCGTGGCGCAGGATGCGCGGCATCGCAAGCTGGTGCAGGAAGCGCAGGCCAGCTACCAGCGCGGCGGCGAAGCGAATGTCGCGCAGGCGCAGGAAGCCTTGCGCCAGGTGCTGCAGGAACGCCCCGCACAGCGCGAGGCGCTGGCCCTGAAAAGCCGCATCGGCGACGAGCAGGCGAAGGCGCGGCCGGCCGGCGGCAAGCTGGCGGCCGCCTACCGCAAGCCCGTGACCCTCGAATTTCGCGACGCGCCGCTGCGTTCCGTGTTCGATCTTCTCAGCAAGGTGTCGGGCCTGAACTTCGTCTTCGACAAGGAAGTCGACCCGGCCCTGCGCGCCACCATTTCCGTGCGCGACACCAGCATCGAGGAAGCCATCGCCATGCTGCTGGGTGCCAACCAGCTCGAACAGAGCGTCACCAGCGACAAGTCGATCACGATCTACCCGAACACGCCGCAAAAGGTGAAGGATTACCAGCAGCTGGTGGTGCGCACCTTCTTCCTCGCCAATGCGGACGTCAAGACGGTGGCGTTTTCCATCAAGACCCTGCTCAAGGCCAAGGACGTCGTCACCGACGAGCGCCTGGGCATCATCATGCTGCGCGATACGCCGGAAATGGTGCGCATGGCCGAGCGCATCATCAACGTGCAGGACCTGGCCGACCCGGAAGTGATGCTGGAGGTGGAAGTGCTGGAAGTGAAGCGCACGCGCCTGATGGAGCTGGGCGTGCGCTGGCCGGACCAGGCCAGCCTCACGCTGGCCGGCGTCGGCACGGGCCTGGGCGGCCTGAAGGTGGCCGACCTGCACCGCATCAATGGCGACAACATCAACCTGGCCATCGGCGGCGTCACGCTCAACGCCAACAAGACCGATAGCGACAGCAATATCCTGGCCAACCCGCGCATCCGCGTGCGCAACAAGGAAAAGGCCAAGATCCTCATCGGCGACCGCGTGCCCGTCATTACCGTCACGACGAATAACGGCGTCAGTTCCGACAGCGTCAATTACATCGACGTGGGCCTGAAGCTCGACGTCGAGCCGAACGTCTACCTGGACGACGAAGTGGCCATCAAGATCAACCTGGAAGTGTCGAACGTGGTGAAGGAAGTGATCAGCAAGACGGGTACGCAGGCTTACCAGATCGGCACGCGCAGCGCCTCCACGGTGCTGCGCCTGAAGGATGGCGAGACGCAGGTACTGGCGGGCCTGATCAGCGACGAAGACCGGGGCACGGCCAACAAGGTGCCCGGCGTGGGCGAACTGCCCGTGCTGAACCGCCTGTTCGGCAGCCAGAAGGACGACGCCATGCGCAGCGAAATCGTGCTGTCGATCACGCCGCGCCTGCTGCGCAGCATCCGCCGCCCCGACCTGATGACGGCCGAATTCAATTCCGGCACCGAGGCCTCCGTGGGCGGGCGCGCCAGCGTGGGCGGCAGCCCCGAATCCGTCGCAGCACCCGAGCAGGCCGCCCCGCGCAGCGGCTCGCCCATGACGGGCGGCGACGAGGCGCCCGCCGCCGGCGACAAGGCCGGCGCCACGCCATCGGCCACGGTCAAGGGCGGCCAGTGAGGTGGACCATGAAACAGCAGGGCTTTACCTTCATCGAGCTGATGATCACCCTGGCGATCATGGCCACCCTGGCCACGGTTGCCGTGCCGATGGCGCAGGTGGCGCAGCAAAGGGCGAAGGAACATGAATTGCGCAGCGCCCTGATCGAGATGCGCGAAGCCATCGACGCCTACAAGCGTGCCTCGGACAATGGCCGCATCAAGCTGTCACTGGGCGCTTCCGGCTATCCGAAGAAACTCGAGGAACTGGTCGAGGGCGTGCCCGACCAGCGCAGCCCGTCGAAGCAGAACATCTATTTCCTGCGCCGCCTGCCGCGCGACCCGTTCCAGCCCAGGGAAGCGGGCAGCGCGGCCGACAGCTGGAGCAAGCGCGCCTATGCCTCGCCGCCCGACAATCCCAGCGAAGGCGAGGACGTGTTCGACGTCGCCTCGCGCTCGACCAAGGCAGGCCTGAACGGCGTGCCGCTCAATCAATGGTGACCGACATGTCCTACCCGTCCTTGCGGCGTGGCTTTACCCTGGTCGAACTGCTGGTGGTGCTGGCGATCATCTCGCTGCTGCTGACGATCGCCATTCCCCGCTATTTCGGCTCGGTGGAAAAATCGAAGGAAGTGGCGCTGAAGGAAAACTTGCAGGTGCTCAGGAGCGGCCTCGATAAATACTATGCCGACAAGGGCGAGTATCCGGCCGCCCTGGCCGACCTGGTCACCCACCACTACTTCCGCAGCGTGCCATTGGACCCCGTCACGGAGTCCGCCGCCACCTGGCAATTGATCCCGTCGCCGAATGGCGAGATCGGCGGCGTGGCCGACGTGCGCAGCGGCGCCAAGGGCAAGACGCGCGAGGGCATCCCCTTTGAGCAGCTCTAGCTTTCTGCGCCGCGCACGGGGCTTCGCGTATATCTGGACCCTGATGCTGGTGGCCTTCATGGGCGTGGGCCTGGTGCTGGCCAGCGAGCTGCTTGCCACGGCCGCGCGGCGCGAAAAGGAGCGCGAGCTGCTGTTCATCGGCCATGAATTCCGCAACGCGCTTGGCCGCTACTACGACAGCACGCCGGGCGATGGCCGCCCCCGTTATCCCCTGACCTTGCAGGAGCTGCTGCGCGACCCGCGCTACGCCAACGCCCGGCGGCATCTGCGCCGCCTGTATGCGGACCCCGTCACGGGCAAGGAGGAATGGGGCCTGCTGCGGCAGGAGGGCCGCATCGTCGGCATCCATTCGCTGTCGCCGCAACTGCCCATCAAGCAGGACAACTTCCTCGACGAAGACGCCAGCCTGCGCCGCAAGCAGCGCTACGCGGACTGGCAATTCACGTATCCGCACGATCTGGTGCTGGCCCAGCCCGATGCCGCCGGCGGCGCGCCCGGACTCAAGCCGAAAGGCGCGAACTGATATCATGCGGCCTTTCGGCATCACGCATCGACATCACGCATCGTACAAAGGAGCAGGCATGAGCATAGGTGGCACTTCCATCGAACAGGCATTGGCATCGCTGTCGGACATGACGTCCGGCATGGTCGCCATCGGCAAGGACGAACATGCGCAGCGCATCGCCAAGGCGCAGGCTTTCATGCGCAAACAGGGCATCGCCGCGATCTACCTGAACGCGGGCGCCAACCTCACGTACTTCACGGGCACCAAGTGGTATGCCAGCGAACGCATGGTGGGCGCCATCCTGCCAGCCAGCGGAGAGCTCGAATACATCGCCCCCGCCTTCGAAGAAAGCACCCTGACGGGTTTCATGGTCATCGAGGGCAAGGTCAATTGCTGGGAAGAGCACGAAAGCCCATACCAGCTGTTCGTCGACGCGCTGGCGCGCATGGGCATAGTCCAGGATGCGGCCGCGCCGCCGCGCGTGGGCATCTGCGAAAGCGCCGCCTTCTTCATCTATGACGGCATCCGGCCGCTGGCTCCCGGCTACGCACTGGAAAATGCGCGCGCCGTCACCGCCTACTGCCGCAGCCGCAAGTCCGCCGCGGAAATCGCCCTGATGCAGCGCGTGATGGACATGACCCTGGCCGTGCACGTGGCCACGGCCAGCATGCTGTATGAAGGCATCACGACCGTGGAAGTGGAAGAATTCATCCAGCGCGCGCATCGCAAGGTGGGAGCACCCCGCTCGTATTTCTGCATCGTGCTGTTCGGCGAAGCGACGGCCTATCCGCATGGCGTCAATTACGTGCAAACGCTGAAGGCGGGCGACACGGTGCTGATCGACACGGGCTGCCAGGTGATGAACTACATCTCCGACATCACGCGCACCTATGTGTTTGGCGCCATCAGCGCGCGCCAGCGCAGCGTGTGGAACAGCGAAAAGGCGGCGCAGGCCGCGGCGTTTTCCGCCGCACAGCTGGGCGTGCCCTGCGGCGACGTGGACCGCGCGGCGCGCGTCTCGCTGGAAGCCGACGGCTTTGGCCCCGGCTACAAGCTGCCCGGCCTGCCGCACCGCACGGGCCACGGCATCGGCCTCGATATCCACGAATGGCCTTACCTGGTGGGCAACGACACGACGCCGCTCGACGTGGGTATGTGCTTCTCGAACGAGCCGATGATCTGCATCCCCGGCGAATTCGGCATCCGCCATGAAGACCATTTCTACATGACGGAAAACGGTCCGCGCTGGTTCACCGAACCGGCGTACAGTATCGACGATCCGTTCGGGCTGCAGGCGTAGTCCAGGTGCTGGATTACGCTGTGCTAATCCAGCCTACCTCTTCGCCAACGCCAGCAAGGTAGGTCGGATTAGCGGGGCCGAGGCGCCTCGCGCGTAGTCCGGCACGGCGCCGCCCTGCGCCAGCTTGAAGACGGCCAGCGCCGTGCCCAGCTGCACGGCCTGTTCCTGCAGCGATTCTGCCGCTGCCGACGCCTGTTCCACCAGCGCGGAGTTCTGCTGCGTCATCTGGTCCATGCTGCCGATGGCCACGCCGATATCGCCGATGCCGGCGCTTTGCGCCTGGCTCGCTGCGCTGATCTCGGCCATGATGTCGGCCACTTTTTTCACGGAATCGACGATCTGCCCCATGGTCAGCCCCGCCTCGTCGACCAGCTTCGAGCCGACATTCACCTTGGCCACCGAATCGCCGATCAATTGCTTGATCTCGCGCGCCGCCGCCGCGCTGCGCTGCGCCAGATTGCGCACTTCGGACGCCACCACGGCAAAGCCCCGTCCCTGCTCGCCCGCGCGCGCCGCCTCCACGGCCGCATTCAGGGCCAGGATATTCGTCTGGAAGGCGATGCCGTCGATGACGCCGATGATGTCGACGATGCGCCTGGACGAATCGTTGATCTCGCCCATGGTGCTCACCACCTGGCTGACGACCTGCCCGCCCTTGACCGCCACCACCGACGCCGACACCACCAGTTCGTGCGCCTGCCCTGCATTGGCGGCGTTGTCGCGCACGGTGCTGGTGAGGCTGTCCATGCTGCGCGCCGTCTGATCCAGGCTGCCCGCCTGCGATTCCGTACGCGCGGCCAGGTCCGCATTGCCCTGGGCGATTTCCGCGCTGGCCACCTGGATGGTTTCGGCCGACGCCTTGATATCGGAGACCATGCCACCGAGCTTGGCGCGCATGTCCTTCAGCGCCGCCAGCAGGCTGTCCTGGTCACCCGCCTCCGTCACGATATGCATGGACAGGTCGCCGTCGGCCACGGCGCGCGCGATCTGGCGCGCGTATTCGGGTTCGCCGCCCAGCTGCTGCCAGATGGCGCGCACGACGAAATGCGAGACGGCCACCAGGCAGACGATGACGGCCAGCGCCACGACGATGCTGGTATTGAGCGCATTGCGCACATTGGCCGCGCTGCGTTCTATGCCCTGCTTGAACTGCACTTGCGCCTGTTCGTTGGTCTTCGCCAGGTCGGCGTTGAGCACCGCCAGCGCACCCTGCATGCGCGCCACGGTCGCCTGCGGATCGCCTTCCTCCATTTCCAGCATGATGCGCGCCGCGCTCAGCGCCGGCGCATAGTAGGCATCGAATTCCTTGGCCAGGCGCTGGCCCTGCTCGCGCTGGCCGGGGATCGCCGCAAAATCGCCCAGCTTGGCGCGCAGCTTGACGGCCTGGCCGCCAACTTGGCCGATACGCTCCTTGTCGCCTTCGCTGACGGCATCGCGCAGGGCGTCGCCGACGGCGGCCACGTCCAGGGTCAGCGACTTGGCCATGTCGAGCACGGGATAGTCGGCACTTTCGGTGGCGTGGATGGAATTAAGCGTGGCCGTGGACAGATAGGCGCTGACGGCCAGTCCCAGTCCGAAAATCACGGCCGAGACGACAGGCAGCGCCCATATCTTGCGTTTGATGCTCATTGCTGTCTCCTGATGTTGATCGATTGTCGGGCCGCCGCATGGCGTGCGGCCCGAGCCGGCTTTATGGCGCCGTCAGCACCACTTTGACGGTGCCGTCGACGGCACTCTTTTCGATATAGCCGATGGCTTTCGGATCGGCCGCAACAGCCTTCTTCACGTCCGCGCTATTGGCCACTTCCTTCGGCAAGGTCGCCTTGCCCGTGAAGACCAGCTTGGACCACAGGGCCTTCGCCTGCGACGGCTCCTTGTCCGTCACCTTCTTGTAGAACTCGGCGCGCACGGGGGCGCTTTCCGGCTGGTCGATCGGCGTCATGGCCGTCGATTTACCGAGAAAGAATTGCGTTACCTGTTCATTCGTCATGGCGCCGGCGGCGCTCTTCGGATTGACCACCACGACCACTTCAGCCATGGCGGGAACGGCGCTCGACAGTGCCAGCAAGGCAGCCACATTTGCAATAAATGGTTTCATGCGGCGCTCCTCAGAAAACGAAATCGATGGCGGCGGCAGCCACCGTGACGGGACCATGGAAGCCTGGCTTGGCTTGCACGAACAGGCCCGGGCCATTCTTCGGCTTGATGCGGTCGATCTGCACCTTCAGGGCGGCCGAACGGTGGAAGTCCCAGCGCACGCCGATGCTGTCCGTCGACTGCTCCAGCTGGTTGCGCATATAGGCCAGGGTGTCGACGCCAGCCGACAGGGCGCGCAGGGTCGGCGTACAGGCGGCCGGATAGCCGGCAGGACAGGCGGCAGGCACGGTGTTGTTCACGCGGCCATCGGCCTTCAGGCTGGCGTGGCTGTAATACGGCAGAAAGGCGCCCATGCGATAGCCGCCCATCACGTACCACGAGGTGCTGTCGCTGACATAGCTGTCCGTCTTGCGCTTCGCATATTCCGACTGCACCAGCACGTTGTTCCAGTCCAGGCCCAGGCCCACGGACGTGAACGACGCCTTCTTGTCCTTCACTTCCAGCGCATCGGCCAGGGCACCCAGCTGGGCGATCCTGTAGCCGCTGCCGGCCGCGCGCAGGCTGCCCATCAAGGTGTTCAGGCTGGGCGAATCGTTGATCGTCAGCCTGGTCTCGGCCCGGCCGAAGCGCACGGTGACGGGGCCATGCTCGGCCACCACGTTGAGGGCGACGATGGACTTGCCTTCCACCTGCACGGTCGAATCGGGACCCGTGGCCAGGGTGGCCTTGGTGCGGCCCAGCGCCAGCTGCGTGGTGATGCTGGTATCGCCCGCGCTGAACTGGTAGGTGCCGTCGATGCCGTCGATGCTGTTGAGGGGAACCTGCGAATACATTTCGCCGGGCGGGCGCAGCATGGTGTTCGCATAGCCCACGTTGCGGTAATCGGAAATCATGAAGACGGGCAGGCCCATGCGGCCGACGCGCACGCTGAAGCTGTCCGACACCTTGGCCTTGGCGAAGGCCCACGCCAGTTCGGCGCCGAAATCATCCTCGCCATCCTTGCGCGCCAGGCCCTGCACGGTGGCCGACAGCCACGGATTGACGGTGACATTGGCCTGCAAGCCCAGGTTGGAATCGACACCCGTGCGCGCAGTGCGGCCGGCGCCCGCAGCCTGGTTCGGGCGCGCAAACTGCGCGTTGTCGGTATCGGCCATGGTCAGGGCGGCACTGCCGTAACCGCTGATCTTGACGGAGGGCCCGATGGCCTCTTCGGCATAGGCATGGCTGATGGCCAGGGGCATGGCCAGCAGGAAAATCAGGACGTGTTTATTCATAGTAATTAAATACCCGTAGCGGTGAACATTAATCGTGGAGTGGACTCGAGGTCGATGGCTCACCGGCCGTAAAAGGCCGGGTCCGTTTTTTTCGCGCCGCCGTCGCCTTGGGCGTGCATGGCGGCGTGACCAGTGAGTAAAACCATGCTACAGAGAAAAGGTTTTACTTTGGAAAGTTTTCTGGAGGCAATGAGCAAATTCGCCCGTTTTCAGGGAAAAAGCACGCGTTCTAGAGGGGTTTATCTAAATAGCACGCCGTGCAAAACCACACTTTCACTATACTTTTCATACACTTATGGATAATTCAAGACGGAAAGGACTCCGTGGAATGGAGCCGTCCTTCACGCATGTAAAAAGCGCCGCCCGCGCGAATATCGCGGGCGGCGCCGTTCAAGCCAGTCCAGCCGGAAACGCTTATTCGCGCTTCGACACCAGGGTCAGGATGTCGTAGCTGGCCACCAGCTCTTCATTCTGGTTGGTCACCTGCACGTCCCACGCCACCACGCCCTGCCCCACGCCAAACACGTCCTTGCGGTTGCGGTCGACCTTGCGCTTGCACGTCAGGCGCGCGCGGATGGTGTCGCCGATGGCGACGGGCGCGACGAAGCGCAGGTTGTCCAGGCCGTAGTTGGCCAGCACGGGGCCCACGCCGGGCGAGACGAACAGGCCGGCGGCCGCCGACAGCACGAAGTAGCCGTGGGCGATGCGCTTGCCGAACTGCGATTCCTTGGCCGCGATTTCGTCGAAGTGCATGTAGAAGAAGTCGCCCGAGATGCCGCCGAAGGCGACGATGTCCGCTTCGCTGACGGTGCGGCGGTGCGTGAGCAGCGAGTCGCCCGTCTTCAAGTCCTCGAAGTGCTTGCGGAACGGGTGGATCGGGCTTTCGTTGACGTCCGCGCCGCGCACGTACTCGCCCGTGATGGCCGCCAGCATGGTCGGCGAGCCTTGCACGGCCGCCCGTTGCAGGTAGTGGCGCACGGCGCGCACACCGCCCAGCTCTTCGCCGCCGCCCGCGCGGCCAGGGCCGCCGTGCTTCAGCTGCGGCAGGGGCGAGCCATGGCCCGTCGAATCGACGGACGCCACGCGCTCGAGCACGTGCACGCGGCCATGCGTGGCCGCCACTTGCGGCACCACGCGCGCGGCGATCTTCGGATCGCGCGTCACCAGGGTGCTCACCAGGCTGCCCTTGCCGCGCGCGGCCAGGGCCAGCGCTTCATCGATATCGTTGTAGCCCATCATGGTGCTGACGGGACCGAACGCTTCCACGTCATGCACGGCATCGTTGCCGAAGGCGTCGCGGCACAGCAGCAGGGTGGGCGAGAAGAAGCTGCCATCTTGAGCGCCATCGCCCAGCGGGTTGAAGCCGTCGGCCGCGCCGAACACCACCTCGTTACCCTGCGACAGGGTGGCGACACGCTCGGCCACGTCGTTCTGCTGCTCTTTCGAGGCCAGCGCGCCCATGCGCACGCCTTCGATGGACGGGTCGCCCACCACCACCTTGGCCAGGCGTTCGCGCAAGCGCGTGCCGACGGCGTCCATCAGGTGCTCGGGCACGATGATGCGGCGGATGGCCGTGCACTTCTGGCCCGACTTGCCCGTCATCTCGCGCACGACTTCCTTGACGAACAGGTCGAACTCCACGTCGTCGGGCGTGACGTCCGGCGCCAGGATGGCGCAATTGAGCGAATCGGCCTCGCCGTTGAACGGCACGGACTGGGCAATCAGGTTCGAATTCGTGCGCAGCTTGGCGGCCGTGGCGGCCGATCCCGTGAAGGTGACGAAATCCTGGCCATTCAGGCGGTCCAGCAAGTCGCCCGTGGAGCCGATCACCAGCTGCAAACTGCCGGCCGGCAGCAAGCCCGATTCGTGCATCATGCGCACGACGGCTTGCGTCAGGTAGCTCGTCGCCGTGGCCGGCTTGGCGATGCAGGGCATGGCCGCCAGGAAGCTGGGGGCGAATTTCTCCAGCAAGCCCCAGATGGGGAAGTTGAAGGCGTTGATGTGCACGGCCAGGCCGCCGCGCGGCACCAGGATGTGCGTGCCGGCGAAACCGCCCTTCTTGCCCAGCGCGATGGCCGGGCCTTCATGCAGCACGTTCGACGACGGCAGCTCGTTGCTGCCCATGCTGGCGTAGGCGAACAGGGTGCCCGTGCCGCCTTCGATGTCGACCCAGCTGTCGGCGCGCGTGGCGCCCGACAGGTGCGAGATCGCATACAGCTCTTCCTTGCGCTCGACCAGGTACAGGGCCAGCGCCTTCAGGCGCGCGGCGCGCTGCTGGAAGTCCAGCGCCATCAGGCCCGGCACGCCCGTCTTGCGCGCATACGTGACGGCTTCGTCGAAGTCGATCTTTTCCCCGTGCGTGTGATAGATGACACGGTTGTTCAAGGCGCTGTGCAGGGGCACGGCGGCGCTTTCGCCCAGCCAGCGGCCGGCGATCAGGCTTTGCAGCGTGGATATGTGAGCCATGTGGTTTCTCCGTAAGACAAAGGTGTTGGTGAGGTTGGTGGCGTCGGATTGCGCGGGGCACTGCCCCGCTGATCCGACCTAGGCCCATGCTGGCTTACTGCGCTGCTGCGTTCTTGTGCAGATGCAGCGGCAAGGCCGATTCGAAATTCAGGCGCTGGCGGTTTGCCTCGACTTCCGTCAGGGCTTCCACTTCGCGCATCGTGTGCATGGAGCGCACGGCCAGTTCGTGGTACTGGCCCGTGCCCGAGCTTTTCCATTTGATTTCATCGTCGGTGAGCGCGCGCATCACCTTGGCCGGCGTACCCACCACCATGCTGCGCGGCGCGACGATCATGCCCGCCTTGACGAAACTCATGGCCGCGACGATGGACTCCTCGCCGATGATGGCGTTGTCCATCACCACCGCATTCATGCCGACGAGCGCGTTGCGGCCGATGCGGCAACCGTGCAGCACGGCGCCATGGCCGATATGGCCGTCGACTTCGACCACCGTGTCGCAGCCGGGAAAACCGTGCATGACGCAGGTGTCCTGCAGGTTCGCGCCCTCTTCCAGGATCAGGCGGCCGAAGTCGCCGCGGATCGAGGCCAGCGGGCCGATATAGCAGCGCGGGCCGACGATCACGTCGCCGATCAGCACGGCCGACGGGTGCACATAGGCGCTGGGGTGGACGACGGGGGTGACGCCGTTGATTTCGTAGACTTTGACCATACTCACTCTCCAATACAAATGCCGCGAAATCTATTTCTAGACGCAGCGTAGAGCTGGGGTCAGACCCGACGGGTCTGACCCCTGATTTTTACATGCCGAGATAAGCGCTTTGCACCTGCTCGTTATGCAGCAATTCGGGACCGGGGCCGGACAGCGTGATGGCGCCCGTCTCGATCACATAGCCCACGTCGGCGATCGACAGCGCCGCATGCGCGTTCTGCTCGACGAGGAAGATGGTGATGCCCTGGTCGCGCAACTCGGCCACGATGCGGAAGATTTCCGCGATCAGCAAGGGCGCCAGGCCCATGCTCGGTTCATCGAGCAGCAGCAGTTGCGGACGGCCCATCAGCGCGCGCGCCATGGCCAGCATCTGCTGCTGCCCGCCGGAGAGCGTCCCGGCCAGCAGCAGGCGCTTTTCCTTCAGGATCGGGAACAGGCCGTACATGCGCTCCATGTCGCCCGCCACGTCCTGCGCAGGACGCGTGAAGGCGCCCAGGCGCAGATTGTCTTCCACCGTCATGGGGCCGAACACTTGCCGCCCTTCCGGCACCTGGCAAATGCCGCTGCGCACGCGCTTGTCCGCGCTCATGCGGCTCACGTCCTGGCCCGCGAAGGCGATGCTGCCGGCGCTGATCGGCTGCACGCCGGAGATGGCGCGCAGCAGGGTCGTCTTGCCGGCGCCATTGGCACCCACCAGCGCCACCAATTGGCCCTGACGCACCTGCAGGTCGATGCCGTGCAGGGCCTGGATGCGGCCGTAATGGCTGGTCAGTCCCTGGATGTCGAGCACCAGCGGCGATTGAGGTTTTTCCATCATCATGCAGCCACTCCCAGATACGCTGCCACCACGTCGGGATTGGCGCGCACTTCGGCGGCAGTCCCTTCGGCCAGCTTCTTGCCATAGTCGAGCACCAGGATATGGTCCGACAGATTCATCACCAGTTTCATGTCATGCTCGACCAGCACCACCGTCACGCCCGACTGCGCCACCTTGCGGATCAAGGCTTCGATTTCGCCCGTTTCCGTGTGGTTCAGGCCTGCGGCCGGTTCATCGAGCAGCAGCACCTTCGGCTTGGCCGCCAGCGCGCGGGCGATTTCCAGGCGCTTCAAGGCGCCGTACGACATCTGCCCCGCTTCGTCATCGATATGCCGTCCCACGCCGACGAATTCCATCAGGCCCGCCGCCTCGTCGCGGCAAGCCGCATCGGCGCGGCGCACGGACGGCAAGCGCAGCATGGAAGCGAACAGGTTCTGGTTCAGGCGCAGGTGCGCGCCCACCATCACGTTGTCGATGGCCGTCATGTTCATGCACACCTGCAGGTTCTGGAAGGTGCGGCTCATGCCGCGCCGCGCCAGCGCATCGGGCGACATGGCAGCCACGTTTTCGCCATTGAGCAGGATCTCGCCTTTGGTGGGCGTGTACACGCCCGTGATCAGGTTGAACAGGGTCGTCTTGCCGGCGCCATTCGGGCCGATCACGGAATGGATATTACCTTCCTTGACGGTAAAGCTCACGTCCTGCACCGCGTGCACGCCGCCAAAGCTCTTGCTCAGATTGTTAATCGTCAGCATGTCACACCTCCTGCGCGGATTTGACGGGCGCCTTGGGCGTGGCAGCCCGCTTGCGCGAACGGCTGGCCAGGCTGGGCACCAGGCCCTTGGGCATGAAGATCATGGTCGCCATCAGGATCACGCCAAACACCACCGTTTCCCAGCCTTCAAAACTGGACAGCAGTTGCGGCAGGATCGTCAGCAGGGCCGCACCGATGATGGAGCCGAAGATCGACGCCATGCCGCCCACCACCACCATCGTCACCAGCTCGATCGAGTGGAAGAAGCCGGCCAGGTTGGGCGTGATGAAGCCGATGTAGTGGGCGCTGATGCTGCCCGCGATGCTGGCGATGACGGCCGACAGCACGAACACGCGCACCTTGAAGCGGGTCGTGTCGACGCCCACCACGCGGGCTGCCACTTCCGAGCCGTGGATGGCCTGCAGCGCGCGGCCGACGGGCGAATCGATCAGGTTCAGGGCCAGCCAGGTGACCAGCAACAGCAGCACGGCACACACCAGGTACCACGATTTCTCGCCGGCGATTTCCAGGCCGGCCACCGTGAAGGCGGACACGCCGATGCCGTCCGGGCCACCTGTCCACTGCGTCTCGTTGTTGATGACGATGGAAATGATGATGCCCAGGCCCAGGGTCGCCATGGCCAGCGTATGGCCCTTGAGTTTCAGCACGGGGCGTGCCAACAGCAGCGCCAGCAGCCCGGTGGCGACGGCGCCCGCCGCCAGCGCGGCCAGCGGCGGCCAGCCGTAGTGGGTGGTCAGCACGGCCGACGCATATGCGCCCAGGCCATAGAAACCCGCGTGACCGAGACTGATCTGGCCCGTATAGCCCATCAACAGGTTCAGGCCGATGACGACGATGGCGTTCAGGGCGATGCGGATCGCCACGTCATAGTAGAACGCGTTGCTGAGAAACAGGGGCAGGATGGCCAGCACCAGGGCCAGCACCAGCAAGCCGCCGTGGCGCGAGCGCGTGAAAAAGTTGGTCATACTCGCTCCGAATTTTTAGCGCCAAACAAGCCTTGCGGCAGGAAGAACAGGATCAGCAGAATCAGCACGAAAGGCACGGCGTCCTTGTAGGCCGAGGAAATGTAACCGGCCGTCATGGCTTCGGCGATGCCCAGGATCAGGCCACCGGCAATGGCGCCCGCGCCGCCGCCCAGGCCACCGAGGACGGCGGCAACGAAGCCTTTCAGGCCCAGCATGATGCCCGCGTCATACGAGGTATACGTGATCGGCGCGACGAGGATGCCGCCCGCCGCGCCCAGGAGCGCCGACAGGCCGAACGAAAACAGCAGCACCTTGCGCGTATTGATGCCCACCAGTTGCGCGGCCAGCTTGTTGTGCGAGGTGGCCAGCATGGCCTTGCCCATCAGGGTGCGGCCAAAGAACCATCCCAGCACCAGCACGATGACGACCGTCACGCCCAGCACCCACAGGCTTTGCGGCAGCAGGCTGGCGCCCAGGAATTCGATCGGCGCGTCGCCGGAAAAGGCCGGCAGCGCATGCGTATCCTTGCCCAGCCAGATTTGCACCAGGCCGCGCAGCACCAGCGAAGCGCCGATGGTGATGATCAAGAGGGTGATGACCTGCGCGTTTTGCGCCGGTTCGATCACGGTTTTTTCCATCAGGAGGCCAACGATACCCGTGGCGACGACGGCCAGGATGATGGCCAGCGGCAGCGGCACGCCGGCGGCCGACATCACGGCGGCCAGCATCCCGCCCAGCATGATGAACTCGCCCTGGGCGAAGTTGATCACGCCGCTGGTGTTGTAGATGATGGTAAAGCCCAGCGCCGCCAGCGCATAGGCGGAACCGACCGTCATCCCGGAATACAGAAATTGTAGAAATTGAGCGACTTCCATGGTGTCTCCATTATGTTCGGCTGCGCGCGGGCCGCCGTCGAGGGCAGCCCGCGCGGTACTTCCGGCTTACCTTGTTTCGAACATCATTTCGACAATTGCCATTCGCCGTTCTTCACTTCGACCATGCGGAAAGCCGACAGGTCCAGGCCCATATGGTCCTTGGCCGACATGTTGAAGACACCGGTGGTGCCCACGAAGCCCTTGGTCTGCTCCAGCGCCGCGCGCACTTTTTCGCGGTCCGTGCCGCCGGCGCGCTTGATGGCGTCGACCGACAGGTTCAGGGCGTCGAGCGCATAGCCGCCAAAGGTCGACGGGTCGATCTTGTAGCGCTCCTTGTAGGTCTTGTCGTAGCCGACGACGACGGCTTTTTGCGCGTCGCTGTCGGGCAGCATGGCGCCGATCAGCAGGGCTGGCGTCGGCAGTCGCACGCCTTCGGCGGCCTTGCCCGACAGCTTCAGGTATTCGTCCGACGCCACGCCATGCGACTGGTACAGCGGCAGCGCGGACATGGCCAGCTGGCCGTAGTTCTTCGTCACCACGGCCGGGCCCTGGCCCAGGCCAAAGACGAAGACGGCTTGCACGCCGCTTGTATTCTTGATGCGGGTCAGCTGCGCCGTGATGTCCGTGTCTTTCGGCCCGTAGGTTTCATCGGCCACCAGGGTGATGCCGTATTTCGAGGCGACGATCTGCGATTCCTTGCGGCCCGAGGCGCCGAAGCCGCTCGTCTCCGACAGCAGGCCCACCTTGCTGATGCCGCGCTTCTTCATGTCTTCGAACACCTTCTCGGCCGCCATGCGGTCCGTGTGCGGCGTCTTGAACACCCACTTCTTCACGGGATCGATGATGACCACGGCGCCGGCCAGCGAAATGAAGGGCATGCTGGCGCGGTCGACCAATGGCGCCATCGCCATCGTCGCGCCGGTGGTGGTGCCGCCGATCAGCACGTCGACCTTGTCCGATTCGATCAGGCGCTTGGTAAAGCCGTTGGCCTTGGCGGCATCGCTGCCGTCATCGTAATGCACCAGTTCCAGCTTGCGTCCCAGGACGCCGCCGGCCGCGTTGATCTTCTCGATATACAGCTGCAGAGTTTTCAGCTCCGGGTCGCCCAGGAAGGCGGCAGGACCCGTGACGGACAGCACGGAGCCGATCTTGATGTTATCGGCCGCATACGCGCCCGCAGCGGACATGGCCAGCACGCCGGCGATCAGGGTTTTCTTGAAGATATTGGCAATCATTGTGGTCTCCACCAGGTTGGCACTACGGTCTATGTATGGTTGGCGCTTTTTTACCAGCCTGCGCCTTTTTTACTTTTTTATACGCGTTCAATCACTACAGCAATACCCTGCCCCACGCCGATGCACATGGTGCACAAAGCATAGCGCCCGCCCGTGCGTTCGAGCTGGTTCAGGGCGGCCATCACCAGGCGCGCACCCGATGCGCCCAGCGGATGGCCGATGGCGATGGCGCCGCCATTCGGGTTCACGTGCGCGGCATCGTCCGCCAGGCCCAGGTCGCGCGTGACGGCCAGCGCCTGCGCGGCAAACGCCTCATTGAGTTCGATCACGTCCATCTGTTCGATGGTCAGACCCGTCTGCGCCAGCACCTTGCGCGAAGCGGGCGAAGGACCGAAACCCATGATGCGCGGCGCCAGTCCGGCCGTGGCCATGCCCAGCACTTTTGCGCGGGCCGTCAATTTGTACTTGTCGACGGCGGCGGCGGACGCCAGCAGGATGGCGCAGGCGCCGTCGTTCAGGCCCGAGGCATTGCCGGCCGTGACGGTGCCGTCCGCCTTGACCACGCCCTTGAGCTTTGCCAGCATTTCCAGCGAGGTGTCGGGACGCGGATGTTCATCGGCGGTGACCATCTTCGGATCGCCCTTTTTTTGCGGCACGGCGACGGGCACGATTTCGCGCTCGAACACGCCGGCCGCGTGGGCCGCGGCCCAGCGCTGCTGGCTGCGCAGGGCCAGAGCATCCTGGTCGGCGCGGCTGATGCCAAATTCCACGGCCACGTTTTCCGCCGTTTCCGGCATGGTGTCGATGCCGTACTGCGCCTTCATCTTGCCGTTCACGAAGCGCCAGCCCAGGGTCGTGTCTTCGATCTTTGCCGCGCGCGAGAACGCGCTGTCGGCCTTGCCCATCACGAAAGGCGCGCGCGTCATGCTTTCCACGCCGCCGGCGATGATCAGTTCCGCCTCGCCCGCCTTGATGGAGCGGGCCGCCATGCCGACGGCATCGAGGCTGGAGCCGCACAGGCGGTTGATGGTATTGGCGGGTACGGCGGCCGGCAAGCCGGCCAGCAGCGCGGCCATGCGGCCCACGTTGCGGTTGTCTTCGCCCGCCTGGTTGGCGCAGCCGTAAAACACGTCGTCGATGGCGGACCAGTCGACGGACGGGTTGCGGGCGATCAGCGCGGCAATCGGCAGCGCACCCAGGTCGTCGGCGCGCACGCTCGACAGCGCGCCGCCGTAGCGGCCAAAGGGAGTGCGCACGGCGTCACAAATAAAGGCTTCGTTCATGGTCTATCCTGCTTGATCGATGTAGGGAAATTTAGGAAAAAATCTTCGGGCGCTGGTCGACCACGCGGCGGGCCTTGCCCGTCAGCGTGCGTTCGATGCCGGCGGCGGCCACCAGGCGCACGCGCGTGCTCACGCCCACGTGCGTCTTGATGCGGTGTTCCAGCTCGCGCGCCAGGGCGTCCGTTTCGCTGGCCGAGATGGCGGCGGTGAGGTCGACGCGCAGCTCGGCGATCACTTCCAGCTTGTCGAGGTGGCCGTCGCGCGTGACCACCAGCTGGTATTGCGGCGCCAGCTTCGGCATTTTCAGGATCAGCTCTTCGATCTGCGTGGGGAAGACGTTCACGCCGCGGATGATCAGCATGTCGTCCGAGCGGCCCGTGATCTTGCCGATGCGGCGCATCGAGCGCGATGTCGGCGGCAGCAGGCGGGTCAGGTCGCGCGTGCGGTAGCGGATGATGGGCAGCGCCTCTTTCGACAGCGAGGTAAATACCAGCTCGCCCTCTGCGCCGTCCGGCAGCACTTCGCCCGTTTCCGGATCGATGATCTCCGGGTAAAAATGGTCTTCCCAGATGACGGGACCGTCCTTGCTCTCGATGCATTCGGACGCCACGCCCGGGCCCATCACTTCGGACAGGCCGTAGATGTCGACGGCGTCGATGCCGGCGCGCGCTTCGATTTCCGAGCGCATGGCGTCCGTCCACGGCTCGGCGCCGAAGATGCCCACCTTCAGCGACGATTCAGCCGGATCGAGACCCTGGCGCGTGAATTCCTCGATGATGTTGAGCATGTACGACGGTGTGACCATGATGATCGATGGCTTGAAATCCTGGATCAGCTGCACCTGCTTTTCCGTCTGCCCGCCGGACATGGGGATGACCGTGCAACCGAGGCGCTCGGCGCCGTAGTGCGCGCCCAGGCCGCCCGTGAACAGGCCGTAGCCGTAGGAGATGTGCACCATGTCGCCCGCGCGGCCGCCGCCGGCGCGGATCGAGCGCGCCACCACGTTGGCCCAGGTATCGATGTCGTTCTGCGTATAGCCGACCACCGTGGCCTTGCCCGTCGTGCCGCTGGACGCGTGGATGCGCACCACCTGCTCGCGTGGCACGGCAAACAGGCCGAACGGGTAATTGTCGCGCAGGACTTTTTTATCGGTGAACGGGAATTTCGACAGGTCGGCCAGCGACTTCAGGTCGTCCGGATGCACGCCCGCCGCATCAAAGGCGGCGCGGTAATGGGGCACGTTGTCATACGCGTGCTTGAGCGTCCATTTCATGCGTTCGAGCTGCAGCGCCTGCAGTTCATCCTTGCTGGCGCGTTCGATCGGCTCCAGGTCATTCGGGGAAGGCGTACGTTGGACCATTTCTGTCTCCTTTAGTAACGCCTGACCAAACCTGCTGCGCGTCGTGATTGGCGGCCTGCGATGCTCCCTGTGCGACAGCACAGTTCCGCTTCCCGGCCACAACTCACTTCCGCTCGCGACGGTTTTGTCGAGGCGTTTTTAATCTTAAAAAAATCTACAACCATTCCGGCAGTTCAAGCCTGCTCTTGTACCTTCAACCGCCAATGACTTCACCCGACACGCGGATCGACTTGCCGCGGAAGAGCGCGATGGCGCGCCCTTCCTGGTTGCTGACCTTGACGTCATAGACGCCGCTCTTGCCCGCCAGCGCCTGTTCGACGGCGTGCGCCGTCAGCACGTCGCCTTCGCGGCCCGGCGCCAGGTAATCGATGGTGCAGCCCGCGCCCACGGTGTTCAGGTTGTAGCTATTGCAGGCAAACGCGAAGGCGCTGTCGGCCAGGGCAAAGATAAAACCGCCATGGCAGGTCTGGTGGCCATTGAGCATGTCGGCGCGCACCGTCATGGTCATGCGCGCATGGCCCGGTCCCACTTCGGCCAGGGCGATGCCCATGGCGGCGGTGGCGTTATCGCGCGACAGCATGGAGGCGGCGGCCGCTTCGGCCAGGGCTTGTGCAGTCATGTTGTGATCTTCATTCGGCATGAAACGAGGCTCCAGTAGCAAGTTTGCGGCGCAGCAGCGGCGAGACGCGGTAACGGTCCTCCCCATAGCCCTGCGCCAGGTGGTGCAGCACGGTCACGATGTGCTGGACGCCAACCGCATCGGCCCAGGCCAGCGGTCCGCGCGGATAGTTGACGCCCTTCTGCATGGCGATATCGGCGGCGGCCGCCGTGCATACGCCCTGGTTGACGGCGTCGGCTGCCTCGTTGGCCAGCATGGCCACCGTGCGCATGACGGCCAGGCCAGGCACGTCGTCCAGGCGCGTGACGATGAAACCGGCCGCCTGGAACAGGCCGACGACGGCCGCGTAGGCGGCATCGCTGCACTGGTCGGCACGGGCCACGGCGATGCGCCGGGCATTGGCGTAATCGAGCGCCAGGTCGAACAGCACCGTATCCGGATGCTGGTTGTCGTGCGCGCGCTGGGTGGCGCTGCGCCCGTCGGTCAGGTAGATCGCGGCGCCGTTGCAATGCAGGGCCGGCGCCTCGTCATGCGCCTGGCCTTCCTGCGTCACGCGGCGGCTGACCGTGATGCCCGCTTGCTCCAGGCGCTGCACCAGGCTGCGGATGATGCCGCTGTGGCCACGGCCATCGCCGCCGATGGCCGCCGACAGGGCGACGAATTCCGGCTTGGGCTGCGCGCCTTCCGCCTGCGCCACGGGAGCGGGCGCGCCTTCGCCGTACTGGTAAAAGCCGCGGCCCGATTTGCGGCCCAGGAAGCCGGCGTTGACCATTTCCTGCTGCAGCACGGACGGCGTGAAGCGCGGGTCGTTGAAATAGGCGCCGAACACGGATTGCGTGACGGAGAAATTGACGTCATGGCCGATCAGGTCCATCAATTCGAATGGGCCCATGCGGAAACCGCCCGCTTCGCGCAGCACGGCGTCGATGGTGGCCGGGTCGCCCGCCTGCTCGCTCAACAAACGCCAGCCTTCCGCATAAAACGGACGGGCGACCCGGTTGACGATAAAGCCCGGCGTCGATTTCGCGTGCACGGGATTCTTGCCCCAGGCGACAGACGTGTCGTACACGGTGGCGGCGACTTGCTCGCTGGTGGCCAGGCCGCTGATCACTTCCACCAGCGCCATCAGGGGCACGGGATTAAAGAAGTGCATGCCGACCAGGCGTTCCGGGCGGCGCAGCTTGGCGGCGATGGCCGTGACGGAAATCGACGAGGTGTTCGTCGCCAGGATGCAGTCGTCACCGACCAGGGCTTCGAGTTCGGCGAACAGGCCGCGCTTGACGTCGAGGTTTTCCACGATGGCTTCCACCACCAGGGCAGCGTTGCTCACATCGGCCAGGCTGCCGGCCGCCTGCAGGCGCGCCGTGGCGGCCGCCGCTTCATCGGCCGTCATGCGGCCCTTTTCGGCCAGCTTCGAGTACATTTTCGCGATGTCGGCCAGCGCCTTGCTGACCGCTTCCGCCCGCGTGTCGTACAGTTTCACGCGATAGCCGGCGGCTGCCGCCACCTGCGCGATGCCGGCGCCCATGGCGCCGCTGCCGATGACGGCGACGATACTGTTCTTGTCCAGAGCTGCCATATCAATGTCCCTTGAATTGCGGTGCGCGCTTTTCCATGAAGGCGGCCACGCCTTCGCGGTAATCGTCGCTGTTACCGAGATCGCTCATCATGCGCGCTTCCAGCGCCAGCTGCTGCGGCAGGGTATTGGCGCCGCTGGCGGCCAGCGCCTGCTTGGTATAGGCCAGGCCCTTGGTCGGCGCGGTAGAAAAATGCACGGCCAGCTTGCGCGTTTCCTCGGCCAGCTGGGCATCCTCGACGCATTTCCAGATCAGGCCCCAGTCTTCCGCTTTTTCCGCCGTCAGTTTTTCGCCCAGCATGGCCAGGCCCATGGCGCGCGCGGAGCCGATCAGGCGCGGCAGGAAGAAGGTGCCGCCCGTGTCCGGAATCAGGCCCAGCTTGCAGAACACTTCGACAAAGCTGGCCGACTTGCCGGCGATGACGATGTCGCACGCCAGCGCCAGGTTGGCGCCCGCGCCGGCAGCCACGCCATTGACGGCGCAGATCACGGGCATCGGCAGCGCTTTCAGGGCCAGCACCAGCGGCGCATAGTTCTTTTCCACGGACTCGCCCAGGTCCACGCCCTTCGAACCCGGTTCCACGGCGCGGTCGGACAGGTCCTGGCCCGCGCAAAAGCCGCGGCCCGCCCCCGTCAGCACGAACACGCGCACGGAACTGTCGGCATTGACTTTCGCAATCGCGTCGCGCACTTCCTCGTGCATGGCTTGCGTGAAGCTATTGAGCTTGTCGGGACGGTTCAGGGTCAGCGTGGCGATGCCCTGCTCGATGGTGAAGAGGATGTTTTGGTAGGTCATGGCGACTCGCTATTTTTATTTATTGGCCCGCAACGGAAATCTGGGGTCAGACCCGGCGGGTCTGACCCCGGCTTTTATTCTGCCTGATCGAAATCGACCACGACCTTGTCGGTCAATGGAAAACTCTGGCAGCTGAGGACGAAGCCGCGCGCCACTTCGTAATCTTCCAGCGCGTAGTTGACGTCCATTTCAACCTTGCCGTCGAGGATCTTGCAGCGGCAGGTCGAGCATACGCCGCCCTTGCACGAATAGCGCATGTCGATGCCCTGCCGCAGGCCCGCGTCGAGGATGGATTCCTTGTCCTTGTCCATCGTGAAGGTGGTGTGGTTGCCGTCCAGGATGACTGTCACTTCCGTTTCCTGCACGGCATCGGCGGCCAGCTGGGCGCGCGGCTTGTGGGCATTTTTCGGGATGCTGGCGGCGAACAGTTCGATCTTGATATTCTGCTTGGGCATGCCGGCTGCCTGCAGGGCAGCGGAGACGCCCAGCATCATGTCTTCCGGGCCGCAGATGAAGGCATTGTCGTAGTCTTCGATCTTGATCCAGTGCTGCAGGAACTGCTCGCATTTTTCCTGCGTGATGCGGCCGTTGAACAATTCGATGTCCTGCTGCTCGCGGCTCATCACGTAGACCAGGTTCAAACGCTCCAGGTACACGTCCTTCAAGTCCGTCAATTCTTCCTTGAAGATGACGGACGACGAGGCGCGGTTGCCGTAGAACAGGGTGAAGCGGCTCAGTGGTTCCGTCAGCAGTGTCGTCTTGATGATGGAGAGGATGGGCGTGATGCCGCTGCCGGCCGCAAACGCCAGGTAGTGCTTGCGGTTGACGCAGTCGAGCGGCACGTTGAAGTGGCCCATGGGCGGCATCACCTCGATGGTGGCGCCGGCTTTCAGGGTGTCGTTCGCCCAGGTGGAAAAGGCGCCGCCCGGCGTGCGCTTGATGGCCACGCGCAGGGTGCCGTCCTGCACCGCCGAACAGATGGAATACGAGCGGCGCACGTCTTCCGCATTGATATGGGCGCGCAGGGTCAGGTGCTGGCCCTGCTGGAAGCGGAACTGCTGCTGCAGTTCGGCTGGCACGTCGAACGTGACGGCGATGGTGTCGCGCGTTTCATTGCGCACGTTCGCCACGCTCAGCGGATAAAATTTACTCATGCTTCATCTCCAGTTTCTTCGGAACGTGTGCCTGATTTTTTTAGTGGCACTTGAAGTAGTCAAACGGTTCGCGGCAAGCCAGGCATTTGTACAGGGCCTTGCACGGCGTGGAGCCGAACTGGCTGGTCAGCTGCGTATGCGTGGAACCGCAGTTCGGGCAGATCACGTCCAGTTTCGGCATGGCCTGGCGCTTGATGCCGCCGCGCAAACCGCTGATGTCGATCACCTGCTGCTGCGGCGGGGCGATGCCATAGCCTTTCAGCTTGGCCTTGCCCGTCTCGCTCATCCAGTCCGTGGTCCACGCGGGCGCCAGCTGGCTTACCAGCGTCACCTTCGCTACGCCATGGCTGCGCAAGGCATCCGTGACGGCGTCGGCGATCACCTGCATGGCCGGACAGCCCGAATACGTGGGCGTGATCGTCACGGTGCAGGCGTCGCCGCCGGTGACTTCGACGGCGCGCACGATGCCCAGGTCCACCACCGAAATGACGGGGATTTCCGGGTCCGGCACGTCGCCCAGCCAGGCCCAGACCTGGGCGGCGTCCAGCGCTGCCGCGGCCGTGTTCATTACCACTCCGCCCCGGGATAGGCGCGCTGCAGGAACTGCATCTCGGCCAGGATAAAACCCAGGTGTTCCGTGTGCGTGCCCTGCTTGCCGCCCTTTTGCATCCAGGCGTCGGGCGCCGGCATGACCAGCGTCGCTTCGGCGAATATCTCGGCCACGTGTTCGAGGAAAGCCTGGCGCAGGATGTCCGATGGGGGCGCGATGCCGGCAGCGACCATGGCCTGGTCGACGGCGTCGTACCGGAACATCTCGCCCGTGTACATCCACAGCTTGTCGGCCGCGGCCTGCGTTTTCGCATGGCTTTCCGCCGTGCCGTCGCCGAGGCGCACGATCAGGTCGCCGCTGCGGCGCAAGTGATACGTCACTTCCTTGATCGATTTTTGCGCCACCTCGACGATGCGCGCATCCGCCGATTTCGCCAGTTCCAGCAGCTGGAAGTAGTGCCAGCTGTCGAAGAAAAACTGGCGCATCATGGTGTCAGCGTAGTTGCCGTTCGGCTGTTCGACCAGCAGGCAATTCTTGAAATCGTGGGCATCGCGCAAAAAGGCGATGTCGTCTTCGTCGCGGCCCGCGTTTTCCAGCTCGGCCGCATAGCTGAACCACAAACGCGTCTGGCCCAGCAGGTCCAGCGCCACGTTGGTCAGCGCCATGTCCTCTTCCAGCGCGGGACCCTTGCCGCACAGCTGCGACAGCTGCTGGCTGAGGATCAGGGCGTTGTCACCCAGGCGCAGCAAGTAGTTAACCTTGTCATCCATTGCCGGTGCTCCCATCACAGGTTCTTGACTTCTTCCGGCATCGGGAAGAAGGTGGGATGGCGGTACACCTTGCTGTTCGATGGCTCGAACAGGGCGCCCTTGTCGCCGGGGCTGCTGGCGACGATATCGGCTGCGCGCACCACCCAGATGCTCACGCCTTCATTGCGGCGCGTGTAGACGTCGCGCGCATGGTTGACCGCCATGGTGGCGTCGGAAGCGTGCAGGCTGCCCACATGCTTGTGCGCCAGGCCGTGCTGGCTGCGGATGAAAACTTCCCACAAAGGCCATTCTTTGCTCATGTTGCTATTCCCTTTTATAGATGTTTTCAGGCTGCCGCTTTTTCGTTCGCGGCTTGCTTGTCTGCGTAGGCGACCAGGGCATCGCGGAACCACTCGCCGTCCTCATACGCTTTCACGCGCGTTTGCAGGCGTTCGCGGTTGCACGGGCCATTGCCCTTCAGGACATTGTTGAACTCGGACCAGTCAATCTCGCCGAATTCATAGTGGCCCATTTCCGCGTTGAACTTCAGGTCGGGATCGGGCACGGTCAGGCCCAGGTATTCGATCTGCGGCACGGTCTGGTCGACCATGCGCTGGCGCAGCTCATCGTTCGAGAACAGCTTGATGCGCCATTGCGCCGACTGGGCGCTGTTGACGGAAGCGGCGTCCGATGGGCCGAACATCATCAGCGACGGCCACCACCAGCGGTTCAAGGCATCCTGCGCCATGGCTTTCTGTGCCGGGGTGCCCTTGCACAGCGACATCATGATGTCGTAACCCTGGCGCGCATGGAACGATTCTTCCTTGCAGACGCGGATCATGGCGCGCGCATACGGACCGTACGAGCAGCGACACAGGGGAATCTGGTTGATGATGGCGGAACCGTCGACCAGCCAGCCGATGGCGCCCATGTCGGCCCACGACAGCGTGGGATAGTTGAAGATGCTGGAATACTTGGCTTTGCCCGAGTGCAAGGCGGCCAGCAAGTCGTCGCGCGACACGCCCAGGGTTTCCGCGGCGCTGTACAGGTACAGGCCGTGACCGGCTTCGTCCTGGATCTTGGCCAGCAGGATCGACTTGCGTTTCAGGGTGGGGGCGCGCGTGACCCAGTTACCTTCAGGCAACTGGCCGACGATTTCCGAGTGCGCATGCTGCGAAATCTGGCGGATCAGGGTCTTGCGGTAAGCGTCCGGCATCCAGTCCTTGGCCTCGATCTTGATGCCTTCGTCGATGCGGGCCTGGAAAGCGCGCTCTTCTTGACCCATGTCATCGATGGAACGGACGTTTTTGAGGCCGGTTTCAACCATTTGTGCGTACATGATCTGTCTCCCATGTCTTTGATTTTGCGCAGCAACGCGGTGCGATGAACAGATAATACGATACAAAAATCGATTTGCATACACTTGATTTGAGTCATTTTAAAAAATCGTATCTTGTGCAGCTTTTTTGTGCGTATGATATTGCTTATGAGAAAACACGACGGCAGCGCTACCCGCGCCTCCGGCAAATTATTGACGCGCTACCCGCGCAGCCAAGTAAACTGCTGCTTTTATTGAATCGACCGCAACACGGCCAGACCGGAACCACATGAAGAACACCCGCTGCACGGCATGGATAGCCGATTTCCTGGAACGCGACCCGCCGCGCTCGAAGTCCCTGGTAATGACCATCTTTGGCGATGCCATCGTGCCGCGCGGGGGCGCCATCTGGCTGGGCAGCCTGATCGAACTGCTGGCGCCATTCGGCGTGAACGACCGTTTGTTGCGCACCAGCGTGTTCCGCCTGGCCCAGGAGGGCTGGCTCAGCTCGCAGCGCGACGGCCGCCGCAGCGCCTATACGATACGCCCGGAGGCGCTGGCCCGCTTCGAGCGCGCCTATCGCCGCATCTATGCGCCACTGGTCGTGCACTGGGATGGCAGCTGGACCCTGGTGATCGGGCCGGCCGGCAGCATCGGCGCCGCCGAGCGGGGGGCGCTGCGCAAGGAATTATTATGGGCCGGCTATGGCTTGATCTCGCCGGGCATCTTTGGCCATCCGGCCAGCAATACGGAGGCGCTGGAAGATATCCTGGTGCGCAATGAGGTGCAGGGCAAGCTGTATGTCTGCCACACCACGGAATTGCCGGGTGTCAGCACGCGCCCCCTGCGCGACATGGTGGGCGAATGCTGGGATCTGTCGGAAGTGATGGCCGGCTACCAGAAATTCATCGCCAGCTTCCAGCCGCTGCTGACCTTGCTGCAAGAAGAGCCCGTATTCGATGCGGAACAGGCATTCGTCATCCGCTCGCTGCTGACGCACGCCTACCGCCGCGTACAATTGCACGATCCGCAATTGCCCGTCGAACTGCTGCCCGAACCGTGGCCCGGCACGCAGGCATATGCGCTGGCGCGCGACCTGTACCGCATCACGTATGCGTCCGCCGAGGAACATATCCTGGCCACCTTGCGGCGCGAAGATGAACAGGCGCCCGATGTGGAGCCGTGGTTTTTTGAACGTTTCGGTGGACTTGATACCTGAACCCAACGGCCCGGCAGCGGGGGCGCTTCCTTCGGAATCGGAATACGCTCCATTGGCCCCTGTTCCCCTGAGGCTCTGCCCCCGGCCCTGGCGTTTGCGGTGACGATATCAAACCCGCCTCAAGCTACTGCTTCGCCACTTGCTTGGCGCCAGCCAATAAATCCTGCCCCAGCTTTTCCAGCGCATTGGCCTGCACCAGCATGGTATCGAGGATGGCGATATTGAAGCTGAATTCGGCCGGCGTCGTATAGCCGGGGAAACGTATGATGCGCAGCAATTCCTGCAAGGTCGTGCCCTTGCCCAGGTGCGCCAGGGCGTCGCTGAGGGCGCTGATTTTCTTTTCCAGATCGCGTATATGGTTGCCGTTGTCGTCCATGATGATCTCCCCGTGGTGGAGCTATCACGTTAGCAAAGCATGTCCGTCATCGTTTGCGCCAGCACAAAGGGCGCCGCAAAACAGGTATCATCGCGCCATTGCACACGATGCAAAACCCATACGTTTTTATCAGGAACACTCATGACCATTAAAATCAGCCAGCAATTCGACGCCGGCGCGATCGAGGTGCTGCGCGCCGACGATGCCCAATCCATCGAGCTGAACATCCGCAAGGATTCCCACGCCGACATCACGCAGTGGTTTTACTTCCGCCTGCAAGGCGCACAAGGCGAGGCGTGCAAGATCCGCTTCCTGAACGCAGGCAAGTCGGCCTACCCGGACGGCTGGAAAGACTACCAGGCCGTGGCCAGCTACGACCGCGAAACGTGGTTCCGCGTGCCCACCAGCTTTGACGGCACGGTGATGACCATCGAACATACGCCGGAAGAGGAAAGCGTGTACTACGCGTATTTCGAGCCGTACCCATGGGACCGCCACCTGGCCCTGATCGACAGCGCGCAAGCGTCGCCGCTGGTGCGCTTGATCGACCTGGGCAGCACCGTGGAAGGCCGCGACATGAATCTGCTGGTCGTCGGCGACGCCGATGCCGAAAAGAAAGTCTGGGTCATCGCGCGCCAGCATCCCGGTGAAACGATGGCGGAATGGTTTGTCGAAGGCATGCTCGAAGCCTTGCTGGACCAGGCCAACCCGTTTGCCCGCCAGTGCCTGCAGGACGCCGTCTTCTACGTGGTGCCGAACATGAACCCGGACGGTTCCGTGCATGGCAACCTGCGCACCAACGCGGCGGGCGCCAACCTGAACCGCGAATGGATGACGCCGACGATGGAACGCAGCCCGGAAGTATTCCTGGTAAAACAGAAAATGCATGAAATCGGCTGCGACCTGTTCCTCGACGTGCATGGCGACGAAGGCTTGCCGTACGTGTTCGTGGCCGGCAGCGATGCGCTGGAAAATTTCACGCCAGCACAAAAGGCCCAGCAAGACCGCTTCATCGCCGACTTCAAGGTGGCCAGCCCCGACTTCCAGGATGAGCACGGCTATGAAGATGGCCCGTTCACGCCGGAAGTGCTGACCATGGGTTCGCCCCACATCACCCATGCTTTCGGCTGCCTGTCGCTGACGCTGGAACTGCCGTTCAAAGACAACGCCAACGATCCCGACCCGCAAACGGGCTGGAGCGGCGCCCGCAGCGCCGCCCTGGGCGCGGCAGTACTGCAGCCTATCCTGGCAACCCTGCGCGCCTAAACGATAACCCGGCAGCACCCGCAGTCACGCGGCCCGCCCCTTGCAGGCGGGCCGCGCTTTTCTCTCAGCCCTTCGCTACCTTGCGCAAGGCTTCCACCAGCCGGTCCAGATGCGACTCGGGCGTAAAGATGCCCGGCGTCACGCGCACGCACGCGCCACTGGCAAGGCCGTCGCGCGGCACGGCAAAGATGCCGTGTTCCTGCACCAGTTTTTTCGACAGCGCATAGCTGTCGGCCACGCTCGTCCTGCCCTTCAGACGGAACGAGGCGATGGCGCTCGTCAGGCGCGGGTCCGCTGACGCCAGCACCTCGATGCCCTCGATGGCGCGTGCCGCCTCCACCCAGCGGTTGCGCAGCAGCCGCAGCCGCGCCTGCTTGTTGGCCACGCCGATCTGCGCGTGCAAGTCCAGCGCCGCCGGCAGACTCAGGTAGGCGGCAAAATTGACCGTGCCCGTATGCACGCGCGTACGGATATCGTCGCCCGCCTTTTCGCCAAGATAGGGGTCGATATCGGCCACCCTGCCCCGCTTGATGTAGGCAGCGCCCACGCCGACGGGCGCGCCTATCCATTTATGCAGGTTGATGCCGGCAAAATCTGCCTGCAGGTCAGGAATCGTCATGTCCAGCTGGCCAAAGCCATGCGCCGTATCGACGATCACGTCGATGCCCCGCGCGCGCGCCAGGCGGCTGATCTCGGCCACGGGCAAGACCATGCCGTTGCGGTGATTGACGTGCGTGAGCAGCATCAGTTTCAGGGCTGGATGGCGGTCCATGGCAGCAACATAGGCGGCAACAACGTTGTCATGCGTAAACGGTTCCGGCATGGCAACCGACACGACCTGGGCGCCGCGCCGCTGCTGCAGCCAGCGCGTGACGGTGATCATATTGTCGTAATCGATATCCGCGTACAGCACCGCATCGCCCGGCTGCAGGCGATTGTAGCCGGCGATCAGGACTTGCAGCGCTTCCGTGGCGCCGCGCGTGAGCACGATTTCATCGATCCCCACGCCCAGCGCCCTGGCCGCCGCCGCGCGGGCCGCTTCGAAGTCGGAGGGAAAGCGCATGCGCGCATACCAGGCATTGTCGCGGTTGACCATGGCCAGCTGCTGCTCGTAATGGCGCAGCACGGGCCTGGCCATCGAACCCCAGAAGGCGTTGTCGAGCTGCACGATGGCATCGGTCGTGTCGTATTGCGCGGCCACGGCTTGCCAGTATGCCTGGTTGCCGGCCAGGACATCCGGCGTGGTGCCGGCCGGCACCGGCGGCAAGGACGGAGGCAGGGCCGCAGACGCTGCCGACGCTGCGCCCGCAGCCATGGGCAGCGCTGCCGCCAGCGAACCCGCGCGCAACAGGGCGCGGCGTTGTGGATTCATCGTCATCTCCCTTAAAATTTCACTTTGTACTCGACGTACAGATTACGCCCGTCCGTGTCGTACGGCGCATTGCGCGAATAGATCAGACCGCGGCTGGCCTGGAAGGTTGCCTCGTCAGGATACTTGTCCAGCACATTGTCGATACCCACGCGCACGGACTGCTTGTCGCTGATCTTGTAGCTGGCCGCCAGGTCCAGGAATTGCATGGCGCCAAAACGCTGGAAGATGTCGCCCGTGGCGTTGCCCGAATTGTCCGTCCACGCGCCGTAATAGCGCACGCGGGCCAGGGTGTTCCAGTTGCCCAGGTCATAGTTGCCGCTGATGGTGGCTTTCTGGCGCGGCAGGCGCTCCTCGAACACCTGGCGCTGGGCCGGATTGGTCACCAGGCTGGACTTGCCGCCATCGACCTTGGTGGTGTTGTAGTTGTAGGCCAGGGTCAGGTTCAGCTTGCCGTCGCCGACGCGGCTCAGGTGGCTGCCCACGATATCGATGCCGCGCGTGGTGGTGTCGAAGTCGTTGGTGAAATAGCTGACGGAAGTGTAGCGCAGCGGGTTGGCCACGCCGGCCGGCACGGCAAACGAGGCGGACGTGCTGAAGCGGTCGCTGACCTTGATGTCATACACATCGACGGAACCGGAGAACCCGGCCGGCGTCTTCCACGTAAAGCCCAGGGACAGGTTTTTCGATTTTTCCGGCTTCAGCGCCTGCGCGCCGAGCAGGATGGCCAGCGGATCGTTGTTGGCCAGGCGGCCGCTGGTAAACAACAGCAGGGTCTTGGTGTCGAGCCCCTGGTTCGTGCTGTTAGTGTTCGACTGGCCCGGCGTTGGCGCACGGAAACCCGTCGAGTAGGAGCCGCGCAGGGCCAGGTCGTCACTGAGCGCATAGCGGGCCGACAACTTGCCGTTGACGGTGCTGCCAAATTCCGAGAAATGCTCGTAGCGGGCCGCGCCGCCCAGGCTCAGCGCCTTGCTGACGGGCACTTCCACGTCCAGGTAGGCCGCATAGCTGTCCTGCCCCCAGTTGCCCGCCTGGCGGTCGCTGAAGCCTGGCGCGCCGTTCGCGTTCGCATCGAGGCCGATGGCTGCGCCCGGTCCCACCGTCCAGGACGCCACATCGCCCGCCTTCACGCCATAGGTTTCGTTGCGCGCTTCCGCGCCAAACGCGATATTCACCGGTTGCGGCAGCGATGCCACGGGCAATTCATAATTAAAGTTGGCGTTGAGGATCTTTTCCACCTGTGACAACTGCCCCAGGTAGAACGACGTCGGGCTGGTCGGCCCCATCGACGCATTGATGGAGTTGGCCAGGTGATAGTCGATGCGGTTGCGGCCGTAGGAAGCGCTCACATCCCAGCCGAAGCGGTCGTTGAAGTGACCGCGCGCGCCAGCCACCAGCTGCAAATCGTCCTGGTCGTTCGAATAGCTGGGGCTGAAACCGAGCGGGTACAGGCTGCGCAAGTCCCAGCCGGGGAACAGGCTGCTGGTCTTGTACGCGCCCGTGCTGGTGTCGGGATTGCGCCAGTTGAAGTCCGAGGTGCCGTCACTGCGGCTGAACAGGCCGAAACCGTACAGTTCCGTCGTCTCGGACAAGGCCATGCTGGCATTGAAGCCGATGCGCTTGCTGTCGAGTTCAGGCTGGCCCCAGCGCTGCACGGGATTCGGTACCTTCAGTTCCGGATGCGCATTCTGGAAAGCAATGGCGTCGACCCGCTGGCGCGTGCGCGACGTGGGATCGGACTTGGCCAGCGCGCCGAAAATCGTCGCCTTGCCCGTCTCGCCAAAGGCAAAACCCGTCTTCAGGTTCACTTCATTGCCCTTGCCGTCGCCTTCCGAATATTGCGAATGGTGCACGGAAACCTCCGTACCGGGCGTGTCGTCGAGAATGATGTTGATCACGCCGGCAATCGCATCGGAACCGTACTGGGCGGAAGCGCCGTCGCGCAGCACTTCGATGCGCTTGATGGCGGACACGGGAATCTGCGCCAGGTCCGGCGCCTGCGCGCCGCGCGCGCCGAGCAGGGCGCTGCGGTGGAAACGCTTGCCATTGACCAGCACCAGGGTCTGGTCCGGCGACAGGCCGCGCAGGGTGGCGGGACGCACGAACACTTGCCCGTCAGCCATCGGCAGACGCTGCACCACATATGAGGGCACGAGTTGCGCCAGCACATCGTTCAAGTCCGACGATTCGACGGCGCCGATATCTTCGCGGTTGAACACATCGACGGGCGCCATGGTGTCGAACTGCGTGCGGTTGCTGCCGCGCGTGCCCGTGACGATCACGGCTTGCGGGGCTTCAATGGCGTCGCTGGCGGAAGCTGGGGCAGCGGGCGCATCGCCACTGGCTTGGGCCTGATTGGCAAACAGGGCGTTCATGGCACACAACAGGGCCACCGCGCGGGCGATGCGGGTACGGGAGTAGGTCATGGAGAGAGTCACTATGCAGGTTGGATCAACAACGACGCGTCACGGCAAGACTCGCATCTTGCATGAAATATCACGAAGTTCGGCTTACTTACATTAAAAGCATCTAATTTGCGCAGATAACGTCAGATGGCGACATCATACGAAGGCAATATTTCACCCGTATGACGCGCCGAGCACTGCTGGCAAAACACCGCATGCACCGTGCAGCGGCGGCAGCCAGGCCGCCTTGGCTTGCGTCGAACGCACGCAGGCGCATGGCACCGGTATTCGGAGGAGAAATGGAGGGGGCGATGAGACAATTCGATAGATTTCCTACAATCAACACTCCCTATAATGCGGCGGCGCAACGACACGCATTCTTGTCGCTATATTAGGTTGTAAAGATGAAGAAACAGACCATATTGTGCGCCCTCGTCAGCTTGCTCGCCGCTTGCGGCGGTGGCGGCGGCGGTGACGGTGGTAGCGGGAATGGCAGCAGCCCGGATCTCAAGCCGGTGGTTCCACCGGCACCAGTACTGGCATCCATCAATGCCGCTGATGCATTAAAGAAATTCCTGGGCAGCGACCTGACCATCTCGAACCTGGCATCCAATGATGGCAGTCTTGGGACGGCGACATTGATCGTCAGCCAGGAATTCGGACAGCCTGCCCCCTTCGTTACCAATGGCGTGTCGCAACAAGCGGCATCCGTCAAAGTCATTTCACTGCTGCGTAGCAATGCCAGTGGCAAACTGCAATACCGCAATACCTGGAAACTGCACCTGGATGCGAACATGCAGCCCATCGGCATGGCGATCGGCTATGCCGATGCCGGCTACAAGGCATGCATGTCCGTCACGGGCCGTAACGAGTTGCCCACCCTCAGCAATGCATCCGGGACGTATTTTTCAGGCGTGCAGACGCTGACTTATACGGAAGGTTTCAAAGCGGGGAAATACGCGAATTACTGCGACCCAAGCGGCACGGCAAGCACCAACGTGGAATGGTCGATTGCGGCAGGTTCGCCGCATCCCTATTTCTGCCTGAGCATGCCTGGCAGCATGTCCAAGACCAAGACGCGCATGTGCATTCCAGTCGATGCGGCCGGCACGCAGAACAATTCCGCATGGGTTCGACTCTACAACGAGGACGGCAGCGTCGCGATCGACTACAAGAACACGGCCCTGAATAAACCGGTGGAACAACTGGGAACCGCCGTCGATGCCAACAATTATTGGTATGGCGCCGTGTGGCGTCCTCAGGACGGCTATATCTACCAGCGCTACCAGGATACCAAGTTTGCGTCCGAGCAGGCATGCCGGGACCAGACGACGATTAACTGGAAAGCGACATGGGACGCCACGAATATTTCGTGGACGTGCGTCAACGTCCAATCGAAGTAAGCGAGCAAACTAGTAGCGCCCCAGCCTGCCGGCAGCGATGCCGCTGGCTGGGGCGTATCCGGGCAGTGTTCAACCGCCGGCCACCACCATGCTCTCGATGAGGATGGAGCCCGTCTGTTTGGTGCCGCGGCGCAAGACGTCGGCGCCCACGGCCACGATGTTGCGCAGCATGTCCTTCATGTTGCCGGCAATGGTGATTTCTTCCACCGGATATTGAATCACGCCATTTTCCACCCAGAAACCGGATGCGCCGCGCGAATAGTCGCCCGTCACGTAGTTGGTTCCCTGTCCCATCAGTTCCGTGACCAGCAAGCCCGTGCCCAGCTTTTTCAGCATGGCAACGAAATCGTCGGTGGCGGCCGTCTGCGTCGAGGTCAGGTACAGATTGTGCGAGCCGCCCGCGTTGCCCGTCGTCTGCATGCCCAGCTTGCGGGCCGTATAAGTCGACAGGAAATAACCTTGCACCACGCCATCCTTGACGACATCGCGGCTGACGGTTTTCACGCCCTCTTCATCGAACGGCGCGGAACCGACGCCGCCGATCACATGCGGGTCTTCGAAGATCTGCACGTGCGATGGCAGCACCTGCGTGCCCAGGGAATCGAGCAGAAAAGTGGACTTGCGGTACAGGGCGCCGCCCGAGGTCGCTTGCACATAGGTACCCAGCAAACCCGCCGCCAGCGGCGCTTCGAACAGCACGGGACAGGTACGCGTGCCCAACTTGCGCGCGTTCAGGCGCGACAGGGCGCGCTCGGCGGCGTAGCGGCCGATGGCTTCCGGACTCGACATCTTGGCCGCGTCGCGCACGGACGAATACCAGTCGTCGCGCTGCATCTTCGCGCCCTTGCCCGCAATGGGCGCCACGGACAGCGTGTGGCGCGAAAACGGGTAGCCGCCGATGAAGCCGCGCGAATTGGCGGAAACAAAATGCGATTGCTGCACGTGCACGCTGGCGCCCTCGCTGTTCGTGATGCGCGGGTCGACGGCAAACGCGGCCGCTTCGGCCCGCTGGGCCAGCACGACGGCATCCTCGGCGGAAATGAGCCACGGATAAAACAATTGCAGATCGCGGGGCGACATTTCCAGCATCTCCGCGTCGGCCAGGCCCGCGCAATCGTCCTCGGCCGTGAAGCGGGCGATGTTGTAGGCGGCATCCACCGTGGCGCGCAGGGCGGACGGAGAAAAGTCGGAAGTGCTGGCATTGCCGCGTTTCTTGCCGACAAACACGGTCACGCCCATGCCCTTGTCCTTGTTTTGCTCGATCGTCTCGATCTTGCCTTTTCGTACAGAAACGGACAGGCCACCGCCTTCGCTGACTTCGACGGCAGCGTCGGTACCGCCCGCTTCCCGCGCAAAAGACAACACATCACGGGCCAGTTGCTGCAATTGCTCTTGACTATGGGTAAATACGGAGTCGTTCATGCGCTGTTTTCTTCGGAAAGCCGCTAAAAAGGTTATCATAGCAGTCGTTTACAGTTTACAGGAGCGGTCCACAAGTCCTCTCCCGCCTTATATATCATGCCAAATCCAAACCGGGGAGCTTGCGGCTTCCAATCGTCCGAATTCGAACAGGAATATGAACGTCCGTCGAAATCGGAACTCAAGCGCCAGATGACCGTCCTGCAAAAGCTGGGCGAAGAACTCGTCAATGAAGCACGCGACCGCGTCAAGCGCGTTCCCATGCCGGAAGACGTGCGCGACGCCATCCTCGAATGCCAGCTGATCAAGGATCACGAAGGCCGCCGCCGCCAGCTGCAATACGTGGGCAAGAAAATGCGCACCCTGGATGAAGAAGAAGTTGCCGCCATCCAACGCACCATCGATAGCTGGAAAGGCTTGTCGAAAGCCGACACGGCCGCCATGCACGCGATGGAACGCCGCCGCGACAAACTCTTGACGGACGACAAGGCCCTGACCGTCTTGCTGTCGGAAAACCCGGAACTGGACGTGCAGCACCTGCGCACCCTGATCCGCAATGCCCGCAAGGAGCAAGCCGAGAACAAGCCGCCGAAGGCCTACCGCGAAATCTTCCAGATCCTGAAACAGATCGCCAAGAAACAAAACGGCGGCAAGGATGAGGCGGATGAAGACGGCGTCGAGCCGGAAGACGACGAATAATCCGCCGTCCACAACCAAGGATGGACAAAAAACCGGGATAATCCCGGTTTTATTGTTTTTACGCCACTCCAGACTTTTTATAGGTGACCGATGTCCACCACCCTCGAAGACGAATTGATTATCGGCCTCGTGTCGATCTCGGACCGCGCCAGCGGCGGCGTGTATGAAGACCTGGGCATTCCCGCCCTGGAAAGCTGGCTGGCCGCCGCCATCCGCACGCCGTTTCGCCTGGAAAAGCGGCTGATCCCGGACGAGCGTTCGCAGATTGAAAACACCCTGATCGACATGGTTGACCTCAGCCATTGCCATCTGATCCTGACGACGGGCGGCACGGGCCCGGCACGGCGCGATGTGACGCCGGATGCCACGCTCAGCGTCGGAACCAAGGAAATGCCCGGTTTCGGCGAACAGATGCGCCAGATCAGCCTGCAATTCGTGCCGACGGCCATTTTGTCGCGCCAGGTGGCCGTGATCCGCGAAACGCCCGAGCGCGCCGCCCTGATCATGAATTTGCCGGGCCAGCCCAAGGCCATCAAGGAAACCCTGGAAGGACTGAAAGACGCCGATGGCCATCAGCTGGTGAACGGCATCTTTGCCGCCGTGCCCTATTGCATCGACCTCATCGGCGGTCCCTACATGGAAACCGATCCGGCCATCTGCAAGGCCTTCCGTCCCAAATCGGCGCTGCGTCCGGCGCAACCTTTACCTGAGGAAAATACATGAGCACCTTGCTGGAAACCATAGAACTCGACAGCGCACCTAACCCCACCGTCTCCATCATCTGGATGCATGGCCTGGGTGCCGACGGCAACGACTTCGTGCCCCTGGTGAAGGAACTCGATTTGCGCGGCTGCCCCGCCATCCGCTTCATCTTCCCCAGCGCCGGCACCATGCCCGTCACCATCAACAACGGCTATGTGATGCGCGCCTGGTACGACATACTCGTGAGCGACCTCGTGCGCCGCGAAGATGAGAACGGCCTGCGCGCCTCGCAGCGGCAGATCGAAGCGCTGATCGCCCGCGAAAAGGCGCGCGGCATTCCTGCCAGCCGCATCATCCTGGCCGGCTTCTCGCAAGGCTGCGCCATGACCTTGCAAACGGGCTTGCGCCATGCGGAACCGCTGGCTGGCCTGATGTGCCTGTCCGGCTATCTGCCGCTGGCCGACAAGACGGCTGCCGAGCGTACGCCAGCGAGCCTGCAGACGCCCATCTTCATGGCGCACGGCACGGCCGACCCCGTGGTGCAGATTGCCCGTGCACAGCAATCGCGCGACTTGCTCACCGGCATGGGTTACAAGGTGGAATGGCATGAATACATGATGCAGCATTCGCTGTGCCAGGAAGAAATCGACGCCATCGGCGCGTGGCTGAAAAAAGTCCTCGCCTGACATCCAACAGGCGCGGTGCGCGCCGCGCCTGTTGTCATACGGAACGCCGGGAACGCTCAGTTCGCCGGCGTTTTTTCATTCCAGATCTTCAGCATGTCGGGCGACGCTTCCGAGCGGATGCCGTTGTCCGTCAGCACCGATTCCGTCGCTGCCAGCATCTCCTTGCGGGGCACGACCACCATTTCCGCGTCGCGTTGCTGGAAGCGGAACGTCAGCAGCTCATCCGTCTGGTCGCGCAGCAAGGCCACCAGGTGCGCCAGGCTGCGCACGCGCACGCCATTGACGGAATCGACGACGGAAAAGAAACGGGTACTGTAGCCATTCATCAGCTTGTGCGGGAAAAACGGCGCGGCGATCACCACCAGTTCCTCGCGCTCGCTGTCGGGCGCATCGCCGCGCCGCGTGGCCAGCGGATTGCCGGCAAACGCCATGCCGCCCAGCATCGCTGGATTGCTATTCGGCGCCGCCATGAATTCCGTGCTGGCGCGCGAAAACACCATGGGACCGAAGATGAAATACGATGGGTAATTGCCCTGCAGGCTGGCAATGAGCATCGGGTGCGCCGCCGACACGGGCACCTTGATTTTCAGGGGCGCGCCCTGGCGCACCACCGTCAACGGCAACAGGCCGTCTTTCGCCAGCTGCTGCACCCGGTACTGGAAGCGCACGCGGCTGTTGGCATTCAGCTTGACCATGCCCTGGTTGTCGATGGGAAAATCGCCGATATGCGTGATGACGTCCCACTCCTTGAGCGGATAGGCGGCATCGTTGCTGGCCGGCGTCATCACGACGGCGCCCTCGACACCCTTGGCCAGCTTCAGATACGTGCGCAGCGCAGGATTTTCCAGCGTCTGCGTCATGTCGCGCATGGCCGGCTTGCCCTTGGGCGTGCCACTTTCCTGGTCGCGCAGGAACAGTTCGATTTCCTCGTTGGGGATGATGTAGCCGATGTTTTGCGCATTGACCATGCCGGCAAAGGCCAGGCCGATCATCTTGTCGCCGGCAATCACGGGGCCGCCGCTATTGCCCGGATTGATGGCTGCATCGATCTGGATGCGCAAGCCGGACACGGGGAAGTTGTAGCGCACGAATTCGATGCGCGACACGATGCCCTTGGTGATCGACAGCGACGTGCCGCCCGTCGGATAGCCATACGCCAGCACGGCATCGCGCACGTCCGGCAACACATTAGCGCGCGGCACCGCCTTGTGGCTGGCGAAAAAGCTGTCGTCGTCGATCTTCAGCAAGGCCAGGTCCATGCCGCGCGAGATGGCCAGCACGGTTGCCGGTATCTTGTCGCCCGCCCCATTGGCCTGGATCTGCACTTGGCTGGCATAGCCGACCACGTGCGCATTGGTGAGGATGCGGCGTCCTTCGATGACGACGCCGGAACCCGTCACCTCTTGCGGCGCAGCCTTGCTCCAGGGTTTGTAGGGGTCCGGTCCCCGCAAGGTGGAAAACACCTTGACGACGGAGTTTTCCAGCGCGGAAGCGCTGGCGGTGGCGGCGGTTTCCGCGGCAAGCGCACGCACCGCCATCAAGGGGCAAAAAGAAAGGGCCAGCGCCAGGAAGGCGCGGCCCATCAGGGTACAGCACGGACGAGTTTTCATTGAGCTTTTTGGCAATGGAAGGGAAGCAAAATTATATATTGAATAATTTCAACTTCATTACACTTTGTCCATCTTTGCCCGAAGAACTCCTCTAATCAGGCAGGCATGGGCGGCACGCCCAAGGTCGGCACGGCCGTCTGCGCGCCGTTCATGACCATGGCCAGGAAGGTGTAATAGCCATTGATGCCCATCAAGTCGACCACGCCATGCTCGCCGAACAGGGCCAGCGCGCGCGCGTACGTGGCATCGCTGACGCGCTTGTGCTGCTGCAGCTCGATGCAGAAATCATGCACGGCTTGCTCGTCGTCTTTCAGGGCCAGCGGTGCGCGCCGCGCGGCAATGGCGTCCACGGCCGCCTGCGCAATGCCGTTCTGCACGGCCAGCGGCGCGTGGATGGCCCACTCGACCTGCTGGTCCCACTGGCGCGCCGTCACCAGGATCGCCAGCTCCGACAAGCGCGTGCCGATGGCGCTGCGGTAGCGCAGGTACTCGCCCATGCGCTGCGCCGTTTCCATCAGCTCGGGGCTGCGGATCAGCGGCACGAAGGGGCCGTACAGGGCGCCGCGCGGCCCATCGATGATGGCTTGCGCGGCGGCCCGCTGCTGGGCGTCGAGCTGGTCCAGCGGCAGCGGCGGCAAGCGGTCGATATCGCTACCGGCCATCAGGCAGTCCAGGCGACCACGTCCTGCTGCTGCTCGCCCAGGCCGGCGATTCCCAGGCGCAGGCTGTCGCCTTTTTTCAGGAAGCGCTGCGGCTTGCGGCCCTGGCCCACGCCCGGCGGCGTGCCCGTGGCGATAATGTCGCCCGGTTCCAGGGTCATGAATTGCGACAGGTAGCTGACGATCTGCGCCACCGTGAAAATCATGGTTTGCGTATTGCCGGTCTGCATGCGCTTGCCATTGACTTCCAGGTACAGATCCAGATCCTGCTCGTCGATGACTTCATCGCGCGTCACCAGCCATGGGCCGACGGGGCCGAAGGTGTCGCAGCCCTTGCCCTTGTCCCATTGGCCGCCCCGCTCCAGCTGGAACGAGCGCTCGGAGATATCGTTGACGACGCAGTAGCCGGCCACGTATTTCAGCGCGTCCTCTTCGCTCACGTACTGGGCGCGCGTGCCGATGACGACGCCCAGCTCCACTTCCCAATCCGTCTTTTTCGAGCCTTTCGGCAGCACGACATTGTCGTCCGGGCCATTCAGGCAAGTAATGGCCTTCATGAAGACGATGGGTTCGGCCGGGATAGCCATGCCGGCCTCGGCCGCATGATCCGCGTAATTGAGGCCAATGCCGATGAACTTGCCGACTTTCGCCAGCGGCACGCCGAAGCGCGGGTTGCCGCGCACCAGGGGCAGCGTCTTTTCATCGAGCTTGGCCAGCTTGCGCAGGGCCTTGTCGGACAGTTGCGCACCGTCAATATCGGCGATCACGCCGGACAGGTCGCGCAGTTTGCCTTCTTCATCGATCAGGCCCGGTTTTTCCTTGCCTGGACGTCCATAACGAACGAGTTTCATAGTCTTCCTTGGAGTTGATCATTGCCGCTGTGCAGGCTGCCATTTTACCGGATGGTCCGGCACGCCTGTAGCGGTGAATGAAAAACATCGCAAGTCCCGGCAGTTGCAAGGCCGCCAGCACGCCAAATGCCACCTGGTAAGCCTGGGGCGGATACTGTTGCAGGCTGTTCAGGGGCCAGCATCCGAGGATCAGGCCAAAGCCCGCCTGCACCAGGAAGGCGCCCGTGAAAATGAGCAGGTTGAGGCTGGTGGCGGCCCTGCCCGTCAGGCTGGCCGGCATGCTTTGCGCGACGATCGCATACTCGAGGCCCGTCACCGTGCCCAGCAGGGTAAACAGTACGGACAGCAAGGGCAGGCTCGGCAGCACGTTGCATGCCATTGCCACTTGCACGGCGACAAACAGGGCGATGCCGGCGCCCGCCACTTGCATGGGTTCGATCGCACGCCGCCCTGCCCACTCCGTCAGCATGCCCATGCCGATGGCGCCGAAGATGACGGCCGCCATGCCCAGATACAACAAGTACGCGACGCTGTCGTCGGACAAGCCCCCCACGTCGGCCAGCCAGCGTCCCACCCACAGGCCCTGCACGCCAAAGAACACCGTGTGCGGCAGCAGGATCAGCGCGATGGTGCGGCGAAAACCGGGGTCCCGGTACACGCTCCAGACACTGACCTTGTTCCCCGCAGCGGCGGGCGCGGGCATGGCCGGCGACAGCAGGCGGATCAGCAAGCCGATGGCCAGCGCCGCCAGCGCCAGGCCCAGGAACACGCCGCGCCAGTCCGTGTAATGCAGGGCCAGCTTGACGGGCATGGTGGCCGTGGCCGCGCCCAGACCGCCCACGGCGATCAGGTAGCCGTGCACGGAAGGCAGGCGCGACGGCGCGATGGCGCACGAGCTCGCTTTCACGGCCGCCATGAAACAGCCGCCCAGGCCCGCTCCCATCAGGGCGCGCGCCCACATCAGCCCGGCAAAGCTGTGGCCCCGGCTGAACAGCCACACGCCCAGGGCCGCCAGCGCCAGCAGCCACAGTTGCACCGTGCGGGGGCCGTAACGGTCCAGCGCCATGCCAACCGGCAATTGCACCAGTGCAAAGGCGAGAAAGAAGGCGCTGGTCAGCAAGCCCAGCTGCGCTGGCGTCAGGGCGATGGCGCCCAGCAGCTCGGCCGTCAGCACGGCATTCACGCCCCGCAACAGGCACGACAGGTAATGCCCCAGCGCGAACGGCAGGAACACCAGGCAAAACACGGCCGCGCCGGAACGGGAAGAGCCGCCGGCACCGTGCATGCTCAGGCGGCCTGCGCCAGGCGGATGATTTTATGCGGCACCTGCGGCACTGGCTCATCCGTTTCAAAGAAAAACTTGTCGTGGCCAAAGGCCGGCTTCAAATCGTCGATCCATGTCGCTTCCGCATCGAACTTGGCATAAAACGGCCGGCGCACCCAGTCCGGGTTGCGCGCCTGCAAAAATTGCAGGGCAAACAGTTTCTCGCCATTCACGGTGACGATGCCATCGATGACGATCTTGCCGGGAAACGCGCTCATGGACGGCCCCCGCACCGTGCGCGACAGGCCGGACACCATCTGGTAAGCGGCCTGGAAGATTTCGTGCGCCTTCACCAGGGGCAACTCAAAATAGCTGCGCGGACCCGTGTCCCGCTCGACAAACATGTAATACGGAATCGCCCCCAGGCGCGTGCCCGTCTGCCACAGCTCGGCCCAGCTTGCCGGGTCTTCATTGATGTGGCGGATCAGCGGCCCCTGCATGCGCAAGGTGGCGCCCGTGGAGACGATGCGCTTGACGGCTTGCTGCGCGATATCCTGGCGCAACTCGACGGCATGGCTGTAATGGCCCATCACGGCCAGGTTCTTGCCCGCCTTGACGATGCGCTCGAACAGGCGCAGCAAATCATCCGCGTCGCGGTCCGACACAAAGCGCTGCGGCCAATACGCCACCGCCTTGGTGCCGATGCGGATGTTCTGGATGTGTTCCAGGCCAGGCGCCAGCAGCGGCTCCAGGTAGGCGGCCAGTTGCCGCGTGTTCATGATCATCGGGTCGCCGCCCGTGATCAGCACATCCGTCACTTCCCGATGTAATTTCAGGTAGGCAACCAGCTCATGCGACTCGCGCGCATCGAACTTCATGTCGTCCATGCCCACGAACTGGGGCCAGCGGAAACAGAAAGTGCAATACGCGTGGCAGGTCTGCCCTGCGCTGGGGAAAAACAGCACCGTTTGCGCATATTTGTGCTGCACGCCGCGCACGGCCGTATCGTTGACTCTGGGCACGTTATGCGTCATCTGTCCGGCCGGATGGGGATTCATGCCCAGGCGGATACCATGCACATAGGCATCGATGGCGGCCTTGTCGCGCTGCACCAGCACCAGCTCGCGCAAGTGCGCGTACTGCTCGGGCGGCAGCATGTCGCGGTGGGGAAAGACGAGGCGGTAGATGGGATCGTCAGGGATATTGTTCCAGTCGATCAACTGGTCGAGCACATATTCATTGGTGCGGAATGGCAAGACGTGCGAGACCACTTGCACGGCTTCGCGCTGCTCTTCCGGCAGCCATTCCCACTGCCGCGCCTGTTGAATGGTATGCCGCGTGTACGGCTTGAACTTCGGTGAAAACGGCTCGGGAATGCGTGCGGCCACGGTCGGCTCCTTGCCAATAAATAGCGGTAATTTCCATGAAATCAGCCCTATATCGGCCAATTCAGCCTGTTTATGCCACTGCCATGCCAACCCGGCATGCTGTGAAAGTCATCATAGTTCTTGCTGTGCGGAACCAAATTGCTACACATCAACAAGCGGTCGATACGTTGCAGGCTGCCGACAAGCAACACCTTAGTTTGTGCCATCGCAATTTGAGGGGGACCTCGGCGACGTAAATTACGACTTGGCAACACATCCCTCGATATCACAAGGAGCTTTCATGAAACGCTTATTCACGGGTAGCCTGCTGTGCCTGGCATTTGCCGTCGGCAGCGTCCATGCCGCCGTCGAACCAACGGAAAAAGACGCCATCGCCATGGCGGAACGGGGCGCCGCCTTCATGAAGGCGCATGGCAAGGAAGAAATGATGAAAAAAATCACGGCGAAAGACCCGGATTTCGTGCAGGGCTCGCTATACGTGGACATGCGCGACATCAAGACGGGCATCGTGCTGGCCCACCCCATCAATCCTTCCATCGTGGGCAAGGATTTGACGGATGTGCCCGACGCCAATGGCAAGAAATATCGCCGTGAAATCATTGAGCTGGCGCAAAAGCAGGGCAAGGGCTGGGTCGATTACCAGTACAAGAATCCCACCACTGGCAAGATCGAGCCGAAGACCACCTACATCCTGCGCGTCAACGATGTAGTGCTGGAAGCGGGGATCTACAAGAAATAAGGCAGGGGCGGCGCATGCGCATGCAGTGCGCGGCGCCCCCACGCCTGCCCCTGTGCCGCCTGCCGTTTGAACAGCCATAGCCGGGAGTCAAGCATGCTCAATCGATTACGCATAGGACCGAAATTATTGCTGGCGCCCGCCTTGGTCTTGCTGCTGCTGATACTCAGCTCGACCGGTGCCTGGTATGGCATGGTGCGGCAAAATGCCTCGCTGGAAAACATGGTGCAGGTACGCATCGCGCATCTGAAGGCGGCATCCGACGTGGCCGGCGACGCCAAGCATGTGCACGGCAATATGTACCAGTTGCTGTCGTGGACGAATGGCAGCTTCGCCAAGGCCCGCATCGATACATTGGAGCAGCAAATCAAGGCGCGCCATGCGGCCATCGGCACCCAGCTGGCCACCTTGCGCGCCACGGCCACGGGCGCCGAACGCACCTTGGTCGATGCGGCCATCGCGGCCCTGGCCGGCTACCGCAAGGCCGTGCTGGAAACCATGGAAATGGCGCAGATGGACCAGTCGATCGCCACCAATTCCATGCTCAAGGCAGAAACGCAATTCGGCCAGTTCAATACGCAGCTGGCGCAACTGTCGGCGCTGGAAACGACCCTCGGCAGCGAGGCCCATGCGACGGCCAGCGCCGAGTTCCGCAGCCTGTGCTGGAGCCTGCTGCTGACGGTCCTGCTCTCGATCCTCGTCTCCATCGTGGTGACCATGCTGGTGCGGCGCGCCATGCTGGTGGAAATCCGCGGCATCGCCGACGCCGTGCAAGACTTGGCGGCGGGCAAGCTGATGGCGGGCGCGCCCAAGCAGGGCAATGACGAGATCGCCGACACGTCGCGCGTGCTGGATCAGACCATCGCCAACCTGAACCAGACCTTGCGCACCATCATGGGCGCCGTGCAATCGATCGACACGGCCTCGCGTGAAATTGCCACCGGCAACCTCGATTTATCGGCGCGCACGGAAATGCAAGCCAGTTCGCTGGAAGAAACGTCGAGCGCCATGGAAGCGCTGACGCAAGCCGTCAATGACAATGCCGACAACGCCCAGCTGGCCTGCGAGCTGGCGGGGCAAGCGTCCACCCTGGCTGTGCAAGGCGGCGCGTCGATGCAGCAGGCGGTGACGACGATGGCGACGATACGGGCCAATTCGCGCCAGATCGTGGATATTATCGGCGTGATCGACGGCATTTCCTTCCAGACCAATATCCTCGCGCTGAATGCGGCAGTGGAGGCGGCACGCGCAGGCGAGCAAGGCCGCGGCTTTGCCGTGGTCGCTTCCGAAGTGCGCACCCTGGCACAACGCTCGGCGCAGGCGGCCAAGGAAATCAAGACCCTGATCGCCACCTCGGTCACCACCATCGACGGGGGCAGCGTGGCCGTGCAGCAAGCGGGCGACAGCATGGGCGCCATCGTGGCCTCGGTGCAGCAAGTCAATGAAATCATCCAGCGCGTGAAAGAGGCCAGCGCGGAGCAAGCCTCGGGCATCACGGAAGTGAATCAGGCCGTCACGCAAATGGATGACGTCACCCAGCAAAATGCAGCCCTGGTGGAACAGGCAGCCGCGGCAGCGGCCAGTTTGCAGGACCAGGCCGTCAAATTGTCGGCGGCCGTGGCCGTGTTCACCCTGGACGAGCCCCCTGCTACGCCGGCCGGCCATGCCGAAGACGAGGCATTCCAGCATCCGGCCAGCCCCGCCAGGGGAGAAGGCAGCGACCGGAGGGCGCTGCACAGCCCGCTGCGCGGCATGCCCGGCCGGCCTGGCGCCAACGATGCATCGCGGCGCCGACGCAGCTAGACGGCGGGTGCCCGCAACGGTTTACTCAGATAGGGCGAGCCGGCCAGCACGAAGCGCCACGGCGTTTCCATCGCCCTGGAAATGCCGATGCGCGGTCCCGCGTGCACCGTGACCTCTTCCTCGCGGGCCAGCAACTGGAATGGCGGCGCATCACGTGCCAGCCGGTTGTGCAGGTGGCTGACGCCCAGCGCCTGGCACAGCTTGCCCGGTCCCGAGCACAGCAGCCGTTCCCCCTCGACGCCACGCCGCTCCCGCATGGCATCGAGTCCCGCCAGCGGCTCGATGGCGCGAATCAGCACGCCTGCGCCATGCCCCGCTTCGCGGCACACAAAGTTCAGGCACCAGTGCATGCCGTACGAGCGGTAGACATAGGCGTGCGCAGGCGGGCCGAACATGACGGCGTTGCGCGGCGTCACGCCCCCATACGTGTGCGAAGCGGGGTCCAGCCGGTCATACGCTTCCGTTTCCACGATACGCCCGCCCACGCCGTCGACCAGCACGGTCACGCCGATCAGCTGGCGCGCCACGCTGCTGGAATCGTCCGCAAAATCGATGCCTGCCAGGATTTTTTTCATCCGGCAATTGTACTGCCGCGCTTCGCGCCGCACGCCCTCCCTTGCCTTGAAAACAAATAAAACTTGATATTTTCATCACGGAAACCATGATGGATAGCGTCGTAAAATGACGAAAATCGGGGCTGGACCAGGCCAGAACGGGGATTTTTTCCAGAATATATTGCAGAGATGAACTATTGCCATGCATAAACAGCGATAATCGTCGGGCACTGCGCCAGACGCTCATGAAGCGGGCAGCGGCAGCGCGCGACAGAATAACCAGCGGGCACAAAAATGATGATGAAAGCGTGATGATGAGAGCGGCAGCGCAAAAGCAGGTAGAGCAGGAAGATCCGGTTGACGCCTTGATGCGTTCCATCCGCATCCCGCCGCGTCCCAGCCTGCTGGTCGACCTGCAGCGCGAACTGGCCGAAGACGATCCGTCGCCGCGCCGCATCGCGCGCATCATCGCCGACGATGTGGGCATGTCCGGCGCCCTGCTGAAATTGGCCAACTCGCCGTTCTATGGCGCCGCGCGCAAGGCCAAGTCCGTCGAGCAAGGCATCAATTTTCTCGGCATCAACCAGTGCAGCGCCATGATGACGGGCTTGCTGGCACGCCAGGCGCTGGAAGCGGAAGGCGTGGAACTGACCAACTTCTGGGATGTGTCGGCCAAGCGCGCGCGCGCCCTGGTATTTACCTCGCGCAAGCTGCGCATCGCCCCGCCCGACATCGCCCACACCTTCGGCCTGTTCTGCGATATCGGCGTGCCCCTGCTGATGAACCGCTTCCCCGACTACGTCAACACATACGCGGCGGCGGCCAACGATGCACACAATTGCTTCACCAGCCTGGAAGACGCGCGCCACCAGACCAACCACGCGGCCATCGGCTGCTTGCTGGCGCGCAACTGGGGCCTGTCCTCCGATGTCTCCTGGGCGATCTTGCACCACCACGACTACTCGGTACTGGCGGACCCGTCCACGGACGACGCCATCCGCTCGCTCGTCGCCCTGTCGCTGCTGGCCGAAAAGGGCATTCAGCGCTACCATGGCAACAGTACCTCGCTGGAGTGGGATAAAGGCGGCGAACTTGCCTGCCAGCATCTCGGCCTGTCGCAGGAAGAAGCGGCCGACCTGCTCGACGAATTGCACGAGATGTTCGATACCGACCATTGATGTATCGGGCGGCCGCGTCCGCCTGTATGATCTGTCCCGGCGCCTGGCATGAGCCCTGGCGCCCGTTTCCGTTTGCCTGACCCGTATTTCTTAACCTGTTGATCGCCATGCCCAAAAATAAGCGCCCTGTCCCCCGTAAATCCGCCAACACGCCTGAAGACAAGGATGAATCCGTCACGCGCATGCTGTGCACGATGGCCCTGAACCTGGCGGAGCAGGAAGACAGCGAATCGCAGGGCACGGTGCTGGCCGAGCAAGCCGTCGAGTTCGGCCGCCTGATCCGCAAGGCCTTGAATCAAAAGAAAGATGAAATCCTGTACGACGCCATCGAGCGCGCCAAATACGAGGACGTGGGCGCCTACCAGTATTTGCGCAGCCATATCGAGGAAGCCGCGTCCATTTCCGTGATCCGCCGCGACAATGCGCCGTCCATGGAAATCAACGCCTTTGTCGTGCCCCTGCTGGTGCAAAGCACGGGCGGCCTCAAGCAAGCGGACAGCTTCCAGGACCAGGACGCATTCGAAGCGCTGGTGAAGAGTTTTCAACAATCCCAGCTGGAAAGCGCCAAGGCCAAGGTGGTCCTGATGAGCCATGCCTACGACCTCGATGAAATCGACCGCATCACCTACAGCCACCTGCACGAGATGGTGCGCGATGCCTACGCTTCGATGACGGACAAGAAAATCGTCGCCACGCCGGGCCTGGAAAGCAGCATCGTGGGCTGGAGCGAAACGGCCTTCGGCCCGCAGGACACGGCCGTCGAACTGCGCTTCCTGCTGGGCTTTGCCCTCAAGCGCGTGGACGATCCGTTCTACGCGGAACCGAAGGACGAAGCGGCGCTCGACGCCTGGTTCGACGCGCGCATGGCCCGCTACCAGCAGTGGACGACGGAAGTGGCCGAGCTCGTCAAGCGCTGCCTGGCGCCGGCCGGCAACGCCCTGGAAGTGAGCTTCCTGTACCAGGACCTGTTCCACGGTGGCAAGGAACAAGGATTGAACGAGTATGCGATGCTGCAGATGATGTCGGGCATCAACCATGCGCTGGCAGAAAACAATGTGGCGGCAGCGGATGTCTCGGTGGTCGTCGGTCCTGCCGACGAGCTCGGCGAAATGCTGTTGCGCGTCAACGTCACGACGGCGGGCGGCGAACTGCTGCACAGCGCAGACAAGCCGCTGGACCTGGCGGCCGACCTGCAGGACGAAGTCGACGACATCTGCGACGCGCTGGCCACCATCGGCGTGACGCAACTGTCCGTGGCGCTGCGCTTCGACGCCCAGGGCCAGCCCGTGGAAGCGCAGGCGTACCGGGCAGCCTGATTCACCGTTCCAGCTTGAACAGGCTGACCAGTTCCGACAGCTGATGCGCCTGTTCCTGCATGGCCTGGGCGGCGGCGGCAGCCTGCTCCACCAGGGCCGCATTTTGCTGGGTCACGTCATCCATGCTGATGATGGCCTGGTTGACCTGCGCGATGCCCTCGCTTTGCTCGTGCGTGGCCGTGCTGATGTCGTGCATGAAGGCCGTCACCCTGGCGATGCTCTCGACCACGTGCCGCATCGCGTCGCCCGCCTGCCCGGCCAGTTCGCCGCCCGCCTCCACCTGCGTCACCGAGACGCCGATCAACGCCTTGATTTCCTTCGCCGCGCCGGCCGCGCGCTGCGCCAGGCTGCGTACCTCGCCAGCCACCACGGCAAAGCCGCGTCCCTGCTCGCCCGCGCGCGCCGCTTCCACAGCCGCATTCAGGGCCAGGATATTCGTCTGGAAGGCGATGCCATCGATGACGCCCGTGATGTCGGCGATCTGGTTTGACGACTGGCGGATGGCGCCCATGGTGTCGACCATGCGCGCCACCACGGCGCCGCCCTGGCGCGCCAGCTGCGCGGCATCGCCCGCCAGCACGCTGGCTTGCTGCGCATTGCCCGCATTCTGGCTGACGGTGCCCGTCAGTTCCTCCATCGAGGCCGCCGTCTGCTCGAGCGAGCTGGCTTGCGCCTCCGTACGCGCCGACAGGTCCAGGTTGCCGTTGGCGATTTCCTGCGACGCCGTGGCGATGGCCGAGGCGTTGCCGCGGATCTGGCGCACGGTGCCGGCCAGGTCCTGCTGCATGCGCGCGATGCTGTGCAGCAGGCTGGCCTTGTCGCCCGCCCGCAGCGCCACGGGGGCGGACAGGTCGCGCCCGGCGATGCGCCGCGTGACGTCGCCCGCGTAGGCCGGCTCGCCGCCCAGGGCGCCCAGCACGCTGCGGATCACTTGCCAGCCCAGCACCGACATCACGGCCAGGGCGGCCAGGAAAAACCACAGGAACTGCATGGCCGCTTGCCAGAATGCGTTCTCGATATCGTCATTGAAAAAACCCGTGCCTATCCACCAGCCCCAGGGCTTGAAGGCGATGATGCCATTGAGCTTGGCCACCAGCTGCCCGTCGCGCTTGCTCTTGACGGAGACGAGACCTACTTCGCTGCTGGCCAGCGCCTCGACATACGCCTGCGAATCGGGCCGGCCATCCATGGTTTCGCCTTCGGCGATCACGCCGATATTCTTCGGATTCGGGTGCACCAGGTTCAAGCCGTTCGGCAGGCGCGCCCAGTAATAGCTTTTGCCGTCATTATTAAGCTGGGTCAATGCCTGCCTGGCGGCCGTCTGCGCCTGTTCGCGCGTCAGGCGGCCGGCCAGTTCTTCCGCGTGATAGTGGGCGGCCAGGTGTTCGCCCATCTTGAGCATGTTGACGATCTGCGCCTCGCGGTCATGCCGCATGGCCTGGTACAGATTGCGCAGGCTGTAGGCGCCCAGCAGGGCCATGCCGAGCAGGGCGGCGCCAACCAGCAGAATCAGGCGGTGAGAAACTTTCATGGGTATCCTTTGGAGCATTCGCTGTGCATGGCTGCGCGCCATCGGCCACGACAGGCGTGGCTAGCCCTGCCGGCCCGCTGACAGCGGCCGGTGGACAGGCGATGGAGCGCGCAGGGACGCTAGCGTTTGGGTTTGACGGCGAGATGCGGCATGAAATATTCAGGCCGCAGTTTGCGGGTGATTTCCAGCACCGGCAGCACGTGATCGAGATGGCTGCGCATGGCGGCGACGGCGTGCTGCGGATCGCCCGAGGCGACCGCTTCCACCACGTCACTGTGCTCGGCCATGACATCGCTCATGCGTCCTGCCAGGGGCAAGGTCAGCTGGCGATAGCGGTCCATCTGCGTCTTTGCCTGCAGGATCATGGGCCACACGCCCGGATAGCCGGACAGCTCGGCCAGGGCCGCGTGGAAGTTCTCGTCGGTGCGGTGAAACCCGCGGATGTCGTTGCGTTCGATGCACTGGGCCTGGGCCGCCAGGATGGCGCGCAGGCTGGCGATGCCTTCCGGCGTCGCCCTTTCCGTGGCCTTTTCGATGATGGCCGTCTCCAGGGCGCAGCGCACCAGCATGGCTTCTTCCAGCGAATCGAGCGGGATGCGCGCGACAAAAGTGCCCACGCGCGGCAGCACTTCGATCAAGCCTTCCTCCGCCAGGCGCTGCACGGCTTCATGCACGGGCGTGCGGCTGGTGCCCAGTTCATCGGCCAGTTCCTTTTCCACGATGCGCGTTCCCGGCAGCATGCTCATGTCGACGATACGCTGGCGCAGCAATCCATACACGCGGCGCGCGGCGCTGACACCGGTTTCGCCATCGGCAGGAGGAAGAGAAGACGTCAGATTCATAGACTTATTGTAGCGAAACGGCAAAGTTAAACAGGAAAAAACAGTGTAATCGATGATACAGGGTCTGCGCTCATCCGGCAGGCATTTCCGTGCGCGCGATGATGGCGCCGCGCCGGCCGATCACGCAGGCGGCGAGACGGTGTCCCGACGCCGCCGCCATGGCTGGCGCTTGCCCTGCCAGCCGCGCCGCCACATAGGCTGCGCCGAACGAGTCGCCGGCCGCCGTGGTGTCCACCACGTTCGCCACCGGCTGGGCCGCGACCTCTTCCACGACGCCGTGGAAACTGACGATGCAGGGCTGCGCGCCCCGCTTGAGCACGATCTCGGGCACGCCCAGCGCGCCGGTGCGCGCCAGCACCTGCGCCACGTCGGCCGGGCCATACAAGGCGTCTTCGTCATCCAGCGTCAGCAGGGCCAGCGACGCCAGGCTCAATACGCGATGGTAGGCCGAGGCAGCCGCATCGGCGCTTTCCCACAGGCGCGGACGGTAGTTATTGTCGAAGATGATCTGTCCGCCCTGCGCCTGGCACTGCGCCAGCGTCGCCAGCAGCAGTTCCCGGTCGGCCGGCGGCAGGATGGCCAGGCTGATGCCGGACAAATACACGTGGCGCGCGCCGGCCAGCTGCTGCAGGATGGCCGGCGCCTGCGGCCCGCGCAGCCAGTGGCGCGCGGCCGAATCGCTGCGCCAGTAGTGAAAGCGGCGCTCGCCCTGCGCATCGTTCTCGATCAGGTACATGCCTGGCAGCTTGTCGGCCAGGCGCTGCACGCAGCGCGTATCGATACCCTCGTCCTGCCAGCTGGCGCACATGTCGTCGGACAGGCTGTCGCTGCCCAGCGCCGTCACGTACGCCACCGCGTGCCGGCCCGCGTCGAGCTGGCGCGCCATGTACACGGCCGCGTTCAGGGTATCGCCGCCAAAGCGGTAGGCCATGGCCGGCTTTTGCTCCTGCTGCTGCTCCGCGCGCTGCAATTCGATCATGCATTCGCCGATGACGAAAACGGTTTGTGGTGCTTGCATTGCGGTTTCCTCCCGATTTTCCATCGATTCAGAGCGGCGCCGCGCCGGCATCCCGAAAGATGGCCGGCGCGGCGCGCGCTACTTCCGTGCTACCCAGGCCTGCGTCGCAGGCTTACTTCTTGTCCCAGGTCGAACCGAACAGGTTCGACTGGCCGATGGCCGGGAAGTCGACAAAGGCCTTGCTGCAATCGACCACTTTTTCCACATCGACCGCCTGCGTCGCCGTGCCGTTGACCGTCACGCGCTCGGCCGCATTGGCGAAGATCGGCAGGTTGGTACCCTTGATCGTCAGGTTGGCATCCGACGAAGTCATCGTCGTGGCGTTCGGCGTATCCGTCACCACATTATTCAGGGTCATGACCAGAGGATACTGCGGATTGTCGAAGCCCCCCGTATTGGCCTTGAAGCCCTGCAGCTTGATGGCCGTATTGCCCAGGATGCGCACGTTATCGAGGGTGATGTCGTGGAAGTTCGGGTACAGGGGACCTGCCGTCGGCAATGCCTTGGTGCTGTAGTAGGTGGTAAACAACAGCGCATTCTGCGCATCGCGGATGCAGATATTGCGGTAGTGGACGTTGCTCACTTCGCCGCCGCGCGCATAGTCGGACTTGATGCGCAAACCTTCCTCGGAATGCGTGAACGAGTTGTCATACACCTCGACGTTGGTCACGCCCGCATTCGTTTCGCTGCCGACGGAAATGCCATGGCCCCAGTAGATGTGGTTATGCGCGATGACGATGCCGTGCTTGCGGTCCGAGCGCACGTCGCGCTTGCCGTCGATGGCGAACAGGCCCGAACCGACCGGCGACGGGTTGGCGCTGCCCTTCAGGGCCACGTCATCGTCGCCCGTGCTGACGAAGTTATACGCGAAGACAAAGTTCTTCAGATAGCCGTCGAACGACATGGCGCCCGTCGAGGTGGTCTTGCTGCCCGTGGCCAGCTTGCCGGAAATGGCCTTGCCGGCGGCGCCCGGATCGAACGCGTCCGTGTTCTTGACGTTGTCCGCGTTGTAGGTCTCGCCGTTATACAGCGGGTTGCCGTTGCCGGCCGGGTTGGCGAAAGCCGCCAGGGTCGGCGTCTGCACCTTCACGCCCCATACCGTCAAGCCATCGACGCCGCTCGGCACGACGTGGAAGTTGGCGCTGTTATTGAGCGAGATGCGGTACAAGGTCAGGTTTTTCGCATAGTTGAACACCATCATGCGGAAGTTCGACTGCGAGCCCGTGCCCGTCACGCCGTTCTGCACCATGTTGCCCAGGAAGGCCAGGTCCCACCAGCTCATGTTGCGCGCCGACGATTTCGAGTCGACGATGGTGCCGCCGTTATCGCACGACACGCCGTCGGCGGCCTGCTTGCCCGTGGCATACATGGCGTAGGTGTTCGAGCAGGTCATGTCGACCTTCATCAGCGGATACAGCTTGTTGGTGGTGACGATTTCCGCATAGGCGCGGCTGTCGATGGAGCCGTCGCCCATGACGGCCGAGTTGACCAGGTTGGAGCCGTTGATCAGCGCCGAGCAGTTGCCCGAGCTGCCAGCCTTGCTGGAGCTGACGGCCGTGTTGCCGCAGTACGGGCCGGCCGGATTCGGCGAATAGGTGGTGACGTCGCGCGACGCATACAGGGTCACGCCCTTGTCGATCCACAGGGTGACGCCCGATGGCAGGGTCAATGGACCGCTGATGAAGCCATCGCCCACGCCGGAGCTGTTGACCACCAGACGCACGGCGAACTTGCTGCCGCGGTATTCGGGCTTGGCCAGTTCTTCGCCCGACACGCCGGCGATATTCACGTTCTTGACGTTGGCCGTCTTTTGCGCGGCCGTGGAGGCGGCATCGGCGGCGGCGATCTTCGCGCCCACTTCCGCATCGACGGCGGCGCCGCAGGCGTCCAGCGCGGCCTGGATGCGGGCCTGGTCCGGATTGGCGGTGGCGGTGGTGACCGCCACGCCCACGCCCGGCTTCGACGGATCGGCTTCCGGCGGCAGCGAGCCGTCCGGGCGGCGCACCAGGTTGCTCGACGCTTCCAGGGTGGCGCACACCTGCGTGTCCTTCGGCAGGGTTGGTTCTGCCGGCAGGTCCGGGTCGAACGAGGTCGTGCCTACCTGGTAGACGCTGCCCGGGTTATACGTGGTGGACGTGGCGCCGTCGGTGCTGCCACCGCCGCCGCAAGCGGCCAGCACGGCGGCCAAGGGCAATGCGACGCATGCCTGCGTCCAGCCTGAGTTGAGTTTTTTGCTGCCTGACTTCATGAATGCATCTCCTGATATAAGCGCCGCTCTGAGGTGGCAACGCTGTATAAATGAGCCGCCCACGCGGTTCCGCTGGAACCGGTGGCCGGCGCTGTCCCGGCTTGCGCCGGACTACTTCAGAAACGGGCGATGAAGCCGAAACCGAACGCGCGCGGCGAATTGCCTGGCGCGAGGAAGGCATCGTCCTGGCCCGAGTTATTGCTGTGCAGCGGCGACTGGCCCAGGTTGACGTTTTGCTGCGCCTTGTTGTTGATGCGCGTGAAATACACGTAAGGCATGAACTGCTCGTCGATCTTGTAGGTCGCGCCCAGGGAAATCTGCGTCGCGCCGAAGTCGTCCGGCTTGGCGAAGGTGGTGTTGTCCAGCTTGCCCAGCTTGCCGGCGGCCAGCATCACGGTGACGTCGTAGCCCACTTCCTGGCTCAGCGACGCCATCACGGAGCGCTGCTTCATGCTGCCCGTCTGCAGCGAGGTATAGATGTTGCCTGGCGTGGGCAGCGACTGCACCGCATAGCCATAGCTGCCCGACTCGAAACCGAGGCCGACCGACGTCTTGGTGGGGAACTTGTAGGTTGCCAGCAGCTTGTAGAACGAGGTGTTCACGCCGCTGACGGAGGCGTTGCGCATGCCGAAGCCCTTCGACAGGTTTTCCACGTCCACGCCCGTGTTCTGCTGGCGGTCGTAGCCGGCGCCGATGGAAAACGCGCCGATGCTGTACTTGGCCGCCAGCGAGTAGCGCGCGCGGTCGTCGCCCGTCGTGCGCTGCTCATCGAAGCCGTAGGAAGCGCCGGCCTGGAAGCCGCGCCATTCCGGCGACAGGTAGTGTGCCGAGTTCTTGTAGCGCGCTTCGCCGCGGCCGAACAGGCTGTCGGCATTGCCGCTCAACTGGGCCGAGGTGTTGTTCCACACGTCGACGCCCTGCACCGTCAGGCCCAGGTTGCCGCCCAGGGCGCCGCCCGAACCCACCAGGCTGCGGTAGACGGAGTCGTTATTGCCGACGATGAAGCGGCCGAAACGCTTGCTCTCGATACCGACAAAGGTATTGCGCGATTCGATGGTGGCCGACTTGCCCTGGCCATTCACGCCGCCCTCGTCGAAGTTGTTCAAGCTGCCCTCGATCTGCCAGATGCCGCGGATATCGTCGCGCAGGCCGATCGAACCGGCAAAGCCGATGCGCGAATTGCCGTCCGAAATGCGGCCGCGGCTGGCGTACGGCGTGGCGCCGCCGACGGCTTTCACCGATTCGATCTCACCGTTCAGGAAACCGTAGATGCGGGTTTCGACGTGGCGGTTTTCCAGGATGCCTTCGGCCAGCGCGCCGCCCGACAGGGCGGCGAGGATCGCCACCGCCAGGACACGGCGGGTGCAACGGTTGTTCTGTGGTGTCATGTGCTTCTCCTCTTCTCGCGCCTTCATTGGCGCATATGTATAAACATCAAAAAAACAGCTCCCCGCCGCACCGCGCGGTGCAGGAAAACAGCGGGGGAAATTCAGGAATAGTCGTCAGGTACTGAAGGCAGGCCTGGCCAGCGGCACGCCCGGCGCCATCTTTTCGCGTATCAGCAGGCAGACGACGGCGGCAGCCACCAGGTCGAACACGGCCAGCAGCATGAACAGGGGGCTGTAGCCGACCAGGGTCACCAGCACGCCGAACACCAGGGTGAAGATCGTCGCGCCCAGGTAGCCGGACATGCCGGCCAGGCCCGTGGCCGTGGCCACTTCGTTCTTGCCGAAGACATCCGAGGTGATCGAATACAGCGCGCCGGACAGCGTCTGGTGGGCAAAGCCGCCCACGCACAGCAGGGCGATGGCCGCGTACGGGCTGGCCACCAGGCCGATACAGGCCGGGCCGATCATGCACACGGCGCCCACGACGACGACCAGCTTGCGCGAAGTAAACAGCGACACCTTCCAGTACTTGTGGAACCACGGGCTCAGGTAGCCGCCCAGCACGCAGCCGATGTCGGCGGCCAGGAACGGCAGCCAGGCGAACATGGCGATTTCCTTGATGTTCATGTGGCGCTCGGTGGCCATGTACAGGGGAATCCAGGCATTGAAGGTTTGCCAGGCCGGTTCGGACAGGAAGCGCGGGATGGCGATGGCCCAGAAATTGCGGCTACGGACGATCTGGTGCCAGCGCGCCTTGGGCGCCTTGTCGCTGTGGTGGGTCGCTTCCTGGCCTTCCAGGATGAAGTCGCGCTCCTTGTCCGACAGCAGTTTCTGATCGCGCGGATGCTTGTAGAAGGCCAGCCACAGTCCCGTCCAGACGATGCCGATGGCGCCGACGATGACGAAGGACATCTGCCAGCTGCCGTGCAGGATGGTCCATACCACCAGCGGCGGCGCGCACAGGGCGCCGATCGAGGAACCGATGTTGAACCAGCCGATGGCGATCGAACGCTCCTTGGCGGGAAACCACTCGGTCGTCGCTTTCACGCCGGCGGGAATGCCGGCCGCCTCGGTCAGGCCCAGCATGCCGCGGAACAGCGCCATGCTTTGCCAGCCCGTCGCCATGGCCGCGCAGGCACACGCCACGGACCAGGCCAGGGCAAAGACGGCAAAGCCGATCTTGGTGCCGATGGCGTCGATGACGTAGCCGGCGATGGGCTGCATCAGCGCGTAGCACACCTGCCACGCCACCACGATGTACGAATATTCCTGCGTGGTGATATTGAGCTCGCTCATCATCGTGGGCGCCGCCACCGACAAGGTATTGCGTGCCAGGTAATTGACGATCAGTCCAGCCGTGACCAGGCCGACCATCCACCAGCGCATGCCGCGTATTTTAGTCATGTTGTCTCCCTCTATCCATCCAAGGCGGCGCAGCTGCGCCGCCACTTTTTGGGCCGGTCAGCCTTCCTGGGGAAGTGCCTCCGGCCTCGGTTTTTATGGGTGTTGCGGTGTTGCGGTACTGCTGTCTGTTTCTGTCGCGGTGCTGCTTTTCTTTCCTACACGGCCTGCAAGGCGCCGCGCATGCCCTGCGATGCGATGTCCTGCAAGGCCGTGGCCACGGCGTGCGCCAGGCCTGGCACCGCGTTCATGTCGCGGCCCCACACGGCTTCCTGTGCCAGCCAGCCCTGCGCCAGCTGTTCCAACGTCAGGCTGCCCGCATCGGCATCGGCCCAGGCCCGGCTGAACCATGCCAGGGTGGCGGGATCGTCGGACAGGGCGATGACGTCGCCGCGGTACAGGCGCATGGTGGCGGCCAGCGCCAGCACCAGGCGTTGCGGCAGGCGGCCGTGCAATTCCACGTAGCGCAGCAGCTGCGGCGCGATGCGCGCGGCGAACTTGCTCCAGCTGTTCAGGGCGATGGACGCCAGGCGGTGCTGGATGTAAGGGTTGCGGAAGCGCAGCAGCACGTCGCGCGCGAACTGCTGCAGTTCGTCCTGCGGCAGGGGCAGCGCAGGGATGATTTCCTGCGCCAGGGTGTCGGCCAGGTAGCCGCCCACCTGCGCGTCGTTGACGGCATCGCCCACCGTCTCGAGTCCGGCCAGCAAGGCGACCGGCACCAGCGCCGTATGGCCGCCGTTGAGGATGCCCACCTTGCGTTTTTTGTAGGGGGTGATGTCGTCGACCAGCACGGTATTCAGGTCCGCGCCCGCCAGCTTCAATTCATCGGCCAGCGCTGCCGGGCCTTCGATGACGAACAGGTAGTAGTATTCGGCCGCCACCATGAACTGGTCGCGATAACCGCGTTCCGCCTCGATGGCGGCGGCGTCCTGCGGGTAGCCGGTGACGATGCGGTCGACCAGGGTCGAGCAAAACACGCAGGCCGACTCGATCCAGGCGGCAAAGCCCGCATCGAGCTGCCACAGACTGGCGAAGTGCAGCACGGCCGCCTTCAGGGCCGGGCCATTCCGTTCGATCAGTTCGCACGGCAGCAGTACCACGCCTTTCGTGCGGTCGCCGTCGAAATACGCGTAGCGGTCGAACAGCAGGCGCGCCAGCTTGGCGGGAAAGCTCGACGGCGGCGCGTCGTCGAAGGCGTCGCTGTCGTTGGTGGCGATGCCCGCTTCCGTGGTGTTCGAGACGATGAAGCGCAGCTCGGGCAGGCTGGCCAGCGCCAGGTAGTCGCCATACATGGTGGCCGGATCGATTTCGCGCTGCACGCAGGAGATGGTGCGGCAGGTGCTGACGGCCTGGCCATCTTCGTCGAGGCCGCGCACGACGGTGGTAAACAGGCCGTCCTGCACGTCGAGCAGGGGCGACGCGCTGCCGCCGCGCGGGCGCACCACCACCACGCCCCCGTTCAGGCCAGTGCGTTCGTTGAGCAGGTCGACCTGCCAGTCAAAAAAGCCGCGCATGAAATTACCCTGGCCGAATTGCAGGATCTTGATCGGCAGGTCGAACGGCGCGCCGCGGCGCAATGCTTGCATGGGAATGTCGTTCACAGTGAAATGTCGCGTTTCCAGAAGATGAAGTCGTATTGCTGCAGGCGGTCCGCCTTGGCCTGGTACTGGCCGCCGGCCGTGGCCACCACCATGTCGAACAGGCCGTTGGCCACTTCCGGCAAAGGCGTGCCGTCGATCACGGGGCCGCAGTCGTAGTCGATCAGGTCCGACAGCTTTTTCGCCACCCGCGTGTTGCTGGCAATTTTCAGCACGGGCACGATGGGGTTGCCCGTCGGCGTGCCCAGGCCCGTGGAAAACAGCACCACGTTAGCGCCCGAGGCCACGATGCCCGTCACCGACTCGACGTCGCCGCCCGGCGTGCACAGCAGCGACAAGCCCGGCTTCAGACTCTGCTCGCCGTAATCGAGCACGGAAACGATGGGCGACGTGCCGCCCTTCTTTGCCGCGCCGGCCGATTTCATGGCGTCCGTGATCAAGCCGTCGCGGATGTTGCCGGGGCTGGGGTTGTCGGCGAAATGCGTGCCCACGGCTTCGGCGCGCGCTTCGAAATCGCGCATCAGGCCCAGGAAGCGGCGCTTGTCATCGTCGTTTTCGCAGCGCTCGATCAGGTTGGCCTCGACGCCGCACAGTTCCGGGAATTCGGCCAGGATGGACGAGCCGCCCACGGCCACCACCATGTCCGATACCAGGCCCATGGCCGGGTTGGCGGAAATGCCGGAAAAGCCGTCCGAGCCGCCGCATTTGACGCCGATTTTCAGGTGCGACAGCGGCACCGGCTGGCGCCGCACCTTGTTCGCTTCCTTCAGCTGCGCCAGGGTATCCGTCAGCACGGCCTTCATCATGGTCTCTTCGCTGTCCCATTTCTGCTGCTCGTAGATCAGGCAGGGCTTGTCGAAATGCGGGTTCTGTTTTGCCAGCGCGTCCTGGAACATGGCGATCTGCGCGTTCTGGCAACCGAGGCTGAACACCGTGATGCCGGCCACGTTCGGGTGGTCGGCATAGGCGGAGAGAATCTTGCACAGCGAACGCGCATCGGCGCGCGTGCCGCCGCAGCCCCCGTTGTGCGTGATGATGCGCACGCCGTCCAGGTTCGGGAACGGACGCACGACGGGCTTCGGCGCTTCCATGTCCTCGCCCAGCAAGGACAGGGTGAACGACGCCAGGTCGTTGCGCGTGTAGCCCAGCGGCGCCTCGAGCGCATTGCGCAAGTGCTCGACGTTGCGGTTTTCGCAGAAGACCAGGGGGAAGATCAGCCAGTAATTGGCCGTGCCCACCCTGCCGTCGGCGCGCACCACGCCGGGGAAGGTGGCGCCATCGAGGCGCGCCACGTCGGGCGGCGTCCAGCTGTATGGCGCCTGCGGTTCCAGCTCCACTTCGGCCGCGTAATGGTGCAGGTTTTCCGTGGTGACGGCTTCGCCGCGGCGGATGGCCACGGTGGCCTTGCCGACGGGGACGCCGTACAGGCGCAGGATGTCGCCTGCCGCGAAGGCGCGGCGGGCCAGCTTGTGCTTGGTCTTCACGGCACTGCTGATGAGGATGGACTCGCCCTCCCAGTTCACCACTTCGCCGGCGGCCAGATCGGACAAGGCGACCAGCATGTCGTCGTCGGGATGGATACACAACACTTTTTGCATGACTAATTCCTGGCGGCGGCTATGGGATTACAGCTGAAAATACTTCTGCGCGTTTTCGTAGCAGATGCCGCGCACGATGGTGGCCAGCGCCTCGAAATCGTTCGGGTATTCGCCGCCGTGCACCCATTCGCCGATCTGGCGGCATACCAGGCGGCGGAAGTAGTCGTGGCGCGGGTAGGAAGCGAAGCTGCGCGAATCGGTCACCATGCCGACGAACACGCCCAGCACGCTGTGGTTGCCAAACCCCACCAGTTGCTGCAGATTGCCTTCCTTGTGGTCGTTGAACCACCAGGCCGGGCCGAATTGCAGCTTGCCCGCCACCGTGCCATCCTGGAAGTTGCCCACCATGGTCGACAGCACTTCATTCATGTTCGGATTCAGGCAGAACAGCATGGTCTTCGGCAGGCGGTCGTCCAGGTCCAGCGCGTTGAGCAGCGAGGCCAGGCCCGCGCTGCAGCTCATGTCGGAAATCGAGTCGTAGCCCGTGTCCGGTCCCAGCAAGCCGCGCATGCGGTCGTTGTTATTGCGCTGCGCACCGATGTGCAAGCACATGGTCCAGCCATAGTTCGCATACACGCGGCCGATCGCTTCGAGCAGGCCGCGCAGGTACAGGCCGTTTTCCACGTCACTCAGCAAGGTGCCTTGCAGGCGCTTGGCGAACAGCGCTTCGAGCTCCTCGGCGCTGGCTGCCTGCACGGGCAGGGTCACGTCGACGGCGTGGTCGGAGATGCGCGCACCGCGCGAGTGGAAGAATTCCACCCGCACGGCCAGCGCGGCGATCAGCGAGGCAAACGAGGTGACGGGAACATCGGCCACCGCGCTCAGGCGCTGCAAATATTCGGGGAAGCGCGGCTGGTTGATGCGCATGGCCTTGTCAGGGCGGTAGGCGGGCAGCACGCGCGTCTTCAGGCCGGAGGCGGCGATTTCCGCGTGCTGCAGCAGGTCGTCGGCCGGGTCGTCGGTGGTGCAGGCGATTTCCACGCCCGCCTGTTCCAGCAAGGACCAGGTATCCATGGTGGCCAGCATGTCGTTGGCCTGTTCCCAGATGGCGTCCGCATTCGCCTCGTTGATGATGAGGTCGATATTGAAGATGCGGCGCAGTTCCAGGTGGCTCCAGTGGTAGATCGGGTTGCCGATGGCCAATGGCAGCACCTTGCAGAAGGCGCGGAATTTTTCCTGGTCCGAGCGCTCGCCCGTGATGAATTCCTCGGCCACGCCGGCCGTGCGCATCAGGCGCCATTTGTAGTGGTCGCCCGCCAGCCACAGTTCGGCGATGTTGCGGAAGGTCTTGCGGCTGGCGATCTCGCCCTGCTGCAAATGCGAGTGGTAATCGATGATGGGCAGGTCGGCCGCCACTTCGTGGTACAGCTTGCGGGCCGTCTCGGTGGTGAGAAGAAAATCCTGATTCATGAACTCGGTCATCGTAGCCATCTCCTTGCTGCGCGCGACGGGCATCGCGCTGTGTTTTTGTCGTGGCACCAAACTGGCGCACTCTGATATATCAGGATATTAAATGTAATATATCAGTAAAAGCAAGCGCAAAAATCAAGCGGGGGTCGCAGATGGGCGTGGAAACAACAGGCGGCGAGGGAATCGCGCGGCGCAACAGCCTGCGCCGGGATGGGGGAGGAGTTCAGCGTCCGGTGCTGGCGCCGGCTACAGGAAGGCGGCGGGAGTGGACAGTGTCAGGCGAGCGCCTGGCGCAAGACATGCCACTGCGCCAGCTTTTCCAGATAGGGTTTGGTATAGGCAGGGCTGCTCGACGGCAGCTCCACGATCCGGTAATGCGGGGCCTGTCCGCCCAGCACCTTGATGCCCAATTTGGCGGCCGTGCCGCCGTTGAAGGCAATGGCGCGGATGGCAGGAAAACGGGCCAGCAAGCCGGGCAGATCGTTGTCGTCGCGGTTACGGATATTGCTGTCGAGACTACCGCTACGGTGCGCCTGCGCCACCACGTCCCACAGGCCCACGCCATGCGCCAGCAAGGTTGCCAGACGCGCTTCATAGGGCAGGCTTTTCAGATCCACGCCCAGCACCTCGCCCAGCAGCATCCAGAACTTGTTTTGCGGATGCGCATAGTACTGGCTGTGCGCCAGCGATTTTTCGCCGGGCAGGCTGCCCAGTATCAGCAAGCGCGTATCGGCATCGACGACGGGATCGAAACAGCGCTTGCGGGTGTCCGGCACGGCCGGCTCATCAGACAATAAGCGGGACAAAAGCGGCATCCTGTGGGAGTGGTGGTAGCGCTTATTTTACCGGGGCCACTGCACGGGCACGGAAGTGACGCCCTTGTCATCCCACATCAGTACCTGTGCCGTATAAAACCTGCCTTGCGGCGCGACGGACTCGCCGACGCTGTTGACGTGGTATTGGTAGCCCGAGCCATAGCGCTGCGCCACTATCGTGCGCGCCTGCCGGGCCGTCTCGCCCTGCAAGGCCGCCTGCCCGAGGACGACGCTGCACGTACCAAGGATCAAGCCGATCATGGCGGGAATGCGCAGATTGCGCCGCCGGTATCCCCTCGCATCGCAGGCGGCCATGACGGCAGGCATCCCCAACTGACGGTACAAATAATGGATGACCCAGAGCGACAGCACGGTTTCCAGCACCAGCCAGCCATAACGGACGGGCGCCAGCTTGAACTGCATCGCGGTCAGGGACAACGGTTGCAGGAACAGGAAATCGAGCGTCAGCACGGTGGGCACCACCGAGAAAACGGCCAGCCAGCGCAGCCATCTCGCCGCACGCAGGTTGCCGCGCAACAAGAAAATACCAAAGATAAGCAACTCGATACCGCCAACATAATAATTCCGGCTATCCGTCAGAACGATGTCAAACCACACCGTCATTCTCAACACGATCCACGTGAACAGCAGCGCATAGCCCGCTGACTGCAAGTAGGGCTTGGCAGCCTCCGCAAGCGCGGCAGTGGCGGGGTCGAGTGGCCGGTCCTGCGGTCGCGCCGCCCACTGGCGCTGCTGCGCTTCCAGCTCATCCTGCTCGCGCTGGGCAATTTCCGCTTCAATGCGCTGCCGCCGCGCTGCATCGGCACCCTCCGGTCCGGACAAGGCTTGCTGCAGGGACGCCATAGAATAGCGCTGGTAATCAGGATTGGGATGGCTGGCTGGCGACGTCACGGATGCCTTTGAAATGAGCGGAAATATTTCCAAAAAGAAATAATAACGCAAAATTGCCAATCTGGCAATCCTCCATGGTATGCCGCGTTCGGCAGCCGGAGTTCCAGTGTAAAATTTCCAGCAATAACAACATCAGAGAGACCCCCATGCGCACCATCGACATCCTGCTGGCCCAGTATGGCGAAAGCCACCGCAACCACGTCAATGAATGGGTGCACATCGTGTGCGTGCCCTTGATCGTTTTCAGCCTGCTGGGGCTGCTATGGAGCGTGCATGCCAGCGTGGCGCTGCTCGGCAGTATTCTGGCTTTATACTACTATTACAAGCTGTCGCGCCCGTTTGCGGCGGGCATGCTGGCGATGCTGGCCGCCATGCTGGGGCTGCTGTTGCTGATGCCGGCGCTGACCATCCTGCCCGTGTCGCTGGCGCTGTTCGTGCTGGCCTGGATAGGCCAGTTCATCGGCCACCAGATCGAAGGCAAGAAACCGTCGTTCCTGGACGACTTGCGCTTCTTGCTCGTGGGACCGCTGTTCGTGCTGGGATTTCTGTACCGGCGCCTGCGGCTCGCGTATTGAGCGGCAAGTGGTCTTGTGGCCTGCCGGGGCCGTAACAGATTTTTACTATTCGCAACTAGTTATATGAGGCAAGTGTCCTTATGATAAGTCATCATCTGCCGGTCAATGTAACCGGCAACTAACTTTTGTCCAAGGGAGTCCCACATGAAAGCACCAATTATTGCAGTGGCATTGCTTGCCACCCTGGCCGGCTGCGCCGTACAACCGAACTCGGCGAATGTGTACAACGCGCGCCAGGCGCAGAATGAACAATCGGTCCGCATGGGTACGGTTGAATCCGTGCGCCAGGTCACCATCGACAAGGGTGAAACGGGCACGGGCGTGCTGGCGGGCGCGGCGCTGGGCGGCGTGGCCGGCTCGGCAGTCGGTGGCGGCAAGGGCGCCATCGCGGCCAGCATCCTGGGCGCCGTCGCGGGCGGCATGGCAGGCAAAAGCATCGAAGCGAACGCTTCCAACAAGCCCGGCCTGGAAATCACCGTACGCCTGGACAATGGCGACATGCGCGCCATCGTGCAAGACGCGGACGAACTGTTCCGTCCGGGCGAACGCGTGCGCCTGCTGTCCGATGGCCGCAAGACCCGCGTCACCCACTGATCTGCTTGCCGGCGCATGCGCTCAGCCGAAGGCGCCGGCAGCGAGCAAGGCAGAAGGGTGCAGCCAGATGGCAAGCACGGCGGTCACGACGACATACACAAGCACGCTCCATACTTTGATCTGCAGTGAGGCTAGCATGGTGGTCCCCTTCAAAGATGCGATTCAGAAAATATTTACTTGATAATAAAGTAAATATTTTCATAAATTCAACATTCTCCAGAAGCACTGCGCTGGCTCAATGCCTGGGCACCTGCTGACCACTCGTTGAGCAAGCTCGACCAAGACTCGCCATCCCCGCGCGATGCCCGTATACTTGCGCGATGTCCTCTCCTCTCCTGTTCATCATTGCCTGCCTGATCTGGGGCTCCACCTTCTGGGCCATCACCTTGCAGCTGGGCGATGTGGCCCCCGCCGTTTCCGTGGTCTACCGCTTCGGCCTGGCTTCCGCCACCCTGTTTGCCTGGTGCGCCGTGCGCGGCGATACCTTGCGCCTGCCCTGGCGCGCGCAAAAATGGATGCTGCTGCAAGGCCTGGCCTCGTTTGCCCTCAGCTATGTGTGCACCTACAGTTCCGAACAGTACCTGGTCTCCGCCCTCGTCAGCGTGCTGTTTGCGCTGATGGTATTCTGGACACCGTTGCTCAACCGCATCGCGTTCGGCACGCCCATCACCTGGAGCACCTGCTGCGCGGCGTTTGTCGCCATCTGCGGCATCGTGCTGCTGTTCTACCAGTCGATCGGTGCGGCGCTGCACGATATTCTGGGCGGCGGCAATGGCCACTTCCTGCTCGGTTTCATGCTGGCCCTGGTGGCCACCGTTTCCAGCACGGTGGGCAACGCGCTGGTCATGAAGGTACGCGAACAGTCGGGCAACGTGATGCTGACCATGGCCTGGACCATGCTGTGGGGTACCTTGATGGTGGCCGTGTGGGCCATTGCCACGGGCCAGTCCTGGCAACTGCCCGCGCGCCCCAGCTACTGGATGGGATTGCTGTATCTGGCCATCTTCGGCTCCGTGATCGCCTTCAGCGCGTATTTCACCCTAATCGCGCGCATCGGCACGCAAAAGACCGTGTATATCGGCGTCGTCACGCCCGTCATTTCCGTGCTGCTGTCGGTGCAGTTCGAACATTACCGGCCCGCCGCCATCGAATGGGTAGGTATGTTGCTGTGCCTGTCCAGCGTGGCCTGGGCCCTGACGTCGGGCGCCCGCAAGACGGCGGCCGTCGCCTCCCTTTCCACCCCTCCATCAGCAAAGGCAACATGAACACTACCAACGCCACTCTCGCCATCCGCCCCGCCCGGGAAACCGACGTGGCCGCCATCTTCGGCATGATCCACGAACTGGCCGTGTTTGAAAAACTCGAACACATGATGATCGCCAGGGAATCCATGCTGCACGACAGCCTGTTCGGCGCCCATCCTGCATGCGAAGCGCTGGTGGGCGAGGACAATGGCGAGGTAGTGACCTTCGCCCTGTTCTTCCACAATTTTTCCACCTTCCTGTGCCGCAAGGGGCTGTATCTGGAAGACCTGTACGTAAAACAATCGGTGCGCGGCAAGGGCTATGGCAAGCAGATGCTGGTGGCGCTGGCGCAACTGGCCGTCGAACGCGATTGCGGCCGCTTCGAATGGTCGGTACTGGACTGGAATGAAAACGCGATCAACTTCTACAAGGGCATGGGCGCGGATGTGATGCCGGACTGGCGCATCTGCCGCGTCGCTGGCGATGCCTTGACGCAATTGTCGGCCGGAACACCGACACCCGCATAAACCGATTGCCCAAAAAAATCCCCGCGGGCTAGCGGCACCGCGGGGTGAACCCATTGTCAAGTGGGAGGGGGAGAATGCAATCAACGGTTATCAATATAAACGCTACGACTTGTCACCGTACCGACCTTTACATTTGCTTACCGGGCCTTACATTTTACTTAAAGTAGTGTGCTCACTGTCCCCCCTTTGCCACAGTTTATTTCCGTGGCTCAATCAATGTGCCGTGCAAACCGATATGTTGTTGCGTAAGACCATTGCCGCCCTGCGAATTTTTATAGATTTGGTACACTGTCAGGCAGGCGGTGCAGCCAGCAACCACGGCAAAAATGACCATGCGACGCTCCTTGAGTATGCTTGAGGGAATCGGAACCTGCGGCCAATGCGGGCCAGGCCAGGCAGGGAAGATTCAGTGTGGCATCTTCTGCTAGTGGGGCATTGCGGCATATCAAACGCGTCACAGTGACGGCGTGCTGGCGTTTGATGCGTCGCAAAATGGCAGCAATGCGCTCACACACAATGAACGAATCAATGAACGAATCGTTATGCATACGGGAGCCACATCATGAATGTCTCTGCCAAGCCGCTCGTCATGAAAATCTACCGCGCCTACCTGCGGTCCCGCCTGGAACGCTACACGCGCGATCTGCAAGCCATCGCCGAACAGCGCGAGAACGACTTCCAGGCTGAACGCATCCTGCACCAGGCCGTCGTCTCGGTGCGCTCGAAACTGCACTCCCTGTGATGGCGTCAGCGTTGCTGGCCGGTTACGGCCCAGCGCTCCACCAGTTCGAACAAGCCTTGCGTCAGCAGGGCCAGCACGGCTGCGGGGATCGCGCCTGCCAGCAGCATGTCGTTGTCATTCAGCGCCAGGCCGATGGTGATGCGCTCGCCGTAGCCGCCCGCGCCGATGAAGGCGGCGATGGTGGCCGTGCCCACGCTCATCACGGCCGCCGTTTTGATGCCCGCCAGCATCACGGGCAAGGCCAGCGGCAAGTCCACGTGCAGCAGGCGGTCGCGCCGGCTCAAGCCCAGCGCCAGCGCCGCCATGCGCAAGCCTTGCGGCACCTGCAGGATGCCGGTGCAGGTATTGCGCACGATGGGCAGCAAGGCGTACACGAATAAGGCGACCAGCGCCGGCACGGTGCCGATCATGCCCAGCAGCGGAATCAATATCGCCAGCAGGGCCAGCGACGGCACCGTTTGCAGCACACCCACGAAGGCCAGCACCGTTTGCCGCAGCGGCGCCGAAAACGCCGCCAGCACGCCCAGCGGAATGCCGATCACGCACGCCAGGGCCACCGACAGCAGCACCAGGGTCAGGTGCTGGCGCGTCAGGGTCCACAGATCGTCGCCGATGATTTTATCGAGCAGCTTGCTGCGCGCGGCGGCCGGTTTTTTCGCCGACGTGCCGGAGGCCAGCCACTGGTGCGCCACGCCGGAAAAAGTCTTGCCATCGATTTCCACGGCCGCATTCATGGCGATCATGTCGCTCTCGCTGATGCGCCCCTGCAAGCCTTGCAGCGCCAGCCAGGCGGCGGGAAAGCGGACCGGCACGTCGAGCCGGTACAGCAGCATGGCATCGTAGCGGGGAAAATACTGCTGCGTGTCGGCCAGCACGCGCAAGCCATACTGGCGGATCTTCGCGTCCGTCGAATAGATGTCGATCACGTCCACCTGACGCTGCGCCAGCGCTTCATAGGCGATGCCGTGATCGAGCCCGCGCGGGCGCTGCGGCAAGCCATAGCGGGCGGCCAGGCCCGGCCAGCCATCGACGCGGCCGATGAATTCATGCGACAGGCCGAACCTCAAGGCGGGATGCTGCGCCAGCTGCCCCAGGCTGGCGATGCGCGTTTCATCGCCGCGCATCGCCAGCGCATAGGTATTGTTGAACCCCAGCGGCACGGCCACGCCCAGGCCCAGCGCCGCCAGCTCGCGCCGCATCTGTTCCAGGTCAAGCGGCTTGTCGTGCTTGAGGATTTCGCTGGCGATCGTGCCCATGTATTCGGCATACACGTCGATGCTGCCCGCCTGCAGCGCGGCGAGCACGATGGCCGTGTTGCCTAGCCCCTGGCGGTGCTCCGCCCTGACGTGCGGCGCGGCGCTCTGCTTGACGATTTCGCCGAGGATGTAGGATTCCGTAAAGCGCTTCGAGCCCACTTTCAGGGTGCCGCCGTCCATGGCTAGGGAGGATATGGGCGCGGCGGCGAAGACAAGTAACAACAGCAAATAAGCAGCACGCACGCGGCGCTCCAGGACGGATGATCAATCCGTCAAGCTTACCACCGGCGCGCGCCAGACACCGCCGTGTACCACGCCCGCGCACGGGTTCAGGCCCAACGCATACGACAGGTCGGCCGGACGCGCGATGCGCCACAGGGCGAAATCGGCGCGCTTGCCCACCGCCAGGCTGCCCGTGTCATTCTGCAAGCCCAGCGCGCGCGCCGCGTGGCACGTAGCACCAGCCAGCGCTTCCTGCGGCGTGAGGCGCCACAGGGTGCAGGCCATGTTCATCGCCAGCAGCAAGGACGTCATGGGCGAGGTGCCCGGATTGCAATCGGTGGAGACGGCCATCGGCACGCCGGCAGCGCGCAATGCCGCGACAGGCGGCGGCTGCGTTTCGCGCAAAAAGTAATATGCGCCGGGCAGCAGCACGGCCACCGTGCCGTGCTGCGCCATCGCGGCGACGCCCTCTTCCGACAAAAATTCCAGGTGGTCGGCCGACAGGCCGCCGTAGCGCGCCACCAGCGCCGCGCCGCCCAAGTCGGACAGCTGCTCCGCATGCAGTTTCACGGGCAGGCCCAGTGCCTGCGCCGCCGCGAACACCCGCTGCGTTTGCGCCGGCGTAAAGCCGATGCGCTCGCAGAACGCGTCGACGGCGTCGACCAGGCCATCGCCGGCCAGCGCGGGCAGCATCTGCGCGCACAGCAGGTCGATATAGGCGTCCGCCCGGCCCGCATACTCGGGCGGCAGCGCGTGCGCGCCGAGAAACGTGGTGCGCACGGATACGGGCAGCGTTTGCCCGATTTGGCGCGCCACGCGCAGCATCTTCGCCTCGCTGTCCGCGTCGAGACCGTAGCCGGACTTGATTTCCAGCGTGGTCACGCCCTCGGCCAGCAGCGCCAGCACGCGGGGCAGGCTTTGCCGCAGCAACTCGTCGTCGCTGGCCGCGCGCGTGGCGCGCACGGTGGACATGATGCCGCCGCCGGCGCGGCTGATCTCTTCATAGCTGGCGCCATTCAGGCGCGCCTCGAATTCGTCGCTGCGGTTGCCCGCGTGGACGATGTGGGTATGGCAGTCGATCAGGCCCGGTGTCAGCCAGCAGCCCTGGCCGTCGTGCAGCACGGCGCCACTGGCCGGCAGCTCGTCGCCGGGACCGAACCAGGCAATGCGGCCATCCTTGACGGCGATGGCCGCGTCGAGCAGCTCGCCATAACCGTGCTCCATCGTGGCCAGGTGGACGTTGTGGATGACCAGGTCCCACTCTTGCATCGCTTCTCTCCTAGGTAAACAGGTCGACGCACAGCACGGCCGAACGCTGCAAGGCGTCGAGCCGCCACTCCTGCGCATCGTCCGCGTCGAGCAGCAAGGCGTCGTAGCGGGCCAGCGCGAACTGCTGGTCGCTGGCGCGCGCCAGCACGGAACCTTCGCCGGCCACGAACAGCAGGGTCGCCGCGCTGCGCCGCGCCAGCTTGCCCGGCGCCGTGATCTTTTCCAGCTGGTGGCGGCAGCGGTCGCGCCGCGTCATCACGTTGAAATCCGTCGTGATCCCCTTGACCTGCGCCACGACGGCCGCTTCGCCGGGAAACCACAGCATGGGCTGCGCCGCGCTCAAGACCACCTTGCGCGCGCCATCGAGCGTCAGCTGCACGCCGTCGCCATCGACCAGCATCAGGCTGCGGTCGATGCCGGGAAAGCAGGAAAACGGCCCGCTGGCCGTGATCGTCGCCAGGCTGATGCGCCAGTCGAAGTCGTCGAAGCCAGCGCCCGCTGGCGAAATGGCGATTTCCGTCGTGCTGCCGCCGCCATTTTTCCACGGCGCGGCACGCAGGCATTCATGCGGGATGAAAGTGGCCATCAGAGCGCCCTCAATTGCGCCAGGGTGCGCTTGTAGGCGGTGGCGATGGCGTCCTGCGCCACATGGCGACCGCCGCGCACCTGCCACTGGCCGCCGCACAGCACGTCGCGCACCAGGTTGTCGTTGCCGCAAAAGAGAAAACTGCCCAGCACATCCCCGATGGCCACGCCGCCCAGGTTCACGTGCGCCTCGTCGAGCACCAGCAGGTCGGCGCGGCAGCCCGGCGCCAGGGCGCCCAGCTTGCGCCCGGCCGCCTGCGCGCCGCCGCGCAAGGCCGCCTGCCACAGGAAGTCGCCCACACGGCGTTCATCCGGCGTGGCGGCGACATTGCGCTGCTGACGCTGCAGACGCTGGCCATATTCGAGCCAGCGCAATTCCTCCACGGGCGACTGCGACACATGGCTGTCGCTGCCGACGCCGAAAGATCCGCCGGCCGCGATGAATTCGGCCAAAGGAAACAGGCCATCGCCCAGGTTTGCTTCCGTCGTGGGAGACAGGCCCGCCACGGCGCCGCTGGCAGCCATCAGCGCCACCTCGTCGGGCTGCACATGCGTGGCGTGCACGAGGCACCAGCGCGCATCGACGTCGGCGTGGTCGTACAAATACTGCACCGGGCGCCGGCCGCTGTAGTCGACACACTGGCGCACTTCGCCCTGCTGCTCGGCGATGTGGATGTGGATGGGACGGTCCGCCGGCAGTGCCTGCGCCACTTCGCGGATCTGCGCCACGCTGGCCGCGCGCAGCGAATGCGGCGCGAAGCCCACCTCCACCTGCCCGCCGCGCTGCGGCGCCAGCGCTTCGATGATGCGCAAGACGTCCTGCGCATCCGTGCGAAAGCGCGCCTGCTCGGCCTTCAAGGGCTGCTCGCCGAAGCCCGCATGGCTGTACAGCACGGGCAGCATGGTCATGCCGATGCCGCTGAGACGCGCCGCGGCCAGCACCCGTTCGGCCGTTTCGGCGGGACGCGCATACAGCGCGCCTGCCCCATCGCGCTGCAGGTAGTGAAATTCGCACACGGAAGTGTAGCCATGGCGCAGGCATTCGGCAAACAGCTGCGCGGCGATGGTTTGCATCTGCTCCGGCGTGATGTGGCGCGCAAAGCGGTACATAAGTTCGCGCCACGTCCAGAAGCTGTCCGGCGCATTGCCCGTTGCCTCGCCGGCGATCTCCGTCATGCCGCCCAGCGCGCGCTGGAAAGCGTGCGAATGCAGGTTGACCATGCCGGGCAAGACATATTGCGCCACCTCCACGCCTGGCGATGGCGCGGTATCGGCCTGGACGCGCGTCAAGTCGCCGGCCGCATCCCATTCCAGCAGCACGTCGCGGCGCCAGCCCTGCGGCAGCAGCGCATGGCGCGCGAACAAACAGCCGCTCAACGCGCCACCCATGCCACGGCTGCGCCCATCATCTGGCGCAGCAGCGGCTGCACCTGCGCGGCCAGGTCGGGCCGGTAGGCAAACGGCGCCGCTTCATCCATGTACACGCACTGGCACATCTCCAGCTGGATCGCATGCACGCGGCCTTCCGGCTGGCCGTAGTGGCGCGTGATATGGCCGCCCTTGAAGCGGCCGTTCAAGGCCACGGTAAATTGATCCTGCGCGCGCGCGATATCGACCACGGCGGACGTCAGCCCGCTGTCGCAGCTGGCGCCGTCGGCCGTGCCGAAGTTCAGGTCGGGCAGCTTGCCGTCGAAAAAGCGCGGCACGTGCGAGGCGATGGAATGGGCATCCCACAGCACCACGGCGCCATGCACGCGCAGCAGGCGGTCCAGCTCCGCGCGCAGCTGCCCGTGGTACGGCGCCCAGTAGCGTTGCAGGCGCTGCTGCACGTCTGCTGCATCGGGTTCGCGGCCTGGCAGGTACAGCGGCTCGCGGTGAAATGTATCGCTGGGCAGCAAGCCCGTCGTATCCTGTCCCGGATACAGATTCGTGTCTTCCTGCGGCCGGTTCAGGTCGATGGTGTAGCGCGACCAGCGCGCCGACAGCACGGACGCATCCATCTCCTGCAAAAATCCATACAGTTCGCGCAGATGCCAGTCCGTATCGGCCTTGACCAGGGCCTGCGGCGTCATGCGCGCGGCGATATCGTCCGGTATGTCGGTACCCACGTGGGGCATCGACACGAGCAGCGGGATGCTGCCTTCATTGAAGCGGAAATCCATGCTTGTCTCCTTGCGCCCACTCAGGCGTACAGCGGGGCGAACAAATTCTTGCACGTACTGCTCAACTCGCCATGCAGCACCATCTGCTTGGCCGCTTCGATATCGGGCGCGAAGAAGCGGTCGGCATCGAAGAACGGCACCTTCTGGCGCAGCTGGTGATGCACGTGCTCCAGGTGCGGCGAGGTTTTCAGCGGACGGTGGAAATCGATGCCCTGCGCAGCGGCCAGCAGCTCGATGCCGACGATGACGGCCGTGTTGTGCGCCATGTCGTCCAGGCGGCGCCCGGCGAACGTGGCCATGCTCACATGGTCTTCCTGGTTGGCGGACGTGGGCAGGCTGTCGACGCTGGCCGGATGCGCGAGCGACTTGTTTTCCGACGCCAGCGCGGCGGCCGTCACGTGGGCAATCATGAAGCCGGAATTGACGCCCGGATCGCGCACAAGGAACGGCGGCAGGCCGGAAAGCGTGGCGTCGATCAGCAGCGCGATGCGGCGCTCGGCCAGCGCGCCGATTTCAGAAATCGCCAGCGCCAGGGTGTCGGCGGCAAAGGCCACCGGCTCGGCGTGGAAATTGCCGCCCGAGACGATTTCCGCCTGCCCGTTGGGGCCATCCTGGAAGATCAGCGGATTGTCCGTGACGGCATTGGCTTCGATCAGCAGGGTGCGGCCCACATTGCCGATCAAATCGAGGCAGGCGCCCATGACCTGCGGCTGGCAGCGCAGGCTGTACGGGTCCTGCACGCGCTCGTCGCCTTCCAGGTGCGAGGCGCGGATGGCGCTGTGCGCCACCAGCTGGCGGTACATCTGCGCGGCCAGGATCTGCCCCGGCTGTCCGCGCACGGCATGCACGCGCGCGTCGAACGGCGAGTCGCTGCCCTTGGCCGCATCGAGCGACAGCGCGCCCGTGACCATGGCCGCTTCCAGCAGGCGCTCGGCCATGAACAGGCCATGCAGCGCCAGCGCGTTCGACACCTGCGTGCCGTTGATCAGCGCCAGGCCCTCTTTGGCAGCCAGCACAACGGGCGCGATGCCCGCCTGCGCCAGCGCTTCGGGGGCCGCCATCAATTCGCCGTTGACGCGCACGTCGCCCACGCCCAGCATGGCCAGCGTCATGTGCGACAGGGGCGCCAGGTCGCCCGAGGCGCCCACGGAACCCTTGGCGGGAATGGCCGGCATGATGCCCGCGTTGTACAGCGCGATCAGGGTGTCGACGATCAGCGGGCGCACGCCGGAAAAGCCGCGCGCCAGGCTGCCGATCTTCATCAGCATGATCAGGCGCACGACGGCGTCCGACAGCAGCTCGCCCGTGCCGACGGAGTGCGACAGGATCAGGTTGCGCTGCAATTGCTCGAGCTTCTCATCGGGGATGCGCGTCTTGGCGAGCAGTCCGAAGCCCGTGTTGATGCCGTAGGCTGCATCGCCCTTGGCGACGATGGCCTGCACGGCGGCGGCCGACGCCTCGATGACGGGATAGGCCTCGGCGGCGAGGATCAATTTTGCCGGCGCGGCCCAGACGGCGCGCAGGTCGGCCAGGGTCATCGCGCCCGGCTTCAGGGTCCAACTTTTGGCATGCTGTGTCATAGTCATTCGGATCAAGGTCTCAAGGAAGCATGGGAAGAATCAGGCCGTTGCGCTTGGCGCAGGCGGCCGCCGTTTCATAGCCGGCATCGGCATGGCGCATCACGCCGGAACCGCTGTCGTTGACCAGTACGCGCGCCAGGCGTTTTGCCGCCGCTTCGCTGCCGTCGGCCACGATGACCATGCCCGCATGCTGAGAATACCCCATTCCCACGCCGCCGCCATGGTGCAGCGAGACCCAGGTGGCGCCGCCTGCCGTATTGAGCATGGCGTTGAGCAAAGGCCAGTCGGACACGGCGTCCGTGCCGTCCTTCATGCTTTCCGTCTCGCGGTTCGGGCTGGCCACGGAACCCGTGTCCAGGTGGTCGCGGCCGATGACGATGGGCGCCTTCAGTTCGCCCGTGCGCACCATCTCGTTGAAGGCCAGGCCCGCGATGTGGCGCTCGCCCAGTCCCAGCCAGCAGATGCGCGCCGGCAGGCCCTGGAAGGCGATGCGTTCGCGCGCCATGTCCAGCCAGTGGTGTACCTGCTTGTGGTGCGGGAACAGCTCCCTGATCTTCGCATCCGTTTTGTAGATGTCTTCCGGGTCGCCCGACAAGGCCACCCAGCGGAACGGCCCACGCCCTTCGCAGAACTGCGGGCGGATGTAGGCGGGCACGAAACCGGGGAAGTCGAAGGCGTTCTGCACGCCCTGGTCGAACGCCACCTGGCGGATGTTGTTGCCGTAATCGACGGTGTGCACGCCCATGGCGTGGAAATCGAGCATGGCTTGCACGTGGGCGGCGCAGGAATCGGCGGCCGCCACCGTCAGGCGCGCATGGCGCTGCGGGTCCTGCTGCGCCGCCTTCCAGTCCGACACGCTCCAGCCGCGCGGCAGATAGCCGTTGACCAGGTCGTGCGCGGAAGTCTGGTCCGTCACCAGGTTCGGCACCAGGCCGCCCGCCTTCGCGCGGCGCACCAGTTCCGGCAGCACTTCGGCCGCGTTGCCCAGCAAGCCGATGGAGATCGCTTCCTTGCGCTGCGTGTGGTATTTGACCAGTTCCAGGGCTTCATCCAGGCTGGCTGCCTGCTTGTCCAGGTAGCGCGTGCGCAGACGGAAATCGATGCTGCTTTGCTGGCACTCGATGTTGAGCGAAACGGCGCCCGCCATGGTGGCGGCCAGCGGCTGCGCGCCGCCCATGCCGCCCAGGCCCGCCGTCAAGATCCAGCGTCCGCCCCAGTCGCCGCCGAAATGCTGGCGGCCCGCTTCGGCAAAGGTTTCATACGTGCCCTGCACGATGCCCTGCGTGCCGATATAGATCCAGCTGCCGGCCGTCATCTGGCCGTACATGAACAGGCCTTGCCGATCGAGTTCGTTGAAGTGTTCCCAGTTCGCCCATTTCGGCACCAGGTTGGAATTGGCGATCAATACGCGCGGCGCGTCCGCGTGGGTCCGGAACACGCCCACCGGCTTGCCGGACTGGATCAGCAAGGTCTGGTCGTCTTCCAGTTCGCGCAAGGAGGCGAGGATCTGGTCGAAGCAGGCCCAGTTGCGGGCGGCGCGGCCGATGCCGCCGTAGACGACCAGGTGCTGCGGATTTTCCGCCACTTCCGGGTCCAGGTTGTTTTGCAACATGCGGTAGGCCGCCTCGGCCTGCCAACTCTTGCAAGCCATGGCCGTGCCGCGCGGGGCGCGGATGACACGGCTGGCATCAAAGCGTGGATCGTTGTCCATTGTGCTGTTCATGCTGTCTCCTCGTAGGGTGCGAGCGGGCGTATCTAGCCTGATACCTGGCCCGCTCTTGTACACCCAGCATAGGTTGTCTATACAACCAAGTCAACAGGTTTTTGCAAACGTAAACGGCCTATTTTTTCTCGAACACGCGCTTGCCCGCCACCCACGTCTGCAGCACCTGCGTCTTGCCGATGGCCTTTGGTTCCACACTGAACAGGTCCTGGTCGACGACGATGAAATCGGCCCATTTTCCCGCTTCCAGGGTGCCGATGACCTTTTCCTGGTGCGCCGCCCAGGCCGCGTCCAGGGTGAAGCAGCGCAGCGCTTCCGTCACCGTCATGGCCTGCTGCGGATACCAGCCGCCGGCCGGGAAGCCTTCGCTGTTCTGCCGCGTGACGGCCGCGTGGATACCCTCGAACGGATTCGGCGATTCGATGGGGAAGTCGGAACCGCAGGCGATGCGCGAACCCTGCTTGAGGAAGGTGCGCCACGCATACGCGCCCTTGATGCGCTCGTGGCCCACGCGCTGCTCCGCCATGTTCTGGTCGGACGTGGCGTGCGTGGGCTGCATCGAGGGCACGATGCCCAGGGTCTTGAAGCGTGGGATATCGGATAACTGCACCACCTGCGCGTGCTCCATGCGGTGGCGCAGGCCCACGCTGCGGTATTGCGCGGTCAAGGCGGCATAGCCGTCGAGGATCTGATGGTTGCCCGCGTCGCCGATGGCGTGCACGTTGACCTGATAGCCGGCGCGCATGGCCTTTTCCATCTTCGCGCGCATGGCGGCGTCCGGGTAGAACAGCAGGCCGCGTGTGCTCGGATCGTCGCTGTACGGCGCCAGCAGGGCCGCGCCGCGGCTGCCCAGGGCGCCGTCGGACAGCAGTTTGACGGCGCGCAAGGCGTACATGTCGCGCGCATAGCTGTTTACGGGACCGTTCTTCGACAGCGCGTCGAAGTCTTCCGTCGTGTCGAAGATCATGCCGTACACGCGCACCGTCAGCTTGCCGTGGTCCGCGTAATCGCGGAACAGGCTGTCCTGCATCTGGCCGATGCCCGCATCGTGCACGCTGGTCAGGCCCACTTGCGACAGCTGCGCCAGCGCGCCATCGAGGGCGGCGCGGTTTTCCACGTCGCCCGGCTTGGGCAGCACGGCATCCATCAAGTCCATGGCGCTGTCGACCAGCACACCGGTGGCGTTGCCATCCGCGTCGCGCACTATCTTGCCGCCGGCCGGATCCGGTGTGGCGCGCGTGATGCCGGCCAGCGCCAGCGCACGGCTGTTGGCCCAGCCCGCGTGGCCGTCGACCCGGCGCAGCCACACAGGCCGCGCGCTTTCCGCCGCATCGAGTTCAGCTGCCGTGGGAAAGCGTCCCAGTTTCCAGATTTCCTGGTTCCAGCCATTGCCGATCACCCAGCTGCGCTGCGGATGCGCGCGGGCGAAGTCGCCCACGGCCTGCACGGCGGCCGGCAGCGACGCAGAACCGTACAGCATCACGCCGCTGGCGATCGTGCCCAGGCCGAACACGTGGCCATGCGCGTCGATCAGGCCAGGCAGCACGGTTTTTCCCTGTACGTCGACGTGCAGGGCGCCCTTGGCCGCCTTGCGTTTCACCTGCGCGGCGCTGCCGACGGCGAGCAGCTTGCCTGCGTCGTCAAACGCCAGCGCCGTGAAGCGCACCACCTTGCCGGCAGCATTGAGCGTGTAGCCGTTGGCATTGTCGATGACGGTATCGGCACGGGCGTGGGGCAGGGCGAAGGCGCCCAGGCAGGCGAGCGTGAGCAGGTTGCGGCGCAGGGTCGGCATTTCCATCTCCAGGTCTTTTAGTCGTTAGAAAAAAGACGAGTGTATAGAAATTGGCAAAATGGTCAATCAGGCAGCGGAAGGTGGTCTTACCATCAGCCAGTAGTCGCAGCCCGTGACGGCTTCCGCGTAGCGTCCCGCCGCCACGAAGCCCAGGCGGGCATAGAACGGCCGGCTGCGCTCGTTGTAGGTCTCCAGGAAGCACGCGGCGCCGGCCGCATCGACGGCCGCCAGGCCCGGCGCCAGCACGGACGCGCCCAGCCCCTGCCCTTGCGCGGCGGGAGCGATGCCGGCGATCGACAGGTACCACGCGTCCTGCAGACCATGCGGCGCCAGCGCGTGCTCCATGTTTTCCACGATGGCCGTGAAATGCGCGAAGCCGCGCTCCCCCAGCAAGTCGCGCAAGGCGGCTTCGCGCAAAGCGTAGGCGGCCTGGCGCAGGGCCGCCGGCGCATCCGTGGTCCAGATGGCGGCGCCATTGCCCGCGTCGTCAGCCAGGTCGATGCGCCCCGCCTGCTCGCCCTCGGCCAGCGCCAGCGCGAAGTAGGCTTCCAGCATGGCCAGCCGCGCCGCCTCGTCGTCGCCGCACGCCACCGTGACGGTGCGGTAGAACGGGTCGCCGGCCAGGGCGGCGGCCAGGCTGCGGGCGGTGCGGGAAGCTGCGGTGCGGGAGGGGCTGGACATGGTTCTCTTTCTGTTCATGGAAACGCCCCGCATCTTAACGCAAGCGCGCAGGCCTTGCGCCCGGTCAATACCCGCATGGCTGGCGCGGGCCTATCCGATCCCACATCGCGCTACTCGGCAGATTTTTGCCTGCTCACGGCACCTTCCGGGGGATTTCACGGCGTTCGACTGGCAAACGGCAAGCATGCCTGTGCCCCCGAAGAAAAGTCACGATAGGGCATGCCTCCTCAAGAAACCGGTCACAGCACTCAAGGCTTGGGAGGCGCCAGTTGACTCGAGTCCTCCCCCCGCTTCGCCGGCGCCCTGAACCAGTCTTCCGGCGGCACCACGTGCGACTCTTTCGGGTCGTCGATGTAGTGCGGCGAGGTGATTTGCACGTCGAATTCGTTGAAGACGTCGATGATGTTCTGGTGCAAGCGGTTCAGCACTTCGGCGCGCTGGCGGGGGACTTCGGCGCTGGCGTAGGCCACCAGGCGGTATTGCACGTAGTAATCTTGCAGCGCCAGTTGCATCACGTACGGTTTTGGCATGGTGGACAGTTCCGTCGTGCGCGACGCGGCCAGTTCCAGCATGGCGTGCACTTGCCGCCATGGCGTGGCGTAGCCGATGGTAACGGTGGCGTCGAGCACGAAACCGCCGCCGGGCTGGGCGCGCGAATAGTTTTTCGTCGTCTGCGACATCACCCACGCGTTCGGCAAGGCCACTTCTTCGCCCAGGCCCGTGCGCAGCCGCGTCTCGAACATGCCCACGTCGACCACCGTGCCTTCGCTGTCGCCCACGCGCACATATTCGCCCTTGCGCAGGGCGCGCGTGTACATGAGGATCAGGCCGCTGGCGCCCTGGCCCACGATGCTCGACGCGCCGATCGACACCATCAGGCCCACCAGCACGGACAAGCCCTGGAAGGCGGCCGTATGCGAACCGGGCAGATACGGATACGCCATGGCCAGCGCGAACAGCCAGATCACCACGCTGGCGATGCGGCGCGTGGGCAGGGCCGTGTCCTTGTCGAGCCAGCCGATCTGCAGTTCCCCGCTTTCCACGCGCTTGAACAGCGAAGCGGCCGTGGCGGCGATCAGGCGCGCGATGGCGAAGATCACGCACACCAGCACCAGTCCCGGCAAGGCGCCGATGATGGCGTGGAAGACGTCGGCCGCCACGTCGAACAGGTAGCCGCTCAGGCTTTCGCCCCACGAGCGCGTGTAGGGCAGACGGCCCAGCACGAAGGCGGCCCACAGATACGTGGCCATCAGGCGCAAGCCCCACAGCACGGCGCTGAGCAGCTGATACGCGAAGGCGATGTAATGCTCGGCATCGAGCACGCGCACGTTCTTCAGGCGCACGTCGCGCAGGCGCGAGGCCAGCAGGATGCCGCTGCGGCGCTTGGCCCAGTGGTACAGGCGCGTCAGCCCCATCCACACCAGCCAGAACACGAGGGTGGCGGCCGCGCACACGGCGGCCGCGATCGCCAGGTAGCGCCAGCTGCCCTGTTCGCGGTAGTCGAGCACGGCCTTGCTCAATTCCTCTGCTGCCGTTTTCGCCACGCTTTCCGTCGTGTCGCCGGCCAGCAGGTTGACGTCGCCGGGCACGACGACGAACAGCTGCACGCCGTCGAGCAGCACTTGCGTGCCTTCGGGAATAGGACGCGTGCCCGTGCGCAAGGGGCCATTCTTGGCCAGCACGCCTTCCAGGCGGCGCTGTGCGCCGATGGCCCGCTCATCGGGCGGATAGCCGGCCAGCGCGGCGCGGAAGACAAATATCTTGCGGTTGGCAAACATCAGCGGCGCCGTCCGGACGGCAGCGGCCTGTGACGGCACCATGGCGGACGCGGCCTCCGAGACGAGCGCGGACACGCCCTCGTCCGCATGGGCTGCGGGCAGCAGGAAAATGGTCAACAGGTACAACAGGCGGAGCAGCGCGGACATGGCAGAAATGAAAAGTAACAGGAAGAGCCATCATGCCATGTAATCCTGGAAACTCAAGCGCCGCAGCTACCGTTCAGCTCGCATCGTGGAAAATGATCCCCAGCGTGTGGCGCAAGCCTGTGCGCACACGCGACACGCCGTGGCGCATGTTCACGCGATAACTGCCGCGCGTGCCATTGACGGGACGCTGCGCCACGGGAAAGAGCACGGCGTCGCCCTGCGCCAGCGGCACGACTTCCACGCGCGACTGCATGCGCGGGCGCTGCTCCGTCAGCACGAACTCGCCACCCGTGAAGTCTTCCTGCGGGCGCGACAGCAGCACGGCCAGTTGCAGCGGAAACACGTGCTCGCCATACAAGTCCTGGTGCAGGCAGTTGTAATCGCCCTCGCGGTAGCGCAGCAGCAAGGGCGTGGGCCGGGTTTGCCCTGCCGCATGGCAGCGCGCAAGAAAGTCCCCGTGCGCCAGGGGAAAGCGCCCATCCACTCCCATGGCCGCCTGCCAGCGGTTGGCGATGGCCGCCAGCGGGCCGTACAGCTGTTCGCGCAAGGTGGCCACGAGGTCAGGCAAGGGATAGGCGAAATACTGGTACTCGCCCTGGCCAAAACCATGGCGCTGCATCACCACCGTGCTGCGGAAATGCGCAGCATCGTCATACCGGGCCGCCAGCGCGGCGCAGGCGTCCGCGTCCAGCAAGCCCGGCACGACGGCACAGCCGTATTGATTCAGATCATATTCGATCCGGCGCCAGTCCAGCGCCCTCACCGCTCGCCCTCGCGCTCGAGCAGCGCCTGCTTGCGCTCCACGCCCCAGCGGTAGCCGGACAGCGCGCCATCGTTGCGTACCACGCGGTGGCAGGGGATGGCCACGGCCAGCGCATTGGCCGCGCAGGCGCCCGCCACGGCCCGCGCGCCTTTCGGGGCGCCGATGCGCCTGGCCAGCTCGGCATAGCTGACCGTGCTGCCGGCAGGAATCTCGCGCAAGGCTTGCCACACGCGCTGCTGGAACACGGTGCCGCGCACGTCGAGCGGCAAGTCCAGGCCCAGGCCCGGCGCCTCGACCAGGCCCACCACCTGCGCCACCGTCCGTTCGTACTCGGGCTCGGCGCCGCGCAGCTCGGCGCGGGGAAAGCGGTCCTGCAAGTCGCGCAGCAGCACGTCGGGGTCATCGTCGATCAGAATCGCGCAGATGCCCTTGTCCGTGCTGGCCACGAGGATGGCGCCCAGCGAGCAGGCGCCGATGGCGAAACGGATCACGGCGCCGCTGCCGCCGTCGCGAAACGCGCCCGGCGTCATGCCCAGCAAGCCGGGCGTGGCCGCATACAGGCGGCCGCTGGAATTGAAACCGGCCGCATATAAGGTTTCCGTGACGTTCGCCGCGCCCTGCAAGCCGGCCTTGAGGCGCTCGCCGCGCCGCGCCGCCGCATAGGCTTTCGGCGTGATGCCCGTGTGCGCCTTGAAGACGCGGTGAAAATGAAAACGGCTCAGGCCTGCTGCCTGCGCAAGGCTGTCCAGGTCAGGCAGCTCGTCGCTGGCGTCGATCAGGCGGCAGATATCGGCCACGAGGGCCGCCTGGCGCTGGGCCAGCGGCGGCAGGTTGGGCTTGCAGCGCAGGCAGGGACGAAAGCCGGCCGCCTCGGCCTGCTCGCAGCTGGTGTGGAAAGCCACGTTGCGGCGCAAGGCGGGGCGCGCCGCGCAGGAAGGACGGCAATACACGCCCGTCGTGCGCACCGAGTAGTAAAAGACGCCGTCGGCATCGGGCGCGCGCCGCTGCAGGGCATCCCAGCGTTCATCATCGGTCGAGTAAGAGTGTTCCATGGCCAACTCCATGCAAGTCAATAGTAAGTCACCAGCATAGCCAGTCGCCGCGCGCGCCACACTCCGGCGCTTGCTTTTGAATTCGAAAAAAGGCTGGCGGCGGGCATCGTGCTCGGTGCTAAAATCGGCCATCGCGCCTCCAGCCGGCGGCGCGCCCTGCCCGCGCCCCGGAGAAACCGCATTGGACGATCACAATACACAAGAAAATACGCCCATTTTCCAGCGCATCAAGGATTTTCTGCTGGCCGGCATCGCTGCCGGCCGCTGGAAGGAAGGCGACGTGATTCCTTCCGAGCAGGCACTGGTGAAACAATTCGGCGTCTCGCGCATGACCGTCAACCGCGCCGTGCGCGAACTGACGAGCGAACAGGTGCTGACGCGGCGCCAGGGTTCCGGCACCTATGTGGCACAGCAAAAATACCAGGCGACCTTGTTGGAAATCAAGAGTATCGCCGATGAAGTGCGCGCGCGCGGACATATCCACCGCAGCAGCTTGCAATTGCTCGAACGTACCAAGGCGTCGGATTTGCTGGCCAAGCAATTCGGCTTGCCGCCGGAACACCCGCTGTTTCATTCGCTGATCGTGCATTTCGAAAACGGTGTGCCGATCCAGGTGGAAGACCGCTGGGTCAATCCCGAGTGCGCGCCCGACTACATGACGCAGGATTTTTCCAGCATCACGCCGAACGAATACCTGATGGCCGCCGCCCCCCTGCAGGGCGCCACCTACAGCATCGAAGCGCTGTCTGCGCCGCGCGACATCGCCGAAATGCTGGCCATCGACACGAAGCAGGCTTGCCTGGTGCTGCGCCGCCAGACGCGCTCGGGCGGCAAGATCGCCTCAATCGCCACCATGTGGCATCCCGGACACCGCTATCAGTTCGCCGGCAGCTTTAGCTGAGAACACCTGAAAAACCTGCTGCGCGTCGCGCTTTGCGGCCTGTGATGCTCACCGTGCTACAGCACGGTTGCGCTTCTCAGCCACAAAACGCTACCGCTCGCTACGGTTTTATCAGGCGTCTTCCCATCTGGTGGTTCAGTAGCACGATTTCGCGCAAACTTTGTCACAGATTCTCACCAAATCGCGAAAAAAACAGCCATGACGGGGCAAAAAAAACGCCGTTTTGGCCGTTTCCGAACTTAACTACTCCGAGTAAATATTCGATGCTATAGTTGCCGCCAGAAAGCGCCGCAGGCGTTTATATGAGCGCGTCTCATGCACTGCCAGCACAGTCCAATCACGCCCCAGAAAGGGATGCATTTGTCGTATTGCAGCCACACGAGTTTCAGCGCACCACGCCCACGGCGCCCTGCGCTGCGCCGGCTCGCTCGTACGATGCTGGCTGCCGGCATGGCGCTGTCGCTGCCGGCGCAGGCGGCGGTCCACGGCATGGCGCCGGCACTGCTGTGGCCGTATGCTGCCGCCAGCGCCACCGCCCTGGCGGGACTGGCTTGCTGGCAAGCCTGGCGCCTGCGGCAACAGTTGCACCGCCTGCTGCTGCCCGCGCATGCGCTGGCCGAACAGGATGCGTGGCAAGCCTTGCGGGGTGCCTCGCTGGCTGGCTGGACGTGGCGGCGCCAGTCCGACCGGCTGCAGTTCGCGCCCCAGTACCAGGACGTGCTGGGCGACAAGAGCGCCAAGCTCGACCAGACATTGAGCGACTGGCTGGCCGAAGTGCACCGGGACGACCGCGCGCGCCTGAGTCTGGCATTTCGCCAGCATCTGGACGGCCAGGCGTCCGGCACCTTCAATTGCGAATTCCGCTTGCGCCACAGCGACGGCCACTGGCGCTGGCTGCTGGCGCGCGGCGCCGTGCTGGCGCGCGCCTCGAATGGCGCCGCCACGCAGGCCAGCGGCATCGTCTGCGATATCAGCGAACGCAAGCAGGACGAGCAAGCGCGCATGCGCTCGATGCTGGAAGCGGCGCCCGAAGCCATGCTGATCGCCGATGTCGAGGGCAAGGTGCATTACGCCAACCAGATCGGCGCGCGCTGCTTCGGCTATCCGCTGGCCGAATTGACGGGCATGTCGCTGGAACAATTGGTACCGGAAAGCACGGCCAGCCAATCCGTGGGCGACCCGCAAGCGCGGCACAGCCTGCCAGGCCGGGTGATGATGGCGCGCCGCCGCGACGGCACGCATTTCCCCGCCAAGGTCAGCCTGTCGCCGCTGCGCATGGCAGGCCAGGTATTTTCCATCGTCTCGCTGCGCGACATGACGCAGCGGCAACGCGCCGAGGAAGCGCTGCACGCCAGTTCGGAACGCTACCGCCTGATCGTGCAGACGGCGGCCGAAGGCATCTGGATGACGGATGCGGATGGCAAGACCACCTTCGTCAACCCGAAGATGGCGCACATGCTCGGCTACACGGTGCAGGAAATGCTGGGCCGTCCCCTGCTCGACTTCATGGACCGCGACAGCCAGCTGCTGATGCAGCGCCGCCTGGCCAGCCACGGCAGCTTCGCCAGCCAGCCGGACCAGGTCGATTTCCGCTTCTTCCGCAAGGACTTGTCCAGCCTGTGGGGCTTGCTGTCGAGCACCAGCATCCAGTCGGACAACGGCGAGCCGGGCGGCACCCTGGCGATGATCACCGACATCACCGAGCGGCGTCAGGCATCGATCGCGCTGTCCAATTCCAGCCAGCGCATGGCCTCCGTCTTCGGCGCCGTGACGAATGGCCTGGTGGTACAGGACAGCCACGGCCACATATTGGAAAGCAATGCCGCCGCCGAGCGCATGCTGGCGGCCAGTCCGGCCGGCAACAGCCTGTGGCAAGCCATCCGCGAAGACGGCTCCGCCTTCGACCAGCGCAGCCATCCCGTGCACATCACCCTGTCGACGGGCGAAGCCATGCGCGACGTGCTGATGGGCGTGAAGCAGCCCGACGGCAGCCTGTCGTGGCTGTCCGTCAATACGGAAGCCATCCGCGATGAATACGGCAAGGTGGGCATGGTGGTGGCCAGCCTGACGGACATCACGTATCACAAGCGCAGCGAGAGCGCTTTGCGCGAGCTCAACGAACACTTGGAAGAACGGGTGGCGCAGCGTACGGAACAGCTCGACCAGGCCAAGCAGGTGGCCGAAGAAGCCAGCCTGGCAAAGGGACAATTCCTGGCCAACATGAGCCATGAAATCCGCACGCCGATGAATGGCGTGATCGGCATGGCCTACCTGGCCCTCAAGACGGAACTGGAACCGCGCCAGCGCGATTACCTGGAAAAGATCCGCTTTGCCGGCGAACACCTGCTGGGCATCATCGACGACATCCTCGACATCTCGAAAATCGAGGCGGGCAAGCTGGAGATCGAGCGCGTCAACTTCAGTTTCGACCATGTGGTGCAAACCCTGATGACGGTGGTGGCGCCGCGCGCCGCCGGCAAGAACCTGGAACTGCTGTTCGAAATCGACCCGCAACTGCCGGCCGTGCTGGTAGGCGATCCGCTGCGGCTGGGGCAGGTACTGATCAACTACGCCAATAACGCCATCAAGTTCAGCGAACAGGGCAGCATTACCGTGAAAGTGCGCAGGGTGGTAGCCGATGCGAAACACTGCCTGGTGCGCTTTGAAGTGTGCGACCACGGCATCGGCCTGTCGCAGGACGAGATGAGCAAGCTGTTCCAGTCCTTCCAGCAAGCCGACACCTCCACCACGCGCGAGTATGGCGGCACGGGCCTGGGCCTGGCCATCTGCAAGCAGCTGGCGCAGCTGATGGGCGGCGACGTGGGCGTCGACAGCCGTCCCGGCGCCGGCAGCACCTTTTGGTTCACGGCCAACCTGGGCATTTCCGACCAGGCGGCGCCAGCCATGCTCGACAGCATGGTGCAGACGGCCGCGGCCATGCGCGCCAGCGCCGACGCGGCCCTGGTCATGCGCACGCTCAAGCATGCGCGCATCCTGCTGGTGGAAGACAACACGTTCAACCAGCAGGTGGCGCTGGAATTGCTGGAAGAAGCGGGCGCCTCCGTCTGCCTGGCCAACAATGGCGAGGAAGCGCTCGACCTGCTGCGCCAGACGCAGTTCGACTGCGTGCTGATGGACGTGCAGATGCCGCTGATGGATGGCTTGCAGGCGACGCGCCATATCCGCGCCGACCCGCAGCTGGCGCATCTGCGCGTGCTGGCCATGACGGCCACGGCCACCAGCGAAGACCGCGTGCGCTGCCTGGACGCGGGCATGGACGATTTCATTTCCAAGCCCATCCAGCCGGCCATGATGTACCAGACCATCGCCAGCTGGCTGCCGGCGCGCGAGACGCCGCCACCGCCCGCCCGCAGCCGCGCCGCGCCCGCCTTCAAGACCACCCTGGCCGGCGACCCGCAGGTGATCGACCTGTCCATCCTGGCCAAGCTGCTCGGCTACAACCCGGAAAAGGTGCGCAAATTCGCCTTCAAGTTCCTGCAGACCACGCAGGATGGCTTCGGCGACATCGATGCGGCCCTGGCGCGCGGCGACGTGCACCAGGTGCGCGAACTGGGGCACCGCATCAAGTCGTCGGCGCGCACGGTGGGCGCGCTGGGGCTGGCCGAGCTGTGCCATAACCTGGAAACCCTGGCGCCGGGCGAACCGGCCGACGAGGCCGAGCGGGCGCGGCACATCGTGGCGCGCCTGTGGCCACTGCTGGAACAGATTACCGAACAAATCATGAACAACACCAGCTTTGCCAATGACGATTAGCTACCGCCAATTGGGTTGCGGCAAGGTATCGGCATCGACAGCGATGCAGCATATCCATAGAAAGACATGACGATGAATACAGTATCAAACCAAGCAGTCCGCGAACAGAACGAAGCAGGCCTGGCACCGTTGCGCGTGCTGCTGCTGGACGACGACGTTTTCATGCTCGACGTGCTCAGCGACATGCTCGAGCAAATGGGCCCGTTCGACATCCGCTGCGAGTCGCACAGCGAACAGGCGCTGGCCACCCTGAAGCAGCACCAGCCCGACCTGCTGATCTGCGACCTGTCCATGCCCGACATCGACGGCATCGAATTCCTGCGCATGGCGGCGGACAATGGCTTCCGCGGCGGCGTGGTCTTGCTGTCGGGCCTGCACTCGGCCGTGCGCCTGGCGGCCGAACGCCTGGCCGTGGCCAATGGCCTGCATATATTGGGCACCTTCCGCAAGCCGATGGAAAGCGCGGAATTGCAGCTCATGGTGAACTTGCAACTGCAGCACACGGCCCGCCTGGCCAGCGTCCAAGCCTGAGCGTGGAGGCTGGCCGCAAGGGCGGACACGGCGCTGCGGGCCAGCAGGCATGCGGCTTTGCCGCCATGCCGGCACGCGCGGGGACGATCTGCCGCAAGTTTTTCTGCAATAATCGCCACGCTTTGAAAAAATGGGTTATTATTTCAGCCATCCCCGCCTGCATACCTCTGGTCGCACCTTCCAAGAACATTGAATTTGTGCCCATTGCCCCCATCTTCTAACTGCATTCCAGGAAGCATGGATGGCGAACCAGCGTATGGTTAATTCCAGGCATTATTGATCCCACCCTCATTTGAGGAAAATATGAGCGAATATATCAAACACATTAGCGATGCATCTTTTGAAGCAGACGTCCTGAAATCCGAAGTGCCAGTACTGGTCGACTTCTGGGCAGAATGGTGCGGTCCCTGCAAGGCCATCGCCCCGATCCTGGAAGAAGTGGCCAAGGAATATGCGGGCCGCATCGTGATCGCCAAGATGGACGTGGACGCCAACCAGGCTGTTCCTGCCAAGTTCGGCATTCGCGGCATCCCGACCCTGATCCTGTTCAAGGATGGTGTTGCAGCTGCTCAAAAAGTGGGCGCCATGGCCAAGGGCCAGTTGACCACTTTCGTCGACAGCAACATTTAATGTATGATGGGCAGCGCTGCGCCCGCAGCGCCGCCTGATTGGACACACCGGAAAGCGGCTTTGCTACCATTCATGCAAAACCTTCCCGAATAATTAATCAAGCCACGCAGTCCCCTCCCCTACCTTTACATCCCGTCTCGGGACACTCAACACATATGCATTTATCCGAACTAAAGGCCCTACACGTATCCGCCCTGCTTGAGATGGCGATCGGTCTTGACATTGACAACGCAGCCCGCTTGCGCAAACAGGAGCTGATGTTCGCTATCCTGAAGAAACGCGCCAAGTCCGGCGAACAGATTTTTGGCGATGGCGCCCTGGAAGTGCTGCCTGACGGCTTCGGCTTCCTGCGCTCGCCCGACGCCAGCTACATGGCGTCCACCGACGACATTTACATCTCCCCTTCGCAAATCCGCCGCTTCAATCTGCACACCGGCGATTCGATCGAAGGCGAGGTACGGACCCCGAAAGATGGCGAACGCTATTTCGCACTGGTCAAAGTAGACAAGGTCAACGGCGAATCGCCGGAAGCCTCGAAGCACCGCATCCTGTTTGAAAACCTGACGCCGCTGCACCCGAACGAGCCGCTGCGCCTGGAACGTGAAATGAATGGCCAGGAAAACATCACCGGCCGCATCATCGACCTGATCGCCCCGATCGGCAAAGGCCAGCGCGGCTTGCTGGTGGCATCGCCGAAATCCGGCAAATCCGTGATCCTGCAGCACATCGCGCACGCGATCACGGCAAACCACCCCGATATCACGCTGATCGTGCTGCTGATCGACGAACGTCCGGAAGAGGTTACCGAAATGCAACGTTCGGTACGCGGCGAAGTCGTCGCCTCGACCTTCGACGAGCCGGCCACGCGCCACGTGCAAGTAGCCGAGATGGTGCTGGAAAAAGCCAAGCGCCTGGTGGAAATGAAAAAAGACGTGGTGATCCTGCTCGACTCGATCACCCGCCTGGCCCGCGCCTACAACACCGTGATCCCTGCCTCGGGCAAGGTACTGACCGGCGGTGTCGACGCGAATGCGCTGCAACGTCCAAAACGCTTCTTCGGCGCCGCGCGCAATATCGAAGAAGGCGGCTCGCTGACCATCATCGCCACGGCGCTGATCGAAACGGGTTCGCGCATGGATGACGTGATCTTTGAAGAATTCAAGGGTACCGGCAACATGGAAGTCCACCTGGAACGCCGCCTGGCCGAGAAACGTGTCTATCCGGCAATTAACCTGAACAAATCGGGTACCCGCCGCGAAGAACTGCTGATCAAGCCGAACGAGCTGCAAAAAATCTGGATCCTGCGCAAGTTGCTGTACTCGATGGACGAGATCGAGGCGATGGAGTTCATTCTCGACAAGATGAAAGCAACGAAGAACAACGCCGAGTTCTTCGACATGATGCGCCGAGGGGGGTAAACCTACTGCGCGTCCCGCTCTACGGCCTGTGTTGCTCGCTGTACCTTCGTACAGCTGCGCTACTCGGCCGTATATCGGGCCTGCTCGCTACGGTTTCCCTCCCCTCGGTGGCGTCATATCAAGGCGCTACCGGCCCAAGCCGCTCATTGAGCGGCTTTTTTATTGCCGCCGGCCGGAAAGCGCTATATAATCGACGGTTGCATTATTTTAAACCCTGGCAAGTGATCGGCAATCGGGTCAAGAAGCAAGACGACCGACGAAGTGCTGTTTGGCTACCTACTTAGAGAGAATCCCATGAAAGTCGATACCCATCCAGAATACCGCGAAGTTGTTTTCCACGATCTGTCGTGCGATTTCAAATTCGTTACCCGCTCGACCATCCAAACCCGCGAAAAAATCACCCACGACGGTAAAGAATACCCACTGGTGAAGATCGAGGTTTCGGCTGAATCGCACCCATTCTTCACGGGCAAGCACAAAATCGTCGATACCGCTGGTCGCGTCGAGAAGTTCCGTCAGAAGTTCGGTTCCGTTGGTTCGAAAACCGCAGTCGCAGCAGGCTGATTTTTGCCGCTCTGCGGCAAAGAAGGGCAGCTTCGGCTACCAGAGAAAAGGCAGCTACGGCTGCCTTTTTTGTCTTTGGCCGCTTTACTTTATACTCGCGCATACCCGACGCCATTCGTCGCGTCTTGCCATTTTTTTCTGATAACGACTATCGATGAAGCCAGTCCGCCTTCCCGCCGCTGCCACACTCGCGCTGCCACGATGGGCCTTGTTTGCGCTCGGCCTGCTGTACATCCTGCCTGGCCTGATCGGCCGCGAACCGTGGAAGAACGATGATGCCGCCAGTTTCGGCATCATGTGGACCATGGCGCATGGCGGCCTGAACGACTGGCTGTGGCCCAACGTGGCCGGCCTGTCGGTGCCGGACGAGGGCCCGCTGGCCTTCTGGCTGGGCGCCATCTTCATCAAGCTGTTCGGCTGGATCGACGGCGACGTCTTTGGCGCGCGCATGTCGACCATCGGCATCTTCGTCGTCAGCACCCTGTCCGTCTGGTATACGGCCTTCAACCTGGGCCGCCGCAACGACGCCCAGCCGCTGCGCCTGGCGTTTGGCGGCCATCCCGAGCCCGACGATTTCGGCCGCACCCTGGCCGATGCCGCCGTCCTCATCTATTTAGGCTGCCTGGGCCTGCTGCAGCACAGCCACGACATCACGGCCGAAGCGCTGTATGTTTCCCTGATGGCTTACCTGCTGTACCGCGCCGTGCGCTACATGGAAGGCCCGTCCGTGCGCAATGCGGCCCTGCTGGGCCTGGCGCTGGGCGGCCTGACCCTCACGCGCGGCTGGATCACGCCAGCAGCGCTGAGCATCGCCCTGCTGCTGTGTACCGTATTCCTGCGCCTGCCGCTGCTGCGCAGCGTGCGCCACCTGGCGCTGGCCATCCTGATCGGCGCCGCACTGACCCTGGTCTGGCTGCTGCCGGGCGAATGGCTGAAGCCATACGGCCATTCGCCGATCCAGGCATGGATGGAGTGGAATTGCCGCCAGTTCAGCGCCCCGAGCCTGAAAAGCGTGCAGTATTTCATGCGTGTCGGCATCTGGTTCTTCTGGCCGGCATGGCCTTTCGCCGCCTGGGCCGTGTATGCCTGGCGTCGCCAGCACCATGTGCTGCACATCGTCGTGCCGCTGACCTTTGTCGCCATGCTGGCCATCCTGGGCCTGTGCCATCCCGATCCCGACCCCAGCCAGCTGCTGCCCCTGCTGCCGCCGCTGGCCGTGATGGCGGCGTTTGGCTTGCTGACCATGAAACGGGGCGCCATCAACGCCATCGACTGGTTCTCCGTGATGGTGCTGACCATTTGCGCTGCCACGCTGTGGCTGTTCTGGTTCGCCACATTGACGGGCTGGCCGCCGCGCCTGGCCCACAATGCCTTGAAACTGTTGCCTGGATTCAAACCCGAACTGGACGTGCTGGCCTTTTTCGTGGCCGCCTGCGCCAGCGCGGGCTGGGTGGCGCTGGTGCACTGGCGCATTTCGCGCCAGCCGGCCGTACTGTGGCGCGCCGTGGTGCTGTCGTCCGGCGGCCTGATCCTGATCTGGGTGCTGATCATGACCTTGTTCCTGCCCCAGCTGAACTACAGCAAGAGCTACGCCAGCGTGGCGCACCAGATTTCCGTCCACCTGCCGCCAGGCAGCAAGTGCATCAACAGCAATGTGGGCGCCGCCCAGCGCGCCTCGTTCGCCTACTTTGGCCACTTGCCGTTTGCCAGCGTGGGTCAGCAGCAATGCGATGTGTTCCTGTTGCAAGATAGCATCAAGGTTCCCGACAGCAAGGAACAGCTGCCCGAGCACCACGGCGCGGACTGGATCAAGCTGTGGGAAGGACGCCGCCCCACCGATGACGTGGAGCGTTTCCGCCTGTACCAGCGCGTCAGGTAAGCAGCAAAAAACCGGGCCAGTCCCGGTTTTTTTTGCTCGCCAGACAAACGCTGGCGATGGCAAAAGTGTTGCTTTTAAATATAGTTAATTAACTAAAATGAACTAGAATTGTTTTTTAGATTATAATGATGGCTTGCGCGATGGCGGTGTCTTGCTTTCCCGCCCGATTCGTCCCCCAATTCACTATGAGATTATTCATGAAATTATTTTCCACACGCACCTTGCCGCTCATCAGCGCCGCCCTGTTTGCCTTCTCCTTCAGCGCTTCGGCCCAGGCGACCGTGATTGACCTCGGCGTCGCCAACGGCTACTCGGCCTTCATCTTCGGCAATATCGGCAGCAGCGGCTCCAGCGGCTTCACCAGCGTGGGCGGCAGCCTGGCCGCCGGCGGCAATATCTACCTGGACAGCTACAGCGTCGGTACCAACAAGAAAGCCGGCAGCGCCGCCAACACGCTGGTCGCCGGTAACAGCCTGAACATCGGTAACGGTACCATCAGCGGTACGGGCGTGTACGGCGTCAGCAATGCCAACGGCACCGTGACGGCGCCATCGTGGTACCCAACGGGCACCTTCAGCAAGGGCAATGCCTCCACCCTGGACTTTGCAGGCGCCAAGCAGCAACTGACGACCCTGTCGGGCGATGTGGCCAAGCTGCAATCGAACGGCACCGTGGTCTCCCAGTACGGCAACATGACCCTGGTAGGCAATGTCAACGCCGATGTCAATATTTTCAATATCGATGCGTCGAACCTGCATAACCTGACCCTGGACCTGTCCTCGCTGAAAAGCACGGCCAGCATCATCATCAACGGCACGGCCACCAACATCACCATGAGCGGTGGCTTCGACAACTTTGGCAGCTTCGCCGACCGCACGCTGTTCAACTTCTCCAACGCCACCACCACCAACCTGAACAACGTTGGCATCAACGGCAGCATCCTGGCGCCGAACGCCGCGTTTTCCGGTTCGGGCAGCATGAACGGCACCCTGGTCGCCAATTCCGTCAGCTCGATCAACTATGGCCACGTTTCCATGAACGGTTCCGGCTTCAACACGGTCAACGTCTCGGCCGTGCCTGAACCAGGCACCTACGCCATGCTGCTGGCCGGCCTGGGCTTGCTGGCATTCATGCGCCGCCGCACGCCAGCGCGCGCACCGCAAGCCGCGATGGCCTAAGCTTCACGCTAAACCAATAAAAAAACACCGGGCCGCGCGAGCGTCCCGGTGTTTTTTTTATGCCCAGCCAGAAAGCAGGCGCTTACTGGGTTCCCAGGCCCAGGTCGTTTGCCACCTGCTGGCGCAGCAAGTATTTCTGGATCTTGCCCGTCACCGTCATGGGAAACTCCTCGACGAAGCGCACATAGCGGGGAATCTTGTAATAGGCGATCTGGCCATCGCAGAAGGCGCGGATGTCCTCGCTGGTAGCCTGCGTACCCGGACGCAAGATAATGCAAGCGCACAACTCTTCGCCATACTTGGCATCGGGTACCCCCACGCATTGCACGTCAAGCACGCTGGGGTGGCGATACAGGAATTCCTCCACCTCGCGCGGGTAGATGTTCTCGCCGCCGCGGATGACCATGTCTTTCGAGCGTCCCACGATGCTGCAAAAACCGTTGGCGTCGATCACGGCCAGGTCGCCCGTGTGCATCCAGCGCGCCGTATCGATGGCTTCCGCCGTCTTTTCCGCATCGCCCCAGTAACCCTGCATCACGGAATAGCCGCGCGTGAGCAATTCGCCCTTTTCGCCGCGCGGCACGATGCGCCCTTCCGCATCGACGATTTTCACTTCCAGGTGCGGGTGCACGCGGCCGATGGACGAGACGCGCATTTCGCGCGGGTCTTCGATTGCCGTCTGGAAGCTGACGGGCGAGGTTTCCGTCATGCCATACGCAATGGTAATTTCCGCCATGTGCATCAGCTCGATAACCCTCGTCATGACTTCCATCGGGCAGGGCGAACCGGCCATGATGCCCGTGCGCAAATTCGACAGATCGTATTGCTTGAAATCAGGATGATCGAGGATGGCGATGAACATGGTCGGCACGCCGTGCAAGCCCGTGCAGCGTTCGGCCTGCACTGTCTCGAGCACGGCTTTCGGATCGAAGCCTTCGCCGGAAAACACCATGGCCGCGCCATGCGTGACGCAGGCCAGGTTGCCCAGCACCATGCCGAAACAGTGGTACAGGGGCACGGGAATGCACAAGCGGTCCTGTTGCGTGAGGCGCATCGCTTCGCCGATGAAAAAGCCGTTATTGAGGATATTGTGGTGCGTCAAGGTGGCGCCCTTGGGCGCGCCCGTGGTGCCGGACGTGAACTGAATGTTGACGGCATCGTCAAACTGCAAGGTAGCGCTCACTTCTGCCAGGTGGGCCAGGTCGGCGTCGGTGATGCCGTCCATCAAGGCATCAAACTGGTGCATGCCGGGCGTGGCGGCGGTACCCAGGCGGATGACGTGGCGCAATTGCGGCAGGCGCGGCGATTGCAGGGCGCCGGCGCGCGAACGGGCGATTTCCGGCACCACGTCCTGCACGATGGCCAGGTAGTCGCTGGACTTGAAGCTGGGCGACAAAATCAGCGCGCTGCACTGCACCTTGTCGAGCACGTATTCGAGTTCCGAACGGCGGTAGGCGGGATTGATGTTGACCATGATCAAGCCGGCTTTTGCCGTGGCAAACTGTGTGAGCACCCACTCGGCGCAGTTCTGCGACCAGATGCCGACCCGGTCGCCCGGCTGCAGGCCCAGCTTCAGCAAGCCGGCGGCCAGGCGGTGCACGCGCTGCTGGAATTCCAGATACGTCCAGCGCACGTTCTGGTGCGCCACGATCAGCGCATCGTGCTGGCTGTAGCGGGCGGCGATGCCGTCGAGGTAAGCGCCTATCGTTTCGCCGATCAACGGCGTCTCGTGGGCGCCGTGTACATAACTCATTGCTTGCATGCTGTCTCCAGGGTAATGGCGCGACGCGCTCTTCTTATGGTCATCGACTACAAAAATTATAGCCGCAACCGCCCCCACCCTGCACCGGCTTGCTGTAATGTGCAGACCGACACACACGATACCCACGGCAACTGACGGCACCATGACAGGCAACACGCAGCACCCGCTCGAACAGGGCTTCATCCTGACCCGCCACTGGCGCGACACCAGCGCCGGCACGGATGTCGATTTCTGGCTGGCAACGGATGCCGGGCCCCGCCACGTGCGCCTGCCCGTGCAGACGTCCGTGGCCTTCATTCCCATGGAGCAGCGCGAACAGGCGGAACTGCTGCTGCGCGGCGAACGCCATGCCGAACTGCGCCCCCTGTCGCTGTCCGATTTTCACCACCGTCCCGTGCTGGGTTTGTATTGCAAGCAATACCGGCACTTGCTGAAGCTGGAAAAGCAGTTGCGCGCGCATGGCGTCGACGTGTACGAAGCCGATATCCGCCCGCCCGAGCGCTACCTGATGGAGCGTTTCATCACGGCGCCGGTGGCATTTGACGGCGCCAACCCGGGCGAGAACGTCCATCTGAAACCCGCTGCCGGCTACCGTCCCGCATTGAAGCTGGTGTCGCTCGATATCGAGACGACGGCCCATGGCGAACTGTATTCGCTGGCGCTGGAAGGCTGCGGCCAGCGCCAGGTCTACATGCTGGGGCCGCCAAACGGCGTCGACGGGGAACGCGATTTCGACCTCGAATACTGCGATTCGCGCGCGCAGATCCTCGAGCGCCTGAACGCGTGGATGGAGCGCCACGATCCGGACGCCATCATCGGCTGGAACCTGGTGCAGTTCGACTTGCGCGTGCTCAGGCAACATGCCGAGCGCTATCAAGTGCCCCTGCGGCTGGGACGGGGCGGCGCCGTCATGGAATGGCGCGAACACGGCGGCAAGCAAGAGCACTATTTTGCGGCCGCCGCGGGACGGCTGATCATCGACGGCATCGAAGCGCTGAAGTCGGCCACGTGGAATTTCTCCTCGTTCAGCCTGGAAAACGTGGCGCAGACCTTGTTGGGCGAAGGCAAGTCCATCGACAATCCCTACCAGCGCATGGCCGAGATCGACCGGCGCTTCCGCGAAGACAAGCCTGCCCTGGCCCGCTACAACCTCAAGGATTGCGAACTGGTCACGCGCATCTTTGCGAAAACCGAATTGCTGACCTTTTTGCTGGAACGGGCCAGCGTGACGGGCCTGGCGGCCGACCGCAGCGGCGGTTCCGTGGCCGCCTTCGAACACCTGTACTTGCCGCTGATGCACCGGCAAGGCTACGTGGCGCCCAACCTGGGCGATGTCTCGGGCGAAAACAGCCCGGGCGGCTTCGTCATGGATTCGCAGTCGGGCCTGTACGATTCCGTGCTCGTGCTCGACTATAAAAGCCTGTACCCATCCATCATCCGCACTTTCCTCATCGATCCCGTGGGCCTGGTCGTGGGCACCAGCGGCGACGAGGCCGATACCGTGCCCGGCTACCGGGGCGCGCAGTTTTCGCGCGTCAAACACTGCCTGCCCGCCATCGTGCAACAGGTGTGGCAGGGGCGCGAGGCGGCCAAGCGCGAGCGCAACGCACCGCTGTCGCAAGCCTTGAAAATCATCATGAACGCGTTTTACGGCGTGCTGGGCTCCAGCGGCTGCCGCTTCTTCGACCCGCGCCTGGCCTCGTCGATCACCCTGCGGGGCCACGACATCATGCACCGCACGCGCGAACTGATCACCGAGCAGGGCTACCAGGTGATCTACGGCGACACGGACTCCACCTTCGTGTGGCTCAAGACAGCGCATACGGATGACGAAGCGGGCAAGATCGGCCGCGCCCTGGTGGCGCACGTCAACGCCTGGTGGGACGCGCATCTGCGCGCAGAGTTTGGCCTGGACAATGCGCTGGAACTGGAATTCGAGACGCATTACCGGCGTTTCCTGATGCCCACCATCCGCGGCTCGGAAGAAGGCAGCAAGAAGCGCTACGCGGGCCTGGTGGGCAAGCCCGACGGCAGCGAAGAGATGGTCTACAAGGGCCTGGAAACGGTGCGCAGCGACTGGACGCCGCTGGCGCAGCAATTCCAGCAGGATCTATATAGGCGCATCTTCCAGCGCAGCGCCTACCAGGACTATGTGCGCGACTACGTGGCGCGCACCGTGCGCGGCGAATTCGACGCGCTACTGGTCTACCGCAAGCGCCTGCGCCGCCCCCTCGACGATTACCAGCGCAACGTGCCGCCCCACGTGCGCGCGGCGCGCACGGCCGACGCCTACAACCTGGCGCAGGGGCGGCCGCTGCAATACCAGAACGGCGGCTGGATCAGCTATGTGATCACGGTGGCGGGGCCGGAACCGCTGGAAACGCAGCGTTCGCCCATCGATTACCACCATTACCTGACGCGCCAGCTGCAACCGGTGGCCGACGCGATCCTGCCGTTCCTGGGCGACGATTTTTCGCGCCTGGTGTCCGGGCAGCAGGATTTGTTTTAAATCAATTTTACTGACCAGCATGACCAAGCTGAGGTAATATCGGCGCCTGCCGGGCTTATCTGGCCCTGTCTGCGGGCGTTGTACGCTGCGGCAGCGTAAAATACGCCATGGCGAAAGAATAAGAACTGCACGAAGAAGAAAATGCCATTCCAGACGAGAATCGTTCGCAACAGGATTTTCCACGCTGAAATGGCGCATAATTTCACACTATGTTGAACCAGCGGGCAGCGCGTTTAGCCGTCTGCCCCGCTAATTTTTGAATGAATTGATACCATGACCGAGATCACGTCCTTAAGAGACATCCCGCAAAAAAATATCTTCCGCAAGGGCGACACCTTTGTACTGTTCGGCGAGCTGTTCGGCCGCGGCTATGTCAATGGCTTGCTGGACGAAGCGCGCAAGGCGGGCATGAATATCGTCGGCATGACGGTGGGCCGCCGCGATGAAAACATGGCGCTGCGCCCGCTGAACGCGGAAGAGCTGGCGGAAGCCGAAGCCAACCTGGGCGGCCGCATCATCAACGTGCCGCTGATGGCCGGTTTCGACCTGGACGCGCCGGCCGGCGAGCCGACCCCGACGGCCCTGCTGGCCGACATGACCCTGAAAAGCTGGCAGGAAGACAAACTGGACTGGGCGCAGATCGAACGCTGCCGCGAAGCCGGCATCGCCCGCTTCAGCGCTTCCGTGGCGAAAGCCATGGCCGAACTGGACAGCCTGATTCCTGACGGCAGCAATGTGTATTTCGCCCACACCATGGCCGGCGGCATTCCGAAAGTCAAGGTCTTCCTGGCCATCGCCAACCGCATCTACAAAGGCCGCGGCGAGCGCTTCATGTCCTCGCGCGCCCTGCTCGACAGCGACCTGGGCAAGCTGATCCTGATGAACTTCGACGAAGTCACGGCCAACACCCTGCAGCACCTGATCGACGGCAGCGCCGCCATCCGTGCCCGCATCGAGAAAACGGGCGGCCAGGTGCGCTACAGCGCCTACGGCTACCACGGCACGGAGATATTGATCGACGGCAAATACCAGTGGCAAACGTACAGCAACTACACGCAAGGCCTGGCCAAGATGCGCCTGGAAAACGTGGCCAAGGCCGCGTGGGAAAAAGGCATCAAGGCAACCGTCTTCAACTGCCCGGAAATCCGCACGAATTCGTCCGACATCTTCGTGGGCGTGGAACTGTCGCTGTTCCCCCTGCTCGACGCGCTGAAAAAAGAAGGCGGCGCAGCCTGGGCCGAAGAACAGTGGAAGATCTGCCAGGGCTTGCTGGAAGACGGCGTCTCGCTGCAAGACTTGCTCGACCGTATCGCCGCCTACAATGGCGACGCCACCAGCGTGCAGTTCCGCAACTTCGCCGCCTGGCCGATGGACAACACGCCGGAACTGGCCGAAGTCATGATCGGTACCTCGGACGAGATCACCAAGCTGCACAAGGACCGCAAGGAACTGATCACCGACCACCTGAGCTCGCTGGTTCTGGAAGGCACGGGCCCGCTGATGTTCCACGCCATGTCGGAACCGCAAGCACCCGTCGTCTGGCTCAACCACGACATCATCGCGCGCCAGCTGAACTCCGTGCATAACTGATCCAGCATCGCCGCAGCCTGACCACGCCGTCCCCGGTTCGCGCCCGGGACGGCGTTTTTCATGCCAGGGCAGCATCCTATTAATGGGCTAAACCGTATGCCAAGCGAAAAACTTGCCGTATCGCGATAAATCAGTGATAATGCGTCTCGCGTTGCCGGGATGGCGGAATAGGTAGACGCACGGGACTCAAAATCCCGCGCTGGAAACAGCGTGCCGGTTCGATTCCGGCTCCCGGCACCACAGAACATTTTTCGTAGTACATGATCAAACCCGCCCATCGCCAGATGCTGCGGGTTTTTTGCATTAGCGCCCCAGCCTTGCTTCCAGCCCCGCCTTCACCGCCTCCCACTCCGTATCGATGATGCTGAAACGCACGGAGTTGCGCTTGCGCCCGTCCGGCATGATGCGCTCGTGGCGCACGATGCCTTCCTGCACGGCGCCCAGGCGCGCAATGGCGGCGCGCGATTTTTCGTTCAGCTCGTCGGTGGTCAATTGCACGCGCACGGCCTGCATGGCTTCAAAGGCATGCGTCAGCAGCAGCAATTTCGCTTCCGTGTTCACGCCCGAGCGCTGCACGGAGGCGGCCAGCCAGGTGTGGCCGATTTCCATCTTGCGGTTGATACGGTCGATCTTCCAGAAGCGCGTGCTGCCGACGATGGCGCCCGTGGATTTTTGCACGACGACGAAGGGCATGACGGTGCCCGCGCGCCGGCCTTCCAGCGCCGTGGCGATATAGGCGGCCATGGTGGCGGGCCCCGGCACCACGGTGACCGTCATGTTCCACAGTTCGCCATCGGCCGCCGCCTGCAGCAGCTGCGGCGCGTGCTCAGCCTGCAGGGGCAGCAGCTCGACCAGTTGGCCGTGCAAGGCGATGTGCGTCGTCTGTTCCATCTTCATCTCCATCAATAGCCAAACGGCCGCACGCCAAACAGCACGCCATGCAGCCAGAACGCCAGCAGCAGCCACAGCGCACCGCCCGCGCCGATGGCGATCAGGGTGCCTTGCGCGGTACCGCCCTCGTACGCCACGCCGGCCGCGCGGTCGCGCTGCACGGCGGCGTACAGATCAAACGATGCCCAGACGAGGAAGCCGCCGAACAGCAGCACGTCGGCCACGTTGCCGTTGGCCAGCAGATGCGCGACGGCCCACAGTTGCGTGCCCAGCAGCATGGGGTGGTGCACCCGGGTCTTGATATGGTTGCGCGGCACATTGGCCGCCGCCAATAAAATCAGCGAGAACAGCATCAGCAGGCCGCTGGCGTGGCGCAAGCCCATGGGCGGCGTCCACAGCACTTGCGGCTGCTGGCGCGCCAGGCCGTAGCCCCAGACGATCAGGCCCAGCCCCACGAACGCCACGAGCGAATACACGCCCTTCCAGCGTTTTTCGCCGAGGCGCGCCAGCTGGGCGCTGCGCCAGCCGTCGGCGACGATGCGCACCGAATGCAAACCCAGGAACAGCAGCAAGCCGATTATCAGCACCGTCATCGTCGTCTCCCCAGTCGTTGGCAGTTATCGATCATAAACGGCGCCGCGAGCGATGCCGTGCGCGCAGATCAACGTTCTTCGCGATAGTAGTCGCAGCCCTCGAACGTGGTGCGCAGCGCCTGCTGCAGCTGGGCGTAGCGCTCGGGCGTCAAATTGAAACGCACGTCGATCTGGCCGTCGTCGTCCATCTGCATGGCGGCCTCGGCATCCATCTGCACGGACAGGCGGTTCGGATGCAGGATCACGGCGTGCATGTGGCCATACCAGGCAAATTCCTGGCCGCCATATTCGATGTAGGGTTCGTCCATGCCCATGGCCACGTCCTGCTCGTCATACTCGTCGGCGCGCTGCAGCATCAGGTAGACGGGCTCGCCTTTGCCCGCCGGCGCGGCCAGGGTGGTGATCAGGGCGTCGTCTTCATTGATGACGGACAACTCGGTGGCGGTAAATCCTGCGGACATGGCGTGCTTTCAACAAATGGATGGATGACGCCACCATAGCGCAAAAGCGGCGCGGACAACATAGTGCGCGGCGAATAAAGCGTGCCGCCCCGGAAACCCATGGCCGCCTATAATTGCCGCTCCAAACCAGTTCAACAGGAGACCGCCTTGACCGCAGCAACGCCCTACACCACCCGCCTGGCCATTCCCGCCATCGCCACCTACCAGCACCTGCGCGTCGCCGCCGGCCTGAGCGCGAAAACCATGGAAGCCGCCGCCAGGGGCTTGCCGAACTCCCTGTTTGCCGTGCAAGTGCTGCTGGGCGACGAAGTGGTGGGCATGGGCAGGGTCATCGGCGATGGCGGCTGCTTCTTCCAGGTGGTCGATATTGCCGTGCTGCCCGCCCACCAGGGCAAGGGCCTGGGCAAGCTGATCATGCGCGAAATCCGCCAGTTCATCGACAGCGACGTGCCGTCCAGCGCGTATGTCAGCCTGATCGCCGATGGCCAGGCGCAAGACCTGTATGCGCAGTTCGGTTTCCAGCACACGGCGCCCGCCTCCGTCGGCATGGCGCTGAAGCGCTAGGCCCCCGATGCCTGCCTGGCTGCTGTGCGCCATGGCGCTGGCACTGCTGCTGTCGGCCGGCGCCTGGCGCGCCGAGCGCGTGCAGCAGGGGCGCGGGCGCGCGACGCGCTGGCTGTGGCTGGCGGCCATCGCCGCCTCCGTCCTGCTGCCCCTGGCATGGCTGCCCCGCGTGCTGGCGGCCATGCCGGCGGAACAGGCGCAGCTGAAGCTGGGCTGGTTCATGTTATCGAGCGGCATGCTGATGCTGCTGGCGCTGCGCAGCCTCTGGCTGCTGTCGCACCAGCGCCGCTGGCAAAGAACCACCTTGCTGGGCACGCCCGTGTACCTGAGCGGCGGCATCGGCCCCTGCGTGGCGGGGCTGCTGCGGCCCCGCATCGTGATGCCCGTCTGGCTGCAACTGATTCCTCACGAGCAACAGGCGCTGCTGCTCGCGCACGCGCAATGCCGGCTGGCCGCGCGCGACCCGCAGTTGCTCGCCCTGGCGTACGCCTTGATTATTCTGATGCCGTGGAACCTGCCCCTGTGGTGGCAGCTGCACCAGCTGCGCTTTGCCATCGAGGTCGATTGCGACGCGCGCATGCTGGCGCACGGCCACGCGCTGCGCGACTATGCCATCGTCCTGCGCCGGCACGGCCAGTATTATTCGGGCTTGACGGGCGCCTCGCCCATCGTGGCGAGCGACCCGCTGGCGCTGCGGCGGCGCCGCCGCATCATGGCCAGATTTACCCGGGCGCGGGCGGCGAACTTGCTATAGTAGCGGCAGCGCCGCGCGGCGCGCCCGCGGCTCCCCCATCCGAAATCAGAGAGATACCATGCTTTACCTGCTTGCCATCGTGATCGTCATCGCCCTGCTGTACTACGTCTTCAGTGGCCGCACGCCCGCCAAACCGCTGCACAAGCCGCTTATGTCGGTGCGCCAGTACGTGCCGGCGATCCCTGCGGGCGCGCCCGCACACCACTGGCGCGACGAGGGCCGCTTTGCGTCGGAAGTGGAAAACGAATCGATGTACCAGCCCGCCATTGCCAGACTGGCGGGCGAGCATGGTCCCGGCAATGCGGAAGAAAAATGCCTGGCCCTGCTCGTCTGCGACGACGCCAACCCGTTCCAGGACAAGGCCATCGCCGTCTTCATCGACGGCCAGCTGGTGGGCTACCTGTCGCACAACGACGCCCTGCGCCTGCGCCGCAACCTGGGCCGCCAGGACCTGGTGGGCCAGCTGACCTCGTGCGACGCCGTCATCCGCGGCGGCGGCCTGTGGAATGGCAAGCGCCTGTCGTATGCCGTCTGGCTCGACTTGCAGCCCTACAACTGACAACGGCTAGGCCGCACGGGCCAGCCTGACGGCGCGCGTGGCAATAAAGCTGGGCAGGTATTTTTCAATTTCAAAGCGCGGGTGGGGATGCATTTCCTCGTGGTAACCCGCCAGCACGAAACCCGCCGCCAGCTGGCCGCCGATCTGGCTGTCCAGCCCATGGCCGAAGACCAGCGCCTCTCCCTTGGCCATGCGCGCCGCCAGCGCCTCGGCGTCCATATCCTCCACATCCGAGTACGGCAGCTTGAAACGGGGCCGTATCAAGCCCTGCTGTGCCCATTGCGGGTCGCGGTCGCCGATGAACACGGCCGGGTTGAAAAAACTGCTCAGCAACACGCCGCCATCGGCCAGCACGCGCGCACATTCGCGCCACACGGGACCGATATCGGGCACGTACTGGTTCGACACGGGATGCACGATGACATCGAAACTGGCGTCGGCAAAACAGGCCAGGTCGCGCATATCGCCCTGCACGGTGCGTAACTGCAAGCCGTCGCGCTCGGCCACCATGCGGTCTTGCGCCAGTTGCTGTTCAGACAGATCGAAGACGGTGACGTGGGCGCCGGCGGCAGCCAGCACGGGCGCCTGCTGCCCGCCGGCACCGGCCAGGCACAGGATGCGCTTGCCATGCACCGCGTCCAGCCAGCCGGCCGGCAGGGGGCCGGGCGTCAGGTGGATCTGCCACTGCCCGGCGCGCGCTGCGGCGACGGTAGCGCTGTCGACGGGCTGCGACCACGGACTGTTGCGTGCCGCCTGGGCATCCCAGGCTTGCTGATTATGCTGCAAGAAGTTGTGACTTGAAGGCATCGTCATCCTTTCAGAAAAAACAGGACGCGAATGTAGCATGCCGCCCGGCAAGACGTCGCACTTTGCAAAAAAACCACACAATTCTCAGTTGCAACTTCTTTTGCGCGAGGGCCGCTGCCATGGGGAACAGCAACGCTTGCCTGGCCTTGCCCGCCGCACCGGGGCTTGCACGACAGGCAAAATAATTACAATTAAGATATTTGTTTCCGGAAATCTGGTAAGGTAATTCGCATCGATCACCCGCAACGGCGGCCGGCGGCGACGCCAGTGCCACGAGGCGCCACCTGTTTCCTACGATGATACCTGCCAGCTTCCAGCACCTGTTCCATATTCCCGCCGACCCGGCACTGCAGCACCACGGCCAGCATGCGCCGGGCCTGGTGCTGCTGTCGCTGGTAATCGCCATTTTCACGTCGTGGATGGCCTTCCAGATGACGGCGTACAGCCGCGCGCAGGCCAGCATCAGCCGCCGCTTGCACTTGCTGTGCCTGCTGGCCGGCAGCCTGGCGCTGGGTTGCGGCGTGTGGGCCATGCATTTCATCGGCATGCTGGCGTTCGAGCTGGGCACCAGCGTCGCCTACGCTCCGGGCCTGACCTTGCTGTCCATCGTGCCCAGCGTGGCCGCCTCGTTCGTGGCCCTGGCCACCATCAGCCGGCGCGCCGTCACGGCGCCGCTGCTGCTCAGGAGCGGCCTGCTCGTGGGCCTGGGCATCGGCGCCATGCATTACACGGGCATGCACGCCATGCGCATGGGCCTGTCGCTGCGCTACGACCCGCTGCTGTTCGCCCTGTCGCTGTGCGTTGCCGTGGCGCTGGCCACCGTGGCCCTGTGGGTACGCTTCGGCCTGCGCGGCTGGAGCGGCAGCCTGTCTGCCTCGCGGCGCACCTTGATCAGCGCTGGCGTCATGGGGTGCGCAATTGCTGGGATGCATTACATGGGCATGCAGGCCGCCCGCTTCGTGGGGACGATTCCCCCAGGCAATGATGCCGATGCCAACCGGCCCATGCTGGTGATCAGCGTGACCCTGCTCACCATCGCCCTGACGATCCTCGTCGCCTCGGCCGTGGGCATCCTGCGCTACCGCGAACTGTTTCGCCACCTGAACCAGAGCGAGAACTGGACCCGCTCGCTGCTGACAAGCACGGTCGACGGCGTCATCACCATCGACCGGCACGGCAGCATCGTCGATTTCAACGGCGCCGCCGAGCGCATCCTGGGCTGGCGGCAGGCGGAAATCGTGGGCCGCCACGTCAGCCTGCTGGTCAGCGACGTGCGCCAGTCGGAACAGCACGGCCTGCTGCACCACCTGCGCACGGGCGAAGGCGAGGCATCCCACACCAGCGAGGAAATCGTCTACGTGCGCAAGGATGGCATACCGGTCGCCGTGCAGCGCTCGATGGCCAGCGCGCGCCTGGCCGACCAGGATTTATATGTGCTGTTCATTACGGACATCAGCGAACGGCGCGCCATGCTGGCCGCCCTGCGCGAAAGCGAGCAGCAGCTGCGCTCGCTGATCGGCAATCTGCCCGGCATCGCGTTTCGCTGCACCACCGCAGAAAACCAGCCCATGCTGTTCATCAGCGATGGCGTGGAAGCGGTCACCGGCTATCCGCCCGCCGACTTTCTGGGCGCCGCGCCGCGCCGCACCATCACGGGCCTGATCGCCAGCGAAGAGCGCGCCTACGTCATCGAGGTCTTCAACCGCAGCGTTGCCAGCGGCGAGCCCTACCTGCTCGAATACCGGCTGCTGCGTGCCGACGGCACGGCGCGCTGGCTGTGGGAGCGGGGCACCGTGGTGCATGACGCGGCGGGCGCCGTGCGCTGGGTCGACGGCGTCATCCTCGACATCAGCGAACGGCGGCAGATGGAGGAAGATTTGCGCATGGCCAAGGAAAAAGCGGAGCTGGCGGCCGCCACGCGCGCCAGCTTTGTCGCCAACATGAGCCATGAAATCCGCACGCCGATGAATTCCATCCTCGGCTTCACGGACGTGCTGCTCGACTCGCCGCTGCTGCCGGAACAGCGGCGCCACCTCGATACCGTGCGCCAGTCGGGCCGCTCGCTGCTGCGCCTGCTCAACGAAGTGCTCGATACGGCCAAGCTGGACAAGGGCGCCATGGTGCTGGAGTTGCGCGATTACAGCCTGCTGGCCCTGGTCGACGAACTGGCGTCCACGTATGGCATCGCTGCGCGCGCCAAGGGCTTGCGCATGGAAGTGCAGTACGACCCGCAACTGCCGGCCATGCTGCATGGCGACGAATTGCGCATGCGGCAAGTGCTGGGCAACCTGCTCGACAACGCCATCAAATTCACGGCCAGCGGCGCCGTCAGCCTGGCCGCCCGCCTGCAGGACGGCCAGCTGCATCTGCTGGTGCAGGACAGCGGCATCGGCATCGCCGCGGAACGGCGCGACGCCATCTTCGAGCCGTTCGTGCAGGCCGACGCCTCGACCACGCGGCGCTTTGGCGGCACGGGCCTGGGCACCACCATCAGCAAGCAGCTGGTGACCTTGATGCAGGGGCGCATCTGGGCCGATGCCGTGCTGCCGCATGGCACCCTGTTCCAGGTGATGCTGCCCCTGATGCCCGCACGCCAGGCAGCGCTGCCCGCCAGCGAACGCCGCAGCGTGCGCCTGCCGCCCCTGCGCGTGCTGGCCGCCGACGACGTGCCGCAGAATCTGGAACTGCTGTGCTTACTGTTGGGCAAGCGCGGCCATACGGTGGCCACGGGCAGCGATGGCGAGGAAGCCCTGCTGCTGGCGCAGCACGGCGATTTCGACTTGCTGCTGCTGGACTTGCAAATGCCGCGCATGGATGGGCTGGCCGCCACGCTCGCCATCCGTGCCGCCGCCGTGCGCGATGGCCGTCCCCGCGTGCCCGTGATCGCCATGACGGCCAGCGTGCTCGATGCGCACCGCAAGGCGGCGCTGGCGGCCGGCATGGACGGCTTCGCCACCAAGCCCGTCGAGTGGCAAGCGCTGTCGCAGGAAATCGCCCGCGTGCTGGGCCTGGCGGCGGAAGCGACCGACGACGGCCACGAAGCGGCGCCGGCCGCTGGCGGGCGGGTGCTGCACCATGCGGGCGCGCTGCAGCGCTGGGCCGGCAACGACAGCGCCTACCACGCGGCGCTGGCCCGTTTCGGCAGCGAGCATCCGCGCCTGCCGCCGGCCCTGCTGGCCGCCATCGAAGCCGGCGACCACGCGGCGCTCTTGCCACAGAGCCACAAACTACGCGGCGTGGCAGCCAACCTCGGCCTGGAACAGCTGGCCGCCAGCCTGGCAACGCTGGAACAGGCGTGCGCCAGCCCCGGCCCCGCCACGGCGCAACAGCTGGGCGAGACCCTGGGCGCCCTGCTGACGCAATGGCCGGAAGCCCTGGCCGCCATCGCCCGGCTGGCGCCGCCTGTGGCGCACGCGGCAACGGCAAGCGCCATCGACGCGCCCGCCGCCCGGCAAGCGGCCAAGGCCCTGCTGCATGCCTTGCAGCACGGCGAACTCGATGACGTGGCGCAGGCGCAGTTGCAGCACGCCATGGGTGCGCAGGGGGCCGCGTTGGCGCCGCTGCGGCATGCCATCGACGACTTCGATTTCCCCCTGGCACAGTCGCTATTGCACGACTTGCTGCACACCTTGACACCGGAGCTCCCATGAATGCGCCACGCCACGCCAGGCCCGTCCTCCTCATCGTCGACGATGAAGCGGCCAATTTGCAATTGCTGCGCCAGATATTGCAGAACGACTACGCGCTGCTGTTCGCCAAGGATGGCGCGCGGGCGCTGGAACTGGCGCGGCAGGAACGCCCCGCCCTGATCCTGCTCGACGTGATGATGCCGGGCATGAGCGGCCACGACGTCTGCCGCCAGCTGAAAGCGGAACCGCTGACGGCCGCCATTCCCGTCATTTTCGTCACGGCCCTGAACGACATGCGCGACGAACTGAGCGGTTTTGAGGCGGGCGCCGTCGACTACATCACCAAGCCGCTCAGCCCCGCCATCGTGCGCGCCCGCGTGCGCACGCACCTGTCGCTGGTGCGCATCGATGAATTGAAGGAAACGCGGCTGCAGATCGTCCAGCGCCTGGGCCTGGCGGCCGAGTACAAGGACAATGAAACGGGCTTGCACGTGATCCGCATGAGCCATTTCGCGCGCGTGCTGGGCGTGGCTGCCGGCCTGGACGACACGGCCGCGGACGACCTGCTGCACGCGGCGCCCATGCACGACGTGGGCAAGATCGGCATTCCCGACCGCATCCTGCAAAAGCCGGGCAAGCTCGACGCGGACGAATGGTCCGTCATGCAGACGCATGCGAGCATCGGCGCCGACATCATCGGCGAACATGCGGGCGGCGGCATGCTGGCGCTGGCGCGCGAGATCGCCCTGTCGCACCATGAAAAATGGGATGGCAGCGGCTATCCGCGCGGCCTGGCGGGCGAAGCGATCCCGCTGGCGGGCCGCATCGTTGCCGTGGCCGACGTGTTCGACGCGCTGACCTCGGTGCGCCCGTACAAGCGCGCCTGGCCTGTCACGGATGCCGTCGGCTATCTGCAGCAGCAGAAGGGCCTGCATTTCGACGGCGCACTGGTGGACCTGTTCGTGCAGCAACTGCCCGCCATCGACGCCATCCGGCTGCGCTGGGCGGAGCAAGGGGAACACCACGCGCTGGCGTGAGGAGTGAACTCCCGCCACGGCCAGCGTTGTTGCGTCACACAAGCAAGTGCCGGACAGATGGCGCCGGCGCCGATGCAGACCACTGGGAGAGCAAGGAGTTCAATGCCATTATCGGTGGCTGGGGGCCAGACATTTTGATGCACATCAAACAGCTCGCAATTTCCTGGTCTTGGCCTTGCAGATGGCTGCGGCCCGTATTTTTTTGACCCACATCAAGCCCCGCAAAAGAAAATCCCCGCCCAGCACGGCAATGCTGGACTTGCCCGTGTTGCCGTTCTAGCCTTGTTGCCATCCTGACTACTGAGTGACGACATGGCCTACAAATCCATCCTGGTGCACGCCGACCTGTCGCTCCATGCGCCCCAGCGCATCGCCATCGCCGCGCGGCTGGCGCACGCGCACCAGACGCACCTGATCGGCGCGGCGATGACGGGCATGTCGCGCTTTTACCTGGAAAACAACCGCGGCATGCGCGGCGCGGCCGTGGCGGCGCAGATTTCGGCCCTGCACGGGCAGGCGGAACAGGCGCTGGACCAGTTTGAAACGCTGGCGCGCCAGGCCGGCGCCGTCTCGCTGGAACGGCGCCTGATCGAAGACGACGAAGACGGAGGCATGGCCGTCAGCGCCCGCTACAGCGACTTGACGGTGCTCAGCCAGCACGACGCCGGCGAAGCGCTGCCCGGCGCCATGAGCGACCTGGTGCCGTACGTGATGCTGAACGCGGCCCGTCCCGTGCTGATCGTGCCGCGCAGCGGCCAATTCGCGCAAGTGGACAACACCGTGGTGGTGGCCTGGGATGGCAGCATGGAAGCGACGCGCGCCATCGGCCACGCGCTGCCCCTGCTGCGCGCGGCGCGCCTGGTGGTGCTGGCCCTGCTGCATCCGCCCGCCGGCCATGCGCAGCCGGCCCGCTATCCGGGTGCCGACATCGCCGCCTACCTGAGCCGCCATGGCGTGCCCGTCGAAGTGCGCCCCGCCGTCGCCACGGGCGACATCGGCGCCGCGCTGCTGGCCATGGCCGCCGAAGTGCATGCGGACTTGCTGGTGATGGGCGGCTACGGCCACGCGCGCTTCCGCGAAATTTTGCTGGGCGGCGTGACGGAAACGGTGCTGCGCCAGATGACCTTGCCCGTGCTGATGGCGCACTGACCCCAGGCGTGCTCCCTGTCGTTGCACAATGGGTATACTTGCCTGTTTATCCACATCAAGGCAATGTACATGAATCAACAACTCGCCAATTGGGGCAATGGCCTGGTGCCGTTTGGCGGCGAACTGCTGTGGAGCGCCCTGCCGTGGATGCTGCTGTGCAGCGCGGCTGGCTGCGTGCTGGCGGTCGGCATCTGCTGCCAGCTGGCCAGGAAATGCCTGCTGGTGCGCCGTCCCCCCGCCTGGCATGTGGCATGCCAAGCTCAGCTATGTACTGATCCTGCTCGCGCTGCCGCTCCTCGGCGCAGGCCTGGGCGCCGTGCACAGCGTGCACCGCGTCGTCAACCAGGCACTCGAGCGCGACGTGCAGCCCGTGTTCGAGGCGCAGATGCCGGCGCTGCGCGTCTACCTGGAACAGCAGGTCAAGCTGATCGCCCCGGGCCAGCCCATCAGCGTGCGCAGCCTGCTCGAGCCCTTCGTGCAAGGCATGTATTACCGCCCCACGTCAGACAGTTACTGGGAACGCAGCAAGGCGCGCTGGATCAATGAATTCATTCTGCGCCGCGGCAGCGTGCTGCTGACGCAGGTGCTGCAGGAACAGCTGATCACCAGGGTCGGCGTGCTCGGCGACGCGCTCAAGGGTGCCAACTTCCGTGGCCAGGCGACGAGCGAGCTGGCCGCGCTGGGCACCGATCTGGCCGTGCGCCTGACCACCGACGTGGCGCGCCATGCCGATTTCAGCAAACTCGACAAGTCGGTGCCGATGATTTTCATCGACGCCATCAAGCAGCAGGCCGGCGCCTATTTCAACTCGCTCAAGATCACGCTGGCCCTGTTCGCGCTGGCGGCACTGCTGCTGGTATGGGGCGAGATCCTGCTGTACCGCCATTACTACCTGCGCCGCCATCCGCCCGCCGCGGCCTTGCCCGTGCCGCCCATGTAAAAAAAGCCGCGCCTCCTTGCGGATGGCGCGGCTTTCAGGCGGCAGCTAAACCCTTAGGCTTTGCGCTGCGCCACGGCGTCGACGACGCACAAGGCCGTCATGTTGACGATGCGGCGCACGGTGGCCGACGGCGTCAGGATGTGCACGGGCTTGGCGCAGCCCAGCAGGATCGGGCCCACGGCGATGCCGTTGCCGGCCGCCGTCTTGACCAGGTTGTAGGCGATGTTGGCGGACTCGATGTTCGGCATGACCAGCAGGTTGGCGTCGTGCTTGAGGTCCGAGTTCGGCATCAGCTTGTGGCGCAGCTTGCTGTCGAGGGCCGTATCGCCGTGCATCTCGCCGTCGATTTCCAGGTCCGGCGCGCGTTCCTTGATGATGGCCAGCGCGGCGCGCATCTTTTGCGCCGAGGCGCTGTCGCTGGAACCGAAGTTCGAGTGCGACAGCAGGGCCGCGCGCGGCGACAGGCCGAAGCGGGTCATCTCTTCCGCGGCCATGATGGTGATCTCGGCCAGTTGGTCGGCATCCGGGTTTTCGTTGACGTGCGTGTCGACCATCACCAGCTGGCGCTCCGGCATGATCAGCACGTTCATGGCGGCGTAGACATTGCTGCCGGCGCGCTTGCCCAGCACCTGGTCGATGTATTTCAGGTGCAGCTGGGTGGTGCCGAAGGTGCCGCAGATCATGCCGTCGGCGTCGCCCTTGTGGATCATCATGGAACCGATCAGGGTATGGCGGCGGCGCATTTCCAGCTTCGCGTATTCCTCGGTGACGCCCTTGCGGCTGGTCATGTCGTAATACGTATTCCAGTAATCGCGATAGCGCTCGTCGAAGTCCGGGTTGATGACGTCGAAGTCGACGCCCTGCTTCAGGCGCAGGCCGAACTTCTGGATGCGCGCTTCCAGCACGGGCGGACGGCCCACCAGGATAGGACGCGCCAGTTTTTCATCGACCACCACTTGCACGGCGCGCAGCACGCGCTCTTCTTCGCCTTCGGCGTAGACGATGCGTTTCAGGTCGGCCGGCGTGGACTTGGCCATCAGGAACAGCGGCTTCATGAAGGTGCCGCTGCGGTAGACGAATTGCTGCAGGCTGTCCGCGTACGCTTGCAAGTCCTTGATCGGACGCGTGGCCACGCCCGAATCCTCGGCTGCCTTGGCCACCGCTGGCGCGATCTTGATCAGGAGGCGCGGATCGAACGGCATCGGGATCAGGTATTCAGGGCCGAACGACAGGTTGCTGATGCCGTAGGTGGTGGCGACGATGTCCGACTGCTCGGCATGCGCCAGGTCGGCGATCGCGTGCACGACGGCGATTTCCATCTCGCGCGTGATGGTGGTGGCGCCGCAGTCGAGGGCGCCGCGGAAGATGTACGGGAAGCACAGCACGTTGTTGACCTGGTTCGGATAGTCCGAACGGCCCGTGGCGATGATGGCGTCGCTGCGCACGGCCTTGACTTCTTCCGGCAAGATTTCCGGATTCGGGTTGGCCAGCGCCAGGATCAATGGATTGGGCGCCATCTTGCGCACCATGTCCTGTTTCAGCACGCCGCCGGCGGACACGCCGAGGAAAATGTCGGCGTCCGGGATGATCTCGGCCAGGGTGCGCAGCGGCGTGTCTTGCGCGAAGCGTTCCTTGTCCGGGTCCATCAGTTCCGTGCGGCCCTTGTAGACGACGCCGGCCAGGTCGGTGACGTAGATGTTTTTCAGCGGGAAGCCCAGGTCGACGATCAGGTCCAGGCAGGCCAGCGCCGCGGCGCCCGCGCCCGACACGACCAGCTTGCAATCCTCGATCTGCTTGCCGACGGCTTTCAAGCCGTTCAGGATGGCCGCGCCGACGATGATGGCCGTGCCATGCTGGTCGTCATGGAAGACGGGAATCTTCATGCGGTCGCGCAGCTGGCGCTCGATGTAGAAGCACTCGGGCGCCTTGATGTCTTCCAGGTTCACGCCGCCGAAGGTCGGTTCCAGCGAAGCGATGATATCGACCAGCTTGTCGGGATCCGATTCGTTGATCTCGATGTCGAAGACGTCGATGCCGGCAAATTTCTTGAACAGCACGCCCTTGCCTTCCATCACGGGCTTGGCGGCCAGCGGGCCGATATTGCCCAGTCCCAGCACGGCCGTGCCGTTGGTGATGACGGCCACCAGGTTGCCGCGCGCCGTATATTTATAGGCATTGGCCGGATCGATGACGATTTCTTCGCACGGCGCCGCCACGCCTGGCGAGTAGGCCAGCGCCAGGTCGCGCTGGTTGGTCAGTTGTTTGGTGGGCGTCACGCTGATTTTGCCGGGGCGCGGGCACTCGTGATACTCGAGTGCGGCCAAGCGCAATTGTTGACGCAATTCTTCTTTTTTATCAGATGACGAATCCATGCTGTGCTGCCTTCCTGTTTGGTCGATCGGGTGTTCCGGATTTTATCAGACCGATTCTTTCAATTAGCTAGGTATTTTCCGCTAGCCACAGTCTGATATCACGAAAACGCATAACCTAGCATTGTAAGGCCGTCCGGCAGCACAAACGTCCTGAGCAGGAAAAACTATCAAATTTTATATTTCAATTAGTTTTTATGATGGAATATCGGAGGCGCGCCACAGCGGCAGCGCTACGACAGCGCGCTCGATATCGCCCATGTCATCCGCGCCCAAGGTGGTGTCGAACGGCGCGGACAGGATGCGGCGCATCAGCTCCTCGCCGGACAGCGCGATGCGGCGTTGGCGGGCAGCAGGGACGGCGGCGCGGCTGGGCTATTCAAAATTTTCATCGGTCAGGAAGGCATAGCCGTCATCGATCAGCATGCGCAGATAGGCGTCGAAGCTGTCGGCGATGACCAGGTAGCTATCGGGATCGTGCAGGAAGCGCACCACCTGCCCCACCTTGCCCGACGCCGTGGGCGTGAAATCGACATACAGCCGCGACGAGCCGCCATTGTTCATGCAGTGCGAAAAACACAGGCGCTGGCCCTGCCGGATGCCGGCGTCGATGCGGGCGTCGACGATGCCGGGATCGTCTTCCAGGTAATGGCCGTAGATGTCGGCGATGCTGCGCTGGTTCGCCTGTCCATCCTGGAGGATCTGCTCGACGGAACTCAGGTAATACGGATACTCGAACACGTCCGAGCCCAGCATGTACACCAGCACCATGCCGCCCGCATACTTCTGATAATAGGTGCCGTTGTACTGGCCCAGCAAGCGCAGCAGGCTGTCCGGGCACAGCGGATACGTTTGGCGCAGGCTGGTCAGTTGCGCCGCACTGGCGCCGCTGGCCAGCGCCAGCTCCGCCAGCGGCTCGGGCGGCATGGCCTGGCGCAATCCTGCCAAATAATGGTCGACGATGTTCATGGGAGAAATATAGCAGCTGCCGGCCCCCGGCAGGCGCACGCTAACGCGACGGGGCCAGCCGCACACCGGGCGCAAAGCGCACGGCGATCAGCAGCAGGAGCACCACGCCGGCGGCCATCACCATCCACGCCTGGGCCAGGCTGGACGAATGCTGGCGGATCAGGCCGGCGATGAAGGGCATGCTGCTGGCGATGATGTAGCCGCCGCCCTGCACGAATCCCAGCAGGGCGCCGGCGCCGGCCGGGTCCGCCACATGGTCCATGCTGACGATCAGCGACAGGGGGAACAGCGCGCCGATGCCGCAGCCCAGTAATATCACGGCGGGCAGCGCCAGTTGCGCGGGCGCCACGATCAGGCAAGCCAGGCCGGCCAGCACGGCCAGCAAGACGGACAGCAGCAGGATGCGGCGGTCGGGAAAGCGGTGGATGACGCTGGAGACCGCCAAGCCTGCCAGCACTTCCATCAAGGTCAGGGCGCCCAGCAGCAAGCCGCTGTGGGCCGCGCTCCAGCCCAGTTCCGTATAAAACGGCGGCAGCCAGGCCAGTACCAGGGTGTAGGCGCCCGTGCCGATGCCGAAAAACACCATCAGCAGCCAGGCGCGGGGGCTGCCCACGGGCAGGCTGGCGCCCGCGCCATTGCCTGCCTCCACGCGCGCGGCCGATGCGCGGCGCCACAGCAGCGCGGCGGCCACGGCGGGCAAGGCCCACAGCGCCAGCAGCACCTGCCAACCCAGCGACTGCGCCAGCGGCGAGGCGGACGCGGCGGCAATGGCTGCGCCGCCCATGATGCCCGTCGTGTAGAAACCCATCAATTGCCCGGCCCGTTCGGGAAAATGGCGCTTGATGAAGGCCGGCAGCAAGGCTTGCACCAGCGCGATGCCCAAGCCGCCCAAGGCTGCCGTGGCGATCAGGCCGCCGCTGCCGTGCAGGGGCCAGCGCAGGGCGCAGGCGGCCGCGATGATGGCGATGCCGATGCCGATGCCGCGCGCCACGCCCAGGCGGCGCTGCAGCTGCGCGCCCGCCAGCGCGCACACGCCCATGGCGAACACGGGCACGGTGGTCAGCAAGCCCGCGTCGGCATTGCTGAGGCCCGTGCCGGCCTGGATGCTGTCAAGCAGGGGGCCGATGGCGGCCAGGATGGGGCGCAGGTTCAGGCCCAGCAGGATGATGGCGGCCACCAGCAGGGCGGACGAGGGAAACGGGGAAGAAACGGGGCGTTCGGATGGCATGGGAGAGTAGTCCTTGCCTCGCTGGGAGGCACATGGTTTAATGCGTCATATAAAATAACTCGATGAAAAGTATCTTAACATAAAGATAGAAATGTATCTTGATGTCGAGATAAATGGATAGCGCCATGACAGATACCCCGCAAGAACACGCGCGCGCGCAATTTGCCGCCGCTCAATGGCAGCGCGAACTGCCGCAGATGGATACCCGCGCCATGCAGCTGGTGGGCCAGCTGGGCACGGTGGCGCAGCTGATGGCGCGCGACTGGCTCAACCCCCTGTTCGCCGAACACGGCTTGCAACCGGGCGAATTCGACGTGCTGGCCACCCTGCGCCGCTCGGGCGCGCCCTACAGCCTGACGCCGACGGCCCTGTACGAGGCGGCCATGCTGTCCTCGGGCGGCATGACCAACCGCATCGACCGGCTGGAAGCGGCAGGCCTGATCGAACGGCAGAAGCACCCGTCGGACCGGCGCGGCGTGCTGGTGGCCCTGACACACAAGGGGTTGGAACTGATTGAACGGCTGGTGCTGCTGCATGTGGACAACGAGCGCGCCATGCTGTCGGCGCTCAGCGCGGACGAGCAGCGCCAGCTCGACCAGTTGCTGGCCAAGCTGCTGCAGGGCATGGCGCAGGCGAAGAAGGGCTAGGCGAGCACGCGTGCCAGCTCGCGCAGGGCAGCATGGCCGCGCCTTGCCTGGCGCTGCAATTCTTCCGGCGCACAGTGGCCGTACAGGGCCTGGACATGGCCCTCGCTGGCTGCGCGCAGGTCGAGGTCGCCTGCGCCGGGATCGGGCAGCTGTCCCTCGACGAGGGTAAGGAAATAATGGCGGGCCGCGCCGCGCAGGTTGGTGGCGAACTGCAGCACCAGGCCGCTGTCGAACAGCAGCGCCCCGCTGTGGGCACCACTTTCCAGCAGCAGCCGGAACGGCGGCAGGGGACGCCGCGCCGCCCGCAGGAAGCCTGCCAGGCGCACTTGATAGCCGAGTTCCAGCCCGTTCGCGTGCAGGCGACCCTGCTGCAGATACACCTTGAACGAGGCCTGCACGGCGCGGCCGGCGCGGCGGAAGTCACGTTCGTCCTCATACAGGCACAGCTGGCCGCCGTCGCACAGTTCATCAAAGCCGCGCGCCAGCAGTTCCGGCCCCGTAAACGTGTCCAGGCCGACGGCCTGCGGGTCGCGCAGCCAGCCGTCGTCAAGATACGACTGCAGCACGGTGTGGATATCGTGTAGGGGCATAGAAAAATGAACAAGGCTGGCAAAGACGGGCATTGTAGGCCAGCCTATAATAGTGGCGCCACACCCTTACTCAACCTGCAGACGAACCATGGCCCCACACGACGCGCTTTCCGAATTCGACCTGATCAAACAATACTTCGTGCGCCAGCGCCCCGGTCGCGCCACCCTGGGCATCGGCGACGATTGCGCGCTGCTCACGCCCGGCGCCGGCAAGCAGATCGCCATCTCGTCGGACATGCTGGTCGAAGACCGGCATTTCTTTGCCGGCGCCGATGGCCGCATGCTGGGCCACAAAAGCCTGGCCGTGAACCTGTCCGACCTGGCGGCCATGGGCGCGCGCCCGGTGGCATTCACCCTGGCCCTGGCGCTGCCGCAAGCGGAGCGCGCCTGGCTGGCCGGCTTTGCCGAAGGCCTGTTCGCGCTGGCCGACGCATTCAATTGCGAATTGATCGGCGGCGACACCACCAAGGGCCCGCTGAACATCTGCATCACCGTGTTTGGCGAACTGGCTCCGGGCCAGGCCCTGCGCCGCAGCGCTGCCGTGGCGGGCGACGATATCTGGATCAGCGGCACCCTGGGCGACGCGCGCCTGGCGCTGGCCGGCTACCGCATGGAACAGGAACTGGCGGCCGCCGACCTGCTGACGGCAGCGGCGCGCATGCACACGCCCACGCCGCGCGTGGCGCTGGGCTGCGCGCTGGCCGAGCAGGGCCTCGCGCATGCGGCCATCGACATCTCGGACGGCCTGGTAGGAGACCTGGGCCACATCTTGAAAGCGTCGCGGGTGGGCGCCACCCTCGACGTCGACGCCCTGCCGGCCGGCCCCGTGCTGGCGCGGCAAACCACCGCCCTGCGCCGCCGCTACACGGCTGCCGGCGGCGACGACTATGAACTGTGCTTCACGGCGCCGACATCGTCGCGCGAGGCCATCGCCGCGCTGGCGGTCAGCTGCGGCACGCCGGCCACGCGCGTGGGCCGCATCGAGGCCGGCAGCGGCTTGCGCCTGGTCGATGCGGCGGGCTTGCCGCTGGACCTGCAGCTCTCGTCGTTCGACCACTTCAGCGACTGAGTTTCCGCCGCCTTTTCGCTAGCGCACCGTCACGCGCGCCAGCCCCGGCTGGTTCACCATCCAGTAGTGCTGGAAGGCCAGGCGGATGTTGTCGCGCAGCTGGGTGTCGTCCCACGGCTTCGTATAAAAACGGTAGATGGCGCCCCGGTTGATCGAGTCGAGCACCGCTTCGAGGCCCGTGTAGCCGGACAAAATGATGCGGATGGTTTCCGGGTACAGCTCCTTGACCTTGCTGAGGAATTCCGTGCCGCTCATGCTGGGCATGCGCTGGTCGCAGACGATGACGTGCACGCGGTGCAGGGCCAGCATCTCGAAGCCTTCGGCCGGCGTGCTGGCCGTGAGGATCTGGTAGCCCTCGGGGCGGAACAGGCGGTGCAGCGACGACAGCACGTTGACGTCGTCATCGACGATGAGCAGGGTTTGCGCGGGCTGGGCGGCGGGGTCGTGGCCGGGAGGCAGGCCCGCGCCGGCGGCGATCATCTGCCCCAGTTCCAGCGCCGGCAGGGCGCGGCTGAAATAAAAGCCCTGGATTTCATCGCAGCGGTTGCGCCGCAGGTATTCGAGCTGCGGGCGCGACTCCACGCCCTCGGCCACCACGCTCAGTTTCAGGCTGTGCGCCATGCTGACGATGGCCAGCGCGATGGCCGCATCGTTCGGGTTGCTGGTGATGTTGCGCACGAAGGCGATGTCGATCTTGAGCTTGTCGATGGGGAAGCGCTGCAGATAGGCCAGGCTCGAATAACCGGTGCCGAAATCGTCGATAGCCACCTTCACGCCGATCTTTTTCAACTTGCCCAGCACGACGATGGTGCGCTCGGCATTCGACATCAGCGCCGTTTCCGTCAGTTCCAGCTCCAGCAGTTCCGGCGCCACGCCATGCTGCGCCAGCGCGCGCGTCACCGCGCCTTCCAGGTCGCCTTCGGCAAACTGGCGGCTCGACACGTTGACCGCCACGCGCACGGCCCCCACTTCGCTGTCGCGCCACTCGGCGATCTGGCGGCAGGCGGCCTGGATCACCCAGGCGCCCACGCGCACGATCAGGCCCGTGTCTTCCAGCACCGGCACGAATTCGGCCGGCGCCACCAGGCCGTAGCCGGGACGGCGCCAGCGCAGCAGCGCTTCCACGCCGCTGATGCGGCCCGTGCGCAAGTCCACCTTGGGCTGGTAGTAGAGGATGAATTGCTCGTGTTCGAGCGCATGGCGCAGCGCCAGTTCCAGGTCCAGGCGGGCCAGCACCTGCACGTTCATGCCGGCCGTGAAAAAGCGGTAGCCGTCGCGCCCTGCCTGCTTGGCGCCGCCCATGGCCGTATTCGCGTACTTGATCAGCGTTTCCGGGTCGGTGGCGTCGTCCGGATACATGGCGATGCCGATGCTGGCCGTCAGGGTGGCCGCGTGGCCGCGCAAGTCGAACGGCGCGCGCAAGGCTTCGCGCACCTGGTTGGCCACGGCCACGGCCTCCTGCTGGTTGCGGCTCATGGTCAGGATCAGCGCGAATTCGTCGTTGCCCAGGCGCCCTACCGTGTCGCGCAGGCGCACGCATTCGACCAGGCGGTTGCTGAACTGGCGCAGCAGTTCGTCGCCCAGTGCCGCGCCCAGGGTGTCGTTGATGCTTTTAAAACGGTCCAGGGCGATGAACAGCACCACGATGCGCCAGCTTTTTTCCTGCGCCAGTTCGACGGCCTGGGCCAGCGTCTGGTAGAACAGACTGCGGTTCGGCAGCCCCGTCAAGCCGTCGTAATGGGCCAGGTGCTTGAGGCGCTCCTGCGCCTGGCGCCGTTCGCTGATGTCGCGCGCCACGGCGATCAGCAGCAGGCCGCCCGTGGCCGGCCCGCCCGCCACGGGCGCCTGCGCGTACCAGTGCCAGCCCAGTTCCACGGGCACCAGGCTCAGGTCGCGCCGCACCAGTTCGCATTCCGTCACTTCCGTGGCCAGGTGGGCGGGGCCGCCCGGCAGCGCGGCCAGCGGCGGGGCCGGCGGCGACGGCAGCAGGGTGCCGGGCGCCAGCGCCAGCAGTTCCGTGCGCGCATAGCCGAGCAGGCGGCAAGCGCCGTCGTTGGCGTCGACCAGGGTCATGCCCAGCACGTCGACGAGGAAGATGGCGTCGGTGGTGGCGTCCATGGCGCCGCGAAAGCGCTGCAATTCGGCCGTGCGCTGGCCCACCGTGCGTTCGAGCAAGGTGTTGTAGTGGCGCGCGGCGCGGTGCAGCAGCCGCACTTCGAGCATGTTGCGGATGCGCGTGAGCACTTCGAGCGCGTCGAAGGGCTTGCTGATGAAGTCGCGTGCGCCCGCTTCCAGCGCCGCCAGCTTGGCGTCCGGGTCGGCGGCGATCACCAGCACGGGCAGATAGCCTTCCAGCTCCAACGGACGCAGCGCATCCATCACGGCATAGCCGCTCATGCCCGGCATGACCAGGTCGAGGATGATCAGGTCGAACTGGTGGCGCTGATGCAGGCCGGCCACGGCGCGCGCGTCGAGGGTGCTGGTGATGGCCGTGTAGCCGCCGCTCTGCAGCAAGTGCTCGAGCAGGCGCAAATTGACTTCCTGGTCATCGACGATGAGGATTTTCGCCGCATAGATATCGGCCTGGCTGATCATGGCGCACCCGTTCCCTTCTGCCGGCGCTGCTGCGCCACATAGGCCAGGGTGCTGTTGATCGCCTCGGTAAATTCATCGAGGTTGATCGGCTTGGTGAGGTAGCGGTAAAAGCCCAGCGCCATGCTGCGCTCCACGTCGCCCGGCATGGCATTGGCCGTCAGGGCGATGACGGGAATGTGCGCCGTGCGGGGATCGGCGCGCAGCAGTTTCAGCGCGTCCGTGCCGTTCACGTGCGGCAGGTTGATGTCCATCAGGATCAGCTGCGGCAAATGCGTGCGCGCCATCTCCACGCCCAGGCGGCCATCCGTTGCCGTCAGCAGCTGCAATTGGGGGCAGTAGCGCACGATTTCCTCGACCAGGGTCAGGTTGGCGGGATTGTCTTCCACGTACAGCAAGGTCACGGGTGCGCTGTGCTCGAGCAGCGCGCCGGCCAGGTCCGGCCGCGGCAAGGCCGGGTCGGCGGGCACGGGCAAGGCATCGACCACGCGCAGCTCGATCCAGAACGTGCTGCCCTCGCCGGGCGCGCTGGCCACGCCGATGCTGCCATCCATCAGTTCCACCAGGCGCTTGGTGACCACCAGGCCGATGCCGCTGCCTTCTTCCGTGCCGCCTTCCTGCCCCAGCCGGTTGAAGGGCTGGAACAGCAGCGCCACCTGTTCGGCATCGAGGCCCACGCCCGTGTCGCGCACGCTGATGCGCACGCGTCCGCCCGCCTGCGGCGCGCAAGCGATGCTCACTTCGCCATGCTCGCGGTTGTACTTGAGCGCATTCGACAGCAGGTTCAACAGGATCTGCTTGAGGCGCGTGCGGTCGGCCAGCACGTTGAGGGGACAGGCATCGGGAAAGGCCATGGCGATGCCGCGCTGGCTGGCCAGCGGCGCGATCATGTCGCGGCATTCCTGCAGGATGGCGTCCAGGCCCACCGGTTCGAGCGACAGGCTGACCGTGCCCGACTCCACCTTTGCCAGGTCGAGGATTTCATTGATCAAGGTCAGCAGGTGGCGCCCCGACTTCAGGATATGGCCGGCGAACTCCTTCTTTTGCGCCAGGGTCGACGGCAGGCGGTCGGAACTGAGGATTTGCGCGAAGCCCAGGATGGCGTTGAGCGGCGTGCGCAATTCATGGCTCATCGACGACAGGAAGGCCGACTTGGCATAGTTGGCGCTGCGCGCCTCTTCCATCGCCATGGCCAGCTCGCCATTCGTCATTTCCAGCTGCATCGTGCGTTCGTGCACGCGCACTTCCAGCTCCTGGTTCAGGCGCATGACTTCCTGCTGCGCCTGGGTGCGCTGCTCGCCTTCGCGCGCCAGCTCGCCGTTCGAGCGTTCCAGCGCCTGCGTGCGCAGCTCGATCTCGGCCAGCATCTTGTTAAAGGAATCGACCAGCTGCGCCACTTCGTCGACGCTGAGCTTGCGCGCGCGGCGCGAGTAGTCGCCCGTCTCGATCACTTCGCGCGCCACGTCGGCGATGTCGAGGATGGGCTGCGTGATGACGAAGTCGAGGCGGCGCAGCAGCAGCAAGGCCACCAGCAGCGCCAGCACCGTCACGCCCAGCGCGATGGCCAGGTAGTCGGCCGTGCGGCCCGCCAGCTCGTAATCGGCGCGCAGGTAGACGGTGCCCAGCAGTTCGCCATTGTCGACGATGGGCTTGAACAATTCCACGGACCTGCCCTGGATGGTTTCGCCTTCCTTGCCCACCTTCGCCGGCAGCTCGCCCACATCCTGGTTCGCGCGGTAGCTGGCAAACAGGCTGCCGTCGGCCTTGTACAGGGCGCCGGCCGTCACGCGGGGACGGATGCGCATCAGGTTGAGGTTTTCCAGCGCCAGGCGTTCGTCGTCGAAGGCCAGCGCGGCCGAGCTCATGTGTCCCAGCAGCTCGGCCTGGGTACTGATATCGGCCACCAGGTTGCGGTGGTAGGCGCGCAAGTCGTAGACGACGATGGTGCCCAGCGAAATGACGAGCGCCACCAGGGTGGTCAGCAAGACCACCGACATCAGTTTGCGGCGGATGGAACGCAGTCGTATCATGGTCAGGCGCCCCCCGTCTGCACGCGATAGGCGGCCAGCAGCATGCGCGCACTGATGCGGATATGCGCCTGCGCCACGGGTTTCAGGGCCACGTCGAAGCGGACCTTGTCCTCGGCCATCACAAAATTGATCATGCTGCCCATCGCATAGACCTCATCCGAATCGGACACCGTCAACAACGCCAGGCCACGGCTGGCGGCCAGCATCTCCTGCAACGCCGTTTTTTCCAGCGCGCCCAGGTACAGCACGTGCAGCCCGGCCAGCGCGTCGCCGCGGCGCACTTTTTTCACCTGCACGGCGCGGCCGTTGACGCTGTGCCCGGCCACGCTCTGTTCCAACTGGTCGGCCAGCGCATCGGCGCCCGCCACGCCGATCACCAGCGGCGCATCGGGCCGGGCAAAGCTGCCATCGGGCCACTCGACAAAACCGGCAAACTTGTACAGATACGCGGCCTTGACCTGGCGTTCCAGCTCTCCCGGCACCTGCGCCCGCGCATCGGTGCACAACGCGCCCAGGACCAGCAATAACCAGCCCCAGCCGAGGCAGCCGCGGCCAGCGCCGCGCAAGGGGCTGCACAGGGAGCCAGGATGACGCCACCAGGTCCAGTTCAGAATTGCCATGACAACCGAGTAAAGATAATGCATACGAAGGCGCGGCACCATGCCGCCTGCCTATTCGGGCGATGCGCACCAGGGTGGCGCAGCGGCAGCCCGCCTGCCGGCCCGGAGTGGTAGCAAATGTATAAAAGAGTGTACGCATTTTCGCTGGTACCGGGGAAAGTTTCTTTTACCGTCCGCCATGCTACAGTCTTGCCACCACCGCCACCGCACGCAGGAGTCCTCCATGAGCAACGCCCTCTTTTCCCTTTCCACCGAACTCGGCCTGGCCTTGCAGGCAAAGGGCCTGCTGCTGGCCACGGCCGAATCGTGCACGGGCGGCGGCGTGGCGCAGGCCGTCACCGATGTTTCGGGGTCGAGCGCCTGGTTCGAACGGGGCTTCGTCACCTATTCGAACGGGGCCAAGAGCAGCATGCTGGGCGTGCCCGCCGAACTGATCGCGGCACACGGCGCCGTCAGCGAAGAAGTGGCCGCCGCCATGGCGCAGGGCACCCTGGCCCACAGCGCGGCCCAGGTGGCCGTCTCGACCACGGGCATCGCCGGTCCCACGGGCGGCGTGCCCGGCAAGCCGGTGGGCACCGTCTGCTTCGGCTGGGCCCGCGCCGGCCACGTGCAGACGGAACGGCGGGTGTTTGCGGGCGACCGGCAAGCCGTGCGCGAACAGGCCGTCATCCATGCCCTGCAGGGGCTGGTGCGATTTATCAACTGATCTCGGCGATGCAGGCGCGGTCGCGGCCCGCCTGCTTGGCGGCATACAGGGCGCTGTCGGCGCGCATCAGCAATTCGTGGCGGCCCGCGCCGTGGCGCGGATACTCGGCGATGCCCGCCGAAAAGGTACAGCCCGACAGGCTGTGCGGCGCCTGCCGGATCAGCAGCTGGCGGTAGCGCGCGGCGATATCGTCGATCTTGTGCGCGGCGATGACGCTGTCGGCTTCGCGCAACAGCAGGCAGAATTCCTCGCCGCCATAACGGCACACCATGTCGCTGCCGCGCAGCTGGCTTTCCACCAGGCGCGCAAACTGGATCAGCACTTCATCGCCAAAATTATGCCCGTACGTGTCGTTGACGCGCTTGAAGAAGTCCAGGTCGATGATGGCGATGGCCACGGGCGCATCCGCATCGGCCGCGTGCAGGATAGCATTGAGGCAGGTTTCAAAATGGCGGCGGTTGTACAGGCCCGTCAGGTGGTCGCGCATGGCCTGTTCCTTCAGGCTGTCCTGCAGCGAGTTGACATGCAGGATCTGGTGCGCCAGTTCGCGGTTCAGGTGCTCGAGCTTGACGTTTTCCGATTCGCGCGCGGCCTGCAGTTCCAGCGCCTTGTCGCGCTCGGCCTTCAGACTGTGCATTTCCTTTTCCAGGTTGCGCATCAGGCTGCGCGAGGCGCGCGCCGACTTGCTGCTGGCCTCGAACGCGGCCTGGTATTGCTGCAGGAAACCGTACGCGGCCTGCCATTCGCCCAGCTGGGCGTTGATGTCGGCCAGTCCCCGCAGAATCTGCTGCTGGTGAAACGGATTGCGCGTCCAGCTCAGCAGGCTGTGCGCCTGCGTCAGCGACGCCAGCGCCTGCGCCGTCTGGCCCGCGTGCAAGTCCAGCTTGCCGCGCACCAGCCACGCATGCATCTGCTCTTCCAGGTCCTGGCCCCGGCGCGCATACTCTTCGGCCCGCAGCAGCAATTGCAGCGCGCTGGCGGGCTGCTGCAGCAGGATGGCGGCGTGGGCGGCGATGCAGAACAAAAAGGCGCGGATGGCCAGGTCTTCTTCCGGCCACTCGTAAAACGGCTCCACCAGCGCCAGCGCCTCGGCCGGCTTGCCCGTGGCCAATAAACACATGGCCAGGTTGGCCGAGACGATGGTTTGCTGGTACTTGAGCTTTTGCGTGCCGATGATGTCGAGCGCCTCGACCAGCAGGGGGATGGCGTCTTCATCGTTGCCCAGGTCGTGCTGCGACGACGCCAGGTTCGACAGGCTGTTGACGCGGTGCGCGGGGCTGCCGAAGCGCTCGGCGATATCGAGCGCCAGCAGAAAATTGCGCGGGCCGTCCTGCGTATCGCCGCGGTTCAGGGCATCGACGCCCAGGCGCGCGTACAGCATGAACTTGTGCAGCGAATCGGGGATCTGCGCGGCCTGGCTGCGCGCCTGCAGGAAATGCTGCTCGGCATCGGCAAAATCGCCGCGCCGGCTCGCATACGCGCCCTGCAGGGCCGCCACTTCCATGCCCCCTTCCAGGTCGCCGCTCTGCTGGAAATACGCGCGCAGGCGCTCGCACGACGGTTCGGCCTCGCCCCCGTAATACGCGAGCCAGCAATGATTGAGTTCCGCATACGCGTCGCCGCGCGCATACTGTTGCCGTTGCGCCGCCGCCAGCGCCATCTGCGCCAGCCGCCGCGCCTGGCGGCGGTTGCCGACCAGGCAGGACAGGGCCTGCTGATTCAGACGGTCAATGTCGGCTTTATCGAGACTGGAGATCGGCACTGCGTCCTCGTTCACACTCTGGGGTGGATTTTTCACACAAAACTTGCTCTGCATCAATGGTATCCTGATTAACATCATAACCAGATTCGCTCTTGCGCATGGCATATTTGCAAAGGATTGTGGTAAAAATGCCAGTCGTGGCCTGGCCGGGCGCCCGCGCCCCTGCCACGTATCTTTGATTGTCACTGACGCAACAACTTGGAGTAGTCGCAATGCAAAACACGGTACATTTCATCCTGCAGGGCAAGGGCGGCATCGGCAAGACCCTGGTTTCGACCCTGCTGGCCCAATGGATAGGCGGCAAGGACGACACGCCCTTGCGCTGCTATGACACCGATCAGGAAAACGCCACTTTTTCGCGCTACAAGGCAATGCAGGTCAAGCATGTGCCCGTGATGACGGATGCGCGCAACATCGACCCGAAACGCTTCGACGCCCTGATGATCGACATCCTCGAAGCGGACGGCAACTGCGTGATCGACAATGGCGCCAATACCTTTTCGCCGCTGATGGGCTATCTGCTGGAAAACGACTGCTTCTCGCTGCTGGAAGAATCGGGCCGCAAAGTGTATATCCACACCATCGTCGGCGGCGGCGACACCCTGCACGACACGGCCACGGGCTTTGTCGCCACGGCGCAATCGACCAAGGTGCCGCTGGTACTGTGGCAAAACGAACACTTCGGCCTGCTGCAATCGGCGTCCGGCAAGCAGTTTGTCGAATCGCAGTCGTACAGCGACAACCGCGCGCGCGTGAAGGGCAGCATCACCCTGAGCCAGCGCAACCCCGACACCTTCGGCGCCGACGTCAAGAAAATGAACACGGCGCGCCTGACGATGCAGGAAGTGCTGCAGAACGACAAGTTCAACATCATGGAAAAGCAGCGCATCAAGGTCGTCTACCGCGACATCTTCGAACAACTCGACAAGGTGCAATGGTAGATGGACCAGCACAAACTGCGCAGCCACGTGTTCGACAAGACGGGCATCAAGATCGACGTCGACGACCCGATATTCGCCCTGGTGGCGCTGAACGAAGCGGTGCTGGCAGAAACCGTCGAGCGCCAGCTGGCCCTGCTGGACGCCGCCACGCAAGCGCTGGCGTCGCAGGCGCGCGCGGCGGGCGGCTTGCCTGAGCTGCCGCCAGCCGCCCTGGCCAGCCCTGCCGATCATGCGACTGCGCCAGCCGTCTGGTTTACGCCGCGCGAATGGCGCTTGCTGGGCGCAGCCGCCATCGTCTCCATCGCCTGCGCACTGCTGGTGCTGGGCGGCGCAGCCCTGCTGTATAAACCGTAGTACCGACCGTAGCACCGTCGCGCTGCGCCAGCCACGAGCGGGCAGCAGCGTCTTCCCCACCCTAGCCTGGAAGCATGCATGAAACCGATCAAACTGCTGGCCCTCCCCGCCCTGCTGCTGTCGCTGTACGGCGCCCCCTTGAGCCTGACCCACGCCGCCGATGCCGCCGCGACGGCGCCCATGGGCGCGACGGCCGTGCCCAATATTGCCTACGAAAAATACACCTTGCCGAACGGCCTCGACGTCATTCTCGTGGAAGACCATAAATTGCCCGTCACGGCCGTCAATATCTGGTACCACGTGGGACCGGCCAATGAAGCGCCGGGGCTGACGGGCTTTGCCCACCTGTTCGAGCACATGATGTTTGCCGCCACCAAGCACGTGCCGCGCGGCATGGCCGACCAGTTGCTGGAAGGCGCGGGCGCCACCGATTCGAACGGCAGCACGGATTTCGACCGCACCAATTACTTCGACACGGTGCCGTCGAACCAGCTGGAACTGGCCCTGTGGACGCATTCCGACCGCATGGGCTACCTGCTGGACGTGCTCGACCAGACGGCGCTGACGAACCAGCAGGACGTGGTGCGCAACGAGCGCCGCCAGAGCGTGGAAAACGCGCCCTACGGCATCGTGCAGGAAGCGCTGTACCACCAGCTGTTTCCCAAGACCCACCCGTATTACGCCAGCGTCATCGGTTCGCACGCGGACATCCAGAACGCGAAACTGGCCGACATCAAGAAATTCTTCACCAAATACTACGGCCCCAACAATGCCAGCCTGGTGATTGCCGGCGACATCGACAAGGCGAAGACCAAGGAGCTGGTGAATAAATACTTCGGCAGCTTCAAGAGCGGCCCGGCCGTGCCGAAACCCGACGTCGTGACGCCGCCCATCACGCAGGAACGCCGTGTCGTGGTGCAGGACCGGGTGGAATTGCCGCGCGTCTTCATGGCCTGGCTGACGCCATCGGCCTATACCAGCGATGATGCGGAACTGTCGATGGCCGCGCACATCCTGGCCGGCGGCAAGTCCAGCCGCCTGTATAAATCCCTCGTGTACGACAAGCAGATCGCCCAGGACGTGGGCGCCAGCCAGGGTTCCAACGCGCTCACTTCCGTCTTCACCATCGACGCAACGGCGCGCCCCGGCCACAAGCCCGAGGAAATCGAGCAAGCCCTGCAGGCGGAGCTGGAACAGCTGCGCGCCAAGGGCCCCACCGAGAAGGAATTGGAGCGCGCGCGCAACAGCATCGAAACAAGCATGCTGAGCCAGGTGGAAAAAATGGGTGGCCACGGCGTGGCCAACTTGCTCAACGAATACAACCAGTACCTGGGCGACCCCGGCTACCTGGCCAAGGATATCGAACGCTACCGCCAGGTGACGGCGGCCGGCGTGCAGCGCGCCGTCGACACCTACCTGAAGAACCAGTCGCGCGTGGTCGTGTATGGCGTCCCAGGCACGCCGGACCTGGGCGCGGAAGTGCCGACGCCGGCGCCGGGCAAGGTCAAGCCTGCGCCTGGCACGGCCATCAATGCCGACGAACCATGGCGCAACACGGTGCCGAAGGCCGGTCCCGCACCGAAGATCGTGCTACCGCAAGGAAAATCGTTCACGCTGGCGAACGGTCTGACCGTGATCCACCATTACAACGGGGCCGTGCCCCTCGTTTCCAGCCAGCTGGTGATCAAAAGCGGCTCGGGCGCCAATCCGCTGGCGCAGCCGGGCTTGTCCAGCTTTACGGCGCAATTGCTGCAGGAAGGCACTGCCACGCGCAGCGCGCCGCAAATCGCCGACGACGTGGCGCAGCTGGGCGCCCTGCTCAGCACCGGCTCCGGCGCGGATGCCTCGTTTGCCCAGCTGACGTCGCTCAAATCGACCTTCCCGCAGGCGCTCGACGTGCTGGCCGACGTGGTGCTGCACCCGCAGTTCCCGCAAGAAGAGGTGGAGCGCCAGCGCGCCAGCCGCATCGGGCAACTGGCGCAGCAGCGCGAAAATGCGGGCGCCGTGGCGGCCCGCGTGGAAGCGGCTGCCCTGTATGGCCCGCAGCATCCGTATGGCTACATCCAGCTGGGCACGGAAGCGGCGCTGAAGGCGGCCAGCCGCGCCGACCTGCACGGTTTCTGGCAGCAGCACTACCTGCCGAACAATGCGGCGCTGATCGTCTCGGGCGATATCGGCGAGGCGGAATTGAAGGCGCTGGCCGAAGCGAAGTTCGGCGCCTGGAAGGCCGGCACCGTGGCGCCGGCCGTGGCGGCCGCGCCGCACACGACGAAGGCCAGGCTGATCCTCGTCGACAAGCCGGGCGCGCCGCAAACGGCCGTGCGCCTGGCCAACATCGCCGTACCGCGCGCCACGCCCGACTACGCGCCGCTGCAAGTGATGAACGCGGCGCTGGGCGGCTTGTTTACCAGCCGCCTGAACACCAACTTGCGCGAGGAAAAGGGCTATACGTATGGCGTGCGCTCGCAATTCCAGTACCGTAGCCAGCCTGGTCCATTCTCGATTGCCGCCAGCGTGCGCACCGATGTAACGGGCCCGGCCGTGTCGGAAACCTTCAAGGAAATCCGCGCCATGATCGCCAAGCCCTTGAGCGGCAAGGAATTGGCGAATGCGCGCAATGCGCAGGTGCTGTCCTTGCCCGGCCAGTTCGAGACGAATGCCAGCATCAGCGCCAGCATGGCCAACGCGTATATCTACGGCCTGGGTCTCGACTATTACACGACCTTGCCGCAGCGCTTTGCCAGCGTGACGGACAAGCAGGTGCAGCAGGTGGCGAAAAAATACCTGCAGCCGGACACGCTGGTCGTCATCGGCGTGGGCGACAAGGCGAAGATCGCCCCGCAGCTGGGCAAGCTGAAACTGGCGCCCGTGGAATTGCGCGATGCGGAAGGTAACGTCAAGTAAGCAGGTTCAGCGGCGCTTGAACAGCGCCGCTGCATCGACCAGCGCCGCCATCGCCACGCCCGCCGTGTAGGCGAGCAGGTCGGTCCAGCCGAAGGTGGACCCCAGCACCAGGTGCCCCAGCGGATGGGCACGCAGTTCGACGAGCCACGGCGTCTGGACCAGCTGCCCAAATTCCACGGCAAAGCAGATCAGCAAGGCCGTCAACGCCAGTTGCCACGTGCGCATGCGCGTGGCGAAGGCGCCCAGCGCAAAGACGATCATCATGGCCCACAGGGCATCGCCAGGATATTTCCCCAGCGCGGCGGGAAGGAATTGGGGATAGGCGCGCGAGGCCAGGCCCAGCGCGATGACAGCCACGGTCGCGCCCACCTGCAGCAGGCGGCGGCGTTCAGGTTTTACCAGGAACATATTTCCATTCAGAGACACGATACGGGCCGAACCATTGCGGACCGTATTTGTTGTATGCCGATATTGTACTGCGCGGCCGTGTCCGCCTGTAGCCTGTCGCATCACCCCAGGTCGACATGCTGCGCCAGGAAATCGAGAAAGACGCGCACGCGCAGCGGCACATGCCCGCCCTGTCCCACGAACACGGCATGCACGTCTTCGCTGTCGCCCGGATTGCACTCTTCCAGCAGCGCCTGCAAACAGCCGGCCGCGATATCGGCGCGCACCTGGAAGGCGGCCAGGCGTGCCAGTCCCAGTCCCGCCAGCGCCAGTTGCCGCAAGGCTTCGCCATCGCTGGCCTGCGCATTGCCCGTGACCGGCACGACGATATCGCCCTCGGGCAGGCGCAGCGGCCAGCCGGAGCGGGCCCGCGCATAATTAGCGTCGAGCAAGTTGTGCGATGCCAGCTCGGCCGCCAGCCGCGGCGTGCCGCGCCGCGCCAGATAGCTTGGCGATGCCACGATCACCATGCGCGTCTGGCCCAGCTTGCGCGCCAGCAAGCCGGAACTTTTCAGGGGACCGGCCCGCACGGCCACGTCCGTGCGCTGTTCCAGGATATCGACCACGGCATCCGTGAGCACGATGTCGAGCGTCACGTCCGGATAGCGCTCCAGGAAGAGCGGCGCCAGCGGCAGCAAAAAATGCTGGCCGAACGGCACGTTCGCATTGACTCGTATTTTGCCGCGCGGCACATCCTGCGCGCCCGCGCAGCGCTCGGCCTCGTCCAGGGCCGCCAGCACCTGCGTGCCCCGCTCGTACAGGCCGCAGCCCTCGGCCGTCAGCTGCAGCTGGCGCGTGGAACGGTTCAGCAGGCGCGCGCCCAGGCGCTCTTCCAGCCGCGAGACGAGCTTGCTGACGGCCGACGGCGTCATGCCGCAGGCGCGCGCGGCGGCGGAAAAACCGCCCAGCTCGACCACGCGCACGAATACTTCCAGCTCGCCGGAGCGGTTGACATCCAGTCTGGCCATTGTGAATTCAACTCATAAATGTTCTTCGATAAGATAGTCTAGTGCATAAATGGCTTTGCTTGCATCATGCGCACATTCCCTTGATGAAGCGAGCCGCCATGCAACGATTTTCCATCCTCCCTGCCGCCTTGCTGAGCCTGGCACTCGGCACAAGCCCTGTCCAGGCCGCCAATGCGGACACCGCCTGGCTGGCCAGCTGGACGGCCAGCCCGCAAGCCGTGTGGGGCGCCGAGTTCCTCTTCCCCAGCAACGTGCCGGCCGTGCTGCGTGACCAGACCGTGCGCCAGGTGGCGCGCCTCAGCGTGGGCGGCCCCCGCTTGCGCATCGTGCTGTCGAATGCCTACGGCAAGGTGCCGCTGCGCATCGGCGCGGCCACCGTGGCCCTGGCCGCTTCCGGTTCAACCATCGAAGCGGGCAGCCTGCGCACGCTCACGTTTTCCGGCCAGCCTACGGCCACGGCAGCGCCGGGCGCTCCCCTCGTCAGCGACCCCGTCGAACTGTCCGTGCCGGACCTGGCCCGGCTGACGGTGAGCGTCCACCTGCCGCAAGCCAGCCCGGCATCCACGTTTCACTGGGATGGCCGCGAGACGGCGTGGATCGCGCCGCGCGACCAGACGCGGGCCGCCCGCATCGATGCCGCGCAGCCCGGCGTGCAGACCACCACGGCGCGCCTGCTGCTGAGCGCCATCGAGGTCGAGGCGGCGCCGGCCGCGCAAGCCGTGGCCATCCTGGGAGACTCGATCACGGACGGCGCCAGCGCCAGCCTGGGGATGGATGCGCGCTGGCCCGATTTCCTCGCCGAACGCCTGGCGCCGCATGGCGTGGCCGTGATCAATGCGGGCATTTCCGGCGGGAGGCTGTTGTCCGACGGCATGGGCGAGAACGCCCTGGCCCGCTTCGAGCGCGACGTGCTGGCGCAGCCGGGCGTACGCTCGGTGGTCGTCTTGTTGGGGATCAATGACATCAGCTGGCCCGGCACGGCGTTTGCGCCACAAGGACAAAGGCCCACGCTGGAAGAATTGACTAACGGCTACGCCCGGCTGGTCGCCCAGGCGCGCAGCCGCGGCGTGCGCGTGGTCGGCGCCACCCTGACGCCGTTCGCGGGCGCCCTGCCCGGCACACCCCTGGACGACTATTATCAGCCTGATAAGGATGCGCTGCGCCAGCAGCTGAACGCGTGGATACGCGCCAGCGGCACATTCGACGCCGTGCTCGACTTCGACGCGTGGACGAGCGACCCGGCCCAGCCGCTGCGCCTGCTGCCCGCCTACGATTCGGGCGACCACCTGCACCCGGGCGATGCGGGCAACCGGGCGCTGGCGGAAAGGATAGACCTGTCGCTACTGTTTGATCAAGATCAGTCGCCCAGGCCTGCGTACAGGGCCGTGCTCAGGTAGCGCTCGCCAAACGACGGAATGATGGTGACGATGGTCTTGCCTGCGTTTTCCGGACGGTGCGCCACTTGCAGGGCGGCCCACAGGGCGGCACCCGACGAGATGCCGACCAACAAGCCTTCGTCGCTGGCGGCCAGGCGCGCCGTGGCGAACGCATCGTCGTTCTTCACGCAGATGATTTCATCGTAGATGGTCGTGTTCAGGATCTGCGGCACGAAGCCGGCGCCGATGCCCTGGATCGGGTGCGGTCCTTTCGTGCCCTTCGACAACATCGGCGACGCTTCCGGTTCCACGGCAATCACTTGCAGGCCAGGCTTGCGCTCCTTGAGCACTTCGCCGATGCCCGTGATCGTGCCGCCCGTGCCCACGCCGGCCACGACGATGTCCACTTGCCCATCCGTATCGCGCCAGATTTCCTCGGCCGTCGTGGCGCGGTGGATGGCGGGATTGGCGGGGTTATTGAATTGCTGCAGCATCAGGTAGCGGGGGTCGGCCGCCACCAGTTCCTCGGCCTTGCGGATGGCGCCCAGCATGCCTTCGCTGCCCGGCGTGAGCACCAGTTCGGCGCCATAGGCGCGCAGCAGGATGCGCCGCTCGCGGCTCATGGTGTCGGGCATGACGAGGGTGCAGCGGTAGCCGCGCGCGGCGCACACCATGGCCAGCGCGATGCCCGTGTTGCCGCTGGTGGGCTCGACGATGACGGTGTCGGGATGGATCTTGCCTGCCGCTTCGGCGGCAACGATCATGGACAGGCCGATACGGTCCTTGACGCTGTGGGCGGGATTGTAGAATTCGAGCTTGGCCAGGATGGTGGCCACACTGCCGGCAGCGATGCGGTTGATGCGCACCAGGGGGGTGTTGCCGATCAGCTCAGTGACGTCGTTGGCGATGTTCATGGGTGTGGTCTCCACAGCAATTACAGAAGAACCCAGTCTACCGCGTTTCAAGACACTCAACAAAAAGTTCATGGCGTTGTTGCCATGCCTGGCCTGAACATTTTGCTACGTGCCGATGGCGGCGGCGCGAACATGCGCCGCCGCCAAACGGAACAATTACTTAACGTCCAGCAGTTCCACGTCGAAGATCAGTGCCGAGTTCGGCGGGATGTCGCCATTGCCGGCACCGCGCGGGCCGTAGGCCAGTTCGCCAGGAATGATCAGGGTGCGCTTGCCGCCCACTTTCATGCCGGCCACGCCCTGGTCCCAGCCCTTGATGACCATGCCCTTGCCGAGCGGGAAGTCAAACGGGCCGCGGCCCACGGAGCTGTCGAACTTCTTGCCGCGCGAATCTTTCGCCAGGGGACGGTACAGCCAGCCCGTGTAATGCACGGTGACGTTGTTGCCGGCGGACGCTTCCTTGCCCGTGCCGACCTTGTTGTCGATCAGAATCAATTTATCGGCGGCAGGGCCAGGGCTCAGCGATACGGCGGAGGCGGGAACAGGCGCTGGCGCCTGTGCCTGCGCCAGCGACGCGGCGACGGAGCAGATCAGGGCAAACAAAACGGAGCTACGCGTCATGATGTATTCTTTCAGTGAGTTTCGGTGAGATCCCTGCGCCAGCGAACCGGCAGGGAACGCCAATAATAGCAAACCGCCGCAACGATATGAAAAACTTGTCGCCCGATACACACACTCCCCGCCTGTTTTATGCCCTGTGGCCCGACGACGCCACGCGCGCGGCGCTGGCGGCCTGGCAGACGCAATTGCAAGGCCAGCCCGTGCGCCCGGAGAAACTGCACCTGACCCTGGCTTTCCTGGGGCAGCGCCCGGCCAGCGACTTGCCGGCCCTGCTCGCTATCCTGGCGCAGATGCCGGCGCGCGCCATGCCCCTGCTGTTCGATCACGCCAGCCACTTCACGAAGCTGGCGCTGGCCTGGGCAGCCCTGGCGCAGCCATCGCCTGCCCTGCTGGACTTGCGCGCGGCCTGCATGCGCGCCCTGGCGCAGCAGGCGCTGGCGCCCCGCTTCGAGCACGACCGTTTCACGCCGCACGTGACCTTGGCGCGCCAGGCGCCGCCGCCGGCCAGCCAGGACTTCGCGCCCATCGCCTGGCAGGCCAGGGAACTGGTGCTGGTGGAATCGCTGAAAAGCAGCGGCGACTACCGCATCCTGGCCAGCCGGCAACTGGCTTAGGCGGCGTCCGGCACTGGCGCGGGTACTGGCGCGGGTATTGGCGCTGCGGCAAGCTGATCCTGGCGCAAGCTTTTCAGTGCATGCGCGGCCGCCACCATGCCGAAGCTGGCCGTCACCACCACGCTGGAGCCGAAGCCGGCGCAGTTCAGGCCCGTCACGCCGGCGGGCGCGCTGCCGTCGATGGCGCACGCCTCGGCGCTCTCGGGCGTGCTCAACGGTTCCATGGAAAACACGGCGTCGACATTGAATTTGTTTTTCACGCCACGGGGGAAACCATATTCCGTGCGCAACAGTTTTCGTACCCGCTTGAGCAGCGGTTCCTGTTCCGTCTTCGACAGGTCGCGCACGGCGATCAGGGTCGGGTCCGTCTGCCCGCCCGCGCTGCCGATGGTCAGCATGGGCACATTGCGCGCGCGGCAATACGCGATCACGGCGGCCTTGGCCTTGGCATTGTCGATGGCGTCGACCAGGTAGTCGAAATCGCGCCCGCCCAGCAATTGCTCCAGGTTATCGGGGGTAATGAAATCCTCGATCTGCGTGACCTGGCAAAACGGGTTGATCAACTCGATGCGTTCGGCCAGGGCCGTGATCTTGGCCTTGCCGATGGTGTCGCTCATGGCCTGGATCTGGCGGTTGATGTTCGATTCCGCAACATTGTCGAGGTCGATCAAGGTCAGGCGGCCGACGGCGCTGCGCGCCAGCGCTTCGACGATCCAGGAACCGACGCCGCCCACGCCGATCACACACACATGGGCAGCGCGGAAGCGTGCCAGCGCGGGCGCGCCGTACAGGCGGGCAATGCCGCCGAAGCGCCGTTCAAAATCGATCTCGGTCAAGTCCATGGAAATTAGTTCATTGGTGGAGGTATGCATGGCGCCATTTTAACGGACACTGCGCTGGCGGATATTCTAAAATAGCCGGATTGACACAGCGACAAGCCACATTGTCGCCGCGCCCCCACACCGCTCACTACGAGAACTCGCCATGACCTCTCCCCTGTTCGACTCCGTTCCCGGCTTTGACCAGCCCATCGCCGTGCTCAAGCATTGCCACGACAAGATCCGCAAGCAGCTGACGACCCTGCAAAACCTGCTGGGCCATCTGGCACAGCACGGCAACACGGCGGACGCGCAGCAGGCAGCCAGGGCGGTGTTGCAATACTTCAATAAAGCCGCCCATCTTCACCATGACGATGAAGAGCAGGATCTGATGCCCATGCTGCAAGCCACCGCCACGGGCGACGATGCATCCCTGCTGGCCACCCTGGTGCCGGAGATCCTGGCCGACCACCAGCGCATGGACCAGGCCTGGCTGACCCTGCGCCCGGAACTGGACGCCATCGCCGCCGGCACGGGCACGCAGCTGTCCGCCGACGGCGTGCGCGACTATGTCGCCGCCTACCAGGCCCACATGGCCAAGGAAGAGGGCCAGCTGGCGCCCATGGCCAAGCGCCTGTTCAGCGCGCAGCAGATGGAGCAGCTGGGCACGGCCATGCAGCGCCGCCGCGGCATCGCGCCGGAAGTGCCGGACGCGGCCGCTGCGCTGGCGGCCATGCGCACCGATTACGTACAGTCCAGCCTGAGCGAGACCGACGTGCTGGACGATCCCATCGCCCAGTTCCAGAAATGGTTCGGCGAAGCCATCAAGGCCCAGGTGATGGAGCCGAACGCGATGGACTTGTCCACCGTCAGTCCCGACGGCAAGCCCAGCTCGCGCATCGTGCTGGTCAAGCAGTTCGACGAACGGGGTTTCACCTGGTACACGAACTACAACAGCGACAAGGGCCAGCAGCTGGAGCACAACCCGCACGCGGCCCTGCTGTTCTTCTGGCGCGAACTGGAGCGGCAAGTGCGCATCGAGGGTACGGTGGTGAAAACCACGGCGGCCGAGAGCGACGAGTATTTCAATGTGCGCCCCCTGCAAAGCCGTTTGTCGGCGATTGCCTCACAGCAAAGTACACCGATCGCCAGCCGCGCCGCGCTGGAAAGCAATTACGAAGCCGTGGCCGCCGCCCTCGGCGACGCCCAGCCGCCCCGTCCCGCCCACTGGGGCGGTTACCGCCTGCAGCCGGAACGCATCGAATTCTGGCAAGGCCGCCGCTCGCGCTTCCACGACCGCATCGTGTTTACGCGCGGTGCTGACGGGCAATGGAGCATGCAGCGCTTGCAACCGTAAGCGCGCCGTGAAGGCGGCGCAAAGCAAGCTGTTCAATATAGGTGTAGGCTATGAGGGTAGAAGTTACTAAATAACATTGTTTCTCAATTTGCGGCCGCAACAGCGGCCGCTTCGTTGGAGGCCATCTTGTTTGTACAAAACCAACTCAAGTCCTGGATCGCCGGCATCCGCAGCAAGACCGCCTTGCCGTTGCGCATAGAATTGTGGAACGGCCAGCATGTCGACCTGTCCAGCGAAACGCCGCGCGTCACCATCCGCCTGCCGACAGCCGCCTCCGCCCGCTACCTGCTCAATCCCTCGCTGGCCAATCTGGGCTCGGCCTATGTGGAAGGCAATATCGAGGTGAAGGGCACGGCGATGGACATGATTTCCATCTGCAATGCGCTGGCGCGCAATACCTTGAAACCGGAAGGCAAGCTGGCCCGCATCGTGCGCAGCTTTACGCACGACAAGAGCAAGGATGCGGAAGCCATCCGCTACCACTACGACGTGTCGAATGCCTTTTATGAGCAGTTTCTCGACCCCGCCCTCGTGTATTCCTGCGCCTACTTTGAACACGGCGATGAGACCCTGGCGCAGGCGCAGGTCAAGAAGATCGACCACATCCTGAAGAAGATCCAGCTGCAGCCAGGCCAGACCCTGCTCGACATCGGCTGCGGCTGGGGCGCGCTCGTCATTCGTGCAGCACAGCAATATGGCGCCCGCTGCGTGGGCGTGACCCTGTCGGAAAACCAGTACGCGCTGGCGCGCGAGCGCGTGGCGGCGGCCGGCCTCGCCCACCTGATCGACATCCGTTTGCAGGACTACCGCGACGTGACGGGCCAGTTCGACCGCATCACCAGCGTGGGCATGTTCGAGCACGTGGGACTCAAGCATTTGCCCGAGTATTTCAGCATCATCAACAAGCTGCTGGCGCCGGACGGCATGGCAATGAACCACGGCATCACCTCCACGGATCCGGACAATGGCGAAACGCCGTATGGCGGCGGCGAATTCATCGAAAAATACGTGTTTCCGCACGGCGAGCTGGCGCACATCGGCAATGTGCTCAAGACCATGCAGCAAGGCGGGCTGGAAGTGCTCGATGTGGAAAACCTGCGGCGCCACTATGCGCGCACCTGCGCCCTGTGGACGGAGAATTTCGAAGCCCATGCCGAGCAGATCCGCCCGCTGGCGGGCGAACGGCGTTTCCGCATCTGGCACGTCTACCTGGCCGGCTGCGCCTACGCCTTCGAACAGGATTTGATCAGCCTGTACCAGATCGTCTGCGTGAAGGCGGGCCGGCGCTCCTCCACCCTGCCCTGGTCGCGCAACTACATGTATGCACAGGACACCAGCCCGGCGCCCGTGCTCGCCAGCTGACAGGCGCGCGGGGCGCTCACTTCAGGCGCCCCGCATACATGGCGCGGAATTTCTCCACCTTGGGCGCGACAACCAGCGCGCAGTAACCCTGCAAGGGGTGCTGCTCGACATAATTCTGGTGGTATTGCTCGGCCTTGTAAAAGGCGGGCGCCGGCGCCAGCTGCGTGACGAGGGGCGCATCCCACACGCCAGCCATCTCGGCGAGCACCTTGCGCGCCACCTTTTCCTGCTCGGCCGACTGGTAATAGATGACGGAACGGTATTGCGTGCCGACATCGTTGCCTTGCCGGTTCAGGGTGGTGGGATCGTGCAGCGTAAAAAAGATTTCCAGCAAGTCGTGGTAGCTGATAACGGCGGGATCGAACTCCAGGCGCACCACTTCCGCATGGCCCGTCTCGCCCGCGCACACCTGTTCATACGTGGGATCGGGCACGCCGCCCCCCGCGTAGCCGGACTCGACGCGCGCCACGCCCCGCACTTCCCCGTACACGGCAGCCAGGCACCAGAAACAGCCACCGCCCAGTACCGCCACTTCCGTCTGTTGATTCATGATGTCCTCCCGCAACGCCACTGCCACTTGTCATTTCACCACTGTAACGCAAAGCGCCACGGCCTGCAGCGCCGCTTGAAACGGCGCGTGGCGCACCGCACATAGAGGCATGCGGGCCACGATTGCGCTGGCGCGCCCGATTTTTGGCATAATGTCAGCAAATAGACAGGTCACCCATGAACACACGCTCTCCCCGCGCGCCAGCGCAAGAATTCGATACGACGCATTTCCGCCAAGCACTGTCGCAGTTTGCCACCGGCGTGACGGTCATTACCACGCGCCTGGCCGATGGCAGTTTCCGCGGCTTGACGGCCAGTTCCTTCAACTCCGTTTCGCTGTCGCCGCCCCTGGTGCTGTGGAGCCTCGGTTCCGTGGCCAACAGCATGCCGATTTTCAGCGGCAACTCGCATTACGTGATCAATGTGCTGGGCGCCGACCAGGCGGAACTGGCGCAGCGTTTTTCGCGCCGCACCCCGAATCCGTTCGACGACGTGGAATACGAGCTGTCGCGCACGGGCCAGCCCATCCTGAAAGGCGCATCGGCCTGGTTCGAATGCCATAACCGCAGCCGCTATCCGGAAGGCGACCACGTCATTTTCGTGGGCGAAGTGGAACAATGCGCGTTTGCCGCGCAACCGCCCTTGATCTTCCACAATGGGAAGTTCAATACACCGCCAGCCTGATCGACGGGACAAAAAAAATCCGCCGAGGCGGATTTTTTTGCATTACAGGGTAAAGTTATACCCGATGCTGACACTCACGGCGAGCGGGTCGAGCTTGATGTCCTGCGTCTGCCCCGTCGAGAACTTCGCCTTGGTTTTCAGGAACGTCTTGACCACGGCCACATCCGCAAACCAGCGCTCGTTGATGGCCAGGGTGCTGCCGACCACCAGGCTGCCTGCCAGCTTGTTGTCCAGGCGGTAGGTGACGGGCGATCCACCCGGATCCAGCAAGGCCGTCATCTGGCCCGAGCCTTTTTCCTTCTGGAAATAGGCATACGTGAGGCCCGCGCCCACGTAAGGACGGATCTTCGTCGTTGGCTGGAAGAAACGGTACTGGATGAAGGCCGTCGGCGGCAAGGCTTCCGCCGTCCCCAGCTTGCCCGTGCCCTTGATCGATCCGTCGCCGATCAGGTCATGCTTGTACGGCACGCCCAGGATCATTTCAGCGGAAATATTGTCCGTGATCATGTAGGCAAAGGTCAGGATGGGCTTGGTATCCGCCTTGACGTCCGCTTTCGTGCCCGGCAGTGCCGGCGCGGAAATGTCGCCGCTGTCCACATGCGGCGTGATCTTGTTGAGGCCGACCTTGGCCATCCAGGTGCCTGCGCTTTGCGCCGAAGCGCCCGTCGCCATGGCCATCGCGGCGGCCGCGGCCAGCACGCGTACAGCGGTATTCAAACGATTCTTCATCTTGTCTCCTGATTCATTATGTGCGGATAGCCCCGCTATCCAGTCTTGTCGCTGCCAGCGCCAGCCACATCGTGGGGATGCAGCTGGCGCGGCCCTCCCTTACAGCCAGCCCCGCACGACCATGTCCTTGGCCACATAACGGGCCAGCAACAGGTTGTTGAACGGCGTAGGGTGCACATCGTCGGCATACGAGTAGTGGCTGACGTCGCCCGCTTTCAGGTTCGTGCCATTGCACACCAGCGAGCTGCCCAGGAAATTCTTCGCTGGCGTCAGGTCGCACGCCGTCTCGCTGACATTGGTCAAACCATATGGGCCTGGGTTGGTGCCCTGGTCATGGCTGACGGCAAACACGTCGACCAGCAAGACTTTCGCGTTGCCGTTCAAGCCTCCGCTCAGCTCTCCGTTGAAGGCGCTGACCATGGCATTGATGAGCGCCTTGGTATTGGCATCCTTGCTCAGGCCCGATGGCGTACCGGCCACGTCAGGCAGGTTGTTGACCACCACATAGTTGGCGCCCTTGGCAATGATCTGGTCCTTGACCAGTGCCACCAGCTCGGTGCCAGCCTGTTTCATGGCACCGACCAGTGCAGGACCATTCGCCGCGGCGTAATCGGCACCGGCCTTGGCGCCGGCAGCGGCACCGGCGGCGTTGCCGGTGACCGTCGCATCGGCTTGCGCCTTGGTCACCAGCGGGCCATACACGGCTGGCGAAGCGACCGCCGTATCGCCGGCGGTGGCGGCAGCGGTCACGGCAGCGCCCACGATCGATGCTGACGTGGCGCCAGGCGCTGCAGCGGCGGCGGCCACGGCCGCGCCGATGGCTTGCGCCGCCGTGGCAGGGTTGGCGGCGCGCGCTGCCAGGGCAGCAACCAGATTGGAGGCAAAGGCTTTCGCGCCAGCATCGGCACCGGCAGCCGCGCCAGCCGCCTGGCCAGCAGCGGTGGCCTTCGCTTGCAAGTCGCCCAGCAGGAACAGGACGTCATTCCCGCCGGCCATCACGAAGACGGCTTCCGTGCCGCTGAATTTGCCGCCGGAAACGGCCAGGTGGTTCGCGATCTGCGTCACCACGGGCACGGTCAGGGCGCCCAGCGCACTGCCCGTCAACTTGTTGTTCGGGCCGACGGGGTTGGTGACGCGCGAGCCGCCCATGGCGTAGCCGAAGCAGCCAGCGTGCTTGACGCGCGGGGCCTGCAGGGTGGGAATGCTGCCTTCCAGGCCCGTTTCGGCAGCGCATGGCGCCGGCAAGCCGAATTGCGCGGCCAGGTGCTCGGTCCAGTTCTTGCCCGTCAGTTCAGGATTGATCTTGGTATTGTCGCCATTGATGGTGAATTTGCCGCCACCGCTCGCCGCCACGCCGGCGACCGCATACGAACCGACATCGGACAGGCTGTCGCCGAACGACACCTGCGCCGTGTATTTGACTTTCAAGGCTTGATCGCCGCCGCTGGCGCCACCGCAACCTGCCAGGACAGCCGCAGCCAGCACGGCCAGCGCGAATTTTGTTTGATGCATTTTGTCTCCTCGGTCTTTTTTCTGGTTTCTAAACGAACGGGCGTGCTATTCGCTACCCAACTAATATGCCATCGTTCCTCAGGCTTGTATAGAAAATATGTTTTAAAAATCAACGAAATAACAACACTGCCGGCACCCTGCCGCGACAGGGCGATCGCATGAATTATGGAGGATTTAAGATATTTCGTGGCAAGCATCTCTATTGCGCTGCATCAAGAAAAAGCCCCTTGCGGGGCTCTTTTTATGCGGATAGAAATTGCTGCAAGATACCACTTGAGCCGAACGCGGCACGCCGCAAACGGTCATTCACGCCCAGCCACGCGGGGCCGGTGGGCGGCGCTTCGACGAGTATCAGCTCGGCGCCGACCTGGTCCATCGTGCGCAGCGAGGCGTACAGCGCGTGCGCGTAGTTTTCCGGGCTGGCGGCCAGGCGCACGCTGGCGCTGGCCGGCGGCAGATCCGAGTAGTGGATCAGGGCCACGCGGCGCCCGTCATTGAGCAGGCGGTTCAAGGTGGCGCGCACGTCGTCGCTGTGCTGCATCGCAACAGGCGTGTGTGGCGCGTAATGCGATTCCAGGGTGCCCGAGGCGCGCGGCGCGGCCGCGTCCGCCACGGCCGGTGCACGGCCAATGACGGCGGCAATCTGCTCGCTGCTGATATGGCCGGGACGCAGCAGCACGGGGCCGTGCGTGGCCAGGCGCGACAGGTCGACGATGGTCGACTCGATGCCCACGTCGCTCTGTCCGCCGTCGAGAACCTGGCCCAGCAAGCCGCTGTCCAGTTCCGCCGCGAACTCGTCGCGCACGTGCTGCGCCGTGGTGGGGCTGACATTGCCGAATTTGTTCGCCGACGGCGCCGCCAGGCCGCCCTTGCCGCCCTTGAAAGTGCGTAGCAATGCGATAGCCACCGGATGCGACGGGCAGCGCAGCCCCACCGTATCCTGGCCGCCGGACACGGCGTCGGGAATGTGGGCAGCGCGCCTGACGATCAAGGTCAGCGGACCGGGCCAGAAGGCGGCTACCAGCTGCTGCGCTTCGGGCGGGATATCGTCGGACCAGTGCGCCAGGTCGGCGCCGGGCGCCACGTGCACGATCACGGGGTGGTCCGATGGCCGGCCCTTGGCTTCATAGATGCGCGCCACGGCGGCGGGGTTTTCCGCATCGGCGCCCAGGCCGTACACCGTTTCCGTCGGAAACGCGACGAGGCCGCCCGCTTCCAGCACGGCGGCCGCCGCCGCGATGGCGGCCTGGTCCAGGTCTTGTGCGGGCACGCTCACGGCGCGATTCCCAGGACCAGGCACGCGTCGCGCAGGCGCTGCTGCGCCTCCGGCAACGTTGCCGCGATGAAGGTCAGATGGCCCATCTTGCGGCCGCGGCGCGGATCGTCCTTGCCATACAGGTGCAGGCAGGCGCCCGGCAGCGCCAGGATACGGTCCCAGGCCGGTTCGATGGCCACATCGCTGTCGCCGGCAAACCAGGCGTCGCCCAGGATATTGAGCATGACGGCCGGCGAATGCTGGCGCACATCGCCCAGCGGCAAGCGCGCCATGGCGCGCACCTGCTGCGCGAACTGGCTGGTGACGCAGGCATCCATCGTGTAGTGACCGCTGTTGTGCGGACGGGGCGCCATTTCATTGACCACCAGGCTGCCGTCTTCCAGCACGAAGAATTCGATGCACAGCACGCCGACATAGCCCAGTTCGGCGACCATGGCTTGCGCCGCCCGCTGCGCCCTGGCGGCGCAATCGTCCGACACGTTCGGGCCCGGCACCGTGGTGGTAAACAGCACGCCGTCGCGGTGCACGTTTTCGGCGATCGGGTATACGACGGATTCGCCGTCCACGCCGCGCGCCGTCAGCACGGACACTTCATAGGCCAGCGGCAGCATTTTTTCCAGCAGGCAAGTCACCTCGCCCATTTCCGCAAACGCGGCGCGCACGTCGTCGCGCGTGCGCACGCGGAACTGGCCCTTGCCGTCATAGCCCATGCGCACGGTTTTCAGTATGCCGGGCAGCAAGTCGTCGCCGATGGCATCGATGTCGTCCTGCGTGGCGATGACCATGTGCGGCGCCGGCAGCACGCCCGATTTCGGGGCGCAGTCGACAAAGAAACGCTTTTCCGCGATGCGGTCCTGCGCCACCGATACGCCGTGGGCGTCGGGCGCCACGAACACGTGCTTGGCCAGGCGCGACAGGCTGTCGGCCGGCACGTTTTCAAATTCCGTGGTGACGGCCAGGCATTGCGCGGCCAGCGCGTCCAGGCCGGCAGCATCATCGTAGCCGGCATTGACCAGGCGCTGCGCCACCTGCCCCGCAGGGCAGGCGTCCGACGGTTCCAGGACGGCCACCTGATAGCCCATGCTCTGGGCGGCCTGGGCAAACATGCGGCCGAGCTGGCCGCCGCCCATCACGCCCAGCCACGCCGGTGGGTTGGCGGCAGGCAGCAATGGGGAAGTCGATTTACTATTCATTATTTTTCAAACACATTAGTCAGGCAAGACCATGGCCTTGGCGGCGGCCGTTTGCGTGGCACGGAAGGCTTCCAGCTTTTCGGCTAGGGCATCGTCGTTGGCGGCAAGCATTGCCACGGCCGTCAGCGCCGCATTCGCGGCGCCCGCTTCGCCGATGGCAAAGGTGGCCACCGGCACGCCCTTGGGCATTTGCAGGATGGACAGCATGGAGTCTTCGCCGCGCAGGTATTTCGACGGCACGGGCACGCCCAGCACGGGCACGATGGTCATCGCCGCCACCATGCCAGGCAGGTGGGCGGCGCCGCCGGCGCCGGCAATGATGGCGCGCAAGCCGCGCGCGCGCGCGCTTTTTGCATACGCATACATCTCGTCGGGCATGCGGTGTGCGGAGATGACTTGCGCTTCGTAGGGCACGCCAAACTGTTTCAGGATGGCCACTGCATTCTGCATCACGTCCCAGTCCGAGGACGAGCCCATGATGACGCCGACCAGCGGCTTATTGTGCTCGCTCATCTCAGGCCTTCAGCTTCTCGCCCGTCAGGCGTTCGATGGCTTCAAAGTACTTGGCCTGGGTTTTTTCAATGACGTCGGCCGGCAGCGCAGGCGCCGGTGCGGTCTTGCCCCAGGTCAACGTTTCCAGGTAGTCGCGCACGAATTGCTTGTCGAACGACGGCGGCGAGATGCCAGGCCGGTACGAATCCGCAGGCCAGAAGCGCGACGAGTCGGCCGTCAGCACTTCATCCATCAGGTGCATGACGCCATTGTCGTCCAGGCCGAATTCGAACTTGGTGTCGGCGATGATGATGCCGCGCGTGGCCGCGTATTCGGCGGCCGTCTTGTACAGGGCGATGGCCACGTCGCGCATCTTGGCGGCCAGATCGGCACCGATGCGTTCTTCCATTTCAGCAAAGCTGATGTTTTCGTCATGCTCGCCCAACTCGGCCTTGGCTGCCGGGGTGAAGATCGGTTCCGGCAGTTTTTCCGCCTGTTGCAGGCCCGCTGGCAGCGCGATGCCGCAGATGCTGCCCGTATCCTGGTAGTCTTTCCAGCCCGAACCGATGATGTAGCCGCGCACGACCGCCTCGACCATGATGGGTTTCAGACGCTTGGCCACGACGGCGCGGCCTTGCACTTGTTCCACTTCCTCGGGCGCCACCACGGATTCCGGCGCCACGCCGGTCAGGTGGTTCGGCACGATATGGCCCAGTTTCTCGAACCAGAAGTCGCTCATCTGGTTGAGTACCTTGCCCTTGCCGGGGATAGGCTCGTTCATGACGACATCGAAGGCCGACAGGCGGTCCGTGGTGACGATCAGGATCTTGTCGTCGCCAACGGCGTAATTGTCGCGGACCTTGCCGTGGCCCAGCAATGGCAGGGAGTGGATGGAAGTCTGATAGAGGCTGTTCATAGCGGGGGAATAGTTGGATGAAACGAAACCGGCAGGCAGGGGGTGCCCGCCGGTCGAGAAAATCGGGCACAGGGATACGCTGTCTGCGGATGCCTGCTGCCCGTTCCAGACAGAATTTTACTTCACAATTTGCGACAGCTCGCCGGCCTTGTAGCGCTCGGCCATTTTTTCCATCGTGATGACCTTGATTTTCGACGCCTGGCCTTCGCAGCCGAACGCCTGCATGCGGGCGCGCACGATCTGCTCGGCAGCGGTGCGCGCTGGCTTCAGGAAGTCGCGCGGGTCGAATTTCGACGGGTTCTCGAACAGGTACTTGCGGATCGCGGCCGTCATCGCCAGACGGATGTCGGTGTCGATGTTGATCTTGCGCACGCCGTGACGGATGCCTTCCTGGATTTCCTCGACGGGCACGCCATAGGTTTCCTTCATGTCGCCGCCGAATTCGCGGATGATGGCCAGCAATTCCTGCGGCACCGACGACGAACCGTGCATCACCAGGTGGGTATTCGGGATGCGCGCGTGGATTTCCTTGATGCGGTCGATGGCCAGAATGTCGCCCGTCGGCTTGCGCGTGAATTTGTAGGCGCCGTGCGAGGTGCCGATGGCGATGGCCAGGGCGTCGCACTGGGTGCGCTGCACGAAGTCGGCCGCTTGCGCCACGTCCGTCAACAGTTGCTCGCGGGTCATGGTGCCGTCGGCGCCATGGCCGTCTTCCTTGTCGCCCTTCATGGTTTCCAGCGAACCGAGCACGCCCAGTTCCGCTTCCACCGTCACGCCGATGGCGTGCGAGAATTTCACCACTTCACGCGACACTTCCACGTTGTATTCGTAGGAAGCCACCGACTTGCCGTCCGCTTCCAGCGAACCGTCCATCATCACGGAAGTAAAACCCGAGCGGATGGCGGCCATGCAGACGGCCGGCGACTGGCCGTGATCCTGGTGCATGACGACGGGAATGTGCGGATACGCTTCGACGGCGGCGTCGATCAGGTGGCGCAGGAACGCTTCACCGGCGTACTTGCGCGCGCCAGCGGACGCCTGCATGATCACCGGCGAGTTCAGGGCATCGGCGGCGGCCATGATGGCTTGCACTTGCTCCAGGTTATTGACGTTGAAAGCAGGAATGCCATAACCGTTTTCGGCGGCATGGTCCAGCAGTTGACGCATGGATACGAGAGACATGGTAATACTCCAGATAACAATAGAAACCGTTGCGGCGCTGCGCGGCTCGTGGCGGATGGCCGCGCCGGCGCCTGAATTCTTTACATCAGATCAGCACTGATTCAAGGTCGCCCACCTTGACAATCTTCAGGGCGTTCGTGCCGCCCACCTGGCCCATGGGCTCGCCCCAGGTGACGACGATCATGTCGCCCTTCCGGACGATGCCCTGTTCCACCAGCAAGTCTTCCGCCTGTTTCAGCACTTGCGCGCTGGGGGCGTTCTGCATCAGATGATACGCCCGAACATTGCGGTACAGCGCGGCTTTGCGCAAAGTCGTCACGCTGGGCGTGAGCGCGTAGATCGGCGTGTCGATGCTGTGGCGGCTCATCCACAAAGCGGTGGAGCCGGACTCCGTCAGGGCCACGATGGCTTTTACGCGCAAATGGTGGGCCGTAAACAGGGCGCCGTAGGCGATCGACTGGTCGATGCGGGTAAACGTGACGTTGAGGAAGTCGGCGTCAAGCTTGTTGTATTCGGACTGTTCCGCCTCGACGCAGATGGCGGCCATCATTTCCACCGTTTCGATCGGGTACTTGCCCGAGGCCGTCTCGGCCGAGGTCATGACGGCGTCCGTGCCGTCCAGCACGGCATTGGCCACGTCCGATACTTCGGCGCGGGTCGGCACGGCGTGGACGATCATCGATTCCATCATCTGCGTGGCCGTGATCGCCAGTTTATTTGACGCGCGCGCCATCTTGATCATGCGCTTCTGCAGGGCCGGCACGGCCGCATTGCCCACTTCAACCGCCAGGTCGCCGCGCGCCACCATGATGCCGTCGGACGCGTCGAGGATTTCCTGCAGGGCAGGAATGGCTTCCGCGCGCTCGATCTTGGCGATCATCATCGGCTTGTGGTGGTACGGTTCGCCCGCGATATTGGCCAGCTGGCGCGCCATTTCCATGTCGGTCGCGCATTTCGGGAAGGAAATCGCCAGATAGTCGGCCTGGAAACTCATGGCCGTCTTGATATCTTCCATATCCTTGGCCGTCAGCGCCGGCGCGGACAAGCCGCCGCCCTGGCGGTTGATGCCCTTGTTGTTCGACAACTCGCCGCCGATTTTCACGGTGGTGTGGATTTCGCTGCCGTGGATGCGCTCGACGATCAGCACGATGAGGCCATCGTTGAGCAGCAGCACGTCATGCTTGTGCAGGTCGCGCGGCAAGGCCTTGTAGTCGAGGCCGACTCTTTCCTGGTTGCCCAGTTCGCCGTTCTCGCCCCACTTGGCGTCGAGGATGAACTTGTCGCCCGCCTCGAGCTGGATGCGGGAATTTTCAAACTTGCCGACGCGAATCTTCGGCCCCTGCATGTCGGCCATGATGGCCACTTCGCGGCCGCACTCGAGCGCAGCCAGGCGTACCAGCGCCGCGCGGTCGATATGGTCTTGCGCCTTGCCGTGGGAAAAATTCAAACGCACCACGTCGACGCCCGCCCGTATCATCTTGACCAGGATATCGAAGTCAGTGGAGGCGGGGCCGATTGTTGCTACGATTTTTGTACCACGTGGCATAGGAATCCTTGTGCGCGAGCGAAGGTGAGCAAGGCCGGTTGATCAGGCATCCGGCAAGGTAAAAGCGCAGCGGTCAGGCTGCGCTTGGTATTGCACTACAATCAGGCTGTATCAGCCAGCACGTTGCATGAGAATTTCCACGGCGGGCAAAGTCTTGCCTTCCAGGAACTCCAGGAAAGCGCCGCCGCCCGTCGAGATATAGCTGATTTGTTCGGTAATGTCGTACTTGGCAATCGCCGCCAGCGTGTCGCCACCGCCGGCAATCGAAAAGGCTTTCGATTCAGCAATGGCCAGCGCCAGGGTCTTGGTGCCGTTGCCGAACTGGTCGAATTCGAACACGCCCACGGGGCCGTTCCACACGATGGTGCCGGCGGCGGCGATCTGCTGCGCCAGCAGGGCAGCCGTTTTCGGGCCGATATCGAGGATCATGTCGTCGTCCGCCACATCGGCCACGTCCTTGACGGTGGCGGCGGCCGTGGGCGAAAACTCCTTGGCGCACACGACATCGACAGGAATCGGCACTTGCGCGCCGCGCTTGGCCATGATCTCGATGATGGCTTTTGCTTCCTCGACGAGTTCCGCTTCCACCAGCGACTTGCCCACGTTCAAGCCAACGGCTTTCATGAAGGTGTTGGCGATGCCGCCGCCGACGATCAGGTTATCGACCTTGTCGGACAGGGCTTTCAAGATGGTCAGCTTGCTCGATACTTTCGAACCAGCAACGATGGCCAGCAATGGACGGGCCGGCGCGTGCAAGGCCTTGCCCAGCGCGTCCAGTTCGGCGGCCAGCAGCGGGCCGGCGCAGGCGACGGGGGCAAACTTGGCGATGCCGTGCGTGGACGCTTCGGCGCGGTGGGCCGTGCCAAACGCGTCATTGACGTAGATATCGCACAATTTGGCCATTTTTTGCGCCAGCTCATCGCTGTTTTTCTTTTCGCCCTTGTTCACGCGCACGTTTTCCAGCAGGACGACCTGGCCGGCAGCCAGATTGTCCAGGCCGGCGCCATCGATCCAGTTTTGTTTCAGTGCCACTTCCTGGCCCAGCAGCTCGGACAGGCGTGCCGCCACGGGCGCCAGGCTGTCGGCCGGCTTGAATTCGCCTTCCGTCGGACGGCCCAGGTGCGACGTCACCATGACGGCAGCGCCAGCGTCGAGGGCGGCGCGGATGGCCGGCACCGAGGCGCGGATGCGCGTGTCTTCGGTAATCTTGCCACTGTCATCTTGCGGGACGTTCAGGTCGGCGCGGATAAATACGCGCTTGCCTTGCAGTGCATTTTGGGCGATCAAATCTTGCAGACGGATGAAGTTGAGAACAGCTGACATGGCGATCCAGATGACGAGTGGAAGGAAGTGCGCTATTTTACCGCAATGACCAGAGCAAATCGCCGATTTGTCCTGCTTTACTGAAAAACGTGCAACAGTCGCAAGCCCGTGAAAACCAGCATGCCAAACACGATGGTTTGCAGCATATTGCGCCGGATCACAAAAAAGATCGTGGCGGCAATACCCGACAAGAGTTTCAAATTAGATAATTCGAAGTGCACCTGCTGCCCCTCCATCAGCATGTCGGGCGCGATGATGGCCGCCAGCGCGCACGCCGGCGCATAGCGCAGCATCTCGCCCACGCGGCGCGGAATGGTGATGTGATGGCCGATCAGCCAGAACGTGCTGCGCGTGGCGGCCGTGGCCACCGTCAGCACGGCGATGGCGATCCATACGTCGGTCCTGCCCCAGTCGATACCGTCAAACATGGCGTTTTGTCCATTTTTCTGTCAATTCTTCCACGGCCATGGCGCTGACCATGCCCACCAGCACGGCCACCAGCAAGCCCAGCTTGTATGGCAAGCCATAGGCCAGCACGGCCACCATACCCGCCACCAGCACGCCGCACAGGGCCGCGCGGCTGAGGATCAGGGGCACGGTCACGCACAGGATCGCCAGGGTGCCGGCAAAACCCAGTCCCCATTCGGCCGGCACGACGGCGCCCAGCACGATGCCGATGAAGGAGCCGATTTGCCAGGCCATCCAGTTGGGGTAGATCAGGCCCTTGAGGAAGGGCAGCTTGGCGGGGTCCGGCGTTTCATGGGGATAGCGCTGCAGGAACAGGCCCACCGTGATATCGCCGGACACATAACCGAGCGCAAAGCGCTGGCGCCACGGCAGATGGGTAAAATGGGGGGCCAGCAGCACGGAAAAGATGACAAAACGCAAATTTACGACGAGGGCCGTGGCAAAGATCACCCACACGGGCGCATGCGCCGCCAGCAGGGGCAGGGAAGCGAGCTGGGCCGAACCGGCAAAGACAAACAGGGTCATCGCCCCTGCCTGCGCCACCGTCAGGCCGCTTTTCACCATGGCCACGCCCACCACCATGCCCCAGGCGGCGATGCCCAGCAGGCTGGGCGCGCCCAGTTTCAATCCTGCGCGCCAGGCGTCTTTCAGCAGGACATCATCGCGGGCGGCCGCGATGGCGTTCATGCGGCGCTCCGGCTGGCTGAGTGTGGTAACTGCACAACAATGGTGCGTGGCGAGAAGGGCGACAACGGCGGTACCGGCAAGGCAAATCCAGTCAGTGTGGCGCTGCAGGCGCCATATTTTCGCAAAAAAACGCGCCGCAGCCGAAGAGGGTCGAGCCGCCATTTTAGCCATGATTTTTGCTGTCTGCCTGAATCCGTTAAAATCGTGCTTTTGGCAGCAGCCGACTTCCTTCCATACAGCCTCACGGAGCATGACAAGATGACAAAAACCACCCAGCCAGCGGTCGAACTCGACAGTAAAGACCTGCCAGCCCACTGCCCTAACCCGGCCATGCCGCTGTGGTCGTCGCATCCGCGTGTCTTCCTGGAATTCAACAAGGACGGTATCGCCAAGTGCCCGTACTGCGGCACGGCCTACACCCTGAAGGAAGGCGCCAGCGCCGGCCATCATTAAACTGCCCAGCGGCGCGCCTCCAGCGCGCCGTTTTCATTTACACAGCTAGCTGTACCGCTCAAGCCGGAGTCGTCATGAAACGTCTGAAAGAACTCAATGGCAGCGCCGCGGAAATCGAGGCGGCCTTCTACGATGCCTTGCACCGCGCCGACCTCGAAGCGCTGATGGCGCTCTGGGCCGACGATGAAGAGATCGTCTGCATCCACCCGGGCGGCGCCCGCCTGATCGGCCATGCCGCCATCCGCGCCTCGTGGGAAACCATCTTGGCGGGCGGCGGCCTGCATATCGTGCCGGCCCAGCTGCATGAAACGCACAATTTGATGAGTTCGGTACACACGGTGATCGAAGGCGTCACCAATGAAGATGGCGCTCCCGCCCACCTGCTGGCCACGAACGTGTATGTGAAAACGCCGCGCGGCTGGCGCATCGTGCTGCACCACGCCTCCATCGCCCCCGGTGGCGCGCCGGCCGACGCCACGGGAGCGCAGATCCTGCACTGATGGCTTTATCTCTTTCCTACACCGCCCCGCTCTGGCTGCCTGGCGGCCATGCGCAGACGATTTATCCCGCCGTGTGCCTTGCCAAGCCGGCCGTGGCCTTCCGCCGCGAACGCTGGCAGGCGCCCGATGGCGATTTCGTCGACGTCGACCTGGTCGACGGCCAGCCGGGCCAGCCCTTCGTGGTGCTGTTCCACGGCCTGGAAGGCTCGTCCAACAGCCACTACGCGCGCGCCCTGATGGCCGAGGTGGCCGCGCGCGGCTGGTCGGGCGCCGTGCCGCATTTTCGCGGCTGCTCGGGCGAAGCCAACCTGGCGCCCCGCTTCTACCATTCAGGCGATGCACAGGAAGTGGACTGGATCGTGCAGCGCCTGCGCCCGCGCGCGACAGGCAAGTTTTACGCGGCCGGCGTCTCGCTGGGCGGCAACGCCCTGCTGTGCTGGCTGGGCCAGTCGCAGCACCAGGCCGATTTCATCGATGCGGCCGCGGCCGTGTCGGCCCCGCTGGACCTGGCGCAAGGGGGCAAGGCCCTGTCTTGCGGCGCCAACCGGCTCTATACGCGCATGTTCCTGAACACCTTGAAACCCAAATGCCTGGCCAAGCTGGAACAGTTTCCCGGCCTGTTCGCACGCGACGCCATGCTGGCCGCGCGCGACTTGCACGCCTTCGACAATGTCGTCACGGCGCCCCTGCACGGCTACCGCGACGCCGACGATTACTGGCACCGCGCCAGCGCCAAGCACGTCTTGCCGGACATCACCGTGCCCACCCTGGTGCTGAATGCGCAAAATGATCCTTTCCTGCCCGGACGCTTCCTGCCCCGCACCGCAGCGCCCAGGGTCACGCTCGAGTATCCGCGCCACGGCGGCCACGTCGGCTTTGCCGCGGGCAAGTTGCCGGGAAGCACGCGCTGGCTGCCGCAGCGCCTGATTCATTTTTTTGAAGGCGGCAGCACGGCGCCACCGGCGCCGCAAAGCTGTCACGCTGGCGATGCGCGCACTCACACGGAAAACGCTACACATGGATGAACTCGTCAAACAGGCCCTGGCCAAATGGCCGAACGTGCCCCACTGCTACGGCTGGCTGGGCCTGGACGCGCGCGGCAACTGGCGCATGCGCGACCAGCATGCGCAGCAGCAACAACTGCCTGGCGACAAGATCGCCCACGTGGCCCTGCTGAACTTTATCAACCGCAATTACGACCATGACGAGCGGGGCTGCTGGTTTTTCCAGAATGGCCCGCAACGCGTGTACCTGAACCTGGAAGCGACGCCGTACATCGCGCGCAGCGACCCGCAGCACGGCTTCGTGCTGCAGACGGGCGCGCCGCTGGAACAGATCGCGCAAGCGTATTTGTGTGACAACGGCGCGCTGATCTTGCGCCAGGGCGACATCGTCGCGCAAGTCGACGACCGCGACATGGCGCAAGTGCTGCCTGCGTTGCGCCTGGACGGCCAGGCCCTGAGCGACGACGCGCTGCTGGCCTGGCTGGAAAATGGCCAGGGACACTTGGTGTTATTGCATAACGGCAAGGAAATTGCCGTGCAGCCCCTGAGCTACGATGCCGTGGCGCCCACCTTCGGCTTCCGGCGCGCGCCGCAAGCGGAGAAGGGCTAGCCCTTCTGGTCCTTGAGCTGTTCGCGGCGTTTTTCCTGCAATTCCCGCTCGCGCGCATCGATCACGGCCTGGTCATAGAAAGTCGCGTCCGTCGACTTGCGGGCAATCGTCAGCTGGTCCAGCGCGGCCATGGTGGCGCCCTGCAGCACGTAGGATTCGGCCAGCGCCATGTGCTGCAAGGTCATCTTGCCCTGGTCCGCATAGGCTTTCGCCAGCAAGTCATACAGTTCCGGCTCTTCCTTGTACAGCTGCACCTGGTCGCGCAGGTACAAGGTCGATTGCTCCAGTTTGCCGGCAGCCATCAGCGCTTCCGCATACTGGTGGGCAATGCCGCGCGACAGGGGAAATTGCTGGCGCGCCGCATCGGCCGCCTTCAGCGCCTGCTGCGCCACTTCCTTCTTTTGCGCCGGCATCAACAACACTTCCAGCCCCATCGCCGCCAGCAGCGAATTGGGGCCCTGCGTGCCGCCCGAGGTAAACACATTCGGTCCGGCAGGCTGGTGCAGGGCGGCATTGGCCGCATCGAGTTCCTTTTGCGCCTCGGCGGGCTTGCCCTGCTTGACGGCAACGAAAGACAAGCCGTAATGGGCGGCCGTCACCTGGAAGCGGCTTTGCTGTTCCAGCTGCGTCTTGAACACGGCCTTGGCATTCAACAAGCCTTGCATGCTCTCATCCTGCAGCACGCGGGCGCGGGCGCGCGCCAGGTGGAAACTCAGGCTGTCCGGGCGCTGCTTGTACGGCTGCTCGCGGATGCGCGCCTGGATGTCGGCGATACGTTCCGTCGTCAGCGGGTGCGTCTGCAGATAGGCGGGCATCAGGTCGCTGTACGAACGGCTGGCCGCCTGCATGCGGCCGAAGAAGGCCACCATGCCGGTGGTATCGAAACCGGCCTCGCCCATGATCTGGAAACCGATGCGGTCCGCCTCGCGTTCGGCATCGCGGCCGAAATTGAGCTGGCGCTGGATGGCCAGGCCCTGGCCGGCGGCAAACACGCCCAGGGCCACGTCGCCGCCCGCGCGTGAAGCCAGCGCCGCCAGCAGCATGGCCGCCAGCGGCATCAGGGCATCTTGGCGCTGCTGGCCCAGCATGCGCGCGATATGGCGCTGCGCCACGTGGCCGATCTCGTGCGACAGCACGGAAGCCAGTTCCGCCTCCGTTTGCGCCGCCAGCACCAGGGCCGAGTGGACGCCGATGAAGCCGCCGGGCAAGGCAAACGCGTTCAGTTGCGGGTCGCGCACGGCAAAGAAAAAGTAATCGTAATTCGTTTCGCCGCGCACGCTGGGGCGCGCCGCCACGAGGGCGTTGCCGAAGGTATTCAGGTATTCGAGCAGGGGCGCGTCGTCGAGGTAGTCGCGGTCGCCGCGGATGCCCCGCATGATTTCCTCGCCGATCTTGCGCTCCATTGCCGGCGACAGGTCTTCGCGCGAGGTATCGCCCAGGTTGGGCAGGTTCGGCGCTGGCGGCACGGCCAGCGGCGTCCAGTTGCCGGCCGGCTTGGCCGCCGCGCCGGCAGCTGGCGCCACCGGCGCGGACGTATAGGTTTGCGCCGGCGCGCATGGCGCAGCCAGGCAGAGGGCCGCGAGCACGGACACGCGCCAAGGGCTGCGCAGCAATGCCGCACGGGCGTTTTCAAGTACGGTCGGAAGGGTAGTTTTTGAATTCACGGGTGCTATCATACCTTGTTCGCGGCGCCCATTCCCACGCAACAAGCATGCGCCATGCCAGCGGCATGACGCGGTGGCACGGCGCGCCGCGCCCCCACTTCTCATCTATTTTGACGCCATGACAACAGCAGACAAGCAAGCCCCCGCCGGGGAACTGACCCATTTCGACGCCACGGGCCAGGCCCATATGGTCGACGTGGGCAGCAAGGAAGACACGCGCCGCAGCGCCGTGGCCGCCGGCACCATCCGCATGCAGCCGGCCACCCTGGCATTGATTATTTCCGGCAACACCAAGAAAGGCGACGTGCTGGGCATCGCCCGCATCGCCGCCATCATGGGCGCCAAGCGCACCAGCGACCTGATTCCCCTGTGCCACCCGCTGGCCCTCACGCGCGTCACCGTCGACTTCGAAGTGGACGCCGCGGCCAACAGCGTGCACTGCCGCGCCCAGGTCGACACCACGGGCAAGACGGGCGTGGAAATGGAAGCACTGACGTCCGTGCAGGTCGGTTTGCTGACGATCTACGACATGTGCAAGGCTGTCGACCGGGGCATGGTCATGACCAACGTGCGCGTGCTGGAAAAGCATGGCGGCAAATCCGGCGATTGGCACGCCGAAGTGTAACTATGCCGGCTGGCGCGCCAGTTGGCCCTGGACGCGGCGCAAGTCACACAGCAACCATGCGGCGCAGCCCAGGCACAGCACGATGATGGCCACGGACAGGGGCAGGTGGAACTGTTCCTGCCCCGCCAGCGCAAAGCCGGCGTGAATCAGGCACGTTCCCACGCCCAGCGCGGCGCACACTGCCGCATACAGTGTCGCCCGCGGAGTGGCCAGCAGCACGTGCCGGTAACCGGCCAGTACCAGGGCAACCGCCGCCAGGTTAAAGAGCAGAAAACCCTGCACGCCGCCCGGCACATGAAACATCTCCCACTCTTTCCAGTAGGCAGCGTCGATTTGATGCAGGATCAACAACAACATGGTCCAGAAGTAGCTGCGTGACATAAAATTTACATTCGTCAATATTGACGCAATTGTAAAGCCTGAATACTGCATCAGCACGTGCGCAGGGCATTTTTTGATGCCAATATGAATTTCATTGATATAAATGCTTTTTCATCAAGAAATCATGCATACTGCGAGTCGACCATATCAAGATGAGCATCGCATGACTAGTAACAAGCCCGCCGCGGAAACCAAGCTCCAGGACTTCGAATTCGAGGCGATGAATCTGCAGGTGGGAGGACGCATCCAGTTCATCACGCATCGCACCATCAAACCCATCCAGCACTTTTCGACCCTGATCGGCTACGTCAAAGACGAGTACCTGATCGTCAAGATTCCCATGGAGAATGGCGCCGCCATCGTGCTCAACGAAGGCGACAAGCTGACCATCCGCGTATTTTCCGGCGTCACCGTTTGTTCATTTTCCTGCAGCGTGCTGCGCATCTTTGGCCGCCCGCTCAATTATGTCCACCTGAGTTTTCCCGACGCCATCCAGGGCACCAGCCTGCGCACGGCCATGCGCGTGAAAGTGGAAATCCCCGCGCAGCTCAGCTATCGCGACGTGGCGCCCGTGCCCGTGTTTATCGTCAACCTCAGCGTCTCGGGCGCGCTGATCGAAGCGCCCAGCATGCTCACGCCGGATGACGAGGGCGTGGCACTGAGCTTTACCTTGCTTGTGCAGCCGAACAAGCATCAGATGCGCGTCAACACGCGCGCGCGCATCCAGAACGTCAGCGTAGGCAAGCCGTCGAATGGCCATGCCGCCCAGGTGGCTGAAATCTATACGTATGGCGTGCAATTCATCGACCTGGAACCGACCCACTACACCCTGCTGCAAAACCTCACCTATGAAGCGCTGATCGCGGACCGGCAAAAAATCGTGTAATGCCCTGCTGGCAAACCCCGCTTACTGGGTCGGGGTCACGTCGGGAATATTGTTTTTGGTAATCGCTTCCTTTGCCGCCGGATTCGTCACGGTGGTGCTGTTGAACCAGCTCAGACTGCTGGTGCCCGGCTTCATGGTCATCGTCACGCTTTGTCCGCCGATCCCCGTGCCCAGGTCGGCAGCGAGGGTCAGTACGATATTGCCCTTGTCCACAGTGGCGCCCGCCACTTCGCGCGTGGCACTGAAGACGGGAATGGAACTTGGCACGGCCTGGGTGGGCGTGCTGCAGGCAGTCGCCTCGCCTCCGTTTTCCTGCACGCACAGGGCCACGGCCGTCTTCAGCGGCGCGGCGGCGGCCAGCACATTGCTGACCTTGGCCCGCATCGTATAGTCGCCGTACTGGGGAATGGCCACGGCCGCCAGGATGCCGGCAATGGCCACCACGATCATCAGTTCTATCAGGGTAAATCCGCTTTGCGCGCGCATCGTCTTCTCCCATTGTGCATTGCTCACGCCGTACATGGTGCAAGCGCCATGCCAGCGGCACGCCCGGGCAGCGGCGGCACACATGGAAAGAAAAGCGACACTTTTGGGCAGGTTCGGACCAGCTGCGTCAGGCCGCGTCCGCGGACAGTCCTTTCTTTTCCGCAAAATAAGGATACGCCAGAGGCAACAGCAGCAAGGTAAAGAAGGTGGCCGACACGATGCCGCCCACGATCACCACGGCGAACGGGCGCTGGGTTTCCGAACCGATGCCATGCGACAGCGCCGCCGGCAACAAGCCCAGCCCCGCCATCAACGCCGTCATCAGAATGGGCCGCAGGCGTGCCACGGCGCCGGCGATGGCGCTATCGACGGCGCTGCCATCGTGCCGGGCGATCTCGACGATCTGCTCGACCATGATGACGCCATTCTGTACCGAGATACCGGCCACGGCAATGAAGCCGACCGCCGCCGAGACGGAAAAATGCAGGCCGACCAGCGCCAGGCCCAGGATGCCGCCGATCAGGGTAAACGGCACGATGGACAGGATCAGCATGGCCTTGCGCACGGAGCGGAAAGCCCAGAACAGCAGCGAAAAGATCATCAGCGCGGTGATCGGCACGATTACTTCCAGGCGCTTTACGGCGCGCTGCTGGTTTTCGAACTGCCCCCCCCAAGTGATCTGGTAGCCAGGCGGCAGGTGCACGAGCCGTGCCACTTTTTCTTGAGCCTCAGCAACAAAACTGCCCTGGTCACGGCCCAGCAGATTGGCCTTGACGGACGCATTGCGCCCGCCCGCTTCGCGGCTGATGCGGGCCGCGCCCTGGCGTACCTCGATATGCGCCAGCTCGGCCAACGCCACCGTGCCCGCGCCACCTGGCAAATTGACCTGCAGGGCGCCGATGGCGTCGACGGAATCGCGCGCCGCTTCCTTCAGGCGCACGGTAATGTCGAAACGCCGGTCGCCTTCGAAATACGCGTTGACGACGTTGCCCGCCAGCGCAGTCTGGATCGCCGTGTTGACATCGGCCACGTTGACACCCAGGCGGGCGATGCGTTCGCGGTCGATAACGATGTCGAGTTCGCTTTGTCCGCCGATCTTGACGGCGCCCACGTCGGCCGCGCCCGCAATGCCGCCCAGGATGCCGGCGATCTGCTCGCTCTTTTGCGTCAGCACGTCCAGGTCGGGGCCGTAGATCTTCACGGCGATCTCGCCCTTCACGCCGGACAGCGCCTCTTCCACATTGTCTTCGATGACTTGCGAAAAGTTCGTCGGCACGCCGGGCAAGGTGCGTATCTTCGCCGACATGTCGGCCACCAGCGCATCCTTGTCCGCAAAGCGCCAGCTGCCGCGCGGTTTCAGGTCCGCCAGGATTTCCATGTTGTTGCTGCCCTTGGGGTCGGTCCCGTCGTCGGGCCGGCCCACGTGCGAGATGACATTGCCCACTTCCGGATAGGACAGGATGATGGCGCGTACCTGCTGCTCCACGGCGCGCGTCTTTTCCAGCGAACTGGAGGTCGGCAGGCTGACCGTCAGCCACAGGTTGCCCTCGTCGAGCTTGGGCAGGAATTCGCTGCCCAGCAGGGGCGCCAGCGCCAGGGTCACGACCAGCGCCAGCACCGAAGCGAGCATGACGAAGATGCGCTGGCGCTGCGCCGCCGCCAGCAGGCGGCCATAGCCATCCTGGATGCGCTGCAGCCATGCGCTGTGCTTTTCCGCCATCGGATGGCGGCGCATGGTCCAGGCCAGCAAGGTCGGCACCAGGGTCATGGTCAGGATGATAGCGCCCAGCATGGCAAAGCTCAGCGTGAATGCGACGGGCGAGAAGATCTTTCCTTCCACGCGCTGAAAGGTGTAGATGGGGATGAAGGCGACAATGATGATGGCCTTGGCAAACAGGATGGGGTGGCCCAGGTCGACGACCGTCTGCTTCAAGGTGCGCTCGCGCAGGGAGGCATCGTGCCGCCCCTGCTCGCCCAGCAGCGCCAGCCGCACCAGCAAGGCTTCGACCAGCACCACGGCGCTGTCGATGATGATGCCGAAGTCGACCGCCCCCAGCGAAATCAGGTTGGCGGGAATGCCGTGCGCGTCGAGCATGATGAAGGCGAACAGCAGCGACAGGGGAATCACGGCCGCGACGATGAGGGCGGCGCGCCAGTTGCCCAGGAATATCACCAGGATGGCGATCACCAGCGCAGCGCCCAGCAGCAAGTTTTCCGCCACCGTGTGCACCGTGTGGCCGATCAGTTCCGTGCGGTCATAGATCGTGCGCAAGTGCACGCCTTTCGGCAGGCGCGCGTCGAGGCCGGCGATGGCCAGCTTGACGTCGGCCACCACCTTGGCCGCATTGCTGCCCTTGCTCATCTGCACGATGCCTTCCACCACGCTGTTTTCGCGGTTGAAAGCCACCACGCCGGAACGGGGACGATTGCCCACGGTCACTTCGGCCAGGTCCGACACGAGCACCGTGCGCCCGCCCTTGGCGCTGACGATGACGCGGCCGATATCGTCGATGCTGCCGAAGATGCCGATGCCGCGCACCACCAGCGCCTCGTCGCCACGCCGCACCAGGCCGCCGCCCACGTTGGCGCTGTTGTTGTTCAAGGCCGCGCTGAGCTGGTCGATGGTCACGCCATAGCGCTGCAGGGCGGCCGGATCGACCTGCACCTGGTATTCCTTGACAGTACCGCCGAAGCTGACGACGTCGGCCACGCCGGGCACGATGCGCAGCGCGGGACGCACGACCCAATCCTGCAAGGCCCGCACTTCGTTCGCATCCATGCCGGGCGGCACCTCGATCACATAGCGGAAGATTTCACCGACCGCCGTCGACAACGGCGCCAGGCTTGCCTGCACGCCCGTGGGCAAGGTGACGTTCTGCAATTTTTCCAGCACTTGCTGCCGCGCAAAATAGTCGTTCGTGCCATCGGCAAAGGTCAGGGTTACCACGGACAGGCCCGTGATCGTCACGGAACGCAGCTGCGTCTGCTGTGGCACGCCGCTCATTTCCCGCTCGATGGGCAAGGTGACGTTGCGTTCGACTTCCTCCGGCGCCTGGCCCGGGTACTGCGTAACGATCTGCACCTGCACGTCCTGCACGTCGGGAAAGGCTTCGATGGGCAGGTTGCTCAGCGCGCGGTAGCCGAAGACGGCCAGCGCCGCCGTCAGGATCAGCACAAAGACGCGCTGCGCCAGGACAAAATCGATCAGCTTAGCGAGCATTGCTGGCCACCTCGGCGTTGAGGAGGAAGGCGCCTTCCGTGACGACCCGCTCGCCGGCGCTCACGCCCGCATCGACAAAGCTGCTGTCGCGTCCCTTGATGCGCACGTTCACACGGCGCTTTTCAAACGTGCCAGGCTGTTTTTCCACGAAGACATAACTGTACACGCCTTCGGCAAACAGGCTGGTATTGGGCAAGGCCACGGCCAGTATGCTGCCGTCGCCGGCCAGGAAGGAGGCGCGCGCGAACATTTCCGGCTTCAGGGCGCCATCGGCATTGTCCAGTGTGCAGCGCACCTGGATGCGCCGCGTCTGCGGGTCCAGCACCGGCACCACGTGCGCCACCGTGGCGCTGAAGCGGCGTCCCGGGTAGGCATCCGTCTCGACACTGACGGCCTGTCCCTGCCGTACGCTGGCGACGGCGCTTTCCGGTACGTCGACCAGCAGCCACAGGTGGCGCAAGTCGCTGATGACGAACAGGGGCGCGGGGGCGTCGGGACGCACTTCCTGGCCCGGGTTGATCTGGCGGTCGGCGATGGTGCCGGCCAGCGGCGCGCGCAGCGTGTAGCGGCCGTTGTCGCTGCCGGCCGCGTTCAGGCTATGCATGCGCAGCGCTGCGCGCCGCGTTTCCGCGCGTGCCTGCTGGAAGTCGGCATCGGCCGACTCGTAATCCTTGCGCGCCAGCACCTCGCCCCGGAACAGCGTGTCGGCGCGCTGATAGGCCAGTTGCTTGCGCATTTCGTCGGCCTGGGCCTTGCGCCAGTCGGCCTCGGCACTGGCCAGGTCGGGCGAATCCAGGTCAGCCAGCAAGGCGCCGCGTGCCACGCGCTCGCCGCTATCGGCATGCAAGGCCAGCACGCGGCCCAGAACGGGCGAACTGACGCGGGTGGTGACGTTTTCGTCATAGGAAATACGTCCGTTCAGCGCGGCGCTGGCCGGCAGCGGCACGGCGCTCACGGCGGCGATTTTCAGCGTGGCCATCTGCGGCGCATTCACGGCAAAATGCAGCACGCCAGGCGCGGCGACGCTGCTGGCAACGGCTGCGGCCGGCAAGGCGGCGGCGTGCGCCCGCTGCAGATACTGCACGCCCGCGGCGGACCCGCCGCACAGCAGGACGAACATGGCGCCATAGGTCAACGTGCTGCGCGATATCATGGTGTCGTACTTTCAAGAGATGCGGTGGGAAAGGATGCCAGCCAGGCGGCCAGCGCCTTGGCGTAGTCGTTGCGGGCGGCCAGTGCGTCGAGCTGCACGGCACGGTAGCTGCGCCGCACATCCAGTACATCTGCGATCGGCAGGGCGCCGTGCTGGTAAGCGAATTCCGCTGCCTGCGCCGACTTTTGCGCGGCAGGCAGCAGGCTGTCGTCGATGCGCTGCAAACGCTCGCCATTGCTGCGCACGTCGAGGGCGGAACGACTCAGCTCTGCCCTGGCCAGGATGCGCGCCTGCTCGAGGTTTTCCTGCGCCAGGTCCAGCGCCGCCTGGGCGCTGCGGATCTCGCCGTCATACTGGTAGCGCAGGAAGAGCGGCACCTGCACGGATATGCCGAAACTGTTGCCGCTGCCCTGCGGATTGCTGGCGCTGGCAGGATAATGTTCGGCCTGCACGCCGATGGATACGTCGCGCGTGCGTGCGGCGAGCGCCAGCTGGTGCGCCGACCGGGCCGCCGCCACCCTCGCCTGGGCCGCCATCACGTCGGGCCGCCGCGCGATGGCCGCATCGCTGGCCGCGCCGGCCAGATCGGCCTGCGCCAGCGTGCCGGCGGCGACGGCCGCTGGCCAGCCATCGGCCAGCGGCAGCTGCGCCTGGCGGCTGTCGATGCCCGTCAGCAAGGCCAGCGCCTGGCGCGCGTGCGCCACATCGCTGCGCGCCTGCACTGCATCGTTGCTGGCGCGCAGCGCCTCAACTTGTAGCCGCGCCACGTCCGCCGGCGATACCTCTCCCGCCTGCCGCTGCTTCTGCGCCACCTCGACGGTACGCTGGTACAGCTGCGCCGTATCGCCGAGGATGGCCAGGCGTTCGCCCGCCGCCAGCGCATCGTAATACGCCTGGCTGACGGCGAGACGCAACTGGCGCCGCGCCTCGCGCACGTCTTCGCGCGCCCCCTCCTCCTGGTGCAGCGCGCCCTCGCGGCGCAGGCCGCGCTTGCCGCCCCGCTCCAGCAGTTGGTCGATGCGCACGCTGCTGTCGACGGTCTTGCTGCGCAAGCTGCCTGCGCCCACGCCAAGGCCTGGGTTGATGTTCATGGTTTGCACCGTCAGCATGGGATTGGGCGCCGCGGCAGCACTGGTCACGGCGGCGGCGGCACCATCGAGCGCCAGTGCCGACACGCGCACGTCGTGGTTGCGTTCGAGCGCAATGCGCTGCAGCTGCTCCAGCCCCAGGCTGTCTGCCAGCGGGGTCTGCGCATGCAGCAGCAGTGGCAGGCACAAGGGCAGCAGCGCCGCTGGCCACAGGAAACGTTTCATGGACATGATGTTCGCTTTCGCGTTCTCTTGGATTAATTACTGTCGGCGGGTAATAACTTGGATATGCGCGACAAATGGCCCTGCCCGCAATCCTCCGGCCACAGTTCCACCTGCATCTCGGGCCTGGCGTCGATATCGGGCGGCACCTCGGCCACGGCCGTGCGCATGACCCGCACATGGTGGTAGCGCAGCTCGACAAAATGGCGGCTCGCCAGTTCGGCGTCGGACAGGCGCGCCAGGCAGGCCGGCAAATCGGCGGCGCGTCCCGGCCCGTACGCAGCGACGACCCAGGCACGCTTCGCCCCCCGCTGCCAGTCCACCTTGGGCGCCTCGGCGCAGGCGCATAACAGCAACAGGCATAGCGCGGCCACGCCCGGTTTCATGGCATCCATAGTGCATATTTCCGATGTAGAAAGTAGGCGCGCACGCGGCGCGCGAAGATGGTGCTGACAGGCCGAATCATAGGCGCGCGGTGCGCCGAACGGTGTTACAAGTTGGTAATGTCACATGCCTGTCATGGCCCGTGCCAATGGCTGCGGGCGCGGCAATGGTGCGCGGCAGGAAAAGGGAAACGGGCGGCAGGAAGGATCTCGGAGCGGCGATGCATGGAACGAAAAAAAGGAGCCGAAGCTCCTTTTTTGTACTGCGGCAAGCCGGCTGAAATTACAGCATGGCTTTCAGCAGACGCGCCATTTCCGACGGGTTTTTGGTCACAGTGATGCCGCAAGCTTCCATGATTTCCAGCTTGGCTTGTGCCGTATCGGCACCGCCCGAGATCAGCGCGCCGGCGTGGCCCATGCGCTTGCCTGGAGGAGCGGTCACGCCGGCGATGAAGCCGACGACCGGTTTTTTCATGTTGTCTTTGATCCAATAAGCCGCGTTGGCTTCGTCCGGACCGCCGATTTCGCCGATCATGATGACCGCGTCGGTATCTGGATCGTCATTGAACATCTTCATGATGTCGATGTGCTTCAGACCGTTGATCGGGTCGCCGCCGATGCCGACTGCCGACGATTGGCCCAGGCCCAGTGCGGTCAGCTGACCCACTGCTTCATAGGTCAGGGTACCCGAACGCGATACCACGCCGATGCGGCCTTTTTTATGGATGTGACCTGGCATGATGCCGATCTTGATTTCGTCTGGCGTGATCAAGCCTGGGCAGTTAGGGCCCAGCAGCAAGGTTTTGCTGTTGGCTTTGGCCATGCGGTCTTTCAGGGCCATCATGTCGCGGACAGGAATGCCTTCGGTGATGCAAATGGCCAGATCCATTTCAGCTTCGACAGCTTCCCAGATCGCCGCTGCCGCGCCTGCTGGCGGCACGTAGATCACGGAAACGTTGGCGCCGGTTTCTTTTTTCGCTTCGGTAACGTTAGCGAAAATTGGAATGCCTTCGAAATCTTCGCCGGCTTTCTTCGGGTTCACGCCTGCCACGAAGGCAGCTTTGCCGTTCGCGTAGTCGCGGCAACCGCGGGTGTGGAACTGGCCGGTCTTGCCGGTGATCCCTTGGGTTACGACTTTGGTATCTTTATTGATCAGAATGGACATGTTGATTCCTTAATTAAGCTTGACCAGCAGCGGCGGCAACGACGCTCTTTGCTGCATCTTCCATGGTGTCGGCTGCGATGATAGGCAGACCGGAATCGGCCAGCATCTTTTTGCCCAGGTCTTCGTTGGTGCCCTTCATGCGCACCACCAGCGGTACGTTCAGCGAAACGGCTTTCACCGCGGCGATGACGCCTTCGGCGATCACGTCGCAACGCATGATGCCGCCGAAAATGTTCACCAGGATGGCTTTCAGGCCTGGGTTTTTCAGCATGATCTTGAACGCTTCGGTTACTTTTTCTGCTGTGGCGCCGCCGCCGACGTCCAGGAAGTTGGCTGGCTCGCCGCCGAACAGTTTGATCGTGTCCATGGTGGCCATGGCCAGGCCGGCACCGTTCACCAGGCAACCGATGTTGCCGTCGAGCGAGATGTAGGCCAGGTCGAATTTCGACGCTTCGATTTCCGCTGGATCTTCTTCGTCCAGATCGCGCAGGGCGACGATTTCCGGGTGACGGAACAGGGCATTCGGGTCAAAGTTGAACTTGGCGTCCAGGGCGATGACTTTGCCGCTGCCGGTGACGATCAGCGGATTGATCTCGGCCAGCGAGCAATCGGTTTCCCAGTACGCTTTGTACAGGCCTTGCAAGTTGACGCGTGCGTCGACGATGGAACCGGCAGGCACGCCGATTTTGGTCGCGATGTCGTCTGCCTGGGCATCGGTCAGGCCGACGCTTGGCTCGATGGTGACGTGGTGGATCTTCTCTGGGTGGCTCTCGGCCACTTCTTCGATGTCCATGCCGCCTTCGGACGAAGCCATCAGGACAATCTTCTGGGTAACGCGGTCGGTGACCAGCGAAACGTACAGTTCTTGCTTGATGTCGGCGCCTTCTTCCACCAGCAGGCGGTTGACTTTCTGGCCTTCGGCGCTGGTCTGGTGCGTGATCAGCTGCATGCCCATGATCTGGTCAGCGTATTCCTTGACCTGCTCGATCGATTTTGCCACTTTCACGCCGCCGCCCTTGCCGCGGCCACCTGCGTGGATCTGCGCCTTGACTACCCACACCGGGCCGCCCAGGGTTTCCGCAGCCTTGACTGCCTCGTCAACGGACATGCACGGAATACCGCGTGGTACCGTCACTCCGAATTGCCGGAGGATTTCTTTGGCTTGATACTCATGGATTTTCATGCTGGCTTCCCTTCTGATACTGATTTGTAAAAATACGGTTAGTGGTGCAAAAAAAACAGGAAAAACAGAGCGCCGGGGTCACGCTTTGGCTACCCAGCGCGGGTAATACCGTGCAACTGCCCCGCCATCGGTGCGCAGGGCGTGGCATTTGTCGAGTTGAAACGGCTTTTCATGCGACAAGTCAGCATTCGCACCGTCACGGGTCGACCAGACATCGCCGGCAAATGCCTGAACCGTCGCAGTCGGCAAGACTTGCGCCAGTTCCGTCAAATGGGTACAGCCGGCGATTCCCGCCAGGCGCTGTTTCAAGTCGCGGCGGAAATTCTTCAATAAATTCAAACCGATCAGCGCCCTGTAAGCGGGGCCGATGGTATCGCAAAAACCGGGATAGGGCACGGCATCGGAGGCGGCTTCGGCCTCGACAATGGTCAGTTCGCGATCGACGGTAATGCGGAGATGGAGGTCATGCAGAGGAGTGCCGGCGGGACGGGGGCCCGAGGCCAGGGTCGCGTCGTAGCTTTTGATATCGGTAATACGGGCGTCAATATCCCACAGGCCGTCGTCGCGCAGATACGCTTGGACGTCGATAACGCGGGAGTGCCGTAGGGCGCGCCGGGATACGGGAGTTGACAGGGGCATAAGACCGATGCCGCTTGCGCGGCCATAATTAGTAAGCAGCCATGTGCATAAAGCACGCCGTTCGCAGCTTCTACGAACAGCAACCGCACCTGCGGCGCCGCAAAAACCCTAAAAGTGTAGCACATTGGGCGCTGGTTGCGCCGCAACATAATTTTTCATTGCTTCGATAAAAACATTTCAAAGTATACAGAGAACACATGAAATTTTATGCAGATATCAGATCCAGTGATGATAGATATGTGCAGCCGGGACCGTGAACCACATTCAGTTGCCGCCGCCGCAACGATATCGCAGAGCACCGGCAGCGTTCGCCACGTGCAACGCAACAACACGCCAGCCGCTTGACAGGACGATGACCATTGCAAAGAAAATAATGGCAGACGACAAGGCCAGCCAGTGCGCGCGGCCAGGGCACCACGCGAACTGTTGTAGCAGGAACACAGCACGGCCAGCGCGGATCAGCGGCAGTGCAAAAAACGGGCGCGACGCGCGACTTGCCGGCATCGCACCAGTACCCGCCTAGTCGTCCTCGGGTTCCAGTCCCTTCAACGCCACCTGCACGGCGCGCTGGGAAAAGCCGCGCTGCATCAGGAAGCGCATCTGCTTGCTGCGCTGCTCGGCATCCTGCGCCACTTGCCCGAACTTGCGGCGCCACACTTCGCAGGCGCGCTCGGTCTCGCCTTCGGCCAGGCCCGCCTTGAGTTCCTGCAGCGCCTCGCCGGCGATGCCATGACTTTGCAATTCCGCCATGATGCGGCTGTTGCCAAAGCGGGCCGAGCGGCGGTGGATCAGCGACTCGGAAAAACGCTCCTGCGACAGCCAGTTGGCCTGCTCCAGGCTGTCGAGCAAGGCTTCCACATCGTCGCCCTCCTGCGCATGCCGCTGCAGCTTGCGCCGCAATTCCATGCGGCTATGCTCGCGCATCGACAAAAAGCGTAGCGCCCTGCCCTTCAGGCTCAGTTGTACCGCTGCCATCATTCCACCCTATCGTTCAACACATCAAGACAACTCAAATCAAATACAACATCAACTCAAGGCAATTCAAACACGACATCGCCACGACAGATATGCCGCCCGACATGCCGTTAACAATGCCGCCGATAATGCCGTCGATATTGCCGTCAACAATGCCGTCAAAAACACAAATGCCGCCTGGCGCACAAGCGCGAGGCGGCATTCATTGTAGATCTTTTAGGCGGCAAACCACGGCGCAAGGGGCCGTCAGGTATCGCAGCGTGTCGCAGGCAAGACCAGCCGCAGCTGGCCATGCCAGCGCAGCCGACCTGCGCCACCTTCTTACTCGGCCGCTTTCGCTTCCGCAGCCTTGGCAGCCTTGTCGGCAGCCTTATCCGCTTTTTCCGGCTTTTCAGCAGCCAGCGGCGGCAGTTCGCGTACGCCCAGCGAAGCGCGGACCTTGTTTTCGATTTCACGGGCCAGCGCCGGACGCTCCTGCAGGAAGGCGCGGGCGTTGTCCTTGCCCTGGCCGATGCGTTCGCCGTTGTAGCTATACCACGAACCGGATTTTTCCACGATCTTGGCATCCGAACCCAGGTCCAGGATTTCGCCTTCGCGCGATGTGCCGGCGCCGTACAGGATGTCGAAGTGCGCTTCCTTGAACGGCGGCGCGATCTTGTTCTTGACGACCTTGACCTTGGTTTCGTTGCCGATCACTTCATCGCCGGACTTGATCGAGCCGGTGCGGCGGATATCCAGGCGTACGGACGCGTAGAATTTCAGTGCGTTACCACCGGTGGTGGTTTCCGGGCTGCCGAACATCACGCCGATCTTCATGCGGATCTGGTTGATGAAGATGACCAGGGTATTCGTGCGGTTGATGGAACCGGTCAGCTTGCGCAGGGCTTGCGACATCAGGCGCGCTTGCAGGCCTGGCAGGGAGTCGCCCATGTCGCCTTCGATCTCGGCGCGTGGCGTCAGTGCGGCCACGGAGTCGATGACGACGAGGTCGACGCTGCCCGAACGCACGAGGGCGTCGCAGATTTCCAGTGCCTGCTCGCCCGTATCCGGTTGCGAGATCAGCAGTTCATGCAGGTTCACGCCCAGCTTTTGCGCGTAACCGACGTCGAGCGCGTGCTCGGCATCGATAAAGGCGCAGGTGCCGCCCAGCTTTTGCATTTCAGCAATGGTTTGCAGGGTCAGGGTGGTTTTACCCGACGATTCCGGACCGTAGATTTCCACCACGCGGCCGCGCGGCAAGCCGCCTACGCCCAGCGCGATATCGAGGCCGAGCGAACCGGTCGACACGACTTGCACTTCTTCGATCGGTGCGCTGGCATCCATGCGCATGACCGAACCTTTGCCAAACTGCTTCTCGATCTGCGCCAGTGCGGCGGCGAGCGCCTTGGCTTTTTCCGATGCGGGTACTACAGCTTTTTTATCGTCCATATGTTCTTTCAGCCGTTCTACAGTCGACGATTCACGTGAATCGGTCGGCCTGCGATAGCGCCAGTGGGTTAAATTCTTTACACAGACAGTACTGTATAAAAAAACAGTGATCAATGCAAGCGGAACGTGGATTTGTTTTGAAACAGATCAATACAACCCTGTTTTTCACAAAAATTCGCCACCTTGCGGAAAATGAAACACAATACAAGCTTCTACCGCCGCAAGCATAGGAAGTGCACCATGCGTATTTTACTTGCCGAAGATGACAGCGTGCTGGCCGATGGCCTGACCCGCTCGCTGCGCCAGTCCGGTTATGCGATCGACTACGTCAAGACGGGGCAAGAGGCCGATACGGCCTTGTCCACCCAGGAATTCGACTTGCTGATCCTCGACCTGGGCCTGCCGAAGATGTCCGGCCTGGAAGTGCTGCGCCGCCTGCGCGCACGCGCCTCGCTGCTGCCCGTACTGATCCTGACGGCCGCCGATTCCATCGAACAACGCGTCAATGGCCTCGACCTCGGTGCCGATGATTATATGGCCAAGCCGTTCGCGCTGTCGGAACTGGAGGCAAGAGTGCGCGCCCTGACGCGCCGCGGCGCCGGCGGCGGCGCCACCATCATCAAGCACGGCCCCCTCAGCTACGACCAGGTGGGGCGCAGCGCCTACATCAACGACCAGATGCTCGACCTGTCCGCGCGCGAACTGGGCTTGCTGGAAATCCTGCTGGGCCGCACGGGCCGTCTCGTCTCGAAAGAGCAGCTGGTCGACCACCTGTGCGAATGGGGCGAAGAAGTGTCGAACAACGCCATCGAAGTGTATGTGCACCGCCTGCGCAAGAAGATCGAGGTGGGCGGCGTGCGCATCGCCACCGTGCGCGGCCTCGGCTATTGCCTGGAAAAATACTCGGAAGCGGCGCGCCTGAACGCTGAAGCGGGCGAGTCGGCAGGCCTGACCAACGGCCCCGCCAGCAAGTGAAGGCGCGCGAGGCGCCAGCGGACGAGGCGGACGACGACGACTGGTTCGAGCCGCCCACCACGGAGCAGGATGACACCATCGAGCATTCGCTGTTCGGCGAAATCCTCGACTGGATGCTGGCGCCCCTGCTGCTGCTGTGGCCGATGAGCATCGCCATCACCTATCTGGTGGCCAAGAGCATCGCCAATCAGCCGTTCGACCATGCGCTGGAAGACAGCGTGACCGTGCTCACGCAGCAGGTCAAGCAAGCCGATGGCGCCGTGCTGCGCCACGTGCCGGAAAAAAACGGCAAGGGCCGCGACTTCCTGCGCGGCGACGATGTCGATACCCTGTATTACCTGGTGGTGGGCGCGCGCGGCGAATACCTGGACGGCGACCGCGACTTGCCGCCGCCCCAGGACCCCGACAAATACCGCAGCGGCATGGTGCTGTTTCGCAACGACACCATCCACGGTACGCCCGTGCGCGTGGCGTTCACCTACCTCGACATGCCGTCCAGCAGCGACGACGAACCGCGCCGTGCGCTGGTGCAGGTGGCCGAAACGCTGGAAAAACGGGCCCAGCTGGCCAATGAAATCATCAAGGGTGTGATCTTGCCGCAGTTCATCATCCTGCCCGTGATCCTGGCCCTGGTCTGGTTTGCCCTGGCGCGCGGCCTGTCGCCGCTGGCGCAATTGCAGGAGCGCATACGCGCCCGGCCGCCCGACGATTTATCGCCCATCGAATCGGGCCAGGTGCCCGAGGAAATCACGCCGCTGGTCGGTTCGCTCAACGAGATGCTGGCCCGTCTGTCGCTGTCGATCGACATGCAGAAACGCTTCATCGCCGATGCCGCGCACCAGATGAAGACGCCGCTGGCGGGCATGCGCATGCAGTCGGAGCTGGCCCTGCGCCAGACCGACCACGACGAGATACACCGGTCGTTGCTGCAGCTGGCGAAAAGCTCGGAAGCGGCCACGCGGCTGGTGAACCAGCTGCTGGCCCTGGCGCGCGCGGAAAACCAGCCGCAGGCAGGCACGGCGTTCGAACCGATCGAGCTGAGCGAACTGGCGCGCGGCGTGGTGCAGGACTGGGTGCAAGCCTCGTTTGCCCAGCATATCGACCTGGGCTTCGAACAGCCCGCGTATTCGATCATGATTTCCGGCAATGCCATGATGCTGCGTGAACTGCTGAGCAATCTGATCGACAATGCCCTGCGCTACACGCCGGCCGGGGGCAGCGTCACGGTGCGCGTGCGCAGCACCCTGGAACTGGCCATCCTGGAAGTGGAAGATACGGGTCCCGGCATACCGCCGGCCGAGCGGGCGCACGTGTTCGAACGCTTTTACCGTATTCTCGGCAGCAATGTCGACGGTAGCGGACTGGGCCTGGCCATCGTGCGCGAAATCGCCCAGCAGCACGGCGCCGAAGTCGATATTTTCAATAATCCCCGCGCGCACTCGCCGAAGCTGCCGGGCACCCTGCTGCGCCTGAGCATCGCCCTGCTGTTGCCGGACGCGCCAGAAGAGGATGACATCACGTATGGATAAGTCCAGCCCTCCCGCGCCGCCGCTGCGGCCCGCGCGCACGCCCGGCCCCGAATTGCAGGCGCGCCTCGATACGCACTGGCGCAAGACGCGGCGCCTGACGGCCATCCTGCTGCTGGTCTGGCTGCTGACGGGCTTCCTGACCGTGTTTTATGCGCGCGAACTGTTGCACCTGAACCTGTTCGGCTGGCCCCTGCCCTTCTATATGGCGGCCCAGGGCGCCTCGCTGGTCTATCTGGCCATCATCGCCTTCTACGCCTGGCGCATGCGGCGCCTCGACCGGGCTTTTCATGCCGAGGAGCAAACATGAGCGGCCAGCGCAGCTTCTTTGCCCGGCTGAGCCGCTACTACCTGCTGTTTACGGGCGGATTTGCCGCCTTCCTGCTGGCCCTGGCCGTGCTGGAGCAGGAAGGCATGCCGCGCGCGTGGATCGGCTACCTGTTCATGCTGGTCACCATCACCCTGTACGCCACCATCGGCGTCATCAGCCGCACCTCGAACGTCACCGAATACTATGTGGCGGGGCGCCGGGTGCCGGCCATGTTCAACGGCATGGCCACGGCCGCCGACTGGATTTCGGCCGCCAGCTTCATCAGCCTGGCCGGCGGCCTGTACCTGAACGGCTTCGACGGCCTGGCCTTCATCATGGGCTGGACGGGCGGCTATTGCCTGGTGGCGCTCCTGATCGCCCCCTACCTGCGCAAGTTCGGCCAGTACACGATTCCCGATTTCCTCGCCGCCCGCTACGGCAGCGGCGCGGACGGCCGCGGCGCCAGCGTGCGCGTGGTGGCCGTGGCCGCCACCATCATCGTGTCGTTCACCTATGTGGTGGCGCAGATCTACGCCGTCGGCCTGATCGCCTCGCGCTTCACGGGCGTGGATTTTTCCGTCGGCATCTTCCTGGGCCTGGCCAGCATCCTCGTCTGCTCCTTTCTGGGCGGCATGCGCGCCATTACCTGGACGCAGGTGGCGCAGTACATCATCATCCTCGTCGCCTTCCTGATTCCCGCCATGTGGCTGTCGGTCAAGCATGCGGACAATCCCGTGCCGCAGATCGCCTACGGCAAGGTGCTGCCGCAGCTAAGCGCGCGCGAACACGTGCTGGAAACGGACCCGAAAGAAAACGAAGTACGCGCCATCTTCCGCCAGCGCGCGCAAAGCTACCAGGCGCGCATCGACGGCTTGCCCGGCTCGTGGGAGCAAGGCCGCCTGGCGGCCCAGCGCCAGCTCGACAGTTTGCGCCAGCGCAATACCTCGCTGTTCGACATCCGCAATGCAGAGCGCTATCTGATCGCCTATCCGAAAAGCCCGGATGAGGCGCGCGTGCTGTGGCAGGCGGCGCAGGCGCAGAACCAGAAACGCGCCGAGCCGATCATTCCGCACGCGCAGCCGTTTCCCGCTGCGGACCGCGCGCAGTCCGACATCAAGCGCAACAATTTCCTCGCCCTCGTGTTTTGCATGATGCTGGGCACGGCTGCCCTGCCCCATATCCTGATGCGATCCTACACGACACCGTCCGTGCACGAAACGCGCGTGTCCGTCTTCTGGACCCTGTTCTTCATCTTGTTGATCTACCTCACGATTCCCGCGCTGGCCGTGCTGGTCAAGTACGATATTTACTCGGCACTGGTGGGCACGCAATACGCGAACCTGCCCACCTGGGTGTCGTACTGGGCCAACGTGGACAAGCTCAGTCCCCTGATCAGCATCGTCGACGTCAACCGCGACGGCATCGTGCAGCTGGCGGAAATTTCCATCGACGCCGACGTGCTGGTGCTGGCCACACCCGAGATCGCCGGCCTGCCCTACGTGATTTCCGGCCTGGTGGCGGCGGGCGGCCTGGCGGCCGCCCTGTCGACGGCCGACGGCTTGCTGCTGGCCATTTCAAACGCCCTGTCGCACGACATCTATTACAAGGTGGTCGATCCCAGCGCCTCGACGCAAAAGCGCGTGACGATTTCCAAATTGCTGCTGCTGGCCGTGGCCTTCATCGCCGCCTATGCCGCCTCGCAAAAGCCGGCCGACATCCTGTCGCTGGTGGGCGTGGCGTTTTCCCTGGCCGCCTCGACCCTGTTCCCGCCGCTGGTGCTGGGCGTGTTCTGGCAACGCACCAATTACCAGGGCGCACTGGCCGGCATGTTCACGGGCTTTGGCGTGTGCCTGTATTACATGCTGCACACGAGCACCATGCTGGGAGGCAATGCCAGCGGTCAATGGTTTCATATCGCGCCCATTTCCGCCGGCATCTTCGGCGTGCCGGCCGGCCTGGCCGCCGCCGTGCTGGTCAGCTGGCTGACACCGGCGCCGGGACGCCGCAGCACGGGGCTGGTCGAACATATCCGGGCGCCGGAATGAAGACCTGAAAAATAAGGTACAGAAACATCCTGAGAGACTGCATCGATGTTAATCTTGTGAAAATGGTGCTTAAATGACTACCACATTTCACAACACCACATGGAGCATGGATGCGGTCCAGTCTTGCCAGTCTTCTCTGCGCTATCGGCGCCCCGCTTTTCCTGCTGCTGTCTGCCGCCAGCCACGCGAACGACGACCGGGCCACCGTCACCGTCACGGCAGCCTTACCCATGGAACAGTTTTTCGAGAATGCCGCGCTGAGCGGCGCCCTGCTGTCGCCCGATGGACGCCAGCTGGCCCTGCGCGTGGTTCCCGGCGACGGACACGACCGCCTGGCCGTGCTCGATCTGGCCAGCATGCGCATGCAGCCCGCGGCCGCCTTCAGCGACGCCGCGATAGGTGATTTCCTGTGGGTTAATGAGCGGCGCCTGGCCTTCCGCCTGACGGACCGTTGGCAAGGCCAGGGACGCAGCCGCTACGGTTCGGGCCTGTACGCCGTCAACAGCGATGGCAGCGCGTTTCGCCAGCTTGCCGCGCGCCAAGGTACACAGCAGTCGAAAGCCGGACGCACCTTGCTGCCACCGAATACGATCTTGATGGAAAGTATCGGCGACCAGCGCGGCACCGCTATCCATGTGCTGCAAACGGAGCATGGCGAACACGGCGCCGTGCAGTCGGCAACGCTGCTGCGCCTCGATAGCGTCAATGGCAACCATGCGGAAATCGACGCCCCCGCCGGTATCCGCTACTGGTTGTATGACCAGGGCGGCCAGGCGCGCATCGCCACGGCCCAGACCGATGGCCAGAACCGCGTGTACTGGCGCGATCCCGCCACGGAACAATGGCAGTTGCTCGCGCAATTCGATCCGCGCAGCAACGCCGAAGACGTCTTCGAACCTGCTTTCCTGACGCCGGACGGCCACTTCTATGTCAGCGCCAGGAGTGGCGGCGACAAGGCGGCGCTGTACCGTTACAACCTGCAGACAAGGCAGCGCGACGCGCAGCCTGCCGTGGCCTCGCCCGATCACGATATCCGCGCCAGCATGGTGCGCAGCAGTACCCGCCTGCTGGGCATCCGCTACACCACCGACACGGAAACCACCGTCTGGCTTGATGAAGACATGCAAGCCGTGCAACAGAGCGTCAATGCCCTGCTGCCCGCCACCGTCAACACCCTGAGCGTGGGCACGCGCAGCGAAACGCCCTTCGTGCTTGTCGCCAGCTGGTCGGACACCCAGCCCGCCATCTACCATCTGTACCAGCGCGACACGGGCCAGCTCACGGTCCTGGCCAAGTCGCGTCCCGGCGTCAACGCCGCGCGCATGTCTGCAAAGCAATTGCAGCACTACACGGCGCGCGATGGCCTGCGCATTCCCGCCTGGCTGACCCTGCCCAGGGCCGGCGCCGGCAAGGCACCGGCCGCGCGGCTGCCGCTGATCGTGTTCGTGCATGACGGTCCCTGGCAACGCGGCACCTGGGGCTGGAGCGGCGAGGCGCAGTTTCTCGCCTCGCGCGGCTACGCCGTGCTGGAACCCGATTACCGCGGCAGCGAAGGCCTGGGCGACGCGCATTTCCGCGCTGGCTGGAAACAATGGGGGCTGGCCATGCAGGACGACCTGGCCGACGGCGTACGCTGGGCCATTGCCCAAGGCTACGCCGATCCGCGCCGCGTCTGCATCGTCGGTGCCGGCTACGGCGGCTACGCGGCGCTGATGGGGCTGGCCAGGGATGGCGAGTTGTACCGCTGCGGCGTGGCCCTGTCCGCCGTTACCGAGCTCGAGACCATCGCCGACGGACGCTGGCGCCTCGGCGCCAGCCTGTACGAGCGCTACGACCGCTATCCCGCCAGCACCCTGATAGGCGATGCCGCCCAGTGGCGCGCCAGCTCGCCCCGCTATCTGGCCGCGCGCATCACGCAGCCCGTGCTGCTGGCGCATGGACAGCTCGACCGTCGAGTTGCCGCCAGCGACGCCGCCAGCCTGTACCAGGCCATCCGGCAAGGCAACCCGAACGCGGAATGGCTGCGCTATGACGATGAAGGCCAGGGCTTGACACTGCCCGGCAACCGCATCGACTTCTGGCGCAAAGTCGAGCAATTCCTGGCCCGCCACAATGCCCCTCGTTAACCCCCGATCCCGCTCAGCCATGACCCTATCGCATTTCCTGCGCGCCGCCCTGGCGACCGTTTTCCTCGTCGCCACGAACGCCGGTGCGCAAGCCGCGCCGCCGCCTGTGTCGGCCTTCTTTTCCAATCCCGAATTCAGCGGCGCCCTGCTGTCGCCCGACGCGCGCCACCTGGCCGTCAAAGTCAACGGTCCGAACAAGCGCGAACGGCTGGCCGTCGTCAACCTGCTCGATAACAGCATCAAGGTCGTGGCGCAGTTCAGCGACGTCGACGTGGGCGACGTCGAATGGGTCAACGACGAGCGCCTGATACTGAACACGCGCGACCTCCAGACCGCGCCCGGCGACCTGCGCTACGGGCCGGGCCTGTTTGCCGTCAACCGCGACGGCAGCGATTTCCGCCAGCTGGCGGCACGCAGCGCGGAACTGATCCGCTCCACCTCGATCTACAAGTTGCTGCCCTGGCATACCTATCTGACGGGCCAGCGCGGCGCGCAACATTCCAGTGCCGTCTATGTCCGCAGCACGGTGTACACCCCGACCGGCGAAGCGGATTATGAAAGCCTGCGCCTGCTGGACACGCTCACGGGCCGCAGCACGAGCGTCAAGCCGCCGGGCAAGGTGCGGCGCTGGCTGCTGGACCAGAACGGCGAACCGCGCCTGGCGGTCACCCGCGAACGCAATATCGAAAGCGTGCAGTACCTTGATCCGGACAGCGGCGGATGGCGCCAGCTGGCCCAGTTCGACGCCTACCTCGGCGGCCCCGATGCCTTCACGCCCCTGTCCTTCGGCCCCGATGGCACCTTGTATGTGAGTGCCCGCATGGGCAACGACACGCTGTCCATGCATGCCTACGACCTGGCCGGCAACCGCATCGTACCCACGCCCTTCGTCTCGCTCGATGGGTATGACTTCAGCGGCAATCTGATCGTGCGGCAAGGCAAGCTGCTGGGCGTGCGGCATCTGAGCGACGCGCTCGCCACACGCTGGTTCGACCCGGCCATGGCGGCCACGCAGGCGCGCATCGATGCCCTGTTACCCAATACCATCAACCTGGTATCGCTGGCGGCGCGGCCCGCCACGCCCTTCATGCTGGTGACGTCCTATTCGGACCGGCAGCCCGGCAAATTCACGCTGTTTAACAGCGACACGGGCAAGCTGAGCATCATCGGCGAAACGCAGCCGCTCATCCAACCAGGGCAGATGAGCGAACAGCAGCTGGTGCGCTACAAGGCGCGCGACGGCCTGGATATTCCAGCCTGGCTCACGGTGCCCAGCGGCGGCAGCGGCAAGTCATTACCGCTGGTCGTGCTCGTGCATGGCGGCCCGTACCTGCGCGGCAGCTCCTGGCAATGGGATGCCCAGGTGCAATTTCTCGCCTCGCGCGGCTATGCCGTACTGCAACCGGAATTTCGCGGCAGCACAGGCTTCGGCAGCAGGCATTTCCGCGCCGGCTGGAAGCAATGGGGCTTGAAGATGCAAGACGATATCGCCGACGGCGCGCGCTGGGCCATCGGGCAGGGCATCGCCGATCCGCGCCGCATCTGCATCGCGGGCGCCAGCTATGGCGGCTATGCCGCCCTGATGGGCCTGGTCAACGATCCCGACCTGTTCCGCTGCGCCATCGACTGGGTGGGCGTGACCGATATCAACCTGTTGTACAGCGGCCATTGGAGCTTCAAATCCGACCTTGGCGACGACTGGAAACAGTACGGCATGCCCGAGCTGATCGGCGATCGGACGGCCAACGCCGCCCAGTTCCAGGCCACCTCGCCCATCGCCCAGGCGGCGCGCATCACCCAGCCCTTGCTGCTGGCGTACGGCGCGGCCGACCGGCGCGTGCCGCTGTATCACGGCAAGCAGTTCTATGCGGCCGTCAAACAGCACAACCGCGATGTCGAATGGGTGGTGTACGAGGAAGAGGGGCATGGCTGGACGCTGCCGCAGAACCGCATCGATTTCTGGGGCCGGGTGGAGAAATTTCTCGACAGGAATATCGGAAAAGACAGCGCCCCGGCAAAAAAGGAGTAGGCTGGAGGACCGTTCCATTTACGAGGAAATCCCATGCCGTCTGGAAAAATTCTTGTCGCCCAGGGAGGCGGTCCCACCGCCGTCATCAACCAGTCGCTGGTGGGCGTGGTGCTCGAATCGCGGCGTTTCCAGCACGTCACGCGCGTGTATGGCGCACTGCACGGCGTGCGCGGCATCATCAATGAAGAGTTCGTCGACCTGACGCAGGAAACCAGCCACAACCTGGAACTGGTGGCCGCTACGCCGTCCTCGGCGCTGGGCTCCACGCGCGACAAGCCGGACATCGCCTACTGCCAGCAAATCTTCGAAGTGCTGCGCGCGCACGAGATCGAACACTTCTTTTACATCGGCGGCAATGACTCGTCCGACACGGTGCGCATCGTCAGCGAAGAAGCACACAAGGCCGGCTATCCGCTGCGCTGCATCCACATCCCGAAAACCATCGACAACGACCTGGTGGGCAGCGACCACACACCGGGCTTCCCATCGGCCGCGCGCTTCGTCGCGCAGGCGTTCGCGGGCGCCAACCTCGACAACGCGGCCTTGCCCGGCGTCTACGTGGGCGTGGTGATGGGCCGCCACGCGGGCTTTCTGACGGCCGCCTCGGCGCTGGGCAAGAAGTTCCCCGACGACGGCCCACATTTGATCTACCTGCCCGAGCGCGTCTTCGTGCTCGATCACTTCCTCGCCGACGTGAAAGCCACGTATGCAAAATATGGCCGCTGCGTGATCGCCGTGTCGGAAGGCATCCACGATGCGTCGGGCGAACCGATCGCCAGCCTGCTGGCCAAGGAGGTGGAACGCGATGCGCACGGCAACGTGCAGCTGTCGGGCACGGGCGCGCTGGCCGACCTGCTGTGCGACGAGATCAAGGCCAAGCTGGGCATCAAACGCGTGCGCGGCGATACCTTCGGCTATCTGCAGCGCTCCTTCATCGGCTGCGTCTCCGATGTCGATCAACGCGAAGCGCGCGAAGTGGGCGAAAAGGCCGTGCAGTTCGCCATGTGGGGCGAGCGCGACGGTTCCGTCGCCATCAAGCGCACGGGCTTTTATTCCGTCGACTACGAGTTGCTGCCCCTTACCGATGTGGCGGGCAAGACGCGCACCATGGAAGATGAGTTCATCAGCGCCAGCGGCACGGATGTGACGGATGCCTTCCGCCTGTATCTGCGTCCGCTGCTCGGTTCCGGCATGCCGGACGCCTTCCGCCTGCGCGCCGCCAAGGTAGCGAAAGTCTTGAAACCTTAGTGGCTTTCCGCCAGCAATAGCGGCCGCAGTTTCACGGCCGCCTCCTTCAGCTGCGGCACGTGCTGCAGCAGCTGTTCCACGGATTTGCGCGCCACGGGCGCGTGGCAAGCCACGGCTGCCACGATGCGCCCGTCGGCGGCGCAGATGGGCACGGCCACGGCCACCATGCCGTGCACGAATTCCTCATCATCGATGCCGATGCCCAGGCGAGCGATGCGCACGATCTCGCGCTCGAGCAGCACGGGGTCCGTGATACTTTTCGGCGTGCGCGCCTGCAAGGTCAGCATGGCCAGCAATTCGCGCCGCTCCAGTAACGTCATGTGCGCCAAAAACAGCTTGCCGCTGGCCGTGCAATGCATGGGCGCGCGCGTGCCCAGCACCAGGTGCAATCGCAGCGGTTCCTGGGTTTCCACCCGGTCCACATACACGATCGCATTGCCCTCGGGAATAGCGAGATTGCACGTCTCGCCCGTGGCCGCCACCAGGGTGCCCAGGATGCTGCGGCTCACGCGGATCAGGGCATTGTTGCGCAAGGTGGCCAACGCGAGGTTGGTGGACGCGGCGCCGGGCACGTAGCCGCGTCCCACGGGCGTGCGCAGCACATAGCCATGCTGTTCCAGGGTATCGAGCAAACGCATCATGCTGGCCTTGGGCACCTGCATGCGGGCGGCCAGCTGCGACAGGGTCAGGGGCTGGCTGGCGCTGGCCAGGTGCTCGATCAGGCGCAGCACGCGCAAGCCCCGCGCCTCGTCGCCATGACTGGCCGCGGCAGCGGTGCCTGCCTGTCCACCCGCCGCACCACTCTCTTCGGCCTCGGCCGGCCGTTTTTGAAACGCATCATGCATGTTCTGTTTCACCTCTCGCGTATGCAGTGTTTTCCGCTTGTCCCGGTGCTGCACGTCTTTTATAAATGGAACCAGATGTTCCAAAAATAATCAATAAAGACCAGTGTATCGCAAAAAACGCCCGCCGAGGCGGCTCGATACCGCAACACAGGAGACAAGAGCAATGTTGCAAACACACTACGATTACATCGTCGTCGGCGCCGGTTCGGCCGGCTGCGTGCTGGCCAATCGCCTGTCGCACGACAGCGGCAACCAGGTGCTGCTGCTGGAAGCGGGCGGCAAGGACAACAATCCCTGGATACACGTGCCGGTCGGCTATTTCAAGACCATGCACGATCCGAACCTGGACTGGTGCTACCGCACGGAAGCGGACGCCGGCATCGCCGGACGCCAGCTGCAATGGCCGCGCGGCAAGGTGTTGGGCGGCTCCAGCTCGCTCAACGGCTTGCTGTACGTGCGGGGCCAGAAAGAGGATTACGACCGCTGGGCCGAGCTGGGCAATGCAGGCTGGAGCTATGCCGAGGTGCTGCCCTATTTCAAGAAATCGGAAGACCAGGAACGGGGCGCCAGCGATTACCACGGCGTGGGCGGTCCATTGAAAGTGTCGGACCTGCGCCTGCGCCGTCCCATCGCCGAACATTTTATTGCGGGCGCCACGGAAAGCGGCATCCCCTTCAATGCCGATTACAACGGCGCCACGCAGGAAGGCGTGGGCTACTTCCAGCAGACGGCCAGCAAGGGCTTGCGCTGGAGCACAGCGAAAGCCTTCTTGCGTCCGGCCCGCAAGCGCGCCAACCTGCGCGTGGAAGTGCGCGCGCAGATCACGCGCGTGCTGTTCGAGGGCAAGCGCGCCGTCGGCATCGAGTACAGGCAGGATGGCCAGCTGCGCCAGGCGCGTGCCGGCGGCGAAGTGATTTTATGCGCGGGCGCCATCGGCTCGCCGCAGATCCTGCAATGCTCGGGCGTGGGCCCGCGCGCCCTGCTGGCGGACGTGGGCGTGCCGCTCGTGCACGACTTGCCCGGCGTGGGGCAGAACCTGCAAGACCACCTGCAGATCCGCCTGGTCTTCAAGACGCGCCTGAAAACCCTGAACGATGAAGTCAACAGCCTGTGGGGCAAGCTGTGGGTGGGCATCCAATATGTGTTTTCCCGCTCCGGCCCCCTCACCTTGGCAGCGAGCCAGGTGACGGTATTTACCAGGTCTTCGCCCGAAGTCACGCGGCCCGACATCCAGTTCCACATGCAGCCGCTGAGCGCCGACAAGCCGGGCGAAGGCGCGCATCCGTTTTCCGCGTTCACCTCGTCCGTGTGCCAGCTGCGCCCGCACAGCCGCGGCCACGTGTCGATCAAATCCAGCGATCCCCTCGCCTACCCGGGCATCTACCCGAACTACCTGTCCGATCCCCGCGACCAGCAGACGGCGATTGCCGCCCTGCGCGTGGCGCGCCGCATCGCCGCCGCGCCATCGCTGGCGCCGCACATCATTTCCGAGTTCGTGCCCGGCCCGCAGTTCGAGACGGATGCGCAGCTGCTGGACGCGGCGCGCCGTTTCAGCCAGTCCATCTACCACCCCAGCGGCACCTGCAAGATGGGCCACGACGCCATGGCCGTCGTCGACGACCGCCTGCGCGTGCATGGCTTGCAGAACCTGCGCGTGGTCGATGCGTCGATCATGCCGGAAATCGTCTCGGGCAATACGAATGCGCCCACCATCATGATCGCCGAAAAAGCGGCCGACATGATCCTGGCGGACGCCGTGCGCCTGCCGCAGGCGGCCTGACCCACCCGTTCCATTCCCAGCAAGGAGGATGCCAACGGCGGGCAGAGCGGCCCGCCTCCAATGACTCGGCAAGCAGCCCAGCATCAAAAAACACATAATCGATATCGATTGGAGACTAGATATTATGGATAACAATCCGCGCAATCCGAAAAAGGCCAAAGAGCTACGGAAAGTCGTGATGGCCAGCGTGATCGGCGCCACCATCGAGTGGTACGACTTCTTTTTATACGGCGTGGTGGCCGGCATCGTGTTCAGCAAACTGTATTTCCCGGGCGGCGATCCGCTCGTTTCGACCATGCTGGCCTATGGCACCTTTGCCGTGGGCTTCTTGTCGCGTCCCATCGGCGGCGTGATCTTCGGCCACTTCGGCGACAAGATCGGCCGCAAGAGCATGCTGGTCATGACCCTGATGATCATGGGCATTTCCACCTTCCTGATCGGCGTGCTGCCCACCTACGACCATATCGGCTACTGGGCGCCAGGCTTGCTGCTGTTCCTGCGCGTGCTGCAGGGCATCGGCCTGGGCGGCGAATGGGGCGGCGCCGTGCTGATGGCGTATGAATATGCGCCGCCGAAGGAGCGCGGCTTCTATGCGAGCCTGCCGCAGATCGGCCTGGCCATCGGCCTGTGCCTCGCTTCCGGCGTGGTAGCGATCCTGTCGTACAGCCTGACGGACGCGCAGTTCCTGTCCTGGGGCTGGCGCGTGGCCTTCATCCTGTCGGCGGCCCTCGTCTTCATCGGCATGTGGATACGTTTGAACGTGATGGAAACGCCGGAATTCCAGGCCGTCAAGGAAAAGAACGCGGAGACGCAGATCCCGTTCTTCGACCTCTTGAAACGCTATCCGGGCAACGTCTTGAAAGGCATGGGCGCGCGCTATATCGACGGCGTGTTCTTCAATATCTTCGGCGTGTTTTCCATCACCTACCTGACCAACACCATCAAGATCGCCCGCACGGAAGCGCTGATGGGCGTGATGGCGTCGGCCGTCGTGATGTGCTTCTGCATCCCGTTCTTCGGCCGCCTGTCGGACCGCATCGGCCGCAGCAAGGTATTTTTCTGGGGTTCGCTGATCACGGGCGTGTCGTCGATTCCCGCCTTCTGGATCATGCTGAACCACGCCGACAATCCGCTGCTGCTGTGGTGTTCCGTGATCATCCCCCTGGGCGTGCTGTATTCGGCCGTGTACGGCCCGGAAGCGGCCCTGTTCTGCGACCTGTTCGACGCCAAGGTGCGCTACACGGGCATCTCCTTCGTATACCAGTTCTCCGGCATCTTCGCCAGCGGCCTGACGCCCATCATCGCCACCTACCTGCTGAAGACGGGCAATGGCGAACCGTGGCACATCGTCGGCTACATCCTGTTCGCCTCCCTCGTCTCGGCCGTCAGCGTGGCCATGATCGGCAAAGGTGGCGCGCAGCCGGAAGGAGGCATGAAGCCGGCGCACGCAAGGTAGGCGCCAAGGCGTAAAAAAAAGGCAGGCCTCTTGCGAGTGCCTGCCTTTTTCATGCGAAAAACAACTTAGATGACGATGGTCTGGTGCTCGTCGCCCACGCGGGCGCGGATGGTGCCGATGCGCGAGACGGTTTCGCCGGCCGCTTGCAGCTGGGCGATGGCGGCGTCCGCGTTTTCCTGCGAGACGATGACGGTCATGCCGATGCCGCAGTTGAAGACGCGGTGCATTTCGGCGTCAGCCACGCCGCCGTGCTGTTGCAGCCACGTGAACAGCGGCGGCATGGTCCATGCTTTCGAGTCCAGCTCGGCCACCAGGCCAGGCTGCAGCACGCGCGGGATGTTTTCCACCAGGCCGCCGCCGGTGATGTGCACCATGCCCTTGACTTCCATGGCATCCATCAGCGCCAGCAGCGGCTTGACGTAGATGCGCGTCGGCTGCATCAGCACGTCGGCCAGCTTGCGGCCGTGGAAGTCGCCTTCCAGGTCCGGCTTGGCCACTTCGATGATCTTGCGCACCAGCGAATAGCCGTTCGAGTGCACGCCCGACGAGGCCAGGCCCAGCACCACATCGCCCGGGGCGATCTTGGTGCCGTCGATGATTTTCGATTTTTCCACGGCGCCGACGGCAAAACCTGCCAGGTCGTATTCGCCGGCCGGATACATGCTCGGCATTTCCGCCGTTTCGCCGCCGATCAGCGCGCAACCGGCTTGTTCGCAACCCTGGGCGATGCCCTTGATGACGTCGGTGGCGATCGCCACGTCCAGCTTGCCGCAAGCAAAGTAGTCGAGGAAGAACAGGGGCTCGGCGCCTTGCACCAGGATGTCGTTGACGCTCATGGCGACCAGGTCGATGCCGACCGTGTCATGGCGGTTCAGTTCGAACGCCAGGCGCAATTTGGTGCCCACGCCGTCGGTGCCCGAAACCAGCACCGGCTCCTTGTACTTCTTGCTGATTTCAAACATGGCGCCAAAACCGCCCAGGCCGCCCATCACGCCTTCGCGCAGGGTGCGCTTGGCAAACGGCTTGATTGCTTCGACTAAAGCGTCGCCTGCGTCGATATCGACGCCAGCGTCACGGTAGGAAAGGGAAACATTAGAAGTCTGGTTCATGGTGTGGTGGCAGCGGAGGCGGTAAAATAGAAGGCGGATACCCGCCAGCACGCGCGCGCACGGATGTTTTTGACATCCTGCGACAGGCGGCCAGCCGGTGAATTCGGTCGATCAAGACGCTATTTTATCAAACTGCCCCCGCGATTTCGTAATTAACTGCCTTTTTTTAACGCAACAACACAACTCCATGCCATTTCCGATCACCGCCGAACAGAAGCAAACAGCATTTTGGATCGCGGTCTGGCTGGCATTTTTGCTGTTGCTCGTCAGCCTGGGCCCCATCCTGACGCCCTTCCTGGCCGCCGCCATCCTCGCCTACGTGCTCAATCCCGGCGTGGACCGCCTGCAGCGGCTGCACTACAAACGTTTTTACCTGCCCCGCCCCCTGGCCGTGCTCATCGTCGTAGTGTTGTTTTTCCTCGCGATTACGGCGCTGGTGCTGATCGTCGTGCCCGTGCTGCAGAAGGAAATCCCCCTGCTGCAGGCGCAGATTCCCCAGTTTCTCAGCAAGGCCAACGAATTCCTGGCGCCCAAACTGCGCGACCTGGGCATCCGCGTGCGCCTGGACGGCACGGGCATCAAGCGCATGCTGAGCCAGCAGATGGCCACCAGCGGCGATGAAATCTGGAGCACCGTGCTGGCCTCGGCCCGCATCGGCGGCACGGCCGTGCTGGGCTGGCTGGCCACCGTCGTGCTGATCCCCGTGGTGCTGTTCTACCTGTTGCTGGACTGGCACCCGATGCTGGCGCGCATCGCCGGCGCCGTGCCGCGCCGCTGGGTGGGCCGCACGGTGGGCATGGCGCAGGAAGTTGACACCCTGCTGGCGCAATACCTGCGCGGCCAGCTGCTCGTCATGCTGGTGCTGGCCACGTACTACTCGGTGGCGCTGGCCATCGCCGGCTTCGAAGTGGCATTGCCTGTGGGCATCATCACGGGCTTGCTGGTGTTTATTCCCTACCTGGGCTTCGGCCTGGGATTGATGCTGGCGCTGATCGCCGCCCTGCTGCAGTTTGCCGACTGGAGCGGCGTGATCGCCGTGGCCGTCATCTATGGCTGCGGCCAGGTCATCGAGGGCTTTTTCCTCACGCCGCGCCTGGTAGGCGAGCGCATCGGCTTGAATCCGCTGGCCGTGATCTTTGCCTTATTGGCCTTCGGACAACTGTTTGGTTTCGTCGGCGTTCTGCTGGCTTTGCCTGCTTCTGCCGTCCTGATGGTCGCTTTTAAGCATCTAAGACGCCACTACCTCTCCAGCAGCTTCTATAATACCTAATAAAAGCGGATATCATATCAACCTAGCAATACCACGATGCACATGCAGTAATGAAAAACAGGACAAGGCGTACGCCATGAAACAACTGGTGCTCGATTTAGGCACAGACCAGGCGCACAGCCTCGATACCTTCGAGGTGGGACAGAATGCCGAAGTGGCGCAGCTGATGCGCCAGTTCGCCGCGCGTACCTCGCGCGAACATTTTGCCTACCTGTGGGGCGAACTGGCTGCCGGCAAGAGCCATCTGCTCAAGGCCCTGGCCAGCACCGAGCGCGCGCGCTATATTTCGCCATTCTCGATCGAGTCCGAATTCGTGTATTCGCCTGACGTGGATCTGTACCTGCTCGACGACTGCGAAAAGCTGTCGCCGCTGGCGCAGATCGACGCCTTTGCCCTGTTCAATGAAATCCGCGCCAACAAGGCGTTCATGGTGTGCAGCGGCGCCGTGCCGCCGGCCGTGCTGCCCGTGCGCGAAGACTTGCGCACGCGCATGGGCTGGGGCCTGATCTATCAAATCCACGGCTTGACGGACGATGAAAAAATCGCCGCCCTGACCCAGGCGGCCACCACCCGCGGCTTGACCTTATCGCCGGGCGTGTTACCCTATCTGCTGTCCCATTTCCGGCGCGACATGCGTTCGCTGTCGACGATGCTGGACTCTCTCGACCTCTACTCCCTGGAAACCCAACGCCCGATCACCTTGCCTTTATTGCGCGAGTTGCTGCAGGCGGAAGCGAAAGAATGATGAATCTGGCCCTGTTTGACCTCGACCACACCCTGCTGCCCATCGACTCGGATCACGAGTGGGGCGAATTCCTGGTACGCATCGGTGCCGTGGACGCCGCCGAATTCACCCGCCGCAACGACGAATTTTTCGCGCAATACCAGGCCGGCACCCTGGACCCCGTGGAATACCTGGAGTTTTCCCTGGGCACCCTGGCGCAGTTTCCGCGCGAACGCCTGGAGGCGCTGCACAAGCAATTCATGGCCGAAGTGGTCTTGCCGGCCATCCGCCCCGAAGTCGTGGCCCTGCTGAAACAGCACCAGGACGCGGGCGACCTGCTGGCCATCGTCACGGCCACCAACCATTTCATCACCAAGCCCATCGCCGATGCGCTGGGCGTCGAGCACCTGCTGGCCGCCATGCCCGAATATGACGCCGAGGGCAATGTCACGGGCAAGCTGCTGGGCACGCCGACCCTGGGCGCGGGCAAGCTGACCCACACCCATGCCTGGCTGGAAAAGATGGGCAAGGAACTGGGACAGTTCGAGCGCAGCTATTTTTACAGCGATTCACACAACGATATTCCCTTGCTGTCCGTCGTTACCCACCCTGTCGCGACCAATCCCAACACCGCTTTGAGCGCACACGCATCCCTCCACGGCTGGCCATCACTCCACTTATTCAATGATTAAAAAATTCATCCGCAAGATCCTCGGCGTTAAAAAAGAGGCAGCGCGCGACACCACGGCACCCGTGGTGCTCGGTCCTGCGCAACACGGAATCGACCCGAAACTGGTGTCGTCGAATGCCATCCGCGTCACCAGCAGCCTGCAGGAAGCGGGCTTCGAAGCCTTCGTCGTCGGCGGCGCCGTGCGCGACCTGCTGCTGGGCGTCAAACCCAAGGACTTCGACATCGCCACCAACGCCACGCCGGAGCAGGTCAAGCGCCTGTTCCGCCGCGCCTTCATCATCGGCAAGCGCTTCCAGATCGTGCACGTGATGTTCGGCCAGGATCTGCTGGAAGTGACGACCTTCCGCGGCGCCGGCGCCGACTCGGCGCCCAAGGATGAACATGGCCGCGTCCTGCGCGACAATACCTTCGGCCTGCAGCACGAGGATGCGCTGCGCCGCGACTTCACCATCAACGCCATGTACTACAACCCGGCCACGCAAGAAGTGCTGGACTACCATGGCGGCGTGGAAGACATCCGCGCCCAGACCTTGCGCATGATCGGCAAGCCCGAAGAGCGCTACCGCGAAGACCCCGTGCGCATGCTGCGCGTGGTGCGCTTTGCCGCCAAGCTGAAATTCACCATCGAGCCGGCCACCGCCGCGCCGATCCCCGTCATGGCGCCGCTGATCAACAACGTGCCCGCGCCGCGCGTGTTCGACGAAATGCTGAAACTGCTGATGAGCGGCCACGCGCTGGCCTGCCTGCAGCAGCTGCGCAAGGAAGGCTTGCATCACGGCCTGCTGCCGCTGCTCGACGTGGTGCTGGAGCAGCCGCTGGGCGCGAAATTCGTCACCCTGGCGCTGGACGCCACGGATGCCCGCATCGCCGCCGGCAAGACCGTCTCGCCGGGCTTTTTGTTTGCCTCGCTGCTGTGGCACCAGGTGCTGGAAAAATGGACGGCCTACCGCGCCGCCGGCGAGTCGACCATCCCCGCGCTGCACCTGGCGGCCGACGACGTGCTCGATTCGCAGACGGAAAAACTGGCCCTGCAGCGCAAGATCGGCTCCGACATGCGCGACATCTGGTCGATGCAGCCGCGCTTCGAGCGCAGGGTCGGCAAGGCCCCGTACAAGCTGCTGGAACACCTGCGCTTCCGCGCCGGCTACGACTTCCTGCTGCTGCGCTGCGCCTCGGGCGAGATCGACATGGACATCGGCGAATGGTGGACGGCCTTCTACGAAGGCGACGAGGAAACGCGCGAAGCGCTGCTCATCAGCGCCAATGCCGCGCCGGGCGCCGTCAAGAAGAAGCGTCCGCCACGCCGCAGCACGCGCAGCAAGACGGGCACGGGCGGCTCGACCACCGGCAGCACCAGCGGCGAGTAAACGCAGCCATGCAGACAGCAACGCAAGTTATCGCTTACATCGGCATCGGGGCGAACCTGGGCGACGCGCGCGCCAACGTGCAGGATGCGCTGGCGCGCCTGGCGCGCCTGCCCGGCGCCAGCCTGCTGGACGCCTCGGCCAGCTACCGCACGGCGCCCATCGATTCGAGCGGCGACGACTACATCAATGCCGTGGCGCGCATCGCGACCACCCTGCCGGCAGAGGAACTGCTGCAAGCCCTGCACGCCATCGAGGCGGCGCATGGGCGCGAGCGGCCCTACCGCAACGCCCCGCGCACGCTGGACCTGGACTTGCTGCTGTACGGTGACGAACAGATCGCCAGCACCACCCTGACGGTACCGCATCCGCGCCTCACCGAGCGCGCCTTCGTGCTGGTGCCGCTGCTGGCCCTGGCGCCCGCCATCTCCGTACCCGGCCTGGGGCCGGCGCAGGACTACCTGGCAGCCGTGGCTGGCCAGGCCATCAGCCAGCTCTGAGCCGTTTCGCTCGCATCCTCTACAATGCCGCTCCTGCAGCGCGCCGCATAAAGTACTACACTAGCGGCGTCGCAATCGCATCACCCCCTTTCACTCTAGAGAATACCTATGTCCGCTTATTTGCAAGGAACAGATCTGGCCGCCAAAGACAAGGCCGCCGTACCGGCGCCGGCGCCATCCAAGCCTGTCGCCAACAAGGCCGTGACCATCCATACGCTGGCCACGCTGCGCGCCGCCGGCGAGAAGATCACCATGCTGACCTGCTATGACGCCAGCTTCGCGTCGCTGATGGACCGCTGCGGCGTCGAGATCCTGCTGATCGGCGATTCGCTCGGCATGGTCTGCAATGGCCACAACTCCACCCTGCCCGTCACCGTGGCCGAACTGGCCTACCACACGGCTGCCGTGGCGCGCGGCAGCAAGTCGGCCATGATCCTCGCCGACCTGCCGTTCGGCGCCTATGCCACGCCCGAGACGGCGTACGCGAATGCCGTCATCCTGATGCAGGCTGGCGCGCATATGATCAAGATCGAGGGCGGCGCCTGGCTGGCCGACATCGTCCGCTTCCTCACCGAGCGCGGCATCCCCATCTGCGCCCACATCGGCCTGACGCCGCAATTCGTGCACCAGCTGGGCGGCTATAAGGTGCAGGGCAAGAGCACGGAAAGCGCCACGGAGCTGAAGAACGACGCGCTGACGCTGCAAAACGCGGGCGCCGCCATCGTGCTGATGGAAGCGATGCCCTCGCAGCTGGGCAAGGAAGTGACCGAGATGCTGACGATACCGACCATCGGCATCGGCGCCGGTCCCGACTGCTCGGGCCAGGTGCTCGTCATGCACGACATGCTGGGCGTGTTCCCAGGCCGCAAGGCGCGCTTCGTGCGCAACTTCATGGAAGGCGCGGCCAGCATCGACGACGCCGTCATCGGCTATGTGAAAGCCGTCAAGGATGGCAGCTTCCCGGCGCTGGAACACTGCTTCTGATGGTTTGATCGGGGTTCGCGGCTGCTCGCAGAACCCCGACTGCCGGGGTCAGACCCTCAGGGACTCGGCGTCCCAGTCTGCCCCCGGTCCTCCGCTCCGGCTTACCTACCCCACCTGTATCCACGTCGTCTTCAGCTCCGTGTATTTATCCAGCGCGTGCAGGGACTTGTCGCGCCCGTTGCCCGACTGCTTGTAGCCGCCGAACGGCACGGTGATGTCGTCGCCGTCGTACTGGTTCACGTGCACGGTGCCGGCGCGCAGGGCGCGCGCCGTCTGGATGGCCTTGCTGATGTCGGAAGTCCACACGGCCGCCTGCAAGCCGTACGGCGTGGCATTTGCCTGCTTTACCGCCTCGGCGATGTCCGTAAAGCCCAGCACGGACAAGACGGGCCCGAAGATCTCTTCGCGCGCAATCGTCATGCCGGCGTCCACGCCGAAGACGGTGGGCTGCACATAGTAGCCGCCCGTCTCCGTGCGCACGGCGTCGCCGCCGCCCAGCAGCTGCGCGCCCTCGCTCTTGCCCGCCGCGATATAGCCCATGACCGTCTTCATCTGCGTGGCGTCGACGATGGCGCCCATGACGGTGGCTTCGTCGAGCGGGTCGCCCGGCTGGAAGCGGGGCAGCATGGCCAGGGCCTTGGCCAGGAATGCGTCCTTGATCGACTCTTCCACGAACAGGCGCGACGGTGCGTTGCAGCTTTCGCCCTGGTTGAAGAAGATGGCGCCGACGGCGGTGGCCACGGCCTTGTCCAGGTCCGGGCAATCGGCGCAGACGATGTTGGCGGATTTTCCGCCCAGTTCCGTCCAGGCCCGTTTCAGGTTCGACTGGCCCGCCATCTGCACGATCAGTTTCCCCGTGCGCGTGGACCCCGTAAAGCCGATGCAATCGACATCCATGTGCAGCGCCAGCGCGGCACCTGCCTCGTTGCCGTAGCCGGGCAGCACGTTGAAGACGCCTTTCGGCACGCCCGCTTCCAGCGCGATGTCGGCCAGGCGCAGGGCCGTCAACGGGGATTTTTCCGACGGTTTCAATATCACGCTGTTGCCGGCCGCGAGCGCGGGCGCGATCTTCCAGGCGGCCATGATCATCGGGTAGTTCCACGGCACGATGGCGGCGACCACGCCCACCGGTTCGCGCGTGATCAGCGCCAGGCTGTTGGCGGGCGTGGGCGCAATTTCATCGTAGATCTTGTCGATCGCCTCGCCATACCAGCGCAGGCAATTGGCCGTGGCGCCCACATCCACGCTCTGGCTGTACTTGATCGGCTTGCCCATGTCCAGGGTTTCCAGCAGGGCCAGCTCGGGACCGTATTTCTGCACCAGGTCGGCAAACTTGATCAGTATCCGCTTACGCTGCGCGGGCGACTTGCCCGCCCAGCGGCGGTCGTCGAAAGCGGCGCGGGCCGCCTGCACGGCCGCATCCACGTCCGCGCCATCGCAGCGCGCCACCGGCCCCAGCGAGCGCCCATCAATGGGCGACAGATTGTCGAATGTCTGGCCGGACTTCGCCGCCATCCGTTCGCCATCGATGAAGGCGCGGCCATCGATCTTGATCTCTGCGGCACGTGCATGCCAGCTGGTGTTTTCCGTCATCGCCGTCTCCTGAAAGGTGAAGACGCCAGCTTACTCCTAGTCCGCCGAATACGCCGCAGACATCTGCTTGCGGCGTCTGCGGTCGGCGCGCGCCAGCATCACCGCATACACGATGACGGCGATCGTCACGGCGAGAATGGTCAGCGCGGCGATGGCATTCACGCGCGGGTCCAGCCCCAGGCGCGCGCGCGAGAAGATCACCAGCGGCATGGTCGTCGAACCGGGGCCGGACAGGAAGGCCGACAGCACCACGTCGTCGAGCGACAGGGTAAACGTCAGCAGCCAGGCCGAGGCGAGCGCCTGCGTGATGTTCGGCAGGGTCACGAGGAAGAAGACTTGGTGCGCGCGGCAGCCCAGGTCCATGGCCGCTTCGGCCAGCGACTTGCTCATCTCCTGCAGGCGCGACTGCACCACCACGGCCGCATACGCCATGCCCAGCAGGGTATGGCCCAGCCAGATGGTCAGCACGCCGCGCTCGGGAAAACCAAAGACCTTTTGCATGGACACGAGCATCAGCAGCAAGGACAAGCCGATGATCACTTCCGGCATCACCAGCGGCGCGCTGACCATGGACGAGAACAGCGTGCGGCCGCGGAAGCGCTGGTAATTGGTCAGCGCAAAGGCGGCAAACGTGCCCAGGATGACGGAAGACGTCGCCGACATGAAGGCGATCTTCAAGGACAGGCCGAAGCCCGAGATGATTTCCGTGTCGCTCATCAACTCGCTGTACCAGCGCAGCGAAAAACCGCTCCACACCATGTCCTGGCGCGAGCTGTTGAACGAGAAGACGATCAGCACGATGATGGGCAGGTAGAGGAACAGATAGCCCAGCGAAAGCCAGCCGCGGCCGAACCAGCGCTGCAGGAAATTACGTCCGTTCATGCTTGTTTCTCCGCGTCCTGGTCCGTCTTGTATTTGTTAAAAATCGCCATCGGCACGAGGATCAGCAGGATCACCAGCACCGTCACCGACGAAGCCATGGCCCAGTCGTTGTTCGTGAAGTATTCGTCCCACAGCACCCTGCCGATCATCAGGGTTTCCGGGCCGCCCAGCAGCTCGGGAATCACGTATTCGCCCACGGATGGAATGAATACCAGCATGGCGCCGGCGATGATGCCCGACTTCGACAGGGGCACGGTGATGCGCCAGAACGCCTGCAAGGGCGTGGCGCCCAGGTCGGCCGCCGCTTCCAGGTAACGCATGTCCATCTTGACCAGGTTGGCGTACAGGGGCAGGATCATGAACGGCAGGTAGGCGTACACCATGCCGACGACCAGCGAGAACGAGGTATTCATCATGTGCAGCGGTTCGCTCACCACGCCCAGCGCCAGCAGCAGGTCGTTGAGCAGGCCGTGGTTGGCCAGGATGCCCTTCCACGCATACACGCGCAGCAGGAACGAGGTCCAGAAAGGCAGCATCACCAGCATCATCAGCACGGGGCGGATGGACGGCCTGGCGCGCGCCATGAAGTAGGCGAACGGGTAGCCGATAAACAGGCAGATGGCCGTGGTAATGGCCGCGTACTTGATGGAACTGAGATAGGTAAGCAGATACAGTTCATCGGCGGCGATGAACAGGTAATTGGCGACTTTCACCTTCAGCACGACGATGCCGTCGACGTACGACAGCAAGCCACCGAACGGGCTGCCCGCCGTGTCCATGTCGGACAGGCTGATGCGCAGCACGATCAGGAACGGCACCAGGAAGGCGGCCGCCAGGAACAGCGAAGGCACGGCGATGACGGCATTGCGGCCCGTGAGCCAGCGCAGGGTGACGATGTGGCGCAGCGATTGCAGGAGGGACGTCATGATGGCCTCAGCTGGTCAGCACGACGATGTCGGCGCCATCCCACCATACCCACACGCGCTGCTCGCGCTCGAGGCGCGAGACATCGTGGCGGGCCGCGTTGGTGCGCGAGACTTTCACCACCGTGCCGCTGTCGAGGCGCACGTGGTAGCTGGTTTCATTGCCAAAGTACGCCATGGCGACGATCACGCCCTGGGCGCAGTTGTAGCCATGTTCGGCCGGCGACACGCGCTCTTCCAGAGCGGGGGGTTCGATCTGGATGCCGATTTTCTCGGGGCGCACGGCCACCGAGACATCCATGCCCAGGTTGCCCGTGATGCCGTGCGCGACATACTGGCGGCCGTCGGGCGTGTCGATGATCACGTGATCGGGTTCGTCTTCCGTGATGCGGCCATCGAACAGGTTGACGCTGCCGATGAAGTCGGCGACGAAGCGGCAGTTCGGCGTTTCATAGATTTCGCCGGGCGCGCCCACTTGCAGGATGCGCCCTTCGCTCATGACGGCGATGCGCGTGGCCATGCTCATGGCCTCGTCCTGGTCGTGCGTGACCATCACGCAGGTGACGCCCACCTGTTCGATGATGTTCACCAGTTCCATCTGCGTGCGCTCGCGCAGTTTTTTATCCAGCGCGCCCAGCGGTTCGTCGAGCAGCAGCAATTGCGGCCGCTTGGCCAGGCTGCGCGCCAGCGCCACGCGCTGCTGCTGGCCGCCCGACAGCTGGTGCGGCTTGCGCTTCGCGTATTGGCCCAGCTGCACCAGCGCCAGCATCTGCTCGACCCGCGCCGCCACTTCCGCTTTCGGCAAGCCATCGCGGCGCAGGCCGAAGGCGATGTTGTCCCACACGGACAGGTGGGGGAACAGCGCATACGACTGGAACATCATGTTGATGGGGCGCTGGTGCGGCGGCACATCGACGATGCTGTTGCCCGCCAGGGCGATGCGGCCCGACGTCGGCGTCTCGAAGCCGGCCAGCATGCGCAGCAGGGTCGACTTGCCGCAACCGGAACTGCCCAGCAAGGCGAAAATCTCGCCCTTGTTGATCGTCACGGAAATCGCATCGACGGCGCGCACGCCATCGAATTCCTTGACCAGCTGATCAATCAGCAGAAAAGGCGCTTGGGCGTCGCGGGCCGACGCGGCAGGTGTTGCTATCGTCATGTGTGGGTAGCTTCTGGGTAAGAGGGTGTCAAAATGAAAAACTGGCCGCTATAGTAGCGGCCAAGATGGAAGTTTAGCGGAACTGCCGCGATTCTGGTCCAAAAAATGCGCAGATGGCGGCAAAATTGGGCAAAAACCTACACCCAGCCCTTCGCCTGCACGTCCGCATACGTCTTGTCCAGGCACACCCGGATCAAGCCCACCATCTCGTCGATCTGCGCGCGCGTCATGACCAGCGGCGGGGCGACGATCATGCGCTCGCCCACGGCGCGCATGATGACGCCATTGTCGAACATGTGGCCGCGGCAGATCATGCCCACGCCCTGATCCTCGTCGAACAGTTCGTTCTCATGCACGGTGGCGCCCTTCCGGCGCACCAGGTTCAGGCCCGCGACCAGGCCGCAGCTGTCCGCATAGCCCACCAGCGGATGCTCGCCCAGGCTGGCGAAGCACTGCTTCAGGTACGGTCCCGTATCGTCGGCCACCTTGGCCACCAATTGTTCTTCCTCGATGATGCGGATGTTTTCCAGCGCGGCCGCGCAGGCGACGGGGTGGCCGGAATACGTGAAGCCGTGCGTGAATTCGCCGCCCTGTTCGATCAGGACCTTGGCGACGCGGTCGCCCACCAGCACGCCGCCCAGCGGCACGTAGCCCGACGTGACGCCCTTGGCAAACGTGATCAGGTCGGGCCTGATGCCGAACAGCTCGGAGCCGAACCAGCGCCCCAGGCGGCCGAAGCCGCAGATGACTTCATCGGCGATCAGGAGGATGCCGTACTTGTCGCAGATGCGCTGGATCTCGGGCCAGTAGGTCGAGGGCGGAATGATGACGCCACCGGCGCCCTGCACCGGTTCGCCGATGAAGGCGGCCACCTTGCCGGCGCCGATCTCGAGGATCTTGTCTTCCAGCCAGCCGGCCGCCTTGATACCGAATTCCTCGGGAGTCAATCCATGGCCAGCCTCCAGGTAATTGGGCTGGCCGATATGCGCGATGCCGGGAATCGGCATGCCGCCCTGCGCATGCATGCCATCCATGCCGCCCAGCGACGCTCCCGCCACCGTGCTGCCGTGATACGCATTGTGGCGGCTGATGACGGTGTGGCGCTCCTTGTGGCCAAGGATGTCCCAGTAGCGGCGCAACATGCGCAGATTCGTGTCGTTGCCCTCGGAGCCGGAACTGGTGAAGAACACATGCTGGAACTGCGGCGGAGAGATTTGCGCCAGCTTGGCCGCCAGCTGCGCGGCCGGCACGTTGGTCGTGCCAAAGAAGCTGTTATAGAACGGCAGCGTCTCCATCTGCCGGTACACGGCTTGCGAAATCGACGTGCGGCCATAGCCCACGTTGACGCACCACAGGCCCGACATGCCGTCGACGATCTTCCTGCCCTGGCTATCCCACAGGTAGACGCCGTCTCCGCGCACCATCACGCGCGCACCCTTGTTGGCGAGATCCTGGAAATCGGTGAACGGGTGCAGGTAGTGGGCCGAGTCCATCTGCTGGATGGCGGCCGTGTCGTACACCTGCGGCACCGCGTTTTTCTGCGCCACGGAGGCGACCAGCGCGGCGCTGGGCGCCAGCGGATTGTTTGTTGTGCTCATTGCGATCCTTTCCTAGACGTGGAGCAGCAGATGTTCGCGCTCCCACGGACTGATGACGGTCATGAATTCCTGGTGCTCGAGGTCCTTGATGGCCGCATACACGTCGATGAAGCGCTCGCCCAGCACCGTGCGCAGCTTGTCTTCCGCGCGCAGCAGTTGCAGCGCTTCGGGCAAGCCTTGCGGCAGCTCGAATTTCAGGTCATACGCGCTGCCCACCATCATCGGCGTCGCTTCCAGCTGCTCCGTCATGCCCAGGTAGCCGCAGGCCAGGGTCACGGCCAGGGCCAGGTAGGGGTTGGCGTCGGCGCCGATGATGCGGTTTTCCACGCGGCGGTCCTGCACGCCCGACTCGGGCACGCGGAAGCCCACTGTGCGGTTGTCCAGGCCCCACTGGATGTTGATGGGCGCGGCCGTGTGGCGCACGATGCGGCGGTAGGAATTCACGTAGGGCGCAACGATGGCCATGGCCGACGGCATGTAGCGCTGCAGGCCCGCGATGTAGTGCTTGAAGATGGGCGCAGCCGAGCCGTCCTCGTTGCTGAAGATATTCAGGCCCGTCTTCGCATCGACGACGCTCTGGTGCACGTGCATGGCGGAACCCGGCTCGCCCGCCATGGGCTTGGCCATGAAGGTGGCGTACATATCGTGTTTCAGGGCCGCTTCGCGCAGGGTGCGCTTGAAGAAAAACACCTTGTCGGCCAGGCCCAGCGGATCACCGTGCAGGAAGTTGATTTCCATCTGCCCCGCGCCGATCTCGTGGATCAGGGTGTCGACGTCAAGGTTCATCAGCTCGCAGTAATCGTAGATATCCTCGAACAGGGGATCGAACTCGTTGACGGCGTCGATGCTGTACACCTGGCGGCTCGTCTCGGCCCGCCCGCTGCGCCCGATGGGCGGCTTCAAGGGCAGGTCGGGGTCCGTGTTCTTCGCCGTCAGGTAAAACTCCAGTTCCGGCGCCACCACGGGTTTCCAGCCCTTGTCCGCATACAGTTTCAGCACGCGCCGCAGCACGGAGCGGGGAGCGAAATCGACCAGCATGCCGTCGGCGAAATAGCAGTCGTGGATGACTTGCGCGGTGGGGTCCGTGGCCCACGGCACCATGGTGATGGTGGTGGGATCGGCCTTCAAGATCATGTCGCGGTCGGTGCTGGAAATGGCGCGGTCATAACCGCCGTCGTCGACCGGGTAATTGCCCGTCACCGTCATGCCCAGCACCGCTTCCGGGATGCGCATGCCGCGCTCCTGGGTAAATTTCCCGCGCGGCAGGATCTTCCCCCGCGCCACGCCTGTCAGGTCGGGCACCAGGCATTCGATTTCCGTGACGCGCTTTTCATTGAGCCACAAATCCATGTCCGTATAAGTGAAATTTTCGCGTATTGCCATGCTTCCCTCTCGCTGGTCTTGATCAAACGCCGCGTACTGCGTGCGGCGCGCCTGTCATCCTGTCATCCTGTCTTCCTGTGCTGCTGCTCCCGGTAATCGCGGCACGCCTGGCCGAAGGCATCGAACAGGCGCATCGACTGCGGGTTGTCTTCCACCTGCCACTCGGGGTGCCATTGCACGGCCAGGGTAAAGCCGGCGGCGCTGGCCACCGTATAGGCTTCCACCAGGCCGTCGTCGGCCAGGGCTTCCACCAGCAAGCCGTCGGCCAGCCGGGCGATGCCCTGGCCATGCAGGGAATTGACCAGCATTTCGCTCTCGCCGCCCAGCAGCCGTGACAGCAGGCCTTCGGGCATCAGCTTGATGCGGTGCGCGGGCGCGTACTGGCGCGCCAAGGGATCGAGCACGTTTTCGCGGTGGTCCTGCATGCCCGGCACCGCGTGCACGGCCTGGTGCAGGCTGCCGCCCAGCGCCACGTTGACTTCCTGGAAGCCGCGGCAGATGGCCAGCAAGGGCAGCTGGCGCGCCAGCGCGGCGCGGATCAGGGGCAAGGTGGTGGCCTCGCGCGCGGGGTCTTGCGGCAGGTCGGGATGCAGGATGTCTTCGCCATACAGGCGCGCATCGACGTTCGAGGCGGAACCGGTCAGCATGACACCGTCGGCGAGGTGCAGCGCCGCTTCCAGGTCCGCAGCCGCACCCAGGGCGGGCAGCAGCAGCGGCATGCAGCCGGCGCCGTGCAGCACGGCGTGCAGGTATTTGTCCTGCGCCATGTGCCAGACGTGGCTGCCGAGCTGGCGCTGGCAGGCGGGGACGAGAACGATGGGACGGCGCATAGAGTGCTACCTCGCTGGCGTGACGATCCAATGACAGCGCATGACGGCGCTGCCGCTCGCTTCACTGTACAGCAGAGCCGCAGGCAGCGGCCACACCGATGGGCGTGGCCAGCGGTGGCACACATCGCCTACACTACGGCTTTGCAGTATTGCCTTTATTAAAATCATCATATGCCCGTCCGGCGCCAAACACCAGCGCCGCAGGCAAAGTCGCCCTTTTTCACATGCATCCACACCACTTCCACGCCCTCCAGACCCTGTTTTCTCCCATGCGGAGGCCAGCATGAAGCACATGCCATGGCGCGACTTCTTTGCCCTCGTGGTCAGCATCGGCGTGGTGGGCCTGGGCCTGGGCGCCACCATGCCGCTCACCGCACTGACCCTGCACCAGCGCGGCGTGGGCACGGACATCATCGGCATGATCACGGCCGTCAGCGCCCTGGGCATCCTGGCCGCCTCGCCGTTCGTCTCGGGCTGGGTGGGACGCTTCGGCGCGCGCGCCACCATGCTGGGCGCCGTCTGGGTAGCGTCGCTGGCGACGGTCGCCATGCAGTTCACCGACCACCTGCTGGCGTGGAGCGTGCTGCGTTTCCTGTTCGGCGGCGCCATGGGCGTGCTGTTTACCATCGGCGAGGCGTGGGTCAACCGCCTGGCTCCCGACAATTCGCGGGGCCGCGTGGTGGCCATGTACACCACCAGCTTTACGTTTTTCCAGCTGATCGGCCCTGCCCTCGTGGCCCTGTTCAACGACAAGATCAGCTGGAGCTTCGCCGCCTGCGGCCTGCTGTTCCTGCTGGCCGTGCCGGGCCTGATGCTGATCTCGAACAGCGGCCCGGAAAGGGAGCCGGAAGAGCATGGCGTGAAGTGGACTCTGATCCTGCCGCGCATGCCGATGATCGTGCTGGGCGCCGCCTTCTTCGCCCTGTTCGATACCCTGGCATTGAGCTTGCTGCCCCTGTACGCGATGGAACACGGCATCGGCACGGACCTGGCCCTGCTGTCGGCCACCGTGGTACTGGTGGGCGACACGGGCCTGCAGTTTGCGCTGGGCTGGATGGCCGACCGCTTCGGCCGCGCCAGGGTGCATGCCGGCTGCGGCGTGGCAGTCTGCCTGCTGCTGCCGCTGCTGCCGTTCGCCGTCGGCACGCCGTGGCTGTGGTGGACCTTGCTGTTACTGCTGGGCGCGGCGGCAGGCGGCATCTACATGCTGGCGCTGGTGGCCTGCGGCGAGCGGTTTACGGGGCTGTCGCTGACCAGCGCCAGCGCCATCGTCAACGCCACCTGGGGCATCACCAGCGGCGGCGGTCCCCTGCTGACGGGCGTGCTGATGCAGTCCGTGGGCGTGAATGCCTTGCCGGCCGTGATGTGGGTGTGCGCCGCCATTTTCGTGGGCAGCGCCGTGTGGGAGCGCAGGAAGGGGATCGTGTAGCCTGCGCTATTTCTGGATTTTTTCCAGCCGCTGGCGCAACTCCACGGCCACCGGATAATCGGGATACGCCTGCCTGAACGCGGCCCATTCCTCCTGCGCCAGCGCACCTTCGCCTGCCTTGAGCAAGGCATCGATCTTCACCAGCCACACGGAGGCATCCAGTTTTGCCGGCGGCGGCAGCGGGACGGTACGTGCCGCAACGGGTGCGGGCATGGCCAGCGCCCGTTGCGCGGGCGCCTGGCGCTGCAGGCTCGATTCAGCCTGCATGGGCTGCTCCATCGCCGCGGCAGGCGCCGGCGGAGGCGGCGGTGCAGGGGGGGCGATGGGTACCGTCGCCGTCAACCGGGGCTCTGGCCGCAAGGCCGGTGCCGGTGCCGGTGCCGGCTCGGCCTGCGCAGGCGGCCTGGGCGCCATCTTGGCCAGCGCGCGCGGTGCCGGCGCTGCCGGCTGCGGTGCTGGCTGCGGCGCCGCGTCAGCGGCCAGCGGCGGAGCAGACGCCGTGACGGCGGGCGCGGGCATCGCATCCAGCGTGACCGGCTCCCCCACCACGGGGAATTGCGCCGGCTTCGAGCCGAACCAGTCCACGCCGATCATGTTCACCGTCAGCAGCACGGCGGCGGCCAGGCCCAGCGGAACGCGCCAGCGCTGCAGGGAATCGGGCGCCTTCTTGACTGGCAAGGTGCGCAGCACGCCATCGGCGCTGTCGTTGGCCGCTGCCGGCTGGTGCAAGGCCTTTTCCGCATCGGCCAGGATGGCCGCATCGAGCGCGCTGGAAGGCGCCGGCTGCGGCAGGCTGGCCAGCAGCGCGTTCAATTCCTCGTCGTCCCGTTCGTCGTTATCTTGATTGTGCGTATTCATGCCTGTCCTCCCGCGCCATTGGCACTGTCCAGTCCTGCCCGCAGCTTCTGCATGGCGTAGCGCAGCCGGCTCTTGACGGTTTCCGCTTCCGCCCCCGTCACCACGGCGATATCCTGGATGCTCATGCCGCTGAACTGCTGCAGCACCAGCGCTTCCTTTTGCTCGGCCGGCAGCGCCGCGATGGCCGCATGCAGCAGCGCGTGCTGCCGTTTCTGCTCCAGCGACTGCAGCGGCGATGCCCCCTCGTCCGCCAGCTCGCCCGTTTCCTCCTGTTCCTGCGCTTCCCTCTGGCGCAGCAGGTCGATCAGGCGGTTGCGCGCAATCTGGTACAGATAGGTGCGAAACGCGGCTTGCGGCTGATAGCCCGTGCGCACCGCATGCAGGCTGGCCCAGGCATCCTGCACGATCTCGTCCACCCACGCGCGGCGCGGTGCGCGCCAGGCCACGAAGCGGTACAGGCCCTGGCTATGGCGCCGGTACAATTCGCGGAACGCCGGCAGGTCGCCGGCGCCGTAGCGCAGCATCAGGTCTTCATCCGTGGCAGTGAGTAGGGTGTCGGGCATGCGATCCAGTGTAGCCGAACTGCGCGGCAGCGACAAATGCCGCGCGTCGCCCACCATCGCGTCAGCGTGCGGCTGGCGCATAACTGATGCGGCGCACTTCGCGGACCTGCCCTTCCTTGAGCGCGCCTTCCACCAGTTCATAGCCGAGCAAGGCGAAGACCCGGCCCTGCAGGAACAGGGGACGCGCATTGCCATACCAGTCCACGCAGGACGCGCGGCAGCCGTCGTCCGGGGGCTGACCGGGCCGCGCCGCGAGCGCGCCCAGTTCCGTCAATTGCAAGCCGCTGTTACGCAGGTACAGCACGGACGCCGATGACTTGTTCAAGCCTGGCCGCTCGTCCGCACCCAGGATAGGCAGGCCGATCACGCCCTCGTTTGCCGCTTGCGGCTTGTAGAAAAAGCCGTGGCTGCGCGATTCGCCCTGCGCCGCATCGGCGCGGATATAGCGCGTGGCAACCGCCGCCTGCGTCCCCAGGCGGATGCTGCTGAAATGCAGATCCTTGCCCTGCGCGCCGATCACCACGGCGTCATCGCCCAGCGCTTCGATGCGTTCCACGCCGTGCGGCAGGGACAAGGCTTGCACGCTGCCCCCATCGGCCCAGCGCACGGCATACAAGGGCTGGCGCGGCCAGGCCTGGTCTGCCTTGCGGCGTCCGGGATTGCCCGGATTGCCGTACAACAGATACGCACCCACATAGCGGTTCTGCAGTCCGTAGCCTCCACCGCCGGGTAGCGGCTGGTAGCTGCCGGCCGGCGCGCTGTCGCGGCCATCGGAAAACGAGGCCAGGGGCACGCGCAGCAAGGCCATGTCACCCCGGCCCCGCGTGCCATCCCACATGGCGTCGCCCTGCCCTTCGGCGCGCAGCAGGACGTTCAGGTGGCCGTCAGCGCTTTCCAGGAACGAGAACTGGTCGACGGGTGCGCCGGCCACTTTCAGGGCGCTGGGCGCGCTGCCGTCGAGGGGGATGCGGAACAGGCCAGAATCGCTGCCCCGGCGCGTCGTCCACACGTACACGGATTCGCCCGAGACATAGAACACGCGCCCCTGCGGCCCCATGACGGCGGTGGCTTCGCAGCGCATGTCGCGCTGCGCCAGATCGCACACGGTGACCGTGTGCAGGGCCAGATTGGTACCCGGTTCCGGTTCCTCGTCGGTGCGGTAGATGCGCGTGGCCGGAGCGATGCGCTTGAAGTCCGACGGCACGGCGTCGGGACGCCAGCGGCGCAGCGCGGGAAAGCCGCCGAACGGGTCGCCACGGCGCAGGTTCAGCGACAAAGGCGAGTAAAACACCAGCTTGCTGCCGATCAAACGGCTCGCGTAATTGCGCGAGGAGTAGTAATCGTTGGAGCGCAGGTGGTAGGTGGAACGGTAGGCCAGCTTGCCGTCTGCCGCAATGTCGAACAGGCCGATCTCCGTGCCGCCGCGGCTGTAGCTGTAGCCGATCACCACCACCGTGTCGCCATCGATCAGCATCTCGTCATACCAGCTGCCCGACGGATCGCTGCCAGGCGCGAACGCGTCGAGCGAGGCGACGGGCTGCAAGGCATTGCCCCCCACCTGCACGGTAAACAGCTTGCCGCGGCGGAGCATCACCAGGTGCTTGCCATGCAGCTTGACGATGCCGCCTTCGTCCACGCCCGCCGTCTGCACATTGGTGACCGATTCGGCCGCCTCCGCCGATGCCGCCGGTGCCGCTTTCGCCACCATGGGTGCGGCCGGCGGCGCCGGCGGAGGCGCGGCCATGTACTGCGCCGTGGCGCGCTGCAGTTTCTGCTGCTTCAGCAGCAGCGCCTCCTGGCGCGCCTGCACTTGCTGCAGGTAGCTGCTCAGCGCCTGCTCGCTGGCAAACGGCGCCAGGGTCTTGCGCGGCGCCGTGCCGGCGGCATGGCAGCCTGCCGACAGCAGCAGGGACAGTATCACGGTGATCTTGAGGGCGCTGGACATCGCTTCTTCTCCGGTTGGCTGGGGTGTCCAACATGAAACGCAGCGGCGGAGAAAAAGGGGTTAAAGGCGCGTAAAAATAGTCGTGCAGCAGCCGCTACTCGAAACCCCGAATGCGGTCGCCGTTAAAATTCGGCAGGCGCCACTCGAAATGCAGGGCCAGGAAACGGAACAGGAAACCGGCGCCGATGGATGCCAGCTGGGCCACCGAGCTGTCGACCTGGAAGTACAGCAGGCCCACGTACAGGCTGCCCGTAAACAGGGCCACGGTGGCATACACTTCGCGCTGCAGCACGAGGGGAATCTGGTTGCACAGGATGTCGCGCAGCAGGCCGCCGAAGACGCCCGTGATCATCCCCGCCAGCACGACGATGGCCGGATGCATCTTGGCCGACATGGCGATGTCGCAGCCGATCACGCAGAACGCCACCAGGCCCAGGCCATCGACCAGCAAAAAGACGGCGCGCAAATGGTGCAGGTAGCGCGCGACAAAGGCCGTGACGATGGCCGCGCCGATGGTAAACAGCAGGTACTCGGGATGCGCGATCCAGCCCAGCGGATAGTGCCCCAGCAGCACGTCGCGCACGGTGCCGCCGCCCAGCGCCGTGACGGTGCCGATCATGCAGATGCCGAACAAGTCCATGCCGCGCCGCATGCCCATGATGGCGCCGGACATCGCTTCGGCGACAATCGCCACCAGGTAAATCGTATATAACAGCATGGTCTTACTCTTCCGAAAATGATTTGAGAATTTGTTCGCGTTCGCGCGCTTCGCTCAGGGCCCGCGCCTCGTGGCCGGCGCCGCTGGTGCCGCGCTGTTCGCCGTTGGCCAGGCGCGTGTCGGCGCCCAGGCTGCCGGGCGCGCCGCTGCCGCAGCTGACGCTGCTGTGGATGAAGGCATGGCTGTCCTGCAGGCAGTCGCCGGCCAGGTATTCGGCATACACGTAGTCGCCATCGAGCAGGGCCAGGCCCTGCGGTTCGGCCAATACCTGTTCGCGGCGGCCTTGCACGGCCACCTGCATGTAGTCGCGCCAGACGGGCAGCGCCAGCGTCCCGCCCGTGGCGTTGCCCAGACTCTTAGGCTGGTCGTAGCCGAGCCAGACGACGGAGACGAGGCCCGAGGAATAGCCGGCGAACCAGGCGTCGTACGCGTTATTCGATGTCCCCGTCTTGCCGGCCGCGTCGCCCCTGCCCAGCGCCAACGCACCGCGTCCCGTGCCGCTCTTGACGACGTCGCGCAGCATGCTGTCCATGACGTAGGCATTGCGCGTGGAGATCACTTGCGTACCGGGTGCCGGCTCGCCCTTGGCACGGGGCGCCGCATCGCTGTACAGCACCGCGCCGCTGCGGCCGCGCACTTCCTTGATCAGTTTCGGCGGCATCTGCACGCCGCCGTTGGCAAACACGGCATACGATTGCGCCAGCTGCAGCGGGGTGACGGCGCCCGCGCCCAAGGCCAGCGGCAAAGAGACGGGATTGCGCGCGCTCTCGAAACCGAAGCGCGTGGCGTAGTGCTGCACGTAGCCGGGACCGGCCGCCTGCATCAGGCTGACGGCCACCAGGTTTTTCGAACGTACCAGTCCGCGGCGCACGCTGATGAAGCCTTCATAGTTGTTGCCGTAATTGCGCGGCCGCCAAGGCTGCGCGCCAGTTTCCTGCGGCAGCAGCAGGCGCTGCGTATCGTCGACGGCCGTGCCGGGAAAATATCCCTTTTCCAGCGCCGCCGAATACACGAAGGGCTTGAAGCTGGAGCCGGGCTGGCGGTAGGCCTGCGTGGCGTGGTTGTAGTGGTTGCGGTAGAAATCGAAACCGCCCGCCATGGCGACGATCTCGCCGCTGTGCGCATCGACGGAAATGAGCGCGCCTTCCATCTCGGGCAGCTGGCTCACCAGCCAGCGGTTCTTGGCCCCGTCGTGCACCACGCGGATCACGCTGCCCTCGACGATGGCGCGCTTGCCATCCCACTGCAACTTGCCGCCCAGGCGCGCATCCGAGGCCGTGAGCACGATCTCGTCGCCATTGCGCAGCTGCGCCTTGATCTGGCGCGCGCCGGTGCTCTCCACCTTGCGTACCAGCGCGGCGCGCAGCTCGCCGCTGTCCGGATAGGCGGCCAGCTGGCGCGCCACGCTGTCCTCCGAAGCGGCCAGGCGCGCTTCCGGGCCGCGGTAGCCGCGGCGCGCCTGCGCGTTCAACAAGCCCTCGCGCAGCGACTTGTCGGCCGCCCGCTGCGGCGCCATGCGGATGGTGGTCGTCACGTCCAGGCCCATGCTGTAGGCGCCCTCGGGATAGCTTTGCAGGATCAGCTGGCGCGCTTCCTCGACCGCATACGCGGCCGCGTGCACGGAACTGTTGCGGTCCTTGTTCAGGGCCAGCTTTTCCGCCACGGCGACATCGTATTCGGCTGGCGTGATGTAGCCCAGTTCGCGCATGCGCTGCAGGATGTAATGCTGGCGCACGGTGGCGCGCTGGGGATTGGCGACGGGGTTGTAGGCCGATGGCGCCTTGGGCAAGCCGGCCAGCATGGCCGCTTCGGCGATGCTGACCTCGGCCAGGGGCTTGTCGAAATAGATGTTCGAGGCGGCGGAAAAGCCGTAGGAACGCTCGCCCAGGTAAATCTGGTTCATATACAGTTCCAGCAGCTTGTCCTTGCCGTAGTGCTGTTCCAGCTTGTAGGCGAGCAGCATCTCCGTCAGCTTGCGCTGCACGGTCTTTTCGCGCGACAGGAAGAAGTCGCGCGCCACCTGCATGGTGATGGTGCTGGCGCCCTGCGCATGGTGGCCCGTGACGACGTTGGCCAGGGTCGCGCGCGTGAGGCCATAGAAGTCGACGGCGCCGTGTTCGTAGAAGCGCGCATCCTCGATGGCCAATAAAGCCTGGCGCATGCGCAGGGGGATATCTTTCAGGGGCAGGAATTCCCGGCGCTCTTCGCCGTATTCGGCCAGCAGCTCGCCTTCGCTGGAAAAAATCCGCAGCGGCAGCGCGGGCTTGTACTGGGCCAGATGCTCGACGGCGGGCAGGTCCTGCCATGCCTGGCGCAGCCAGTAGCCGCCCGCCAGGGCTGCGGACAAGCCCAGGCCCAGGGTCAGTCCCAGGCCGAATTTCAGATTGCGCGCCAGCTTCGATGGCGGCTTGCGGGCGACCCCGCTGCCGTCTTTCGCGCTGTCTTTCGCGCCGTTTTTTTCACTGTCCTGCGCCGTATCTTGCGTGTCCATATGGTCATTCCCTTGCTGCCAGGAGGCCCCGCGCAGGCGCGCGGCACTCCATCAAAGAAGCATTGTGCACCGCAACACACCTATCCTTATGAAAAGTAAGTATTATTTAGTATTGATAAATTTTTCTTATGTTAGGCGCGCATCATGAACCTGAATCCCAAGCACACGGAAGCGTTCCGCGCCGTCGTCGAAACGGGCAGTTTCGAACAGGCGGCGCTGCAGCTGCACCTGACGTCGCCCGCCATTTCCCAGCGCGTGCGGGCGCTGGAAAGCCAGCTGGGCAATGCCTTGATCGTGCGCAGCCGTCCCGCGCGCGCCACGCGCATGGGCCAGCGCCTGATGCAGTACCTGAAGCGGGCCAAGCTGCTGGAGGCGGACCTGGAAGCGGAACTGGCGGTGCAGCAGGATGCCCCGCTGACCCTGGTGCTGGCGCTGAACGCCGACTCGATGGGCACCTGGTTCTTCCCTGCCCTGTCCGAGGTGCTGATCCGCGAGCGCGTGCTGCTGGACCTGACCGTGGAAGACCAGGACCACACCTATACCTTGCTGGAAACGGGCATGGCCATCGGCTGCATCAGCACGGAAGCGAAACCCATGCGCGGCTGCACGGCCGAGCCGCTGGGCGTGATGCGCTACTGGCTGGTGGCCACGCCCGCGTTCCGCCAGCAGTGGTTCGCGCACGGCCTGACGCGCAAGGCGGCGCGCACGGCGCCCGTCGTCGCCTACACGCGCAAGGACACCCTGCAGTCGTCGTACCTGCAGGAAGCGCTGGGCTTGCCCGAAGGCGCCTACCCCTGCCATTACGTGCCGGGTGCCACCTCGCACTTCAACGCCATCCGCTACGGCCTGGGCTACGGCATGGTGCCGGAATTGCTGCTCAAGGCGAATGCGGACGGCGAACTGGTGGAAATGCTCACGCCCAAGACCCCGGCCGACGTGGCCCTGTACTGGCACACGTGGAAGGTGCAGTCGCCGCGCCTGGAACAGCTGTCGCGGCAAATCGTCGCGGCGGCGCGCAGCATGCTGCAATAGCTACCGCTGCATGCCCCAGCGTTTCAGGGTGACGCGTTCCAGGCTGCGAAAGCCGATGTTTTCCACCAGCAGACCGATGACGATGACGGCTGCCAGGCCCGCAAACACCTTGTCCGTGTACAGCTCGTTGCGGTTCTGGAAGATGTACCAGCCCAGGCCGCCCTGGCCCGACGTGGTACCGAATACCAGTTCGGCCGCGATCAGGGTGCGCCAGGCAAACGCCCAGCCGATCTTGAGGCCCGAGACGATGGACGGCAAGGCGCCCGGCACGAGGATGTGCAGCACCAGGCGCAAGCCGCTCAGCCCGTAGTTGCGGCCCGCCATGCGCAGGGTCTCGGGCACGCCCTGAAATCCCGCATACGTATTCAAGGCCAGCGGCCACATCACGGAATGGACGATGACGAAGATCAGGCTGGCGCGTCCCAGGCCGAACCACAGCAGGGCCAGCGGCAGCAGGGCAATGGCCGGCAAGGGATTGAGCATGGCCGTCAGGGTTTCCAGCACGTCGCGTCCGATGCGGCTGGACACGGCGAGCAAGGTCAGCACGAAGGCGGCCAGCACGCCCACCGCATAGCCCTGCAGCAACACCACGAGGGAGGCGGCCGTACGCGTGAGCAATTCGCCGCTGGCGATGCCGCCGATGAACGCCTGCGCCGTCTGCAGAAAACTGGGCAACAATAAATCGTTGTGCGTCCAGCGCGCCGCACCCTCCCACAGCAAAGCGAGGCCAAGCAAAATGAAGGCCTTGCGCCACAGCGCATGCTGGCCCAGGCGCTGCCAGCGCGACAACGGCCGCTCGGCAGCCGCGCCGGCCGGCGGTGGCGCCGCGTACACGAACTCCTGGCGGATCGGCGGTTCCAGCAGCGCGCTCATACGGCCTCCCGCTGCAGCTGGGCCGCTTGCTGGACGGGAACCACGTCCTCATCGAACAGCAGACCGTGGATGCGGCTGCTGGCGGCCTGGAATTCCGCGCTGCCCCCGCTGTGCAAGCCGAACTGATGGCTGTTCAGCTCGGCGCGCACGCGGCCCGGATGGGGCGACAGCAGCAGGATACGGTTGCCCACGACCAAGGCTTCCTCGATCGAATGCGTGACGAACACGAGGGTAAAACGCAGCTCTTCCCACAGGCGGCTCAGCTCTTCCTGCATCTTGCGCCGCGTGAGGGCATCGAGGGCGGCAAACGGTTCATCCATCAGCAGCACTTCCGGCTGCATGGCCAGCGCGCGCGCGATGGCTACCCGCTGCTTCATGCCGCCCGACAAAGTATGCGGATGGGCATCCTCAAAACCGGCCAGGCCCACCTTGGCGATCCAGTGATGGGTGCGCTCGCGGGCCGCCACCTTGTCCAGCCGCTTGCTGGCCAGCAAGGGGAACATGACGTTTTCCAGCACGGTTTTCCAGGGCGGCAACTGGTCGAATTCCTGGAACACGACGACCCTGTCCGGCCCCGGCTTCGTGATGATTTTTTCCTGCATGGTGATGCTGCCCGCGCGCGGCGCAATGAAACCGGCCACGGCTTTCAGCAGGGACGACTTGCCGCAGCCGGACGGTCCCAGCAGCACAAAACGGTCGCCCCGGAACACGTCGAAACTGACGTCGTGCGTGGCGCGCACGGTGCGCTGTTCCGTCCGGTATTCCAGGCTGACATTCCTGACGCTGAGCAAGGGCGCCACCGCCACGGGCGGGCGCACCAAATGAAAGGCGGGTGCGTTCATGTCAGCCCCCTTGCGTGATGGCAGGGTCGTCAAAGAAATAATCGCGCCAGCTGTCGGGCAAGTTGCGGATGGCGTGCACGCGGTGCAGAAATTGCGCCAGGCCATAGGTATTTTGCGGGGCGATCTTGAATTGCACTTGCGGGTTGGCAAAGATTTTCAGCAGCAGGTTGCGGTCCACCTTGCTCTTGTTCACCTTGATATAGATGTCGGCCGCTCCTTGCGGATTGCTGCTCGCATACTGCGCCGCTTCCGCCAGGGCGGCGATGAAGGCGCGGTAAGTCTTGGGATTGTCCTTGCGGTATTTTTCCGTCGCATACAGCAGGGTCGACGAGCTGGGCCCGCCCTGCACGTCATACGAATTCAGGAGGATGTGGGCGTTCGGGTTTTGCGCCAGCTCCTGTTCCTGGAACGGCGAATTGCCGAAGTGGCCCGTCAGCTCCGTGCCGCCGGCGATGATGGCAGCCGCCGCGTCCGGGTGCGGCAGGGTTTGCGTGATTTTATCGAGACGGGCGAATTCCTTGTCGCCCCACTGTTTCGCCACCGCCATCTGCAATATCCTCGCCTGGACGGAGACGGACACGGCGGGCAAGGCGATGCGGTCCTTGTCCGTCAAGTCCGCCAGGGTTTTCACCTTGGGATTGTTGCTGATCAAATAGTAGGGAAAGTTGCCCAGCGAAGCCACGCCGCGCACGTTCTGCCGGCCTTTCGTGCGATCCCAGATGGTCAGCAGCGGACCCAGGCCTGCGCCCGCGATATCGATATTGCCGGACAACAAAGCGTCATTGATGGCCGGGCCTCCGGACAGGGTAATCCACTCGACTTTGACATCCACGCCCTGCTGCTTGCCATGCTTTTCGATCAGTTTCTGTTCCTGCGCAATATTGAGCAGCAAGAAGGTGATGCCGTGCTGGCCCGCGATGCGGATCTGTCCTTCGGCCCGGGCCATGGGCATCGCCATGCACAGCAGGATGAAGGCGGCGAGCAGGCGACGGGGAAAGGTAAAGATCGGCAACATGGACACTCCTTGGGTCTGGCTACGTGGAAAAATCAGTACGGCGCATCGCCTTCGATGGTGGTGCGATACAGCTTGCGGCGCTGGTCGGGCGGACAACCCGTCGCCAGGTGCATCAGGGAACGGTTGTCCCAGAACACCAGGTCATGCGGCTGCCAGCGGTGCACATATAAATGCTCGGGGCGCACGCTGTGGGCGAACAGTTCGTCGAGCAGGGCGCGGCTTTCATCGTCGGGCAGACCGACGATGCGCGTGGTGAAATGTTCGCTGACAAACAGGGCGCGGCGTCCCGTTTCCGGATGCACACGCACCACGGGGTGCGTCACGGGTTTGACTTCATCGATCTGCGCCTGCGTCAGGGCGGGCCGCCAAGGGTTGCGGCGGCGCAATTCCTCATACTGGCTCAGGTAGCTGTGCTCGGCACGCGCACCGCGCACGGCGTGGCGCAGCGCGGCCGGCAGGCTTTCCCACGCTAGGTGCATGTTGGCAAACACGGTATCGCCGCCCTCGTCCGGCAACTCTTGCCCGTGCAGCATGGAGCCGAGGCTGGGCACTTCCTTGTACGACAGGTCCGAATGCCAGAAATGGCCCGCGTCGCCCAGGCCGATGGGCTGGCCATCTTCGACGATGTTCGAGATGATCAGCACTTCCGGTTGCGCGGGCAGCTGGAACTGGCGCAGCACGTGGATTTGCAGGGGACCGAAGCGGCGGCTGAAATCCACCTGCTGCTGCGGCGTGATGCGCTGGTCGCGGAACACCAGCACGTGATGGTCGAGGTGGGCGTGGTGCAGGCGCTGGAAGTCGCCCAGCGACAGCGGCTGCGACAAGTCCAGTCCCAGCACTTGCGCACCGAGCGGGGCATCGAAAGTTTCGATACGGAAATGGCTGCTGGAAAGCACGGGTTTCAGGACGGCCGACATAAGAATCCGCAAATAGTCAGGGGAAGTCCACTGTATGCCGGCCGGCCCTGCCTGCAAACGAAGCATTTACTATATGGATATGCGGGGCGCGTTGCGCCGCGCCGCAACAGCCGCTGTCCCGAATTGGCACAACAGCGGCACGTCCCCGCATGGCTGGCTCCTGGACTGCGCTAGCACGCAACTTGCTTGTCTATCAAGCTTTAACCGATTCTCAGGAAAGCCATGTCCCCCTACGCCCTGCTGCTCGCCTTGCTGTTCGCCGTTCCCGTCCAGGCCCAGGATAGCCAGGATGAAGGCGACCTCAGCTACAAAGCCTATGTGCGCAGCGACAAGCGCATCAAGTGCTTGTACGGCTATGCGGCCGACAAGACGGGCGACCATGCCGCTGCCGTCGCCATCTTTAAAGACTGCATCCGGCGCTGGAACGATGTGTATTCGATGATTTGGCTGGCCCAGCTGTATGAAACGGGCGTGGGCGTGCCCAAGGACCTGGTGCAGGCGACGGCGCTGATGCGGCGCGGCGCCCATACCAACGATGACGCCGCCTATGCGCGGCTGGCGCGCTACCACTATGGCGTGGCGCTGGCCGAAGGCCGGGGCACGCCCCAGGATCTTCCCCAGGCCAGGACCTGGCTGCGCCAGGCGGCGCAGGAGGGAGTACAGGAGGCGGCCGATTACCTGGCCCGCCTCGACGGCGCCGCGCCGTAAGCGCTGCGCCGGTGTTGCTTACGCCGTTGCTTCGTAGCGGGCCAGGCGGGCCGCCATGCGCGGCGCCAGCTCGTGGCCAGCCGTGACGGTCACTTCCAGGTCGTTCAGCAAGCCATCTTTCAAGCCATAGACCCAGCCATGGACGCTGAGTTCCTGGCCCCGCTCCCACGCATCTTGCACGATGGTGGTCTGGCACACGTTCAAGACTTGTTCCACCACGTTCAGTTCGCACAGGCGGTCGCCGCGCTGGCGGCTGGTCAGCACGTCGCCCAGGTAGCGCTCGTGTTTCTGGCCCACGTCCTGCACGTGGCGCAGCCAGTTGTCGACCAGGCCGATGCGCGTGCCCGTCATGGCCGCGTGCACGCCCTTGCAGCCGTAATGTCCGACGATGATGATGTGTTTGACTTTCAGCACGTCCACGGCAAATTGCAGGACGGACAGACAATTGAGGTCGGAATGCACGACCACATTGGCGATATTGCGGTGCACGAACACGTCGCCAGGCGCCATGCCCAGCAGTTCGTTGGCGGGAACGCGGCTGTCGGAACAGCCGATCCACAGGTATTCGGGCGAGGTCTGCGCTTCCAGGTTCTTGAAGAAGTTCGGGTCTTTCGCCACCATCGAGTCGGCCCAGCGGCGGTTACGCTGCAGCAGTTCCGCCAGGGCCAGGCCGCTTTTCTGTTCGGTCATATCGCTCCCATTCTGTGAGTTCGGTTGAGCAGCGCGCCGATCGCCCGCGTTAGCGGGCGATGCGCGCAGATGCCAGTCAACCTGGGTAAAAAAACGCCGGGATGTGTGAGCATCCCGGCGCATGGTCTTACGTGTGCTTACTCAAAAAAATCCTTGACCTTGTCTTTCCAGGTCTTGCTTTGCGGACTGTGCTTGGCACCGCCCTCGGTCGTCGACTTTTCAAAGTCGCGCAGCAGGTCTTTCTGTTTTTCCGTCAGTTTCACGGGCGTTTCGATGGCCACATGGCAGAACAGGTCGCCCGCATAACCGGAGCGCACGCCCTTGATGCCCTTGCCTTTCAGGCGGAAGGTCTTGCCCGACTGGGTGCCTTCAGGAATCGTAAACGACACTTTGCCGTTCAGGGTAGGCACTTCGATTTCGCCGCCCAAAGCCGCCTTGGCAAACGAGATCGGCATTTCGCAATGCAGGTCGTCGCCTTCGCGCTGGAACACGGCGTGCGGCTTGATGTGGATTTCCACATACAGGTCGCCCGACGGACCGCCATTCGTGCCCGGTTCGCCGTTGCCGGACGAGCGGATACGCATGCCGTTGTCGATACCGACTGGAATTTTCACTTCCAGGGTCTTGTTGCGCTTGATGCGACCGGCGCCGCCGCATGGCGTGCACGGGTCGGTGATGACCTTGCCGCTGCCATGGCATTTCGGGCAGGTTTGCTGGATGCTGAAGAAACCTTGCTGCATGCGCACCTGGCCGTGGCCACCGCAAGTACCGCAAGTGGTGGGCGAGGTGCCCGGCTTGGCGCCGCTGCCGTGGCAAGTGTCGCACTTGTCCCAGCTCGGCACGCGGATGGTCGTGTCGAAGCCGTGAGCAGCTTGCTCCAGTGTAATTTCCAGGTTGTAGCGCAAGTCGGCGCCACGGTACACCTGTGGACCCGCATTGCGGCTGCGTCCACCGCCGCCGCCAAAGATGTCGCCGAAGATATCGCCGAAGCTGTCGGCAAAGCCGCCAGCACCGCCGCCGAAGCCGCCTCCGCCACCCATGTTCGGGTCCACGCCCGCGTGACCGTAACGGTCATACGCGTCGCGCTTTTCCGGATTGGTCAGCATCTCGTAGGCTTCTTTGACTTCCTTAAACTTTTCTTCCGATTCCTTGCTATCCGGATTGCGGTCCGGATGGTATTTCATCGCCAGTTTACGGTAAGACTTTTTGATCTCTTCTTCCGAAGCATTTTTTGCGACACCGAGTGTCTCGTAAAAATCACGCTTTGCCATGTTGTCGGCACCTTGCAGTCTATCTACTGATGTAAAAATTACACGAAAAAGCCGAGTCGAGTGCTGCGCTAGGCGCAGCGACTCGGCTCGGCCGGTCTTCGCGGCTAATCCCGCGATGTAGCGTTCAGCCCGGCTGCCCCCAGTTCATGGGAGCGCAAGACAATTACTTGCTGTCTTTGACTTCTTTGAAGTCAGCGTCGACAACGTCGTCTTGCTTGGCGCCTGCATCGGATGCGCCAGCAGCTTGCTGTGCACCTTCCGCGCCGCCGGCAGCTTGCTGCGCTTGCATGTCGGCATACATTTTTTCGCCCAGTTTCTGCGATGCGCTCGACAGTGCTTCCACCTTGGCGTCGATCTCAGCCTTGTCGCCCGCCTTGATGCTTGCTTCCAGGTCGGTGATCGCCGCTTCGATCTTCTCTTTCTCGCCCGCGTCCAGCTTGTCGCCGTATTCGGTCAAGGATTTCCGGGTCGAGTGTACCAGAGCATCGGCCTGGTTGCGCGACTCGGCCAATTCTTTGACCTTCTTGTCTTCTTCCGCGTTCAACTCGGCGTCTTTCACCATCTTCTGGATTTCCGCCTCGGTCAAGCCGGAATTGGCCTTGATCGTGATCTTGTTTTCCTTGCCGGTGGCCTTGTCTTTCGCGCCGACATGCAAGATGCCGTTGGCGTCGATGTCGAAGGTCACTTCGATCTGTGGCGTACCGCGTGCTGCTGGCGGGATGCCTTCCAGATTGAATTCGCCCAGGCCCTTGTTGCCGGCGGCGATTTCGCGCTCACCCTGGAAGACCTTGATGGTCACCGCAGGCTGGTTGTCGTCGGCCGTCGAGAAGACCTGGCTGAACTTGGTCGGAATCGTCGTGTTTTTGTGGATCATCTTGGTCATCACGCCGCCCAGGGTTTCGATACCCAGGGACAGAGGAGTAACGTCCAGCAACAGCAAGTCCTTGCGTTCGCCCGACAGGACCGAACCCTGGATCGCTGCGCCCACGGCGACGGCTTCGTCCGGGTTCACGTCCTTGCGTGGTTCCTTGCCGAAGAATTCCTTCACTTTTTCCTGCACCTTCGGCATACGGGTCATACCGCCGACCAGGATGATGTCATCGATGTCCGACACTTTGACGCCCGCATCTTTGATAGCGGTGCGGCAAGGTTCCATCGTTGCCGTGATCAGCTCTTCCACCAGCGACTCCAGCTTGGCGCGGGTCATCTTCAGGTTCAAGTGGACCGGTGCGCCGTTCGCCATGGCGATGTAGGGCTCGTTGATCTCGGTCTGTTGCGACGACGACAGCTCGATCTTCGCGCGCTCGGCCGAAGCCTTGATGCGCTGCAGGGCGATCGGGTCTTTTTTCAGATCGATGCCGTTGATCTTCTTGAACTCGTCGATGATGTAATCGATGACGCGCTGGTCGAAGTCTTCGCCGCCCAGGAAGGTGTCGCCGTTGGTCGACAGCACTTCAAATTGTTTCTCGCCATCTACATCGGCGATTTCGATGATCGACACGTCGAACGTACCGCCACCCAAGTCGTACACGGCGATTTTACGGTCGCCTTTTTCAGCCTTGTCCAGGCCGAATGCCAGCGCTGCCGCGGTTGGCTCGTTGATGATGCGCTTGACGTCCAGGCCAGCGATACGGCCGGCATCCTTGGTAGCTTGACGCTGCGAGTCGTTGAAGTACGCAGGCACGGTGATGACGGCTTCGGTGACTTCTTCACCGAGGTAGTCTTCTGCCGTTTTCTTCATCTTGCGCAGTACTTCAGCCGAAATTTGCGGCGGCGCCAGTTTTTTGTCGCGTACGCCGATCCATGCATCGCCGTTGTCGGCTTTCATGATTTGGTACGGCATCAGCGCGATGTCTTTTTGCACTTCTTTTTCGTCGAACTTGCGACCGATCAGACGCTTGACTGCGTACAGCGTGTTTTTCGGATTGGTCACGGCCTGGCGTTTCGCTGGCGCGCCGACGAGAATTTCGCCATCTTCTTGATAAGCAATAATCGACGGCGTCGTGCGTGCGCCTTCAGCGTTTTCGATTACCTTTGGTTGACCGTTTTCCATGATGGAAACGCAGGAATTCGTGGTTCCCAGATCGATACCGATAATTCTACCCATGATTTTTTTCCTTTTATTTGCTAGATTTCAGATGGTTCTTATATGTGGCAAAGCGGCATGGTTTCAAGGCTTGCTTGATGCCGCCCTCTGATTATTTTGCTTGCGCGGTCGTTACAATGGCTGGACGCAGCAGGCGGTCCGCAATCATATAGCCCTTTTGCAGGACTGACACGATGGTATTGGCTTCCTGGTCCGCTGGCACCACGGCAACGGCCTGGTGTTTCATCGGATCGAGCTTCTCGCCCTGCACTGGCAAGACTTCCACCAGGCGGTTGCGCTCGAACGCGGCGTTCAATTGCTTCAGGGTCATCTCGACGCCTTCTTTCAGCGACTCGATGGTCGGTGCTTCCACCGTCAGCGCCGTTTCCAGGCTGTCTTTCACCGGCACCATGGCTTCGGCAAAGCTTTCCACTGCGAATTTATGCGCTTTAGCAACATCTTCCTGCGCACGGCGGCGAATGTTTTCGCCATCGGCCTTGGCGCGCATGAAGGCATCGTGCATCTCTGCAAGACGCGCTTCGGTACTCGCCAGCTGCTCTTCCAAAGTAGGCTCTGCGGGAGTCGATGGGGCAGTCGCCGCGGCGTCCGCTTGCGGATTAGGTACAGCTTGGTTTTCCTGATCTTGCATCTAGAAAGCTCCTACAATCAATGACTTAAATGAGTTAGTCTAACTATCTTTACAACACTAACGGGCAGATGGGGCTATATCCTATTGTTTCAAGGGGTATTCATGGCAAAACCGGGGATTACCTCGTTCCATGTTACAGCTTATTACAAAGCGCTTCCCGTTTCGGGCAGCGATCCGTGCGCACCCCCTTGATTTTCCTGGCTTCCCACGGCAAAGCGGGCATTCTACCAGTCCCGCCGCCGCCATCGCCACTGGCAGCGTTGCTATCTGGATAGTTCCGTGGCCACGCCAGACATGACAAAGCCGCGCAAGCGCGGCTTTTTATTGCATAAAAATAATTATTTCAGTTCGCGGCGCCCAGCGCCAGGGCCGCCGCGCGCGCCTGCTCGCCCGCTTTCCTGTCGCCCTCGCGCTGCGCCGCCGTCTTCATCGTCGGCCAGCCGATCATGTGTTGCTCGGCAATTTCTGCCAGTCCCGCGATCCAGGCCGGCGTTTCATTCAAGCAAGCGATGTAATGAAACTGCTGGCCGCCGGCCGTTTCGAAATCATGCTTGGCTTCCATCGCGATCTCTTCCAGGGTTTCCAGGCAATCGCTGGTAAAGCCTGGGCACAGCAAGTCGACGCGCTTGATGCCCTGTTGCGCCAGCGCCACCAGGGTGGGCGCCGTGTACGGCTGCAGCCATTCGGCCTTGCCAAAGCGCGACTGGAAAGTCACCACATATTGCTCTTTGGTTAATTTCAACTTGTCCGCCAACAAGCGCGCCGTTTTCAGGCATTGGCAGTGATACGGGTCGCCCAGCAGCAAGGTGCGCTTGGGCACGCCATGAAAGCTCATCACCAGTTTTTCCGGACGACCATGCGCTTCCCAGTGGTTCAGCACGGAATCGCGCAAGGCGTCGATATACGTGTCGTGCTCGTGGTACTGCTTAATAAAACGCAATTCCGGCACATTGCGCACCGTGGCGTAATGGGCAAACACGGCGTCGTAGATGGAGCCTGTCGTCGTACCCGAATATTGCGGATAAGCGGGCAAGATGGCGATGCGCTCGCAGCCTTCGCTTTTCAAGGTGGCCAGTACCTCGGGCAAGGAAGGCGAACCGTAGCGCATGGCCATGGCCACCGTGACGCCGTCATGGCCCCGTTCGGTCAGGGCGCCGGCCAGCAGTTTTGCCTGCTTTTGCGTGTGCACTTTCAGGGGCGAGCCTTCGCGCGTCCAGATCGACGCATATTTCTTGGCCGACTGTCCCGAGCGGAATGGCAGGATGATCAGGTTCAAAATGAACCACCAGACGGCGCGGGGAATCTCCACCACGCGCGGGTCCGACAGGAATTGTTTCAGGTAGCGCCGCACGGCCGACGACGTGGGCGCATCGGGCGTGCCCAGGTTGACCAGCACCACGGCGCTGCGGTCGATGCTGCCATGCGTGTACGGCGGTTCTGTTTGAAATGACATGAAGGCTCTTTGAAGGCGTTGGATGGATAGCCACTTATTATAGTTGCATTGAGTTAATAGCGAGGCACTGGGGTCAGACCCTCAATGCCGCTAACGCCAAGCTCAGCGCTAACGCATCCGGGGGTCTGACCCCGGATTTAAGCCTGCGTTTAAATCGCCAGTAACTCGCGCGCATGCTTGCGCGTGGTGGCCGTGATTTCCAGGCCGCCCAGCATGCGCGCCACTTCTTCCACCCTGGCCTTGGCGTCGAGCATGTCGATGCGCGACGCCGTCTTGCCGTTGTCCAGGGTGCTTTTTGCCACTTGGAAATGCTGATTCGCCTGGCTGGCCACTTGCGGCAAGTGGGTCACGCACAGCACTTGCCGTCCCTGTCCCAGGCGTTTCAGCAAGCGTCCCACCACTTCGGCGACGGCGCCGCCGATGCCGCTGTCGACCTCGTCGAAGATCAGGGTGGGCGTGGTGGTGGCGTGCGAGGTAATGACGGAAATGGCCAGCGCGATGCGCGCCAGTTCGCCGCCGGACGCCACTTTTGCCAGCGAACGGGGCGCCGTGCCCGCATGGCCGGCGACGAGGAACTCGACCTGCTCGAGTCCGTGGGCGGCCGGTTCGCAGGGATTGAGGGCAATCTCGAAGCTGCCGCCCGTCATGCTCAATTCCTGCATGGCGCGCGTGACGGCTTGCCCCAGTTCCAGCGCGGCGGCGCGGCGCGTGGCGGACAGGCGCTCGGCCACGCTGCGGTACTCGGCCTCGATCTTCGCTTCCTGGCGCAGCAAGCCTTCGATATCGGAAGCGTCGGCCAAATGCTGCAGCTTTTCCGACAGCTTGGCGTGCTCGTCGGGCAATTCTTCGGGCGTGACGCGGAATTTGCGGGCCGTGCTGTGCATGGCTTCCATGCGCGCGTCGAGCTGGTGCAGGCGCTCCGGGTCCAGCTCCACGCGGTCCAGGTAATTGTTGAGCGCATACACGGATTCCTGCAGCTGGATGCGCGACGATTCGATCAGGTCGACAATCGGCTGCAATTCCGCATCGACGGACACCAGTTTGCCCAGCTTCTGGTTCAAGGCCGACAGTTGCGACACGATGGGATGGTCTTCCGACTCGGAAATAATCGACAGGGCTTCCTGCGCCCCCTCCAGCAGGCTGGCCGCGTGCGACAGCCGGCTGTGCTCGTTCGTGATGTCCGTCCACTCGCCGGGCTTGGCGGCCAGTTTTTCCAGTTCGCCCACTTGCCATTCCAGGCGCTCGCGCTCGTACAGCACGTTGGCGGCATTCGTTTCGAATTCTTCGCGCTGGCGCACGAGGGCGCGCCAGCGCTTGTGCAGCGCCGCCACCTGCCGCGCATCCTGCTCCGCGCCCGCTTCGCGTGCCGTCGCCTGGCCGTCGAGCAGGGCGCGCTGCGCTTCGCTTTTCAGCAAGGACTGGTGCGCGTGCTGGCCGTGGATGTCGACCAGCATGTCGCCCAGTTCGCGCAGCTGCGCGGCCGTGGCGGGGATGCCGTTGATGTACGCCTTCGAGCGGCCCGCATTGTCGATGACGCGGCGCAACAGGGCGCCGCCATCGTCGTTGGCGAATTCGTTGGCCGCCAGCCACGCCTGCGCTACTTCGCTGACGGAGAAATCAGCCGTGATGTCGGCCTTGGCCGCGCCTTCGCGCACCACGCTGGCATCGCCGCGCCCGCCCAGCGCCAGGGTGAGCGCATCGATGAGGATGGACTTGCCGGCACCCGTCTCGCCCGTCAGCACGCTGAAGCCGGCGGAAAATTCCAGTTCAATGGTATCGACAATGACAAAATCGCGAATGGACAGTGTATGGAGCATGGCTTCTGTGGTTGGGCGGCGAACCGCGGGTTAGCGTGGAGAAAATGTTAGCTGAGCTTGCCCTCGCCCGACGGGTACTCATTCCAGTGCAATTTTTCACGCAGGGTGTTGTAGTAACTCCACCCTTCCGGATGCAGGAAGGTAATCGTGTGCGGCGAACGGCGGATGAGGATGCGGTCTTGCTGCACCAGGCTGGCAAAAGTCTGCATGTCGAAATTGACGCTGATATCGCGCCCGCGCACGATTTCCACGACGATCTGGCTGGAATCGGGCAGCACGATGGGACGGTTCGACAACGCATGCGGGGCGATCGGCACGAGCACGATGCCGCCCAGGGTCGGGTGCAGCAGGGGGCCGCCGGCCGACAGCGCATAGGCGGTCGAGCCCGTGGGCGTGGCGATGATCAGTCCGTCAGAGCGCTGGTTGTACATGAAGTGCCCGTCCACCTCGACGCGCAATTCCGCCATGCCGGCGCCACCGCCGCGCGAGACGACGACATCGTTGACGGCCATGCCCACGTGAATCGACTCACCGTCGCGCAGCACGCTGCCTTCGAGCAAGGTGCGGCGTTCGGCCTTGAAACGGCCGCCGAGAATTTGCGCCAGCACGGGCAGCATGCGCTCAAGCGGAATATCCGTCATGAAGCCCAGGCGTCCTTGATTGATACCGATCAAGGGTACGTCGAATGGCGCCAGCTGGCGCGCAATGCCCAGCATGGTGCCGTCGCCGCCCATGACGATGGCGCAATCGGCGGCGGCGCCGATCTCGGCTGGCGACATGGCGCGCACGCCGGGAAACGCCAGGTTCAGGTGGGCGGCCGTCTCCGCTTCAAATACGACCGTGTGGCCCAGCACTTGCAGGAAATCCACGATGCTTTTAACGGGCTCGGCAATGCCATCCGTATTCTGGCGCACGACCAGGGCGATGGTCTTGGCGCCCAGGTTGAAGCGCTCGCCCGGGGCTGGCAAGGTCGCGGCTGGCTGTTCGGCATGTGTATCGACGGGCATAAGAGTCTCGGAAAATAAATTCAGTGGCAAGCCGCCCCAGGCAGTCGCGTCGCACGCCGCCATCGCATGATACTGTATATATGCACAGTATAGTGCGGCTGCCGTGTGCCTGCAAGGGGCGTTCTTGGTGTTGCACGCAGTGTAGCGCAGAAAAAGAATCGTCCATGCGTGCGCCAGCGCTCCCAGCGTGGACAAATCCGCTTGCGGGCGGCCCGGTGCGGCAGGACACTGATTCCACATCATTTTTACTGTCAGGAGGCCATATGGCTACCCAGCCAAGCGAGCGCAAGATCAATACCGATGAAAAGGTCCGCAATGACGGCGTCGACCGCCTGCCGCACGAGCGCGATGAATCGCCCGATGCGCAAAACGTGCGCCCGCGCAAAATCATGCAACAGGCGGCCAGCGATCTGGAACGGGGCCTGGTCGATACGGACCGGCACGCCCAGCCCGGCGTGGAAAAGGTCAAGCCTGCCGCGCCGCAGCAGGCCCGCCCCGACGCACAGCTGGAACCAAAGAAGGCGCGCTGACTCCAACTGTCACGCGCTGCTGCTCGCATTGCTAGTGTTATGGAGTACGCCATGCACCGTTACGCCTGTTCCTTCCTGCTGGCCGCTGCCTGCGGCGCACACGCCGCCCACGCCCAGGCACCTGCCATGCCCATGGGCTATGGCCCGCAACCCGTCCTGCCCGCGCCGGACAAGCAATTGATTCCCACCGTCAACGTGGCGCCCGTGCAGCGCTGGACGGCCGCCCAGCGCCCTGCGGTCGCGGCCGGCCTGACCATCCACGCGTATGCGCGCGGCCTCGACCATCCGCGCTGGCTGTATGTCTTGCCGAATGGCGACGTGCTCGTGGCAGAAACGAATGCGCCGCCCAAGCCTGACGACAGCAAGGGCATCAAGGGCGCCATCATGCAGATGCAAATGAAAAAGGCGGGCGCCGCCACGCCCAGCGCCAACCGCATCACCCTGCTGCGCGGCGTCGACGCGAACGGCATGGCGCAAACGCGCAGCGTGTTCCTGCAAGGCTTGCACTCGCCATTCGGCATGGCCCTGGTGGGCAACGAGCTGTACATCGCCAATGCCGATGCCTTGATGCGCTTTCCTTACGTCACGGGACAAACGGCCATCACGGCGCCGGGCGTCAAGGTCATGGATTTGCCCGGTGGCCCCATCAATCACCACTGGACCAAGAACGTCGTCGCCAGCGCCGATGGCAAATTTCTCTACGTGTCCGTCGGCTCGAACAGCAATGTGGGCGAAAACGGCATGGGGGCCGAAGACGGCCGCGCCGCCATCTGGCAATACACGCGGGCCACGGGCAAGGCAAAAGTCTACGCCACGGGCTTGCGCAACCCCGTGGGCCTGGCCTGGCAACCAGCAACGGGCGCCCTGTGGACGGCCGTCAACGAGCGCGACGAACTGGGCAACGATCTGGTGCCGGACTACATGACCTCGGTCAAGGAAGGCGCCTTCTATGGCTGGCCCTACAGTTATTTCGGCCAGCACGCCGATGCGCGCGTCACGCCACCGCGCCCCGAACTGGTGGCCAGGGCCATCGCGCCCGACTATGCGCTGGGCGCGCATACGGCCTCGCTGGGTCTGGCATTCTATGACGGCGCCTTGCTGCCCGCGCGCTACCGGGGCGGCGCCTTCATCGGCCAGCACGGTTCGTGGAACCGCAAGCCTTTCAGCGGCTACAAAGTCATTTATGTGCCCTTCGCCAACGGCGTGCCCAGCGGCCCGCCACAGGATGTCGTCAGAGGCTTCCTGGACGGAAACGGCAAGGCGCAGGGGCGTCCCGTCGGCGTGGCCGTCGACAAGCCGGGCGCGCTGCTGGTGGCGGACGACGTGGGCAATGTCATCTGGCGCGTGACACCGGCGCCGTGAACGTATTGACGCCGCGCATGCTCCTTCTGTGTGACGCAACGAACGGAAGCGCAAAGGGGGGACGCGCATGATGGACGCTCGAACCACGCAAGGAGTACATCATGAAAAAAACAGGATCGGCCGTCTGGAGTGGCGGCCTTAAAGATGGTAAAGGTTTCATTTCGACCCAAAGCGGCGCGCTCGACAATGTGGCCTACGGCTTCAACACGCGCTTCGAAGACGGTCCCGGCAGCAATCCCGAAGAACTGATCGGCGCGGCCCATGCCGCCTGCTTCACGATGGCCCTGTCCGGCCAGCTGGGCGAGGCGGGCCTGCGCGCCACGGCCTTGAAAACCACGGCCGATGTCAGCCTGGAAAAAATCGATGGCAGCTATGCCATCACGGCCGTGCACCTGACCCTGGTGGCCAGCATTCCCGGCGCCACCGACGAAGCATTCCAGGATGCGGCCCTGCGCGCCAAGCTCGGCTGCCCCGTGTCCAAGCTGCTGGCCACGGAAATCACCCTGGACGCCCATCTGGAGTAAATCCGGGCGCATCGACGCCGCCGTCCGCCGCCCCTGCGCCGGCGGGCGGCTGGGGCGGTCTCGGCACGAAAGCCGTAAAACGCATAAAATCCTGCCATTCCCCTATCATCATCAAGGATTTACGATGCGTATTTTGCACACCATGTTACGGGTCGGCGACCTGCAGCGCTCCATCGATTTTTACACCAAGGTCCTGGGCATGAAGCTGCTGCGCACCAGCGACAATCCCGAATACCAGTACACCCTGGCCTTCGTCGGCTATGGATCGAACCCCGACCACGCGGAACTGGAACTGACGTATAACTACGGCACCACCAGCTACGAGCTGGGCACGGCCTACGGCCACATCGCCATCTCGGCCGACGATATCGTCGCCGCATGCGATGCGGCGCGTGCAAATGGCGGCAACGTCACGCGCGAACCGGGCCCCGTCAAAGGCGGCAACACGGTCATCGCTTTCATCACCGATCCGGACGGCTACAAGATCGAATTGATCGAGCGCAAGTTCGACGGCCAGGGCGGCGGGCTGTAAGACGTCAACCTGGCTCCGCGGCCGTGGCGATGGCCGCGCGCAGCCAGGCAATCCCCGCATCGCCGTCCGTGCGCCGGTGCCGTATCGCTTCAAACGCAAACGGTGCGATGGCAAATGGCGCGGCATGCCGTGCCAGCCCCTGCGCCGCGCTGCCGCGCAAGGCGCGCCGGGCCACCGTCAAAATCAAATCCGTTCCCATCAGCACGTCCGGTGCGACCGTCCAGTACGGCACGCGCACGGCGATGCGGCGCGCCAGCCCCAGCTGGGCCAGCGCCGCGTCGACTTCAGCGGCCATGCCGCCTTCGCTGGACGCCACCAGTACATGGGGGCGCGCCAGGTACGTGTCCAGGCTCAATGTTTCGCCGGCACCCAGGCTGGCCGGGTCCAGCGCGCACACAAACGTTTCCTCAAACAAGGTTTCCCTGTGCAACTGTTCGGGCAGTTGCGGGAACACGCCCAGCGCCACGTCGATGTCGCCATCCTGCACGCCAGCCACCACGGCAGGACGGCTGGCGTAACTGACGGCCACGTCGATGCCGGGCGCCTCCCTGCGCAAGCGGTGCAGCAAGGCAGGCAGGATCAAGGCCGCGCCATAATCGGACATGGCCAGGCGAAACACGCGCTGCGCCGTGGCCGCCTCGAAAACGGCGCCACCGAGCACGGAACGCACGCTTTGCAGGGCTTCTGCCAGGGGCCGCGCCAATTCCAGCGCGCGCGCCGTGGGCTGGAAGCCCCCCTTGCCGCGCAGCAGCAGTGGATCGCCCAGCAAGTGGCGCAAGCGTGCCAGTGCATGGCTGACGGCAGGCTGGCTCATGTGCAAGCGTTCCGCCGCGCGCGACAGATGGCGTTCGCTGAGCAACGCGTCTAGGATCACCAGCAGGTTCAAATCGACGGCGCGCAGATTATTCATTTGCTGCATAGTTGAATGACAAACTACGAATTGGCTTTAATCATGACAGCATAATACGATGACTCCATCAATTCAAAGTAATGGAGTCAAACATGCATGGATGGATTACCCTGTTTGCCCCGCTGGCCATGCTGGCGGGTGCCGTCGTCCCGTTCCAGGCGGGCGCGAATGCCGCGCTGGGCCGCAACCTGGGCCACCCGCTGTGGGCCACGCTCGCTTCGCTGGCTGTCAGCGCCGTGCTCGCGTCGCTGCTGATGCTGGTCTGGCGCGTGCCGGCGCCCGATGTCCACCTCGCCGTGCGCGGACCGGGCTGGTCCTGGCTGGGCGGCGCTGCCGGCGTGTTTTATATTACGGCCGCACTGATGCTGGCGCCGCGCATGGGTTCCGGCCCCTTCATGGCGGCCGTCATCGGCGGACAAATGCTGGCCGCGCTGGCCATCGACCGCTACGGCTTGCTGGGCTTTGCCGTCAAGCATATTTCTCCGCTGCACTGGGCGGGCGCGGGCCTGGTGGTCGCCGGCGTCGTGCTCACGCAAATGGCCAACAGCCGCGCCGCGTGACGCTGCGCAAGACGAAAAAAAACCAGCGCCGTTGCCGGTGCTGGTTGTGCTCTGCCGAATACGGGATTATTTTTCCAGCAAGGCGTTGACGGGCATCAAGTCCGTTTCCTTCAGGGTACCGGCCGCCGACTTCAGGCGCAAGCCGTTCATGATGGTGTCATAGCGCGCCTTCGACAGGTCTTTTTGCGTCGAGAACAATTGTTTCTGCGCGTTCAAGACGTCGATATTGATGCGCACGCCCACTTGATAGCCGAGCTGGTTCGATTCCAGCGCCGACTTGCTCGACACTTCCGCCGCTTCCAGCGCCTTGACTTGCGCCAGGCCGCTGTTGACGCCCAGGAAAGCCTGGCGCGCGCCTTGCGCTGCCGTGCGGCGCGCCGTTTCCAGGTCGTTGCGGGCCTTGTTTTCCAGCGCGATCGATTCGCGCACCTTGCTGGTGACGGCAAAGCCGCTGAAAATCGGGATGCTCCACTGCACGCCGATGGCATTGTTGTTGGTGCCGTTGCCATTGCCGCCGCCGGAAGAATAGGTATGGCCCGCGTTGGCGATCAGGTCCAGGGTCGGATAGTGGCCGGCGCGGTTGCGGCCGATGTCGCGCTTGGCCGATTCCACATTGAACTGCGACGTGACGACGCCATAATTTTGCTCTTCGGCCGATGCCACCCACGGCTCGACGGCAGCCGGTTCCGGCGCGCTGAGGACCACGCCCGTGCGCATGGGCGCCAGCGAGGTCGGCGCTTCGCCGATGATGGTTTGCAGCGCGCTGCGCTTGTTGGCCAGGTCGTTGATGGCGGCAAATTCCTGCGCCACCACCAGGTCGTACGCCGCTTGCGCTTCATGCGTGTCGGTAATCGTTTGCGTGCCGACTTCGAAGTTGCGCTTGGCCGATGCCAGCTGCTCCGTCGTGGCGACTTTTTGCGCTTGCGTGGCGCCCAGGTTGTCCTGCGCGCTCAGCACGTCGAAATACGCCTGCGCCACGCGCGTGATCAGGTCTTGCTGCACCTGTGCAAATTGCGCTTCGGCAATCGCCTGCGCCAGCTTGCTTTGCTGATAGGTTTCCCAGCGATCCCAGCGGAACAGCGGTTGCGCCAGGGTCAGGTTGTAGGCATTCGTACGCACATTCACGGACGGCGAGGTGATCTTGTTGCCGCCATTATTCTGGACGATCTGTTCCTGATTGCCACGCGTATTGCTTCCCGAAGCGGACACTTGCGGCAGCAAGCCGGCCAATCCCTGCGGAACCCGCTCCATCCCGGCCGACAGGGCCGCGCGCGCGCTGGCATACTGCGCGTCATTGGCCAGCGCCTGCTGGTACACCTGGATGAGATCGGCCGCCTGCGCTTGCAGCGAGCATGTCATCGAGACAAAGGCGCTGGTCATCAGCACGGCGATAAGGGGTTTCCGCATTGCATTTCTCCGTTGGAGTCGTCAAAAGTTGATGGAATCAAAAATCTGCTACCGCTTGCCCTGCGCCCGCCGGATGAGCGGGGTACAGGCCTCCGCAGGCATGCAGGAAAACATGCCTGGGTGCATCTACTGCAAAATAACTTAGTATTTAGGCATGGCGCTGTCGACTTGCAGCGCCCAGGCATGCACGCCGCCCGTCAAATTACTGATCTTGCCAAAGCCATTGCGCTCCAGGAAGGCCGCCACTTGCATGCTGCGCGCGCCGTGATGGCAGATGCAGACGATCTCGGCGTCTTCATCGAGGTCATCGATGCGCGCAGGAATCGAGTTCATCTGCATCAAGGTGGCACCCTCGAGGTGGCACAGGTCGAACTCCCACTGTTCCCGCACGTCCAGCAGGAACGGACGGGGGCGGGAAGGGTCAGCCAGCCAGGCGGCCAGCTGCGGTGCACTCAAATGCTCCATCGAATCGGTCGCCTCAGAACTGGAAATGCGACGGTGCCACGGCTTGCAGCGGCGTGACATTGGTTTCAAACAGCTTGCGCGTGTCGTAAGCCTTGTCCGAGCTGCGCGTGATCAGATGCGCCGACATGATCGGCGCTTCGCCGATGATGGCCAGGATGCGGCCGCCGACTTTCACTTGCTGCAACAGCGCTTCCGGCAACACGGCCAGGGCGCCGGAAACGACGATCACGTCGTACGGCGCGCCCTTGCTCCAGCCCTGGGCGCCATCACCCAATTCCACGGTCACGTTCGTCACGCCGTTGGCGGCCAGGTTCTGCTCGGCCAGCGCTTTCAATTGGGGAACGATTTCCACGCTCGTCACGTGTCGCGCCTTGTGCGCCAGCAAAGCAGCCATGTAGCCGCTGCCGGTGCCGATTTCCAGCACATTTTCATGCTTCTTGACGGCTACGTCTTGCAAGATGCGCGCTTCCAGCTTCGGCGTCAGCATGCATTCGCCGCCGCCCAGTGGAATTTCGGTATCGACGAAGGCCAGGTTTTTATAGGCGGCCGGCACGAAATCTTCACGTTTGACCACGTTCAACAGCTCCAGCACGTCGATATCCAGTACGTCCCATGGACGGATCTGCTGTTCGATCATATTGAAGCGGGCTTGTTCGATATTCATCTTTGGACTCGGTAAGTGAAGTAATAATCCGCCATTTTATCGTTGAACTGGCTGAAAGCACATGTTAACCATAAAGGCGGGGAATGGAGGAAATTTGCGACGATCTGCAGATTTGGGGGGGCGAACCTTGGAAAAGGGGCAACTGAACGGTATTGGCCAGACCCGGCGCATCAGCTTTTCCCGGGCTCCTCCACCTGCAGGCTGCGCAAGCTCATGTCGATAAACGCATCCATGTAGGCCAGCGGATCGATATTCTTGACCTCGCACGGCAGGAAGGAGTGCGTCCACATCATGAGCATGGTGACGGGCGCGCTGAGGATGGTGCTGATCAGCACAGGATCGACCTGGCGGAATTCTCCGCGCTGCATGCCCCGTTCCAGCAGGCTGACAATCAGCGCATTTCCGCGCGTGACCACCTCTTCGTTGTAAAACTGCGCCAGTTCGGGGAAATTGTTCGCTTCGGCCAGCATCAGCTTGGTCAAGCCGGCCAGCTTGGTGGCGCCGAACTCTTCCCACCACTGCATCATCACCTTGCGCAACAACTCGGCGCTGCTGCTGTCCGAGGCGGCCATGCTGTCTTCCGCCTCGCCGATCGATTGCACGATATTGTCGCGCACCACGGCCTTGAACAGCTCCTGTTTATTCTCAAAGTACAGGTACAGGGTGCCTTTCGACACGCCGGCCCGCTTGGCCACATCCTCCAGGCGCGTCGACGCGAAACCCCGTTCGACAAACAGGTCGAGGGCAGCAGCGAGCAATTCCTGCGGGCGGGCATCCTTGCGCCGCTCCCAGCGGGGCTTGGTATCAATCGGGGCTTGCATGTATCATTCCAAGTAACTTACTTTTGAGTCATTAATAGTAGACCTGTCTACAGGTCAGGTCAAGCGCTGGCCGCCGGCGCAATGCTGGACATGTTGCCGTACAACACAAGCATTGTACCCGCAGCACCGGGGCCATCCGCGTGGCGGCCCCCTGCCTGCTCCCGGCGCGGCAAACTGCATGAAGGCATGCCGGATTTCAAACGCCTAATTCATGCAATCTTGCACCGGCACCCATACGGCTCATAGTATACCAACGCGTCAGCCTGCCCGACGACGGTGCGCTACGCCTGCATGCAGCATCGCGCCAGGGATTGCCCACCAATGCGCTGCACACGGACGACGATCTTATCCGGGCCCCGACGCGCCAGCGCCCATTCCAGGCGCGGCCCCGGGCGGAGCAAAATGCAGTTCATTCCGTGTTTTACGCAGTTCGTCGCATTTCCATTCAGGCCACTTCGTCGCTTTGCTATCTTGTCATCGACAGCACGGCAGCCGCGGCGCGGCAGCCGGCTTTTTTCTTGTCCCGAACTAAAACAATCATAAAGGAAACACCATGCGTACCTTGCTGGCCCTGTGCTGTGCCGTTGCCCTTGGCGGTTGCGCCATCGTCATCAACCCCAACGATGGCGACGTACGCTATGCCGACTCGGGCGGCAATGCCATCCAGGGCAACGAGCAAGTGAGCCGCGACGTGCGCCAGGTCAGCACCATCACCGCGCTCGACATCGACAGCATGAAGCGCATCGATATGAAGATCGACGTGCGCGTGGGTCCGGCAACATCGCTGGTGATCGAAGCGGACAGCAATCTGCAGCCGCGCATCCACAGCGAAGTGAGCGGCAACACCCTGCGCATCTGGAGCGATGCGAACATTCGCAGCAGCAATGGCATTCACGTCATCTACACGACGCCGCAATTGAGGAAGATCAATATCTCCGGCTCCGGCCGCCTGGTGGTCAGCGGTTTCAATGGCGAGGATTTCAGCCTGGAACAGCGCGGTTCGATGAAGAGCGAACTGTCGGGGACTGTCGGACGTTTCGACGTGGCCAACAACGGCTCGGGCAGCATCAACGCGGCAGCCCTCGTCAGCGGCAACACGGACGCGGTGCAGAACGGCTCGGGCAGCATCCAGGTGGGCAGCGTGCGCGGCGAACGCATCAACGTGGCGGTCAACGGCTCGGGCAACATCAGCGCCAGCGGCACCGTACAGCGCCTCGACGCCAACGTCAATGGCTCCGGTGACATCAACCTGGCCGCCCTGCGCAGCGACGTCGCCTATCTGGCAAGCAACGGTTCCGGCGACATCGATGTCACCGTGCAAAATGAAGTCAATGCCCGCGCCAGCGGTTCCGGCCGCATCACCGTGCATGGCGATCCTGCCCGCCGCACCCTGTCGGGCAAGCGCGTCAGCATCGTGCGCTAGGCGCGCTGCCCGCAACGCGCGGGGGCCGGCTTGCTATACTGTCGGCCCCTGATCCTTTTCCAGCCCACCGCCATGCCGTCCCCCGCCGCTACCCTGGCATGCCGCCCATCCTGCGGCGCCTGCTGCACCGCACCGTCCATCACCAGCCCGATTCCCGGCATGCCGGATGGAAAACCGGCAGGCGTGCGCTGCGTGCAGCTGGCCGACGACAACCGCTGCAAGATCTTTGGCCGGCCGGAGCGGCCCGCGTTTTGCGGCGGCTTGCAGCCATCCGAGGACATGTGCGGCAGCAGCCGCGAACATGCCATCGGCTGGCTGGCAGAGCTGGAACGGCTGACGGCGCCCTGCTCGCCGGCGCCAGCCTTCTCCCTCTAGCGGCCATCCTCGGCGGCGGCCGATGCGTCCTCCGCATCGCGCAGGCGCTTGTATTCCAGCAGCATGGCCAGGCCCAGATAGATCAACAGCAGGGACAGGGAATCGCGCGCGTCGCCCCAGTCCAGCGCGCTGTGGCGCATCCAGTGCATGACATTTAAAAACAATACGGCAGCCAGCATTCCCCATGCATGGCGGCGCAGGGCACGGCCCAGCACGGTGGCCAGCAACGATGTATGTAACAGCACGGTGTTCCTTTACCCAGTCTATTTTTTACAACACTAACAGAAATTATGTCTTTCTGGCAATTATCGACCAGCGACGACATCCGGCTTGACTCCGATTGCACGTTTGCGTATATTCATGCACATTCCTGCACGTTTCAAGATGACTCCATGTCCGCCACCCTGCTCCTCAAACAACGCCATGCGCTGATCCAGCAACAATTGCAGGCCGACGGCCGCGTGCTGGCGCTGGACCTGGCGCGCCAGCTCGACGTGTCGGAAGACACGATACGGCGCGACTTGCGCGAGATGGCGGCAGCCGGCCTGTGCCAGCGCGTGTATGGCGGCGCCCTGCCGCTGGCGCCCGACGCCGGCTCCACCTTAAGCCAGCGCAAGCAGGAAGCGCCGGAGCGCAAGGCGCGCCTGGCGCAAGCTGCCGTGTCGCTCGTGCGCGCAGGGCAGGTGCTGTTTCTCGACGCGGGGTCGACCAACCTGGCCATCGCCAGCGCCTTGCCCGAGTTAGCGCTCACTGTCATCACCAATGCCCCATCCATCGCCATGCTGCTGATGGAACGCCCGGAAATCGAGCTGATCATGGCTGGCGGCAGGGTCGACCGCCGTGCCGGCGCCAGCCTGGGCCCGCAGGCCTTGCGCACGGTCGAGCGCATGCATCCCGACCTGTGTTTCCTCGGTGCCTGCGGCGCCGATGCGGAGGCGGGCGTGACGGCGTTCAACTACGACGAGGCCGAATTCAAGCGCAGCATCGCCGGCGCCAGCAAGGCGGTGGTCGTGGCCGTCACCAGCGACAAGCTGGGCACGGCCGCGCCCTTCGGCGTGCTGGCCACGGGCTTGCTGCAGCACCTGGTGCTGGAAGCCGATGCCGATGCCGCGCATGCGGCCGCCTTTGAACGGCAGGGCGTGCAGGTTTTGCGCGCCCGCGCCTGACTTTATCCATCCCGACTCTTGAAAAGCTCCCCCATGCAACTCACCGGTACCCTGCAACAACGCGCCACGCGCCTGGTCTTTTTCGCTGCCGGCCTCGGCATGGCCGCCTGGGCCCCGCTGGTTCCCTACGCCAAGTCGCGCCTGAGCCTGGACGAGGCGACCCTCGGCATTTTGCTGCTGTGCCTGGGCGCCGGCTCGCTGTGCGCGATGCCGTTTACGGGCATGCTGGCGGCCCGCTTCGGCTGCCGCAAGGTCATCGTCTGCGCCGGCCTGCTGCTGACCGCCATTCTGCCCGGCCTGGCGCTGGCGGCCACGCCGCTGCAGCTGGGCCTGGTGCTGCTGGTGTTCGGCGCGGCCATGGGCACGTTTGACGTCGCCATCAACATCCAGGCCGTGATCATCGAAAAAGCCAATGGCGGCGCCATGATGTCGGGCTTTCATGCGCTGTTCAGCGTGGGCGGCTTTGCCGGCGCCGCCTGCATGGCCCTGCTGCTGTGGCTGGGCCTGACGCCGGCCTGGTCGTGCGTGGTCGTGATGCTGCTGCTGTGCGGCGTGCTGAGCGCGGCGCAAGGCCATCTGCTGCCGACGGCGTCCAGTTCGGGCGAGAAGACGCCGCTGTTCGTCATGCCGCACGGCGCCGTCATCTTCATCGGCCTGCTGTGCTTTATCGTCTTCCTGGCCGAAGGCGCCATCCTCGACTGGAGCGCCCTGTTCCTCACCACCACGCGCGGCGTGGAGGAAACCAAGGGCGGCCTCGGCTACGCCGCCTTTGCCATCGCCATGACGGTGGGCCGTTTCACGGGCGACAAGGTGGTCAGCCGCTTTGGCGGCAAGCGCGTGCTCACTTTTGGCGGCCTGTGCGCAGCAGCAGGCTTCTTCCTGGCCGTGCTGGCGCCGCACGCCAGCCTGGCCATGCTCGGCTTCGTGCTGATCGGCCTGGGCGCGGCCAATATCGTGCCCATCCTGTTCACTGCGGCAGGCAGCCAGCATGCCATGCCGGCCAGCCTGGCGGTGGCAGCCATCACCACCATCGGCTACGCGGGCATCCTGGCCGGCCCGGCCGTGATCGGCTTTGTCGCCCACGCCACCAGCCTGAACATCGCCTTCGCCATGCTGGGCGCCGCCCTGCTGCTGGTGGCAGCCAGCGCGCGCCTGGTGGCGCCGGCAAAACAAGTATCCTGAACCCTCCTCCTGCCTGTCGGACGGCGCTAAAAAAGCGCCGCCCGACTGCGCCCAAATAAGGTCCGCGGGCCTGCGGCATGGTAAGCTTCGACCCCGCGCACATTGCTGGCGCCACGCGGTCATCCCATCCTGTCACTTATACCCGTTTATACATCTATGGATCTCATTCTTGCGTTAAAAGCCATCATCATGGGGCTGGTCGAAGGTTTTACCGAATTCTTGCCGATTTCGTCCACGGGACACCTGATCCTGGCCGGCAGCCTGCTCGACTTTACCAAGGATGTCTCGAAAGAAGTCATGGATGTCTTCGAGATCGCCATCCAGGCCGGCGCCATCCTGGCCGTCTGCTGGGAATACCGCCAGCGCATCGGCAGCGTGCTGTCCACCTTCAGCACCGAAGTCAAGTCGCGCAAGTTCGTGCTGAACGTGGCCATCGCCTTCATTCCGCTGGCCGTCATCGGCCTGGCCATCGGCAAGATGATCAAGCATGCGCTGTTCAAGCCCGTGCCCGTGGCCATGGCCTTCATCATCGGCGGCATCATCATCTTGCTGGTGGAGCGCCGCGCGCGCACCAATCCCGTCACCGTGCGCGTCAACTCGGTCGATGAAATGACGCCGTTCGATGCCTTGAAAGTGGGCTGCGCGCAGGCATTCGCGCTGATCCCCGGCACCAGCCGTTCCGGTTCGACCATCATCGGCGGCATGCTGCTGGGCCTGTCGCGCAAGACGGCCACCGAATTCTCGTTCTTCCTGGCCATCCCCACCCTGCTGGCGGCCACCTTCTACTCGCTGTACAAAGCGCGCGACATCCTGTCGGCCACCGACGTGCCCCTGTTTGGCGTAGGTACCGTGGCCGCCTTCATCTCCGCCTTCCTGTGCGTGCGCTGGCTGCTGCGCTACATCAGCTCGCACGACTTCACGTTTTTTGCCTGGTACCGCATCGTGTTTGGCTTGCTGGTCCTGGCCAGCGCCCACTACGGCTGGGTTGTTTGGGCAGAATAAGGCACTATGAATCAAGATCTTAACCAGCGCGCGCTGCACCTGCTGCAAACCGTTTTCGGCTATCCGGCCTTCCGCGGCCAGCAAGCCGATATCGTCGGCCACGTCAGCCATGGCGGCGACGCGCTGGTGCTGATGCCCACGGGCGGCGGCAAATCGCTGTGCTACCAGATTCCCGCCCTGCTGCGCGATGGCGTGGGCGTCGTCGTCTCGCCGCTGATCGCACTGATGCAGGACCAGGTGGACGCGCTGGAAGAAGTCGGCGTGCGTGCCGCCTTCCTCAATTCCACGCAGACGTACGAAGAAGCGAGCCGCATCGAGCGCCTGGTGCGCACGGGCGGCATCGACGTCGTCTACGTGGCGCCCGAGCGCCTGATGACGCAGCGCTGCCTGGACCTGTTCCAGGCCTCGAAGATCTCGCTGTTCGCCATCGACGAGGCGCATTGCGTGGCCCAGTGGGGCCACGACTTCCGCCCCGAATACATCAAGCTGTCGGTGCTGCACGAGCAGTTCCCGGACGTGCCGCGCATCGCGCTCACCGCCACCGCCGACCCGCAGACGCGCGCCGAAATCGCCCTGCGCCTGCAGCTGGAAGACGCACGCCAGTTCGTCTCGTCCTTCGACCGCCCGAACATCCGCTACCAGATCGTGGAAAAGGCGAATGGCCGCAAGCAGCTGCTCGACTTCATCAACACGGAACACGCGGGCGACTGCGGCATCGTGTACTGCCTGTCGCGCAAAAAAGTCGAAGAGACGGCGGAATTCCTGAACCAGAGCGGCATCCGCGCCCTGCCCTACCACGCGGGCATGGAGTATGCGAAACGCAGCGCCAACCAGGCGCGCTTCCTGCGCGAAGAAAATATCGTCATGGTCGCCACCATCGCCTTCGGCATGGGCATCGACAAGCCCGACGTACGCTTCGTCGCACATCTGGATCTGCCGAAAAGCATCGAGGGCTATTACCAGGAAACGGGGCGCGCGGGCCGCGACGGCATGGCCGCCAACGCCTGGATGGCGTACGGCTTGCAGGACGTGGTGCTGCAGCGGCGCATGATCGACGAATCGGAGGCGGACGACACCTTCAAGCGCGTGCTGGGCGTGAAACTCGACGCCATGCTGGGCCTGTGCGAAACGCTCAGCTGCCGCCGCATGCGATTGCTCGAATACTTCGGCGAACCGGCTTCGCCGTGCGGCAATTGCGACACCTGCCTGGTGCCGCCCGTGTCGTTCGACGGCACCGTGCCCGTGCAAAAACTGCTGTCGGCCATCTACCGCGTCGACCAGCGCTTCGCCGGCGGCCACGTGATCGACGTGCTGCGCGGCGTGGAGTCCGAACGCATCAAGACCTGGCACCACGACTCGCTGTCCGTGTTCGGCATCGGTTCGGACCTGGGCGAAGCGGAATGGAAGTCGATTTTGCGCCAGGCTATCGCGCTGGGTCTCGTGTCGGTCGACCATGAACAATACAGCTCGCTGAAATTGACGGATGCCTCGCGCCCCGTGCTCAAGGGCGGCCAGAAAGTGCAGCTGCGCCAGTACCAGAAACCGGTGAAAACCACCAAGCGCAGCACCAGCGTGGCGAAGGGTTATGTCGAGACGGATCTGTCGACCAGCGAACAGGCGATTTTCGACAAGCTGCGCTGGTGGCGCGTGGAGACGGCGCGCACGCACAACGTGCCGGCCTACGTGATTTTTGTCGATGCCACCCTGCGCGAAATCGCCAAGGCCAAGCCCACCTCGCTCGAGCAGATGCGCGGCGTGAGCGGCGTGGGCGAGAAAAAACTGGCCTCGTACGGCGACGAAATCGTCGCCATGATCCTGGAGATGATTTGATGGAAGATTTGATGGAAGCACTCTCGTCCGACCTGATCTATCAGGCCGTGAAAATTCTCGGCGCCCAGCCCGACGCCGAAAACGAGGTGGAAGCGCAAGTACGGTTACTGGTGCAGGACGATCTCACCGTGCGCCGCCTGGCCGACGTGGTGCCGGAAGCCTTCGGCCTGGTGCTGGCGTCGCACCTTCCCGGCGCCGAAAACATGACCCTGCCCCATACCTTCTGCGCCCAGGACGAGGACGGCGAGTGGGTGGAATTCCCCATGCGCCGCGAGCCGATCTTTGTCGTCGCCGCGGATATCGCCCAGCATACCTTCCACAACGGCCCGCGCGCGCTGATACAAAACCTGGCCAGCCGCAGCTCCCTGCTGTCGGCCATCAACAAAGCATTGAACGCGGGCGGCTCGCTCGATGGCACGACCCTGGGCCCACCGTCCTTCTTCGGCCTGCCGGCATCGCTGTACCAGCCGGCACAATGAAAAACGGCGCCTGCGGGCGCCGTTTTCACACTTATTTTACCCCCGGCATGCCATCGGCATCGAGCACCGTCACCTCGCCCCAACCCAGTTCCCGCACGCCTGCTTCGATCTTGCGCAGGTCGCCGACCACCACCCACACCAGTTCATCGGGCTGCACGAACTTGCCCCCCGCCCGGGCCAGCTGCGCCGCATCGAGCTGGCGCATCCTGGCCGAATAATCGGACCAGTAGGCATCGGGCAAGCCCAGGTTCAAGCTGGTCAAGGCGGCTGAATCAAGCGCCGCCAGGGTTTCGAAGCGGCCCACCAGGCGCGAATGCATATTACGCATGATGCTGTCGAACTCCTCGCCCTGCACCGGGCGTTCGCCGGCCACGCCGCGGATTTCCTTCGCCACCTCCTGCATCGCTTCGCGGGTCTTATCCGTCTGCACGGGCGCCAGCACCAGGAAGGCGCGCTGGCCGCGCGGGTTCGTCAGCAGGCCGCTGGTACCGTAGCTCCAGTGCTTGTCCAGGCGCAGGTTGCGGTTCAGGCGCGACGTCGCCATGCCGCCGAAGTTCTGCATCAACGGCTCCGCCGCCAGGTCTTCCGGCTGTCCCTGCACTTGCGACAGGTGCGCGGCGACGATGGTCGATTGCGGCGCATCGGGTTTGTCGATCAGGAAGACGCGCTTGCCCGCCGTGCGGCCAGGCGCAGCCACCGCCTTGGCCGGCGCACTGCCCCCCTGCCAGCTGCCGAACGATGCTTCCAGCGCCGGCATCAGCTGCGCCAGGGTGGTATCTCCGCTGACGACAATGGTGGCGCTGCCCGGCTTGAACCAGGTGGCGTGCCATTGCGCCATGTCGGCGCGCGTCAGGCCTTGCACGCTGTCGGCATAGCCCGAAACCGGCCGCCCGTACGCATGCTCCTTGCCATACAGGATGGCGGGCACGATGCGCATGGCCAGGCTGCTCGGCTGGGCTTTTTCCTGGCCGATCTGCGCCAGGCGGCGCTGCTTCTGCTGCGCAAACGAAGACTCCTCAAACGCCGGGCGCAGGGCCGCATCGGCCATCAGCGCCAGCGATGGCGCCAGGTTGCCCGCCGTCGATTGCAGGCGCAGCAGGGACAGGTCGGCCAGCGAACTGCTGGACAGGTTGGCGCCCAGCGACTCGAGCGCGTCGGATAGCTGGAAGGCATTGCGCGTGCGCGTGCCCTTGTCGAGCAAATCCATGGCCAGCGACGCGGCGCCCGCCTTAGCGGCGCTATCCGAGGCGCTGCCCGCGTCGAGCGCCAGCGTCACGTTGACGATGGGCGCCGTGTGCCGCTGCAGCAGCACGACCTGCACGCCATTTTTCAGCTGCGCGCGCTCGATGGCGGGAAAGGCCACGTCGGGCGGCGTGCCGAGGGCCGGCAGCTGCTTGCGGTCCAGCGTCGATTTTTCCGCGCTCAGCTGCGCGAAGGGTTTCACCGTCATGGTATGGCTATTGGCATTGAGCCACGCCGCACCGCTGCGCCGCACCTGTTCCGGCGTGACCCTGGCCGCCGCTTCCAGCTGGTCCAGATAGGCTTCCGGCGTAGCGCCAAAGGTGGCGTTTTCGGCCAGCAAATTGGCGCGGCGCCCAAGACGTTCATTGGCCCGCGCGACCGCCGCGAAGCCGCGCGTCTTGGCGCGCGACAGCTCGTCCATCGTCGGTCCGTCCTTGAGCAACTGCTGCAATACCTGGTCCATTTCGCGCTCGGCATCGGCCGGTGCCACACCCGGCTTGACGGTGACGACGATCTGGAACGCACCGGCCAGCTCATTGTCAGCCACGCCTGCGCTGACCGACGTGGCCAGGCCCTTTTCATACACCAGGCGGCGGTCCAGGCGCGCGCTTTTCGAACCGGCCAGCACATCGGCGAACAGCGACAAGGCAGGGATGGACGGATCGCCAAAGGCCGGCGCATGGTAGCTGCGGTAGATACGCGCCTGCGGCACGCGGTCTTCCATCTCGCTGCGGATATTGCTGTCCAGGCGCGGGATCCAGCTCTGCGTGCGCGGCAGCGGCGGGCCGGGCGGAATCGCGCCGAAATACTGCGTCACCAGCGCCAGCGCGCGTTCCGGCGTGATGTCGCCAGCCAGCGCGATGACGGCGTTATTCGGGCCATAGTAGGTGCGGTACCACTGCTTGATGTCGTCCAGCGATGCGGCGTTCAAATCGTCCATGCTGCCGATCGTTGACCACGAATACGGATGCGAGTACGGATACATCTGCGCGCTGATTTCGTCCCAGACGCGGCCATACGGCTGGTTCTCGCCCTGGCGTTTTTCATTCTGCACCACGCCCCGCTCGCGTTCGAGCATCTCTTTCGAGATGTAGTTGCCCAGGTAGCCCATGCGGTCGGACTCCAGATACAGGGTGCGTTCCAGCGCCGACACAGGCACGTCTTCATAGAAGTTGGTGCGGTCGCCGTTCGTCGTGCCGTTGCGGTTATTCGCGCCCAGGTCGTCCATCGCTTCGCGGAAGCCGTGCGGATAATTTTCCGAGCCGTTGAAGAAGAAGTGTTCGAACAGGTGCGCAAAGCCCGTCTTGCCGCGCTGCTCGTTGCGCGAACCCACGTGGTACCACAGGTTTACGGCAACCACGGGCACGCTGTGATCCTCGTGCACGATCAGGGTCAGGCCATTCTTGAGCACGAATTTCTGCTGCTTGAGCGCGAAGGCACTGCGCTGGAACGGCGCCTGGGCGGCCGGCGCCGCCGTTGTGGTGGATGCGGCCGGCGTGGCGGCATGCAGGGGGACGGCCATTTGCGCGACGGCGGAAAGGACCAGGGATATCAACAATTTCTGTTTCATTGAATACCTTGAAAAAGGGACTTCGCATGGAAACGCGCAGCACGCAATGGCCGCAGGCGTCAGGTATTCTGCCAGAGATTGCGATGGCAAATGATTATTTATTGCAATTTAGAAATCTCCTCCGGGCTTGCCGCCGCCCTTTGCATTTGGCGTTAAAAACGGTACGATCCTGCGATGGAAACCAAATGGCTGGAAGACTTCATTTCGCTCGCTGAAACGCATAATTTCAGCCGTTCCGCGGCCCTGCGCCACGTCACCCAGCCGGCATTCTCGCGGCGCATCCAGTCGCTGGAAAACTGGCTCGGCATCGATCTGGTCGACCGCACCTCGTACCCCACGCGCCTGACGCCGGCCGGCGCCGTGTTTTACGAGCAGGCGCTGGAAATGCTGGGACAGATCAATGGCGTGCGCGCGCTGTTGCGCGGCAAGCGCGCGGCCACGCAGACGAGCGTCGATTTCGCCGTGCCCCACACCCTGTCGCTGACCTTCATGCCGAAGTGGCTGACGGCCCTGGAAGAAGGTTTTGCGCCGATCAACAGCCGCTTGATGGCCCTGAACGTGCACGACGCCGTGCTGCAGCTGGTCGACGGCGGCTGCGACCTGCTGCTGTGCTATCACCATCCGCGCCAGCCGGTGCAGCTGGACCCGGGCCGCTACGACATGCTGGTGATGGGCCGCGAAACCCTGCGCGCGTATGCGCGCTGCGGCCAGGACAGGGTGCCGGACTTCGTCCTGCCGGGCAGCGCCAAGGAGCCGCTGCCCTTCCTCTCCTACACCAGCAATGCCTATCTGGGACGCATGGTGGAACTGCTGGTGGCCGACGCCAAGGTGCCCCTGTTCCTCGATACCTGCTACGAGACGGACATGGCCGAGGGCTTGAAAATGATGGCGCTGGAGGGACGCGGCATCGCCTTCCTGCCCGAATCGGCCGTCATGCGCGACGTCAAGTACAAGCACCTGGCGCGCGCCGACGGCGGCGCGCCAGGCTGGGAAATCGAGCTGGAGATCCGCCTGTACCGCGAACGCCCATCGAGCCTGCGTCCCGGCAAGCAGATCGTCGAAAGCCTGTGGCAATACCTGGTGCAGTCGCAGGACGGCAAGACCCGCATGGGCAAGCGCCGCAAACGCGCCTCCGGGACCGCGCCATCCTGACTGGCAATCCTGGCAACACAACTATGCATTAAATGCATAACCGGATGCGCACAAAGCATTGGCCGGGGCATGAGGCTATCGCCTACGATGCGGTTCCGCTGCGCGCAGCCTTCAGGTGCGCCTACCACAGCATTTTCGAACGCCAGAAAAATTCATCGCGATGCTCTGCGGATTTTTCGACGTTACACCACCGTTTTGTCCAGGAGCTTATCAAGCATGACCAGCAAGCACGCACTTCCTTCCTACCTCAATTCCGAAGATCTGGGCCCATGGGGCGTCTACCTCGAGCAGATCGACCGCGTTACGCCGTACCTGGGCAACCTGTCGCGCTGGGTGGAAACGCTGAAGCGTCCAAAGCGCATCCTGACGGTCGACGTACCTATCGAGCGCGATGACGGCACCATTGCCCACTACGAAGGCTACCGCGTGCAGCACAACCTGTCGCGCGGCCCGGGCAAGGGCGGCGTGCGCTTCCACCAGGACGTGACCCTGTCGGAAGTGATGGCGCTGTCGGCCTGGATGACGGTCAAGAATGCCGCCGTCAACGTGCCATACGGCGGCGCCAAGGGCGGTATCCGTGTCGATCCGAAGACCCTGTCGCGCAACGAACTGCAACGCCTGACCCGCCGCTACACGAGCGAGATCAGCATGATCATCGGACCGAACAAGGATATCCCGGCGCCGGACGTCAACACGAATGAACAAGTCATGGCGTGGATGATGGACAGCTACGCCATGATCGGCGGCAATATGTCGACCGGCGTGGTGACGGGCAAACCGATCTCGCTGGGCGGCAGCCTGGGTCGCCGCGATGCGACGGGCCGCGGCGTGTTCGTCGTCGGTTGCGATGCGGCCGCCAAGGTCGGCATGTCGCTCGAAGGCGCGAAAGTCATCGTCCAAGGTTTCGGCAATGTGGGCGGCGTCGCTGCCCGCATGTTCGCTGAAGCCGGCTCGAAAGTGGTGGCGGTACAGGATCACAAGACCACCGTCGTGCATTCCGGCGGCTTGAACATCCCGCAACTGCTGGCACACGTGGCCGAAGTGGGCAGCGTCGAAGGCTTCCCGGGCGCCGAGGCATTCGTGCCACGCGAAGATTTCTGGGGCATCGATTGCGACATCCTGATCCCGGCCGCGCTGGAACAGCAGATCACCGCAGAACGCGCACAAGTCATCCGCGCCAAGATCATCCTGGAAGGCGCCAATGGCCCGACCCTGCCGGCAGCGGACGACATCCTGACCGACCGCGGCGTGCTGATCGTGCCGGACGTGCTGGCCAATGCCGGCGGCGTAACCGTCAGCTACTTCGAGTGGGCGCAGAACTTCTCGAGCTTCTTCTGGACGGAAGAAGAGATCAACAGCCGCCTGACCCGCATCATGCGCGAAGCGTTCGACGCCGTATGGCAAGTGTCGCAGGAGAAGAAAGTGTCGATGCGTACCGCCACCTTCATCCTGGCATGCACGCGCGTGCTGCAAGCTCGCGAAGTACGCGGCCTGTATCCATAATGGCTGCCTGAGAAAAAGCCCATGGCGTTGTTGCCTGCCCCTCGCCGTACTCGCGTACTGTCTTCGGGGCGGCGCCTAGCCCTGGGCATTTTTCAGGCGCCATTAGGTTGTTGGCACTTTTAAAAAAATCCCGCCACACTGTTGTGTGAGCGGGATTTTTTGTATCCGAGGACTTTTTTACGCCGCGTAACCTTGCGGATTCTGGTGCTGCCAGCGCCAGTGGTCTGTGCACATGTCGTCGATGTTTTTCTGCGCTTGCCAGCCCAGCAGTTCCTTCGCCTTGTCGGCCGAGGCGTAGCAGCTGGCGATGTCGCCGGGACGGCGCGGCACGATGTCATACGGCACGGCGCGGCCGCTGGCGGCCTCGAAGGCACGCACGGTATCGAGCACGCTGTAGCCGTGGCCCGTGCCCAGGTTGACGGTAAAACCGCCCTCGGTGGAAAACAGGCGGTTCAACGCCGCCACATGGCCCAGCGCCAGGTCGACCACGTGGATATAGTCGCGCACGCCCGTGCCGTCCGGCGTATCGTAGTCGTTGCCGAAGACGGCCAGGCGCTCGCGGCGGCCCACTGCCACCTGGGCGATGAACGGCATCAAATTGTTCGGAATACCGGCAGGATCTTCACCGATCAGGCCGCTGACATGTGCACCGACCGGATTGAAGTAGCGCAACACACCTACTTGCCATTGAGCATCAGCATGCACGAGATCGGCCAGGATCTGCTCGACCATCAGCTTGCTGCGGCCGTATGGGTTGGTCACGGACAGGCGTGACGTTTCCAGGATCGGCAAGGCTTCCGGATCGCCATACACGGTGGCCGACGAGCTGAACACAAAACGCTTCACGTTCGCCGCCGCCAGCACTTCCAGCAGCGCCACGGTGCCCGTCACATTATTGTCCATGTACATCAACGGCTGGGCCACGGATTCGCCCACCGCCTTCAAGCCTGCGAAATGGATCACCGCGTCGATGGCGTGCTCGCGCAGGACGGCGGCCATGGCCGTGCGGTCGCGCACGTCCGCCTCGTAGAAGGGCACGCTTTTGCCGGAGATGCGCTCCACGCGCGCCATCGCTTCGCGCGCGCTATTGCACAGATTATCCACCGCCACCACATCAAAGCCGGCAGCCAGCAATTCGACGCACGTATGCGAACCGATGAAACCGGATGCGCCGGTCACGAGTATTTTCTTGGACATAATATTGCTCAATGCAAAAAAGATAAGACTACCGTAATTCCCCCGCCTTGCCTAGCTGGCGCACGCTAGCGCGCGCGTTAAAAAAGCCTGCGGCGTCGCCGCGGCAGGCTTGTTCTCGTGCAAACGGCACGGTGGGAAAACCGCCAAATTTACTTCTTGATGAACACCAGATCCCACACGCCATGGCCCAGCTTCAAGCCACGGTTTTCAAACTTGGTCAGCGGACGGTACGCCGGCTGGGGCGCATACCCCTCGGCGCTATTGCGCAACTGCGGCTCGGCGCCCAGCACTTCCAGCATTTGCACTGCGTAATCTTCCCAGTCAGTGGCGCAATGCAGATAGCCGCCCGGCGCCAGGCGATCGGTCAATTGCTTGACGAATGGCGACTGGATCAAACGGCGTTTGTTGTGGCGCGCCTTGTGCCACGGATCGGGGAAGAACACGTGGATGCCGGCCAGCGAATTGGCCGGAATCATGTGCGTCAGCACTTCCACGGCATCGTGCTGCAGCAGACGCAGATTCGTCAGCGACTCTTCACCGATCAGCTTCAACAGGCTGCCGACACCCGGCGTATGCACTTCGACGCCGATGAAATCCTTCTCCGGCATGGCTTTGGCGATATGCGCCGTCGTCGCGCCCATGCCAAAACCGATTTCCAGGATGACCGGCGCCTTGCGGCCGAACACCTGCTCGAAGTCCATCGGCTCCTTAGCGAAAGGCAACAGGAACTGCGGTCCCAGGGTCTCGAGCGCGCGCGCCTGCGCGACAGACAGGCGTCCCGCGCGGGTCACGAAGCTGCGGATGCGGTGTTCGGTCGGATCGTACATCATCGGCCGCGCCGGGCCGTTTGCTGGGGTATCAGAAGACATGGGAATGGAGAAATAAGTGGCTGCGCCGCATAAAATCAGGCGTCAGCGAAAAATGGAGCGGGTGAAGGGAATCGAACCCTCGTCGTAAGCTTGGGAAGCTCGACAAGGAACTCAACAACCATGCGGGCTTGCGGCCCGTTTCTGCTCCGCGAATGCGACATTATAGCAGCCGCACAAGTGGCCATCCATGCTGTATTTTTTGCGTTTGTGGAGCGTACTATTGCTATTCGTCAGAGTGATTTTTACCAACCGATCTGCATCGCTCGTTGAACTGATAGAGGAGACTCTAAGCACTTAAGTTCGAAGATTCTATGCAGCCGAAGGTGCGGTAAAGGAAATAACTGAGTGTCATGCATTTTTATCCACATTCCACATATTTCGTTAGTCATTCCCACCAGAATATTTAAAAGAATTTCATCATACAAAGCGACTAGCCAGAGTGTAAATTCATGCTGGGCGCAAAACAAGAAAAAAGGAGGCATAAGATAATCTTGGTAACAATTTAATATACCCCCTGCAATACACTATAAAAATTTACAAAAAATACATTTACTCATAAATTTATTTTTAATTATTCACCAATTTTAAATATTTATTGCAATCAACCATATTCATTTGATAATAATATGGATATTTTAGGATTTTCAAGAAGTTCAGCCAAAATATACTCCATTCTTTCTGCTATATCTCGCATCAGATCATTAAGTTCATATTTATGGTAGTTGTGAAATATAGCATTTCTTATATCATATACAAAATTTGGAAGATTCAAATCTTTATAGTAAACCTCATCTTTGTCACTACCAAATAATACTCTAACAAGACTTATTTCATTCTCATTAAGAACACTTCGATGAGCGCAATGTCCAAACACTCCATTTATCAACTTTCGCTCACTGGAAAATTCTGCCATATTATCTCGAATTGTACCTATTGTCGAGCGACGCATTTTATGCTCATCCAATTTAAAATGAAAATACTTCTCAATAAGCAATTCGACCACTTGATATATGCTGACAAAGCGCGAAAGTGGATCTTCCACCTTAGGCAAAAGCTCGCACAGTAATTTTTTCACATAGGCGGTGTAACTCGTCACAGGTAAAGACTTCGCTACATTAATCCTTTTCGTCTCAATATAATTTAAAGCGAACAGTTTATTATTAGCAGCTACTCCGAATGAGATATTATAGTAACCATATTTTAAGAGTGACATGATACAATCGTGAATATAGAATTCGCCATCAATCAAAGTCTCATCTTTTAAAATTAAAATATGCGTATTATCATCTATCGCCACATCACTCCCATGATGAGCAAGATAAGAAGCCCCTATTTTTATATATTGTTCAAAATGAGTGTCACCAAACAAATCGTATTCAGATGAACCCAAAACAAGCAAAGGAAAAATCCATCCTATTCTTTTCGAATCACCATTAATTTTTGCATGAATTTTAAAAATATCATTTTCTTTAAAATTCTTCTTAGATAAAAATATCGCTGAATATTTAAAAATTAATGATCTATCCGGCTCTCCATACAATGAAATGCACTTCTCAAGTAGTTGATCACGATTTTTATTCATAACTTACATATTTGAAAGAGTACGACGTTTTGCTTGATCTGTTGCCGCCTTGAATTTTAAATAATATTCAGACTGTGAACTATCAAATAAATTCCTGAAAAAGTACTTAAAGAACATTCTCTGCGCATTACCAATTTTTTTCGCTTCCTGCTTTATCTCATCAATACATTTATTTATATGTAAAAAATCACTATTTGAATCTGCAAGCTTAAAATTACCAATTACTCTATTGAGATCGGCAATATTCAGCAATACATTTTGGTCGATAAGGGATCCTATTGCTGCCCCAAATCCAGTTAGCGCCTGTGGTTTATTGAATATCTTATATGGCGTAGCACCAAAAGGCAGGCCATTAATCTGGTATTCTGGAGCTATTTCAGAAACATCAGGATACTCCCAATCATGGGAGATTCTCTGCAAGTGATCTACAAAACCATGATGCGTTTCGGCAAATTTTGTAAAGCTATTTTCATCAGAATGATCATTATTGATCTTTCCAATGCTTTGCACTATATCAAGCAAACTATAGCGATCTATGGAATCTTCATTTCTTTCCAAAAAGGAATTATATCCTTCAATAAGGTCTGAATAATTATAGTCATGATGACTTCTTTTTGGAGATTCATCTATTTGCCGTATAATATTCAACTGACCTATTTTTTTACCTGCAAAATTCGAATATAATATTTCTATTTGGTGCCTTAGAGACATAGGCGTTTGACCCGCATTAAGAGTGAGCATCCTATACAATATTCCCACCTCAGTTATATTTAAATAAATCTCCACTCTAATTTGATAATTGGCCAATGCAGCTTTATTTTCCAAGTCATCAAATAATTCAATCAATGAATGCGTCCGTTGCAGACCGTCCAAAATTATTATTTGTGACGTATTTGGAAAAATATGGTCAGTAAAAAAGCTTTCATTAATCTGTTCAATTTTCGGATGTTCATCTCTTCGTGATGCAAGCACAATAGGTGGAATTAGGCACCCTGCTAAAATATCAGCTTTTAGCAACGAATAAATCGTTCCTGAATTTTTTACCCTCCTGCGTTGAAACTCATTATTTACTATTATTTTTTTTGCAATATCAACATACTGGCCTGCGTCCATTTCTATTTGGACATTCATGGCATTAATTCTTCTATCATTAAGCTTCGAAATAACTTTCAAGGCTTTCTCCTTAATAAAATATTGGTGCTTACTTAAAATTTATTGAATAGTTAAAAATTAAAACAACGTAACTATTTCATCCTAACCTATCTCACCTGTAAATGTCGACCATATCGGAAAAATTGCCTACCGATAGCAATGATGACTACACTATCACCTACTAGTCTTACGGCTCCGATACAGCCACGTCAACGCACTGAAACAGCCATTCCTAGTACCATTGCACCACCGACACAAAAAACCGCTCAAAGTGCGTCAAAACGCGTCAAATCGCATGCCCCCTCTTCGCCCCGCCGCGCCAGTCCTCATGCGCCTTCGGCCATGGCGCACATTTGAGTCAAAAGAGCCCTATATAGCGGGCAGGTGTGGAGGGGGACAACTGCGCGCGCCGGGCCGAAATGGCCTTTTTATTGCTCCAATGACAACATCATTCGTCGGGACGTGAAAAAGCCGCCTCGTGGGCGGCCTGTGGGGTAGCTGGAACGTTCCGGCTCGACTGGGTTATCGCAGCCCTACCCTGCCGGCCAGCGCGGTGTGGCGGTCATCCTGGGCGGCCGGCGCGGGCCTTCGCCGCCTGCTCTTTCTCGGACTCGTGTAAATAACTGTACGCACCCCGACCGCCCTGCCCCGCCGGATCGCAGCCCCGACATCGTACGGGCGATCTGTGATGAAGAGCGAACCGCGATTTGGGCTTGTGCAGCACACAACAATCTGTGCCCATTCCCCCGGATCCCGGGCGACTAAGAAAAGATCGATTTGCTTTTCGAAGTGGCGAGGCTAAACGCCTGCCCCTACCCGCGCGTGATCGTCACCGATACGTCCCCCACGAGAGGAAAAGCCACATGAGCATCTTTGCCGTGATCGTTCGCACGCAAACCGAACGCTTTGAATTTTTTGAGGTTGCCGCATCCAGCGGCGACGTGATCGACGCCGCCATCGACCGCTACGGCGTGTGCGGCGTTACCGCCAAACTGAAAGGAGCACCGCAATGCTGACCACCCTAACCGATTCACCGCGGAAAATAGCCCTGGGCGACCGCGTGACATTCGATACCGATGAAGGCTACCAGGCCGGCATCGTCAACGACCTACGCCGCGACGTGGGTAATGGTGAGTTGCATGCCTGGGTAGAGCTGGACCACCATTGGGCAGGCATGTTCCGGGCCGTGCCGCTGGCGGCAATCTTGCCCGCATTGAGTTAGGGACACGGTATGGCGGACCGCATCGCGACGAATGCCACCTTCCTGTCGATGGACGATATTTGCGCCCTAACTGGCCGCAAGATGAAAACGAAGCAAATTGAGGCGCTGCGGAAGATGGGTCTCCCCTTTTGGGTCAATGCCATCGGGCGGCCGGTTGTCACGGTTGCTGCAGTTGAGGGGCGCAAGGAAGCGCCACGGGAAAAAACATGGGTAATGCCAAGGATCAATAAAAATGGGCCGACGAAACACACGTAATTTGAACATGCCGCCGAACATGCACCCGCGCACCCAGCGCAGCGGCAGGGTGTATTACTACATGTACACGAAGGATAAGCCGCGCAAAGAAATCCCGCTTGGGCCCGACTTCATTTTGGCCTTGAAAAAATATGCTGAGCTAAACATCGTAGTGGAGCTCACCGCTAACGCGACGTTCTCAGATGTCGAAACGCGCTACCTGGTTGAAGCGGTTCCAAAACTCGCCGCCAGTTCGGCGCGCATGTACCGATCAGACATCAAGCACCTTCTGGCCGCATTTGCCGGGGCGCCGCTGAACCAGATCAAGCCTATGCACATTCGACAGTTCCTCGACGACCACGCCGACAAGCCGACCACCGCCAACCGTTGCAAACGGGTATTTTCTACCATGTGGAACCATGCGCGCGGGTGGGGCTACACGAGCCTGCCGAACCCTTGCGAGGGCATCCAGGGGCATTCACTGGCAAAGCGCACCGTGTACATTACGGATGCAGTGTTCTCCGCTGTACGCATGCACGGCAGCGCGCCGCTACGGGACGCGATGGACCTGGCCTACCTGACAGGTCAGCGTCCAGCGGATGCGCTGCGCATGACGGAACAAGACATCATCGATGGGCACCTGATCATTACGCAGGAAAAAACCAAGCAGCCGCTGCGCATCACCATCACTGGGGAACTAGCCAAGCTGATGGATCGCATCCGGGTGCGCAAGGCCACACACAAAATTGTGACAGGTTCACTACAGACCAATATCCACGGCAAGCGCCTGACCGCACCAGCGCTTCGCACGCACTTTGACACGGCAAAAAAGCGGGCGGCGGAACATGTGCCGGAACTGGCGCAAGACATCATGGCATTTTGGTTTTACGACCTGCGCGCGAAGGCGGCCGATGATACTTCAGATGATCGTGGCGACCAAGCGGCGAGCGATCTTTTAGGGCACGACAGTGTGAAAACAACCCAGCGACACTATCTGCGGCGAGGGAAGATTGTGGCTCCGACGAAATAAAGCACAAGTGGAATAATGCCGCTGTTTTACAGCGTCACCTCAACTACCGTTGATCGGGTTGAAGGGAACTATACCGTCACTTGCCAGTCGCACGCATATAAGCGGCTACCGCCGCTTCATGCGATAGCTCACATTCCTCATCGCTGATGGAAGGCTGCTTTGATAGTGGAGCACAATCAATACCTGCGGCTTGTCGCACCGAAGCTAGTGCACGTTCCGCTTGGACAATTGAAATGGATTTTCGCCGATCACGGTTGTGGATCTCATTATTAGTCTCAACCCCCATGTCGGCCAATACTTTTAGCTGAAATTGCATCTCTCTGGATAGATCAATTTTTCGCATAAAAGTAAGCTCGAACAGCGCATGGAACTTTGCTATTTCCTCCATTTTTTTCATTTAGTGGACCATTCGGTATTGCTGTTTTGATGTTCGATAATTTGACCACATGGATGAAAGCGCCCCGTCAAAGAACTGAATGAAAGCTCTCCAGCGCTGAGAGTGGCCTTGGATACTGGTCATGAGAGGGCAAAGCCCGAATTGCTGGGCTATGTATCTCAATGCCTATTTATGTATTAGTCGGTCCAGAATTTCGCATAATGCTATGCATCCTTAAGGCTTCATAGTGGCGAGCAATCATATTTACTAGGGCATTCTTACTTTGACGCTTTGAAGATGCAAGCCCAATACGTTCAGCCAGCTCCGACAAATTACCTACAGTGAATTCCTCATCTTCTGACAGTAAAAAATCTTCAATTTCGGCGGGAGACATAGTAGCGAGCCGATCCTGAATGTCAATCGGGAGCGATCGCACCATTTTTTTCTTTACGGGTGCCATGCCAGGAAGAAAATCCTGCAAAAAAGACATTTTCTTCTGATCAAGCTCAGTATCTGGAAGCTTGCGCAGCAAGCGAGCCAATTGCTCAAGATATCTTGAAAGTTCGTGGGTTCTCATTATGTAATTTACACGATCCGGTTAAAAAACTCGTCAACGACTCGCTCCATGTAAGTAGCTTGTTTCTCTGCGTTTGGCTGGGAACGAGGCAAGTCGCTAAAAGCGAAAACAGGTAAGTTAACCTGAGCCGCTGCTGACATACCATCACCATCAGTAACATAGTTTTCAAAAATAGCACTCGATCCAAGTTGGGAGGTAACCGACGTCATGATCTGCTGATGCCCGCTCTTAGGTCCTCCGCCGTACTCATCGACCATATTGAAAATAATGCCACCGAACTTTGTCTCAACGTATGTCCCCGGTAACCCGGCGTAAGCCCACATGGATCGATAGTCTTGATTGAACTGATCCATGTATTTTGTGATCTGCGATATACCTACTGTAGACAAAAAGTCGGGAATTGCCGGCACCACATAGTAGTCGCTTGCAAAAAACGCATTCTGAGTAACAAGATTTACGTTTGGCGGACAATCGAGAAGCACGTAATCATATTCGTCCGCCACCCTATCTATGATGTTCTTGATAACAGAAAGCTTATCAATTTCGAATCCTGTCTCTTCTCTGTGATCTTTTCCAGAACGTTTCTCACGTGCAAGTTTCATATCCAAAAGTGTCAGTTCTTGATGAGAAAGGACAATTCCAACTTTAGTATATACTTTTCCTGCCCGGGCACGAACCTGCTGTTTCAGTATGACGTCGTCCGGATTAGCTTGTTTTCTGTCGAAGTACTCGTCAAAGACAGTCTTCAAAGTTGGGCCATTATTTGTGTATGTGTGACTAACGTACGCCGAAAGGCCAACAGCTAGGAAAGAAAGATTACACTGCGCATCTAAGTCGATCAACAGAACTCGCTTCGAATGCCTGGAGGCGAGACCGGCCGCCAGGTGAAGCGTGAGGGAAGTTTTCCCGACCCCGCCTTTCCAGTTGATCATGCTAACGACTATGGGCATTTTGTGTCCTTTGATATTTACTTCGGATATGTATGGGTAGTGGCCGTGACGCATCACGCGTGAGATTGACGCGGCTGCGAGCTAAATAATGGAAGCCATATTGGAAGGCCCAGTAGGCAGACAGTGTGCCAATGGCGCCTCTGCCGTCTGCCGCTACCCGGACCGGCCACGAAGGATAACAAATTGCCAAACGGCAAAACACACACTTTGTCACGCAAGGGCAAAAGCCTGTGCCAGGCCGAAAATAAAGGTATAGCCCAGTTAGCGGTTGGAATCAGCGCAATCCTGAGCCGATGGCTTGGAGCATTGACAAGAAACGTCTTCTGAGGGCATTTCATCAGGAACGCGAACAAGGCAAGATGACGCCGTCGAGTCGAAGATAACGATCACCGCAATCCCAACTTCTAAGGGGCGACAGAAGAGGCTTATTCAACTACGAATAGGCCCAATATGCAATTTTGTGGAGCGGGATTGACTTTGTGGAGCGGCGAAAGCAGGTTTTTCGCCGTTTTTCATTGGAGCGGGTGAAGGGAATCGAACCCTCGTCGTAAGCTTGGGAAGCTTCTGCTCTACCATTGAGCTACACCCGCGAAGCCTGCATTTTACGCGGGATGGCAAGTACTTGGCAAACTTGTGGATCGCTTCCGCATGCATCAGCAATTCCCGCGATATGTAACAAAGAACATGGGCTGCCACCCCGGCAAGGTCCCGTTTTTGTTGATAGAGAACAACATCTCAGGCCTGCAGACGCGCTGAATGATCAGGTATGTAGCAAAATTAGAATAAATTATTGTCGCCACACACTGTGCGGCGCAGACTAGCAAGAGAAATGTTGCTACAATCGTGTGACAGTTTAGCATTCCCGCTGTTCAACCTAAAAGGATATCCCATGAAGAAAATTCTGATCGCTTCGGCAATCCTGTGCTTCGCTTCCGCACAAGCCATGGCTCAATCGACGCCAGCCCCTGCACCAGCTGCAGCAGCCCCAGCTGCTGGCGCCGCTGCCGGCACCACCGTTGCCGGCCTGAGCGTCAGCACCATGATCGCAATCGGCGCAGCAGTTGCCGTTGTGGCAGGTGCAGCTAGCTCGGATTCGACCACCGCGCACACGACCCCAACCCACCATTAATACCTGGCTGCCCAGGCAGCGACAGGTAGGTCGATCCTGCAGCTTGATGTCGAGCCGAAAGGTGAAGGCCTGGTACCGTAAGAACTAACATGCCAAAAACATGTAATTTCTTACAACAAAAGCCCTTTTCATTTGAAAACGGGCTTTTTTACTTTTTATCAAACATCAAAAAGATCAGCATCAGTCTTTCTGTTGTGGACGAATGATGTCCTTCGTATGGCCATGCCTGCGATGCTCATCTATTCATTAAGAGATCCGCTTTCATGTTCGTGAAATACCCCGCTCCATCGCTTCAGTTGCCATGAAGAACCAGCCCCTCTTCAGGCGCATGGGATTTGCCCTGCAAGGCATCAATGCTGCCTTCCGCGCGGAATCGAGCTTTCGCCTGCAGTGTCTGGCCGCCCTGATGGTCGTCGTCGTGCTGGCCTGGAGCAAACCGCCCTTGATCTGGTGGGCCCTGCTCTTGCTTAATTGCGGCATGGTCTTGGCGGCGGAACTGTTCAACACCGCGCTTGAGCACCTGATCGATCACGTCCACCCGTCCCTGCACCCAAGCATCAAGATTGCAAAAGACTGCGCAGCAGGCGCTGTCTTGCTCCTCAGTTTGACGGCACTGTGCGTGTTTGTTGCTTTTTTGGTGGAAAACGTTGTGCGCTAGGAAGGGAAACGGCCTGGCAATCTACAATGTCATACCGAATAAAATGCGTTGCTGGCAAATAGGCACAGTGACCAAAAATACAAAGAAATCAATAACTTATTAGGATAGACCCCTCCCTGCAGTATTTGACCGATGCGAACGTCCACCGTTCCCATGCGATCGCAGAATACTCGGCAAATCTCTATCTATGTCGAATGATTAACCATTCAGTTGCACTAAATAATGCAGTTTAAATTTATCCAGAAGCATAAATGAATACTCCCCTCGTACCGGTGATTCTTTGCGGCGGTTTCGGCACGCGTTTATGGCCACTGTCGCGCGAAGCGTTTCCGAAGCAATTTCTGCGCCTTTCCGGTCAGGACAGCATGCTGCAACAGACATTGCAGCGACTGACAGGCATCGACAATGTGGCGCCTGCGCTATTGGTATGTAACGAGTCATCGCGTTTCATCGTGGCGGAGCAACTACGTGAGATCGGGCTGGAGGAAAGTCGCATGCTGCTCGAGCCCATGCGCCGCAATACCGCACCGGCCATCGCCACGGCCGCCCTGCAGGCGATGGCCAACGGCGATGACCCGGTACTGCTGGTACAGCCTGCCGACCATGTGATCCTGGATGCGCCCGCATTCCACCGCGCCATTGCACTGGCACGTACTGCCGCGGAAGAAGGTAATTTACTCACGTTCGGCATTACCCCAACGGGACCAGAAACGGGCTATGGCTATATTCGCGCCGAAGGAGACGCCAGCGAGCTAGTCCGGCGCGTGCTTGATTTCGTGGAAAAGCCTGCCTTGCCCCTGGCAGAACAGTATGTTGCCAGCGGCGACTACCTCTGGAACAGCGGCATCTTCCTGTTCCGTGCCAGCCGCTATCTGGCAGAGCTGGAGCGCTACCAACCCGCCGTCCTGGCTGCCTGCCGCGCCGCCTTCGCCAACGCAAAGCGTGACCGCGACTTCATTCGCCTGGATAGCGACGCATACGCTGCCAGCCCCGACATTGCCGTCGACTATGCCGTCATGGAATGCACCGACCTTGCGGCAACCGTCACCCTTGATGCTGGCTGGAACGATATCGGCTCCTGGGCCGCCGTCTTCGATGTCGCGGAAAAGGATGCCAATAACAATAGTGCGCAAGGCGACGTGTTGATGCAGGATTGCAACGATTGCCTGATCCACGGCAATAGCCGCCTGGTCACCGCCATTGGCATGCGCAATACTGTTATCGTGGAAACCGCCGATGCCGTGCTGGTCATGGATGCGGCCCAGGCGCAATATGCCAAGACCATGGTCGCCCAGTTGATTGCCAGAGAGCGCCCGGAGGCCACCATGCACCGCGAAGTCTTCCGGCCGTGGGGCTCCTATGATTCTATTGGTAATGGCGAACGTTTCCAGGTCAAACGCATTACCGTCAAGCCTGGCTCGAAGTTATCGCTGCAGATGCACCACCATCGTGCCGAACACTGGATCGTAGTATCAGGCACGGCCGAGATCACCAATGGCGACAAAACCTACTTGTTGACCGAGAACCAATCTACCTATATCCCCCTCGGTGTCGTCCATTCGCTGGCCAACCCGGGAAAAGTACCGCTGGAGTTAATTGAAATTCAATCGGGCAGCTATCTGGGGGAAGACGATATCGTCCGCTTTGAAGACCGTTACGGTCGCGTCTGACCGAGCGGACAAGCGGCATAGCCAGCAATTCACACTGAAGTTTATAAGGTTTAGCAAGTCATCATGAAACCAATCGAAGGCATCTTTGTACAAGAAGTGAAATGGTATTGCAGCAGCAGGGCAGAGAAATATTTCCTCACCTTTGCGGATGCACTCGCCATGTTTGCTGCATTCTGGCTCGCAGGAACATGGCTCCTCGATACCGCCGAGCTGAACAGCTGGGGCTTGGATAGCTCGCGTATGCTCAGCTACAGCCTGCTATCGCTGATCACCCTGGGGATCTTTAAATTGAAGGGCCACCATGCCAAGCGCCGCCCTTACTCCAATGAAATCAAGGAGCTGCTGAAAATTGCCATGGTGATGGGCCTGATCGACGCGGCCCTGGTATTCCTCGACAAACGTGATTCTTCACGCGCGGCGCTGCTGGCCTCCTGGTTGCTGGTACCTTGCTGTGTCTTGCTGCTGCGTGGCATCGTCAAATACCTGCTGATGAAAGCTGGCGGCTGGATACGCCCCATGGTCATCATCGGTTGGGGTGACAATGCCTTGCAAACAGCGCGCGCCTTCGATGAAGAAGCCTTGATGGGTTATCGCCTGATTGCCTTCCTGATTCCTGAAGGCCAGGAGCGCTTCGACCATCACTATGTCAACCGCAATAAACAGAGCGTGCCGTGTATTCCGCTTGGCAACAGTCCAGAACAGACACTCAAGCTGCTTGGAGACCCCCACGCTGTGGTGGCTCTGGAGCAAGGTGGCATTGACGCTTATCAAGGCATGATCCAGCAGATCAGCCGTTGCGTTGCCAATATGCAAGTAGTACCGGCCGTACGCGGCTTGCCCCTGTACGGCATGGAGGTCAACCATTTCTTTACGCATGAAGTACTGCTGCTGACCATGCGCAACAACCTGGCGCGGCCCGGCTTGCAACTGATCAAACGCTGCTTTGACCTGACCGCTTCGATCGGCGTGCTGATCGTTGGCGCTCCCATTTTGCTGTGGATCGCCGCCAAGGTCATGGCATCGGGCCGTCCCGTCTTCTACGGCCACAAGCGCGTGGGACAGAATGGCAAACATTTCCTGTGCTACAAATTCCGCACCATGGCCGTGAACGCGGACGTCTTGCTCAAGGAGTTACTGGAGCGCGATCCTGAAGCCCGTGCCGAATGGGACCGTGATTTCAAGCTGAAAAACGACCCGCGCATCACCTCGATCGGCCACTTCCTGCGCCGCACCAGTCTCGATGAATTGCCGCAGCTATGGAACGTCCTGAAGGGAGAGATGAGCCTGGTCGGGCCACGACCTGTAGTCGATGCCGAACTGGAACGCTATGGCAACCAGATCGACTATTATCTGGAGGCAAAACCGGGGGTCACCGGCCTATGGCAAGTGAGCGGCAGAAACGATGTCAGCTACGATACCCGCGTCTATCTCGATGCCTGGTATGTCAAGAACTGGTCTTTATTCAATGACATCGTCATCCTGCTGAAAACGGTTAAAGTCATTTTCAAGAAAGATGGCGCGTATTAGCCATTGTTTTATATCGATATACACGTTAAAAATCCAACAACTCCGAGGTGAAAAATGAATCGACTTGAGATTGCTGACATTATTGTAAATAAAATACAGTCCTCCATTGATGAAATATCTTTGCAGTACGAAAACTCAAAGGAAAAGATCGGATATTTTTATATAGATGACTTATTGCCTGACGACATAGCAAGAAATATATTCAGCTGCTTTCCAGATGGAAAAAATATGAGACTTAAAAAAAGTCTCAAAGAGTATAAATTCATTGCGGCACAAATGGATCAATACAATCCCATTCTGGAAGAAGCGATTTATGCGTTTCAAGACCCACGTGTGGTTGAATTGATTTCAAAAATCTGCAAAATATCGGGACTGTATCCCGACGAAAACTTATACGCTGGCGGTATCTCATTGATGGGAGACAAGCATTTCTTGAATCCGCATCTGGATAACTCGCACGATAAAGAGCGTGAACGTTGGCGCGTATTGAATCTTTTATATTATGTGACTCCTGAGTGGCCTATTGAAAATGGCGGCAATCTTGAAATATGGCCCGATGGCTTGCAGAACCCGCAAATCACGATTCACAGCAAATTTAATCGGCTTGCCGTCATGGCGACACATGATGCTTCTTGGCATTCAGTAAGCCCTATTTCATCCAATGGCAGCGCGCGCGGTTGCGTCTCAAACTATTATTTTTCGGATGAATCCTTAAGAAGCACGGATCAATTCCACGTGACATCCTTCCGCGGACGGCCGGAACAGGTTTTACGCGATATCTTCTTGCAGGCGGATATTAAAGCACGAATGGCTGTCAGAAAAATATTCAAAAAAGGCATCGTCGAGAATCCTCACGTTTACAAAAAAGAAAAATAATTCGCATAATTTTTCAAAAATTCAAATAAGTATCGACAATGAAGAGTTGAAAATTCGTATGTCGGACAGAAGGATCTTAATATGATTTTAGTAACTGGCGGTGCCGGCTTCATCGGTTCCAACTTTGTAAGAGACTGGCTGGCGCTCAACGATGAGCCCGTGATCAATTTTGACAAGCTGACCTATGCTGGCAATCTCAGCAATCTGGCCAGCCTGGCGCAAGACCCGCGGCATATCTTTGTGCGTGGCGATATTTGCGATACCGCGCACATCTCGCGCCTGCTGGCAGAACACCAGCCACGCGCCATCGTGCATTTTGCCGCGGAAAGCCATGTCGACCGCTCGATCCATAGCCCTGGCGAATTCATTTCGACCAACGTCAACGGCACCTTCAGCCTGCTGGAAGCGGCACGCGCCTATTGGAGCGGCTTGACGGGCGAGGCCAAGGACGGCTTCCGCTTCCTGCACGTTTCGACCGACGAGGTCTATGGCACCCTGGGACCGAATGATCCGCCGTTTACGGAAACGACGCCCTATGCGCCCAACAGTCCCTATTCGGCATCGAAGGCGGCGTCCGATCATCTGGTGCGCGCGTATTTCCATACGTACGGCATGCCCGTGCTGACGACCAACTGCTCGAACAACTATGGCTCCTTCCATTTCCCGGAAAAACTGATTCCGCTCATCATCAGCAATGCGCGTGCCGGCAAGGCCTTGCCCATCTATGGCGATGGCATGCAAGTGCGCGACTGGCTGTACGTGGGCGACCATTGCTCGGCGATTCGCCGCGTCCTGGAAGCGGGCCGTCTGGGCGAGGTCTACAACGTGGGCGGCTGGAACGAAATGGCCAACCTGGAAGTCGTGCATACCCTGTGCGACATCCTCGATACGCTGGATCCAAAAGCATCGGGCAGCTATCGCGAGCAAATCACCTATGTGCAGGATCGTCCTGGCCATGACCGCCGCTATGCCATCGATGCGCGCAAGATCGAGCGCGAACTGGGCTGGAAACCGGCCGAAACCTTCGCCACCGGCATCCGCAAGACGGTCCAGTGGTATCTGGATAACCAGGCCTGGGTACGCGACGTCCAGTCGGGCGACTACCTGAAATGGGTGGAGAAGAACTACGCGGCACGCGACACGGCCCAGGAGCAGCAATAATGGGAACCACCATCGAACGCAAGGGGATCATCCTGGCCGGCGGCTCCGGCACGCGCCTGTATCCCGTCACCATGGCCGTATCGAAGCAGCTGCTGCCCGTATATGACAAGCCGATGATCTACTATCCGCTGACCACCCTGATGCTGGCCGGCATACGCGACATCCTGATCATTTCCACGCCACAAGATACGCCGCGCTTCCAGGAATTGCTGGGCGACGGCAGCCAGTGGGGCATCAAGCTCAGCTACGCCGTACAGCCGACCCCGGACGGCCTGGCGCAAGCATTCATCATCGGCAAAGAGTTTGTCGGCGATGCGCCATCTGCGCTGATTTTGGGCGATAACATTTATTACGGTCATGACTTCGAAACGCAGTTGCGCGAAGCGTCGGCACGCACCAGCGGCTCGACCGTATTCGCTTATCACGTGCACGATCCGGAACGCTATGGCGTGGTCGATTTCGATGAACAGCGGCGCGCCATCAGCATCGAGGAAAAACCGCTCAAGCCGAAATCGAACTATGCCGTCACGGGCCTGTATTTCTACGATAGCCAGGTATGCGATATCGCTGCCGGCATCGCCCCATCCCCACGCGGCGAACTGGAAATCACGGATGTGAACCGCACCTATCTGGAGCGGGGACAGCTGAACGTCGAACTGATGGGTCGCGGCATGGCCTGGCTCGATACGGGTACGCATGAATCCTTGCTCGAAGCGGGCCAATTCATCGCCACCATCGAGAATCGCCAGGGACTGAAAGTTGCTTGCCCAGAGGAAATCGCCTACCGCCGCGGCTACATCGACGCAGCCAAACTGGAAGCATTGGCCCAGCCACTCAAAAAGAATGCCTATGGCCAGTATCTGCTGCGCCTGCTGGAAGAAAAAATATACTAAAGCCGAATGGCTTATCACACCATGCAAATTCAAACCACCGCCATACCTGACGTCCTGATTATCGAACCGACCGTGTTCGGCGATGACCGGGGCTTTTTCTACGAAAGTTTCAATCAGAAGCGCTTTGCCGAACTGACTGGCGCCACGCGCGATTTCGTGCAGGACAATCATTCCAAGTCCGCCAAGGGCGTCTTGCGCGGTCTGCATTACCAAATTCAGCAGGCACAAGGCAAGCTGGTGCGCGTCACCGCCGGCGAAGTCTTCGACGTCGCCGTCGATCTGCGTAAAAGCTCGCCGACCTTCGGCCATTGGGTAGGAGTCACCTTGTCGGCGGCCAACAAACGCCAGCTGTGGATACCAGAAGGCTTTGCCCATGGCTTCGTGGTCACCAGCGACAGCGCCGAGTTCCTGTACAAGACGACCGACTACTGGGCGCCGGAGTTCGAACGCAGCATCCTGTGGAACGATCCGGCCATCGGCATCGACTGGCCGCTCGATGGCGAACCGCTGCTGTCCGGTAAGGACAAGGCCGGCGTTCTGCTGTCGAATGCGGACATCTTCGCCTGAGTCACGCGTATTGCCGCGCCACCATTCACGAGAAAAATATGAGTCGTATCTTAATTACAGGAAAAACCGGCCAAGTAGGCTATGAACTGCAACGCAGCCTGCAAGGGCTGGGAGAGATCATTGCACTCGACCGCAGCCAGATGGACCTCGCGGATCTGGACCAGATCCGCGACGTGATCCGTCGTGTCAAACCTACGCTGATCGTCAATCCGGCTGCCTACACGGCCGTCGACAAGGCGGAGAGCGAACCGGAACTGGCAATGCGCATCAATGGCGAAGCGCCGGGCGTCATGGCGGAAGAAGCAAAGAAACTAGGCGCTGCAATGATTCATTACAGCACTGATTATGTCTTCGACGGGTCGAAAGACCGTCCCTACACGGAAACCGATCCGACCTGCCCTGTGAATGTCTATGGCAGCAGCAAGCTGGCCGGCGAGCAAGCGATCCAGGCTGCCGGCATTCCGCACCTGATCCTGCGCACCAGCTGGGTGTACAGCACGCATGGCAAGAACTTTCTGCTGACCATGCTTCGCCTGGCACGGGAACGTGACGAACTGAGTATCGTTTCAGATCAGTTCGGCGCACCCACCTGGAGCCGTACCATTGCCGACACGACAGCCCACATCGTGGCACAAAGTCTGGTCCATGCAGATCAGCAAGCATGGTGGTCCGAACATGCAGGCGTGTATCATTTGACGGCGCAGGGAAAAACCACCTGGTTCGGGTTTACTGAGGCAATTATGGGCCATCCCTCGGTGACGAAAAAACCTCAGTTAAAACCGATACTGGCGAAAGACTATCCTGTCCCTGCAAAACGGCCAACTAACTCGCAACTGTCATCGCGTCTGCTGATGGATACGTTTTGCGGACTGCCGCAGTGGGCTGATGCCTTAGCTCTTTGTCAGGATTAAATAATCAGCACAGCGATACCTTGCATGTCGTGATGAGTCCAGAACCATTGTGGCCGTCAAGCGAGGCTATCGACCGATGTGAAGAATGAAGGATGCAGTTGATCGTTCCATTGCTGCTCCATGACGCCTCCTGTCGGTGATGCCGGGTACGGCCGCCGGCAATGGCACGATAAGGCCGCTTTGCTGGAGTTGATGATGGAAGTGGTCTGGCATCTGGAAGGCCAGAAGGCGTTGCTATCCAGGCCAGACCTTGGGGCGTTGAACGCATCTTCACCAGGCTGATGCCTTAGCGGCGATGAGTGCGCGGCCATGAACGGCGTATTGACGTGAAGGAGAGCACGATCTGCATGGCAATGGCTTCATAGCGGCCAAGCTGGCGAGATTTTCGCCAGCTGATTAATCCGTCACTCAGGACCAGTAACCTTTATGCATGCTCAGCTTCAGCTTGGTTTTTTTCGACAAACGATGCTCTATTAAACCCATACGATAGCCTACATATTTAACAAGCGTACGGAACATGGAAGATGGAATAAGAAAAATTGCATTTTTCATCAGGAATCTCAGTTCCGAGACAACAAATCTTTTTCCTTCCCCTTCAGCTCCACCAAACGCGGAACGAAGCCATGGCTCGCGGGAATGGAAAACACCTATATCGAAATAACGCTGAAAGTCCTGGATTACGGAATAATCATGGGAATGAAATACCTTAGCGTCAGAGACATACGCCACCTTCAACCCCGCCAGTATCACCTTCGCTGATACATACGTATCCTCGCCGAAAATGTTATCCGAAGGAAACCCACCAATCGACATCAGTACAGCTCGTCGATATGCGGCAAAAGAATTTGACACAAACGCCACTTTTAGTCCAAGGCGCGAAATATCATTCGCAGATTTCACCTCGGACTTCTCAGTGTAGTTAAAAATTCTGGCATGCGCACCGATAGGCTTTGCATCGCGATGAGGTAATTGGCGTCCATAGGCAATGGCAACGGACGGATCAGCAAAGGTGGAGAGCAAATTTTTCAATGCATCTTGGTCAGCCAAGATTGCATCTTGCGTAAGATAAATAATAATCTCGGCATCACCCAGCCTTTCAGCCGCTAACTGCCGTGTGGTTCCATGGTTAAAGTCTTTCCGTTCAATTCGCAAAACATCATAACCAGCTGCGGCGGCAATATCCGCAGTAGCATCGTTGGAAGACGAATCGACAATCAAAACTTTATCCGGTGTCGCCGATTGACTCTTCAAGCCATCAATCCATTGCTGCCAAGCCGGGCCAGCATTCAATGTTGGCACTACAACTGCAAACGAAACAGCATCTGTCATTTTTTCAACAACCCTATCGAAGTGCCGTGCTCGGCATCAGTTACATCGTTTTTACTTGAAATATCTTCAGTAGCTACGGTGATTTTTTTCTGTATCACTATTGACAATGCGTACACACACCAATAAATTGGCCAAAACAATACATTTATATTGAAGCAAAGAAGATTAAAGGAGGTCATATAGATCAATGAAATTTTCGACCTTCTCAGGAACCACCATTGAGAAAATATAAATACAAAAAACCCCAGGAATCCGAAATGCAAAATTAAATATGCTATGAAACTCTTCGGGTCTTCATTAACCTTTTCTGAAATTACCACATCAGAAAAACCATACAAATACGCGCTGTTATCGATAGCATCCACATACGACGCGACGCCAATCAGACTAGACCAAAAATCAGAAAATATATTCTCCGCAATTACCTTATATGGCAGTGCACGCGCCAAGATGGAAACATCAAATCCATCATTCAAATCCAACAGAAAGAAAGTGGCGACCGGGAAGAAGAAGGATAATAGATAAATAAAACCGATAAGATTTTCGCTCAATTTTTTATAGGAAAAAAGCAATCCGTAAAAAACCACCAAAAAAACCATGGTATTTCTTGAGCCTGTTGCGAACAATCCAACAACTATGAAAATCGTCCACTTCCTGTAACCAGGAAAACTATTGGCACAAAACAGAGCAAAACCCAAAAATATTGCCAGATACGCAGGTTCGTAAGCAAAACCCTGAACACGAATAATGCCGTCTCTTATAATTGACACATGCCAGGCGTTGGCATTCCACATTTCCACCGGCAGATTTACACCCCAAGCGCTACGATCAAGCCCCGCAGCCAATACAACAAATTGATATACCATATATAGTAAAATCAAAATCATTGCGTAGAAATACCATTGAAGGAAATCCTGCAAATTTTCTTTGAAAATAAAATATATTCCAGCCAATGCGATCAGCATTGTTGATATCTTCACCACATCAACAATGCTATCGGTCCCCAGAAAAAATATTGCCTTGCAAAAAGATATTACCAACAAGGAAAGCAATGGTGCCGTATAGGAAAATCCGGGGATGATTTTCCGTTTCCACATCATGATAGCGCAAGTAAGTGCCAGTAAAAGCGTTACAAAAGGAAGAGGAACGGCACCAAAACTAATGGTGTTGAATATCATTAACGGCAATAATAATGCAACGAGTTTGATAATCATGAAAATACACGATCGTAAGAATTTATCGAATCAACAACAAGCTCATTGTAACTCTTGAACAATAATTCGACTTTCTCCTGAAAATAATCTCCATCTCTCATTATTTTCGTCAATTCAGCATATACATCTTCCTTGCTCATTGAATCGATATTGAGAACCGAATTTTCCAATCCAGAGCCATTCACCGCATTATTATTTGCCAGTATTGGCAGTCCGAATGAAGCCCCCTCCAATGTCTTGAGTTTCACTCCTGCAGGATTCATCGAAAAGGAGCAAAATACCTTTGCCTGATTCATAAGATTTTCTTTGAAATCATTGCTGATATTGAAAAACAATTCAACATTTTCAAGCGAAAAATCTGAAAAGGGATTCATATCGGACTCAACCTTCTTGCCGGCAATCACTAGTTTCACATCAGAATTAAGTGCCAGCCAATCTGCGAGATATGCATATAGCCTCTTAACGGCTTCAATATTATCCGAAAGATCAAGATTCCCTACAAACAATAATGTATTAATTTTATTTTCGTAAGTACTCAAGGAATAAGCATGGTCTGTCAGTATAGGCAATACAGATGTCGGCAAGTCTACAGGGCCAATAATTTCCTTGTCTCTATCTGAAATAAATAGTATTTCATCCACAAATTGGTTCGCCAACATCTTTTTCTCATAATGCCGATATTTCAATGACTCAATACGGTAAAATAACTTTCTAATAATTCCTTTTTCTGCTTGCGCCATGCTCAGATAGTACTCGGCTTCGCAGTTATGCATGCGCAAATATTTCTTGCCGAAACTTATCTTGAATTTCTGAAGCATTGTAAAAAATGACAGCAGCAGTTTGGTATGCTCAACGATAACATAATCGTAATGAGAATAAAGCTGGCTTCCAAGATTACGAGCATCTTTTTCGCTGAAAAATCGAATTGCCATCGACAAGGGATAGGTAATCCATTTCCACGACGGCATCAATTTTGACTTGATCGGAAAATGCCTGTCGACCAATTTCCCCTCTTCTGATTCATTGAAAGCTTGCAATCTTTTTTCACTCAGATAGAAACTAATCACATGAACAGTAAAGCCCATCTTTTTTAAGTGTACGATTCTCTTCCAGACATCGATAACACCACCATAGTTGTCTGGAAATGGTATGTCAAAGCAAATCAACAGCACGCTTTTATTTTTTTTCATATAAATCCACTTTACTATACATCTTTATTTATGAATTCACATAAAAAAACCGGCAATCATCGCGTCGTACATTTTCCGCGATCGTTTAAGATTTGAAAAATTGGCCATTTTAACAATACGCGTCAGTACCGTATAAGAAATAGCAACAGACTTTTTCATGCCTTTGAAATTTTTCCTGATATAATAAATCCTATTACGATTCGTATAATAAACAGAAAAAGGGGATTCATCTCCGCCAGTACTGCTACTCACCTTATGCCGGACCTCTCCTTCAGCCCAGTATTTCAATTTAAATCCTGCCTGGTTTGAACGATAAATAAAATCAACGTCGTCGTAATATACGAAATATTTTTCGTCCATTAATCCAACACGATCAAACACGTCTTTATGTACCAGCATAAAACAAGTGGGCGCGTACTGGACATAGCAATCGCTCGAGTATTTTTCAGAATCCGGCTGCATTTCGCCATAATGCCGGACAACGCCGCGCCATTCGCTGAGCGATCCGCCCGCACACCAAATCAAATCTGAGTCATAGAAATATATTTTTGGGGTAACCAGCTTTTCATTGTTCGCATCGGCAACTGCAACCATTGACGAAAATAATTCCGTATCAGCAAACTCAATATCATTATTTAATACAAGCACATACTCGCATTGCGCCTCCAGAGCAAGAACGATGCCCTGATTATTAGCAGCAGCAACACCGACATTCTTGTCGTTTTTAATTAGAGTGACATTTCTTATATTGTATTTTTCTATTTCTTTTTTTGCCGATTCGAAGGATAGCTCATCCAAACTATTATCAATGATATACAACCAATAATCACGATAAGACTGAGCACTCAAACTCTGAAAAAAACCAGGCAGCACATCCGCACTATTAAATAGCACAGTTACCAAACCAACACGCGGATTCATAAATTAGTTCCTTGAAATTCTCAATTCAAATTACTCTACTTGTTACTTCGATCACCAAAACACGAATCATGCAGATGACGGACAACATGATCGTTATATAAACGTATGATCTTGAGCGATGTCTTGTACTGCCACATCGTCCATGTGCGGCAATGGGCAGCATGACACGCTGTCTTTTCTGCATTCAATACATATCAGCACATGGCACATTGCACCAATGGTGATGAAATTTTAAATTATCAAGTAGAATAAATTTCTGCCTCAGTTACCATTACTTATAAAGTCCGCGCTTCTTCATTTCGCTAATGCTCTGGTCATATCCGTCGACAGATACATCTTGAGAATTGACCCAATCGGCAAAACGTGCAATGCCCGTACTGAAATCCACTTTAGGTATAAATTTCAATAAATGATTGGCCTTGCTCAGATCGGCAAAGTTATGACGAATATCACCTAACCTGTACGCCCCCGTGATCTTAATTGGCACGTCAATACCATAGTGCTGCACCAAGGTTTGAGCTACGGTCAAAACCTCGGTCGCAACGCCGGAGCCAATACCAAAAACTTGCCCGTTTGCAGCATCTTCCATCAACGCCAGCGTAGTTGCATCGACCACATCATCAATGAAAACAAAATCTCGGCTTTCTTTACCATCTTCAAAAATATTGAGATGATTGCCATTTTTAATACGTGTCGAGAAGATTGACAAAATGCCTGTGTAGGGGTTGCTCAAGGATTGCCCCGGACCGAAGACATTCTGATAGCGAAGCGCTGTCGCTCCGATCCCGATGGAAGCACAAACGGTCATTACCATTTGTTCCTGATTTTGCTTGGTAATACCATAAACCGATGACGGATGAATTTTCGATTCTTCATCGGTAGCTAACAACGTCAGAGCTTCACCCGTCTGCGGGCACAATGGTTCAAAGCGTCCAACCTGCATATCCGCATCTTTTCGTGCACCAGGATAGACGATGCCCAAAGAAGGCGAATGATATTTTCCTTCGCCATAAATCGACCGCGATGAAGCCACAACAACCTTTTTGACCTGGTAGCGACCATTCGCCAGCAAATCCAGCATAATTCCGGTACCGCCAATATTCACATCAACATAGCGCTTGATTTCATACATTGACTGTCCCGTACCAGTTTCAGCAGCCAGATGCACAATCGCGTCCTGGCCAGGCAAAACCTTTTCCCAAGCAGCAACATCAGTGACAGAGCCCAGCAGAAAATTTGTCTTATCCTTGATGCTTTGAAATAGTGGCGAAGTTACCACAGGATCTTCGCCATGAATTTGAGGCGACAAATTATCCAAAATAGTGACTTCATGTCCCAGACTAACCAAATGCAATGCCAGATTTGAGCCGATAAATCCTGCGCCGCCAGTAATTAATATCTTCATGATGTTTTTTTCCATTCTTTATCTTTAAAGCAATACGTCTTTATAATTTTTGCCGGATTTCCCGCAACAACAGAAAATGCGGGAACATTTACATTCACAACAGAATGCGCGCCAATTATTGAATTTTTACCTATTTTAACATTCGGCATAATTATAGAGCCGTAGCCGATAAATACATTTTCCGCAATATCGACATAATTTCCTTCACATTGAAGACGTGAACCGATTTTGCTCTCATCATCAACATTTTCGTATGGATGAACAATATCAACGATTGCTACACCACCAGTGATCGAAACATTGTCGCCGATGGATATATTTGACCCGCAAACGATATGCACGTTTTGTTCAATATTGACATTATTTCCAATTGAAATCCTCGGCGAAAAATTCCCGTTGGTTCGCACTACCTCTATTCTTGCACCATTTCTTATAGTGACAAAATCACCTATAAAGATGTTTTTTGGATTGGCAATTAAAGTTGGCTTATAAATTACTGATTTTTTTCCAATCGAACCAAAAAACAATTTATAAAAACATTTCGTTTTGACTCTAACCAAAAAAAGATCCAACAAGTTGAAAATATTAAAAATATCTTCCTGGAAAATTTTTTTCAATTTATTCATGTTTTAATATACAGAAACCCATTCTTCAGTCGAAAAATCAAATTTCTTGATAATCCTGGCTGGACTGCCTGCCAACATTGTGTAAGCAGGGAAAGATTTTGTAACAACCGCCCTGGCAGAAACAACGCAGCTATCCCCAAGCTGTACTCCTGGTAAAATTGCCACGCCATATCCTATAAAACAGTTCTCGCCAATAATAACTGCTCCCTTTGACTCCAAAGGTTGCTGCATGATAGGGCCTTTAACAGGCGACAAACCATGGGCGACATCGGACAAATAAACATAATCACTAAGAACACTTCCGCGACCAATCTTCATATGGCCAACGGAATGAAGCTGAGTCTGATGTCCGATATAAACCAAATCACCTATTTCAATATGGGCATTAAACTCCTGACCGCTCACGTTTCGTATAGGGAATATTACCGATCCTTTCCCTATCGTGACATTTTTGCCAACAGTAATGTGTTTAGAATTGGTATATATTGAGAAGAAAGATGTTTTTGATTTTTTGACAAATTTATTCTTGGCACAAAAGAAAAATTTCCTTAACCCTTCAAACATAAGATCCCCATTAAAATACCAATATAAATGCAGCCACAGGCAAAGAAAGAAAAACGCCAGATTTCAAAGTGAATAGAAATATATCCGGAACAATCAGTCTTGTTGAAGAGAAGTTGAACATATAATTGCAAAAGAAACCCGAAAGAGATCCTATTAATGCACCATATGCCACGCCAAATGCACCATATTGATATCCTAGCGTTATGCTTGCCAGCAGAGTTACAACACCTTCGACAAAAACGGTAAGGCGTACTTGCTTTTGCATATTAATAGCAAGCAATAACATTGAATATGGAAGCGCTATATTTCGTATCATATTGGCAATTGCCAATATCAATAATAATTTCAGTATATCTTCGCTATATCCCTTACCCAGCCATGCTTGCAAGAAATTGACGCCAAAAAAATACAGCCCGATAACAGACAGAATCAATCCAGCAATACAAATACGCGTCGCACTTATCATTAATTTTGGCAATTCATGCCGTGTTTCTTCCCGCGCATTTAATTTTGCTCCCGCAGGCAGTAATGGTGAAATAATTGCCTGCTGCAAACCGATCATGATCGCAATAACGGTAGATGCCAAGGAATAAGCTGCCACGTTCTTGAAATCAAAATGACCAACGATCATTATTGACAGACCATTCACCAAAAGCATGGCAATATTCCATATTGCTAGATTCCCGCAATACTTCAGCAAATCCCCAAACCGTTTTTTCTCCATCGGCCCCAGCGCCGTTATCAACGCCGACGCCCACCGGCGTATGGCCAGGAAATTAATTGGCACAATGAGCGCACTACTCAATGCCATGGTTAATGACAGTACGAGTAAGCCTGCGCCATTTTTTAACACCAGCCATAAAGCAAGCAAACTGAACATACGAACAAATAATTGCCCACTTACTGGAATGATATTTCTATGCAAACCTACAAACACCCCCATAGGTATCAGGGCAAATAGCTGCCAAGCTGCAGAAATTCCCAGCAACGATATACAAATACGAAATTCGCCGATTAATTCCGGCGGTATATTCTTGAATAATAATGGATAGAAAATAACAAGAACTGTCACTGCGAACATCGCAACAAAAACAAAACCGGTTACGATAACAAGCCCGGCCTTCATTGTTTTTCTTTGGTCATCCAGGTCGTTCAGTTCATGTGCATGAGCGATAAATTTTGTCATCGCCGTTTGCAGACCAAAACCGAACAACTGCAGATAGATCAATACCTGTAACGCCAAACTCCATACTGAGAATTCCAATTTCCCCAGATATCGCACCACCAACGCTGGAAGCAATAAATTAAACAGCGCAGAACCTATACCACCGATTACATTGGCGACAGCATTCTTTAAAAAAATATTACGTAATGATGCAGTCGTCATTTGTTGGAAAAACCATTTACATTAAAATCTGTTTATTTATTCGGCACCGGGAAAATATTTTCAAAATCAAAGTCATGCGATATTGATTATTTTTTCCACGCATTCCTAAGCACCAGCCAGCGCTGAATATTTTTTTCACTCTTCCGTGATGAAATATAGGTATCGCGCAACAATGCAATCAAAATCGCAAGCACACCGCCGCCAATAAATGCCACCACTGTCAAGGCCAAAGGTTTGGGTTTTGTTTTTTCCTCGGCTGGCACAGCCAGGTCAAGCTGCTGGATCATGGATGAATCCTTGGCTTCATCAATTTTTGCCAGTTCATACTGTTTTGCCAGCAATTCGAAAATCGTTTCGTAATATTTAACATCGCGCAGAGTTCGTACATACTCAATACTTGCCTCCGGAATTTTTCCGCTTGGGATCATTACATCACCAGTCCGCCCCTTGCCATTCTGTTGCTTTTCCAACTGGTTTTGCAGACCGCGTACTTCCTCTTGCAATCGCATATATTCTGGGTTATTGATTGTCGCAAAACTACGCATAGATTGAAGTTGCACATTCTTCGCGGCAATAGTGCCCTGAAGCTGAGCTTCATTGGCGATAATTCCTTTTACCTGGCCTTCCAGCTGGAGCATGCCGGTGGATTCCTGCATCTTACGCATGGCAACTTCTGCATTCGCCAAATCATCTTTGGCAGCTGTCAATTGCTTCTCAAAAAAAGCTCTGCGTCTCGACGCTTCTGTAATGGCCAAGCCTTTTGTCAAGGCAGCCAATTCTGTAACGTGGGCATTAGCCAGCTCCGCGGCAAATTTTGGATCCTTGTCTTCGATGGAAATGCCAATCAAGCCATCTTTCCCATTGGATAAGGCACGTATCTTTGTCAATTTCTCGCGCGTCTCATCCATCGTATTTTTTTTGAAGCGCTCCTTGAGCTTGTAGCGCTCGATTAAATTATCCGCAATCGTTCGGCTTTGCAGCATCCCCACATACAAATCATTGGGATTTTTTAATCCAGCAATACCCCCTACTCCCCCGGCCAACCCACCAAGTTGCCCCAACATCGAGGAAACAGAAGAACTCTGTTGCTGCGGCGGCATGATGACAGCCGTGCTCACATACTTCGGCGTCATCAGCAAACTCGCCGTTAACGCCAGTGCACCTGTAATCAACGGGAGAATGATAATGATTCTTCGCTGGCGTACCAGGGCGGCACACACATCGAGTAAATGGATACCATCCTCTTCCGCTTTATTTACTGAATGTTGTTTATTCTGAATTTCCACATGCTCGGACATCGTTTGCTTTCAAATAGAGTATGGTTTTATATGCGTCCAGCTAAATGCCGTATCAATCTTTCAGCACTTTCAAACCAGCAGCACCTAGACCAAACTGATAGAAAATCGCAGTCCATTCCTTCAGACTCTGCATAAATGTGCTTCGGTCGATTTTCTCCGGCACCACAACGGTATCCCCTGGATTCAAGGCACTGCCGCCGATACCGCTGAACCATCCAGTGCCTTGACCGCTTTGCGCCGTGCCGTCGGCACGAATGACATACATTTCGGATTTATCCGCATTCGCCGTAATGCCGCCGGCCTGTTGAACATAATCATTCACTGTCCGCTGCGGGCGGTAAACAAAGGCGTTTTGCTGGAATACCGAGCCAAGGACATCCACGGTGCCAGGGCGGCGCGGAATCAGGATGGAATCACCATCTTGCAGCGGCAAGTCCGGAAGATTTTTGACTTGAGTATCGACACCTGGCAGATCGAGGACGATACGGCCCTCCGCTTTAATGCTGCGCAATTTTTGCGCGATACGACGCTGTTGTTCCACTTCGGCCGCAGCTTTCGCCGCACTCTCCCTGTCGCTGCTGGCGGCCATGCGCTGGGTTGCGTTCGATTCCAGGTCGCGCTCGAAACGGTCAGCCACCTGGTTCAGTTTGATTTGCTGCGCACGGCGCACAGACTCACGATTCAGCTGCGTGGCATACAGGTAGCCGTTTTCATTGGCGCCGCCAACGCGTGCAACCAGCTCGCGCAGGGTTTCGCCTTTTTTCAACAGAAAAATGCCGCTCTGCTTTGCTTCCCCGGCCACGCGCACGTATTCATTCTGGATTTGCGCCTGGACTGGGACGGCACCTGGCGCGAACACCCGCAGGATATCGGTAGGGTTGATCGCAATACCTGCCAACTGGCTATTGATCATGCCTTTATCGGCGGTCAACTCCACGACCGTCTTGTATTGGTTATCGACGTTTTTCTCGACGATCACTTGCTTCGTTTCCGCGGCAGAATCAAAACCGCCGGCCCAGCTTAACAAATCCGCTAGGCTGGAACTGCCTTTCAATTCGAAAATAGCCGGTTGCTTCACGCTACCCGTCAAGGCCACCAGCGGGCCCACTTCAGGAATATAGATCACGTCGCCATCACGCAGGGTGACGTCATGGCTCTTGTCACCCTTGACCAGCATGTCATACAGGTCGAACGTGGTGACGGTGTCCTTGCCGCGCTTGAGCTGGATATTGCGCATGCTGCCAGTAGCGTCCGGACCACCCGAAGTAAACAGGGCGTTGAGCATGGAGCTCATGGAATTGAGGGTATAGGTGCCAGGACGTACTGCATGGCCAACCACGTAGATTTGCACGGCGCGCGTTTGTGCGATGCTCGCCGTCAGGTCGAAATTGGTGTAGATCTTGCCAATGGCTTTCTTCAGGTAGCCCTGCAGGTCTTTGTATTGCACGCCGCTGACCTTGATGGAGCCGACGCGTGGGATGAAAATCGCACCGCTGCGGTCGACCGTGGCACTGACGTCGATATCGACCATGCCCCAGCCCCGTACCTGCAACTCATCGCCCGTGCCGATCACGTATTCCTGGTTCACCTGGACGCCATCGAGCGGCGCAAAGGTGGCCGGTACGCCGCTGAACAAATCCTTGCCGAAAATGCTCAGCTTTTTCCCCGTCACGCCATCAACGTACTCTTCAAAGGCACCAACTGGCGCGTCCAGCATCGCATCCATGCCGGTATCGGATACGGCGCGTTTGCTGGCGGTACTACCGGGCAAACCTTTCACCTGACGCTGTTCAGCGCGCCCGCTGCGGATGCTGGGCAAGGCGCTGCCGCCCATTTCGTTCGCCTGCGCGCGTGCAAGATCCGCGCGCGGCGTATCGACCACGCCAAACTCCTGCTCGACGGCGAAGGAGGAGCCGGCGCCCAGCAGGCACGCCGAGAAAATCATGTGCTTCACGAAAGGCGGGGGAGTACGAAGTTGCTTTTTCATGCTGGTCTTTGTCTGGATGAATGATGTTGTATGAGTAAAGGGGGCGCCATGCGCGCTTAATACTTGCCCTGCCAGGTCACGCTGATTTCTTTCGGCCCGGGATTGATCGACAAACCCGATTTGCTCTGGTCGCGCTGCGCGTGCCACAGCCAGCTGCCCATGGCGTAGCCCAGGATACCGCCGGCGACCGTATCCGAGACCCAGTGCTTGCGGCCAAACACGCGGCCGGCGGAACCCACGGCCGCCACGCTGTACAGCCAGGGCGCATCGTATTCCTTGGCAAACGGCGTCACGGCAGCAAAGCCGATCGCGGCATGCGCGGAAGGGAAGGAGGAATTCGAACGGGAACTGCTGCTGCCGACACGGCTCCACGCGCCGAGGTCTTCTTCTGGACGGGCGCGGCCAAACGCATATTTGCCGGCCACGGCCAGGCCCGTTGCCGCAGCAACCGATTGCAGGGAAATGAGTCCCGTATTTTGCATGCGGTCATCGCCCAAGGCGAAAGCAGCGGCAGCGGCGCCCACCGCCGCATACGGCATGGCCTTGCCCAGCTTGTCCCAATTGCGGTAAACCTTCGAGTCCTCGTGTTTCTTGACGAAACGGTCGACGGGTTTGTCGGCCAATGCGGAAGCCACCACCACGCCGCCGATCAGGGCCGTGGCCTTGACCCACTCGGCCGGTTGCGGCAAGGCGGAAGCCGACTGATCCAGCCGCGCGCGAAACGCTGGCCATGGGCTGACAAACGGCCGGTCCGGCGGATTGACGGCCGGCAGGTGCTGCTCGTCCGGACGCTCGGCAAAGTTACCCAGGCCATCGTAGCTGTGCATGTCGGCGCGCGGACGCTCGAACATGTCGTACAGGTCGCCAGGCGAAGCCACCATCTGTCCCACGTCGCGCGTCCATGGCGAGATGGCGAAGCCGGCCGTCGATTGCGTGTCCATCGGCAACATGCTGTTCAGCGGGACGGACAGGAAAACGCCACGGTCCTGGTAAGGCTTCGATGGCGTACCGGGACTGGTGATATCGTTGCCATTCGTATGCGTGTACCAGGCGCCGACTTCGATGCCGGACTGGAAGCGGCGCTTGAACTCCATGCGCACGCCCGTGTCTTTCGCCAGGAAGCGACCGGCGCGGGCCGTCACGGTAATGTCGTGCGGCAAGCGGTAATGCAGGGAACCGATCGCCGTCACCGTCTTGTAGTCGAGTGTATCGAGCAAGCCTTTATAGCCACGCTGCTGCAAGGCATCGACCGCCACATCGGCCGCCCAGCGGCTGTCCTTCGGCAGGTACAACACCTGGCCGCCAACGCCGCGGAACATATCTTCATACAGGCCCGCCGACATGCGGGTATACACGCGTTCGGCGGGATTGTTGTATTTGTTCAGCAAGACGCGGCTCAGCGAGAATCGCCCGCCGCGCAAATATTCCGCCACATCGGTACGCACGTGCGGCAAGTTACTGTTCGATGGCTGCTTGACGCCCGACACCGTTTCCAGCAACTGCAGGCTGGCGGCGCTATTGAGGTACAGGCCATCGCCCAGGCGGCGGTCATAATTGGCGACCGCCGATATCGAATAACGGAAGGCGCCGCTCGGATCATTGAAGAAGAAGCCCACCTTCGGGGCGACCTTGAAGCGGTTCGCTTCCCGGTCCAGCGATTTGATCTGCACCACGTCGCCATCGACGCCGACACCGACGGCCAGCTTGCCATCGTCCTTGAGGACACTGGCAGCCTTGGCTGGAGCTGGCGCGGAAACGGCAGGGGTAGCTGCCGCTGGCGCAACGGCAGCAGGCGCGCTGGCAGGAGCCGCCGCAAGTGCCGGTGCCGGTGCCGGTGCGGCCGCCACGACAGGCGCTGGCTTGTCGAGGAATTCCTGCAGCCAGCTTTGCTGATCATCGCGGATGACGTCGCTTTTCTCCGGATAACGCAGCAGGACGACGTCGAGGAACGCCTTGCGGTCGATCTTGCCGGCCAGATAGTCGTTCAGTTTTGGCAGGTCAAAGAATTCGTAGGTGGCGATTGGCTGGTCCAGCTTGGTGTACGTGATGCGCAGGGTCGTCACGCCCTTCGGCGTGAAGGCGACGGCGGTGCGCGCAGCACGGCCAACGGCCCGGCCCATATTCGAAATACGGCTGTTGGTCAGGCTCAGGCTGAGGACATTGCCTTCTTGCTCGACACGGATGTTCTTGTAGTCCTGCTTCGCCAGGGCATTGACCAGGTCGGCGCCATACACGGCGTCGCGGTGCCATTCTTCCTTGCTGGGCAGCGGCGGCGGATTCTTGTCATCCACGAAATATGGTGGCTCATACACCTTGGGAACGAACTCGCGTTCGCCAAACGGAATACTGACATAGGCGTTCACGCTGAACTGGTCGCGGTTGCGCGCCGCCTGCAGGGCAAGCCAGCCCCAGCGGTATTCCAGGCCCACGGACGCGCCCTTGCGGCGCTTGCCGGCGTTCGTTTCGCTGGCACGGAAATCGCGCAGATAATTGGTGGTATCGTACTCGGCCACCACCGACCAGCGCGGCAGCGCGGCCGGGGTCCAGCGTGCGCCGGCAAACACGCCGTCCGGGCGCTTGTGCGCATAACCCAAGCTCGCTTCGATATTCTTGCTGGCGCCAAAAGTCTTGGTGGCAACCAAATATTGGCCCTTGAACAACTCGGTACCGAACAGATCCGTCATGCCGACGGCGACCGACGGCATCCACTCCGATTCGCTCCACAGGCGCAGTTTGCCGTCGACGACCTTATCCTTGTAGCGGCCATAGCCGCTGCCGTATTCGCCGGGCGTGTTGGTAAAACCGGGAATGCCCGTGATCGACACATAACGCCCCGTCATTTGCAGGAAAGGCAGGATATCCGCCGTGACCCACAACTGGCCATACGGGCTGTCGTAGCTATACCCGACGCTGAAGGTCCCGTCTGTTTCCACCAAGGCACTGGGCATATTGATATACCCGGATTGGCCACCATGATTCGGGGTGGCGGCCATCGCCGAAGGCGCGCCAAGCACCAAGCAACCACACCAGGTATATTTAATTGATTTTCTGAGTACGCTTAACAAATCCGGCTACCTAAAATATCCTGCACCTGGAATTCCTGACAATGTATTCAGAAAATCAATGAGCTTGGGGAAACGTGAATGAAACGAAAAAAGGCCAACCGACGGGCATCTTGCAATGCCACGCATCAGTTCGCCACTAAAACCAGGCACTCCTGAGCAGTTGATAGTTGCTTGACCATGCCTCAGGAATTTATGTCGCAGAATTTTAACATTGTTTTCTTGTAGCAAATGCTTAACTTGTTTCCCTTGCGCCACACCTGTCAATGTGGCGCAAACGCCGCCTGCGGCCTTGCTGCAGGCTTAAACATTCACTTCAAACTGCCAAACACTTTGCCGATAATCTTGCTGCCATATTCAAGCGGATTGCTGCGGATGGCTTTTTCTTCCTCGCCGATCATCAGGTACAGGCCGTCCAGCGCACGGTCCGTGACATAAGCTTCCACCGTCGATTGCTGCTGCGGCACCAGGCCCGTCTTGCCGATCTGGCTCATGGTGCTGTTGTATTTGCTGGCCAGGCCCGAGCGGTCGGTGACGGATTTCACGATGGGCAGGAATTTGACGGCCAGGGGTGCGGATGTTTTCTGGCGGAAAAAGTCCGTCACCGAAGTATCGCCACCGGACAGGATATTTTTCGCATCCGTCACGCTCATCGACTTCACCGCGTCGAGCAGCAAGGGCTTGGCCATGGGCACGGCAGACTCGGCGGCACGGTTCATCGCCACCACCAGATCGTCCAGTTGCTGGCCGCGCCCCGTCATCTTCAGCAAGGGCTTGGCTTGCTCCAGGATGCCGGGCAGCTTGATTTTGACCTTGTCGTTATTCAGGAATCCATTTTCAACGCCCAGTTTGGCTACGGCAGCGGCGGAACCGGCATCCAGCGCCGCCTTCAAGCCACTGCTGGCCTCCTGATTGGTCAGGGCCGCGAGCGGGGTGGCCGCGATTGCCATGGACGAGCACAACGCCACAGCGCACAACAGGGCGGCGGAGGGAGCGGGGAGAAATTTCGGGCGCATAATCATCCTTTGTGTAAGAGCCAATGGCGCATCGGGCGATTCTTGAACCCTTAGCATAGCAAACCACGGCGGCGCCGGCACTTTTGTCGCTGAAGAAATATACGTGGGTACCGGCGCGGGAGCGCACGATACAACAAATCCTGTTGTATCCACGCACGTTTGGACGGTGCCGCATGGTATGGATGGGAGGGGCCGGCGCGCGCCGGCGGGCGAAAGACGCCTGCGGATCAACGAAACAGCTGTCGGCATGGCCCGGCACGCCCGTTTCGCACAGGCAATGCCGCGATATGCAATCGAGGTTAATCGGCCAGCGCTGCCAGGCGCTGGCGCACCTGTATCAAGTCGGTCTCGCGCATGCGCGCCGCCGTCTGGCGCAAGGATTTTTCCGCGCCGGCCACGCCGGCCGCCGCCGCCATCGACAGCCAGATATACGCCTGCTGCAAATCGAGCGGGCCACCCTGGCCGCTGGCCGCCATCAAGCCCAGATTCATTTGCGCCCGCGCATGGCCCTGGCGCGCGGCCAGCGCATACCAGTCCCAGGCGGCGGCATAATCCTGCGGCACGTCCTGGCCATTGTCGTGCCGCAGGCCCAGCGCGAACTGGGCCAGGCTGTGGCCTTGCGCGGCGGCGCGGCAATAACAGGCGCAAGCCAGCTGGCTGTCGGGCGCCGGGCCGTCGTCGCGGTCGTGCAGCACGCCCTGCATGTATTGCGCCGGCGCGTAATCCTGCTCAGCGGCGCGGCGGTACCATTCCAGCGCCAGCGCCAGATCCTGCGGCACGCCCTGGCCATGTTCATGGCGCAGGCCCAGGTCGAACTGCGCCCGCACATGCCCTTGGTCGGCCGCCTTGCGGTACCAGAAGATGGCTTCCTGCGCATCGACAGGCATGCCCTGCCCATGTTCATGCAGCAGTCCCAGCTGATACTGTGCCGCGGGAAAACCCTGCCCGGCCGCCTGGCGGTAGAACACCTGCGCCCGCGTATAGTCCTGCGCACCATGTTCATGGTGCAGGCCCAGGTTGTGCTGGGCCGCCGCGTGCCCCTGGCCGGCCGCCTTCACGTACCATTCGAGCGCCGCCTGTTTATCGCAGGGCACGCCCTGGCCATTGTCGTAGATCAGGCCCAGGTTGAACTGCGAACTGGCGTGGCCCTGCTCGGCCGCGCGCCGGTACCAGGCGATGGCCTGGCCGCTGTCCTGCGGCAGCACGTCGCCATTTGCATAGCGCAGCGCCAGGTTGAACTGGGCCGGCGCGTATCCCTGCTCGGCCGCCTTGCGCATCCAGGCGCTCGCCTGCTGGCGGTCCTGGCGCACGCCCTGGCCATTGTCGTAGCGCAGGCCCAGGTTGAACTGGGCGCGCGCATACCCCTGCTCGGCCGCCTTGCGGTACCAGGCGATGGCTTGCACGAAGTCCTGCGGCACGCCCTTGCCATTGTCATACATCATGCCCAGATTGTTTTGCGCGCCCGCGTCGCCCTGCTCTGCTGCGCGGCTGAACCACAGCATGGCTTGCCCGCTGTCCTGCGCGATACCCTGGCCCTTGGCATACAGCCAGCCCAGGTTGTACTGCGCCGCCGCGTAGCCCTGCTCGGCCGCCTGCTGGTACCAGTGCGCGGCCTGCACGAAATCCTGCGGCACGCCCTGTCCCTTCTGGCTCATCACGCCCAGGTTGTATTGCGCGTGCTCGAGTCCCTGCGCGGCAGCCAGGCCATACCAGTGCAATGCCTGCGCATAGCTTTGCTCGATACCCTGGCCATTGAAATACATGAAGCCCAGGCTATGCTGGGCGTTCGCATTGCCCTTCTCCGCCAGTCCTTTCAGGCGCAGGTAGTCAGCCGTGTAATGAGCGGCCGTGTGGCGGGGATCTGCAGGCGGCATGGATCAGGCCTCGATGGCCAGCGGCTGCGGTTCGCCCGGTGCGGCACCGGCGATCAGGCGGTTCTGCTCCTGCAGCACGCCGATGAAACTGCCCAGCGAAATGGGCCGGTGGTACAGATAGCCCTGCATCGTGGTGCAGCCCTTGTCCTGCAGGTAGCGCGCCTGGCCTTCCGTTTCCACGCCTTCGGCAATCAGGTGCAGGCCCAGTCCGCGCGCGATGGAAATGATGGCCAGGATGACGGGATAGTGCCCGTGCTCGTCGTGGATTTCCTTCACAAACGACTGGTCGATCTTGATCGTGTGGATGGGGAAGCGGTGCAGATACGACAGCGAGGAATAGCCGGTGCCGAAATCGTCGATGGCGACCGACACGCCCAGCTGGCACAGCTTGTTCAACTGCTCGATCGCATACTGCGGATTGCGGATGCAGATGTTTTCCGTGATTTCCACTTCGATCTTTTCCGGCGCGATGCCGTAGCGCGTCAGCGCGCCGCGCATCTTCTCGAAAAAGTCGCCCCGGTCCAGGTATTGCGGCGACAAATTGAGCGACAGGCGCACGGCTTCGCCGCCGGCCGCGTTCCACTGCACCAGATCGCGGCACAGGGCGCCCAGCATCCAGTCCGAGATCGGCAGCATCAAGCCGTTTTCCTCGGCGAACGGCAGGAATTCGCCGGCCGTCAGCAAGCCCCGTTGCGGGTGGTTCCAGCGCATCAGGCCTTCGGCGCCGACGATGCGGCCCGTCATCACATCGACCTGCGGCTGGTAATACATCTCCAGCTGGTTCAGCTCCAGCGCCTTGCGCAGGCTCTGCTCGAGCGCGATCTTCTGGTGCGACACGTCGAGCATGGACTCGTGATAAAAACTGTGGCCGTTCTTGCCCAGCGCCTTGACCTGGTACATGGCGATGTCGGCATGGCGCAGCAGTTCGTCGATGGTCTCGCCGTCACCCGGATAAATGGCGATGCCGATGGAGGCCGAAATGTGCACCTGGTTGCCATCGAGGTCGAAGGGCTGGTGCAGGCATTCGAGGAACTTGTCGGCGATCAGGCGCGCATCCTGGCGGTCGCGCAGTTCCGGCAGCACGATGGTGAATTCATCGCCGCCCTGGCGCGCCAGGGTATCGCCGCGGCGCAGGCAATCCTTCAGGCGCAGCGCCACCTGCTGCAGCAGCTCGTCGCCCTTCACGTGGCCCAGGGTATCGTTGACCAGCTTGAAGCGGTCCAGGTCGATGAACATCACGGCCAGCTCCGTCAGCTTGCGCCGCGCCTGGATCACGGCCAGCCCCAGGCGGTCCTTGAACAGCATGCGGTTCGGCAGGTCCGTCAGGATGTCGTGGTAGGCCTGGTAGGAAATGACTTCCTCGGCCCGCTTGCGGTCGGTGATGTCGCGCGCCACGCCGTAGGTGCCGAAGTATTCCTGCTTGCGGGCTTCGTGATCGAGGCTGTGCATGCCGATCGAATTGAGCGGGATCGTCATCAGGGTATTGTTGAAGGTACGGTCGCTGCCGCTGCCGCTATGACACTTCAGGCGCAGTTCCACATTGCGCGAGGCGCGCTCGTCGAGGCGGCGCTCGTTGAAGGCATAACGCGCCCGCTCCTGGTCTTCATCGTGGACGAGAATCGAGTAATGGCTGCCGATCAGTTCTTCGCGGCTAAAGCCCAGCAACTGGTGCACCCGGTCGTTGATGAAGGTGATGCGGCCTTCGTGGTTCAGGGTATAGATGATGTCGGGCGAGCTGTCGACCAGGTAGCGGTACATCTTTTCCGAGTTTTCCAGCTGCAGCGCGATGCGCTCGTTCTCCAGCGCCAGCTTGCGCTTTTGCAGCGCGTTCTCCACCGTCTTGAGCAGCTCTTCGCGGCTGTAGGGCTTGCGCAGATAATCATAGGCGCCGCGTTTCAGGGCGCCGATGGCCGCCTCGATGCCGACGTCGCCGCTCATGACGATCACGTCGCCCTCGATGCCGCGCCGGTTGATGTGGTCCATGATTTCATGGCCGCTCATGTCGGGCAGGCGCAGGTCGAGCAGGATCAGGTCGAAGCGCAGTTTCGACAACTGCGCCAGCGCCTCGCTGCCGCAGGTGGCCGTGTACAGCTGGTAGCCGCGGTCCTTCAGCAATTCGTGGAGGGAGGCGAGCAAACGGGGCTCGTCGTCGACGAGCAGGATGCGCGGGCTGTTTTCCAGGTCAAATGGAATGGCGGAGGAGTTCATGGACGTTACGAAGACAGGGCGGTGTTGCCGGGGGCGGGCAGCGCGGCTGCGGCGGCCGCCGGCAAGGGAATGGGCAGCAGGATTTCAAACGAGGTGCCGGACTTGCTGCTGCGGCAGCCGATCACGCCATGCAGGCGCGTGACAAGGTCATGCACGATGGACAGGCCCAGGCCGTGATGCGCGCCTTCCTTGTTGCTGCGCACGGGAGAAAACAGATTGGCCAGCACTTCCGGCGCCAGGCCGGCGCCATTGTCGCTGACGCACAGTTCCAGGTACAGGCGGCGGTCGCGGTTGACGTGGCCACGGTTCGCCACTTCGATGCGTCCGCCATCGGGCAAGGCTTCGACGGCGTTTTTCAGCAGGTTGAGCAGGATTTGCTTGAGCATGTCGGCATCGGCCTCCACCTCGCATGGCGCATCCTGCATGCGCGTGACCACTTCGATCTTCGGCGGCAGGAAATCGGTGGCGCGGAACAGCCGCAGCACGTCGTCGACCACGCGCGCGCAATCGGTGACGCCACTGGCCGCCGCCGGCTGCAGATCGGCCAGGCCGCTGATCAACTGGCCGACCCGGTCGATTTCCTCGTTCAGGATCGACATCTCGCCCGTCACCGGCTCCTGCTTCTCCAGCTTGTGATCGAGCACGCTCAGGTAGTTCTTGATGATGGACAGCGGGTTATTCACTTCATGCACGACGCGGCGCGATGCGGCGCGGTATTCCTCGGCCACGTGATCGAGCTGGCGCCGTGCCAGGCCGCGCGCGCTGATGGCCGTTTCCAGCGCCGTGGCGGCCTGGTTGGCATACGCGCGCAGGAAACCCTCGCGCTTCTGGCAGGCGGGAATCTGCCACGCCGCCACGCCGCCGATCAGCACGCCCAGGCTGCGCTGGCCCGCCACCAGCGGCACGCAGACCAGGCTGTCCGTGCCGAGAATGCGGAACAGCTGCTCCTCGACGATGCCCAGCGCCGGCATGTCGCGCTTTAAGAACGCCTGCTTGCATTCCAGGGCCGATGCGGCCAGCGGACCGCCCTTGGCCAGCGGGATCGAAAAACCGGCCAGGCGCTGCTGATGTTCTCCCGCCGCCACGCCCACCAGCGCATGGCCGGTGGGGTTTTGCAGCAGGATGACGGCCGTGTCGAAGTCGAACAGGATGCGCGCCGAGCGCGTAATGGCTTCCAGCAGGCTGCTCTCGCCCTGCTGGCGGGCAAAGGTCTGCCCCACCTCGGACACCAGTACCATGTTGCGCACTTCATCGGACAGGCGCTGCTGCACCGGATCGACGGCTGGCGGCGCATATGCGGGCGGCGTGACGATATCGTCCGCGCCGGCCAGGTCGATGCCCAGGTGCTGCGCGGCCTGCTCCACCTGGCGCGCCACGCTGCCGGCCAGGTCTTCCAGCGCCGCGACGTCCAGCGCACACAGGCTTGCCGCCTGCGCGATCGACTCCGCATCGTCGGCATGGCTGCACAGCAGATGCGCCAGGCGCACGATGCGGATCAGGGGATGGCTCGCTTCCAGGCGCGCCAGCGGTTCATGGTGATACAGCACGCTGTCGGCCAGGAAGGAATCGAGATGCCAGCGTTCGATCAGCCAGGCGCCCGCTTCGGCATGCGTGATCTGCAGGGTGCGCTGCTCCACCGCGCACAGGGCGGCATCGTCGCGCGCCGTGAAATTGAACGCGTATTCCTTCGGCGCCGTGGCCAGCAAGGCCAGGCGGCCCACGTTGTGCAGCAAGCCTGCCAGATACGCTTCCTCGGCGTGCGGATAGGCCATGGCCTTGGCCAGCGCGCGCGCCATGACGGCAGCCGATAGCGAGCTTTTCCAGAAGGCGCGCAAATCCGTGCTGCCGGAATGGGGAAAGCTGTTAAAGGTCTGGAAGACGGATTCGCTGATGACCAGGGTCTTGATCATGTCCGTGCCCAGCGAGACGAGCGATTGTTCCAGGCTGACGACCTTGCCCTGGCGGTGGTAGGCCGAGCTGTTGGCCACGCCGAGGATCTTGCTGGTCATGCCCGCATCCTTGGCGATCAGCGCGGCCAGCTCCGGCATGCCGGCATCGTCGGCCTGCAGGTGGGCGATCAGCTTGATGAGGATCTGCGGCATGGCCGGCAGGCGGGCAATCAGCAGGCGATTGCGAATATCGTGATCAGATTGATGCATCGTATCAGGCATTGCCGGTTCGATAAGGAAGAGCGCTCAGCAGCGAAGCGCGGCCACGTTCAGAGGAATCCTCCACTCCTGTAACCAAAAAATAGACTGCCTGAGAGGATGCCGGGAAAAAAGTCATCTTATCATAAGCCTCGGATATTACTTGCAATATAGAAAATTAAGTTGAAATAAATCCAGCGTTCTGCGATGGAAACTTATGCCTTGATGGCACCAAGTAAACGGTGGCGGAAGCGCCGCGAGAGCAGCCACAGCGCCAGTGCCAGCGCCGTAAACCCCAGCTGGCCCGACGCCAGCCACAGCACGGAACCGGACAGCAGCGGCGAGATCACGCCAGCCACCACGGCACCGAGCAAGGTGCTGGCGAACGACTGGCACGAGGCCACCGTGCCGCGGATATGCGGGAACAGATCCAGCGCCAGCAAGGTCGCGCCCGGCCCCACCAGCGACATGCCGAAGGTGTAGAAGAACAGGGGCAGCACCGACCAGGGCAGCGATGGCGGCAGGAACAGGTGGTACACGACATTGACGCTGGCTGCGCACAGCAGGAAGGCGAAGCCGATGCCGATCTGGCGCGCGAACGTGACCTTGCCGGCGATGCGGTTGGCCGCCAGCGCCCCCATGAAAATCCCGCTCACGCAGGGGATGAACAGCCAGCCGAACTGCGATGGCCCCAGGTGCAGCTGCTTGGGCAGCATTTCCGGCGCGGCCGTGATGAACAGGAACAGGCCCGCGAAATTGAGGGCGACGATGCCGGCCTTGATGTGAAACAGGGGCGAGCGCAGGATCTGGCCATAGCTCGACGCCAAAAAGCGGGGATTGAAGGGCTGGCGCTTTTCCACCGGCAGGGTTTCGGGCAGGCGCCAGTAGCAGAACGCCAGCAGGATCACCGTGTAAAAGGCGAGGAACAGGAAGATAGAGCGCCAGTCGAACCAGATGACGATCCAGCCGCCGAGAATCGGCGCCACGGCCGGGGCGATGGAAAAGATCATCGTCACCAGCGACAGCAAACGGGCCGCCGCCGCATCGGAATACAGGTCGCGGATGATGGCGCGGCTGATCACCACGCCGGCGCCGGCCGACACGCCCTGCATGATGCGGAAGAACCACAGATAGTGCACCGTGTGCGCCGAAGCGCAGCCGAGCGAGCCGATGGCAAACATCAGCAGGGACACGAGAATGACGTTGCGCCGGCCGAAGGTGTCCGAGATCGCGCCATGCCACAGCACCATGCCGGCAAAGGCCAGCATGTAGAACGTCAGCGACTGCTGCACTTCCAGCGGCGACGCCTGCAGCGAACCCTGGATCGCGCCAAAGGCAGGCAGATAGGTGTCGATCGACAGGGGTCCCAGCATCGACAGGCCGGCCAGCATCATGGCCAGCGCACCGCGGCTCAAAGGCGCCATATGGCTCGGTGTGGGAGGCGGAACGGGCGTGACCGGGTCGGGCGGCACATCGGCCGGAGGGGTGGGAAACATGGTGGGTCCAAAGTGGCGCGCGGACCGGTGACGGTCCGCGCGCGGGGTTACTGCGGGGTCTTGCGACGAACGCTTACTGCTGTGGCTTCGGCTTGGCTTCTTCTCTACGGTTGTACCCGGCGACCATATCGAAACGGAACAGACGGCATTCCAGCGCGCCGTTGAAGAATGGCGTCTTGCGCGCTTCTTTCAGACGCAGCAGCTTGGGCAGGCCCAGGTCGGCCGTAAACAGGAACACGGTCCAGCCGGCGAAACGCTGCTTCAGGGTCGTGCCCATGGCCGAATAGAAGGACGTCGACAGTTCATCTTCCGGAATGGTGCTGTCGCCGCGCACGCCGATACGCTCGCCGTAAGGCGGGTTGGTCAGCATGATGCCAGGCACGTCGCTTGGCGGCTTGACTTCCTGCGCCTCGATCTGCTTCAGCGGCACCTCGAAGCGCACGCCGGCGCAACGCAGGTTATGGCGCGTCATCGCCACCATGTCGCCCGAGATATCGCTGCCGAAAATGGTCGGCTCGGCCGGCAGCGGATTGACCTTGATGGCGTTTTTCATGGCATTCCACGGCGCCGGATCGAAGTCGTGGAAGTTTTCAAAGGCGAACTGGCGCGAAGCGCCCGGCGGAATGCCTTGCAGCATCTGCGCCGCTTCGGCCAGGATGGTGCCGGAACCGCACATCGGGTCGAACAGCACCATGCCCGGCTTCCAGCCCGACACGCGCAGCAGGCCGGCGGCCAGGTTTTCGCGCAGCGGCGCGTCGCCCGTCTCTTCGCGCCAGCCGCGCTTGAACAGGGCTTCGCCCGAGGTGTCGAGATACACGGTAAACGTGTGCGCGTCGAGGAAGCCGACGATGCGCATGTCCGGCGTCTTGGTGTTGACCGACGGACGCTCGTTGAACTGGTCGCGGAAGCGGTCGCAGATCGCATCCTTGATCTTCAATGTCGTGAATTCCAGGCTGCGCAGCGGCGACTTCACGGCCGTGACGTCGACGCGGATCGTGTGGTGCACGCCGAACCAGTCTTCCCAGGATTGCGCCAGGGTCAGGTCATAGATATCGTTTTCCGTCTTGTAGCCGGAATGGGCCATGCGCATCAGCACGCGCGAAGCAATGCGCGAATGCAGGTTGATGCGGTAGGAATCAAGCAGGTCGCCCGAGCAATGTACGCCGCCCGGCACCTGGTTGTGGACCTTCATGGTCGAACTGTCCTGGGCAATCTCGCCCAGTTCCTCGGCCAGCGCCGCTTCCATGCCGCGCGGGCATGGGCAAAAATATGAAGCCATGGTGTACCTTTTATCCGTTGAAAAACACGTTCAATGAAAACCCCAAAAAAGGCCGGGGTCGGACCCTGAGGGGGATGCGTCCCAGTGGGGCACATCCCGATCCTGCGGGGACCGACCCCAGTTCTGCTCTTGGGGTTACTGACTACTCTCTACAAACTACTTTTCCAGCGCCCGCTCGACAAAATCGAGGCGGTCCTGGCCCCAGTAACCCTCGCCATCGACGATGTACCACGGCGAGCCGAAGACGGAAGCGGCAGTTGCTGCCTCCGTGTTGGCATCGTATTCGGCCTGCACGCTGGCCGTTTCCGACGTCTTGAGCAACTGGCGGCCATCAAAGCCCGCGTCGACGGCGATCTGCACCAGCGTCTCTTCGTCGCCGATGTTGCGCTCTTCGGCCCACAGTCCCCGCATGATGGCGTGCGCCAGGTTCAGCGACGCTTCCACGCCATGCGCCAGGCGCGTGGCGATGATCAGCTTGGCCGACGCTTCCGGCGACACGGGAAAGAACTTCGGCTGCAGATTCAAAGGCACTTGCAGGAAGGCCGACCAGCGCGCCAGTTCGGCCAGGCGGTACGCCTGGCGCTGCGGCGCGCGCTTGGCCAGCGGCAGGCCGCCCGACACGCTGAAGACCTTGCCCAGGTCGAAGGGCCGCACGTCGATCTGCGCGCCCGTCTTCGCGGCGATGGCCATCAGGCGCGCGTGGCCCAGGTAGGTCCATGGCGAGTGGGGCGCGAAGAAATACTGCACGACTTTGCTCTGGCTTGCACTCATCTCGACTCCCTTAGAAAGGCTTGACCACGACCAGCACGACGACGGCCAGCAGCATCACCACCGGCACCTCGTTAAACCAGCGGAACCAGGTGTGGCTGCGCTTGTTGAGACCTTTTTCAAACTTGCGCAGGATGGAACCGCAGGCGTGGTGATAGCCGAGCAGCAGCACCACGAACGTCAGCTTGGCGTGCATCCAGCCCGGCATCTTCATGCGGCCTTCGCCCCCGCCGTACAACATCCACATCAACGCCAGTCCCAGCACCATGGCCGGCAACGCCAGCAGGGACATGAAGCGGTACAGCTTGCGCGCCATCAGCAGCAGCCGCTCGGTCGCCACTGTTTCCGTCTCCATCGCCAGGTTCACGAAAATGCGCGGCAAGTAAAACAGGCCGGCGAACCAGGACATGACGAAGATGATGTGGAAGGCTTTGGTCCAGAGAAAAAGCATGGGGTTCCCAGTGTCAGAGAGCTACAGAAATGAGAGCACGGGCCACCTCGTGGGCCGCCCGCGCACGCGTACTACCTACGTTTCTTACTTGCGCACTTCGCCGTGGCCAAAGACCACGTATTTGAGCGAAGTCAGGCCTTCCAGTCCCACCGGGCCGCGCGCGTGCAGCTTGTCGTTCGAAATGCCGATCTCGGCGCCCAGGCCATATTCGAAGCCGTCGGCGAAACGCGTCGAGGCATTCACCATTACGGAAGCGGAATCGACTTCGCGCAGGAAGCGCAGTGCATCGCTGTAGTCTTCCGTGATGATGGCTTCCGTGTGTTTCGACGAATACCGGTTGATGTGGTCCATCGCTTCGTCGATGCCGTCGACCACTTTTACCGACAGGATGGCGGCCAGGTATTCGGTGCGCCAGTCTTCCTCGGTGGCGGGCACCAGGTGCGGATAGGCAGCGGCGGCCAGGATCGCATGACTTTCCGGATCGGCGCGCAGTTCCACCTGCTTGGTCAGGTACAGTTCGGCCAGCTGCGGCAGCACGGTCGCGGCGATGGCGCGCGACACCAGCAGGGTTTCCATGGTGTTGCAGGTGCCATAGCGGTGGCATTTCGCGTTGAAGCCGATTTCCAGCGCTTTTTTCAGATCCGCCTTGGCGTCGATATAGACGTGGCAGATGCCGTCGAGATGCTTGATCATCGGCACGGTGGCCTCGTCCATCAGGCGTGCGATCAGTCCCTTGCCGCCGCGCGGCACGATGACGTCCACGTACTGCGGCATGGTGATCAGGGCGCCGACGGCGGCGCGGTCGGTGGTATCGATGACCTGCACGGCATCGGCCGGCAAGCCTGCCCCCAGCAGCCCTTCCTGCACCAGCTTGGCCAGCGCGCGGTTGCAGTGAATCGCTTCCGAGCCGCCGCGCAAAATCGTCGCGTTGCCGCTCTTGATGCACAGGCCGGCCGCGTCCACCGTCACGTTCGGCCGCGCTTCATAGATGATGCCGATGACGCCCAGCGGCACGCGCATCTGGCCCACCTGGATGCCCGTCGGGCGGAACTTCATGTTCGAGATTTCGCCGATCGGATCGGCCAGCGCGACGATCTGCGTCAAGCCTTCGACCATGGTGGCGATGGCGGCGTCGGACAGGGTCAGGCGGTCGAGCATGGCCGGCGCCAGACCGGCGGCGGCCGCCGCGTCAAGGTCGCGCTGGTTGGCCGCGCGCAGCAGGTCCGCATCGCGCACGATGGCGGCGGCGATCAGGCTCAAGGCGCGGTTGCGCGTGGCGCTGTCGGCACGCGCCATGGCGCGCGACGCGGCGCGTGCGCGCGTGCCCACGTCCTGCATATATTCTGTGATGTCCATGCTCGTATCCATATAGTAAAAAACTAGCCTCGGGCGATCTTCAGGCCCAGCTGCAGCATGGCATCCCAGGCATCGCCCGCGTAGCCCTTGGCGCGCAAGCCCTTGATCATCTTGTCCACCTGCGCCGCCTGCTGCAGCGCCGCTTCCAGCACGGGCAGCGAAATGCGCCGCAGGGCCGGCTCCATCATCCGCTCGCGCGGTCCCCAGATGCGGTATTCCTTCAGCAGCGCGCCCAATGGACGCCCTTGCGCCATGCCGGCCTTCAATTTTAACAGCGTGCGGATTTCCTCGGAGACGGCCCACAAGACCAGCGGCAGCGCCTCGCCCTCGCCCTTCAAGCCTTCGAGCATGCGCACCAGGCGCGCCGGATCGCCGGCCAGCATGGCTTCGGACAGCTTGAAGACATCGTAGCGGGCCACGTTCAGCACCGCGTCCTGCACTTGCTCGTACGTCAGCTTGCCCGCAGCATGCAGCAAGCCCAGTTTCTGGATTTCCTGATGCGCCGCCAGCAAATTGCCCTCCACGCGTTCGGCGATGAAGTCGATGCTGGCCCGTTCGGCGCTCTGCCCCTGCGCGGCCAGGCGCTGGGATATCCAGGCCGGCAACTGCGCCCGTTCCACATTCGGGATGTCGATATACACGGCCGCCTGCTGCAGGCTGGCCACCCACGCCGCCTTCTGCGTGGCCCAGTCCAGCTTGGGCAAGGTGATCAGGGTCAGGTTGTCGGGACTGAGGTTTTTCGCATAGCTTTGCAGCGCCGCGCCGCCATCCTTGCCCGGCTTGCCGGTGGGGATGCGCAGTTCGATCAGTTTTTTATCGCCAAACAGCGACAGCTCCTGGTTCGCCGCCAGCAGTTCGCCCCACTTGAAGCTGCGCTCCACCGTCAGCACGTCGCGCTCGGAGTAACCCTGCGCACGCGCCGCGCGGCGGATCTTGTCGGCCGCTTCCAGCGCCAGCAAATGCTCGTCGCTGGTGATCACATACAGCTGCGCCAGCGGCTTGGCCACATGCCCGTCGAGCGCGTCTATCCGCAATTGCATGGCGTCCCCGTTACTGCTGCGGGGCAGGCGGTGCGACCGGCGTCACGGGCGCCACCGACATGGCCGGCAGCACCGGCTTGATGGCGGCCAGGCGGCGCATGATCTGCTGCACCAGGTCGTTGCGCATGTCGCGGTACAGCGCCGCTTCCTCGGTTTCCTTGGCCAGCACCTGCGAATCGTCGAAGGTGATCGGACGCACCAGGCTGATGGTAGTCGGTACCAGCAACTGGTTGCCGGCCTTGTCGACGACGCGGAAATTGATCGAGTAGCCGAGCTGGTATTCCTGCACCCGGCCATTTTTGTTCAGCGACAGAATGGTCTTGGTACGGTTCCTCTCCGGGTCGCTGAGCACTTCAAGGATGGCGTCGGCGCCATCCTTGGTGTTCACCACCTCCGTGCTGCCGATGGCGCGGATATAGCGCTTCAGGCCGATCGCCAGCGGCGACGTATCGGGCAAGCCGATATACATCGTCGCGAACGGCAGCATGAAACTGCCGTTCGAACCGCGCAAGTGAAAGCCGCAGGCCGACAACAGCATGGTCAGGGCAATGGCCAGCATGGCGCGCCATGCGCGCCCGCCCAGCAGCGATACGGAAGAGGAGGTCGTCATGATTACACCACGATGCTGATTAACTTGCCTGGCACGACGATGATCTTCTTCGGCGTGGTCTCGACGTACTTTTGCACACTTTCGCACGCCAGCGCGGCCGCTTCGATGCTGGCCTTGTCCGCATCCTTGGCCACCGTGATCGAGCCGCGCAGCTTGCCGTTCACCTGGATCATCATCTCGATTTCGGACTGTTCCAATGCGGCCGGGTCGACTTGCGGCCACGGCGCGTTGAGCAGGTCGCCATGCACGCCCGCGTAGCCCAGCTCCTGCCACAGCACGTGGGTGATGTGCGGCGCGACAGGGTTGAGCAGGCGCAGGAAGATGGAGAAGCCTTCGGCGATCAGGGCCTTCGACTGCGCGCTGTCGTCGAGCTTGGCCGATTCCAGGGTGTTGAGCATCTTCATGCAGGCCGACACCACGGTGTTGTACTGGATGCGCTTCAAGTCGTAATCGGCTTGCTGCAGCAGCTTGTGCAATTCGCGGCGCAGGTTTTTCTGTGCGTCGCCCGTGGCAGGCGCGGCGCCGCCGGCCAGTGCCGCCTGGATGCCGGCCGACTGCGCGTAGCCGAAGTTCCACACGCGGCGCAGGAAGCGGTTCGCGCCTTCGACGCCGCTGCCCGACCATTCCAGCGTCTGTTCCGGCGGCGAGGCGAACATGGTGAACAGGCGGGCCGTGTCGGCGCCGTACTGCTCGATCTGCGCTTGCGGGTCGATGCCGTTGTTCTTCGATTTCGACATTTTTTCCGTGCCGCCGATTTCCACCGGCTGGCCGTCGGCCACCAGGATGGCGCTTTGCGGACGGCCCTTGTCATCGAGCGACAGGCGCACGTCGTCCGGGTTGAACCAGGTGGTCTTGCCCGCCGCATCCTTGCGGAAGTAGGTTTCGTTGAGCACCATGCCTTGCGTCAGCAGGTTCACGAATGGCTCGTCGAACTTGACCAGGCCGAAGTCGCGCATGATCTTGGTCCAGAAGCGCGCGTACAGCAAGTGCATGACGGCGTGTTCGATGCCGCCGATGTACTGGTCCATCGGCATCCAGTAATCGTTGCGCGCGTCGACCATGGCGTCGTTCGAGCCTGGCGAGGTATAGCGCATGTAGTACCACGACGAATCGACGAAGGTATCCATGGTGTCCGTCTCGCGGCGCGCCGGCTTGCCGCACTGCGGGCAGTCGCACTGGAGGAAAGCTTCATACTTGTTCAGCGGATTACCCGTGCCGTCCGGCACGCAGTCTTCCGGCAGCACCACCGGCAGATCTTTTTCCGGCACAGGCACCACGCCGCAGTCGGCGCAATGGATCATCGGAATCGGCGTGCCCCAGTAGCGCTGGCGCGAAATGCCCCAGTCGCGCAGGCGGAACGTGGTTTTCTTTTCGCCCAGGCCCAGTTCGGCCAGGTCGGCGGCCACCGCATCGACGGCGGAGGCGAAATGCAGGCCGTCGTATTTGCCGGAAGCGACGCAGACGCCATCCTTGCTGCCATACGATTCCTGCCAGGCATCCGTCGAGAATTCCTGGCCCTTGACTTCGATCACTTGCTTGATCGGCAGGTCGTATTTCTTGGCAAAGCCGAAATCGCGCTCGTCGTGCGCCGGCACGCCCATCACGGCGCCATCGCCGTAGGTGATCAGCACGTAGTTGCCGACCCAGACTTCCACCTGCGCGCCCGTCAACGGATGGGTGACGAACAGGCCCGTCGGCATGCCCTTCTTCTCCATCGTTGCCATGTCCGCTTCGATCACGGAACCGAGCTTGCATTCGGCGTTGAAGGCGGCCAGTGCGGGATTGGTCTGCGCGGCGTGGATGGCCAGCGGGTGCTCGGCGGCCACGGCGCAGAAGGTCACGCCCATGACGGTGTCCGGACGCGTGGTAAACACATACAGCTTGCCGTCGCCGATCAGGCTGCCTTCGGCATCCGCGATCGTGTGCGGGAAGGCGAAGCGCACGCCGGTCGACTTGCCGATCCAGTTGGTCTGCATGATGCGCACGCGCTCGGGCCAGCCCGGCAGCTTGTCATCCACATACGCCAGCAACTCTTCCGCGTAATCGGTGATGCGCGCGTAGTACATGGGGATTTCGCGCTTTTCGATCAGCGCGCCCGAGCGCCAGCCCTTGCCGTCGACCACTTGTTCGTTGGCCAGCACGGTCTGGTCGATCGGGTCCCAGTTCACGGTACCGGTCTTTTTGTAGATGATGCCTTTTTCCAGCATCTTCAGGAACATCCACTGGTTCCATTTGTAGTATTCGGGCTTGCAGGCGGTCATTTCACGCGACCAGTCGATGGCCAGGCCCATCGATTCCATCTGCTGCTTCATGTGGGCAATGTTCGAATACGTCCATTGCGCGGGCGGCACGTTGTTGGCCATGGCCGCGTTTTCCGCCGGCATGCCGAACGCATCCCAGCCCATCGGCATGAGCACGTTGTAGCCGTTCATGCGCAGGTAGCGGTACATCACGTCATTGATCGTATAGTTGCGCACGTGACCCATGTGCAGCTTGCCCGAAGGGTAAGGTAGCATCGAGCAAGCAAAATACTTGCCTTTTGGGAAACGCGGGTCGTGTTCGACGGCTTTATAGGCGTCGATCGCCTTCCAGTGCGATTGGGCGGCTTGTTCGACGTCGGCGGGACTATATTTATCTTGCATGATGTGCGGCCAATAGTGGATATGAACCGAGCATTATACTGGTTGTCGCCACCCGATAGCGCGGCGCGCTGGCGGCCCCGTCTCGCATATTTTTGCCGGTGTCCAATTATGCTGTGTCATATGTCACAATCTTGTTCTTTGCATCAACGCCGGCCATGATCGTCTACCAGGAATATCCGCCCATCCCCGCCCTGCGGCCCTGGCTGGACTGCGTCTGGACGTGCCGCGTGCAAACGGGCGCCACGCCCCTCACGCACCAGGTCTTGCCCGACAATTGCATCGACATCCTGTGCCAGGACCAGCACGATGCCAGCTTTGCCGTCGGCATGATGACGGCGCCGATTGCCGTCGTCAGCCAGGGCCGCGTGCAGACGGTGGCGGCCCGCTTCAAGCCGGGCGCGGCGGCGCGCTTCTTCCAGCTGCCCTTGTGCGAACTCAACGATGGCCGCGCGGGATTGCAGCAACTGTGGGGGCGCGACCTGGCGGCACGCCTGGACGATGCGCTGTGGAGCGATCCCCTAAGCAATATGCAACGCATTGCCATTTTGCAAGATTATCTGCTGCTGCGCCTGCGCGCCGGGCCGCCCCTGGCGCCGGCGGGCGTGGCCGTCCACGCCATCGCGGCCATCGAAGGCGCGCAGGGCCTGGTGCGCGTGGAGGGCCTGGCACGGCAGCTGGGCGTGTCGCGCCAGCACCTGGCGCAGCAGTTTCGCCAGCAAGTCGGCATCAGCCCCAAGCTGTTTGCCCGTATCTGCCGCTTCCGTGCCGCCAGCCTGGGCGTGAAGAGCCTGGCGGGACAGCCGGACTGGGCGCAAGTGGCCTTGAAATATGGCTATTTCGACCAGTCGCACCTGATCCACGACTTCCAGGATTTCGCCCACAGCTCGCCCGAGGCATGGCTGACGGGCCGGCGCGCGTGACCACCTTCCATTTTTCCAATCGCGCGCCGCGCGCCGGTGGCATCATGGCGTCATGCATTTCAACCAACAGGAGCAGAACATGATCAAGGGCTTGCGCACCGTCACCTATCCCGTCCCCGACCTGGACCAGGCCAAGGCCTGGTACAGCCAGGTATTTGGCACGGCGCCGTATTTCGACCAGCCGTTTTATGTGGGGTTTGCCATCGGCGGCTTCGAGCTGGGCCTGCTGCCCGGCGGCGAAGCGGGCACGCAAGGCAGCGTGACGTACTGGGGCGTGGAAGGCATCGAACAGGAAGTCGAGCGCATCATCAAACTGGGCGGCACCCTGCACCACCCGATCACGGACGTGGGCGACGGCATCCGCACGGTGGAATTGCTCGACCCGTTCGGCAACCAGATCGGCCTCATCGACAATCCCCATTTCGATACGGCCAAGGTGGTTTGAGTTGCCTCAGGCGGCTTCGCCTTGCAGCCACAGCCGGAATTGCTGCAAGGCCGTTTTTTCATGCGCCGCTTCCGGCGTAATCAGGTAATAGGCCCGCTGCCCCCGCAGTGGGCGCTCGCACGCGATGCGCAGCTCGCCGCGCGCCAGTTCCGCCTCCACCAGCATGCGCGGCAGCAAGACCACGCCCTGCCCTTGCACGGCGGCCATGGCCAGCATGGAAAACAATTCATAGCGGGCACCATAACGGGCCAGTGCGCCATCCACTTGCATGGCGTCAAACCACTGGCGCCAGGCGCCCGGGCGCGTACTTTGCTGCAGCAGGGTCAGCTCCAACAAGTCCTGCGGCTGCCAATGGCTGCGCGCCGCCAGCAGGCGCGGGCTGGCGACGGGCACGATCTCTTCATGCATGAGCAAGGTGGCGCGCGTGCCGGGCCAGCGCGCCAGTTGCTCGGGCGTGCCCGCATACAGGGCGCCGTCGTATTCCGTATCGGCAAACATGAACGGTTTCGTATAGGCATCGATATGCACGACGATGTCCGGGTGCTGCCCCGCCAGCGAGGACAGCCGCGGCATCAGCCAGCGCGTGGCAAACGTGGGCACGGAAGCGAGCTGCAAGGCGCCGCCACCGCCCTGGCGCGCCATGGTGTCGAGCGTGTCGCGCTCCAGGCCATCGAGGCGCGCCGCGATCTGCCGCGCATAGGCGGCGCCGGCGCTGGTCAGCAGCACGCCATGGCGCGTGCGCTGGAACAGTTGCACACCGAGAAAACTTTCCAGCGATGAAATCTGGCGCGACACGGCGCTTTGCGTCAGCGACAATTCGCGCGCCGCATGCGTATAGCTCTGGTGGCGCGCGGCCGCCTCGAAGCAATTCAAGGCTTGCAGCATGGGGATTTTGCGTGACATGGGGATATCCGGCCGGTAAAAGACCGCCAGTATGCCGCAAGATATGCATGATACGCATGTCTGGGTGCGAAAAAATCGTTTGCGCAAGGCTAGGCAAAAACCTACCATGAGCCATATTCAATCTTGCGCCGATCACCGGCGCTCACCTGCGAGGCCTGTGATGAGCAAAACCGTATTCGACTGGAATTCCCCCCTGCTACTGGAAGAACAACTGACGGGCGACGAACGCGCCGTGCTGGAAGCGGCCCGCGACTATTGCCAGGGCAGCCTGGTGCCGCGCGTACTTGAATCGTTCCGCCACGGACGCACGGACGCTGCCATCTTCCGCGAAATGGGCGAACTGGGCTTGCTGGGCACGACCATTCCGGAACAGTACGGCGGCGCCGGCCTGAACTACGTCTGCTACGGCCTGGCCGCGCGCGAAGTCGAGCGCGTCGATTCGGGCTACCGCTCGATGATGAGCGTGCAATCGTCGCTGGTGATGGTGCCGATCAACGCCTTCGGCAACGAAGAAACCAAACAGAAATACCTGCCGAAACTGGCCACGGGCGAATACATCGGCTGCTTCGGCCTGACGGAACCGAACCACGGCTCCGATCCCGGCAGCATGGTCACGCGCGCGCGCAAGGTACCGGGCGGCTACAGCCTGTCCGGCGCCAAGATGTGGATCACCAACAGCCCGATCGCCGACGTGTTTGTCGTCTGGGCCAAGGACGATGAAGGCGCGATCCGCGGCTTCGTGCTGGAAAAAGGCTGGAAAGGCCTGTCGGCGCCCGAGATCCACGGCAAGGTGGGCTTGCGCACCAGCATCACCGGTGAAATCGTCATGGATGAAGTATTTTGCCCGGAAGAAAACGCCTTCCCCGACGTGCGCGGCTTGAAAGGCCCGTTCACCTGCCTGAACAGCGCCCGCTACGGCATCGCCTGGGGCGCGCTGGGTGCGGCCGAAGACTGCTACCTGAAAGCGCGCCAGTACACGATGGACCGCCAGCAATTCGGCCGTCCGTTGGCCGCGAATCAGCTGGTGCAAAAGAAACTGGCCGACATGCTGACGGAAATCACCATGGGCTTGCAAGGCTGCCTGCGCCTGGGCCGCATGAAGGATGAAGGCTCGCCCGCCGTGGAAATCACTTCGATCATGAAACGCAACAGCTGCGGCAAGGCGCTGGACATCGCCCGCGTGGCACGCGACATGATGGGCGGCAACGGCATTTCCGACGAGTTCGGCGTCATCCGCCACCTGGTCAACCTGGAAGTGGTCAACACCTACGAAGGCACGCACGATGTGCACGCGCTGATCATCGGCCGCGCCATCACCGGCATCGCCGCGTTCAACTAATGGACGCCTTGGTTTCCACCCTGCGGCCCGCGCCGCTGACCGGCTTGCGCGTGCTGGACCTGTCGCGCGTGCTGGCCGGCCCGTGGGCCGGGCAAATGCTGGCCGACCTGGGCGCCGACGTGGTCAAGGTTGAACAACCGGGACGCGGCGACGACACGCGCTCCTGGGGCCCGCCCTACCTGAAGGATGAAGACGGCCGCGACACCGCCGAGGCCGCCTACTTCCAGTGCGCCAACCGCAACAAGCGCTCCTTGTGCATCGACCTGGCCGCCCCGGAAGGGCAAGCCCTCGTGCGCCGGCTGGCCGCCGAGGCAGACGTACTGCTGGAAAATTTCAAACTGGGCGGCTTGAAGCAATACGGCCTGGACGCGGCCAGCTTGCTGGCCCTCAATCCGCGTCTCGTCTATTGCTCCATCACGGGCTTTGGCCAGGATGGGCCGTACGCGGCGCGCGCCGGCTATGACTTCCTGATCCAGGGCATGGGCGGCCTGATGAGCATCACGGGCGTGCCCGATGGCCAGCCCGGCGCCGGCCCGCAAAAAGTGGGCGTGGCGCAGACGGACATCCTGACGGGCTTGTACGCCACCATTGCCGTGCAGGCGGCGCTGGCCGAACGCGAACGCTCGGGCCTGGGCCAGCATATCGACCTGGCCCTGCTCGACGTGCAAGTGGCGGCGCTGGGCAACCAGGCAGCCAATTACTTGTGCGGAGGAAAAGTGCCCCAGCGCATGGGCAATGCGCATCCGAACATCGTGCCCTACCAGGACTTCCCCACGGCCGATGGCGACATGATTCTGGCGATCGGCAACGATGGACAATTCTCGCGCTTTTGCGCCATCGCCGGCCACCCGGAATGGGCGCAGGACGAGCGTTTCGCCACCAATCCGCAGCGCGTGGCACACCGGGCGACCTTGATCCCCTTGATGCGCCAGGCCACCGTCATGCGCACGACGGCCGAGTGGATCAGTGCATTCGAGGCGCAAGCCGTGCCATGCGGCCCCGTCAACCGCATCGACCAGGTCTTTGCCGACCCGCAAGTGGTGGCGCGTGGCTTGAAAGTGGAAATGCCGCATCCGACGGCGGGCACGGTGGCGCTGGTGGCCAATCCCGTGCGCCTGTCCGGCTCGCCGGTGCAGTACCGCCTGCCGCCGCCGTTGCTGGGGCAACATACGGACGAGGTGTTGCAGCAATGGCTGGGCCTTGATGGCGGCCAGATCGACGGTTTGCGCGAACGCAAGGTCGTCTAAAGAAAAACGCCGGGCAGTGGCAACACTGTCCGGCGTTTTTGTATGTCTGCTGCCTTACTTCAGCACCAGCTTCAGCGCCGGTTTTTCACCGTAATCTTCATAGCGCTCATTGATGCCGGCGATGCAGAACGTGATTTCTTCCAGTAAATCAGGCACTTGCGCCTTCATTGCTTCCGCATCTTGCACCACGATATCCAGCACTTCGTTCGGCTGCAGACGGAACTTGCTCATGCCGTCCTCGTCGCGCAGGTAGCTGAGGCAATCGACCCAGGCATCCATGCTGTTGCCGTAGAACTCGGGGAAACCGAACGCTTGCGCGCATTGCGCGTGGAAACTCGCTGCGTCGGTGATGTCTTTTCCATTCAGGATGGCAGTGGCCATGGTGCTCCTCAGTTCTTCAGCGACAGCACATCCTGCATGTCGAACAGGCCGGTCGGCTTGTCCGCCAGGAAACGCGCGGCGCGCAGGGCGCCGTGGGCGTAGGTGACGCGGCTGCTCGACTTGTGGCTGATCTCGATGCGCTCGCCGATGCCGGCAAACAACACCGTATGGTCGCCCACGATATCGCCGCCGCGGATGGTGGCAAAGCCGATGGTCGACGGGTCGCGTTCGCCCGTCACGCCTTCGCGGCCGTACACGGCGCATTCCTTCAGGTCGCGCCCCAAGGCGCCGGCCACCACTTCGCCCATTTGCAGGGCCGTTCCCGACGGCGCATCGACCTTGAAGCGGTGATGCGCTTCGACGATTTCAATGTCGTAGCCTTCGGACAGGCTTTTCGCGGCCAGTTCCAGCAATTTCATGGTGACATTCACGCCCACGCTCATGTTCGGTGCGAACATGATGGCCGTCTTTTCGGCGGCGGCGGCAATGGCGGCCTTGCCCGCGTCATCGAAACCGGTGGTGCCGATGATCATCTTGATGCCGTGCTCGGCGCAATACGCCAGGTGCTGCAAAGTGCCTTCGGGACGCGTGAAGTCGATCAGGAAATCGGCGTTCGCCAGGCCCGTGGCCAGGCTTGATTCGATCAGCACGCCGGCAGGCTTGCCCAGGAAGGCGGCCGCATCCTGGCCGACAGCAGGCGAACCTGCGCGGTCGAGCGCGCCGGCCAGCACGGCGTCGGGCGCATTGCTGACCGCTTCGATCAGGATATGGCCCATGCGGCCGCTGGCGCCAGCGATGGCAATTTTCAGTTCAGTCATTTTATTCTCTTACAGCAACTTATTTGGTGGGTTCGGCAGCGGGTGCAGGCTCGGCGGCAGGCGCCGCGGCCGGTGCGGGAGCCACGTCAGGCTTGCTCACAGGAATGGCGGGAGCCGCATCGGCCGGCACGGGCACGGCGCTCGGCGCCACGGGCGATGGTACGGCAGCGGCCGGCACATCAGCCTTGGCGACCTTGGCGAACGGCGACGGGCCCGCGATACGGTCGATGTATTCTTTCTCCGTCGGCAAGTTGCCGCCTTCGAAACGTTCAACCTTGCCATCCTTGCCGAAGTACACGACCACGCGGCTGCTGGTGGTTTCGCCACTGCCCCGGGCCAGGCGGAATGGATAATCCCAGCGATCGGCATGGAAGATATCGGTCAGCAGCGAGGTACCCAGGACGAAACGCACCTGGTCGCGCGTCATGCCCACTTTCAACTGGGCCAGCATCTCTTCGGAGACAAAGTTGCCTTGTTGAATGTCTGGACGATACGGCGAGAAAAACCACATGAATTTTTGCAGCGGCGTAATGGTGGTCGTCTGGGCGCCCTGTTCAGGAACCAGTTCCTTGCCTTCTTTTTGGCTGGCGGCCGGCTTTTCGCCAAGGATGCCACGGCTGGCGCAGCCGGACATGGCCAGCGCGACACAGACCATGCCTGCCATGACTGGTGCTCGAAATGAAATACGGTGCCAGAGAGATGGCAATACAGCCGGTGTTACGCGCATAAATGACCTCAATTTGATGAACAAAACGCCAGGAGTGGCCGGCCTGCCAAAAAATGCATATTTTGGCACTCCCCGCTAAAACGCTATATGATAAAGCACCTGACCCACATACGAGCAACAAACATGAGTAACAATCCTAGTGATCTCAAGGCAAGCGGCCTGAAAGCCACCCTGCCACGGCTGAAGATACTCGATATCTTCCAGAGTAGCCCGGTACGCCACCTGACCGCGGAAGACGTCTACAAGATTCTGCTGGCCGACAATATGGATGTCGGTTTAGCAACTGTGTACCGCGTCCTCACGCAATTCGAACAAGCTGGCTTGCTCAATCGCAACCATTTTGAAACTGGCAAGGCGATTTTCGAACTCAACGAAGGTTCCCACCATGATCACCTGGTGTGCCTCGATTGTGGCCGGGTCGAAGAATTCTTCGACGAAGACATCGAAGTCCGCCAGCAAAAAGTAGCCGAAGAGCGCGGCTTCAAGATCGCCGAACACGCTTTGGCCATCTACGGCAACTGCATCAAGACGGCTTGCCCGCACAAAACAGCCTGACCACAGCTGGCCGCTCCCATGGGGCGGCCAGCGCGCCAGGCAGTACGATCAATGATGGCTCAGTGCGCTTGACAGCAGCTTGGCCGTGATATCGACAATCGGGATGACGCGCTCGTAAGCCATGCGCGTCGGTCCGATCACTCCCAGTGTTCCCACGATCTTGCCGTTGACTTCATACGGCGCCGTCACCACGCTCATTTCATCCATCGGCACCAGGTTCGATTCGCCGCCGATGAAAATCTGCACGCCCGTCGCCTTGCTCGATACATCGAGCAGCTGCATCAAGCCCGTCTTTTGCTCGAACATGTCGAACATCTGGCGCAGCGAATGCATATTCGAAGACAGGTCGCTCACGCTGAGCAAGTTGCGCTCGCCGGAAATCACCATGTCGTCGCTATGGTCGGCCATCGCTTCGCTGCCCGCTTCCACGGCCGCCTGCATCAGGCTTCCCATATCGTCGCGCAGCTGGCGCAATTCGCCCTGCAGGCGCACGCGCACGGCGTCGAACGACAGGCCGCCATAATTCTGATTGATATAGTTGGCCGATTGCACCAGTTGCGCCGGCGTGTAATCCGCTTCCGTCAGCAGCAGGCGGTTCTGCACGTCGCCGCCGGGGGCAACGATGACGAGCAGGATGCGCTTTTCCGACAGGCGCAGGAACTCGATCTGCTGGAACACGGATTCGCGGCGCGGGCTGAGCACGACGCCGGCAAACTGCGACAGCGACGACAGCATCTGCGCCGCGTTGGCGATGGTTTTTTGCGGCTGCGGCGTCTGCAGGCGCATGCGCGACTCCACCAGGTGCTCGTCCAGATGCCGGACGGTCAGCAAGGTGTCGACAAAGATGCGGTAGCCGCGCGGCGTGGGTATGCGTCCGGCCGAAGTGTGCGGACTGGACACATAGCCGAGCTCTTCCAGATCGGCCATGATGTTGCGGATCGTGGCCGGCGACAGGTCCAGGCCGGAAATTTTCGACAAGGCGCGCGAACCGACCGGCAGGCCGTCGGCGATATATCGCTCGACCAGGGCTTTCAGCAGTGTTTGGGCACGTGTATCGAGTTGCATGGTGTTTTATTTAAGCAAGTATCTTAAGCAAGTATTCTTTTAGGCAAGCGGCAGCGAAAGCGGCCGAACGTGCATCAACAGCGCCTATTATGCACGTTCGCCCGTTTCGCGGCGATCAATCTTCCAGTTGCTGCTGCAGCCACAGCAGCAAGTCGTCAAAGTTGGCGCAGATGGCGTCGGGTTGCACGCCGGCGGCCAGGTGGGCATCGCTGCCCTTGCGGTTCATCCAGACGGCCCGCATGCCCGCCCCTTGCGCTCCCGTCACGTCGAAATACAGGTCGTCGCCCACATACACGGCTTCATGGGGCGCCACGTCCAGCGCCGCGCAGGCGGCCAGGAAGATGCTGGCATCGGGCTTGGCCACGCCAAACTCGCTGGCGGCGATCGATACCTTGAAATGCTGCGCCAGGCCGATAATTTCAAGGTCCGCATTGCCATTCGAGATGGAACCGACCAGCATGCGCTGCCGCATCCAGGCCAGGCCGGGCAACACGTCGTCATACGGCCGGACGCGGTTGCGCGCGGCCAGGAACTGCGCGATGGCACCGTCGACGAGGGCGGGATCTTCGCCGGCCGCCTCGAAGGCGGACAGCAGGCCGGCCCGGCGCAACTCGATCAGGTTGCCATGGAAATGCGGTTGCTCGTTGAGCATGGCCAGGCGGTGCTGGCGCAGCACCTCGATGGAAAACTGCTGCGCCACCTTGGGCGCATGCGTGGCCAGCCAGTCATGCAGCAGCGTTTCGGCGGCGGCAATCACGGGCGCGATGGGCCACAGGGTATCGTCGAGGTCGAACAGGATGGCCTTGGGCGGCACGGCGGGTTTTACAGGGGCAAGGGACATGGGACTCACGGTGAATGCCGCGCCACGGTGCGCAGCCTGCATCTATTGTCGCACCGATCGCCCCCGCCAGCATGGCTGCGCCCCCGTGAAATGGGGCCAGGCCAGCGCTTCCCGGAGAAAAATTGTTACAGGGTGATACAAGGCAAGATCATCGAGCTTGCCAGATAGACTAAAATAGGCGCCATTCCAATGCGGCGCCAGCGTCCGTGTTGCGCTACCCAACCTAATTCGTTTTGGAGAATGTATGAAAAATTTGTACCTGCGCTCGATGCTGGCGGCGGCTTGCGCCGCCACACTGGCAGCCTGCGGCGGCAGCGGCGGCAACCTGTACCTGCAAGGCGCAGTCAACGGCCTGGCCAAAGATGGCCTGATTCTGCTGAATAACGGGGAAAGCCTGCCGGTTCCTGCGGGCCAGAGCAGCTTTGTTTTCACCAAGCTGGTCAATACCGATGACCGCTACGACATCACCATCGCGCAGCAGCCCAAGGGCGCCGTCTGCAGTATCGCCAATGGCGCGGGCAAGGCATCGAGCTACTCCGTGACCACGGCCGTGGTGACTTGCAAGACCAATTCCTACCCGCTCAGCGCCGCCATCACGGGCTTGACCGCCGACGGCTTGACCCTGGCGATCGGCAATCTCAGCACCAGCCCGCTCAAAGGCAGTACCGCCTATACCTTCCCCGCCATCGATGACGGCATCGCCTACAATATTTCCATATCGACCTATCCAGCAGGCCAGACGTGCAAATTCGCGGCCTCTGCCAACACCAGCGCCGACGGCCGCGTTGTCAACGGCACCATGGGTTCAGCCGCCACGACCGGTACCGCACTGAACTGCACGGCGCTGTAAGCCACGCGCTTCGTCACTACTATATTGCATTGGAGAAATACATGAAGTTATCCTGCCTGCGCCCGCTGACCGCGCTGTTGCTGACCCTGGGACTGGCCGCTTGCGGCGGCAAGGCCTCGTATGAAGTCGGCGGCACCGTCAGCAACCTGAACACCAACGGCCTGATCCTGGCCAACGGCGGCGTCAACCTCCCGATTGCATCCGGCCAGACCAAGTTTGCCTTTGCCCAGCGCATCGACTATGGCACCGAGTACGACATTACCGTGCAACAACAGCCTGCTCACATGACTTGCGGCATCAGTGGCGGTTCCGGTTCGGCTGGCCACTACCTGAGCATCCAGGCAGCGGTCTCGTGCTTGCAAAACACTTATACGGTGGGCGGCACGGTGACGGGCCTGACAGCCGACGGCCTGGTCCTGATCAACGGCACGTCGCAAACCACGGTACTCAAGTCCAGCACGACCTTCACCTTGGGAACGCGTGTTGCCGATGGCGACAAGTATGGCATCAGCGTGTTCACGCAGCCGACTGGCCTGAAGTGCGACGTGGCCCCGAACACCGGCGTCGGCGTCATGGGCGAAGCGAACGTGACCACCGTACAGGTCATCTGCAATCCGGCCTGATGCGGTGACACTGGCAGCCGTTTTGCGGCTGCCAGGAAGAGATATCACGGAAATCTATAGTTGATATTCCAAAGATAAATTGGAGTTATATGTGGCGATGCAGCATAATGCATCTGTCTCCTCCAACTCTTCCAAGAATTGGATTTAGCCCGCTTTCACCAGCGGGCTTTTTTTTGCCCAAAATTTCTCAGGCGGCAGGCGTCTGCAAACCAGGCTGCAGCATTTGCACGATGCTGGAGAAATCCTGCTGCGCATATCCCGCCTGCGCATGCATCTGGTACAGCTGCCGCACCAGGCCGCCCAATGGCGTGGGCGCGTTAGCCGACAAGGCCGACTGCTGCGCCAGTCCCAGGTCTTTCAGCATCAGCGCCGTGCCGAAGCCGCCGGTGTAGTTGCGCGACGCGGGCGTGCCCTCCATGACGCCGGGCCACGGGTTGTACACTTCCAGGGTCCAGTTGCGGCCCGAACTCTTGGCCATGATGTCGGACAACACTTTCGGATCGAGGCCATGCGCCACGCCCAGGTTCAGCGCCTCGGCCGTACCGGCCATCAAGATACCCAGCAGCATGTTGTTGCAAATCTTCGCCACCTGGCCCGCACCCGCCTCGCCCGCATGGAAAATGTTCTTGCCCATCTTTTCCAGCAGGGGCCGCGCCTGCTGCAAGGCCGCTTCGCTACCGCCGACGATGAAGGTCAGCGTGCCGGCGGCTGCACCCGCCGTGCCGCCCGAGACGGGCGCATCGATCATGGCAAAACCCCGCTCGCCGGCCGCCTGCGCCACTTGCCGTGCCACATCGGCGGCGATGGTGCTGCAATCGATGAACAGGGCGCCCGGCTTGGCCGAATCGAGCACGCCGCCGGCCGCCAGATACAGCTCCTGCACGTGCTTGTTGGCTGGCAGCATGGTGATGACGGCGTCGGCCGTCTGCACGGCCGCGCTGGCGGACGCGGCCGCCGTGGCGCCCGCCTCGACCAGCGAAGCCACGGCGGCCGGCGCCAGGTCGTACACGGATACGTGGAAGCCGGCGGCTACCAGGTTGCGGGCCATCGGCGCACCCATGTTGCCCAGGCCGATGAAAGCGATATGTTGCATGTGTATGTCTCCTGTTGTTCTTTTAAGATAAGTCAGCCAAGGGATGCTGCGTCCATGGCGCCGTAAAATACTCGTCCAGATACGCTGCGCTGACGTCAGCCAGGCTGGCCGGCTGCCACTGCGGCGCGTTGTCCTTGTCGATCAGCAAGGCGCGCACGCCTTCGCTGAAGTCTCCATGGGCGCAACATTGCACGGCAACGATCAGCTCCAGCTGGAACACTTGCGCCAGACTCATGTGGCGCGTGCGTTCGCGCATGGCCCATACCAGGGCGGCCGAACTGGGCGCGCCCTTGTCCAGCGAGTGGGCGGCCTTTTGCAGCCAGGCCGAATCGCCGTCATACGCGGCGATGGCGGCCACCACTTCGGGCAAGGTGGGCGCTTGCGTCAGCGCGGCGATGGCATCGAAATTGGCGCGCACTTCGGAGACGGGCAGCATGGACGCTGGCGCCGACAAGCCGCGCAGCAAGCGGCCCAGCTGCTGGTGGTTCGCCTGCGGGCTCGCTTGCCATTGCGCCAGCGCCAGCGCGTCGAGCACCATGATGCGCTCTTCCTGGCGCAGGAAATGGTCGCCCAGGCCCGCAAACAGGGCATCGGCCGCGTTCAGCGGTGCGCCCGTCAAGCCCAGGAACAGGCCGCTGCGCCCCGGCATGCGACCGAGGAACCAGCTGCCGCCCACGTCGGGGAACAGGCCAATCGTGATTTCCGGCATGGCGATGCGCGTGCTTTCCGTCACCACACGGTGGCTGGCGCCTGCCATCAGGCCCAGGCCGCCGCCCATGACGATGCCGCCGCCCCACACGAGCAGCGGTTTCGCATACGTATGGATGCGGTGGTCGAGCCGGTATTCCTCGGCAAAGAAAGCCAGCGCCTGCGGGTTGGGCACGACGCCAGGCTGCTCCGCCACGGCGCCGCGCAGGCTGCGCACGTCGCCGCCGGCACAGAATGCCTTGTCGGTCGACGATTGCAGCACCACGCAGGCGACGGCGTCGTCAACGGCCCAGCGCACGAGGGCGCCATCGATGGCGCGGATCATGTCCAGGGTCAAGGCGTGCAGGGACTTCGGCGCATCGAGCGTGATGACGCCCAGCTTCATGCCGCCGGGACAGTCGCGCTCTTCCAGTTTCACTGTCTCGACATTGACGATTTCAACCATTCTTCCACTCCGCCGGCCGTTTTTCCAGGAAGGCTTGCACGCCTTCTTTCTGGTCTTGGGTATCGAACAGGCCCAGGAACAGCGTGCGTTCATCGGGCAGGGAAGCGACCAGCGGATGGCTGCGCGCGCCCTGGATCAGGGTCTTGCACGCCGTCACGCTGCTGGGGCTTTGACGGGCCACCTTGGCGGCCAGCGCCAGCGCCGTGGCGGCAGCCTTGCCGGTCGGCACAACTTCCTCGACCAGGCCGATGGCCAGGGCCTTGGCCGCATCGACCCGTTCGCCGCACAAGATCATGCGCTTGGCCCAGCCTTCGCCCACCAGCCACGGCAAGTGCTGCGTGCCGCCCGCGCACGGCAGCAAGCCGACGGACGCTTCCGGCAAGGCCATCTGCGCGTGTTCCTCGGCAATGCGGATGTCGCAGGCCAGCGCGCATTCGAGACCGCCGCCCATGGCATAGCCATTGATGGCGGCGATGCTGACGCCGCGAAACGCGGACAGCGCCTCGAACGCCTCGCCAAACGCGGCGGCCATCTTGAAGGCCATGTCCTTGTCGCCGTCGGCAAACACTTTCAAGTCGGCGCCGGCCGAGAAGAACTTGGCGCCGCCGCCCGTGATCACCAGTGCATACACGTCCGGGTCCCCATTCAGGTCGGCCACCAGGTCCCTCAGCGCGTTCAGGCTGGCCAGGGTCCACGTGTGGGCGGGCGGGTTGTCGAGGGTCACCAGGGCCGTGTGACCACGGCGCTCGAGCAGCAGATTGGTATACACTTTGGTCATCGTAAGGTCTCCGTGGCGCCGTCTTTCAAGATCGCTCGCGCGACAATCAGGCGCATGATTTCATTTGTCCCTTCCAGGATCTGGTGCACGCGCGTGTCGCGCACATGGCGCTCGAGCGGGTACTCGCGGATGTAGCCGTAGCCGCCATGCAGCTGCAGCGCATCGTTGGCTACATTGAAGCCCACATCCGTGGCGAAGCGTTTTGCCATGGCGCAATATGCCGTGGCGTCCGGGCTTTCCTGGTCCAGTTTCCAGGCCGCCAGGCGCACCATCTGGCGCGCCGCCACCAGTTCCGTCAGCATGTCGGCCAGCTTGAATTGCAAGGCCTGGAATTGCGCCAGCTCGCGGCCGAACTGCGTGCGCTCCTTCATGTAGGCCTGCGCGCGCGTGAGGGCGGCCTGGGCCGTGCCCACCGAGCACACGGCAATATTGATGCGTCCGCCATCGATGCCCTTCATGGCGATGGCAAACCCTTCGCCTTCCGCGCCCAGCAAGTTAGCAACAGGCACTTTCACCTGGTCGAAGCTGATGATGCGCGTGGGCTGGCTGTTCCAGCCCATCTTTTCTTCTTTCTTGCCATACACGATGCCGGGCAAATTCGCCGGCACGGCAAACGCGGAAATGCCGGCCGCGCCCTCGCCGCCCGTGCGCGCCATGACGATCAGCATGTCCGTCTGGCCCGCGCCGGAGATGAACGCTTTCGTGCCGTCGAGTACGTAAAAGTCACCGTCCCTGACGGCTTTCGTGCGCAGGGACGCCGCATCGGAACCCGATTGCGGTTCCGTCAGGCAATAGCTGGCCAGCTTCTGGCCGGCGGCCAGGGCCGGCACCCACTCGTCGCACAGGGCTTCCTGCCCCCAGCGCGACAGCATCCAGGTGGCCATGTTGTGAATCGTGATGTAGGCCGTCGTCGAGGTGCAGCCGCCCGCCAGCTCTTCAAACACGATGGCCGCATCCTGGCGCGACAGACCCAGGCCGCCCCAGCGCTGCGGCGTGTACAGGCCGCAAAAGCCCATCTCACCCGCCTTGGCAATGGTTTCCACCGGGAAGATCGATTCCGCATCCCAATGCGCCGCGTGCGGCGCCAGTTCGCCTTCGGCAAACGCGCGCGCCGCCTGCTGGAACTCGCGCTGCTCGTCGCTCAGTTCAAAGTCCATGACAGCTCCTTACTTGAGGCTGATGGTGGTGTTGACCTTGCCCACCGAGGCCGCATCCGTGAACCAGCGCTGGGTGATCGTCTGCGTCTGCGTGTAGAACAGCACGACCTGCTTGCCGAACGGGCCCAGGTCGCCCAGCTTGGAGCCGCGCGAACCCGTAAAGCTGAACAGGGGAACGGGCACGGGAATGGGCACGTTGATACCGACTTGCCCCACGTCGATTTCTTCCTGGAAGTAACGGGCCGCCGCGCCGCTTTGCGTGAACAGGGCCGTGCCGTTGCCGTTCGGATTCGCGTTGACGAGGGCAATCGCTTCGTCCAGGGTGTCGACTTCGACGACGATCAGGACAGGGCCAAAGATTTCCTGGTCATACACGACCATGCCGGGTTTCACGCCGGAGAGAATCGTCGGTCCCACGAAGTTACCGTTCGGATAGCCATCAACCTTGACGTCGCGGCCGTCCAGGGTCAGCACGGCACCCTGCTCGATACCCTTGGCGACGAGGCTGAACACGCGCTCCTTGGCTGCGCAGGAAATGACAGGGCCCAGGTCAGGATTGTCCTTGCCTGCGCCTACCGTCAGGGTTTGCGCCTTGGCCGCCAGTTCCGGCAGCCACTCGCGCGCCTCGCCCACCAGCACGGCGACGGAGGCGGCCATGCAGCGCTGGCCGGCGGCGCCGAAGCCCGCGCCCAGCAACTGGTTCAGGGTCTGTTCCTTGTTGGCGTCCGGCAGCACGACGGCGTGGTTCTTGGCGCCCATCATGCATTGCGCGCGCTTGCCGTTCAGGCTGGCGCGCTGGTACACATGCGTGCCCACCTTGCTGGAGCCGACAAACGAGATCGCCTTGATGTCCGGATGGTCGCACAGGGCGTTGACCACGTCCTCGCCGCCGTGTATCACGTTCAGCACGCCGGCCGGGATGCCCGCCTGCAAGGCCAGGCGCACGAGCTTTTCCGTCACCAGCGGATCTTGCTCCGACGGTTTCAAGACAAACGTATTGCCGCAGGCAATCGCCATCGGGAACATCCACAAGGGGATCATAGCGGGGAAGTTGAACGGGGTAATGCCCGCGCACACGCCCAGCGGCTGCATCACGCTGTAGGTATCGACGCCGCCGGCCACGTTTTGCGCATATTCGCCCATTTGCAGGGTGCCGATATTGGCGGCATGTTCCACCACTTCCAGGCCGCGGAACACATCGCCTTCCGCGTCCAGCAGGGTCTTGCCCTGTTCCATGGTCAAGGTGGCGGCCAGGTCGGCCATGTTTTCGCGGATCAGCTGCTGCAGTTTCAGGAAGATGCGCGCGCGGGCGCCGATCGGCGTCTTGCGCCAGGTTTTGAAGGCGCGCTGGGCCGAGGCGATGGCCGCGTTCACTTCGTCCGGCGTGGCGAACGGCACCTTGGCCAGGACTTCCTGCGTGGCGGGGTTGACGACGTCGCGCCAGACGGTGGTCTGGGATTCAACCCACTCGCCGTTGATCAAGAGGGGAACGGTCGGAATAGCGTTTTGCGTGGTCACTCGGTGTCTCCTTGTGTGGGTATAGGTCTGTTTGCATTATTCGCACAATCGCCGCCACGAACAAGGCGTGAAAATGCGAGATAATGCAAAGATGAATCTGTTAATCTGCAAAGATTGTAAATTTGCAGATTCCGCAAACCGGGGGAAGAGGAGACGCGATGGCGAAGGTTTTCATGGGCGTGCGCCTGCAGCGCCTGCGCGAGGAACGGCGCATGACGCAGGTGGCGCTGGCCAAGTCCCTGGGCATCTCGCCCAGCTATCTGAACCAGATGGAACGCAACCAGCGCCCGCTGACGGTGCCGATTTTGCTGCGCATCGGCAGCGTGCTGGGCGTCGATCCGCAAATCTTTTCCGAACACGACAGCGCCAGCCTGGTGGCCGACGTGCGCGACGTGTTCGGCGAATTGCCCGACGCGCCTCCCACTTCGATGGCGGAATTGAAAATGCTGGTGGAAAACATGCCGGAACTGGCCCGCTCGATCCTGCTGTTGCAGCGGCGCTACCGGGTGATGGCGGAACGGGCCGATACGCTGGCCGCGCGCCTCGACGACGGCAGCCGCGGCGCCAGCTCGGCGGCGCCATCCACGGACGAGGAGGTGCGCGAATACCTGAACCGGCGGCAAAATTACATCGATGAGCTGGACCGGGCCGCGGAGCGCGTGGCGGGCGAACTCGATCCGTCCCTGCGCACGCTCGATGCGCTGCAGGGGCGTCTGCTGGAACGCCACGGCATCCGGGTGCAACTGTCCGATGGCGACGCGGGCATGGTGCGCAAGCACCGCTACGATGCCCAGCAACACATATTGTGGCTGCCCGACACCCTGACGGGCGGCCAGCGCGCGTTCCAGATGGCGGCGCAGATCAGCCTGCTCGAACACAGCGAGCTGATCGACGCGCTCGTGCTGGCGGCGGGCTTGTCCGGCGCGGCCGCGCAAACGGGCGCGCGCCTGGCATTCTCGAATTACTTTGCCGGCGCCCTGCTGATGCCCTACCAGCGCTTTTTGCAGGCGGCGGAAAGCCGCGCCTACGATATCGAGCGCCTGGCGCACCAGTTCGGCGTGGGTTTTGAAGCCGTGTGCCACCGGCTGAGCACCATGCAGCGCCCCGATGCGGCGGGCTTGCCCTTCTTCTTCGTGCGCGTCGACCGCGCGGGCAATGTCTCGAAGCGCCAGTCGGCCACGGACTTTCACTTTTCCAGGGTGGGCGGCACGTGTCCGCTATGGATCGTCTACGACGCGTTCAGCCATCCGGGCCAGGTACTGACGCAGATGGCCAGCATGCCGGACGGCTGCACGTATCTGTGGATTGCGCGCCAGGTCAGCACGGCCTCGCCCGGATTCCGGGCGCCCGGCAAGACCTTTGCCGTGGCGCTGGGCTGCGACATCTCGCAGGCGCACCGCTTGATCTATTCGAAGGGACTCGATCTGCACGACCCGTCCAGCGCCACGCCGATCGGCACGGGCTGCAAGGTGTGCGAGCGGCAAAGCTGCCCGCAGCGGGCGTTTCCCTCGCTGCTGCTGCCGCCGCCCGTCTCGGCTTAGGAGGCGTCGATGACGCGCGCGCGCAGCGCGTCGAATTCGCGCGCAAATTCGACGCGCCAGTCGCGCCGCGTGGACTCGTCTATCCAGGCCGCGTCCAGGCCATTCAACATGAAGCCGCGCATGTCGTCCAGGCCGAAGCCGAATTCGCGCATCATCATCCAGGCGCCCGTCGGCGTCACGTGGTGCAGGGTAGGATCGTCCGTGTTCGGATGCAGTTTCAGGCCCAGCTTGGCCATGGCGCGAATCGGGTGATCGAGGGCCCAGCGCTCGGGCGCGAGGGTGCGCAGATAATACGAATTGGTCGGTACCACGGTAAATACGAGGCCCCGCTCCACGCAGCGCTGCGCCAGTTCAGGATTGTCGACGATGGTGTAGCCGTGGTCGACCCGGTCCACCTGCAGCTGCTCGATGGCCGTTTCCACATTCATCCACGGCATGCCGAATTCGCCCGCGTGCGCCGTGCACTTGAAGCCGGCGGCGCGCGCGGCGCGGTAGGCTTCGATGAACAGCTCGGGAGGACGGTCGTTTTCGCGGTAGTCGATGCCGATGCCGATCACTTCCGGCGCGCGGTGCGCCTTCATCCATTCCACCATCTGCACGGCTTCCGCGGGAGCCGCTTCGCGGTCGATGCTGGGAATCAGGCGGCCGATCACGCCGAAATCGCGCTGCGCGTCGCGGATGGCGGCCACGATGGCGTCTTGCGCCGCATCGTAGCGGATGCCCGAGACGCGCACGGTGCCGGTGGGATTCCAGAAGAACTCGGCGTAGCGCACGCCGTGGCCATGCACGTCTTCCAGGTATTCGTAGGCGAGGCAATACAGGTCCGTGGGCGAGACGATCAGGTGCGCGTCGAGCGCGCGCAGCACGCGCAGCACGCCGACGGGCTTGTCGCCGCGCGTGTAGAACGCGTCGATTTCCTCGGGAGTGACGACATTGCCCGTCTTGGCGGCCAGCGCACGGAAAGTGGCTTGCCGCACCGTGCCGAACAGGTGGCAATGCAGCTCCACTTTCGGCATGGCGCGTAAAAACTGTTCGATGCTCAGGGCAGGCAGGGTGTCGGCAGGATGACTCATGAAGCTCGCTTCGTTAGTGGAAAAAGGGTCAAACGAGAATGGCGGCCAGGCGGCGCATCAAGCGCTCGATGGCGGCCGGGCCATCGGCCAGCATCGCCACCTGCGTGTTGATGGCGGCGCGGCGCGGCACGCGGAATTCGCACACCGTCATGCCGCGCGTCAGTTCGCCCGTCAATTCGATGGCCACGTGGGCCGGCTGGAACTGGAACAGCTGCGGCGCTTCCAGGTACAAGGCCACCACGGGGTCGTACATGGGCATGGGCACGGAACCGTCGGCACTGCGGATGCGCACATACGCTTCCAGGTAGCCGGCCAGACGCTGCGCGCGCGGCGTGCCGATGGCGCGCAGGCGCTCCACTTCCACGTTCGTCACCAAGAGCTGGCGGCACAGGTTCAGGCCGAACATGCGCAGCGGGATGCCCGCCTTGAACACCTGGGCAGCCGCTTCCGGGTCGGCAAAGATATTGAATTCCGCCGCCGCCGTGTGGTTGCCCTGGTCGGTCGAGCCGCCCATCAGGATGATTTCGACGATTTTTTCCGCGATGTCCGGCGCGCGGCTCAAGGCCGTGGCCAGGTTCGTCATCGGCGCAATCGCCATGATGGTGATCTGGCCAGGATGCGCGCGCACGGCGGCGATCAGCGCGTCGACGGCATGGCCGGCAGCATCCGTAGCCGCGCCGGGCGGCAGGATCTCGCCTGTCGTCGGCATGCCGCTGTCGCCGAGGATGCGCTGCGCCGTCTCGATGACGCCGGCCAGCGGTTCTTCGCAGCCGCGGTAGATGGGCACCGTCAAGCCATCATGGGCCTTGATGCGCAAGGCATTGTCGTAGGTGATGTCGACGGGCGCATTGCCCGCCACCACGCTCACGCCCAGCCACTCGATATCGGGATTGCTGCCCAAGAGCAGCATCGTCAGCCAGTCGTCAAAACCGGGATCGGTATCGAGCCAGATTTTCTTGAGGGGTTTGTCCATGATGGTCTCCGGTTAAAACATCAGGCAGCCAAACACAGGGCGCTGTCGGCCGGCAGCACGAACGAGACGGCCGTGCCTTCGCGCCAGGCGGCGCCACCGGCCGCGCAGATGCCCTTGACCTGGCCCAGCGGCGTTTGCAGCAGGTATTCGACGGTGTCGCCCAGGAAGCCCCGTGCCAGCACGGTGCCCGGGTATTGAGCGCTTGCGTCGTCCGGCGCGCACACGCGCACCTTGTCCGGACGCCAGCCCAGCACCGTCGTGCCAGCGGCGACCGGCGCCGTGTACGGCAGGCTGGCGCCCGCGTGGTGCAGCGCGCCATCGCGGTAGTCGAACAGGTTCTCAAAGCCCATGAAGTTGGCGACAAAGCGCGTCGACGGCGTATTGAAGACGGCCTCCGGCGCAGCCAATTGCTCGATGCGCCCGCCGTTCATGACGACGATGCGGTCGGACAGGGCCAGCGCTTCTTCCTGGTCGTGCGTCACGTACAGCATGGTGATGCCCAGCTCGCGCTGGATGCGGCGCAATTCGGCGCGCATCTGCACGCGCAGCTTGGCGTCCAGGTTCGACAGCGGTTCATCGAGCAGCAGCAGGGCCGGCTCGACGACGATGGCGCGCGCCAGCGCCACGCGCTGCTGCTGGCCGCCCGACATCTGCGCCGGCAGGCGCGTTTCAAAGCCCGTCAGGCCCACGGCGGCGATCACGGCTTCCACTTTCGTTTTCAGCAGGGCCGGCGCCACCTTGCGCAGGCGCAGGCCGAACGCGATGTTGTCGTACACGTTCAAGTGCGGGAACAGCGCGTACGACTGGAAGACCATGCCGATATTGCGCTTGTTCGGCGCCAGCTTGCCGATTTCGCGGCCATCCAGCACGATGCGGCCCGACTGCAGCGGCATCAGGCCGGCGATCGCGCGCATGGTGGTGGTCTTGCCGCAGCCGCTGGGGCCCAGCAGCGAGATCAGTTCGCCCTGCTCGACGTGCAGGTCCAGGTCCTTCACGGACGTCGTGTTCTTGGCGTAGCCGAGGTTCAGCTTGTGCAGTTCCAGATAACTCATGGTGTGTTGCCTCTTACATGTATTTAGAAATGCCCAGCACCTTCTCGGTCACCATCACGAAGGCCATGGTGAACAAGACCAGCAAGGTCGACAGGGCTGCGATCGAAGGATCGAAACTGTTTTCCATATGGCCCAGCATCTCGATCGGCAAGGTGCTGATGCCGGGTCCCGTCAGGAACAGCGACACGGGCACCTGGTTGAACGAGGTGACGAAGGCGAGGAAGAAGGCGGCGATCACGGCGTTGCGGATATTCGGCAGCACGATCATGAAAAACGCGCGCAGGCGCGACGCGCCCAGGGTAATGGCGGCATCCTCGATATCGACGCGCAGGTTCACCAGGCTCGCGTACACCACGCGCACCGAATACGGAATCAGCAGCGCGATATGGCCGATCAGGAGGCCCACGTAGACGGGCGCATTGATGGTCAGCACCAAGTGGTGCAGCAAGCCCAGGCCCACGAGGATGGCGGGAATGATCAGCGGCGACGTCAGGATCTGGCGGATGGCGCCGATGCCCGGTGGCGGCATGCGCGAAAACGCATACGCGACGGGAATGCCCAGCAACAGCGCGATGACGGTGGCGATCAGGCCGATCTCCAGGCTGGTCTGGAAGGCGCGGCGGAACTCGGGCGCCGCCCACACTTCGAGGATCCAGCGCAGCGAGTAGGACTCGGGCGGGAACGCCAGGGTTTCGCCACCGGAAAAACCCGCCAGCACGACGATAGCAAACGGTCCCAGCAGGAACAAGAACACCAGCCACAGGACTGCGCGCGAGAATAGGCTTTCTTTCATACGGAACTCCGGCTCGAGGAAATACGTTTAAGGCCGGCATTCACCAGCAAGGTCATGCAGACGAGGATGACGGCGATCACATTCGCGGCGCCGAAATCGCTCTCCACGCTGACCTTCTGGTACAGCAGGGTTTCCAGCATCAGCACCTTGGTGCCGCCCAGCAGGGCCGGCGTCACGTAGGCCGTCACGCAGCCCGTAAACACCAGGGTGCCGCCGACGACCAGGCCTTCCTGCGTCAGCGGCAGGGTGACCTTGCAAAAGACTTGCCATGGATTGGCGCCCAGGGTGGCGGCAGCCGGTTCCACGTCGCGCGGCAGGTTTTCCAGCGCGCCCGCCAGCGACATCAGCATCAGCGGCAGCAGCAGTTGCAGCAGGCCGACAAACACGGCGAACTCGCTGAACAGCAAGCGCAGCGGTTCGTCCGTAAAACCCATGTTGACGAGCGCCGCGTTGAGGGCGCCATTGCGCCCCAGCAGCACGATCCAGGCATAGGTGCGCGCGATCGGCGACACCATCAGCGGCAGGATCATCATGCCCACCACCAGGCCGCGCCACTTCGGCGACACGCGCGCCACGGCCTGCGCGGCCGGATAGCCGAGGATGATGGACGCCAGGGTCACCAGCGCGGCGATGCGCAGGGTGCGCCAGAAGATGGTGCGGTTGAATTCCTGCGAAAAGAATTCGACGAAGCGGTCGACGCCCCACTGCATGCCGTCGCCGACGCGGAAGGCGTCGACCAGCAAGGCCAGCACGGGCAGCAGGAAGCAGACGACGATAAAGATCAGCGCCGGCAGGACCAACAGCAGGCCCAGGCGCTTTTTTGGATCAGCAAACATGGTGTTCTCTCCTCGTCACCACTATTTGCTCATGGCCTTGTTCCACTGCGTCATCCAGTTCGTGCGCTGCTTGAGGATGGTTTCCGGCTTGACGAATTTCAGCGAATTGATCTGGTCGGCGCCATAGGTATTGAATTGCGCGGCAGCCACGGACAGGCGCACGTCCTTGTTGACGGGCGAGTCGACCAGGTTGGTCGCCAGCTGCGTCTGCACTTCCTTGGACAGCCAGAAATCCATCAGCTGGTACGCCAGGTCCGCATTCTTCGAACCGGCAACGATGCCCATCACGTTCATGCCGGCGGCCTGGCCTTCGGCCGGGATGCTCCATTTCAGGGGCAGGCCCGTCTTGAGCATCTGCGACCAGGTGAAGCGCGCCACGGGCGCGGCCCAGATTTCATCCTGGGCAAGCAGGGCGGCCAGCTGCGCGCTGTTCTTCGAGAACGTGACGACGTTGCCCTTCATGCCGACGATCTTGGCAAAACCGGTCGCGTAGTCGTCCGTCTTGCCGCCCCAGGCCGCATCGGCCATGCGCAGCATCAGCGGACCCTGCGTGGTGCTCACGTCGGGGAAGGCCACGCGGCCCTTCAGTTCGGGGCGCCACAGGTCCTTCCACGACGTCAGCGGGGCGATCTTGTCGCTGCGGTACACCAGGCCCACGGAATACAGGGTGTAGCCGACGGCGTAGTTGCCGCCGATGGGGTTTTTCGCCACGTCGTACAGGGCTTTGTAATTGCTCAGCTTGGAATAATCCATGGGCTGGATCACGCCCTTTTGCGCCGCTTCCAGCATGCCGGAATCGGACAGCAGCACCAGGTCGATGACCGGGTTCTTGGCATGCACCACCAGCTTGGCGATGCGGTCCGCGTTATTGCCTGTTTCCACCTTGATATCGCAACCGCATTTGGCCTTGAACGGCTCGTACACATACTTCATGAACAAGGGTTGGGCAATCGGATAGGCCGAAATGACCAGCTCGCGTTTTTCCGCGTGGGCGGCGTTTGCCAGCAAGCCTAGGCTCAAAGCCAACATGAGGTGCTTTTTCAAGATGCTTCCTTTCAGGGGGCGGCGCTGCGGGACAGCGCCTGTAAAAGATGAATCAGACTCAGAAATAATGTCGCATGCCGACGATCAGCACGCTTTGCGTCTTGCCGCCGGAGGCGCCAAAGCCGAACACGCGGGCGAACGTCGCATCGCCGGCCGCTTTCTGGTAGCTCCAGGTGATGGCGACATCGGTACGCTTGGACAGGAAGTAATCGGCCTGGAAGTTGACCTGATGCCATTTCGGCGTCTTGTTGATCACGTCATATTTTCCGGTAGTAAAGAAATACGACGCGCCCAGGTTCAACGCTTCCGTCAGCTTGTGGTTCACGTTCAGATCCACGTTTTGCAAGGTCAGATTGCTTTGATCCAGGTAGTGGTAGCGCACGTTGGTATACAGCGCGCCGAACTTGGTCCTGCCCACATTATAAAAGCCTCCCGTGCCGGCGATGGCCTGGCTGTCCACGCCGGCGCCCTTGACGGCGCTCTTGTTGAAGATCAACAGGGAACTGCCATAGTCGTTGCCGATGGCGCCATTCGGCGCGTCGGGGCTGTTCGGGTGATCCATCTTGGTGTAGGCGACGGCCCAGCTGAAGGCATCGACTTTGTAGCCGGCACCCATGCTGTAGACGCGGTTGCGGTTGGAATCTGCCGGATTTTCGCTGAAACCATACAAGCCCGTGAACGACAGGTTGCTGATGTTCGGGCTGACATACTTGACGGCATTTTGCACGCGCAAGTTGTTGTAGCCATTGTCGTTGTCGCCGATGTGCACGCCGTTACTGGCGATGACCACCGGGCCCAGCAGGTCCTTGACGGCCTCGTACTGGCGGCCCAGGGTCAGGGTGCCCTTGTCGTTGCTCGACAGGCCCACGTACGACTGGCGGCCGAACAGGCGGCCGCTTTGCGCCGCCGTGCCCGTCATCACATTAAAACCGTTTTCCAGCGCGAAGATGGCCTTGGTGCCGTTGCCCAGGTCTTCCTGGCCGCGGAAACCGATGCGGGGATTCTGATTCGTGCCGCTCAGCGCATGCGTGCGGCTGCCGTTACCCTCATCCGACACGTAGCCGATACCGGCCGACAGCAAGCCATACACCTGCACGCTGCTTTGCGCCTGCGCCGCGCCCTGCGCCGCCAGCAAGCCACCCACCACCATCGTTCCAGTCATCCATTTATTCATCGCCGCCGCCCTAAAAAGAGTAAACCCTGAGTTTTTTTGGAATTATTTTATTGATGCGTCCCTTGCCTGGCGCTGCGCCGCGAGTGCCGGCGCCGCATTCCAGGCGCTTCTCCCGAATATTGTTGCATTCAAGACAAGTAAAGACCAGTCCAGAATATGGTAAATTGAGGGATAAGAAAATTTGTTTATTTTTATAAATCCATTACTTTTTCTAATAAGCAAACCCATGCATGAACTGAGCAAGAAGATTTCCTTACGACATTTACAAGCGTTTTCCACCCTAGCCCGGGTAAACAGCTTCAGCAAGGCTGCACAGGAATTGTGCGTGACCCAGCCGGCCCTCAGCGCGTCGATCAAGCTGCTGGAAAACCAACTGGGAAAAAAGTTGTTTAACCGCACAACCCACCAGCTGGAACTGACGCGCGAAGGCAAGCTGGCGCTCGACTACGCCACGCATTTATTGAATACGGCAAGCAACACCTTTGCCGATATCCAGCGCGCCATCGGCAGCGGACGCCACCGCATCCGCATCGGCGCCATCCCTTCGGCCATGGCCATGACGGCCGTGGTGGTGGCGCGCTACTGCGAGCAGCATGGCGATGAAGTGGAAATCGTCCTGTCGGACATGCCCAATGACGGCTTGCTGCACGCGCTGCATTCGGGGCAGCTGGATTTTTGCGTGGGCATCGAGGTGCCCGGTTCCGTGTCGCTGGAAAGCGTGGGCCTGTTCGAAGATGAACTGGTGCTGGTGACGGCGGGACGCCATGCGCTGGCGCCGCTGAAGGAAGTGCGCTGGGAGCAGCTGGCGGGGCAGGAAATCGTCGTGTTTACCAAGGGCAGCATCTGGGAGTTCGCCTCGAGCGCGCTGCGCCAGCATGGCCTGAGCCCGTCCAGCCTGTACCAGATGATCCACAGCGAGTCGCTGTATGGCGTAGTACGCGCCGGCATCGCCGTAGGCATCATGCCCAGCCTGTACACGACCTTCCTCAACGACGAAGACCTGCACGTGGCGCCCCTGCGCCAGCCCACGTGCAAGCGCAAGATCGCCTTGATGCGGCGCAATGAAATCAGCCGCAACCACCATGTCGACGACTGCTTTTCAGCGTTGCGGCAGGATCTGCAGCAAGTCGACCAGTGGTTTTGATGGTCACTACCGGGGTCAGCCCCCCACTCGCGTCGACGCCTGCTCAGGCGCTGCGGGTAGAGTGGATCTGACCCCAGCTCTTGCGATTACTGCGGCGCCTTCAGCAAATTCGCCAGGGCCACGTATTGCTCCAGCCCCACCGTTTCCGGACGCAGGGTCGGGTCGATGCCGGCCGCCTTGATCTGCTCTTCCGTAAACATGCCGGCCAGGCAGTTGCGGATCACCTTGCGGCGCTGCGAGAAAGCCTTCATGACCACCGCTTCCAGGGTGGCCTGGTCGCAGGCCAGGCGTTCGGCCACGGGGATCATGCGCACGATGGCCGATTCCACCTTCGGCGGCGGATCGAACGCCGTCGGCGGCACGATGAACAGCAGCGACATGTCATAGCGCCATTGCAGCATCACGGACAGGCGGCCATACGCCTTGCTGCCCGGTTCGGCCACCATGCGCTCGACGACTTCCTTTTGCAGCATGAAATGCTGGTCCTGCACCAGCGGCGCGAAATCGGCCAGGTGGAACAGCAGGGGGCTGGATATGTTGTACGGCAAGTTGCCCACGATGCGCAGCTTCTGGCCGGCCGGCACGGGAATCTGCGCGAAATCGAACTTCAGCGCGTCGCCCGAATGGATCGTCAGCTTGGCGGGATTGAAGGCCTTTTCCAGGCGCACGATCAGGTCGCGGTCCAGCTCCACCACATGCATCTGTTTCAAATGGCGCAGCAGCTGCTCCGTCATGGCGCCCAGGCCGGGGCCGATCTCGACCATGGCGTCGTCCGCCTGCGGCGCGATGGCGGCCGTGATGTCGTCGAGGACGAAGCGGTCATGCAGGAAGTTCTGGCCAAAGCGTTTGCGGGCAACGTGTTTCATATTCTGTTTTTCTATTCTAGAGGCGGTGTAGCGGGGTAAAACCGGGAAATCAGGCGCGGGTGCTGGCGCGCAGCATGCCGAGCGCCGTTTGCAGGGCCTGCTCCATGCTGTGGCAATCAGCCAGCCCCAGCCCTTGCGCGGCCAGGTCCAGCGCCGTGCCGTGGTCGACCGAGGTGCGGATCAGCGGCAAGCCCAGGGTGACATTGATGCCGCGCCCGAAGGTCGCGTATTTCAGCACGGGCAAGCCCTGGTCGTGGTACATGGCCAGCACGCAATCGGCATCGGCCAGGTATTTGTGCTGGAACAGGGTGTCGGCCGGATACGGTCCGCGCGCATCGATGCCGCGCGCTTGCGCCGCGGCAATGGCCGGGGCGATGACATCGATTTCCTCGCGCCCAAGATACCCGCCCTCGCCCGCGTGCGGGTTCAGGCCGGTCACCAGGATGCGCGGCGCGGCGATGCCGAATTTCTGTTGCAGGTCCGCCGCGATGATATCGAGCGTGACGGCCAGGCTGTCCATCGTGATGGCGGCGGACACGTCCTTCAATGGCAGATGCGTGGTGGCCAGCGCCACGCGCAGGGTCGGTTCGCCATGGCCGGGTTCGCCGGCCAGCATCATGACCACTTGCGGCGTGCCGGTTTTTTCTGCCAGGTATTCCGTATGGCCGGAAAAAGCCACGCCCGCATCGTTGATCGTGCTCTTTTGCAAGGGTGCCGTGACCATGGCGCCAAACCAGCCGGCCTGTATACCTTCCACGGCCGCGTCCAGGGTCGCGAGCACGGAGCGCCCGTTTTCCTTGTCCAGCACGCCAGGAATGACATTGTTTACAGTGGGGATGTCGATCACGGCCAGGCGGCCCGGTCCGAACTGGGGCAGGCCGCTGTTGCGCACGGCTTGCAGCGACAGCGCCGCCAGGCGGATCTCCGGGTCGATCAGGCTGGCCGTCAGCGCCAGGAAGGCGGCGTCGCCCAGCAGGATGGCGTTGACTTCATGCCGCATGGCCCAGGCGGCGCGGATCGAAATTTCCGGGCCGACGCCGGCCGGTTCGCCACAGGTGATGGCGATGGCCGGGCGGCGTGCAACAGGCAAGTTACTCATGCGCAAATAGTCGGCAACATTACTGGTCGTCCGGGCGGAATTCGACGTAGGCACGGTCGCGCACTTCGCGCGCCCAGTTTTCCGTCGCTTCTTCCAGCTTGCGTTCGCGCAAGGCGTTGCGCGCGGCGCTGCGTTGCTTCTCTTTCGAGACATCGTCGCTCTTGCGTTCCAGCACTTCGATCAGGTGGAAGCCAAAGCTCGACTCGATCGGCTCGCTCACCTCGCCCGGTTTCAGCGCATTCATCGCCGTTTCGAATTCCGGCACGGTGTCGCCCGGATACAACCAGCCCAGGTCGCCGCCCTTGGCCGCCGAACCGTCGTTCGAGAACAAACGGGCCAGGTCTTCGAACTTGGCGGCCTTGTTATCGAGACGTTCTTTCAATTCCAGCAATTTGCGCTTGGCTTCGGCCGCCGACAGGGTCGGGGTTATTTTCAGCAAGATATGGCGCGCGTGCGTCTGCTGCACGGCAGCCACGGCTTGCGCCTCGGCCGCGCTGCGGCGGTCCACCAGCTTGAGGATGTGGAAACCCGTGTTGCTCTTGATGATGGGCGTGATCTGGCCCGGCTTCAGTTTCAGCAGCTGTTCCGTGAACAGGGGCGGCAAACGGTCGCTATTGCGCCAGCCGATATCGCCGCCGCTCAGCGCATCGCTGGCGTCGGAATAGCTGGCGGCCATCTTGGCGAAATCGGCGCCCGTGCGCAGCTGGCGGCTGACTTCTTCGGCGCGCGCGCGGCGTGCGGCGATCTGTTCGGGGCTGGAGTTTTCCGGAATGCGCACGAGAATCTGCGCCAGGTTCAGCTCGACTTGCTCGCTGGCCGCCGCTTTTTCCGCTTCCAGGAAGTTATCCACTTCGGAATCGGAAATCTGGATCTTGGCGTCGACTTCATGCTCGCGCAGGCGCTGCATGATGATTTCATCACGAATTTCTTCGCGGAAGGTCGCAAACGGCGTGCCTTCTTTTTCCATCTGGTTGCGCAAGTCTTGCACCGTCATTTTTTGCTGTTCAGCAATACGGCCGATGGCGCGGTCCAGGGTCAGGTCATCCACGCGCACGCCCATTTCCTTGGCCAGCTGCATTTGCGCGCGCTCGACAATCATGCGCTCCAGCAATTGGCGGCGCAGGTCGGCAGGATCGGGCAAGGGCACGTTCTGCGCCTTCATGCGCTGCTCCACGCTCTTGATACGGGCCGCTACTTCATTGCGCGTAATCACATCGTCATTGACGACGACGGCGATGGAATCGATGGTCTGGCCACTGCTGGACGCCGGTGGCGTGAAGCCCTTGACCGGTGCGGCAGCGGGTGCAGCAGCGGGGGTGGCCGCAGGAGCTGGCGCAGCCTGTTGCGCCCAGACACTACTGGTCGTGGCGCCGGAAATGGCGCACAACAAAACCGTTGCAATTTTGAGTTGGTGCATACTGGCATTACGCATAATGTGTAGAGCGCTCATGAGTTCAGGTGAATAAAAAAACCGGTTTGTGCCAGCGCCGGGAACGCCGGCGGCGGCAACGGTGCCTATCTTAACGGAGTGGCTGGCTCAGTGCCTGATAACCAGGGATGGTTTTTGTAAATGTTTCCAGGCCATTCGCGCCCAGGCCCAGGCCATTCGACAGCCCCGTCAGTTCCAGCTGGAAGAAGATCGGCGTCGATACCGTATTGGACGTCGTCACGAAACGCTGCGCCCCCATGCGGAAGACCCAGCAGTCGCCCTTGTATTCCAGGCCGACCAGGCTTTCCAGCATGCTGCGATTCTTCAAGGAGTAACTGATGCGGCCCACGCCATACAGGCGGTCCGTCAGCGGCCATTGCGTCGATACTTCCGCATTGCGCCAACCAGCATCGCCACGCTGGAAACGGTTGCTGAAATTCAATACTTTCTTGGCACCAGGCTGATATTGCAAGGTGTAGTTGTAGTTCATCAACTGGCGATCGCTGGGATTGTACTGCACCAGGCTGTCGGCGGTCCAAGTCTCGGACACGCGGCCCGTCGCGGCCAGCAGGATGTCCGAACGCGACTGGTTGACGGGCGTGGTCGAATTGAGCTGCACGCGCTGGTCGGCAAAATAGAAACGCTGGCCGAAGGTCAGGCGCATGCGTTCCGTGCCATCTGCCTGCAGGAAGCGCGAGACCAGGGCGGCTGTCACCTGGTTGGCGTCGCCGATGCGGTCGCTGCCGACAAACCGGTTTTCCGTGAAGATCTGCGTCAGGTTGAAGGTGCCGTCGGCCGTATCGAATTTCGGGAACTGCGACTGGTCGCGGTATGGCGTGTAGACGTAGAACAGGCGCGGTTCCAGGGTTTGCGTGCCGCCCTTGGCGCCAAACAGGTTCGTGTCGCGTTCAAACACCAGGCCGCTGTCGACCGAGAAGGTGGGCACGGCGCGCGTAAACGAGGTCGTATTGAACAGCAGCGCCTTGGTCCTGGCGTCGTTGTCGAGCTGATACGCGCTGGCATTGAGCATCAGCTTGGGCGTGACGAAGTAGCCGGGACGGACGATGGGGAAACTCACCTGCGGCACGACCACGAGGCGCGACCCTTGCACCTGGGTCGGATGGGCAAAGCGCGTCGCTTCCGCATCGAAAGTCCAGTCGAAGCCGCCCCAGACGTCATATTTTCCAGCATGGAAGTTCACCGCCGGCAAGCGGTCATACGGACGCGGCACGGTCACCGTGGGATCGGGATCCTGCAGCACCTGGTAATTCTGCACGCGCGCCGTCAGGCTCCAGTCTTCGGTGCGGTAATCGGTGCGCAATTCGCGCAGCAACTGGCGCTCGGTGGCGGAAGCGACGGTTTTCGAGAAATCGTTGGGATAATTATTATCCGATGCGTCGCGCAGGTCCCAGCTATAGGTCCAGCCCTTGGCCAGCGCCTGCTCGTGCTTGGACTTGATCAGGTAGCGGTTGGTCTTGGTTTGCTTGTCGTTAGGCAAGAACTCAAACGACGTTTCACCGCTGTACAGACCGGCATCCGTCTCGCCCATGTAGCGGCCCGCCGCACCGAGCTGGATGCCGCGCCGTTGTATGTAGCGGGGGAACAGAGTCAGGTCGCGGTTCGGCGCGATGTTCAGGTAATACGGCACCAGCAGCTCGAAACCGTTCTTCGAGGCAAAGCCCGGCGTGGGCGCCAGCCAGCCCGAGCGGCGCGCGCCCGACAGCGAAAACGAGATGCCAGGCGTGCCCAGGATAGGCACGTCCTTGAAATAGATGATGGTCTTGCTGCCCGTGCCCACGTCGCGGCCCGTATCGAGGTTCAAGGTGCTCGATTTCAGGTACCAGTCGGGATTCGGTCCTTCGCAGGTACTGTACGTGCCGTCGATGACGTTGGCTTCATCGGGGTTGATGAAGTCGACGCGCTCGGCCTTGCCCTGGCCGCCGCCCACTTCGAAACGGTACGTCGGGTTGAGCAGGAAACCTTTGCCGGTCTCCATGTTCAGCTTCAGCACGTCGCCCGTGTAGTAATCGCCGAAACGCCACATCTTGATATGGCCCTCGGCATCGAACTGATCTTCAACTTGTTTGTAACAAGCTGTATCGGCCGTCATTTTTGTGGTTTTTCCGCGCTCAATCACGACATTTTTGTCGAGATTGATCTCCCTTTCCGGCCGTCCGTTCATGCTGTTCGCCGTCATGACGGTGGACGCGTCGGGATCTTCCACATGCACGGGACGCGGTGCTTTCTGGGCGTGGACAGGCACCGTCGTGGCGGCGACGAGCGCGCTGATGGCGAAAGCCCAGCGCTGCGAAGGGGGGGAGGCCGAAAACCAGCTCATGAATTGGAAGGGGCAAGCACCATTGACAGGCGATTTTTTGATTTGAATCCCTTATTATATGGGAATCTGCACCATCAACCCGATTCCACAGGCCGCTTAATGTCATTCTCTTCCAATTCCTCCACCGCGCCGGCCCAGGCCGACGCTCGCCTGACCCTGTTGAAAGCCTGGTTGACCTCGCTTAACCTCGTCGCACCCGATTCTGCCCGCCCCGCTTCCAGCGATGCCAGCTTCCGCCGCTACTACCGTCTCGACGTACTGCCAGGCAACACAACATTGCCAGGAAGTACATTAATTGCCATGGATGCGCCGCCCGAGCGCGAAAACGTGCCCGCCTTCGTCAAGGTGGCCGGCTTGCTGAAAGGCGCCGGCGTCTCCGTGCCCGAGATCATCGCGCAAGACCTGGACAATGGCTTCCTGCTGCTCTCCGACCTGGGCACGACCACCTACCTGGACGCGCTGAACCACGACAACGCCAGCGTGCTGTACGCCGAAGCGCTGGAATCCTTGATGAAAATCCAGCTGGCCAGCCAGCCCGACGTCTTGCCCGAATTCGACCGCGCCTTCATCCTGCGCGAAATGAATCTGTTCCCGGAATGGTTTATCGGCAAGCACCTGGGCGCCACCTTGACGGATGTGCAACAGACCCAGCTGGACAAGGTCTTCGAAGCCATCACAGCGAACATCTTGTCGCAGCAACAAGTCTTCATGCACCGCGACTACCATTCACGCAATTTGATGCACATCAACGATGGTTCCATCCCCAATCCCGGCATCCTCGACTTCCAGGACGCCGTCTTCGGTCCCGTCACCTACGATATCGCCTCGCTGCTGCGCGACGCCTACATCCAGTGGGATGAAGAACTGGTGCTCGACTGGGTGATCCGCTACTGGCAGCGCGCCAAGCAGCTGGGCTTGCCAGTGAATCCCGACATCGACGCCTTCTACCGCGATTTCGAATTCACGGCCCTGCAGCGCCACCTGAAAATCCTCGGCCTGTTCGCGCGCCTGAACTACCGCGACGGCAAGGACCTGTACATGGGCGACCTGCCGACCGTGCTCGACTACGTGCGCAAGACGGCCAACCGCTACACGGAACTCAAGCCGCTGGTGCGTTTGCTCGATGCGCTGGAAAACAAGACACCGCAAGTCGGCTACACTTTTTAATCGGCGCACCTGACCCGTCCGCTGCGGGGCCACGGCCCCGCCTTTCACTTATTGCACAGAAAACGAGTTCCACCATGAAAGCCATGATCTTTGCCGCAGGCCGCGGTGAACGGATGCGTCCGCTTACCGATACCTGTCCCAAACCGCTGCTGAAAGTGCGCGGCCGTCCGCTGATCGTCTGGCATGTGCTGAACCTGGTGCGCGCCGGCATCACGGAGATCGTCATCAACCATTCCCACCTGGGCCACCTGATCGAGGAAACCCTGGGCGACGGCAGCGCATATGGCGCGCGCATCGCGTATTCGCCGGAAAGCACGCCGCTGGAAACGGCGGGCGGCATCGCCCAGGCGCGCCACCTGCTGGGCGAGGAACCGTTCCTCGCCATTTCCGGCGACATCTACTGCCCCTATTTTGATTTCAAACAAGTGCTCGACGTGCTGGCCGACAAGGATGTGCTGGGCACGCCGTATCCGGCCGACCAGCGCGACATCGCCTGGACCTACCTGGTGCCCAATCCCGACTTCCATCCGCAAGGCGACTTCGGCCTGACCTTATTTGCGATCAACAATACGGACGAAACCAAGTGGACCTTCGCCAATATCGGCGTGTACCGTCCCGAGATGTTCGACGGCATCACGCCGGGCAGCCACGCCAGGCTGGGCGATTTGCTGCGCCGCTACGCGGACCAGGGCCGCGTGGGCGGCGAAGTCTATCCGGGCGAATGGACCAATGTGGGCACGCCGGCGCAGCTCGACGCCCTCAACGGCGTCGCCAGCCCGAAGGCGCCTGCGGCATGATGGCCAACTACGCGGCACGCCGCGCCGCGCTGCTGGCGCAGATGCTGCCCGGCAGCGTCGCCATCCTCGCCACGGCGCCCGAAGTGCCGCGCAACAGCGATTGCGACTATCCGTACCGCCACGACAGCTCTTTCTATTACCTCAGCGGTTTTACGGAACCCGACAGCGCCGTGGCGCTGGTGGCCGCCAGCGCCACGGCGCCCGCGCGCGCCATCCTGTTTTGCCGCGCCAAGAACACGGAGCGCGAAATCTGGGACGGCTTTCGCCACGGCCCCGAGGCGGCGCGCATCACCTTCGGTTTTGACAGCGCCTTCCCCATCGAGGAACTCGACGTGGAAATGGGCCGCCTGCTGGCCGACGCCCCCGCCATCTACTATGCGCTGGGCGGCAGCCTCGATGCGCAGGTGAAGGTCTGGCTGCACAATGTGCGGCAAAAAGCCCGCAGCGGCATCACGGCGCCGTCCATCGCGCATGACATCAGCGGCATGCTCGACGCCATGCGCCTGCTGAAAGACCCGCAAGAACAGGGCCTGATGCGCCGCGCGGCCGCCATTTCCAGCGCGGCCCACGTGCGCGCCATGCGTGCCACGCGGCCCGGCATGCACGAATATGCGCTGGAAGCGGAGCTGCTGTATGAATTCCGCCGCAGCGGCGCGCAATTTCCCGCGTACTCCTCCATCGTGGCCGGCGGCGACAATGCCTGCATCCTGCATTACAGCGCCAACAACGCGCTGCTGAAAGAGGGCGAACTGGTGCTGATCGACGCGGGCTGCGAACTCGATGGCTACGCCTCCGACATCACGCGCACCTGGCCCGTCAACGGCCGCTTCAGCCCCGCGCAGCGGGACCTGTATGAGCTGGTGCTGGCCGCGCAGCAGGCGGCGCTGGACATGGTGCGCCCCGGCTTGCCGCACAGCGCCATCCACGAGGCGGCCGTGCAGGTGCTGGCGCAGGGCATGCTGGATTTACAGCTGCTGGACCGGCAAAAGAGCGGCAGCGTGCAGGACGTCATCGCCGACAAGGCCTACCTGCCCTTCTACATGCACGGCACCAGCCACTGGCTCGGCATGGACGTGCACGACGTGGGCGCCTACCGCGACACGGGCGCGCCCGGCAAGCCGTGGCGCGCGCTGGAAGCAGGCATGGTGCTGACGGTGGAACCGGGCATCTACGTGCGCCCCGGCGCCGGTGTGCCGGAGCAGTTCTGGCACACGGGCATCCGCATCGAAGACGATGTGCTGGTCACGCCGCAAGGCCATGAAGTCTTCAGCACGGCGCCCCGGAGCGTCGCTGAAATCGAACAACTGATGTCACAGGATTAACGCCGCCGCATGCATACACCGTCCACTTTCGATCTCGCCATCTGCGGCGCCGGCCCCGTCGGCATGGCGCTGGCCGCCCTGCTGGTGCAGCGGGGCAGCCGCGCCGCCGGCATCGCCCTGCTCGACGCCAAGTCCATCGAACAGGCCAGACGCGACCCGCGCACCATCGCGCTGTCGCACGGCAGCCGCCAGATTCTCGAGGAAGCGGGCGCCTGGCCCGTCGAGGCGACGCCTATCCACCAGATCCACGTCTCGCGCCGCGGCCAGTTCGGGCGCAGCCTGATGGACCGCGGCGAGCATGGCGTCGAGGCGCTCGGCTATGTGGCCCGTTACGGCGCCGTCGTCAGCGCGCTGGCCGACGTCTGCGAACGCCTGGGCGTGGCCAGCCTGCGCCCGGCGCTGGTGACGGGCAGCGTGGAAGACGCCGATGGCGTGAGCGTGCAGATCGACCAGGCGGGCGCCGCGTCCAGCTTGCGCGCCAGCCTGCTGGTGCAGGCCGAGGGCGGCCTGTTCGGCCAGCAGCAGGAACGCGCCGTCAGCCGCGATTATGGCCAAAGCGCCATCATTGCCCATGTGCGCACAAGTAGCCCCATCGCCCACCGCGCGTACGAGCGCTTCACCGACGAGGGGCCGCTGGCCCTGCTGCCGCAGGACGACGGCTACGCGCTGGTGTGGTGCGTGCCGCCCACGCGCGCCGAACAATTGCTGGCGCTCGACGACGCGGCCTTCCTGGCGCGCCTGGGCGCCGCCTTCGGCAGCCGCCTGGGACGCTTCACCCACACGACGGCGCGCCTGGCCTATCCGCTGGGCCTGAACGCGCAGGCGGGCGGTACGGCGCGCACGGTGGCCATCGGCAATGCGGCGCAAACCCTGCATCCGGTGGCGGGACAGGGCCTGAACCTGGGCTTGCGCGACGCCGCCGTGCTGGCCCGCGTGCTGGCGCAAGATGCCAGCCCCGCCGCGCTGGAACGCTACGCCAGCCTGCGCCAGGCCGACCGGGGACTGACCGTGCGCGTGACCGACACCATGGCGCGCATTTTCACGGGCAATACCCCTGCGCAGGGCTTGCTGGGCCTGTCGCTGGGTCTGCTGGACGCCTTCCGCCCGGCCCGCAAAGGCCTGGCGGAACTGATGATGTACGGCCGCCGCTGAGTCTTGACAATAAGGAAAGAGCACGGGCGAAAAAGAAACAGGCGGGATATCGGGCATGGAGTAAACGGCCCGCGGATGCGACAATGGCTGTCACCTGGCTTTTGGCGACCGTTCCATGACAGATGCATTGCCCGCAGCACCGCCTGCCGCTCTTCCCGAAGTCCTTTTTTCCCGCCTGCTGGAAGACGCCCTCGACGCCGTCATCATCATCGACGAGCAGTGCCGCATCCGCTATATCAATGGCGCCATGCAGGCCTTGTCGGGCTATGCCAGCGGAGAACTGCTGGGCCAGACCCTGAACGGCCTGCTGCCCGACGCCGTCAGCGCGCAGCACGACAACCACGTGATCAACTACATCCGCAGCTCGCGCACCTCGAGCGTGCTGGGCAAGATACGCGAATTCGCCATCCGCCACCGCGACACGCAAATGATCCCCATCGAGATGAAGGCGCTGGACCTGGGCGTGGTCGATGGCCTGCGCTATTTCGGCGCCTTTCTGCTCGACGTGCGCGAACGGCGCGAACTGGCGGCAAAAAACGCCAGCCTGCTGGCGCAGCTGGAACAGCAGGCGCTGCACGATGCGCTGACGTCGCTGCCCAACCGGCGCGCCTATGAAGCGCAGGCCGAGCAGGCGATGGCGCGCGCGGCGCGCAGCGGCGCCGCACTGACCGTGGGCGTGGCCGACCTCGACCATTTCAAGAAGATCAACGACCGCCATGGCCATGCCGTGGGCGACGCCGTGCTGCGCACGGTGGCGCAGGTGCTGCGCGACACGGGACGCATCACCGACGTGGCCGCGCGCCTGGGCGGCGAGGAATTCGGCCTGCTGTTCCCCGACGCGACCCTGCAGCAGGCACACCAGGTGGCCGAACGCATCCGCGCAGCCGTGGCCGCCGCCATCACCCCCCTGCCCGATGGCCGCCAGCTGCAGGTCACCATCAGCATCGGCGTGGCGTCCCTGATGGCCGGCGCCAGCCTGGACGCGGCCATGTCCGATGCCGACAAGGCCCTGTATGCGGCCAAGCACCAGGGCCGCAACCAGGTCATCGCGGCGCCGGCCGCCCCATAAAAAACGGCCCGCGCAAGGCGGGCCATCTTCACTGGCGCAAGGGACGGCCTTACTCGACGGCCTTCAGCATATCCTCGATCACCTTCTTGGCGTCGCCAAACACCATCATCGTGTTCGGCTGGTAGAACAGGTCGTTGTCCAGGCCCGCATAGCCGGACGCCATCGAGCGCTTGTTGACGATGATGCTCTTGGCTTTATACGCTTCCAGGATCGGCATGCCGGCGATCGGCGATTTCGGGTCCTTCGCCGCCGGGTTCACCACGTCATTCGCGCCCAGCACCAGCACCACGTCCGTCTGGCCGAATTCGCCGTTGATGTCTTCCATCTCGAAGACCTGGTCGTACGGCACTTCCGCCTCGGCCAGCAGCACGTTCATGTGGCCCGGCATGCGCCCCGCCACGGGGTGGATCGCATACTTGACGGTGACGCCCTTGTGCGTGAGCTTTTCCACCAGTTCCTTCAGCGAGTGCTGCGCGCGCGCCACGGCCAGGCCGTATCCAGGCACGATGATGACGGTTTCCGCATTGCCCATGATGAAGGCGGCATCGTCGGCCGAACCCGATTTCACGGGACGCTGCTCTTGCGCGCCCGCCACGCCGGCTGCCGGCGCATCGCCGCCGAAGCCGCCGAGGATGACGTTGAAGAACGAGCGGTTCATCGCCTTGCACATGATGTACGACAGGATCGCGCCGGACGAACCGACGAGCGAGCCGGCGATGATCAGCATCGAGTTATTCAGCGAAAAACCGATGCCGGCCGCGGCCCAGCCCGAGTAGCTGTTGAGCATGGACACCACCACCGGCATGTCGGCGCCGCCGATGGGGATGATGATCAGCACGCCCAGCGCAAAGGCGATGACGGCCATGACGATGAACGGCGTCCACGCCGGTTCCACCCCGTCGGCAAAGCAGAACACCAGGCCCAGGGCGATCATCACCAGCGCCAGCACCAGGTTGAGCATGTGCTGGCCCTTGAAGCTGACGGGCGCGCCCTGGAACAGGCGGAACTTGTATTTGCCCGACAGCTTGCCGAAGGCGATCACCGAACCGGAAAAGGTGATGGCGCCGACAAAGGTGCCGATGAACAGTTCGAAGCGGTTACCGATGGGCAGCGCCTCGCCGTGCCTGGCGATATTGAAGGCCCACGGCTCGGACACGGCCGCCACGGCAATGCAGACGGCCGCCAGGCCGATCAGCGAATGCATGGCCGCCACCAGTTCCGGCATCTTCGTCATTTCCACGGTTTTCGCCAGGTAGGCGCCGATGGCGCCGCCCGTGACGATGCCGATGACGACCAGGGTCAGGCCCATGCCGCCCGTCTGCTGTTCCTTCAGTTTCAGGATCAGCGCCACGGTGGTGACGGCGGCAATCGCCATGCCGCTCATGCCGAAGGCATTGCCGCGGCGCGCCGTCGACGGCGACGACAGCCCTTTCAAGGCCTGGATGAAGCACACCGAGGCGATCAGGTACATCATCGTCACCAGGTTCATGGTGACGAAGCTCATGGCATGACTCATTCTTTTGCTCCTTGCTTGGCCTTCGGTTCTTTTTTGCGGAACATCTCGAGCATGCGCTGCGTGACGAGGAAGCCGCCAAACACGTTGACGGCGGCCAGCGCCACTGCCAGGGTGCCGGCCGCCTGCGCCAGCGGGCCTTCCGTCAGGCCGGCCGCCAGCATGGCGCCGACGATGATGATGGCGGAAATGGCATTGGTAACGGCCATCAGCGGCGTGTGCAGCGCCGGCGTGACGGTCCAGACGACGTGGTAGCCGACATAAATGGCCAGCACGAAGATGATCAGGTTAATGATGGTGTGACTGATTTCCATGATGTGGTTCTCTCCCGGTGCCGCGTGATTTTCGTAGCTTGGTTGCGTAGCTTGGTGGCGTAACTTACTTGCGCAAGATGGCGCTGTCCGCGCACACCAGGCTGGCCTTGATGATTTCATCCTCGCGGTCGATCAGCAGCTGGTCGTCCTTGTCGATGATGAGCTTTAAAAAGTCCAGCACGTTGCGCGCGTACAGGGCCGAGGCATCGGCCGCCACCAGGGTGGCCAGGTTCGGCTCGCCCACGATATACACGCCATGCTTGAGCACCGTCTTGCCCAGTTCGGACAGGGGGCAGTTGCCGCCCTGCTCCACGGCCAGGTCGACGATGACGGAGCCCGGCTTCATGGCCTTCACCGTTTCTTCGGAAATCAGCACGGGCGCGGCGCGGCCGGGAATCAGGGCGGTGGTGATGATGATGTCGGCCAGCTTCGCCCGTTCGTGCACCAGTTCGGCCTGGCGGCGCATCCAGTCGGCCGGCATGGCGCGCGCATAGCCGCCCGAGCCCTTGGCGATTTCCTTTTCTTCATCGGTCAGGAACGGCACGTCGAGGAACTTGGCGCCCAGGGATTCCACCTGTTCCTTGACGGGCGGACGCACGTCGGACGCTTCGATGACGGCGCCCAGGCGCTTGGCCGTGGCGATCGCCTGCAAGCCTGCCACGCCCACGCCCATGATCAGCACGCGGGCCGCCTTCACGGTGCCGGCCGCCGTCATCAGCATGGGCATGAAGCGCTGGTAGGTATTGGCCGCCACCAGCACGGCCTTGTAGCCGGCGATGTTCGCCTGCGACGACAGCACGTCCATCGACTGCGCGCGCGTGATGCGCGGCACGGCTTCCAGGGCGAAGGCGGACAGCCCGGCCGTGGCCATGGCGGCGATATTGTCCGCGTCAAACGGGTTCAGCATGCCGATCAGCACCGTGCCGCTGGCCATCAGGGCCCGTTCATCGGCATCGGGCGCGCGCACCTTGAGCACGATGGCGCAGCCATAGGCTTCCTGGGCGCTACCGATCTGCGCGCCGGCGGCGGCATACGCATCGTCGGGAATCGAGGCCTGCAGGCCCGCTCCCGACTGCACGACGACTTGATGTTTGGCTGCCAGCTTCTTGACTGTCTCGGGCGTTGCTGCCACCCGTGTTTCACCAGGCCGTGTTTCGGCCGGTATGCCTATCCTCATGATGCCTCCGCTAATTGATAAACTGACTAGAATCTAACACGGAAAGCAGCGCGTTAAACGTTTGTGAACCAGCAACTTTTAGTCGTGCGACACTAATTCCACCAGCATCCCCCGATTCGTTTCACCATGCGGCGCGGCGACCATATTGTGGGAAAGTTGTGTCAATCTCACCACAGTCGAGCGTGCGTGCGCGCTTGTTTTGACCACAGGGAAAGCCTATATTAGCGGGCGCTTCCTGCCATCTTGCCGCCAAAGCCCCCATGCTAGTGCGCTCCCCGGGAAAGACGTAAGTACCTCCCACCGCTATTTGCTAAAACGTTGTCATTTATCAATATGTCCGCGCAACAGAAGGCCGGGTTCAAACCGCGCGCGCAGAACAAGATAAAATGTCGGCTCTTTCAAGGATGGAATCATGCCGAGAATCTGGAAACCCTCTGTCACCGTTGCCGCCATCGTCGAGCGCGACGGCCTGTTTTTACTGATTGAAGAAGAGACCAGCGAAGGCATCAAGCTGAATCAGCCGGCCGGCCATCTCGACCCGTTCGAGTCGCTGGAGCAGGCGGTGATCCGCGAAACGCTGGAAGAAGCGGCCTACGATTTCATCCCCACGGCACTGGTCGGCATGTACATGTCGCGCTATCAGTCACTGCGCACGGGCGAGGACGTGACCTATTTGCGCTTCACCTTTTGCGGCACGGCCGGCGCCGAGCATGACCGCCCGCTGGACGAAGGCATCATCCGCACCCTGTGGATGACGCGCGACGAGCTGGCCGCGTGCCAGGAACGCCACCGCAGCCCCTTGGTGCTGCAGTGCGTGGACGAATACCTGGCTGGCCGGCGCGCGCCGCTGGCCCTGCTGCACACGCATGCGTCCGTTTTCAATAGCGCATAGCAATATTATCTAAAAGTAACTGGAAAGCAAGATGAGCAAGAAGAAAGTCGTTATCGGCATGTCGGGCGGGGTCGATTCCTCGGTCGCGGCATGGATGCTGAAGGAACAAGGCTATGAAGTCATCGGCCTGTTCATGAAAAACTGGGAAGATGACGACGATTCGGAATACTGCTCCACGCGCCAGGACTGGATCGACGCGGCCAGCGTGGCCGACGTCATCGGCGTCGACATCGAAGCCGTCAACTTTGCCTCCGAATACAAGGACCGCGTGTTCGCCGATTTCCTGCGCGAGTACCAGGCCGGCCGCACGCCGAACCCGGACGTGCTGTGCAACGCCGAAATCAAGTTCAAGGCCTTCCTCGACCACGCCATGACCCTGGGCGCCGATCTGATCGCCACCGGCCACTATGCGCGCGTGCGCCAGGCGCCGACGGATGCGGGCCGCTATGAATTGCTCAAGGCCGTCGACGCCAGCAAGGACCAGAGCTACTTCCTGCACCGCTTGAACCAGGCGCAGCTGTCGAAAACCCTGTTTCCGCTCGGTGAAATCCCGAAGACGCAAGTGCGCCAGATCGCCGAAAAACTGGGTTTGCCGAATGCGCAGAAGAAGGATTCGACGGGCATCTGCTTTATCGGCGAACGCCCGTTCCGCGAATTCCTGAACCGCTACCTGTCGTACAAGCCGGGCTCCATGAAAACGGCGGACGGCAAGACGGTGGGCGAACACGTGGGACTGAGTTTCTATACGCTGGGCCAGCGCAAGGGCATCGGTATTGGCGGCGTGAAGTCGTACCAGAATGCCGATGGCAGCAGCGACGCCTGGTATGTGGCGCGCAAGGATATCGCCAACAACACCTTGTGGGTGGTGCAGGGCCATGACCACCCTTGGCTGCTGTCGCCCGCCTTGAGCGCCGACCAGGCCAGCTGGGTGGCCGGTGTGGCGCCGCAGGCGGGCGCCTTGAGCGCCAAGACGCGCTACCGCCAGGCCGACGTGGCTTGCCAATTGCTGCCGGATGGAAATGAACTGTTCAGCCTGGCCTTCGACCAGGCGCAATGGGCCGTCACGCCGGGCCAGTCGGCCGTGCTGTACGACGGCGACGTGTGTCTGGGCGGCGGCATCATCGCCAGCGCCACAGGTTTGGCCGGCAGCTAGGAGTTGCCCTGCGCAGCGGCGGCCAGGGCCTGCTGCTTGCGCACCATGGCAATGACGGTATTGCGCACGGTTTTCAGGACCGTGTCGGCCATGAAGGGTTTCACGATGAAGCCCGACACGCCCATCGCATGGGCCGCCTGCAGCGAGGCGGCGTCGATGCCGCCCGACACCATGAAGATCAGCGTCTTCGGATACTGGGCGCGGATGGTTTGCACCACGTTGCTGCCGTCTTCCACCTGCTCGCGCGCGATGCACACGAAATGCGGGTGGTGCTTGACCAGCAGCGCCAGCCCCAGCGCGCTGGTATGCGTCTGCCCGCAGACATCGTAGCCGCCATCGGTCAGGACCGTGTTCAGCAGGCCGCGCGCCACGGCGCTGCTATCGATCAGGACTGTCTTTAACATCATGATTACTTTCCTTGCTTGATTATTCTTGTCTTGCGCCGGCGATCACTTTTCCCAGACCAGCTTGTTCCAGGTAACACCCAGGGTCACGTCCGTCTTGAGTTCTACCAACTTTCTTGAAAGATACAGTATTTCCCGCTCTTTTCGCAGGCTTTCGCCCAGCGCGCCGGGCAAAATCCCCGCGCCCGCCATCACGGCGTCGATATTGCCGTAGGCGCGCAACAGTTTCGCGCCCGTCTTCAGGCCGATCTTCGACACGCCGGGAATACTGTCGGTGACGTCGCCCATCAGCGCCAGCAGGTCGGGCAGCAGTTCCGGCGGCACGCCGAACTTTTTCTCGACCCAGGCATGGTCGTGCCAGACGCCCTTGAAATGGTCCCACACGAGCGCGCCGTGGGCGATCAGGCCGTGCAGATCCTTGTCGGTGGTGGCGATGACGGCCGCGCCGCGCCCCTCGTGCAGCCAGCGCATGACGGCCGTGCCGATCACGTCGTCGGCCTCGACCTCGGGAATGCTGACCACATGCATGCCGAAGCTGGCCAGGGTGGCATAGAAGCCGGGCAAGGCGTCGCGCAGCACTTGCGGCATGGGCTGGCGCCCTTCGCGGTAGCCCGCATACAGGGCATGGCGCCAGGTGGGCCCGCCAAAATCGAAGGCCGGCAGGATGTGCGTCGGCTCGTGGTCGTTGATGAGGGTGCGGAACGACGACAGCGCATGGCGCAGCGCGATCTCCGCCTTCAGGTCGGAATCGGGTTCAGGACTGGCTTCGTAGACGCGGCGTACGATATTCAAGCCGTCGATAGCGAGGAGTCTGGCCATGCGGTAAGTGGATACTGGTTGAATCGGGCATTTTACCGTATGGTTCCCCGCACATCGGCCTTGAATACCCCTTATTTGGCGAAATCGTAGGGCCCGCCCTTTTCCAGCGCGCGCTGATACGCCGGCCGCGCATGGATGCGCTGCAGGAAGGCCGTCAGCTTGGGCTGGCGCTCGTCGAGTCCGCCGCGCATGGCTGCCGCTTCCAGCGGAAAGCTCATCTGGATGTCGGCCGCCGTGAATTCATTGCCGGCAAACCATTTGGTTTTTTCCAGTTCCGCTTCCATGTAGGCCAGCTGGCTGTGGATATTGGGCAAGATGAAGCTGTGCTTGACCTTGCTGGCGATGCCGCGCGCGATCGGTTTCACGAAGAACGGCATGGGCGACGATTCGACCTTATCGAATACCAGCTTCAGCAGCAGCGGCGGCATGGCCGAGCCTTCCGCGAAATGCAGCCAGTAGGTCCAGCGCAGCTTGTCCGGCGTACCCGCCGCCGGGATCAAGCGGCCATTGCCGTAGCGTTCGACCAGGTACTCGATGATGGCGCCCGATTCGGCGACGGTGTTGGCGCCATCCGTGATCACGGGCGACTTGCCCAGCGGATGGACGGCCTTCAAGGACGCGGGCGCCAGCATGGTTTTCGGGTCGCGCTGGTAGCGCTTGACCTCGTAGTCGAGGCCCAGTTCCTCGAGCAGCCAGAGCACGCGCTGCGAGCGCGAATTGTTCAGATGGTGGACGACGATCATGGTTTTCCCGTTAGGCGATGGTTGAGTTCCAGTATAGCCGGGACGGCCGGATCGGGCAGCGCATGAAGATGCGCAAAAAGAAATTGCGAAAAACAGTATTTTCAATTGATAACTATTCCATATTCCCTTATCTTGTTTTGTTTCCAATAAGTAAGGATTTTCCCCGTGGATGTCGACGTCAACAACAACAGCGCCCAACGCGAAGCCATCACCTTCAGCGCCACCGGCAGCGAATACTTCCGGATCTGGATCGTCAACCTGCTGCTGAGCATTGTCACCCTGGGCATTTACTCTGCCTGGGCCAAGGTGCGCCGCAACCGCTACTTCTATTCGAGCACCCACCTGGCGGGCGGCAGCTTCGAATACCACGGCAACGCCGTCGCCATCCTGAAAGGCCGCATCGCGGCCGTGGTGCTGATCGCCGGCTACAACATCGCCTTCCAGGTCTCGCCCATCGTCGGCCTGATCATGCTGGTGCTCATGGCCGCCATCCTGCCCTGGCTGGTCTGGAAAAGCCTGCAATTCAAACTGTACAACACCAGCTACCGTGGCATCCGCTTCGGCTTTGGCGGCAGCGCCGGGGAAGCCTACAAGTACTTCCTGTGGCTGCCTATCCTGAATACCTTCACGGGCGGCCTGATGACGCCGTTCCTGCACCAGCGCCTGAAGCGTTTCCAGCATACGCAAAGCCGTTTCGGCACCACCCATTTCAGCTTCGACGCCACGGTCGGCAGCTTCTACAAGACCTATCTGCTGTTCTTCGCGCTGCTGCTGGGCGGCCTGCTGGTGCTGATTTTCCTCGTCTTCGGCGGCGTGTTCGCCTCGTTTGCCGCCAATGCGAATGACAGCACCAAGGTAGGCAGCCTGCTGCTGGCCGTCGGCGCGCTGTACCTGTGGGCGTTCACCGTGCTGCCGCTGTTCCTGACCATGATCCAGAACCTGATCTGGAACCATACGCGCCTGCAGCAGCACCAGTTCCAGTCGCAGCTGACGTGGGGCCGCACCACCTTCGTCATGCTGAGCAATCTGCTGGGCATCGTCGTCACCCTGGGCCTGTTTACGCCATTCGCCCACGTGCGCTGGCTGAAGTACCGCCTGGAAGCGACATCCATGCTGGTGCATGGCAGCCTGGACGAGTTTGTCGCCGCCACGGGCCAGCAAGTGTCGGCCACGGGCGAAGGCATGGTCGACCTGCTGGACTTCGACCTGTCGCTGTAGCATGACGCCCGATCACCACGCGCCGGATGCGGCCGCCGTGCCCGCGCGCTATTTCGATGGCCAGACCTCGCGCCTGTACCACGTGACGCTCAGCGTGCGCGATGGCCAGGCCGTGCTGGCCGGCGACATCGAGCGCAGTTGCCCCTTGGACGAGCTGCACGTGTCCGAACGCAGCAGCCACGCCGTGCGCAAGGTCAGCTTTGCCGACGGCGCCTACCTGGAAATCGCCGACCAGGCGGCCTTCAACAGCCTGCTGCACGACACGGGCCACCGCGACGGCTGGGTGGTACGGCTGCAGCAAAGCTGGCGCGGTGCCCTGCTGGCCACGGTGGCCACCATCGTCGCCCTGTGGCTCAGCTATCAGTACCTGCTGCCGCTGGCGGCCAAGGGCGTGGCGTATGCCCTGCCGCAGTCCGTCGAACGGCAACTGGGCCAGGGCGTGCTCGACATGCTGGACCGCCATGTGTTCGCCCCCAGCCAGCTCGATGGGGAGCGCCAGCAAGCGTTGCGCGCCCAGTTCGCCCGCCTGGCTACGCCTGGCGACAGCATGCCCGAGCACCGCATCGTGTTCCGCAAGAGCAAGATCGGCCCGAACGCGTTTGCCCTGCCGTCCGGCGACATCGTGCTGACCGATGAAATGATCGAACTGCTGCCGGACAACGAGGCCATCATGGGCGTGCTCGCGCATGAACTGGGGCATTTGCAGCAGCGCCACCTGACGCGGCGCATCATCCAGACTTCGGCCGTGGGCGCCGGCGCCGCACTGCTGTTCGGCGACGTCTCGACGGTGGTGGCGACCCTGCCGCCGCTGCTGCTGGATCTGAAGTATTCGCGCGACGTGGAACGCGACGCGGACGACTACGCGATTGCCATGCTGCGCCAGAACGGCATTCCCCTGGAACACCTGGCGCAAGTGTTTGTCGCGCTGGGCAAGCTCGATGGCGGCACGCCATACCTGTCGAGCCATCCGGCCAGCACCGAACGCATCGAACGCATCCGCGCCGCACAGCGCTGAGTACCCACGCGGCGTCCACCGGGCGCCGCGTTCTTTCCAGCCAGCACGTTCCGCGAATCGAAGGTAGACTCATCAGTTATCAGTCTGACTTCCCCGGAGTGCCCATGCACCTAGTACCATTTCGCTACCTGACCTTCATTGCGACGGCAGCCATCTTTGTCCTGTCCCTGTTTTACTATGACCATTACTGGCTGCCCGTGCTGGCCGGTGCGCTGACCCTGGTCGGCATCAGCGACCTGCTGCAAACCAAGCGCGCCCTGCGCCGCAACTACCCCATCCTCGCGCATTTCCGCTTTTTCTTCGAGAGCATCCGCCCCGAGATCCGCCAGTATTTCCTGGAAAGCGACAGCGAAGCGACGCCGTTCTCGCGCAGCCAGCGCAGCATCGTCTACCAGCGCGCCAAGGAGCAGACGGACAAGCGCCCGTTCGGCACCCAGCTCGACGTGTATGAAGCGGGCTATGAGTGGATCAACCACTCCATCGCCCCCGCCAAGGTCACGGGCCACGACTTCCGCATCGAGATCGGCAACCATCCCGACTGCCCGCGCGAAAAACCGTATTCGGCCAGCGTCTTCAATATCTCGGCGATGAGCTTTGGCGCCCTGTCGGCCAACGCCATCCTGGCCCTGAACGGCGGCGCGCGCAGCGGCGGTTTCATGCACGACACGGGCGAAGGCAGCATCAGCCCGTATCACCGCGAAAACGGCGGCGACCTGGTATGGGAAATCGGCTCCGGCTATTTCGGCTGCCGCAACCAGGACGGCACGTTTTCGGAAGAGCGCTTCATCGCCAACGCCAGCTCCGAGCAGGTGAAAATGATCGAGCTGAAAATGTCGCAGGGCGCCAAGCCGGGCCACGGCGGCGTGCTGCCCGGTCCGAAAGTGACGATTGAAATCGCCACCACGCGCGGCGTGATGGTGGGCGAGGATTGCGTCTCGCCGGCCGCGCACAGCGCCTTTTCCACGCCACTGGAAATGCTGCACTTTATCGACCGCCTGCGCAATCTGTCGGGCGGCAAGCCGACGGGCTTCAAGCTGGCCATCGGCCATCCGTGGGAGTTTTTCGCCATCGTCAAGGCCATGCTGGAAACGGGCATCACGCCCGACTTCATCGTCGTCGACGGCAGCGAAGGGGGCACGGGCGCCGCGCCCCTGGAATTCACCGACCACGTGGGCACGCCGCTGCAGGAAGCGCTGGTGCTCGTGCATAACACCCTGGTGGGCGCCAACCTGCGCGAGCGGATCAAGATCGGCTGTTCGGGCAAGATCATCACGGCCTTCGACATCGCCCGCCTGCTGGCGCTGGGCGCCGACTGGTGCAATTCGGCGCGCGGCTTCATGTTCGCGCTGGGCTGCATCCAGTCGCAAAGCTGCCACACGGACCGCTGCCCCACGGGCGTGGCCACGCAAGACCCGCAGCGCCAGCGCGCGTTGGTGGTGTCCGACAAGATCTCGCGCGTGGCGCACTTCCACCAGAACACCATGAAAGCGCTGGCCGAACTGATCGCCGCCGCCGGCCTGGCCCATCCTCAGGACCTGCGCCCGCATCACCTGGTGCGGCGCATCTCGCCGAACCAGGTGAAACTGGCTTCCGCCCTGCTGCCCTTCCTGGAAGCGGGCCAGTTGCTGGACCCGAGCCAGCTGCCGCAGCTGCCGCCCGTGTTCGGCCTGTACTGGCCCAAGGCCCAGGCGGCCTCGTTCCAGCGCCTCGATTGAGTCCTGTGTTGCGCAAGTGCGGCAATACCACTTAATAACCACTTGCGCAAAAATCTGAATCCAATACAATACCAAAATAAGGTCAAAACCAAGGCAGCTTTCCGGTGAGCGCTCCATTGCGTCGCCGCGGGCCACAATACGGACTTGTCGTCATCAGAATGAATACCGGAGGAGTTGCAGCATGGAGCAGGGTTTGCGCGAAAAAGTAGGACAGTTGTTCATGGTGGGCTTCGACGCCCTGCAGGCGGACGAGCATATCAAGACCCTGATACGACAAAAGAAGGTGGGCGGCGTGATCCTGTTCCGCCGCAACGTGCATACGCCCGCGCAAGTGTCGGCCCTGTGCCGCGAGCTGCAGGAAATCAACGCGGAAGTGTCCGACACCCCGCTGCTGATCTCCATCGACCAGGAAGGCGGCATGGTGATGCGCATCGAGCAGGGCGTCACGCCGATTCCCGCGGCGATGGCTTTCCAGGCCGCCGGCTCCGTCGAGGACTGCGAACGCATGAACCAGATCAGCGGCGATGAAATGCGCCAGGTGGGCATCAACATGCTGCTCGCCCCCGTGCTGGACGTCAACAACAACCGCAACAACCCCGTCATCGGCGTGCGCGCCTATGGCGAAGACGCCACCACCGTCATCGACTACGGCATGGCGGCCATGCGCGGCCAGCGCGCCAGCGGCCTGGCCGTGACCGCCAAACACTTCCCCGGCCACGGCGACACGGCCATCGACACGCATTACGCCATGGCCCTGGTGCCGCACGACAAGCAACGCCTGCGCGCCGTGGAACTTGCGCCGTTCCGCGCAGCCATTGCCGGCGGCGTGGATGCCATCATGACGGCGCACGTGGTCTTCCCCGCCTTCGAAGCCGACACCAGCGTGCCGGCCACCCTGTCGAAAGGCGTGCTGACGGACCTGCTGCGCGGCGAGATGAAGTACCAGGGCGTCGTCATCACCGACTGCCTGGAAATGGCGGCCATTGCCGACGGTATCGGCATCCCCAAGGGCGCCATCGCCACCCTGCAGGCGGGCGCCGACATCGTCCTGATTTCGCACCGCGAAGCGCAGCAGACGGCGGCCATCGACGCCGTCATCGCCGCCGTGGAAAGGGGCGAGATCGCCATGGAGCGCATCGACGCGGCTTGTGCCCGCGTGGCTGAACTCAAGCGCAACCGCGCCGTGCGCGACTGGCGCAACCGCCCGCTCAACCCACCGGCGCTGATGCAGCCGGCCGCCATGGCCCTGTCGCAGCTGCTGCAAAAAGCGGCGCTGCGCGTGCAGGGCGACTACCGCCCGCTGGACGCGGGCCTGCCCGTGACCCTGCTGACGGTGGAAGTGCGTTCGCGCAGCGAAATCGACGAAGTGGCGCTGGGCCGCAACAAGGAAGCGCGCAGCTCGATGCTGCCGGCGCTGCTCGAAGCGGGCCTGGACGTGCGCGAATACGCCCTGTCGGCCGAAGCGCTGGACGAGGAAGTGGACGCCGCCATCGCGTTTGCCCAGGGCGCGCAGCAGATCGTGCTGCAGACGTATAACGCCATGTTCGTCGACGGCCAGCGCCGCCTCGTCGACGCCCTGCCGCACGATAAACTGTGGCTGGTGGCGGGCCGCCTGCCGTATGACCTGGACCTGGCGCCGAATGCGCAAGGCCGCCTGGCCGCCTTCGGCTGCCGCCCGGCCGCGCTGGCGCCCGTGGTGGAAAAACTGGCTGGCCAGGCGTAAATCCACGCCGCCCTTCCTGCACATGCCGGGCACCGCCCGGCATTTTTCATGCAGCGCCGGGATCGAAACGCACACCCGTCATCTGTTCGCTCAGCGCCCATAGCTGGCGCGCCTGCGCAGGGTCGGCCGCCCAGCGCCGCACGCCCGCCCCCGTGCTGTCGTCCGCCACCAGGGCGGCAATATCGCAATCCTCGCAATACACGCCGCCAAGACCGTCCAGCTGCGCGCTGGTAGCACACCAGACGGCCGTGGCGGCCCCCTGCGCCACGTTCTTGAAACCCGATTGCGGCGGCGGATTCACCTGGCCCGCATCGTCAAGCGCGCCCACCCTGCGCAAATCATCCTGGTCCAGGTGGCGCACCAGCGGCGTCAGGATGGCGCCCGGGTGTAGCGAAAAGGCACGTACCTCGTGCGCCGCACCGCGCCGGTCCAGCTCCACGGCAAACAGGGCGTTGGCGCTTTTCGACTGCGCATACGCGCGCCATTTGTCGTACGGCTGGCGCAGGAAATGCGGGTCGTCCAGGTCGACGCCCGCCTGCCGGTGTCCCAGCGACGACACGCACACCACGCGCGCGCCCCGCGCCTGCCGCAAGGCGGGCCACAGGCGCGCCGTCAGCTGGAAATGCCCCAGGTGATTCGTCGCGAACTGCGCCTCATAGCCGCGCGCATCGCGCAGCAAGGGCGAGGCCATGAGCCCGGCGCCGTTCACCAGCACGTGCAGGGCGCGGCCGGAGGCGAGGAAAGCAGCGGCAAAGGAGTCGATGGCTTGCGGATCGAGCAGGTCGAGCGCGGCGACTTCCACGCCGGCCAGACCGGCCAACGCCGCTTGCGCCTGGCGCGGGTCGCGCGCCGGCACCACCACGCGGGCGCCCGCGCCGGCCAGCACGCGCACCGTTTCCAGGCCCAGCCCTGAAGCGCCGCCCGTGACGATGGCCTGCATGCCGGACAGGGTGCGCCCGGCCAGCGCTTCGGTGGCGGTGGTGGCCGCGCCGAAGCCGGTGTGAAGGGGAGTCTGCCTGGGATCGCCGTATGTCATGTCTGCCTCTGCATGTGGGTGGCCAGCGCGGGATGGCTGGCGACATGTGTATTTTGCGCGGGCTGTTCTGGACTGTGAATGGCGTAAAATCCGTAATACTGTCGCTATCGTCCAGAACTGGAACCCGCCATGGATCTGCTTTCCGATGTACTGTCGCTGTTTGACACGCGCAGCTCCTACTTTGCCGGCCTGAAGGCGGGCGGCGCATGGGCCATCGACTTTCCGCCGCCGGACGGCATCAAGTTCAACGCCGTGATCGAGGGTAGCTGCTGGCTGACGGTCGCGGGCATCGACGCTCCCGTGCCGCTGCGTACGGGCGACTGCTTCCTGCTGGCGCCGGGACGCGCGTTCACGCTGGCCAGCGCGCCCGGCTTGCCGGCCGCGCCGGCGCTGGAAGTGTACCGGCACGCGCAGCAGGGCGTGGCCCGCCACGGCGCGCCGCAGCACGATTTCTTCCTCATCGGTGGACGTTTCCACTTTGGCGACGAAGCAGCCATCCTGCTCGACTGCCTGCCGCCGCTGTTGCACGTGCGCGGCGATACGGACCAGGCCAGCGTGCTGCAGTGGGCCTTGCAGCGCCTGGCGCAGGAACTGCAGGCGACGGCGCCCGGTGCGGCGCTGATGACGCGCCACCTGGGCCACATGATGCTGCTGCAAATGCTGCGCCAGTATCTTGAAGCGCAGGCGTCGCATCCGGTGGGCTGGCTGTTCGCGCTGGCCGATCCCCGGCTGCGCGCCGCCATCGAGGCCATGCATGCGCAGCCGGCGCAGCGCTGGACCTTGCTGCAGCTGGCCGCCGTCGCGGGACAGTCGCGCTCCGCCTTTGCCCTGCACTTCAGGAACCGGGTGGGCGTGACCCCGCTCGATTACCTGCTGCGCTGGCGCATGCGCCTGGCCACGCGGCGCCTGAAGGACAGTGCCGCGACAGTGACGTCGATCGCGCAGGCGCTGGGCTACGATTCGGACAGCGCCTTCAGCCATGCCTTCAAGCGCGTCATGGCATGCTCGCCGCGCCAGTACCGGCTGCGCCACGCAAACGCGCAGGCGTAAAAAAACCCGCGCTGGCGGGTTGTGGCAATACAGGGTCAGCGCGCCGGCACGGGCGGCAGGGCCGCCACCGCCAGCAAGGCAAACGGTCCGAGGAACAGGCCGATGCCGAACCACAGTCCCCCGTGGCGGCCGCGCCGGCTGGCCAGCAGCCAGGACGCCATCGCAAACAAAAACATGAAGATCAACAGTATCGCCATTGCCACTCCTTGCCATGCGGAAAACCCAGTGTAGCCGACGGGCGGGCCCGTGGCTAGACGTAGATCAGTCCTGGCGCTGTACCTGCATCAGGATCACGCGCTTGCTGCTGCCATCGGCCGGCGGCGTGGCGGACGGCGGCGGCGGGCTGTCGCAGGAACCGCAGGAACCGCAGCCGCTGCCGCAGCCCGGCGCCACCTTGAAGAAGGTCGACATCTTCGCTTCCTCGAAGCCGCAGCGCACGAGGCCGCGCACGATGGCACGGCGCACGCCCGCCGGCAGGTACTTGGTCGAAAAATGCAGCAGCGCTGCAGCAACGATCAGGGCGACGATAAGGGTTTGCCACATGGTGCTCTCCTATGCGCCAGCCAGCAGGGCCAGGCGGTACGTGATGAACGAAGCGGCGTAGGCCAGCGCGAACATGTAGCCGGCCATCAGCAGCGGATAGCGCCAGCCGCCCGTCTCGCGCTTCACCACGGAGAGGGTCGACAGGCACTGCGGCGCGAACACATACCAGGCCAGCAAGGACAGCGCCGTGGCCATCGACCACGAATGGGCGATCAGCGGCTCCAGGGTGGAGGCCAGCGCGTCGCCCGTCTGCGACAGCGCATACACGGTGCCCAGGGCGCCGACGGCCACTTCGCGCGCCGCCATGCCCGGCACCAGCGCGATGCAGATCTGCCAGTTGAAACCGATGGGCGCGAAGATCACTTCCAGGCCGCGGCCCAGGATGCCGGCCAGGCTGTAGTAGATCGGCGGGTGGACCGCGTTGTCCGGCGCACCGGGGAAGGTGCTGAGGAACCACAGGATGATCATCAGGCTCAGGATGATGGTACCGACGCGCGTCAGGAAGATCTTCGCGCGCTCCCACAGGCTGACGGCCAGGTTGCGCAAATGCGGCCAGTGATAGGCCGGCAGTTCCAGCATCAGCGGCTGGTTGCCGCGCACGCCCATGCTGCGCTTCATGACCCAGGCCACCGCCATGGCCGAGATGATGCCGGCAAAGTACAGCACGAACAGCACCAGGCCTTGCAGGCTCAGGTAACCCCACACCTGGCGTTCCGGGATGAAGGCGGCGATGATCAGCGCATACACGGGCAGGCGCGCCGAACACGTCATCAGCGGGGCGATCATGATGGTCACCAGGCGGTCGCGCGGGTTCTGGATGGTACGCGCCGCCATTACGCCGGGAATGGCGCAGGCAAAGCTCGACAGCAGTGGAATGAAAGCGCGGCCCGACAGGCCCACGCCGCCCATCAGGCGGTCCAGCAGGAACGCGGCGCGCGGCAGGTAGCCGCAGTCTTCCAGCGCCAGGATGAAGAAGAACAGGATCAGAATCTGCGGCAGGAACACCAGCACGCTGCCGACGCCACCGATGATGCCTTCCACCAGCAAGCTCTTCAGGTGACCATCGGGCATGTTCGCCGTCAGCACGGCACCCAGGTGGCCCACGCCATCGGTGATCATTTCCATCGGCGTGGCGGCCCAGGCAAACACGGCCTGGAAAATCAGGAACATCAGCACGGCTAGGATCATGGGGCCGACGATGGGGTGCAGCACCACATCGTCGATCTTTTCCGTCAGGTTGCCACGGTCACTGGCGTCATTGCTGACGGCGGCCAGGATGCGGCGCACTTCGCGCTGGGTTTCCTCGACGGTGACGGCATCGATGGCCGCCAGCGGCTTGGCGTCCACGGCCGGCAACGGCAGCATGGCGTCGATGGCATCCAGCAGGGCTTTTTCGCCATCGTGCTGCACCGCCACGGTTTCCACCACGGGCATGCCCAGTTCCTGCGACAGTTTCACCGTGTCGATCAGCATGCCGCGCTTGCGCGCCACGTCCGTCATGTTCAGCGCCAGCAGCATGGGCAGGCCCAGGCGCTGGACTTCCAGCACCAGGCGCAGGTTCAACCGCAGATTGGTGGCGTCGACCACGCAGATGATGGCGTCCGGACGGGGATCGCCGCGGCGCAGGCCGCCCACCACGTCGCGCGTGATGGCTTCATCGGGCGTGGTGGCCGACAGGCTGTAGGCGCCCGGCAAGTCGAGCACGCGCACGGGCTTGCCCGCGGGCGACGTGAAATGGCCTTCCTTGCGTTCGATGGTCACGCCGGCGTAGTTCGCCACTTTCTGGCGCGCGCCCGTCAAACGGTTGAACAGGGCGGTCTTGCCGCAGTTCGGATTGCCCAGCAAGGCAATTTGCGGCTGATGCGGCGGCTTGTGCATGCCCGCGTCGACGATAGTTTCTACAGCACCCATGGTCATTCCGGTTGAGTCAACGGTTGAATCGCGATCAGCGCCGCTTCGAAGCGGCGCAGGGCGAACGTGGCATTGCCGACCTTGATGGCCAGCGGGTCGCCGCCAGGAATACCGCGCTTGAGCATGCGGATGCGTTCGCCAGGAACGAATCCCAGCTCCATCAGGCGGCGGGGCAGGTCCACGCCGTCCTCCGTCTGTCCTGCCGCGAGGGGCGTGATATGCAACACCGTACCGCTCTGGCCGACTGCCAGCGCATCGAGCGTCATCAAGGGTGGAACTAGAGTCATGAGCAAAATCCGTTCAAATTAAGAACACCGGAGACAAATTGCCGCGCCAGGCGCAGGGCATACTGCCAGTGTTGTGAGGTAAAACGCAACTGTTGCGCATTACCGACAAGCGGCCTTTCATTATGTCCAGACGGCGACCGTCCGAGACAATACCAGCATTATAAACATGAATGCGAATAGTTTTTATTTAGCCCGGAGAGTGGCCCCCGTCAAGGGCTGTCTCATTCGCGCACACGGCATAGCGGCCCGGCCGCCGGCGTGCCGCGCCGGGCCGCCAGCGGCCGCACGCTTGATCAAAATCGCTTGCATTGTCCCCCGCTTTGCGCGACAATGAAACGTAATGATAATGATTCTCATTAAAACACTAGCAATAATGCTTCGCGGCACTAGTGCATTTTCATCATCCAGCCAGAAGGTGTATCAATGATTGTATGTGTCTGCAACAACATATCTGATCGTGAAATCCGTCAAGCCGTCGATCTTGGCCTGTCCAGCATGGCCGAGCTGCGCCGCGACCTGGGCGTGGCAACCTGCTGCGGCAAATGCCATACCTGCGCACGGGAAGTGCTGAACGATCACCTGAGCGCTACCGCTACCGTAGCGCTGCAAGAAACCGTATTGATGCGAGCTGTACTGACAAACTAAAGAAAGCGATGAACGCCATGACGATGATGCCCCCGCCCGTAACGGTGCAGGCCGTGCAACAATTTGCCGACTTCGACAAGAAGCGCAACAAGTTCGCGCCGCTGATGGCCATCGTCGTCCTGCACCTCGCCGGGTTCTATGCGATCCAGAGCGGCTTGCTGAGCAAAGTCGTCACGGCGGCCATGCCGACCATCACCACCATCAGCATCATCGCCCCGCCGGCGCCGCCCAAGCCGCCGACACCGTCCGTCCCCAAAACCGTGGAACTGAGCGCGCCCATGCCGCGCGCCGTGATCCCGCCGCTGCCGCTGATCGCCGTGGCACCCACGGAACCGACCATCACGCCGCCGCAGCCGACGCGCGCCGAAGCAGCGCCCGTGGCCACCGCCGCGCCGACAGCGCCATCGACACCGTCGCCCACGCCGCCGGCCCCATCCACGCCGCGCACCGTCAGCAGCGTCGAATACATCAAGGCGCCGCAACTGATCTACCCGAATCTGTCGCGCCGCCTGGGCGAGAGCGGCACCGTGGTCTTGCGCATCCTGATCAATGAAAAGGGCTTGCCCGAGCAAATCCTGATCCATAAATCGACCGGCTACGGCAACCTCGACGAAGCGGGCCGCCAGGCAGCGCAGCGCGCGCTGTTCAAACCCATGATCGAAAACGGCAAGCCCGTGCCCGTGTACGTGCTCGTCCCGCTGACCTTCCAACTGAGCTAGCCTTCCGGCGGCCCTTGCGCCGCTGCCAGCCCGCAAGCATCGCACCGTGTGCCCTGCTTGCTTTTTTGCGCCCTGTTTTTAGTCAAGCGATTTGCTTGTTTCAGTCTGCCAGCCTACATCCCCGGGCCAGGCAGACTTTTTTTTGTCCGCTATGGGGGGCAGACCCTCAACACCGCCAACGCCAAGCTCAGCGCCAACGTCGCCGGGGGTCTGACCCCAGCCTCACATCTCCGCCCACATCCGCAGCAGGTTGTGATAATGCCCCGTCAAGCCCACGGTCGCCGGCGAATCGCCGTGCTCGCTGCGCACGCTCTGGATGTTCTGGTCGAGCTCAAACAGCATGCTGCGCTTCCAATCTTCGCGCACCATGCTTTGCGTCCACAGGAAGGAGCAGATGCGCTCGCCGCTGGTGACGGGCAACACTTGATGCACGCTGCTCGACGGATACACGATCACGTCGCCCGCCGGCAGTTTCACTTCATGCGTGCCGTAGGAATCGACCACCACCAGCTCGCCGCCTTCGTATTCGTCCGGTTCGCTGAGGAACACGGTCGACGAGACGTCGGCGCGCATCGACTGCATGCCGTTTTTCGGCGTGCGGATGGCGCCGTCGATATGCAGGCCATAGTGCTCGCCGCCCGCATAGCTGTTGAAGAACGGCGGCAGGATGCGCAGCGGCAGCACGGCCGAGAAGAACAGCGGATTGGCCATCAGCGCGCGGCTGACGATCTCGCCCAATTCCAGCGCCAGCGGCGAGCCCTCGGCCAGCTGGCGGTTGCGCTTGACCTGCGCCCCTTGCGCCCCGACGCTGGCGCGCCCATCGACCCAGTCCGTCTGCGCCAGGCGCTGGCGAAACTGCGTCACCTGTTCCGGCGTCAGCACGCCGGGTATATGCAGCATCATCTTGCTTTCCTTTATCGTGAAATTCCCCCGCTGATTATCGCATCGCCACCGGCGGCCAAGAATACATAAAGGCAAGAATGGCGCAAACATTGCGCGCCATTTTCACACGACCGTACCGGCGTGCCGGCCATCCCCACAAGACCGCATGAACGCGAATGAGAATGGCCTTCATTTTCCTTAACAAATAAAAAACGGAAAAATGTGGCAATCCATTTGAGAATGGGTTTTATTCGCACGATATTTACGTTAAAAAGACGGAAAAATGCCGTTTACCGCCCGAAATCGCCCATATTTTGCGCTATCATGCGGGCATAGCGAGACCGGCAACATGCGCGCCACCAGGCAGCCCTTCGCCACCCGGCTGTGGCCGCCAGCAGCCTCCGGTTTCATCATCGAACGCGACACAGAACAAAGGAAATCCCATGAAGGGCGATAAAGAAGTCATCCGCATGCTCAACGCACAGCTCACCAACGAACTGTCGGCCATCAACCAGTACTTCCTGCATGCACGCATGTACAAGCACTGGGGCCTGGAAAAGCTGGGCAAGAAGGAATACGAAGAATCGATCGGCGAAATGAAACACGCCGACAAGCTGATCGACCGCATCCTGATGCTCGACGGCCTGCCTAACCTGCAAGCGCTGCACAAGCTGCTGATCGGCGAGAACACGCCGGAAATGCTGGAATGCGACTTGAAGCTGGAACGCGCCGCGCACGCCACCGTCAAGGAAGGCATCGCCATCAGCGAAAAAGCGGGCGACTACGTGTCGCGCGACCTGTTCCTGATGATCCTGGAAGACACGGAAGAGCATATCGACTGGCTGGAAACGCAGATCGACCTGATCGCCAAGATCGGCATCCAGAACTACCTGCAAAGCCAGATGGCGATTGAAGAGTAATTTTTCTTCGATGCAGATAAAAAAACCGGCAATGGCCGGTTTTTTTACGTCCGTGCCTTTATTGCGGCACCGTGTCCTTGAACGATGGCCGCTCGGACAGCTTGTCGAACAAACGCGCGAGCGCGGGGTGATCGGCGCGCCAGTCGATTTCCGGGAAGCGGAAGCTGAGCCAGCCCAGGGTGCAGCCCACGGCCACGTCGGCCAGGGTGTAGTTCTTGCCGGCGCAATACGCGCTCTCGCCCAGGCGCGCTTCGAGCGCCGCCAGGCCCAGGGTAATCTTGTCGAGCTGGCGCGCGATCCAGGCGGCGCTTTGCTGCTCGGGCGGACGCTGCGTGCGCTCCAGGCGCACCAGCACGCCCGCATCGAGGATGCCGTCGGCCAGCGCTTCCCAGTTCTTGATGTCGGCCCGCTCGCGGCCATTGCCGCCGGCCGGCAGCAGCTTGCACACGGGCGTGAGCGTGTCGAGGTATTCGACGATGACTTTCGAATCGATCAAGGTGCTGCCATCCTCCATCACCAGGCAGGGCACCTTGCCCAGCGGATTGGCCTGGGCGATGCGGGTTTCCGGCACCCACACGTTTTCCAGCTCGAAGACATAGTCGAGCTTTTTTTCCGCCAGCACGATACGGGCTTTGCGGACATACGGGCTGGCGAGGGAACCGATCAGTTTCATAGGTACTTTAAGGTAAAGGAGCAGCAAGCAGTATAGCATCGGCGGCAGCGGCATTTGGCAGCGCGCACCCGGCGCCCGGCACGGTGTGGCAGGCACGCCGCATCGGGGCCCGATTCGGCCGGAATGGGGGCCATCAGCAGCCAACGGACGGCTAACCAGCGGCCAGCGGTGGTAAAATCGCCCTTTACTGTGGCGCCGTCAGTGTTGCTGTATTGCAATAGCCCTGCCCTCCCCGCGCGCCACACGCCAACCGTTTCTTTAACTTGCGTCCGCTCTCATGACTTCTACTACTCCGTATTCCACGCTGTCGGCCCTGTCTCCGCTCGATGGCCGCTACGCCAGCAAGACCGATCTGCTGCGCCCGATCCTGTCCGAAGCCGGTTTCATGCACCACCGCGTGAAAGTGGAAATCTCCTGGCTGCAAGCGCTGTCGCAAGCCGGTTTCGCTGAAATCAAGCCGTTCTCGGCCGAAGCGACCGCCCTGCTCGACAAGATGGCGGCCGATTTCTCGGAAGCCGACGCGGCCCGCATCAAGGCCATCGAAGCGGTCACCAACCACGACGTCAAGGCCGTCGAATACTGGCTGAAGGAACAAGTGGCGGACGTGCCGGAACTGGTGGCGGCGTCGGAATTCATCCATTTCGCCTGCACCTCGGAAGACATCAACAACACGTCGCACGGCATGATGCTGAAAGCGGCCCGCGATGGCGTGATGCTGCCGGCCTTGAACGGCCTGGTGGCCAAGCTGACGCAGATCGCGCACGACAATGCCGACGTGCCGATGCTGTCGCGCACGCACGGCCAGACGGCCAGCCCGACCACCCTGGGCAAGGAATTTGCCAACGTCGTGGCCCGCTTGCAGCGCGCCGTGAAACGCATCGCGCAAGTGGAAATCCTCGGCAAGATGAATGGCGCCGTCGGCAACTACAACGCCCACCTGTCCGCCTACCCTGGCTTCGACTGGCCCGCCTTCTCGCAAGCCGTCATCGAACAGCGCCTGGGCCTGGTGTTCAATCCGTACACCATCCAGATCGAGCCGCACGACTACATGGCCGAACTGTTCGACGCCTTCGCGCGCGCCAACACGATCTTGCTGGACCTGAACCGCGACATCTGGACGTATGTCTCGCTGGGCTACTTCAAGCAGAAGCTGAAAGCGGGCGAAATCGGTTCCTCGACCATGCCGCACAAGGTCAACCCGATCGACTTCGAAAACTCGGAAGGCAACCTGGGCCTGGCCAACGCCGTGCTGAAGCACCTGTCGGAAAAACTGCCCGTCTCGCGCATGCAGCGCGACTTGACCGATTCGACCGTGCTGCGCAACATCGGCGTGGGCCTGGGCTACACCCTGCTGGCCTATGACAGCTGCCTGCGCGGCCTGAACAAGCTGGAAGTGAACCACGCGCGCCTGGCGCAAGACCTGGACGCGACGTGGGAAGTGCTGGCCGAGCCCGTACAAACCGTGATGCGCCGCTACGGCATCGAAAATCCGTACGAGCAGCTGAAAGAGCTGACGCGCGGCAAGGGCATCTCGAAAGAAGCGCTGCAAACCTTCGTCAATGGCCTGGCCATTCCGCAGGATGCCAAGGACGTGCTGCTGACCATGACGCCGGCTAACTACATCGGTATCGCGGCGCAACTGGCCAAGGCCATCTAAGCGACCAGCACTCCCCGGATCACGCCGATCCGCTGCCGCGGGGCGGCCAGCACACAAATGCTGGCCGCCCCGCGGTTTTTCCGGCAGTCTTTCTTGTAGAATCTCCAGCACGCAGCGCAATTTGCTTTTCTTTGGTATATTAGGCCGAACTAGTCCTAATGCGTACTACTTTCAAGAAAGCCCCGCCGATGCAACGCTACACCACCACCGCCATCATCCTGCACTGGCTGACCGCCCTGCTGATCATCAGCGCCTTTGTCATGGGCCTGGTCATGACGGACATTCCCGGCCTGACGCCCACCAAGCTCAAATATTTCTCCTGGCATAAATGGCTGGGCGTGACCGTGCTGGCCATCGCCGCCATCCGCCTGCTGTGGCGCAAGGCCAACGTGCCGCCGCCGCACCCGGCCAGCATGCTTGCCTGGCAAAAGAAGGCAGCCGACGCCATGCACGTGCTGCTGTACATCCTGATCTTCGCCGTGCCCATCTCCGGCTACCTGTACACCCTGGCCGCCGGCGTGCCGGTGGTGTACCTGGGCCTGTTCCAGCTGCCCGTCATCATGGCGCCGAACCCGGAACTTAAGCCGCTTTTAAAAGAAATTCATTATGTTCTGAACATGACGATGGCCGCCGCCGTGGCCGCCCATGTGCTGGCGGCGCTGAAGCACCAGTTCATCGACCGCGACGGCGTGCTCAAGCGCATGCTGCCGTAACACCGACTTCCCCTTGCTCACTGAAACTCCAGGAAAAATAAGATGAAAACCACCCAACGCATCGTCCTCGCTTCCCTGCTGGGCCTGTCCGTGGCCGCCACCGCCGCCACCCTGCTGAAAGTCGATCCCGCCAAGACCAGCGTGTCGGCCGTGTTCAAGCAAATGAACGTACCCGTGGAAGCGAAGTTCAAGAAATTCAATATCGCCATCGATTACAACCCGGCCACGCCGGACGCCTCGAAAGCGTCGGTGGAAATCGAGACGGCCAGCATCGATATCGGCGACCCGGAATACAACAAGGAAGTGGCCAAGAAAGAATGGTTCAACGCGGCGCAGTTCCCGAAAGCCACATTCGTCTCGAGCAGCATCAAGGCCGCCGGTGCGGGCAAGCTGACGGTATCGGGCAAGCTGAGCATCAAAGGCAAGACCACCGACGTGACCTTCCCCCTGACGGTGAAAGCCGATGGCGGCAAATATGCATTTGACGGCGCCCTGCCCATCAAGCGCCTGACCTACAACATCGGCGAAGGCGAGTGGAAGGACACGAGCATGGTTGCCGATGAGGTCACGATCAAGTTCCATGTTTCGGCTCAGTAACGCCTGAGAAAACGTCCATGACTGCGTTGCTCTTGCCTCGTCGTACTATTCGTACTGCCTTCGGCAAGGCGCCTTGTCCTGAACGTTTTTCAGACGTTAGCAAAAACAACCCCACAACCCTTTAGGATCTGCATGAAATTTTCGCACTTGATGATCGCCGTGCTGGCCGCCGCCGGCGCCGGTTCGGCCATGGCCGCCACCGATACCTACAACCTCGACCCGACGCACACCTTCCCCAGCTTCGAAGCCGATCACATGGGCATGTCCGTGTGGCGTGGCAAGTTCAACAAGACCAAGGGCACGGTCACCCTGGACCGCGCCGCCAGGACGGGCAGCCTGGACCTGGTCATCGATGCCGATTCGATCGACTTCGGCCTCGATGCCATGAACACGCACGCGAAAAAAGCGGACATGTTCAACGTCGAGAAATTCCCGCAAATCACCTACAAGAGCACATCGCTCAAGTTCAACGGTGAACAGCTGGTGGAAGTGGACGGCGAACTGACCCTGCTGGGCGTGACCAAGCCCGTCAAGCTGAACGTGAGCAAGTTCAAGTGCATCATGCACCCGCGCTACAAGCGCGAAGTGTGCGGCGCCGATGCCAGTGCGGAATTCAAGCGCAGCGACTTTGGCCTGAACTACGGCATGCCGGCGTTCTCGCCGGAAGTCAAGCTGGCCATCCAGGTGGAAGCGATCAAGGCCGATTAAACACCGCCTTGCCGCATGACAAGCCCGCCTCGCTGCCCGCAGCCAGGCGGGCTTTTGCATGCGCCGCGCGAATCCGCTGGACTTTTCTATCGTGCGGCATCAGTATCACCTGGCATGATGTTTTTCTAACATGGCACCCCTACTCACCCATCGCGCGGAGGACTACATGAATTTCATTATCTGGATCGTTATTGGCGGCGTCATCGGCTGGCTGGCCAGCATGGTCATGAAAACCGATGCGCAACAAGGCATCTTCCTCAATATCGTCGTCGGCATCGTGGGGGCCTTCCTGGGCGGCTGGCTGCTGGCGCCCCTGTTCGGCACGGGCACCATCAATAGCGACAACTTCAGCCTGTCCTCGCTGCTCGTTTCCTTCCTGGGCGCCGTGATCCTGCTGGGCATCGTGAATCTTCTGCGCCGCGGCAAAATACGCTAGACGGGCAAACGCCCTCCATCACGAAGTGGCCGGGCCGCGCCAGCGCCCGGCCATTTTTCATTTCCGCCAAGACAATTGTATGGACAATACCACAGCCGTTGCACGGAAAAATGGGGCCTGGCGGCCCGTTTGCGCCCCTGCACCACTGAAAATTGTACTCATTCGACAATTAAATGCAATCATGCCCTCCGGAAAATGTGATTGACTAGTGCGAGTTCGATACGGATACTCTAGGTCGCCCGCTGAGAAAAAACACTGGGTACACGTTGGTTCCGACTTCCCACCATGTAAAAAGACTAGAACTCGAATGAAAAAATCTTTAATCGCGCTCGCCATCCTGAGCAACTTCGCACACGCCGACGAAGGCATGTGGATGCCCCAACAGCTGCCACAAGTAGCCAAGGAATTGAAAGCCGCCGGCTTGAAACTGGACCCGACCACGCTGACCAAACTGACCGAGTTCCCGATGGGCGCCATCGTCAGCCTGGGCGGTTGCTCGGCGTCGTTCGTCTCGCCGCAAGGCCTGGTTGCCACCAACCACCACTGCGTCTACAACAGCGTGGCGGTCAATTCGACCAAAGAGCGCGATTTGCTGGCCAACGGTTTCCTGGCCAAGACCTTCGCTGAAGAATTGCCGGCCGCCCCAGGCAGCCGCATCTTCGTCACCTCGGCCGTGACCAATGTCAGCGACAAGATCATCACCGCCGACGTGGCCAAGCTGCAAGGCAAGGCACGCATCGACGCGATCGAGAAAAACCAGAAGAAACTGGTCGCCGAATGCGAAAAAGAAGCGGGCTTCCGCTGCACCGTGTCGAGCTACTACGGCGGCCTGGAGTTCTACCTGATCAAGCAACTGGAAATCCGCGACGTGCGCCTGGTGCACGCGCCTCCGGCCGGCGTGGGCAAGTTCGGCGGCGACACCGACAACTGGATGTGGCCGCGCCACACGGGCGACTACGGTTTCTACCGCGCCTATGTCAGCAAGGACGGCAAGGCTGCCGACTTCAGCAAGGACAACGTGCCCTACCAGCCAAAACACGTGCTGAAACTGGCCAAGGATGGCTTGAAAGAAGGCGATTTCGTCATGGCGCTGGGCTACCCTGGCCGCACCAACCGTCACCGCCTGCCATCGGAAGTGGCGTTCACGTTTGACTGGAACTACCCGGCCTTCGTGAAAGCGTCGGGCGAAACCCTGGCCATCATCGCGCGCGAAACCAAGGACAACAAGGATGTTGCCCTGAAATACGCGGGCCAGGTGGCTGGCGTGAACAACTACTACAAGAACCGCCAGGGCATGCTCGATTCGTACGCGGGCAGCGACTTCCTGGCACGCAAGACGGCAGAACATGAAGCCCTGAAAACCTGGGTCAACGCAAATGCTGCCCGCAAGGCGGAATTTGCCGGCGACATCGAGCAAGTGGAAAAGCTGATCGCCGAGCGCGATGCCGACACCAAGCGCGATTTCTTCCTGGGCTACGCACAGCCACGCCTGCTGAACACGGCACGCAGCCTGTACCGCCTGTCCAACGAAAGCACCAAGGCCGATACGGAACGCAAGTCCGGCTACCAGTCGCGCGACTTGCCACGCCTGGAAGCGGGTATCACGTCGGTCGAGCGCACCTACGATGAAAAAGTCGACAAGGCGCTGGTACTGAACAGCCTGGCCAAGTACGCCGCGCAACCGGCAGCACAGCGCCGCGCCAGCTTCGACGCCGCCATCGGCATCAAGGACGGCATGTCGCAAGCCGACCTGTCCGCCGCCCTGGACAAACTGTATGCGGGCAGCAAGCTGGCCGACAAGGCCGAGCGCGCAGCATGGCTGAAACGCACGCCAGCCGAGTTCCAGGCCAGCAAGGACAGCTTCATCCAGGCAGCCGTTGCCATGTATCCGGATTCGCTGAAAAACGAAGCGGAAGACGAAGAACTGGCCGGCAAGATCCAGCAAGCCTACGCCAACTACATGAAAGCCAAGATCGCCTTCATGAAGAGCAAGGGCCAAGCCGTCTATCCTGACGCCAACAGCACCCTGCGCGTGACCTTCGGCCGCGTTGCCGGCCGTGACCATGGCGCCGATGGCACCACCTGGACCGCGTTCACCACCGTCAATGGCGTGGTGGCCAAAGCCACGGGCCAGGGCGAGTTCAATGCACCAGCCAATCAACTGGCCGCGATCAAAGCCAAGGACTTCGGCAAATTTGTCGATCCGAAGCTGAAAACCGTGCCGGTCGACTACCTGGCGACCCTGGACATCACCGGCGGCAACTCCGGTTCGGCTGCGCTGAACTCGAAAGGCGAATTCATCGGCCTGGCCTTCGATGGCACCCTGGACTCGATCATTTCCGATTGGGACTACAACAAGGCCAACACCCGTTCGATCCAGGTCGACCTGCGCTACATGCTGTGGAACATGAAACACATCGACCACGCAGACAACCTGCTGAAAGAAATGGGCGCTGAATAACAAAAAGCCATAACCCGGTAACGGGCGCTTGTCACCTGAGCCACTCCTGCGGGAGTGGCTTTTTTTCGTCTAGCGCCTGACCTTTGAAAACCGGTAAGGCACGGCTTGCTCCGCGCCAAACACCTGCACCCGGCCGCTTCCCAGCGGCAGCATCACGCGCCGCCCCTGCTGCTGCAGCAAGGCCAGGTCGGCGCCGGGAAAACGCTGCGCCAGCAAGGCATAAGCTTGCCGCTCGACGGGCGCGGCAAGGATCACGATGCGGTAGTCGCTATCGCCAAAGTCCAGCAGCAGCGCGGCAACCTCGTCCGGCCCCGGCAGCGCCGTGATGCGCAGGCGCGCGCTGCCCTTGACGAGCGCGACGGCCGACCACAGGGGCAAGGTGCGCTGCGTGGCGCCGATCTGCAGCAGCGGCGCGTGGTGCGCCTCCGCCGACGTCAGCACGATGTCAGGGCGCTCTTCCGGCACGGCCCCATCGACGGCCAGCAGCCAGCCCCGGTAGCGTATCAGCGCGCCCTGCGCCGTGGCCGTGACGGTCCCGCCCTGCGCCACGGGCTCCTTGCCCGCCGGCAAGCGCAACGGCGCCGCCTGTGCCGCCAGGCACACCCACCACACCAGCGCCGCCATCGCTGCCTTGCCCATGCCGCCTCCCTTGCGCGTGAAACGTATTCATAACACAAGTCCCGCACTTGCCTGCTGCGGCGCCTCAAGGCAGGAGCGCCGGTGCTACAATTGGCCCCTAGCGGGCGTACTTACCCAGCGCGCCTTCCCCCTCCCAGACTCAGACCGCTATGCCACCAGACTTGCGCACGACCTACGAACTCGGTAACCACAACCAGACCACGACCTGGCTGGAATGCATCACTTTCTACAAAGATCTCGCCGCACGCTATCCGCAAGTGCTGCATTTCGAACAGATCGGCCTGTCCGACTCGGGCGTGCCCATCCACGCTGGCGTCGTCAGCGCGGACGGCGTCTTCGACCGCGAGCAGATCAAGCGCGCGGGCCGCACCGTGTTCTTCAACAACAACGGCATCCACCCGGGCGAACCGGAAGGCATCGACGCCTGCATGGCCATCGTGCGCGACCTCTGCACGCAGCCCGAACGCCTGGCGGCGCTGGGCAGCACCGTGCTGCTGTTCATCCCGATCTACAACGTCGATGGCAGTCTGAACCGTGCCAACACGTCGCGCGTGAACCAGGATGGCCCGGAGCAATTCGGTTTCCGCGGCAATAGCCGCCACCTGGACCTGAACCGCGATTTCATCAAGTGCGACAGCCTGAACGCGCAAGTGTTCAACCGCCTGCTGGCCAGCTGGGACCCGGACGTGATGGTCGATACGCACACGTCCAACGGCGCCGACTACCCGTACACGATGACCCTGATCCACACGCAGACGGATAAGCTGGGCAATGGCCTGGGTCCCTTCCTGCAAGACACCATGCTGCCGCACATCTTTGCGCAGATGGAACAAGCGGGCTGGCCCACCTGCCCGTATGTGAATCCCGTCAAGGACAGCCCCGACCACGGCATCGCCGAATTCCTCGAAGTGCCCCGTTTCTCGACAGGTTTTGCAGCCTTGCATCACGTCATCGGTTTCATGCCGGAAACGCACATGCTGAAACCATTTGCCGACCGCTACGCGTCCATGCGCGCCCTGCTCGACATCACCATGGCGTTCACGGTCCAACATGGCGAACAGATCAAGCAGCTGCGCGCGCAAGCGAAGGCGGCAGGACGCACGCAAGCCGCATGGCCCATCCACTGGGCCATGAACGAAGAACAGCCGTCGACCTTCCCTTTCAAGGGCTATGCGGCGCAATACACGCCGAGTATCCTCGGCAACTACCAGCGCCTGTCCTACGACCGCTCGCAGCCGTGGGAGCGCGACATCGCCTACTACAACCGCTTCGATGCGGACGTCACCGTAGCCGCGCCGAAAGCCTATGTCGTGCCGCAGGCATGGCGCGAAGTCATCGAGCGCCTGCGCTGGAATGGCGTGGAAATGCACCGCATCACCGTCGAACAGACCTTAACGGCGCGCTACTACCACATCCATAACGTGGGCACCCGCGCGACCGCCTACGAAGGCCACATGTTCCACGACACGGTGGACGTGGAAGCGCGCACGGGCCAGTTCACCGTGCAGGCGGGCGACTATGTGGTCAGCCTGGACCAGGACAATGCGCGCTACGCCGTGGAAACCCTGGAACCCGAGGCGCACGACAGCTTCTTCCGCTGGGGCTTCTTCAACAGCGTGCTGGAAAAGAAGGAAGCGTTTTCCGATTACGTGTTCGAAGACATGGCATCCGAACTGCTGCGCGACGAGCCGGCCCTGGCCGCCAAGTTTGCCGACTGGAAAGCGGCGAATCCGGCCTTGCTGAGCAATCAGGAAGCCGTGCTGAACTTCATCTTTGCACACTGCCAGCGCTTTGCCGAACCGGAATGGCGTCGATATCCCGTGATTGCCCTCATGTAACTCGGGGCTGTAGCGAATGCAACATCCTGGCGCCGCATCGGAGACCCCGGTGCGGCGCCTCTTTCTGTGCTCTACCCACAAGGTAATCCCATGCACTACGCACTGAACCTGCGCACCTTTATTTACAGCCATTATTTTTACCTGGGCTTGCGCGTGGCCATCGGTCTCGTCGGCCTGGCCTTGCTGACCCAGGAAATCAGCGACAGCAATACCGCCATGACTGTGTGCATCGGCGCCCTGTGCACGACCTTGATGGACATGCCCAGCCCCCTGCGCCACAAGTTCAACGAAATGCTGGCGTCCGTGCTGCTGTGCAGTGCCGTCACCCTGCTGATCAGCCTGTGCGGACCCGTGCACTGGCTGCTGCTGACGGTGCTCGTGCTGGTCAGTTTCCTCGCCAGCATGATGGTGGTGTACGGCAAGAAATCCATGCCCTTGCAACTGGCTGCCCTGTTCATCATGACCATGTCGATGGAGCACCAGATGACGTGGCAGCAATCGTTTCACCACGCTGGCCTGTTCATGCTGGGGGGATTGATTTACCTGGCCTATGCCATGGCCATCGCCTGGGTCTTGCGCCACCGCATCAAGCAGCAGGTGCTGGCCGAGGCCCTGTTCGAACTGGCCGCCTACATCGACATCAAGGCCGATTTCTACGACACGCGTTTTAACCTGACGGAGCAGTTCAACAAACTGGTGCGCCACCAAAGCATCCTGGCCGACCGCCAGCAGGCGTCGCGCGACTTGATCTTGCGCAGCCACAAGAACAGCAAGGATGCCATCGTCGTGCAGGTGCACGTATGCATGCTGGATCTGTATGAGCTGATCCTCTCCACGCACACGGATTACGCGCTGCTGCGCCAGCACCTGGCCGACTCCGACGTGCTCAAATCCCTGCACGACCTCGCCTACAAGGCGGCGCGCGATATCGAATCCGTGGCGTATGCCGTCACGCGCAAGCGCGCCTCGTATGCGCAGATCAGCTACGACAAGGAATGGGCCGACATCGAGGAGGAAATTGCCCGCCTGCACGCAAAAGGCGACAGCGCGCAGGAAGCGCTGGCCACCTTGCGCGCACAGCGCAACAAGATCCGCGCCATTTTGAAAATGATCGCGGACTTGCATCTGGCCAGCCAGAAAGTCTATGACAACGTGCCGTTCTGGAGCGGCGCGGACATGGCGCCCTTCCTGTCGCAGCAAAAATACGAGCTGAAGACCCTGCTGTCGAACCTGCGCCTGGAGTCGCCCGTGTTCCGCTTCGCCCTGCGCGTATCGATGGCCATTTCCGTAGGATTGGCCATCGGCCACTGGCTGCCGTATGCGGCGCACAGCTACTGGATCGTGCTGACCATCGTCATCATTTTGCGGCCCACGTTCAGCATGACGCGCCAGCGCCGCGCCGACCGCATCATCGGCACCATCATCGGCTGCGTCATCACGGCCATCGTGATCCGTTTCGTGCACAGCAATATCGTGCTGATGGCCATCCTGTTCCTGTCCATCGTGGCCACGCCCACCTTCATCTATTTACGCTACCGCTACACGGCCATCGCCGTCAGCCTGATGATTCTGCTGCAAATGCACCTGGTGGCGCCCAGCAACCCGAACCTCGTCAGCGAGCGCCTGATCGATACCCTGATCGGCGCGGCAGTGGCAACCGTGTTCAGCTTTGTGCTGGCCAATTGGGAATACCAGAGCCTGCCACGCCTCGTGCGCCAGGTGCTGAATGTGAACTTGAGCTATATGCAGGCCAGCTTCGAGCTGCTGCAGGGGAAATGTTTCGATGACTTCGCCTACCGCATCGAACGCAAGCGCCTGATGGACAGCCTGGCAGCGCTCAGCTCGGCGCTGGTGCGCATGCTCGACGAACCGGCCAGCAAGCAGCGGGCCGTGGAAGACATCAACCTGTTCATCGTGCAAAATTACCTGCTGGTTGCCCATGTGGCGGCCCTGCGTTCGATCCTGGGCCGCCATGCCAGCCAGCTGCCTGTCGCTCCCGTCAACGCCTTGCTCAGCCACAGCCATACGCAAGTGTGTTTGACCCTGTCGCGCGCGCTGGAACAGCTCGACAACAAAGCGGCCATCAGCGCGCCGCTGGCCGCCCCAGCCGCGCCGCCGGTCAGCGACGTGGCCTGGTCGGGCTGGCCGCTGGTCCAGAGACGCATCCGATTGTTGCAGGCCGATGCGGACAAGATCGTGATACATAGCGCGGCGATCGTGCACATTGTTTCACCACGCTAAGCAGTCGCAACTTACTTCAGGTAGCGCTCGAACCAGCCGACGGTACGCTGCTGCAAGTCGCGCTGATGCTCGGGCTTGCGGAAGGAATGGCCTTCGCCATCGTAGATGAACAGGCTGGACGGCACGCCCATGGCGCGCAAGCCGTGCCAGAATTCCAGCGACTGGGCGGCCGGCGTTTCCACGTCGCGCTCGCCCACGTAGATCAGGGTCGGCGTCTTCGCCGCCTTGATCGATTCGATGGGCGACGCCTTGCGGTAGACGGCCGGGTTGTCATACGCGGACGCGCCGAAGAACGGGATCATCCACTGGTTGATGCCGTTCTGGCCGTAATAGCTGATCCAGTTCGACACGCCCGCGCCCGCCACGGCCGCCTTGAAACGGTCGCTGTGCGTGACGCCCCACATGGTCATGAAGCCGCCATACGAATGGCCGATCAGGCCCAGGCGCTGGCCATCGACGGGCGCCACTTTTTCCACCGCATCGATGCCGGTCAGGATGTCGCGCCAGTCGCCGCCGCCAAAGTCGGCCATGTTGGCACGCGTAAATGCCTGGCCCTGGCCGAAGCTGCCGCGGGGATTGGGCAGGAAGACGAAATAGCCTTTTTGCGTCAATTCGCGGATCAGGGTACTGGCCGCCACATAACGGGGCGAGGCAGCCGCGCCGGGCCCGCCATGCACGTTGACGATCATCGGGTAGCGCTTGCCGGCCTCCACCGACAACGGTCCCAGCAGCCAGCCTTGCACCTTGTATTGTTCGTTGTTCCAGCCCACGTTTTGCACCGTCAGCTGCGGCGCAAAACCGTCATTGTCGCGCGTGATTTTTTTCAGCTGGCCCACCGGTCCCGCCACCAGGTAGCTGGCGTGCGTAAAGTCTTCCTGCGCAGCAGCGGCGTGGCGGCCATCGGCGCTGAACGACAAGCGGCCGTCGCTGCCGCTGCTGCTGAGCTCACCGAGCATCACCGGCTGGGCCGGACCGGCTTGCGCATCGACAGGCACCAGCGCCAGCTGCGAATCGATCAGCGCGGTCGCCAGCAAGCCGGCGCCGCGCCAGACGACGCCATTGAAGGTGCCGCGATAGTCTGGCGTGAGATTGCGCGGGGTGCCGCCAGCCAGGGGGACCGTGTACAGGTCGCCGCCGATGGAGCCGAAATCGCTCATCAGGCCGCCGATGAAGACCACCGTCTTGCCGTCCGGCGAGACCGAGGGCAGGTTCAGCTGCATGGCCGGCGACGCGATCACGCGCAGCGCGCCCGTGGCCCCATCAATATGGCTGAGCTTGGCGACCCACCAGTTGCTGTCGCCATTGCCCTGCGCGCTCGTGGCAACAAAGCCACGGCCATCGGGCGTCCAGTTGTATTCATACACATAGGTGTCGCTTGGCGACAGCAGACGGGGCTCACCGCCGCTGACAGGCACGACCGCGATGCGCTGCGCATCGTCTTCGCTGCCCACTTCGCCCACCTGGCGTGCGCCCGCCTCGACGGCGCCGGCCAGCTTGCGCGCGCCTACCGTCGCGAGCAGGGCCAGCTGCTTGCCATCGGGCGACCAGCGCGCCGTACTGGCCACACCTTTGATGCTCGTCAATACCTGGGCTTGCGCCTGTGTCATCGTGGCCAGGTACAGATGCGCCATGCCCGCCTTGGCATCGTAGCCAACAAAGGCCAGCTGCCTGCCGTCCGGCGACCAGCTGGGCTTGTCGTACGAGCACACGGCGCAAGGGTCGAATTGCTGGACGATGGCGCCGTTGGCGGCGTCGCGCACGACGATGGCCGCATGCGGGCGCTGCGGCTGTTCACCGGCCTTGCTCGACTCGATGGCAGCAATGCGCTGGCCATTGGCCGACAGGGCAACGGCGCGGTAGTCGCGCAACGCCGGCTCGGCTGCAGGAGCGGCCTGCGCCGTGGTGCCCAGAAGGCTGCTTGCCAGCAAGCCGCATGCGGCCAGATCAGTTATTTTCATCATGTAAATTCCAGTTAAGAATAAAAAAAACCGCCGGCAAGCGCGGCGGTTTCGGATGGAACAGACTGCATCAGCGGGCCTTCTTGCCCAAGTGCGAATGCCGCATGCTGTACAAGAAATAAATGGCCACGGTCACCGCCATCCACACGCTGAACACGACAAACGTCGTATGCGGCAAATCGCGCATGATGTACAGGCAAGCGAGCACGCTGAGGCCAGGAATCACATACGGCCCGAACGGCACGCTGAAGCCTTCGATGCGGTTGGCGCCCTGCTTGTGGCGCAGTACGGGCACGGCAATCGACACCACCATGAACGCGGTCAGGGTGCCGATGCTGACCATGTCCCACAGGTAAGTGGCATCGACGGAGCCCGCCACCACGGCCACCACCAGGCAGACGATGATGGTATTGCTGACCGGCACCAAGGTGCGCGGATGAATCTTCTGGAACGACTTCGGGATCAGGCCGTCGCGGCTGACGGCAAACAGGATGCGCGTCTGGCCGTAGATCGTCACCAGGGTCACGCTGAAGACGGAAATGACGGCGCCAGCCGACAGCACCAGCGCGGGCCAGGTCTTGCCCGTGACGTTTTGCAGGATCACCGCCAGGCCCGCTTCCTGGCCTTCGAACAGCTTGGCCTGCTGCGCGCCCAGGGCGGCCACGGCCACCAGCAAGTAAAACACGGTGACGATCAGCAAGGCGCCGAGGATGCCGCGCGGCACATTGCGCGTGGGATTTTTCACTTCGTCGCCCGCCGTCGCCACCGTATCGAGGCCGATGAAGGAGAAGAAGACGGTGCCGGCCGCAGCCGTCACGCCCGTCATGCCGGCAAAGCCCTTGCTGTTGTCGGCATTGAAGAAAGGGAAAAAATTGTCGGCATTAAAACCGGAAAACGCGATGACGATGAAAAACACGAGAATCGCCAGCTTGATGATGACCATGATGGCGTTCATCAGGGCGGACTCCTTGGCACCGCGCAGCAGCAGAAAGCCGCACATGCAGATCAGGAAGATGGGCGGCAGGTTGATGTGGCCGGCATGAAACTCCATGCCATGCGGGCCAGAAACGATCATCGGCGTGCGCAGCATCTCGGGAATATGCCAGCCAAAGGCATTTTCCAGGAAATTATTCAGGTAGGACGACCAGCCGATGGCCACGGCACTGCCCGCCAAGCCGTATTCGAGCAGCAGGCAGGCGGCCATGATGAAGGCCAGGAACTCGCCCACGGTGGCGTAGGCAAACGAATACGAGGAGCCGGAAGCGGGAATGCGGAATGACAATTCCGCATAGCACAAGGCCGTCAAACCGGCCGTGATGGCGGCGATCAAAAAGGACAGGACGACCGACGGGCCTGCCTTGGGTACGGCTTCGACCATGGTAAAGAAAATGCCCGTGCCGATGGTGGCACCGACGCCGATCATGGTGAGGGAAAACAGGCCGATGGACCGGCTCAAGCCACTGCTGCTGAGGCCTTCACCATATTCGACCGTGGTATCGATCGGCTTGGTGCGGCAAAGTTTCTGGACCAGGGTTTGGCTCACTAGCATTCCTTTATGAGGCATGCACTTGAACACCTGCCAAAACCTACTGCGCGTCGTGATTTGCGGCCTGCGATGCTCACTGTGCATTCGCACAGCTGCGCTTCTTAGCCACAACTCGCATCCGCTCGCTACGGTTTTGTCAGGTGTCGTTCGAAACATGACGGGTAAAAACACTTAAAAACGGCGCTCCGGCCCTACCTGGCAAAAAACCGGAAAGATCGCGTCCATTTTCAAAACTAAGCGATTATAGGGCTTTCATCGGCTCAGCTAAACAGAAGTTTGATGCAAGGAAACAACGCCAGGCGTGCGCCATCAAACGCGCACTGGCGCTAGCGCTGCATGGAATTGCCAATATGAAAGAAAAAGCGCGCCGCTGCAAGAGCAGGGGCGCGCTTTTGATTCAGCTCAACTACGCTGGATTACTTTTTACCGTGCGGCACGTCGGCCGGCGGCCAGCCTGCTTCGTAGCCTTGCGGCACGTCGTCGCGGCGGTCTTTCGGCGCCAGGCCCAGCACGTAGTACAGCACCGTCAGCAGGATCAGCCAGGCAGGCCCCACCATCAGGGCGATGCGCGTATCGGGGAAATACGCCATCAAGCCGATCACCAGCGCCAGGAAAGCCAGCGAAATCCAGGAACCGTAGGGCGCGAACGGCATGCGGAAGGCCAGGTTCTTGATTTCCAGCGGCGTCAAGGTCTTGCGGAACTGGATCTGCGTGACGAGGATCACGCCCCAGGTCCAGACGGCGCCGAAGGTGGAAATCGAGGTGACCCAGATAAACACTTTTTCCGGTACCAGGTAGTTCAGCAGCACGCCCAGCAGCAGCGCAAACACGGATACCAGGATGGCGCGGCGCGGCACGCCGCTGGCCGTGGTTTCCGCAAACGCCTTCGGCGCCTGGCCTTGCTGCGCCAGGTTGTACAACATGCGGCCCGTGCTGAAGATGCCGCCATTGCACGAGGACAAGGCTGCCGTCAGCACGACGAAGTTGATGATGCCCGCTGCCGTCTTGATGCCCAGGCGTTCGAACGTCATCACGAACGGGCTGCCCGAGGTACCGATTTCATTCCATGGGTAGATCGACAGGATGACGAACAAGGCGCCGACATAGAAAATCAGGATGCGCCAGAACACGGAATTGATGGCGTCGGGAATCGATTTCTTCGGGTTCGCCGCTTCGCCGGCCGTCAGGCCGATCATTTCCACGCCCAGGTAGGCAAACATCACCATCTGCAAGGACATCAGCACGCCCTGCGCGCCGTTCGGGAAGAACCCGCCATGCGTCCACAGGTTCGAGATGCCGATGGCCACGCCGCCGTTGCCGAAACCGAAGATGATCATGCCCGTGCCGCCGACGATCATCAGGATGATGGTGACGACCTTGATCAGGGCAAACCAGAATTCGAACTCGCCATACGCTTTCACGGCCAGCAGGTTGATCGCGCCCATGGAACCCAAAGCCGCCAGGGCCCAGATCCAGCGCGGCACGTCGGGGAACCAGATGCCCATGTAGATGGCAACGGCGGTAATTTCGGCCACGCATGTGACCAGCCACAGGAACCAGTAGTTCCAGCCCGTCAGATAGCCTTGCAGCGGGCCCAGGTAATCCTGGGCGTAGCGGCTGAAGGAACCGGCCACGGGATTGTGCACGGCCATTTCGCCCAGCGCACGCATGATCATGAAGATGACCGCGCCACCGATGATGTAGGACAGCATGATGCCGGGACCGGCCATCTTGATGGCGTTGCCGGAACCCAGAAACAGGCCCACGCCAATCGCGGCGCCCAGCGCCATCAGGCGGATCTGCCGCTCGCCCAGGCCGCGGTGCAAGCCTTGTTCACTCGTTTTCATTACGTGTCTCCGTTTTTTTCTTGAATACACCGATCCCTCCACCCAATGGCGGTTCCGCTCTTGCTGGAAGGGAGGAAACGGTGAGCCGGCGGCAAGCGCCGGCATGCTCAGACGATCAGGCCAGTTCGGCGATCAGTTCGATCTCGACGCAAGCGCCCAGCGGGATTTGTGCCACGCCGAAGGCGGAGCGCGCATGCTTGCCGCTGTCGCCGAAGACTTCGACGAACAGTTCCGAGGCGCCATTGGTGACCAGGTGCTGTTCCGTGAATGTGGAGGTGGAATTGACCAGGCTCATGACCTTGACGATGCGCTTGACCTTGTTCAAGTCGCCGCCGCACGCGTCTTGCAGGGTAGCGATCAGTTCGATGGCGATGCCGCGCGCAGCGATCTTGCCTTCTTCCGTGGTCACGTCCTTGCCCAGCTGGCCGACCCACACCTTGCCATCCTTCTTGGCCAGGTGGCCGGACAGGAAGACGGTGTTGCCCGTGCGGGCATGCATCACGTAAGCGGCAGCTGGCGCAGCAACGACTGGCAGTTCGATGTTGAGGGCTTTGAGTTTTTCGTAAAACGACATGCTATTTCTCCAAGAAAACAATATAAACGAAACCGAAATTCATGAGCGGCAGGGCAAGGACGGCGTCGCCCTGGCAGCGCGGTAGTGACCGACAACAGTGCCAGATTAAACGTCATCATATTGGTGAACCAGCAGTTTTAGTTCACAAATAGGCCCGGTTATTCAGTGGATTATACCGACAATCAAACAAAATTCAGCATCGGTTCATGAAGCATGCTCTCCAGGCATCGAGCGTGTATTTTTTCATTCAATTATCACTTATGCAATGTCAAGCCCTCCGGGTCAAGGTTTATCGCTTCCAGAAATGCCCGGTCATGCGAAACCACAAGTAACGCCCCCTGATATTGCAGCAGCATGTGCTCGAGCGCCTGCAGGCTGGCCAGGTCCAGGTGATTGTCCGGTTCGTCGAGCAGCAGCAACTGGGGCGGCGCCTGCGCATACAGTTCGGCCGCCAGCGCCACCTTCATGCGCTCGCCCCCGCTCAGCAAATGGCTGGGCATGGTGGCGCGCGCGCTGGCAATGCCCAGCAGCGCCAGCCGCGTGCGCAAGTCCCCTTCCGCCAGGATGCTATTGCGAGCCTGCAAGCGCTGCACGGCGCTGCGGTCTCCTTCGCGCGCGCCCGCATGCTGGTCCAGCCAGGCGATCCTGGCATGGCATTGCACGGTGCCGCCGGCGGGTGCCAGTTGCCCGGCGATCACGCGCAGCAGGGTCGACTTGCCGCTGCCATTGTCTCCCGTCACGGCCAGGCGGCGCGGCCCGCTCAGTATCAGGTTGATGGTGTGCGCCTGGCCATGCGGCAAGACCACGTCGCGCAATGCCAGGATCAACTTGCCGTTCGGCACAGCGCTGTCAGGCGCCAGCAGCAGCCGTTCGGCCTCGGGCGCGCAGCGGGCGCTGGCGTCCATTACCCTTTGCTGGCGCGCCTGCTGCGCTTCCTGCGCGCGCACGCGCAGCTTGCCCTGGCTATCCTGGCTTTTCTCCTTTTTCGCATCGAGCAAGAGCTTGCTTTGATTGCCTTCGCGGCCCTCGCGCTCGCCACGTCCCACGCGGCGCTGCTGGCGCTCGGCCTGCTGCTGCGCTTCGCGCTGTTCGCGTCGGGCACCGGCCTTTTCCGCCTGCAAGGCGGCAGCGTAGCCGGCCTGCTCCAGCGCGCGCTGCTGCGCATACCAGGAATAATTGCCGCCATAGCTGCGCAAGCCCTGCGGCGACAATTCGGCGATGGCATCGACGTGCTCCAGCAGCGCGCGGTCATGGCTGATCAGCAGCAAGCCGCCGGGCCAGCGCGCCATCTGCGCCACCAAACGGGCGCGCTGCTGCGCATCGAGATGGTTGCTCGGCTCATCGAGCACCAGCCAGTCCGCCTGCGACAACCAGGCGCCCTGCAAGGCGATGCGCTGGCGTTCGCCGCCGCTGAGGCTAGCCGTGGGCGTGCCGGCGTCGACATGGCGCAGATCGAGCGCGTCGAGCGCCTGGCGCAAACGGGCAGGCGCATCCCAGCGCTCGCCCACCAAGGCGTAGTCGGCTTCGTCGATGCTGCCGGCGGCGATGCGCGCCAGCGCGGCCAGCAAGCCCTCCATGCCGGCGAGTGCCGCCACGGTAGGATAGTGTTGCGGATCGAGTTCCTGCGCCACGTAATGCACGCTGCCGTCGCAGCGCACGGCGCCGCCCGATAGCTGCTCGTGGCCCGCCAGCAGGCGCGCCAGCACGCTCTTGCCCACGCCGTTATCGCCGACGAGGCCGATACGTTGCGGGGCAAAGGAAAATTGCAAATCGGAAAACAGCACCCGGCCATCGGGCAAGGCATGGGACAGACGGTCGAGTTGTAGGAATGCGGGCATGGATACTCCTGGTACGTGCAGACAGGGCTGGCGAACCCGCGCGGCGCAAGGCGCCGTGGCGGGAAGGGCGAGGCCGTGCACAGCACGGCAGTATCAATGGCGCATGTCGAAGCGTCCTGGAGAAAGGGGAAAGAAGCGTCAGTGTAGCAGAGACGGCCGGTTCAGCGCTGGCCCAGGCTCGTGTCGCCGAACAGGTTCTTGAATTCGCGCGGCTGCGAACGCCAGTACTGGGGCGGCGCCTGCACCTGTGCGCCCAGCTGGGCCGCCGCATGCCAGGGCCAGCGCGGGTCGAACAGGATGGCGCGCGCCAGCGCCACCATGTCGGACTGGCCGTTGGCAACGATATCTTCCGCCTGCTGCGCTTCCGTGATCAAGCCCACGCTGATGGTGGGCAAGCCGCTGTCGCGCTTGATGCGCTCGGCAAACGCCACCTGGTAGCCAGGCCCCACGGGGATTTGCTGCTGGGGCGAAATGCCGCCGCTGGAGACGTGGATGAAGTCGGCGCCCAGCTGCTTGAGTTCCTGCGCGAAGCGCACGCTTTGCTCGATCTCCCATCCGCCGTCGACCCAGTCGGTGGCGGAAATGCGCACACCCACGGCCACGCTGGCGGGCACGGCGGCGCGCACGGCTTCATATACTTCCAGCGGAAAACGCATGCGGTTTTCCAGGCTGCCGCCATACGCATCGGTGCGCTGATTCGACAGGGGCGACAGGAACTGGTGCAGCAGATAACCGTGCGCCGCGTGCAGTTCGATGCCTTCGATACCGAGCGCATGCACGCGCTGGGCGGCCGCGACAAAGGCGCCCTTGATTTGCAACAAACCCATCTCGTCGAGGGCGATCGGCACCGTTTCGCCGGGCGCGTGGGCGATGGCCGATGGCGCCACCGTTTGCCAGCCGCCCTCGGCCAGGTGCACGCAGGCGCCGCCCTGCCAGGGCGCGCGGCTCGATGCCTTGCGTCCCGCATGGCCCAGCTGCACCACCAGTGGCATCGGGGCGTGGCGGCGGATCGCCTGCACCACCTTGTCCAGCGCCGCTTGATTCGCGTCCGACCACAGGCCCAGGTCCTCGGCCGAGATGCGTCCCTCGGGCGAGACGGCCGTCGCTTCCGTCATCAGCAGCCCCGCGCCGGACAGGGCTAGGTGGCCCAGGTGGATCATGTGCCAGTCCGTGGCGTTGCCATTGTCGGCCGAGTACTGGCACATGGGCGCGATGGCGATACGGTTGGCCACTTGCAGCGGCCCCAGTGCATACGGCGTGAATAGCTGGCTCATGGCGGACTCCGGAAAAGGGGAAGCACCGATTCTACTGTGCTTTGGAAAGCGCGGCTTACACCTGCTTACGTTTGATACAGCGCAGGGGCTAGCCTTGCGCAGGCGCGGCCGTTAATCTGGACACATCAACAACACAGCAACACCACCGCAACATATTGCCCCCAGGAGAACACATGAACACGACGACTACCGCCAACCGCATCCACCCCTTGATGGCCGGCGCCGCCATTTCCGTCACGGTCCTGTGCCTGGTGGGCGCGGCGTCCATCGCCGGCATCCTGCCCAATTCGCGGGCCAACGTGCCTGCCACGCCGGCCATCCCTGCGGACGTGGCGGCGCTGACGCCAGCGAGCGCGGCTGCCCTGGCGGCGCCCGTGGCCGCCCCGCTCGCCGCTCCCGTCGTGGCGCAGGCCGCTCCGGCACCGGCGCCGGCCCCCGTCGTGCACAAGCGGGTCGTGCACCACACGCAAGTGGCGCAAGCGCGCCCTGCCTACAACGATAACAACGATGGCTACCGCGACACGGCTTACCGCGAACCCGTGCGCCAGCAGCAGCCGGCGCCGGCACCTGCCCAACCCAATTACGTGGGCATCGGCACGGGCGCCGTCATCGGCGGCTTGATCGGCAATCAGGTCGGTGGCGGCCGCGGCAAGGCGCTGGCGACCGTGGCCGGCGTGATCGGCGGCGGCATGCTGGGTAATGCGGTGCAGAATCAGGTGCAGCAGCCGCAACGTTAACAAACCTGCTGCGCGTCGCGCTTTGCGGCCTGCGATGCTCACGGTGCTTCAGCACAGTTGCGCTTCTCGGCCGCCCATCATCGCCGCTCGCGACGGTTTTTCAGGCCCATCAATCGTAAGGGCCTAGGTAATCGAGCTTGCCCACGGCCACGCCATTGTTTCGCAGGATGGCGTGGACCATGGAGACGTGAAAATAGAAGTTGGGCAAGGCAAAGCTGAGCAGGTAATCGTCGCCCGAGAATTTCGTGCCTGCATCGGTCCAGTTCAGCACCACTTCCTTCTGCGCGCTGCCCGCCATCTGGCCCGCATTCACGCTGTCGATGTAGGCGATGGTATTGGCGATGCGCTCTTGCAGCTGCTCGAACGACGTTTCGTTATCGTCGAATTTCGGCGCCGGCACGCCGCTCAGGCGCTCGACCGACATCTTCGACGTATCGCTGGCGCGCTGCACCTGCGCCGTCAGGTCCAGCATGTCGGGCGCCAGCTGCGCACCCAATAAAATCTCGGGCACGATGCCATCTTCCTCCACATGCGCCTGGCCCTTTTCCAGCAAGGCCGAGACGACTTTCAAGCCGCGGATGAAGACGGGGATGGTTGCCTGATACATGGACACGGACATGGCGCACTCCTGATAATGAACGATGCGCCAGTGTACCCGAGGCTTCGTCTTCCGGCAGCGCGCGCCATGCCGCTCCCGTGCGCCAGCGCACCGAACGGCCCACTTGCCCTTACTTTTCCAGGTTGACCTTGCCATCCGGCACATGGCCAGGCTGTTCTGCCGGTTCCGCTTGCGGCAGCGGCTGCGGTGCGGGCTGGTCCTTGCGCTTGCCGCCAAAGAACTTGACGATGGCCGCACCGGCGCCCACGACGGCCAGGATCAGTACTTTCTTGAAGGCCAGCAACAGCGCCAGCAGCTTGCCAAACAGGCCCAGCTTGCTGGCCACGCCGCCCGCCACCAGCGCCGCCAGGCCATATTCGGCCACCTTGTCCGTCTTGCTGTCGAAATCCGTGTAGCGGTTACCCTCGGTAAATTCCGTGAACGCCGTCACTTGCTGCATTTCTTTCTTGATCGCCTCGATCTGCTGCATGCCGGCAATCGCGTTCAGGTTCAGCACGCCTTCGCGGCCCAGCACGCGCACGTTGTAGTTGAGCGAGTGCTCGCCGCCGTCGACCATCAGGTCCTTGGCCCAGTACAGCTTGTGCGTATCCTTGGCATAGCTGGGTTTTTCCGCCCAGCCCATCAAATGGATGCCGGGATAGCCCTGCTTCTTGCGCTCCGCGTTATGTTCGAGCACGGACGCCTGCATATCCTTGAGCAATTCGTCATATTTGATGCTGTCCGCATCGTCGTCCTTGATGTGCCCTTCCTTTTCATACGTAACGATGACGCCCCAGCTATCGCGCTCGAGCACGCTGGTCTTGGCGGGCACGATCATGCCCAGCGACACCATGCCCGGTGGATTGCCCCAGGCATCGACCAGCACGCGCTCGGCGTCCGTCGGCGACAGATAACGGAAGTTGGCAGGCAAGTCCAGGGTGGCGATGCCGCCCGGCAAAGTGATCTTGCCGCGCTGCAAGTGCAACTGGGCGAGGAATTGCTCGGCTGTCATTTCCGGCGCGGAAGCCTTGTCGTCGGCAGGGGCGGCAGCCGTCAGGCCGGAGAGGGTCAGGCACAGCAGGGCTGTCAGCAGGCGTTTCAACATGATCGGTCCAAAAAATTGCAAAGGGTAAATATTTTATATCAATTGATTGCTTAATGGATAATTATTTCCGTGCGGAATTTTTTTGCAAAAAAAGCGCCAGGCGGGTTTCCCCGGCTGGCGCCTGACGTACGAACACCGTACAGCGATTAAGACACGCGCACCACCATCAGACCGGCGCGCAAGCCCACCCGCACGTCCGGGTTGGGGAACACCACCAGCTCTTCCGCGTGCTGCACCGTGTAGACGTGGTCGCCATCGCTGGCGATCACGGCGTGTTGCGGCAAGGACGTGAAATTCTGCGTGCTGCGATCAAACGCCATGCGGAATTCATCGCTGTGCTTGATGATTTCCTGCGCCACCTTGAACACGTGGGGCGCCGCCTTGACGGGCTGCGCAGGCTGGCCCCGCAACAGGCCGTCCAGCGCCCGCGACACATCGTCGAACAGGGACAAATCGTTCTGTCCCAGGGTGCCCACGCGGCCCAGCTCCACCGTGCTGGCGGCCGCGCCGAAGTGCTCGGCCGAATAATAGCTATACGTGCCGGCCGACTGCGGATTCATGATGATGGCGCCGATGGCCGCCTGGCCCAGCCAGTCGACCAGCTGCGCCTTGGCCTCGTCGGCCACCAGGTCGGGCACGATGGCAAACGTGGGATACACGGAAGGCCGGATGGCCGTGTGCAGATCCAGGTGCCAGCGCACGGGACCGGCCGCGCCGAAGAACGCTGCCGTGGCAGCGATCATTTCATCGGCGCGCGCACTTTCCGCCGCCTGCGCCAGGCTTCCCCGCACGGGGCGGAACATGCGATTGAGGTCGGCGTCGATGAAACGCTTGCCGGCCCGGATCGCATCGACATTGCCCACGCAAACGAGCAAATCGACGGCCAGCTTCGACGCATCGCGCGACAGGGCGTCGAGCAGATGCGCGAGCACCTCGATCGGCCCCGTTTCGTCGCCATGCACGCCCACCGAGACGGCCACGCTGACGCGGCCCTCTCCCGGCTTGAGCACCTGCAGCATGCCGGGCGCCGGCAAGGCCACCGTGAAGCCGGCGTCCGAGAACAGCTGCGCCACGGCGCCGAAATCGGCCTGCGCCAGCGCCTGCACGGCCGGCGGCAAGCCGCCGGCGCCCTGCACTGCCTGTGTTACTGCTTGTGTTGCTGCTTGCGTCATTACACCGTCGCTTCCGCGGTAGGTTTCGCCGTGATTTTATTCACGGCTTCCGACAAGGTCCACACGTCCAGCATGGCTTGCTCCAGTTCCGTCGCCGCCACATAGGCCGACAGGCCCAGCGCGCCCGTCACCGCATCGACGGCCTTGCCCGCGTTGCCTTGCTCGGCACGCGCCAGTACCTGCGTCAGCAAACGCTGTTGCGTGCGGCGCAGCGCCTGCTGCGCGTAGTTGCGCAACTGTTCCTGCGACTTGCCTTGCGCGGCCAGCTTCAGGCCGCGTTCCAGCGTATCGATGCCTGCCTGGCTGCGCAGGGCCAGGCCCACTTGCAGGAAGGCCGCCAGGTCCATCGACGCAGGACGCGGCACGGACAGGGCCGGGAACAGGAAGCCGGAGACGACTTCCAGCGCATCGACCGCATCCCACGCCTGCACGAAGGCCGGCTTGAGGCCCGGCACCAGCGCTGCCTCGGACTTGATGCCGACGGCTTGCAGCAGCTCGCGCTTCGATTCCGCGCCAAACAGGCGCGTGAGTTCGGCCAGGCCCGCGCCACGCAATTGCTCTGCCGGCACGGACAGCACGCCGGCGATCATCGTTTGCTGCAGCACGCGCGTTTGAGCATCGACCTTGATCGACACGGCACGCGGAATCGTCAGGGCATCCGCATCGAGCGCGTCGAACACGGGCGCCAGGTTCAACGCCACCCAGGCCTGGCCCCAGGCCAGGATCACTGCCGATTCGTCCACGCCATGCTCGAATGCCAGGTTGCGTATCATCAGCGGACCGCAGCGGTTGATCACTTCATTGGCCAGCACGGTCGCCAGGATGGCGTTGGCCAGCGGGTGGTCGAGCGCCGAACGGGTTTCCACCAGCAGGGACGGGAAGTAGGGTTTGAGCACCGGCTCGGCCCACGTTTCTTCCGTCAGCGGCAGCGCGGACAGAATGCGCTTGAAGCGGTTCTTCACGTTGGCGATCACCACCGCCAGTTCCGGCGTGGTCAACCCACGGCCGTCGGCCTTGCGGCGTGCCAGTTCGGCCACCGACGGCAATTGCTCCAGCTCGCGCGACAGGGCACCCTCTTCTTCCAGGCTGGCGATCAGGGCGGCATAGCCATCCTGCACGGCGCTCTCGCCTTGCGCCTGCAACTCGCGCACCAGCAAATGCGTCTGCTGCGTGTTGTCGCGCAAGACCAGGCGCTCGACGTCGTCCGTCATCGCATACAGCTCGCGGTTGCGGTCGGCTTCCGTCAGCTTGCCCGCATTGACTTCCACGTCCAGCCAGATTTTCACGTTCACTTCATGGTCCGAGCAATCCACGCCAGCCGAGTTGTCGATCGCATCGGTGAAGATGCGTCCGCCCGCCAGCGCGAACTCGATGCGGCCGGCCTGCGTTGCACCCAGATTGCCGCCTTCGGCGACGACCTTCACGCGCAGCTCATTGCCGCTGACGCGGATATGGTCATTCGCGCGGTCCTTCACCTGGGCATGGGTCTCGCTGGAGGCCTTGATGTAGGTGCCGATGCCGCCGTTGTAGAACAGGTCCACGGGCGACTTCAGGATGCGGTGCATCAGTTCTTCGGGCGGCAGCGAGGTCTCGGCGATATCGAGGGCGGCGCGGATTTGCGGCGACAGCTCGATCGTGCGAGCGGAGCGCGGATACACGCCGCCGCCTGCCGAGATCAGCTCCTTGTTGTAGTCGTCCCACGAGGAGCGCGGCAAGGCAAACAGGCGCGCGCGCTCGTCGAACGAGACGGCGACGTCCGGCGTCGGGTCGAGGAAGATGTGGCGGTGGTCGAACGCGGCCACCAGCTTCAGCTGGCGCGACAGCAGCACGCCATTGCCGAACACGTCGCCCGACATGTCGCCCACGCCGACCATGGTGATCGGGGTGGTGTTCAGGTCGTGGTCCATTTCATAGAAATGGCGCTTCACGGCTTCGAACGCGCCCTTGGCGGTGATGCCCAGTTTCTTGTGGTCGTAGCCGTTCGAACCGCCCGAGGCGAACGCGTCGCCGAGCCAGAAACCGCGCTGCACGGCGATGCCGTTGGCGATGTCCGAGAAGGTGGCCGTACCCTTGTCGGCAGCCACCACCAGATACGGGTCGGCGTCGTCGAAGCACACGGTGTCGACGGGCGGGACGATATTGCCCAGCGAACGGTTGTCCGTCACTTCCAGCAGGCTGGAAATGAACAGGCGGTACACGGCTTCGCCTTCGGCCGCGATGGTTTCACGCACGGCGTCCTTCGGCATCATCTTGCAGACAAAGCCGCCCTTTGCGCCGGCCGGCACGATGACAGCATTCTTGACCATCTGCGCCTTGACGAGGCCCAGCACTTCGGTGCGGTAGTCTTCCATGCGGTCGGACCAGCGCAAGCCGCCGCGGGCGACAGGGCCGCCGCGCAGGTGCACGCCTTCGAAGCGGCGCGAGAAGACGAAAATCTCGCGGTAAGGACGCGGTTCCGGCACCAGCGCCAGGCTGCTGGTGTCGAACTTGAAGATGATCTTGTCGCCGGCTTGATTGTTCTGGAAGTAGCTGGTGCGCAGGGTGGCGGCCATCAGGTCGGCCAGCGCGCCGAGGATTTCCTCGGTGTCCGCATGGTTCACGGACGGCAGGCCGGCCTTGATGGTGGCGATGGCTTCCAGGGCGGCCGCGTGCTGCGCGTCCGACAGCGACGGATCGAAGCGCTGCAGGAAGGCGTCGACCAGGGCTTTCACGTGGGCCGGCTGCTTGCGCAGGCTTTCGGCAATGTAGCGCACCGAGAAGCGGCTGCCCGTCTGGCGCCAGTAGCTGGTGTAGGCGCGCACCAGCTGCACTTCGCGCGTCGACAGGCCGCCTTCGATGACCAGGCCGTTCAGGCGGCCGTCTTCGGCTTCATCGTTGAACAGGGCGGCAAACAGTTCCTGCGCCACGGCGACGACGGATGGCTGCGCCAGTTTCGCCGCACTGGCGGCATCGACCGTCAGGCTGGTGACGAAATAGCGCGTACCGTCCAGCGGCGAAATCGAAAATGCCTGCTCGCGGTCGATCGCCACGCCCGCGTTATGCAGCGCCGGCAGGATGGCCGACAGCGGCGGCACCTTGTTGGCCGAATACAGGCGGATGGTGGTGACGGCACCCGTCTCGATGCGCACGGCCACGTGCGATGGATCGGTGTTGCGCAAGATGGTGTCGAGGTCCCGGAAAGCGACGGCCGGCGCAGTGGCGGCCACGTAGTCGAGCGGCAGGGTGGCGCACAGCTTGCGCAGGCTGGTGCGCAGGGCCACGTCGGGCACGGCGTCGGCGACGGCAGCAAAGCCGTTATGCCAGCCATCAAGCACGCCCAAGAGCGGCTGTTCGATATCCGTTTCCAGGTCCAGCGGGTAGCGGGCGGCGTGGGCGATCAGGTAGACGCGCGCCAGGGGGCCGTCGGCCACCAGGGTTTGCGTGCTCACATGCGTGGCGCCGGAACTGGCTTGCAGCGCCTTGGCCAGGCTCGATGCCACGCTGGCGCTGTAGCGCTCGCGCGGGAGGTACACCAGCACGTTCAGGTGGCGCGCGTACACGTCGCGGCGCGCGAAGACCTTGGTGCGCGGCTGCTTGTACAGCGAGACGACGGCGCCGCACACTTGCGCCAGCCAGTCGAGGTCCGCTTCCAGCGCTTCGGTGCGCGGCAGCGATTCGAGGATCTCGCGGAATTTCTCGGCGCGGAAGCCTTGCTGGCGCACGCCGGCCAGGCTCAGTACCTTGGCCACGCGGCCGCGCGCAAAGGGCAGCGCCGCCAGCGGGGTGGAATTGCCGGCGCGGGTAAACAAGCCGACGAAGCAGTGTTCGCCCAGGATGGCGCCTTGCGCATCCGTGTCGCGCACGCCGATGAAATCAAGCTGCTGGTCGCGGTGCAGGGTGCCGGCCACGTCTGCCTTGACGATGGACAGCGCCGATTCGCGCTTGGCCAGGGTATCGAAATCGCCCGGAATATTCGCCAGGCAGGTACCGTAGACGGGGTGCGCCGTATCCTGCAGCACGCCCACGCGGCTCGGGATGTCGCGTTCCAGTTCGCGCACGCCCGGCTTGACGCGGTAATACGCGTAGCCGAACACTTCAAAGCCGCCGCTGCGGGCCCATTCCAGGAAGGCGGCCACTTCCGCGCCTTCTTCGCCATGCTGGGCGGCGGCCGTGGCGACGGCTGCCAGGCGCTCGCTCATGGCGGCGCTGTCGCGGCGCACGACGGCGGCGTCGCGCGCCACCATGTCGATGGCGGCGACCAGGGCGGCCAGTGCATCGGGCGCCAGCTCTTCATCGAGCAGCACCAGTACGTACGATTCGAGCGGATCGCCAGGCTGGCGCACCGCTTCCACGCTGCCGTCGGCGGCGCGGCGCACGGGCAGCACGGTATTCATCACGCCGCGCACGGCCAGGTGCTGGCGGCGCATGGCCATGACGATGGAGTCGACCAGGTAAGGCATGTCTTCGTTCAGGATCAGCAAGGCGCTCGCCATGCCGCCACGGCCATCCGCATAGCGCAGGGTGGCGATTTGGCAGCCGCTGCCGGTGCGCTTGGCCGCTTGCGTAAAACCGTCGACCAGCACGGGCGCCAGGCTGCCGGGCGCGATGTCGGCCAGGTCTTCGGCGTCAAGCGAGTCCAGCCATGCCTGCACCAGTTGTACGACAGGCGCTGCCGCCTTGTTCGCATTGCCAGCCGCGTTAATCAGCTCCAGCGTTTGTGTACGCAAATCTTGTGGCGTGTGATTCATCTTGCATCTCCATTACGGTAATGTGAATGTCCAACGCTGTCGTTCGGGCTTGTGGCTGGGCGGCAGCGGTGTCAAGAGACGGGGGTCGCCCGTCCAATTCTGTGCTACGGATAGTCTGTCTCGGATTTTTTCTGTGTGTTTTTCTATCGCCTACAAGTCGTACAATCCCGGTAAGTTGAGGATGATCGTCAATTCTTCAAGCGCCGCATGCACTTCCAGCGCCAGCTGCGGGTCGGCCAGGTCGCTCGGCTCCAGATGGTCGCGGTAGTGCTTCTCCACCCACTGCACCAGCCGATGGTACAGCGCTTCCGTCATGATCACGCCCTGGTGCATGGCGCGCGCCTCGGTTTCCGTCAAGGCCACGCGCAAGCGCAGGCAGGCGGGCCCGCCGCCGTTGCGCATGCTCTGGCGCAGGTCGAAATGAATCAGTTCATCGACCGGGCCGCCGCTGGCCACCAGGCCTTCCAGGTAGCGCGCCACGGCGCGGTTTTCCTGGCACTCCTGCGGAATCACCAGCGCCATCCTGCCGCCCTCTTTCGTCAGCAGCTGGCTGTTGAACAGGTAGCTGCTGACGGCGTCCGCGATCGGCACCTGGCCCGTGTCCACGCGCAGCGCCTGCAAATCGGCCCCCGTCGCGGCAACGGCGCGGTGCAACTGCGACAGGCTTGCCTCTTCGTCCGCAAACGCCTGCTCGTGATAGAACAGCACATTGCCATTGCCGACAGCGATGACGTCGTTATGGAACACGCCCTGGTCGATCACGTCCGGGTTCTGCTGCACGTACACGGTGCGCTTCGCATCCAGGCCATGCAGGCGCGCCACGGCTTGCGACGCTTCCAGGGTCTGGCGCGCCGGGTAGCGCTTCGGCGACGGCGCCGATGGATCGAACTCCACGCGACCATACACGAACAGCTCGACCGATGGCGCGCCGTGGTTCGCGCCCAGGCGCGTGTGGTTGGCCGCGCCCTCGTCGCCAAAGGCGGGCGTTGACGGCAGCGCGTCATGCACGGCAAAGTGCCTGTCGTCGCTGAAAATGGCGCGCAGGCTGCGCGCCGACTGCGCGTGCTCGAAGGCGCGGTGCAGCTTGTTGTTCAGGTTGGCGGCCGTGAAATGCACGCGGCCATCGTGCGTGTCCGCCGACGGGCTGACCGTGGCGGCATTCGCCGTCCACATGGGCGAGGCCGAATACGCGCAAGCGAGGATGACGGGCGACTCCTTGTAGGCGCGCGCCAGCACCTCGGCGTCCGTGCCCGTGAAACCGATGGAGCGCAGCAGGCGGAAATTGGGCCGGTCCTGCGGCGGCAGCAAGGCTTGCGCAAAGCCGCGCGCGGCCAGCGCACGCATCTTGGCCAGGCCCTGCAAGGCGGCCTGCTTCGGATTCGAAGCGCTTTTCACATTGCTGAACGAAGCCACGTTGCCAAACGAGAGCCCCGCATAGTTATGCGATGGGCCCACCAGGCCGTCAAAATTGTATTCGCGCGTGCTGTGCATGGGTATGTCCTTCAAAACTTAAAAATTCAGGCCGGGCGACAGCTTGGCCGGCATTTCCAGTGCGCTGTTCTCGATCGAGGCGACCGGATAGGCACAGTAGTCGGCCGCGTAATAGGCGCTCGGACGGTGGTTGCCCGACTTGCCGATGCCGCCGAACGGCGCCGTGCTGGCCGCGCCCGTGGTAGGACGGTTCCAGTTGATGATGCCGGCGCGCGCGCGCACCTGGAAGGTTTGCCACAGGGCCGGATCGTCGGACAGCAAGGCGGCGGCCAGGCCGAATTCGGTAGCGTTGGCCACCTTCAGGGCCGCATCGAAATCGGCCACGCGTATCACTTGCAGCAGGGGGCCGAACCATTCTTCGTCCGCAATGCCAACGGCAGCGGTGACGTCGACGATACCGGCCGTCACAAAGCCCGCCTGCGGATTCAACTGGCGCATCTGCAGCAGGGTGGTGCCGCCCTTGGCCACCATGTCCGCCTGCGCCTGCACCAGGCGCGCGGCCACGGCACTCGATACCACTGGGCCCATGAACGGCTGCGGCTGCGCATCGGAGGCGCCGATGCCCAGCTTCGCCGCCACCTCCACCAGGCGCGCGACAAACGCGGCACCGGCTGCATTGTCCTGCACCACCAGGCGGCGCGCGCAGGTGCAGCGCTGGCCGGCCGAGACAAAGGCGGAGAAGATCGCGTGATGCACGGCCGCGTCCACGTCTTTCACATCCCACACGACGAGGGCGTTATTGCCGCCCATTTCCAGCGCCAGCATCTTGCCCGGCTGGCCGCCGAACTGGCGGTGCAGGCTGATGCCCGTCTGGCAGGAACCCGTAAACAGCACGCCGTCGAGCAGGGCATTGGCACCCAGGGCCACGCCCGTGTCGCGCCCGCCGTTGACGAGGTTGACGACGCCGTCCGGCAAGCCCGCCTGCTGCCACAGCTGCACGGTTTTCACGGCCGTGCGGGGCGCATATTCGCTGGGCTTGAAGACGATGGTGTTACCGGCGATCAGGGCCGGCACGATGTGGCCGTTCGGCAGGTGGCCGGGGAAGTTATACGGGCCGAACACGCCGAACACGCCATGCGGGCGGTGGCGCAGCACGGCGTCGCCATCGGCGATCTTGCTTTGCGTGACGCCCGTGCGCGCGTGATACGACTGCACCGAGATATCGATCTTGTTGGCCATCGTGGCCACTTCCGTGCGCGATTCCCACAGCGGTTTGCCCACTTCTTCCGAGATCAGCAGCGCCAGCGCTTCGGCGTGCTCCTTCAGCAGCTCGCGGAAGCGCACGCAGATGGCGATGCGTTCTTCGACGGGCGTATCGGCCCACGCTTCGAACGCTGCACGGGCGGCCTGGCAAGCCTGTTCCACTTCGTTCTCCGTCGCTTCCAGGCTGGCCCAGGTCTGCTTGCCGTTCGACGGATCGATGGTGACCAGTTCGCGGCCCGTGCCTGGCAGCCAGGCGCCGTTGATGAAGTTCGATGCTGCGGTAGATGAATGAAGGTCGGACGATTTAGACATGGGGATGCTTCCTCGGGTTGAGTGACAAGGTGCGCACGGTGTCGCCATTGCGGCTACGCAGCAAATGCAATTCATCGTCATCGAGCGCGATCTTGCCGCTGTGCGGATTGGCGCTGGTGACGATCATGCGGAAATCTTTCAGGTCGGTGTTCGACACCAGGTAAGGCTCGGCCTGGGCAGCATCGCCGCACACGTCAGGCGCAGCCTCGGCGTCGAGCACGGCCGGCATGCTGTCGCGCATGGCGCGCAGCTCCGAGACGCGCGCCTGCAGCACGGGACCGGCGTCGAAAATGTCGACATAGCCTTCGAAGTGCAAGCCTTCCTGCTCCAGCAGGCGGCGCGCGGGCGCCGTGCTCAGATGCACCTTGCCGATGACTTCCTGCGCCTCGTCGGGCAGGTAGGCCACGTACATGGGCTGGCGCGGCATCAGTTCAGCGATGAACGATTTCTTTCCCAGGCTCGTCAGGTCGTCGACGTGGTGGAAATCCATCTTGAAGAAGTGGCGGCCCAGGCCCTCGTAGAACGGCGAACTGCCGTCCGGCGCCTGGTAGCCGCGCATTTCCGCGATCAACTTTTCCGTGAACAGGTGCGGGAACTGGGCGATGAACAGAAAACGGCTTTTCGACAGCAGCTTGCCGTTGTTGCCGCTGCGGTAATCGGGGTGCAGGAACAGCGAACACAGTTCCGTGCTGCCCGTCAGGTCGTTCGACAGGTACAGCGTTTCCATGCGCGTAAACACATCGAGCTCGCGGCTCGAGTGCACGAGCGTGCCGATGCGGTAGTTGTAGAACGGTTCGTCCAGGCCCACGGCGCCCTTGATGGCGCACACGCCGGCCAGGCGGCCCGTGTCGGTATCCTCCATGACGAACATGTAGTCGCGCTTTTCGGGCGGGATCGTTTCGGCGAACGAGGCGCAGGCGATGGCCAGGCGGTCGCCCAGCATTTTCATGTCCGGCTTGAGGGTGGTCATGCCGGTGCCGACCTGGCTGGCCAGGCCGTACAGGGCGTCCAGGTCAGAAGCGTTGATGGCGCGTACTACTAGCATAATGTTCTCTCGGTTAGATGCGTACGCAGATGACGCTGTCGCCTTCGGCCACGGCCAGCGCCTCGAGCAGCTCGGCCGGCAAGCCGACGGTGTCCTGCCCTTCGAGCGCATCGCAGGTGAAGGTGACGGCGCGGAAGTTGCGCTCCGCGCCCGAAGCGATCGCGTAATGCACTTTCAGGCCCGTGCGGCTGGGCGTGACGCCTGCGACGACACGGCGCGTGAGCGAACCCGTAAACGAGCGCAGCGAATTCTTGTGCGCCTGCAGGATCGGGCCGCCATCGAAGATGTCGATGTAGTCGTCGGCTTCGAAACCTTCTTCCGTCAGCAGATTGAACGCCAGTTCGCCGCTCGGGTGGATCTGGCCCATGGCCGCCTGCGCGTCGCCGGGCAAGAGCGGCACGTACACGGGGTAATGCGGCATCAGTTCGACGATCAGGGTACGGTTGCGCGCGCCGCCGATGACTTTCTCGGCATCGAGGAAATCCATCTGGAAGAACTTGCGGCCCAGCGCATCCCAGAACGGCGACTGGCCGTTGGCGTCCGTGATGCCGGCCAGCGGCACGAAGAAGCGGTCGCCGAAACGGTGCGGCGCCAGCACGGCGAACAGCAGCCGCGCGCGCGACAGCAAGGCCGCCTCCAGGCCCGCCTGCTCCATATTGCGCACATAGAAGCCGGACAGCTGCGAGTACGCCGTCAGCTCCGAACACAGGGTCAGCGCATGCACGCTGTGACTGATGTTCAGGTCGCGCGAGACTTGCTGGATGACGTCGTTGCGAAAGGAAAAATAGGTACCGTTCGAGCCGGCCGAGGCGAAGATGGCGGCCGTACCGAGGATGCTCTTGTCGAGCAGGGATTCAAGCACGAAGAGATACGACTCTTCGCTGGGGATGTCGACATGGGCGGCAAACGAGGCGATGGAGCGCTCGACGGAGGCGGCGATTTTTTCGCGCGTCTTCGGCAGGGTATGGACACCCGGCATGGTTACCGCGGCCAGCGCTTCGAGGGCTGCGATATCCGCAATTTCTACCGGACGGACAACATACATGGATACTCCTTCAGTGCAGACAATGCCAGGGTAGAACCAAGCCGGCCCGCAGCAAAGCGGCGGGCCGGTGATCAAACAGGGAGCGAGGCTAGCCTCAGGCTTTCAGCATGCCGTCGATGGCCACGCGCAGCAAGCGGCCCGCTTCGGCAATCTGTTCGTCCGAGACGATCAGGGCCGGCGCCAGGCGCACCACGTCCATGCCGGCGATCAGCACCATCAAGCCTTGCGCTTCGGCCGCTTTCTGGATGTCCTTCGCGCGGCCCTTCCAGGCATCGCTGACTACCAGGCCCAGCAGCAAACCGCTGCCGCGCACGGCGGAGAACACTTGCGGGTAATCCGTGATCAAGCCTTGCAGCATGGCGATGGTATTGACGCTCGCATCCTTGACGCGGGCCAGGAAGGCCGGCGTGTTGATCGTCTCCAGCACGGTCAGGGCCACGGTGGCGGCCAGCGGGTTGCCGCCGTAGGTGGTGCCGTGCGTGCCGACGGCCAGGGTCTGCGCCAGTTCATTGGTGGTCAGCATGGCGCCGATCGGGTAGCCGTTGCCCAGCGCCTTGGCGGCCGTCAGGATGTCCGGCGTGACGCCGTAGCCCATGTAGGCGAACAACGCGCCAGTGCGGCCCATGCCGCACTGGACTTCGTCGAAAATCAACAGGGCGCCCGTCTTGTCGCACAGGGCACGCAGTTCCTTGAGGAACTCCGGATTGCCGGGCACCACGCCGCCTTCGCCTTGTACCGGCTCGACGATCACGGCGCACACGTCATCGCCGATGGCGGCGCGCGCCGCTTCGATGTCGTTGTAGGCGATGTGGTCGATCGATGGCGGCAGCGGCTCGAAGCCTTCCGTGTACTTGGCCTGGCCGCCGACGGACACCGTAAACAGGGTGCGGCCGTGGAAAGAGCTGAAGCACGAAATGATGCGCGACTTGTGCGCGCCGAACTTGGTGTGCGCATACTTGCGCGCCAGTTTCAGGGCCGCTTCGTTGGCTTCCGCGCCCGAGTTGCAGAAGAAGGCGCGGTCGGCGAACGTCGCTTCCGTCAGGGCCAGCGCCAGGCGCAGCACCGGTTCGTTGGTGTAGCCGTTGCCCAAATGCCACAAGTTGTTGATTTGCTTGGTCAGCACGTCGACCAGGGCCGGATGGCAGTGGCCCAGGCTGTTGACGGCGATGCCGGAGGTGAAATCGAGGTAATGCTTGCCGGCCTGGTCCCACAGATCCAGTCCGGAACCGCGCACGGGCACCATGGCTGCGGGGGCGTAGGTAGGAACGAGGACCTGGTCAAAGGTTTCCCGGGTGACTGGACGAGCCGTTACGGTCGAATCAAGCTTGGCATTCATAGCATTTCCCCATCAATATGTTAGGTACTCCGCAGCTACGACAGCTACGTGTGTACTGCATTATAAAAAGCGGGATGCTAAAACTCTTTTGAATCTGCGACAAGGATTTTCACAATTCATCACAGCTGCCTTGACACGGGGCTAGGCTGGCGGCATCAGCTTGCGCTGCCGCTCTTCGCGGGGGGTATTGCCAAATAAAGTGCCAAACGCCGTGGAAAAGTGGGAACCGGAGGAAAAGCCGCACATGAGGCCCACTTGCACGATGGAATAATGTGTATCGAGCAATAGTTGCCGCGAGCGCTGCAGGCGCAGCTCCAGGTAGTAGCGCGACGGCAGGCTGCCCAGGTATTGCTTGAACAGCCGCTCCAGCTGGCGCCGCGACAGACCCACCAGGCTGGCGATGTCATCGGTCGACAGCGGTTCTTCGATATTGGCTTCCATCAAGGTCACCGCTTCGGACAATTTCGGCTGCAGCACGCCAAAGCGCGCCTGCAGGGCCACGCGCTGGCGCTCTTCCTTGCCGCGCACCTTGTCCACGCACAACGCTTCCTTGACGAGCGCCTGCACGTCGGCGCCAAACACGGTCTCGATCAGGGTCAGAGAAAAGTCGATGCTGGCCGCGCCGCCGCAGCAGGTGATGTGGGGGCCGTCGATGTCGAACAGGTGCGGCGTCAGAATGGCCCGCTCGGCCTTGGCCTCCGCATCCGCGTACAGGGCCCAGGGCAAGGCGATGCGCACGCCATCCATCACGCCCGCGTCGGCCAGCCACAGCACGGCCGCGCCCACGCCGCCCCAGAACGGCGCCGAACGGCAGCGCTCGATCACGGCCCGGCACAGCTCGGCGCGCAGCGGCGCCTCCGTTTCATCGGCCACCAGCAGCGCGATATGCCAGTTGCCGCCCTGCTGGGCCACTTGCTCGGGCGTGCGCACGTCCAGTTGCAGGGCTTCCGGTCCCAGCGCCCGCGCGCACAGGCGCAGCGGCTGCACCAGGCCCGCCCAGGTAATCGACTCGGCATCGCCGGCATGGACCAGCAGCAAACGCAACGGTTTATCAAGGCCGATACGGGAGAGATTTGCGAAAGACATCGGCGGGGCAGGATACGGACAAGGGCTGAGTTGCACACATGATACCGGAGTTCCGCCCCGTCGAAGCCCTGTTGCAACCGCGCCTCCCGACGCGGCGGAAAAAAGCGGAACGGAAGGATATAATCACGCTCTATGGGTGAACGATATTTAAAAAGTATCCGGCTGCTGGCCGAATGCATGCAGGGCTTCGAGCGGTTTTCTAGCGACTTCGTGCGCCAGTACGGCTTGACGCATGCGCAATTCGACATCATTGCCACGCTCGGCAACACCTGCGGCATGTCCTACAAGGAACTGGGCCAGAAAACCCTGATTACCAAGGGTACCTTGACGGGCGTGGTGGACCGGCTCGAACAAAAGGGGCTGGTGCTACGCGAACGTTGCACGAAAGACAAGCGCTCCTATTTTGTGCGCTTGAGCTGCGAGGGCGAACAGGTGTTCCATGACGTGTTCCCCAAGCTCACAAAGCAGGGCCAGCGCTTGTTTGACGGCTATACGGAAGACGATTTCATGCGCCTGGAAACCACCCTGGCAGGCTTGAAACACGCCATCGCCAACGGCCACAGCTGACCATTCATCAAGCACAGACATTCAAACAAGACAAAGGAAACCAAGTTGAAAACCACACTGCTCGAAGGCAAAAAGCCCGCTCATTTCGATAAAAGCATCATCGGCAACCTGCTGCTCAACGCCAGCACGCCGGAACTGGTCCGCCAGGAAAAACTGATCATCGGCGTGCGCAACGAAGACGGCGAAATCTACCGCCTGATCGGCGCCACCAAGCACAACAGCTTCATGAACGCCGTCGAAGAATTGTTCGACCTGGGCCTGACCGATGAACTGGAAGACAGCGACGAACTGGTCGAAGGCTGCGACGCCATCTTCAGCGAATCGCTGTAGTAGCGCTTGACAGGACCTGCTGCGCCGTGGGCTGTGCGGCCGGCGGCTCCTGTTCAACGCCTTGACGATCGCTGTCGTTAAAAAAAGGCATGCCGCTGATCCAGCGGCATGCCTTTTTCCGTTTACGGGGCTTTGCTTGCCTTTTGCCCGGCTGTTTGCGAAAAGATCACGGTTAAAAAGTTCCGTACGGAAATATTGCGAGTATAATTTTTTCAATGAACAGACTCGACGCCTTTAAAAGCATCGCCGCACAAGCCGCTCGTGGCGAGCTGACCTTTCCTGCCAATGTGGACGCTTCGCTCAAGCTGCAAGAGGCGCTGGCCGATCCCGACTGCCACATCGAGGCCGCTGCCAAGCTGGTGCAGGCCGACCCGCTGCTGGCCGCGCGCACGGTGGCCATCGCCAATTCGGTGGCGTTCAACCGTTCCGGCAACGAAATCACCAGCGTGCGCAATGCCGTGCAACGGCTCGGCGTGCGTACCCTGCAATCGGTGGTGGCATCGCTGATCGTGCGCCAGCTGGGCAGCACCATCACCGATCCCGCGCTGCAGGCAAAGGCCAACCAGCTGTGGGAACACACGGCCCACGTGGCGGCCCTGTCGCAGGTACTGGCCCGCCGCGTCACCAAGGTGGACCCCGATACGGCCCTGTTTGCGGGCATCATGCATGAAGTGGGCGGCTTTTATCTGCTGTCGCGCGCGGCCGAATTTCCCGGCATCCTGGACGGCGAACCGCAGGACTGGGTCGAACATGGCGAACAGGCGATCGGCCATGGCGTGCTGACCAAACTGAAGGTGCCGGAAGCCGTGATGGGCGCCATCGATGCGCTGTGGGAAGGCTTGCGCGCCATCCCGCCCGAATCGCTGGGCGACACCCTGCTGCTGGCAAACGACCTGGCGCCCGTCTCTTCCCCACTCAACGAAAGTCCGGCCGCCATCGCCGTGCGGGCCGCGCGCGCCGCACGCAGCATCGATTGCCTGATCGGCGACGATGCGACCTTGTCGAGCATCATGGAAGAATCGGACGATGAAGTGCAGTCGCTGCTGAAGGTGCTCGTGCACTAGCCTGCCGGCTTCCTGGCCACTGGCGGCGGCGCCGGCTTGGCCGTTTCGACGATCAGCACATGCTTGTCCATGGCCTGCGTTCCCTGTTGTTGCCGGACGACTTGCGTGGCGACCGCCCTGGTGCTCAACAGGGGCTGCGGATGGCGTGGCATGAACATGGCGTACCTGCTGGCAGTGGGATAGGCCCCACATGCGCAGCAGGTATCAAATTATCAAGCCTTAAATTACCCCCCCTTCAAACGCCGAACAAAAAAAACCCGCTCGAAAGCGGGTAAAGTCCAAAGCTAGGGATGTCCTGAAAGAGACAGCCCTATCTTATGCGCTGCGCCACACCGGCTCCGTGCGCTGGCACACTTAGTGCGCACATTATTGCGGCAACAGCTCCACTTCCGTTTCCTGCCAGGCCGGCAACTGCCGCACGCGGGCAAACCACGCGTGGATGTGCTGGTACTGCGCCAGCGGCAGCCGCACCGCTTCGCTGTACATCAGCGGCGCGGCCACGGCGAAATCGGCCAGGGTCACGTCTTCGCCGCTGAGCCAGCTGCGTCCCGCCAGATGCGCGTCCAGCACCACGGCACAGGCGTGCAGCTCGTGCTCGCCGCGCGCCTCTTCCAGCGGATCGGCAGGACCATTGCCCGTCATGCCCTTCCACGCACGTTCCCAAGCCAGCACGCTGATGGCGGGCGCAAAGTGCTGCGCCGCCCAGAACAGCCAGCGGTTGACGTCGGCGCGGGCCTGCGGCGCCGAAGGATAGACGGTCTGGCCCGGCACCTGCTCGGCCAGGTATTGCATGATGGCGCACGATTCCCACAGCAGGAAAGCGCCATCGGCCAGCACGGGCACCTTGCCGTTCGGATTCAGTTCGCCCAGGCGGCGGCGGTCATCCGCATTCATCAGGTCGACTTCGGCCAGTTCCAGAGGCAAGCCCAGGTGGATCGCCGTCATCAGGGCACGGCGGGCATTCGAGGACATGGGGTGGTGGTACAGACGCATGATGGAGTACTCCGGTGAGTGAAGAAGCCACCATCGTAGAACCAGTCACTGACAGTTTTTGTCAGGAGCAGCTATCAGGATTCCGGATCAATATCATGCGCCTTGCGCCAGGTGTCGAGCAAGGCGTGGCGGCGTGTGGGATAGCGTTCCTCGTGCCGCTGCACGCTGGCGATGCGGTCGATGCGGAAGTGCCGGTAATCGCCGCGCAGCTCGCACCAGGCGGCCAGCAGGCGCTTGCCCTCGAAAAACGCCAGGGCGAACGGCCACACGGTGCGCGAGGTGGCGCTGCCGTGTTCATCCTGGTAGCCCAGCGTGATTTTCTGTTCATAGCGGATCGCCTCGCGCACGGGCTGCACATGCAGGTCGGCCGGCTGCGTGCCATCGGCAGGACGGCCCAGCGGCACCCACAGGCTGGTGTCGGCCATGCTGTCGCGCAGGTCGCGCGGCGAGGCGGCCGCGATCTTCGCCAGCGCATTGCTGGCCGCCTGCGCCAGGCCCGCATCGCCTTGCCGGCGCACCCAGCGCGCGCCCAGCACCAGCGCCTCCAGTTCATCGGGACCAAACATCAGCGGCGGCAAGAAGGCGCCACGGCGCAGCACATAGCCGATGCCGGCCTCGCCCTGCAGGGGCGCCCCCAGTTCGGCCAGGGTCTGGATATCGCGGTAAATCGTGCGCTCGGATACGCCCAGTTGCTGCGCCAACTGGGCCGCCGTGACGGGCACGCGCCTGGCGCGCATGGCGTCCATCAGCAGGAACAGGCGACCGCTGCGGCTCATGGACAGTCCTGCAATGCCTGGTCGCCCATGACGAGGGCCGACAGGGCCGGCACGTACAGATAGCCGTCGGGCGCCAGGCGCGCCGCGCGCGGCCCCTCTTGCACGCCCGCGATGCCGTAGCAGCGCTGCAGACGGGCCGCAGCGGGCCACCAGTAGACGGCGGCATCCTGGTCGGGAAAACGCTGGCGCACGCTGTCGGCCTGCGCCGCCACCTGCCGGAAGTCGCGGTAAAAGGCGGGCGCGATGCCCAGCTCCGCGGCAAAAGCTGCTTCCTGCGCCGCCGTCGCGGCCAGTTGCGCCGCCAGCGCCGCCGTTTCACGCTCGAGCTCATCGGCCGGCACGCCCGCCTCCACCAGGCTGCGGCGCATGTGCTGCGGGCCTGCCTGCGCGCGCAGGAAGGCCGTGTCCTGCAGCGCCAGCACGGCGCCGGCAGGGATGAGCTTGCGGCGCGCGGCCGGGAAGACATACAGCGCGCAACTGCCCGCGCAGACGGTGTCGACGGACAGGTCCCACTGCCGCTGGCGCAGGTAGCGTCCCAGCTGCATGGCCGCCTGCGGATCGCCACCGTCGCTATTCACGCGCAACACGGTGGTTTCCGACGTGGCCAGTTGCCGCACCTTCTCCGCATCGCCGTCAGCGATGGCGCCGCGCACGACGATGGCGTCGCCCGCCGCCCGGCTGACATCCGCCGCGCCGGCCAGCGCGGTCACGCCCATCATCGCCGCCATCCATACAAAACGCTTCATCGTCATCCGTCACAAAAAAAAACGACCACCGCGAAGGGTGATCGTTCTTGGGTTCGCTATGCAAAAAACCTGCGTTTACACCACGGCGCCGTCGGTTTCGTCTTTTTCCTTGATCGGCTTGATCAAGTCTTCGCGCTTGACGCCCAGCCACATGGCGATCGAGGCCGCGACGAACACGGACGAGTAAATACCGAAGCAGATACCGATGGTCAGCGCCAGCGCGAAATGGTGCAGGGTCTGGCCGCCGAAGACCAGCATCGACAGCACCATCATCTGCGTGGAACCGTGGGTGATGATGGTACGCGAAATGGTGCTGGTGATCGCGTTGTCGATCACTTCATGCACGGAAGCCTTGCGCTGCTTGCGGAAGTTTTCACGGATACGGTCAAAGATCACCACCGACTCATTGACCGAGTAGCCCAGCACCGCCAGGATGGCCGCCAGCACCGTCAGCGAGAATTCCCACTGGAAGAAGGCGAAGAAACCCAGGATGATGACCACGTCATGCAAGTTGGCGATAATCGCCGAGACAGCGTATTTCCACTCGAAGCGGATGGCCAGGTAAGCCATCACGGCCAGGATCACCACCACCAGCGCGTTCAAGCCGTTCTGCGTCAGTTCGTCGCCCACTTGCGGGCCGACGAATTCGACTTTCTGCAGCACCAGCGCTTCGTTGCCGGCAGCGTCCACGCAGGCGGTCTTGATGACGTGCTCGCCCTTGTCGGTAACGGTATCGATGCCCTTGGTCGTGCCTTGCTCGACCTTGCACAGCGTTTCAAACACGCGCTGCGAAGTGTTCGCGGCAGTCACGCCCTTTTCCACCGGCAGACGGATCATCACGTCGCGCGCCGTGTCGAAGCTGGTCACGCCCGGCTCTTCGTAGCCCATCTTGATCAAGGTGCCGCGTATGCCTTCTAGGTTGGCCGCTTTCGGGTACTTCACCTCCAGCACGGTGCCGCCCTTGAATTCCACGGACAGGTGCAAGCCCTTGTGGAACAGGAAGAAGACGGCGGCAATGAAGGTCACGGCCGAAATGACGTTGAAAATCAACGCATGGCGCATGAAGGGAATATCTTTTTTGATCCGGAAAAATTCCATGAAATCCTCTGAGTTCTTTTCTGTGCGTCCGGCGGCTGGGCCGCCGGACGCTATCGCTGTTGACGCTATTCGGTAAGTCGGAGCCCTGGCTTATTTGCTCGTGCCCGGCACCCATACCGTGCCGATCGACAGGGTCGTCAGCTTTTTCTTGCGGCCATACCAGAGGTTGACCACGCCGCGCGACACGAAGACGGAGGAGAACATCGAGGTCAGAATACCCAGGCAATGCACAACAGCGAAGCCGCGCACGGGACCGCTGCCGAAGGCCAGCAGCGCCAGGCCGACGATCAGGGTGGTCACGTTCGAGTCAAGAATCGTGGCCCAGGCGCGGTCGAAGCCGGCGGCGATGGCCGCTTGCGGCGTATTGCCGGCGCGCAGCTCTTCGCGGATACGTTCATTGATCAGCACGTTGGCGTCAATCGCCATGCCCAGCGCCAGCGCGATAGCGGCGATACCGGGCAAGGTCAAGGTCACCTGGATCATCGACAGCAGGCCGACAAGCAGCAGCAGGTTGGTGGCCAGGGCCAGCACGCTGAAGGCGCCGAACAGCATGTAGTAGGCGATCATGAAGATGGCGATGGCGATGAAGCCATACAGGGTCGAATGGAAGCCCTTGGCGATGTTTTCCGCGCCCAGCTGCGGTCCGATCGTGCGTTCTTCGATGACGGTCATCGGTGCCGACAGGGCGCCCGAGCGCAGCAGCAGCGCCAGTTCATTCGCGTTTTCCGCGCCGCCCATGCCGGTGATCTGGAAGCGCGAGCCGAGTTCCTGCTGGATGGTCGCGACGGACAATACTTCCGGCTTGCCCTTTTCAAACAGCACGATGGCCATGCGCTTGCCCACGCGTTCGCGCGTCGCTTCGCGCATCTTGCGGCCGCCGTCGCCATTCAGGTCGATCGACACGGCCGCTTGCTGGTTCTGGTCGAAGCTGGCCGTGGCGCTGGAAATATAGTCGCCCGTCAGGATCACGTCTTTCGCCAGCACGACAGGTACGCCCTTGCCAACTGTGAACAATTCCGAGTTGAACGGGATGGCGCTCGACAGTTCGGTGCCAGGCACGATGGTTTCATCGACCAGGCGCACTTCCAGGGTGGCTGTGCGGCCGATGATGGCTTTCGCGCGGGCCACGTCCTGTACGCCAGGCAATTGCACCACGATACGGTCAGGACCTTGCTGCTGGATCAGCGGCTCGGCCACGCCCAGCTCGTTGACGCGCTTGGACAGGGTGGAGATATTCTGTTTCACGCCTTCGTCGATGGTCGCTTTCAGGGCGGCCGGCTTCAGGGTGATGTTCAGTTTCAAATCGCTGCCTTCGCCCGCATCGGCGAACGCCAGTTCCGTCATCTGGTCGGACAGCACGTTCTTCGCTTTCAGGCGCGTTTCCGCATCGCGGAAGTTGATTTGCACGCTATCGCCCACGCGCTCGATGCCCGCATGGCGGATATTCTTGTCGCGCAACACGCTGCGCGAGGCGGACTGGACGCCCTGGACTTTCTTGTTCAGTACGGCTTTCGCATCGACCTGCATCAGGAAGTGCACGCCACCGCGCAAATCCAGGCCCAGGAACATGGGCAAGGCATGCAATTTTTGCATCCACATCGGGGTATTGGCTTGCAGGTTGACCGTCACGATGAACGCGGGATCGGTGGAATCGGGATTCAAATCCTTTTCCAGCACCAGTTTTGCCTTGAACTGGGTATCGGGATCGGCAAAACGCACGCGCACGGAGGCCAGGTTGCCGGCACCATCCATGGTGACGCCTTCCGACTTGACGTTCTCTTTCGTCAATATTTGCTCGACTTGCGTCATCAGCTCGCCCGTCACTTTGACAGTCGACTTGCCGCTGGTTACTTGCAGCGCCGGTGACTCACCGAAATAATTGGGTGCCGTATAGAGTGCGCCCAGCAATAAGGCGACGACGATGATGATGTATTTCCAGGCAGGATAGCGATTCATAGTGATTCAGCGTTCAGTGTTGAGCGTCGGAGGCGTCGCGAGGGGCGGCGGATAGCCACCCCGGTCTATCATTGCCGAGGCAATGACAGCGAGGAATTACAGCGCCTTCAGGGTGCCTTTAGGCAGCAAGGTGGTAATGGAGCTCTTTTGCACCGTGATTTCGGTGCCGGTCGCCACTTCGATAGTGACGTAAGCGTCCACTACCTTGACAACGCGGCCCAGCATGCCGCCGGCGGTGACGACTTCGTCACCCTTGGCCAGCGCGTCCATCATCGCCCGTTGTTCTTTGGCGCGTTTTTGCTGTGGGCGGATCATCAGGAAATACATGACCACGAACATCAATACCAGCGGCAGGAAGCTGGTCAGGTTGCCGCCGAGGCCCAGGGCGTCGGTTGGGGCTTGCGCATAAGCGTTGGAAATGAAAAACACGGTGACTCCAGTTCTAATCAGTTTGAAAAAATAGCGCTGTATTCTAGCATTGGCCATACGCCATAACCCGAATTGCAGGCATGGCAACTTTAAATGGGGCTAAAAAAGCATTATGCAATGCTTTATCGCCCCAGTCCAAGCACCAATACACAAAACTTCCGGCCATGCGGCAGCCAGGGCTCAAGCTAAGCTTTTCTTAAGTTCCCCGTGCGCGTTCCGCATGGAATTGCAAGGTAAATGCGTGGAAACGGTCTTCGTCCAGCGCTTCGCGCATCTGGCGCATCAGGTCCAGGTAGTAATGCAGGTTGTGGATGGTGTTCAGGCGCGCGCCCAGGATTTCCTTGGAGCGGTGCAAATGGTGCAGATACGCGCGCGAGAAATTGCGGCAGGCGTAGCAGCTGCACGTCTCGTCCAGCGGCGCCTGGTCTTCCTTGTACTTGGCGTTCTTGATCTTGATGTCGCCAAAACGGGTAAACAGCCAGCCATTGCGGGCATTACGCGTCGGCATGACGCAGTCGAACATGTCGATGCCGTTCGACACGCCCGCCACCAGGTCTTCCGGCGTGCCCACACCCATCAGGTAATGGGGCTTGTTGGCCGGCAGGCGCGGGCCCACGTGGGCCAGCATGCGCATCATGTCTTCCTTCGGCTCGCCGACGGACAGGCCGCCGATGGCGATGCCGGGGAAGTCGATCTCTTCCAGCTTGGCCAGCGACTCGTCGCGCAGCATTTCAAACATACCGCCCTGCACGATGCCGAACAGCGCATTCGGGTTCTCGCCGCGGTGGAATTCGTCCTTCGAGCGCTGCGCCCAGCGCAAGGACATGCGCATGGACTTGGCCGCTTCCTCGATGGTGGCCGGGCGGCCCTGAATTTCGTACGGCGTGCATTCGTCGAACTGCATGACGATGTCGGAGTTCAGCACGCGCTGCACCTGCATCGACACTTCCGGCGACAGGAACAGTTTATCGCCGTTGATGGGCGAGTTGAAATGCACACCCTCTTCCGTGATCTTGCGCATGGCGCCCAGCGAAAACACCTGGAATCCGCCCGAATCGGTCAGGATCGGCTTGTTCCAGCCCATGAAACCGTGCAAGCCGCCGAATTTCTCCATGACGGTGTTGCCAGGACGCAACCACAAGTGGAAGGTGTTGCCCAAAATGATTTGCGCGTCGATCTCGTTGAGTTCCAGCGGCGACATGGCCTTCACGGAGCCGTAAGTGCCCACTGGCATGAAGATCGGCGTCTGCACGACGCCATGGTTGAGTTTCAAGGTGCCGCGGCGTGCCTTGGTCAGGCCGCTCGTGTCGGTCTTGAGGAGGGTAAATTCCAGCATTCTTATTCTTTCACGGTATGGGTAAGGTTCAGCGGCAGCGGCGCGCGCGATTGCGTAGTGAGCAGCATCGCATCGCCATAGCTGAAGAAACGGTAGTTCTGTGCGATCGCATGCGCATAGGCGCTGCGGATCGGCGCATAGCCGGCAAAGGCCGACACCAGCATCAGCAGGGTCGATTTCGGCAAATGGAAGTTGGTGATCAGGCGCGTCACCGTCTTGAACGCATAGCCGGGCGTGATGAACAGGGCCGTATCGGCGCTGCCCGCCACCAGCTGGCCGCTTTGCGACGCCGATTCCAGCGCGCGCAGGCTGGTCGTGCCGACGGCCACCACGTCGCGTCCGGCCAGTTGCGTGGCGCGCACGGCGTCGACGGTCTCCTGCGGCATGGTGTACCACTCGGTATGCATCTTGTGCTCGGCCAGCACTTCCGTGCGCACGGGCTGGAAGGTGCCGGCGCCCACGTGCAGGGTCACATAGGCAAAGTTGACGCCCTTGGCCTTCAGCTGATCGAGCAGGGCCTGGTCGAAATGCAGGCCCGCCGTCGGTGCCGCCACGGCGCCGGGCACCTTGTTGAACACGGTCTGGTAGCGCGTTTCGTCAAATGCGTCCGCATCGTGCTCGATGTAGGGCGGCAGCGGCAGCCGGCCATGCGCCTCGATCAGCTCGAACACGTCGGCGTCGAAGTGCAGGGTAAAAAATTCGCCGGCGCGCTGGCCGACCGTCACGTCAAAGGCATCGGCCAGGCGGATGCGGCAACCAGGCGGCGGCGACTTCGACGCGCGCACCTGGGCCAGCACGGTGCGCTCGTCCAGCACGCGCTCGACGAGGGCCTCGATCTTGCCGCCGCTTTCCTTGACGCCAAAGAAGCGCGCCTTGAGCACGCGCGTATCGTTCATCACCAGCAGGTCGCCCGCTTGCAACAGCCCGACGATGTCGGCGAACTGGCGATCGACCAGGGCCTCGCCGTCCAGATGCAACAGGCGCGAGGCGCTGCGCTCGGCCAACGGAGTTTGCGCAATATTTTCTTGCGGCAAATTAAAATCGAAATCGGAAAGCGAATACATGCGTTTTGCTTCAAAAGTACGTCAAAAATGATTAGGAGTGCGCAATGGAACATCTGGCACTATACTGTGCGCCTATACAGGCATTACAATAATCCGCCGCAACACGCGATGACTGCGGTACGCACAGGGTGTGCCGGACAACCCTCTATTTTACGCTAGCGGCATAAAAACCTGCGCTAATGGCACCAAAACCTTGCATATGCCCGATCCAACGCCCGATCTTCCTCCCATAGCCAAGCCCGCCGCGAAGCCGAAAGCGGTCAAAAAGGTGGTCAGCACGGAAAGCCGGCTGGCCAAACTGGGCTTGCGCACGGATATGGACCTGGTGCTGCACCTGCCGATGCGCTACGAGGACGAGACCAAGGTCTACACCATCCGCGACGCCTGCCTGCGGGGCGGCGAATCGTGGCAGGTCGAGGGCATCGTCACCAAGTGCGAAGTCAATTTCAAGCCGCGCAAGCAGCTGCTGGTGACGATCGCCGACGAAACGGGCAATTTGCTGCTGCGCTTCATGAATTTCTACGGCAGCCAGGTCAAGCAGCTGGCCGAAGGCACGCGGGTGCGCGCGCGCGCCGAACTCAAACACGGATTCTTCGGCGCCGAGATGGTGCACCCGACCTACAAGGTGGTCAACGAGGGCGCGCCGCTGCCCACGGCGCTCACGCCCGTGTATCCATCGGGCGAAGGCCTGTCGCAGCACGTCTTGCGGCGCGAGATCGCCGACGCCATGCGCCGCATCGACTGGCAGGACACCTTGCCCGAGCACCTGCTGCGCGAGATGCAGCTGTCGCCGTTTCGCGCCGCCGTGCACCTGCTGCACTATCCGCCGCAGGACATCGATGAAAGCGCGCTGATGGACCGCTCGCACCCGGCCTGGGTGCGCATGAAGTTCGATGAGCTGCTAGCGCAGCAGCTGTCGCTGAAACGCGCCCAGCGCGCGCGCCGCTCGAAAGGCGCCGCCTCCTTGCCCATCGTCGGCACGCTCTCGGAAGCCTTTGGCGCCGCCCTGCCCTTCAAGCTGACGGGCGCGCAGGCGCGCGTGCTCGAGGAAATCCGCGCCGACCTGCGCCAGCCGTATCCCATGCAGCGCCTGCTGCAGGGCGACGTCGGCAGCGGCAAGACGGTGGTTGCCGCCCTGTCGGCAACGCAAGCCATCGACAGCGGCTACCAGGCCGCGCTGATGGCGCCCACGGAGATCCTGGCCGAGCAGCACTTTCGCAAGATCGCCGCCTGGATGGAGCCGCTGGGCGTGAAGGTGGCCTGGCTGACGGGCAGCCTGAAGAAAAAGGAAAAGACGGCGGCGCTGGCCCTGATCGAATCGGGCGAGGCGCAGTTGGTGATCGGCACGCATGCGCTGATCCAGGACAACGTGCTGTTTGCCAAACTGGGCCTGGTCATCGTCGACGAGCAGCACCGCTTCGGCGTGGGCCAGCGCCTAACCCTGCGCAACAAGGGCGACAGCGCAGCCGTGCCGCACCAGCTGATGATGTCGGCCACGCCGATCCCGCGCACCCTGGCCATGACGTATTACGCCGACCTGGAAGTGTCGGTGATCGATGAACTGCCGCCGGGCCGCAGCCCCATCGTCACGCGCGCCATCGACCAAAACCGGCGCGACGAAGTCATCGCCCGCGTGTATGCGGCCGCGCTGGAGGGCCGGCAGGTGTACTGGGTCTGTCCGCTGATCGAGGAATCGGAAGCGCTGCAGCTGCAAACGGCCACCGACACCTACATGATGCTGGCCGAGGCCCTGCCCGCGCTGCAGGTGGGTCTCGTGCACGGCCGCCTGAAGCCGGCGGAAAAGCAGGAAGTGATGGATGCCTTCATCGCCGGCCATATCCACGTGCTGGTGGCCACCACCGTCATCGAGGTGGGCGTCGACGTGCCGAACGCTTCGCTGATGGTGATCGAGCACGCCGAGCGCTTCGGCTTGTCGCAGCTGCACCAGCTGCGCGGCCGCGTGGGACGCGGCTCGGCGGCCAGCGTCTGCCTGCTGCTGTACCAGGGCCCGCTGGGCGGCGTGGCGCGCCAGCGCCTGATGACCATGCGCGAAACGACGGACGGTTTTGAAATTGCCCGCCGCGACCTGGAAATCCGCGGCCCCGGCGAGTTCCTCGGCGCGCGCCAGTCCGGCCAGGCCATGCTGCGCTTCGCCGACCTGGAAACGGATCAATGGCTGGTCGACCAGGCGCGCGACGTGGCGCACGACCTGCTGCACGCCACCACGGCGGCCGCCGCGGTCACCGTGGAAGCCCACCTGGCCCGCTGGCTGGGCGGGAAAGAGGAATTCTTGAAGGTATAAAAAACCGGCTGCCTGCTACATGCACATCCAGAAGCGGTTCGCCAGGTCGAGCATGAAGTCGGGCCGCAGATAGGCCAGGAAGACGATGGCCAGCAGCGCGGCGCCGGCCAGGCGCCATAGCCACGTGCGCCAGTTGCCCATTACGCGGCCACCGCCACGCGCTTGACGGCGCGCTCGTCGATGGGCAGGTTGATCAGCGCGGCAAGCAGGCCCAGGCCGATGGTGATCATCCACACGACGTGGTAGCTGCCCTGGTGCTCGTACAGATAGCCGCCTAGCCACGCGCCCAGAAAACTGCCTACCTGGTGCGAGAAGAACACCATCCCGGCCAGCATCGACAAATGCTTCACGCCGAAGATGCCGGCGATGATGCCGTTCGTCAGCGGCACGGTCGACAGCCACAGCACGCCCATGCCGGCAGCGAACAGGTACACGGACCACGCCGACAATGGCGCCAGCAGGAACACGGTGATGACCACAGCGCGCGTCACGTAGATGGCCGACAGCAGATAGCGCTTGGCGATTTTTCCACCGAGCTTGCCCGCGTAATAGGAGCCGACGATGTTGAACAGGCCGATCAGCGCCAGCGCCGTGACGGCGATGTTCGGATTCATCAGGCCCTGGTCCTTCAGGTAGGCGGGCAAGTGCACGCCGATGAAGACCAGCTGGAAGCCGCAGACAAAATACCCTGCCAGCAGCAGCCAGAACGAACGGCTGGCGATGGCTTCGCCGAAGGCCGCGCCCACGCTTTGCTGCGGACCGCTGGCGTGCGACACGGGCGGCTCGCGCAAATAGAAGGCCATCGGGATCATGGCCAGCAGCACCAGCGCGGCCAGCACATAAAAGGCGTTTTGCCAGCCCACGGCGGAAATGAGCTGCTGCTCGACCGGCATCATGAGGAACTGGCCGAACGAGCCGGCCGCCGACGAGATGCCGAAGGCCCACGAGCGCTGCTCGGGCGGTGCGCTGCGGCCGATGATGCCGCTGATGGCGCCAAAGGCCGTGCAGGCCAGCGCCAGCCCGATGAAGATGCCGGAGCCGACAATGAACAGGGTCGGCTGCGTCACGAGCGCCATCCACACAAGGCCCGCCATGTAGCTGACGGCGCCGACGATGACGACGCGCATGGTGCCGAAGCGGTCGGCCGCCATGCCGGCGAACGGGCCGAAAACGCCCCACATCAGGTTTTGCATGGCCAGCGCCAGCGAATACGTTTCGCGCGTCCAGCCATTGGCTTGCGAGATCGGCTGCATCCAGAAACCCAGCCCATGGCGCACGCCCATCGCCAGGGTCAGCACGACGCCGCTGGCGATCAGGACGGTTTTCAGGCTGGGACGCGATGGGTGCAATGTCATGGGATTCCTGTTCACGCCTGATCGGCTGGATAAACGAGGCCGATCTGGCCACGCATGGTGTCAAGGTTGTGCATCAGCGCCACGCTGTCGGCATGCGGCATGACGGGGCTTTCCAGCAAGCCGGCACGGATGCAACGCATCGCCTCGATCGCCTCGTGCGCATAGCCGTTGCCCAGGTGGGGCGCGGCGACCACGCGGCGCCCGCCATCCAGCGTTTCGACGATCAGGTGGTCGGGTTTGTAAAAACGGTTGGGCAGGCGAATCCGCCCCAGGCTGCCGGAAATGGTCATTTCCGTCGGCGTTTGCGCGCGCAGGCTGCAGGCGCAGGACGAGGTGCCGCCGCCCGTGTGCAGCAGCGAAAACACGACCTGTTCATCGACGCCGGTGGCACCCATCTCGGCCAGCGCCAGCACCTGCGATACGGGGCCGAGGAAGAAGGCCGCCATCGACAGCGGATAGATGCCCACGTCGAGCAGCGCACCGCCGCCGAGTTCCGGATTGAACATGCGGTGCTCGGGCGGGAAATTGGCGACAAAGCCGATATCGGCCTGCACCTGCTGCAGCACGCCGATTTCACCGCTGGCGATGATGCGCCTGGCTTCCTGCACGGCCGGCAGGAAACGGCTCCACATGGCTTCCATCAGAAACAGTTTTTTATCGCGCGCCAGGTCGACCACGGCCTGCGCTTCGCGCGCGTTCATGGTGAACGGTTTTTCGCAAACGACATGCTTGCCGGCGGCCAGGCACAGCAGGGCATTTTCCGCATGCAGGGTGTGCGGCGTAGCGATGTAGATCACGTCCACTTCGGGGTCATCGGCCAGCGCCTGGTACGAGCCATGGCAACGCTCGATGCCGAATTCGGCGCCGAAGGCCTGCGCGCCGGCAGCACTGCGCGAAGCGACCGCCACCAGCTGCGCGCCGGGCGCATCGCGCAAGCCATTGGCCATCGCGCGGGCGATCTTGCCGGTGCCGAGGATGCCCCAGCGGACGGTATTTTCCATGCTATTGCTCTCTTTCTGCGCCAGCTGCCTTGCGCTTCGGGCGAAACACCGCCGCATCGTTGTAAAAATCGTCGTCCTGGTCTGCGCACCAGCCGGGCAAACCGAGCACCGGCAACGGCGTGAAGTCCGCCGTCGTGAGGCCCTGCTGCGCCAGGTCCTGCGCCACCCGTTCGTCGAGCCAGGCGCGCCGCGCCGCACCGTCGAGCGCAAAGTAGGCGTCGCCGGCGAAGATCACGCGCGTGTGCGCCGTGATGGCCTTGCGCGGCGCCACCAGTTTTTCCATCAGCGCGTGGCCGAACAGCCAGACGTCGGCGTCGCCGCCCGCGCCAAATTTATCGCGCTGCGCAATGAATGCGCTGCGCCAGTCATGCCCGCGCAAAGCCGCTTCCAGCGCACGCCCCGCGTCGCAGTCGCGCAGCACCAGCAGGGCGGAGTTTTCGTCAAAGATCGTCGCGCCGTCGCGCGCGGGACCGCGCGACTTGCCCACGCCGGACAGGGCGATCTGCGCCGCCTGCAGCGCGTTCAGCTGCCGCTTGATGCGGGGGAAGGTAAGCCACACGAGCGCGTTGAAAAAATCGTGCAGATTGTCGCGCGTGGGCACGCCGCCCGTCGCGCCGATGAACTCTTCATAGGCCACGCCTTCAGGTAGGTCCGCCTGCGGCACGAAGGCCAGCGGCAGGCCGGATGGATTGCGCAAGTCCAGCGCCCGCGCCTGCCCGTTGAGCGCGGCGATCACCGTGTCGCGCTGCAGGTCCAACTGCCGTCGCGCCGGCAGCACCGTGGCAAACCAGGGGCGGGTCCAGTCTATCGATGGCAGCATGGAGTGATTACACCATTTTCCAGTTGATCTGCTCGCCCGCGTTGAGCGGAATCACATGGCTGTCGCCCAGCGGCAGCGAAGCCGGCAAGGTCCAGCTTTCGCGCTTCAGGGTGATGGTGTCCGTGTTGCGCGGCACGCCGTAGAAGGCCGGGCCATGGAAGCTGGCGAACGCTTCCAGCTTGTCGAGCGCGCCAGCCCGTTCGAACGCTTCCGCATACATTTCCATCGCATGCAGGGCCGTGTAGCAACCGGCGCAGCCGCAGGCCATTTCCTTGGCGCCTTGCGCGTGCGGCGCCGAGTCGGTGCCGAGGAAGAAGCGCTCGTCGCCGCTGGCGGCCGCCGTCATCAGCGCCAGGCGGTGCTCTTCGCGCTTGAGGATGGGCAGGCAGTAGTAATGGGGGCGGATGCCGCCCTTGAAAATCTCGTTGCGGTTGTACAGCAGATGATGCGCCGTGATGGTGGCGGCGATCGGGCCTTCCGCTTCGGCCACGTACTGCGCCGCGTCCTTGGTGGTGATGTGCTCGAACACCACGGACAGGGCCGGGAAGGCGCTGCGCAGCGGACGCATCACGCGCTCGATGAAGACGGCTTCACGGTCGAAAATATCGATTTCCGGATCCGTCACTTCGCCGTGCACGAGGAAGGGCATGCCCACTTCCTGCATCACTTCGAGGACCTTGTAGCAGTTCTTCAAATCCGTCACGCCCAGGTCGGAATTCGTCGTGGCGCCGGCCGGATACAGTTTGACGGCCTGCACGATGCCGCTGTCCTGCGCGCGGCGGATTTCGTCGGGCGAGGTATTGTTCGTCAGGTACAGCACCATCAGCGGATCGAAATTCACGCCTTCCGGCACGGCGGCCAGGATGCGCTCGCGGTAGGCGGCAGCATCGGCCGTGGTGGTAACGGGCGGTTTCAGGTTCGGCATGACAATGGCGCGGCCGAACTGGCGCGCGCTGTGCGGCAGCACGCTGGCCATGACGGCGCCATCGCGCAGGTGCAAATGCCAGTCGTCTGGGCGGGTGATGGTGATGGAGGATGGAACGGCGGTCTGGGTGTGATCGAGTGTGGACATGGCGGCTGCTCTCAGGCGGTCATTGCGAATAGCGCCATTTTACCAGCCGCGGGACTACAGCACCGGCTGGGCAAGCCTGTGGGGAATGCTCAGGCGACAGCCAGTTTCAGGTGTCCGATGGCGTCGGCGCTCGGCCTGACGCGGATCTCGATGTCGTAACCGAGGCGGTTCAGGCAATCCATCAGTTTGCGCTCGGACAGGCCGGAAAAATCGCCACGCAGCATGCCCGACACTTTCGGCTGCGCGATTCCCATGCGCCGCGCCGCTTCGTCCTGCGTCAGCTCCAGCTTGCGCATGGCATTACGGATTTCGCCAACCAGGCCGGACTTGATTTGCAGCTTGTCGGCGCCAGGCAGGCCCAGGTCGGCAAAGACGTTACCGCTGGACAGTTCAAACTCTACCTCATCGGCGATGCGTTTTTTCATGGCGTAACTCCTCTATCCATTGTTGTGCACTGTGAAGGCGGGCGCGCACCAGATCCATCTCCCGCTTCGGCGTCGCGATACCGCTCTTGCTCTTCTTTTGAAAGCAGTGCAGCACGAACACCGCCTCCTCGAACTTCACCGTGTAGACGGCACGGTAAGTGCCACCCGCATCGTCCTCGACGATTTCCAGCACGCCCGCGCAACCGAAGCCGTGCAATACCTTGGCGTTGTCATGACGGTCACCGCGCTGCGCCAGATCCAGCGCATGGCCAAAGAACGAACGTATGTCCACAGGTAAGCCCATTAACTCTTTCTTGGCGGAAGCGACCCACACCAGCGGCTTATGGGGCTTTGCCGGTTTCTGGACGGTCTTCATGGATTATACCTTTATTAGTATAAATCGGAAGAATTGGCTGGCAAGGAATCAGCGTACGGCGGATTGACTGGAGGTCGTTTGCGGCACGCCAAGCACGGGGGCTGGCAGACGGCAAAACGGCCGGTATGCACCGGCCGTTTTCAATATCAGGAGCGTACGCGAATCAGGATTTGGCCTGAGGCGCCTCCTGCTTCGCCACCCAGGCGCGGATATCGGCCAGCATCCGGTCCAGCGCGGCGCGGTCATACACGTGGCCGCGGCTGACCACCAGGCGGATCTGGCGCGTGGCGCCGATGTCCTGCAGCGGGTTCGCATCGAGCACCAGCAGATCGGCCGCCTTGCCCGCCGCCACGCTGCCGTAGCGGTCCAGCTTGCCCAGGAAGCGGGGGCCGTTGATGACGGCCGACTGCAAGGCTTGCTGCGGCGTCAGGCCATACTGCACGTACAGGCCGATTTCATCGTGCAGGGCCTGGCCCGGATAGTCGAAGGAATTCAGGAATCCCGCATCGGTGCCGGCGATGATGCTCACGCCCTGCTGCTGCAGGATCGGCAGCAGCTGCGCCGACTTTTCAAACTGCGCATGGCGCTGGGCGATGGCTTCCGGGCCATCCTTGGCGGCGCGCTGCACGCGCCAGTCGTAGGTGGCGCGCAAACCCTTGCCGATGTATTGCAGGGCCGGATCGTGCGTGTGGTCTTCGCGGTCCAGGTAAGCCGTCACACGCGAACCCCACAGGGTCGGCACGATGGCCGTGCCGCGTGCGGCGAGGTAGCTGAAGGCCTTGCGCGCCGTCGGCTCGTCGTAGCTTTGCAGGCTCTCGCGCATGGCTTCGCGGCCGGTCAGGGTACCGGCAGCCACCCTGGCCGTCAGCTCCTGTTCGCGCGGCGTGGTGGCGCGCAGCAGGTAGGACTGGTGTTCGATGGTGCCCAGGCCCGCATCGGCCATCTGCTCCAGGGTCAGCTGCACGGGAATATGGCCCGAGGTGCGCATGCCCCGTTCGCGCGCCTGGTGCAGCGCTTCCAGGTACAGCTCCGGCTTCAGGGTGTTTTCCGTGATCTTCACGAAGTCCACTCGCTGCGCCTGCAGGCCGTCGAGCGCGCGCGTGACTTCCTGCGGCGTGCCCACTTCGATGGTGCCTTTCCACAGCGGCTTGATGCCTTCCAGCTTCGCGCCGGACGTAAAGATTGTCGGGCCTTCCAGCTGCCCCGCGTTGATCTGCTGGCGCCATGCCAGCACCGTGTCGGGCAAGTCGCCCGAACAGTCGCGCACCGTGGTGATGCCATGCGCCAGATACAGGGGCAGCAGCTGCTTGTTCTCGTCGATCAGCTCGGGGCCGCCGCCAAAGTGCACGTGCGTGTCCCACAGGCCCGGCATCAGGTATTTGCCGGGCAGGCGGATGGTCTGCTTCGGCGCGTAGTTGCGCAGCTGCGCGTCGTCGACGACGGCGACGATGCTGTCGCCCTTGAGCAGCACGGATTGTCCCTTGACGGCACGGCCGCCGGCAACATCGATCAGGGTGGCGTCGCGCAGGACGATGTCGACGGCGATCTTGTCCGCCGCGTGGGCTTGGGCGAGCAAGCCCAGCGCCAGCATCACGCCGGCTATTTTTTTCATGACAGGCATTGGTACTCTACTTCAAAGTGATGGAAAATTAATGGATGATCTTGGCGAGGAAATCGCGCGCCCGGTCCGAGCGTGTCGTGTTGAAGAAGTCATCCTTGCTGCAATCCTCGATGATCTTGCCCTGGTCCATGAAGACGATGCGGTTGGCCACGCGCTTGGCAAAGCCCATTTCATGGGTGACGACCATCATCGTCATGCCTTCCTGCGCCAGGCCCACCATCACGTCGAGCACTTCGTTGATCATTTCCGGATCGAGCGCCGATGTCGGCTCGTCGAACAGCATGGCGATCGGGTCCATCGACAGCGCGCGGGCGATCGCCACGCGCTGCTGCTGGCCGCCCGACAGCTGGCCGGGGAATTTATCCTGCTGCGACAGCAGGCCCACGCGGTCCAGGTATTTCAAGCCCTTGGCATTGGCTTCATCGGCGCTGCGGCCCAGCACCTTGATCTGGCCGATGGTCAGGTTTTCGCGGATGGACAGGTGCGGGAACAGCTCGAAATTCTGGAACACCATGCCGATGCGCGCGCGCAGTTTCGACAGATTCGTCTTCGGGTCGTTGACGGTGATGCCGTCGACGATGATCTGTCCCTGCTGGATCGGTTCCAGGCCGTTGACGGTCTTGATCAGGGTCGACTTGCCGGAGCCGGACGGGCCGCAAATGACCATCACATCGCCCTTGGAAACCTTGGTGGTGCAATCGGTGAGGACCTGGAACTGGCCATACCATTTGCTGACGTTATTGAGTTCAATCATCTTGTTCTTTCTTTTCGGTTAGCGAATGATGGCGACGCGTTTCTGCAGGCGCTTTACCAGGAACGACAAGGCATAGCACAGCACGAAATACACGACGGCGACAAACACGTACATCTCCACCAGGCGGCCGTCGCGCTGCGCGATCTTCGAGGCGGCGCCGACGAAATCGGGGATCGACAGCACGTACACGAGCGACACGTCCTGGAACAGCACGATGGTTTGCGTCAGCAGCACGGGGATCATGTTGCGGAACGCCTGCGGCAGCACGATGCTGCCCATCGTCTGCCGGTAATTCATGCCCAGCGCCTGGCCCGCCCACACCTGGCCACGGGGAATCGACTGTATGCCGCTGCGCATGATCTCGCAATAGTAGGCCGCCTCGAACATGATGAAGGTGATCAGCGCGGAAGAAAACGCCCCCACTTTCACGGGTTCGTTCGCGCCGATGACCCAGGCGGCGATGTACGGCACGAGGAAGTAGAACCAGAAGATCACCAGCACCAGCGGGATCGAGCGTATCAGGTTGACGTAGCTCGACGCCACGCCCGAGACGATGCGGTTGCCGGACAGGCGCATCAGCGCCAGCAGGGTGCCCAGCACGATGCCGCCCACCATGGCCAGCGCCGTCAGTTTCAGGGTAAACACCATGCCGGTCTGGAACAGATAGACCCACGAGCGGGAGATGACGTCGAAGTCGAAATTACCGAACATGTCAGTGTCCTCCCGTCTTGGCGCCGGCGACGATGAAGCCCGGGATGGCGACCTTTTTCTCGATCAGGTGCATCAGCACCACGACCAGCAGGTTGACGACGACATAGATGATGGTGGCGGCGGAAAATGCTTCGAACACCTGGAAGGAAAACTCCTGGATGGCGCGCGCGCTGGCCGTCAGTTCGATCAGGCCGATGGTCAGCGCCACGGAACTGTTCTTGATGATGTTCAAAAATTCGCTGGTCAGCGGCGGCATGATGACGCGCGCGGCCATCGGCAGCAAGATGAAGCGGTAGGTTTGCGGCAGGGTCAGGCCCAGCGCCGTGCCGGCCAGTTTCTGCCCGCGCGGCAGCGCCTCGATGCCCGTCGTCACTTGCACGGCCACGCGCGAAGAGGTAAAGAATCCCAGGCACAGCACGGCCGTGACGAACGGCGCGTTCGGCAGCGACTTGACCCAGGCGCCCAGGTCCGGCGGCAGCAGTTCCGGCATGACGAAATACCAGAGGAACATCTGCACCAGCAGCGGCACATTGCGGAACAGTTCAACATACGCATTGGCCACGCCGACCAGCCATTTATTCGGCAAGGTGCGGACGGTGCCGATCACCAGACCCAGGATCAGGGCCATGATCCAGGCCGTGCCGGCCGTGGCCAGGGTCCAGACGAGGCCGGACCACAGGGTGTCCATATACGTGCCCACGCCATCGGGAGACATCTCCCAGAAAATGCGCCAATTCCAGTTGTAATTCATGATCATCCTTCCCATGCAGCTCACAAGGCGCGGCACGATGGCCGTCCACCCCGCAAATGAAACGGGAGGCTTGCGCCCCCCGGTTTTTTACGCAGTCTTTACTTTTTCCGTTTGTCCGATGTCTTCTGCGCTTCGGGAACGGCCGCATACGCAGCCGGGTCGCCCGAGTCGGTCGGATTCATGAACACGGCCTTCAGCTGCGGCGGCATGGGGAATTTCAGGTTGATGTTTTTCGGCGGGATCGGCGAAGTAAACCATTTCGCGTAGATGCGGTTGATGTCTTCGCTCTTGTACAGGCGGATCAGGGCTTCGTCGACCACTTTCTTGAAGGCAGGGTCGCCCTTGCGCAGCATGATGCCGTAGGGCTCGACGGACAGCGCTTCCTTGGTGATTTCGTAGTCGTTCGGGTTTTTCGAATTGGCCACTTGCGAGGCCAGCAGGATATCGTCGTTGGCTTCGGCCACCGCGCGGCCCGTTTCCAGCATCAGGAACGATTCAGGGTGATCCTTGCCGACGGCAATCGTCATGCCCAGGTTCTTTTCCTTGTTCAGAATCGTCATCTGCTTGATGGTCGACGTGCCTGCCGTGGCGACCAGGGTCTTGCCGCGCAAGTCTTCCAGGGTCTTGATGTTCGAGGTTTTCTTCGACAGCACGCGGTTGCCGATGACAAACATGGTGGGCGCGAATGCCACCTGCTGCTGGCGTTCCAGATTGTTCGTCGTCGAGCCGCATTCGAGGTCGATGGTGCCGTTGGCCATCAGCGGGATGCGGTTGGCCGAGGTGACAGGGCTCATCACCACTTTCAGTTCGCTCATGCCCAGGTGCTTTTGCAGGGCCGTGACGACTTTCATGCACAGGTCGATCGAATAACCCTGATATTGCTGCTTGTCATCGAGATAGGAGAAGGGAACGGAGCCGTCGCGCACACCGAGGGTGACGGAACCGGCTTTCTTGATCTTGGCCAAGGTGCCGGTCAATTCCTGGGCCTGGACTGGCGACATGCTGCTGATGACGCCAACGCTGAGCAGCGTGGCGAAGATTTTGGTCAATTTCATAAATTCTCCTGGGCGGACAAACCGGATGTACTCCGAACGAAACAACTGTGGTGCAGACGCCACCAATGGAATTAATTTTATTTCATTTTCAGCGCTGGACTAGCCGTTTTCTGCGATTGCCATCAAATAGGCGCTATACGCGCGCCTGAAGGGGCGCGGCTGTAGCATTTTTCCTACTGATTTCCCATTCCCGATTTATTTTGCTGGCGCCAGGCCCGCCAGCGCTTCGTCCTCTTCCCCCTCATCGTCCAGATTTGCCTGCTGGCGTTGCCACATCTGCGCGTACAGGCCGTCCGCTGCCAGCAATTGCGGATGCGTGCCCCGCTCGACGATACGCCCATGGTCGAGCACCAGGATTTGCTGCGCGTCGGCCACCGTCGACAGCCGGTGGGCAATGACCAGGGTGGTGCGGTTTTTGGCGATCTCCTTCAATTGCGACTGGATCGCCTGCTCGGCCTTCGAGTCGAGCGCCGACGTGGCCTCGTCGAAGATCAGGATGGCCGGGTCCTTCAGCAAGGTGCGGGCGATGGCCACGCGCTGCTTTTCGCCACCCGACAGCTTCAAGCCGCGCTCGCCCACCATGGAATTGTAGCCATCTGGCAAGCTTTCAATAAAATCATGGATCGATGCCGCTTTCGCCGCCGCCACGATGGCGTCCTTGCTGGCGCCCGGCTTGCCGTAGGCGATGTTGTACTCGATGGTGTCGTTGAACAGTACCGTATCCTGCGGCACGATGCCGATGGCCGCGCGCAGGGAATCCTGCGTGATGGCGCGCAAGTCCTGGCCATCGATGGTGATGCCGCCGCCATCGACTTCATAGAAACGGAACAGCAAACGCGACAGGGTCGACTTGCCCGAGCCGCTATGCCCGACCACGGCCGTCGTGGTGCCGGCCGGGATCTGGAAATCCACGTCGAACAGGATTTGCCGCTTGGCTTCATAGCTGAAATCCACGTGCGCAAAACGTACGGCCGCGCCCCGCGTGACGAGCGGTTTTGCTTCCGGCGTATCGGCGATTTCGCGGTTCTCGTTCAGCAAGGAAAACAAACGCTCCATGTCGGCCAGACTTTGCTTGATTTCGCGGTAAATGACCCCTAAAAAATTGAGGGGTATGTACAGCTGGATCATGAAGGCGTTCACCAGCACCAGGTCGCCCAGGGTCATCGTGCCGGCGATCACGCCCACCGTGGCGCGCCACAGGATCAAGGTGACGGCCGTGGCGATGATCAAGGACTGGCCCGTATTGAGCAGGGACAAGGATGTCTGCGATTTCACGGCCGCCGACTCGTAGCGCTGCAAGCCCTCGTCGTAGCGCTTGGCCTCGTAATCCTCGTTGCCGAAATATTTCACGGTTTCATAGTTGATCAGCGAATCGATGGCCTTGGTATTTGCCTTCGAATCGAGGTCGTTCATGGTGCGGCGGAAATGCGTGCGCCAGTTCGTCACCAGCACGGTAAACGCGATGTACGACACGAGCGCCACTGCCGTGATGACGGTGAACCAGATGTCGTAATGCAAGACCAGATAGCCGAGCACGAGGGTGATTTCCACCAGGGTCGGCAAGATGTTGAACAGGGTGTAGGAAATGAGCGAGCCCACGCTGCGCGTGCCCCGTTCGATATCGCGCGTCATGCCGCCCGTTTGCCGGTTCAAGTGGAAACGCAGGGACAAGGCATGCAGGTGGCGGAACACTTGCAGGGCGATGGTGCGCACGGCCCGCTGCGTGACGCGGGCGAACAGGAATTCGCGCAATTCCGTAAACAAGGTGGTCGACAGGCGCAGCAAGCCATATGCCACCAGCAAGCCCACGGGCAGCACCAGCAGCGCTTGCGGATGGGCTGCCGTGATGGTCATGGCATCGACGAGTTTTTTCAGGATCAGGGGCACGCCCACGTTGGCCAGCTTGGCGCCCACCAGGCATAGCAGCGCCAGCAGCACCCGCCATTTGTAGACCCACAGATATGGCAGCAAGGTCTTGATGGTGGCGAAATCGCTGTGGCTGGCGGAGGCTGGCGAGCGGGGCGGAGGGGGGGTCTGGGAACGGCGCATGGCGAAGGTCGGCTTTTTATGGTTCAATCGGGGCAATTGTAGCCTTTCATGAGAATAAAAGATGAGCACCTCCCCCGACCGCCCTGATAACTGCCTCGCCTCCGGCCTGCCCGCCGGAAAAATGCCGGAATTGCGCATGATGCCAGCGCCATCCGACGCCAATGTGTACGGCGACGTGTTCGGCGGCTGGATCATGGCGCAAGTCGACATCGCCGGTTCCCTGCCGGCCACGCGGCGCGCCAACGGCCGCGTCGCGACCATTGCCGTCAACTCCTTCGTCTTCAAAAACCCCGTTTTCGTCGGCGATCTGCTGTCCTTCTACGCTGAAATCGTCAAGGTCGGCAATACCTCGATCACCGTCAATGTCGAAGTGTATGCCGAGCGCAACCGCCTGCAGGCGTGCATCGTGAAAGTCACGGAAGCCACCCTGATCTACGTAGCGACCGACTCCGACCGCAAGCCGCGCAAGGTGCCGCCCATCGAAACCCTGCTGTCACAATAATCCCGCGTTGTATTTTCAGACGGCATGGATAGCCAGCGCCGCGTCTTCCTGCAAAGCGCTGCCCGCATAGCGTCCCTGGCCGCGGCCGGCAGCGTGCTGTCCGGTTCCGGCGCGCGCGCCGCCACGCGCCTCAATGGCGCGGGCTACCCGTTCGCGCTGGGCGTCGCTTCCGGTTCGCCCCTGCCCGATGCCGTCGTGCTGTGGACGCGCATCTGCCATGATCCGCTGCACGCCGCCGCCACGCCCGCCATCGCCTTGAGCGTGCGCTGGGAAGTGGCGGACGACGAAGCGTTCCGGCGCATCGTCGCCAAAGGGCAAGCCACGGCCACGCCCGCCCTCGCGCACAGCGTGCATGTGGACGTGGCAGGCCTGGCGCCCGGACGCTGGTACTGGTACCGTTTCATGCTGGGCGACGCCGTCAGCCCCGTGGGCCGCACGCGCACGGCGCCCGCCGCCGATACCCTGCCCGCCTCGCTGAAGCTGGCCGTGGCCTCGTGCCAGCACTGGGAATTCGGCGCCTACGCGGCGCACCGGCATATCGCCGCGGCCGCGCCCGACCTGGTGGCCTTCCTCGGCGACTACATCTATGAATGGGGGCCGTACCAGCTGCAGCACCCAGGCCGGGCCGTGCGCACGCATGAAAGTTTTACCCTGGACGAATACCGCGCCCGCTACGCGCAATACAAGAGCGACAAGAATTTGCAGGGCGCGCACCTGGCCGCGCCGTGGATCGTCACCTGGGATGACCATGAGGTGGCCAACGATTATGGCAATGACCGCGACGAGTTGCTCACGCCTACCTTTTTGCAGCGCCGTGCAGCCGCTTACCAGGCATTCTATGAACACATGCCGCTGCGCCTGCTGCCGCTGGGCCGGCGGGGCTTTGTCGACATGCGCATCTACCAGCGCTATGACTGGGGCCGCCTGGCGCGCTTCCACGTGCTGGACGACCGGCAATACCGTGCCTATCACGCATGCGCCAAGCCGGGCCGTGGCGGCTCCAATTCCGTCACCACGCGCAGCTGCCCCGACTTGCTCAAGCAGCAACGCACGATGCTGGGCGAAGAACAGCAGCGCTGGCTGCAAGCGGGACTCGATACTTCTCCCGCGCACTGGAATATTTTGGCCCAGCAAACCCTGATGGCGCAATCGAGCCAGGTGCCCATCGCGCGGCCCGGTGACGAACGCATCTGGACCGATGGCTGGGATGGCTATCCGATGGCGCGCCAGCACCTGCTCGATGCCCTGCGCAGCAGCGGCGCGCGCAACCCGCTGGTGCTGTCGGGCGACGTGCACACCTTTTATGCCACGGAACTGAGCCGCAACGCCATGCGCCCCGCCAGCAAGGATAATCCCGTGCTGGCCACCGAGTTTTGCGGCACCTCAATCACCTCGAGTTCACGCCCGCAGGCGCGCACGGAGCAGTACGTGGCGATGAATCCGCACATCCGTTACGGACGCAGCGACAAGCGCGGCTACATGCTGCTGGATATCACGCCAGGGAAAACCACGGCCCTCTTCCAGGGCCTGGACAATGTGCGCGACAGCGCGTCCCCCATCGCGACACTGGCCAGCTTCACCGTGCAGGACGGCAAGGCTGGCGTGCAGAGATAGTATTCAAGCCGCTTTCTTTTCGTCGCGCAATTGGCGGCGCAAGATCTTGCCGACATTGGTTTTCGGCAATTCATCGCGGAACTCGATGTATTTCGGCTTCTTGTACGCCGTCAACTCATGCTTGCAATGCTCGCGGATCTGTTCCACCGTCAGGTTCGGATCCTTGCGCACGACGAACACTTTCACGGCTTCGCCCGAGTTGGCATCCGGCACTCCGATGCAGGCGCATTCCAGCACGCCCGGGCACGACGCGACCACGTCTTCCACCTCGTTCGGATACACATTGAAACCGGACACGATGATCATGTCTTTCTTGCGGTCCACGATCTTCACATAGCCGCGCTCGTCCATGACGCCCACGTCGCCCGTCTTGAAGTAGCCGTCGGCCGTCATCGACTTGGCCGTCTCGTCCGGACGCTGCCAGTAGCCGGCCATCACTTGCGGGCCGCGCACGGCGATCTCGCCCGGCTCGCCCAGCGGCACTTCCACGCCATCGTCGTTGAGGATCGCCACTTCCGTCGAAGGGAAAGGCAAGCCGATGGTACCCGTGAATTCCGTGATGTCGACGCGGTTGCCCGTCACGACAGGCGATGTTTCCGACATGCCATAGCCTTCGATCAGCGGACAGCCCGTCAGTTTCAGCCAGCGTTCGGCCACGTTGCGCTGCAGGGCCATGCCGCCACCATTGCACACTTTGTAGCTGGAGAAATCGAGCTTGGCGAAGTCGGCATTGTTCAGCAGCGCGTTGTACAGGGTATTGACGGCCGGGAAGACAACGATCTTGTGCTTGGACAATTCCTTGACGAAGCCGGGGATGTCGCGCGGGTTGGGGATCAACACGTTCAAGCCGCCTACGCGCATGCCCATCAGGGCGCTGACCGTCAGCGAATAGATGTGATACAGGGGCAAGGCGCACATGAAGCCCATCGAGGTGGCGCGCATTTCCTTGGTCATCACGGGTGAAATCCACGCCTCGTTTTGCAGCACGTTGGCGATCACGTTACGGTGCAACAGCATCGCGCCCTTCGACACGCCCGTCGTGCCGCCCGTGTATTGCAGGAAGACAATATCGTCATGGCCTTGCTGCACCGGAGTGAGTGTCAAACGGGAACCCTCGGCCAGCATCTTGTTGAAACCGATGGCGCTCGGCAGGGAAAACGCAGGCACCATTTTCTTGATCTTGCGCACGACGAAGTTGACGATGGTGCCCTTCACGCCGCCCAGCAAGTCGCCCATGGTGGCCACGATCACATGCTTGACCTGCGTGTGCGGCAGCACCTGCTCCACCGTGGTGGCGAAGTTTTCCAGCACGATGATCGCCTCGCTGCCCGAATCGATCAGCTGGTGTTGCAATTCGCGCGGCGTGTACAGCGGGTTGACGTTGACCACCGTGTAGCCGGCGCGCAGGATCGCCGCCATCGCCACCGGATACTGCAGCACGTTCGGCAGCATGATCGCCACGCGCGCACCCGTTTTCAGGCCCTTGCTTTGCAGCCAGGCCCCCATCTGCAGCGACAGCTTGTCGAGCTCGCGGTAAGTGAGGAATTTATCCATGCACACGAAAGCGTTACGGTCCGCATATTTCTGGAACGACTCTTCCAGCAAATGCGTCACGGAACGGTACTGCGTGCAGTCGATCTCTGCGGGAACGCTGTCCGGGTACGACTTCAACCAAATCTTGTCCATCAATTGCCTCATCTTTATCTGTATTGAAGGGGGCGCAGCCTTGGGCGCCCCCGGCACTGTTTATGCTGCTATCTTTGTTTCGTCACGCAGGGCGCGACGCAAAATCTTGCCGACATTGGTCTTCGGCAGTTCATCGCGGAACTCGATGTATTTCGGCCGCTTGTAACCCGTGAATTGCTCCTTGCAATACGCGGCCAGCACGGCCTGGGTCAGGTTCGGGTCCTTGCGCACCACAAACACTTTCACGGCCTCGCCCGAATGCTCGTCGGGCACGCCTACGCAGGCGCACTCGAGCACGCCCGGGTGGGCCGCGATGACGGCTTCGACTTCGTTCGGATAGACGTTGAAGCCGGAGACGAGAATCATGTCTTTCTTGCGGTCCACGATCTTCACGTAGCCGCGCTCATCCATGATGCCCACGTCGCCCGATTTGAAGTAACCGTCGGGTGTCATGACCTTGGCCGTTTCATCGGGACGGTTCCAGTAGCCGCTCATCACTTGCGGGCCGCGGATGCCGATCTCGCCCGTCTGGCCCAGCGGCACTTCCTTGCCGTCATCGTCGAGGATGGCGATATCGGTCGACGGCACGGGCAAGCCGATGGTGCCCGAGAACGCCGTGCTGTCGGCGCGGTTGCAGGTGGCGACGGGCGACGTTTCCGACAGGCCATAACCTTCGATGATGGACACGCCCGTCACCTGCAGCCACTTGTCATTGACGGCTTGCTGCACGGCCATGCCGCCGCCATTGGCGATCTTCAAGCCCGAGAAATCGAGCTTGGCGAAGTCGGGATGATTGACCAGCGCGTTATACAGTGTATTAACCGCCGGTAACAAGTTGAATTTGTACTTGCCCAGTTCCTTGATCAGGCCCGGGATATCGCGCGGATTCGGGATCAGGATGTTCAGTGCGCCCACGCGCGTGCCCCACATCGCGCACGCCGTCAGCGCAAAGATATGGTACAGCGGCAAGGCGCAGACGATGATCAGCTGCTCCTTGCTGTTCTGGTCGAGCGCCGCGCCCGACCACGCTTCGCTTTGCAGCACATTGGCGATTACATTGCGGTGGCTCAGGGTCGCGCCCTTCGACACGCCCGTGGTGCCACCCGTGTATTGCAGGAAAGCGGCGTCGTTGATGCTCAGCTCGACCGGCGTGAGTTTCATGCGGCTGCCCAGCGCCAGCGCCTGCTTGAAACGCATGGCGTTCGGCAAGGAATACGCGGGCACCATCTTCTTGACGTTGCGCACGACAAAATTGACGATCATGCCCTTCAAGCCGCCCAGCATTTCGCCCATGCTGGCGACGACGATGTGCTTGACGGCCGTCTTGCTCAGCACTTGCTCCAGGGTATGGGCAAAGTTTTCCAGCACGATGATGGCTTCGCTGCCCGAATCGTTGAGCTGGTGCTCGAGTTCGCGCGGCGTGTACAGCGGGTTGACGTTCACCACCGTGTAGCCGGCGCGCAGCACGGCGGCCAGGGCTACCGGATACTGCAGCACGTTCGGCATCATCAGGGCAACTCTGGCCCCTTTTTTCAAGCCGCGGCTTTGCAGCCAGGCACCCAGCTGGCGCGAATAAGTGTCGAGTTCGGCATAGGTAAGAAATTTGTCCATGCAGACATAGGCATTGCGGTCTGCATATTTCTGAAACGCTTCTTCCAGCACATGCACCAGCGAACGATATTGATCAGGATCGATGTCGGCGGGAACGCCGGGAGGATACGACTTCAGCCAAATTTTTTCCATCCTGTGCCTCTTGTCTCGAATAATCGTGGGGGAGCCGACGCACCCTGTCGGCGCGGATCATTGCTGCGGATTCTGTCGTCCGGCAGTCAGTTTGAGCATTCTGACGAGCATTTGCTCTATGCTACTAATGCGATGCTATCGGGCGCCGCGCTTCCATGCAAGCGCTTTCAACAGTATTCGAGCGGCAACTCTAAGGGCTTTTTATGCTGCAATGCAGCATGATAAATACACTGTTACCGGATCGTTTGCCTTGGCGTGCGAGACAATCTTTACGGGTCAGGGGCTGGACAATTGTTCCAGCGCACGCCTGCGCTCAGGCTTATTCATCTGGGCCATTGTGTGCACTGCAGCATAAAAAGCACGAAAGTTCTTTTTTTCTTCCAGCAATTTTTTGAAGGCAGGCAAAAATTCATTGTAGGTAGACACGGAAGCCAGGTGCGCATTGCTCAATGGCTGTTCGAACCAACGGTCGTAACCGGCAAAACCACCCCAGCGCTGCTTCAGTACCTGATACGCATCTTGCAATGCCGCAAACACCTGCGCCTTGCGCCCGCGCTTGTCCGCATCGCTGGCGTCGCTGGCATACACGGCCTCCAGCTGCCCCCGGTATTGCAGCAGCAAGGCCAAAAAATCCTGGCGCCGCGCCGCGTACTGGGCATACGACGCGCGCATGGCGTCATTGCCCTCGCGCGCCAGCCAGCGCTGCACGCCCGCCTCTTCCACCGCGCCGGCAAACGACTCGTTGAAGGCCGAATCGCCGGGCACGTACACCACCTGGTGCGCCAGTTCATGGAAAATCAGGCGCGCCAGTTCCGCATCGTTATAATTGATAAAGGTCGACAGCAGGGGATCGTCGAACCAGCCCAGGGTGGAATACGCGGGCACGCCGCCTACCTGCACGTCGTAATGCTGGGCGCGCAACTCCTCGGCATACGCGAGCGCCTCGTCCTTGCTGTAATAGCCGCGATAGCTGACGCAGCCGGCAATGGGAAAACACCATTGCAGCGGCTGCAGCGACAATTCCGGCGTGGCCACCACGTTCCACAGCACGAACGGTCGACGCAGGGCCGCATAGTTCTTGTAGCTGCCGTTGTCGGGCAAGTCCAGCTCGCTGACGGCAAAGCGGCGGATCTGCTGCGCCTTGGCCAGGCGTACTTTCAGGCGCGGTTCGGTGGCCGGATCATCGAGCCAGTCGCCGATGGGGCGCGCGCCGGACCACAAGGCATATTGCCCCTGCGCCGCCTGCGTGTAGTAGCGCAGCTGCGTGCAGCCGCCCAGCAGCATGCACAAGCTGCCGACAAGCAGCCGGGCCGGCCAGCGCGCCAGCGCGTTCACCTCAGCCGGCCTTTTCCACTTCGACCAGCGTATCGTAGAAGGTGGGCGCGCGGCCCATGTCCGTCAGGCGCTGGCTGGTCACTTCATTGGCGTTCTTGCCGTCGCTGGCCAGTTTCTTCCACCACACGGACAAGCCCACGACCAGGCCCCGTCTCGCCTTGTCCGTGACCCGGGCCTTGGCAACAAAGCTGCCGCGGTCATTGAAGATGCGCACCATGTCGCCGGCCGCGATGCCGCGCGCGGCGCCATCGTCGGGGTGGATATCGAGGTGCGGCTCGCCTTCGGCCGCGCGCAGGCTTTTCACGTTGACAAAGGTGGAGTTGAGGAAATTGCGCGCGGGCGGCGAAATCATGGCCAGCGGATAGCGGGCCGCCAGCGCGGGATTGCTGGCCAGCGATTCATGCGGTGCGATATACGTGGGCAGGGGATCGAGGCCCGCCTGCGCCATGGCTTCCGAATAAAACTCGCACTTGCCCGATGGCGTAGGGAAACCACCCTCGGCAAATGGCGCCTCGGGCATGGCCAGCTTTTGCCAGCCCGTGCGTTTCAGCGATTCCCAGTCGAAATGCACGGCGCGCGCATCCGTCGCATCGAATGCCTTGGCCGCCAGCGCATCGTCGCTTTCCTGGAAGCACGGGTCATCAAAGCCCATGTGCTGCGCCAACAGGCGGAAGATTTCCGTATTCGCCTTTGCTTCGCCCAGCGGCGCCACGGCCGCATTGTTCGCCATCATGTACAGGTGGCCATAGGTGGCATGCGTATCGACGTGTTCCAGCTGCGTGGTGGCGGGCAGCACGATGTCGGCGTAGTCGACGGTATCGGTCTGGAAATGTTCGAGCACGACCGTAAACAAGTCTTCGCGGGCAAAGCCTTGCGCCACTTTCGAGGAATCGGGCGCCACCGCCAGCGGATTCGAGTTGTAGACGATCACGGCTTCCACTTGCGGGCCAAAGTCGGGCGAGCTGGCTTTCAGCAGATCGTCGCCGATGGTGCTCATGTTGATGGTGCGTGGCGTGCCTTTCAACAAATCGGGCCGCTGCAAGGCCTTGCGGTTGATGGGGAAGGACCCCGAGCTCGACAGCTGCATGCCGCCGGCAGGGTGGCGCCAGGCGCCTGTCAGGGCGGGCAGGCAGGCGATGTTACGCACCGCCATGCCGCCCCCATGCACGCGCTGCACGCCGTAGTTGGTACGGATGGCGGCCCCCTCGCCAGAGCGGCATGCCTGGCCGTACAGGCGCGCCAGTTCCACCACTTCCGTGGCCGTGATGCCGCAGACTTCGGCCACGCGTTCGGGCGGCCATTCCAGCGCACGCTGTTTCAAGCCATCATAGCCCACGGTGTAGCGTTCGATGTAGTCATGATCGAGCCAGTCTTCGGCAATCAGGACATGCATCAAGCCCAGTGCCAGCGCTGCATCAGTGCCCGGCAGCAAGGCGACGTGCTGATGGCATTTTTCCGCCGTCAGCGAGCGGTACGGATCGATGGCGATCAGCGTGGCGCCATTGCGCTTGGCCTCTTGCGCACGCATCCAGAAGTGCAAATTCGAGGCGATCGGGTTGCCGCCCCAGATGATGATCAATTTGGCGTTCTGGAACTGTTCCAGGTCCGTGCCGATGCTGGCACCCACCGTGTAGCGGTAGCCCGTGGCGCCGGCCGAGGCGCAGATGGTGCGGTCCAGCAAGGAAGCACCGAGCTGGTTGAAAAAGCGCGACGACATCGACTCGCCCTGCACCAGTCCCATGGTGCCGCAGTAGCTGTACGGCAAGATTGCCTGCGGATCGCGCGCGGCGATCGGTTTCAGGCGGGCGGCGATGGTCTGCAATGCCTCCTCCCAGCTGATGCGCTCGAACTTGCCCTCTCCCTTCTTGCCCACGCGGCGCAGCGGATGCAGCAGCCGGTCCGCATGGTAGGTGCGTTCCGTGAAGCGCGACACCTTGGTGCACAGCACGCCAGCCGTGGTGGGATGGTCAGGATCGCCCTTGACGGCGGTTGCCACGCCATCGGTCACGGTAACCAGCAAGGCGCAGGTATCAGGGCAGTCGAGCGGGCAGGCGGCGCGCACGTGGGTGGTGGTCATGGGGCAATCCAAAAACGTTGGGGGAAGGCGATACTGTAAACCATTCCGCCCGCTTGCTGTTGGCGCCATGGCAAGCACGTCCGTGCGCTGGATTTCCCCGGCAAACAAGGGCTACAATGCATTATTAGCCGCGCCTGTTTTTGATCAAACAAGCGCGGTCCGGCGCGCCATACATTGCTGCGTGCCAGCATCCACAGGAGAGTCCGATGAAACTAGTTGATCCCATCTTGGCGTTTCAATCCGAGCTGCAAGGTATCCGCCGCGACCTGCACGCGCATCCCGAGCTGTGCTATGAAGAACAGCGCACCTCGGACGTCGTTGCTGCCAAACTGACGGAATGGGGCATTCCCGTGGTACGCGGCCTGGGCCGCACTGGCGTGGTCGGCATCATCCAGCATGGCACGTCCAAGCGCGCCATCGGCCTGCGCGCCGACATGGATGCCTTGCCCATGCAGGAAATGAATACCTTCGAACACGCGTCGCGCCACCCGGGCAAGATGCACGCCTGCGGCCACGACGGCCACACAGCCATGCTGCTGGGCGCGGCCCATTACCTGGCGCAGCACCGCAACTTCGACGGCACCGTGTACCTGGTCTTCCAGCCGGCGGAAGAAGGTGGCGCCGGCGCCCGTGAAATGATCGAAGATGGCTTGTTTACACGCTTTCCCATGGATGCCATCTACGGCATGCACAACTGGCCCGGTGCCGAAACGGGTACGCTGAGCGTGGTGGAAGGACCGATGATGGCCTCCAGCAATGAATTCCACGTCACCGTCAAAGGCAAGGGCGCGCATGCGGCCCAGCCCCACAAGGGCATCGACCCCGTGATGGTGGCCGTGCAAATCGCGCAAAGCTGGCAAACCGTCATCACGCGCAACAAGAGCCCGCTCGACACGGCCGTGCTGTCGATCACGCAAATCCATGCGGGCAGCGCCACCAATGTGATCCCCGACGACGCCAGCCTGGTCGGCACCGTGCGCACCTTCACCACGCCCGTGCTGGACTTGATCGAGGAGCGCATGCGCGAGATCGCCGTGCACACGGCCGCCGCCTTTGGCGCGGAAGTCGATTTCCACTTCAAGCGCAACTACCCGCCGCTGGTCAACCACGCGAAAGAAACGGCGTTTGCCGTCGACGTGATGAAAAGCGTGGTGGGCGCCGACAAGGTCAACGCGAATGTGGAACCGACCATGGGCGCGGAAGACTTTGCCTTCTTCCTGCAAGAAAAAGCCGGCTGCTACATCTTCATCGGCAATGGCGATGGCGAGCACCGCGATGGCGGCCACGGACTGGGTCCATGCGTCTTGCACAATGGCAGCTACGACTTCAACGACAATCTGCTGCCCATCGGCGCCAGTTTCTGGGTCAAGCTGGCCGAAGCGAGCCTGCCCGTCGCGTAAATCAGCTCAGCTGATCCGGACCATCGCCCAGGCGCTGGCCCGGATTCAGTTCTTCCAGGGCCAGCAAGGCCGCCGCATGGTCTGCCGTCGGATACGTTTCGGCAATGCTTTCATAGCGCTGCGTCACCAGTTGCGTCACCGGCAAGGTGACGTGCGCTGCATCGGCCGCCGCGAGGATGTTGTGCATGTCCTTGATCTGGCTTTTCACCTGCCCACCAGCAACAAAATTTCGTTCCAGCATACGCTGGCCATGCACATCCAAGATCTTGCTCTCGGCAAAACCGCCACGGATGGCCGCCCTGACGGCAGCCGCATCGGCGCCGGCCGCCTGCGCCAGCAACAGCGCTTCGGCCACGATAGTCAATGTTGCGCCCACGATCAGCTGATTGCACAGCTTGGCAACTTGCCCACTGCCGGCCGGTCCCACCAGGGTCGGACGGCCCATGGCGGCCAGGATGGTTTCCACACGCGCGTAATCGGCGCTGCTGGCGCCGGCCATGATGGCCAGGGTGCCCGCCTGCGCCCCGCCGACGCCGCCCGAGACGGGCGCATCGATGAAGGCATGGCCGGCAGCTTCCAAGGTGGCGTGGAATTGCTGGGCTTCTGATTGCTTGGTGGAACTCATATCGATCCACACCGCGGCGGCAGGCAGGGCCGGCAGCGCCTCGTGCAGTACCTGCGCCACGATGGGACCGGCTTCCAGCATCGAGATGACCACGTCCGCACCGCTGACCGCCTCCGCCACGGAAACCGCCGGCCGCGCGCCGGCCGCACGCAGAACTTGGGCCTTGCTGTGCGTGCGATTCCAAACTGTGACAGAATATCCAGCGCGTAGCAGGCACCGGACCATCGGATCCCCCATCAGACCGATACCAAGAAATGCGATTTTTGTAGAGAATGTCAATTGAACCCCTGAGATCAACAAGTGGCGAGAGCGGCATGCAAAGCAAGGTGCCTGTGCAAACAAGACAATAGCCTATCGGCCAATTTTACGATGAAAGCCTCTATGTTCTTCAAGAAGAATCTCCTCAAATCCATCGCCGCCGTTGCCGCGCTGATGGCGGCCAACGCCGGCTTTGCCGCCGACGACAAACTGATCGACTCCGTCTACGGCGAATATGCCAAGGGCGTCAAAGTGCAAATGCTGCGCGCCGGCGTGACGTCGAACTGGGACAAAGCCTGGTTTGTATCGAATGGCACGCAGCTGAGCGGTTACTGGGATGCCAGCATCGGCGGTTGGGATGGCAAGAGCTACCGCAATGTCCCTGGCCAGCATCAAAAACTGTGGGATCTGGGCTTTACTCCCGTGTTCCGCTTTGAAAACACAAACAAACTGGGCTTTTATGCGGAAGGCGGCATTGGCGTGCACATGCTGTCCAAGCTGTACGATAACGACGATAACCGCCTGTCGACCCACTTCCAGTTCGGCGACCATATCGGCGTCGGCTATGTCTTCAATAACAAATGGGAAGTCGCTGCGAAGATCCAGCATTTCTCGAACGGTGGCTACAAGAAACCGAATAGCGGCGTCAATTACATGAACGTCAAAGTCGCTTATCACTTCTAATGGGGTTGATAAATGACAAAAGCAGCGCGTAGCGCTGCTTTTTTTTCGCCTGTTGCATGGGCCGCGTGCAGATGCCGGCATGGATCGGACCGGGTGCAGGCCGGATTGGCGTGCAAGCGCGTCATCCGGCATTAACGTCAACCTCACCAACAAAGCGCCAGACGAAAAAAAACCCCGCCATTGCTGACGGGGTTTTTCTCTACTGCGAATAACAAGCCTGACGATAACCTACTTTCACACTGGTTGCAGCACTATCATCGGCGCAAAGTTGTTTCACGGTCCTGTTCGGGATGGGAAGGGGTGGGACCAACTTGCTATGGTCATCAGGCA